>NZ_JADCJY010000001.1:0-1200000 GCF_014982715.1 Gallalistipes aquisgranensis | reverse complement strand
CCGGAGCACGCCTCGTGGTCTCCTGCCGGTTGGAGATGGCGCTGCTGAGGCGTTCGCAGCGGCTGTCCGAGTACGGCGGACGTCCCTATGCCTTTACTGTGACGGAGGACAGCAACGTCCCTACGGGCGGGGACATTTACGGGGGAGACTCCTACACGGCCATCCGGCCCGTGGCCTACATGGATACGGACGGCAATATCCGCCCCTTCACGCAGGCCGAAGCCGACGATCCCGCCTTCGCGCACCTGATCCGCAAGTCGGGCAACGTCTATACGTTTGCCCGGGACGGGTACGATCCCTATTTCTCGGCCAACCTGAGTATCACGAAAGAGATCGGCGACCATGTGTCGCTCTCGTTCTATGCCAATAACTTTACCAATTCGCGGCGTTACGTCACCTCGTATGCGACGGGTGTGGGTGCCATATTCACCCCCGATTTCTACTACGGGCTGACCTGCCGGCTGAAATTCTGACCGAAGATGAGACGACTGTTTTTCATACCGCTGTTTGCCGCCGCACTGTGGGCGGCCGGCTGTTCCGAACCGGGGGAGGAGCTCTATTCCGGGGAGGTGCACACCCTGACGGTGCAGGCCGTGTATCCCGAGGGTTATGCGGAGATGGTCCGCGAAGGTGTCACCGTGACGGCGGAGGACATCGACCGTGGCAACTCCTACAAGGCTCCGACCGATGACGGGGGGACTGCGCGGCTGCAGCTCACCAACGGATTGTACCGCGTTATGGTAAAGGACCGCAACGGAAAGGACATTTTCAACGGGACGGCCGACATGGTCCGTGTCGTGGACCAGGATGCGGAGATCGGTCTGCCGCTGGTCCACTCCAGGGCCGGAAGCATCGTCATCAAGGAGATCTACTGCGGGGGATGCATGAAGTACCCGCAGGAGGGCAAGTACCAGTCGGACAAGTATATCATCCTGCACAACAACGATTCCGAAGTGCAGTATCTGGACAGCCTCTGCTTCGCCACGTTCGATCCCTATAATTCGCAGGGTACCAACGTGTGGGTGACGCAGGATCCGGAGACGGGGGCGAGCGTGTACCCCGATTTCGTGCCGGTGGTGCAGGCGATCTGGCAGTTCGGCGGGAACGGAAGGTCGTTTCCGCTGGAGCCCGGCGAGGATGCGGTGCTGGTGGTCTGCGGGGCGATCGACCATGCGGCACAGTATCCGCTGTCGGTGAATCTGAACCGGGAGGGTTATTTCGTATGCTATAACAACGTCTATTTCTGGAATACGCTCTACCATCCTGCTCCGGGCGACCGGATTGCTCCGGATCATTATCTGGACGTGGTGATCAAGGTGGGACAGGCCAATGCCTTCACTTTCTCCGTGTTCTCGCCCGCCGTGGCGATATTCAGGGCTCAGGGTGTCACGGTGCAGGAGTTCGTGGCCGGAGCGGAGAATGTGATACAGAAACCCGGCAGTACGGTGGACCGTATCGTCAAGATTCCACTGGAATGGGTATTGGACGGCGTGGAAGTGTTCTACGGAGGATCGTCGAACAACAAGAAACGCATCCCGCCTTCGATAGATGCCGGTTATGTGACCCAGAGCGCCCTCTATACCGGGCGGACGCTCCATCGCCGTACGGACGAGGAGGCCACCCGGGAGGCCGGCTACGAGATACTCATGGATACGAACAACTCTTCGACGGATTTTTACGAACGGGAACAACAGTCGCTGCATGATTGAACGGAGAAAAATAGCCTTGTTGTGCGCCCTGCTGCCGTTGGCGGCGGTCCTTTCGGCGCAGCCCTACGAGCGGATCGAGCGGCGCAATTTCTGGAATGCAGGGGTGAATGCCGCGGGGCTGCGGATGGACAGTGTGACCGTGTCCTATGCCGAACTGTACGGACGGGGCATGCAGGGGGAGTTCCGCGACACCTACCAGGCCCGCGAGGCGTGGAGTGCGGGGGCCGTGGCGAAGACCATTGCTCATCGTGAGCGGTACTCCATGGCGGGGTCGTTTTCGTTCGACCATACCTCCGGACGGGAAATGTGTGGTTCGATGTTCATCCGCCCGGGCTTCTATCCGGTGGATGTGTTGGAGTTTACCCCCGGGCGCAAGGACCTTCAGACCTATTCGTTCACGGGGGGAATCGCCGTAGATGCGGCTCCCCGTTGGAGACTGGGCGGAAAGATGGAGTTCCTGGCGGCCAACTGCGCCAAGCGTAAGGACCTGCGTCACACCAACTACCGGCTGGAGATGAAGGTGGCGCCCGGCGTGATGTACCACAAGGGGCGGACGGCCCTCGGACTGGCATATGTGTTCGTAAAGAACAGCGAATCGATTCGGGCCGAGGAGGTGGGGTCGACGGTGGGCACCTACTACGCTTTCCTGGACAAGGGGCTGATGTACGGTGCGTACGAAGACTGGGAGGGCAGCGGCGTCCATCTCAAGGAGTCCGGGGTGGACGGGTTTCCCGTGAAGGAGACGATGCACGGGGTTTCCGTGCAGGTGCAGCAGGGCGGCCTGTATGTCGATGCGGAGTATCTCCGTTCGGTGGGTTCGGCGGGGGAGAAACAGACGGTGTGGTTCGAATTTTCGGCCCATCGTGTCTCCTCGCATGTCGGTTACCGTTTCCGGCGGGGAGAGGTATGGCATTACCTGCGTGCGGAGTTCTCATGGAGCCGGCAGGTCAACGACGAGAACGTGCTGGGCCGGGAGACGGCCGGCGGCGTCACCGTGACCCGCGTGTACGGGTCGAACCGGATATTCGAACGCCGCCTGCTGCGCGTGAATCCCGAATACGAGGCGGTCTTTCCGAAAGGGGAGGTCCGGTTGGGAGCAGAGGTCTCGTCGCTGCGGCGGTTGGCTACACAGATGTTCCCCTACGGGACGTTGCAGACGATGACCCTGTATCGGGGGTATGTCTGCGGGGAACGCCGCGTCGGACGGTTCGACCTGAAAGGGTACGCGGCCTTCGCCTCGGGCAGCCGGACGGAGCGGGAACTGGAGGCCGCTACGGAGACGGAACCCGGCGATCCGCCCTACCGGCTCACGGAGTATCTCGACTGGCAGGACGAATACCTGTCTGCGTCCCGGGTGTCGGTAGGGGTCGGGGTGCGGTATCGTATCCCCCGGGGGGTCTACGCGGAGTTGGGGGCGACTTTCGTCCACGGGTTCGGTCTTCGGTTCGTCGGAGGGGCGAACCGCTGGGCGGAGACGCTGAAGGTGGGATATGTATTCTGACGGATGACGAGAATAATTTCAATGTTTTATAAATCATTAACCAATCGAACGATGAAAAAAAGTTTGCTTTTCCTGTTGGCTGCGAGTGCGGTGATGGCCTCCTGCAACAAAGACGGAAACGAGGCGGGCGGACCCGCTGCGGGCCCGGTGGTCATCAATCCCGTGCTGAATTTCTCCCGGGCTTCGGAGACGAATTTCGACGAAGGGGACCGGATCGGGCTCACGGTCCTCAAAACGGACGGAACCAAATATGCTGAGAATCAGTTGATGACTTTCCGGGACGGCGTGTTCTCCGGAAACCTGCAATGGTATGCCGAGGCGAACGACAAGTCCACGCTGACGGCCTACTATCCGTACGACGAGGCGGGAGCACCGACCGAATTTTCCGTGGAGACCGACCAGACGACGGGATACGGGGCGTCGGACCTGATCGCGGGAAGCAAGGCCGACGTGCTGCCCACGGCGCAGGCCGTGGTGGTGCCGTTCAAGCACCTGCTGACCAAACTGTTGGTGAATGTGACCAACGAGTCGGGTTCGGATATCCGTTCCGTGGTCCTCGGGGGATCGGTCCCCAAGGCGACCGTGGATCTGGCTGCTCTGACCGCCACGGTGGACGGCAGCGCTTCGGCCGCCGAGATCACCGCACAGCAGGTGACGGCGAACAAACAGTACCGTGCCATCGTGGTGCCGCAGGAGGTGGCCTTCACGCTGACGGTCAGCACCGCGGACGACAGGACGCTGAGCCAGAACCTCGCTTCGGCGAACCTGAAGGCCGGAGGCCAGTATACGGTGGACGTGCGTGTCCTTCCGGACGACATTCAGGTGACGCTCAGCGGCGAGATCACCGGCTGGACGGACGAAGGGGCGATCGGCCCGTCGGAAGAGGTGGTCTTCGAGGAGCATCTGGACGAGAACTATTTCCTCTATGACGGCGAACGCTACACCACGGTGAAACTCTCCAACGGACAGTACTGGATGGCCGAACCGATGCGTTACATTCCCCGGGGGATCACGCCTTCGACCGATCCGGTCGCCGACAGCCACATGTGGTACCCCTACAAGCTCAACAACGAGGACGGTTCGGAGAACACGATCAACGCCGCCAGTGCTACGGCCCTGACCGGTGCGGACGATATCAGGAAGAACGGTTATTTCTACGACATGTATGCCGCGCTGGGCGGTGTGGAGGTCACCGAGGAGAACTGCAACGACTTCGAGGGCGTGCAGGGTATCTGTCCGAAGGGATGGCATATCCCGACCCGCACGGAGCTCTGGAACCTCTGCGGGCTGTCGAACAAGGCAGCATCCGGCGAGAGCGGCAACCAGATCAACGAGGAGGCCCTGTTCTACGATCAGAACTACGGCGGCGGCAATATGGCGAAGTTCAACGAGGCCGGCTGGAATTACGTGGTTTCGGGCGTGCGGATGATGACCAATTTTGCGGCCGAACCCAAGTATCAGCTGACCCAGTTCTATTCGGGCAACACCTCGAAGAGCGAACTGTTCGGTACGCCGGCGATGACCTACATCATGTCGTCGACCTGCTACACTCCGCTTTACCAGGATAAGGAAGATCCCTCGAAGCTGACCAATATCCAGTTCTTCTCCATGATGACGACGTTTACCTCCAAGTATCCGGAGGGGAGGATCAACGTGGCCTATATCAGCACCAAGTCCGGGCAGCAGCTCCGCTGCGTGAGGGATTCGCAGTAGGGAAAGATTCCGGAAACGGGGCGGGGCCGTATGGCCGGATGCATCCGGCCATACGGCCGTTCGCAAACACAGGAAAGGGATGCCTCATGGGAAGGTTGTCTCTTCCGAACATGAACGAGACACTATGAATCCAGTTATCCAATGTGACAACATAACGCACAGTTACGGGAAAAAACTGATCTACGAGAACCTCTGTTTTTCGGTGGAGGAGGGGAGCGTCGTGGGGCTGCTGGGACGGAACGGGACCGGGAAGACCACGATCATCAATATCCTGAACGGCTATCTCAGGCCCCGCAGCGGGGTATGCCGTCTGTTCGGGGAGCCGATGGACCGTCTCTCTCCCGCCACGAAAGCCCGTGTGGGGCTGCTGCTGGAGGGGCATATCCAGCACACCTATTTCAATGTGGGGCAGATCGAGCGGTTCTACGGGCGGTTCTTTCCGAAATGGAAGAGGGATGCCTACTACGAGTTGCTGGAGAAACTCCGGGTGACATCGACGCAACGGATCAGCACCATGTCCTGCGGGCAGCGGTCACAGGTGGCCCTCGGGCTTCTGTTCGCGCAGGACCCCGACCTGCTGATCCTCGACGACTTCTCCATGGGGCTCGATCCGGGTTACCGGAGGCTTTTCGTGGAGTATCTGCGCGAATATGCGCGGGCGGGAAAGAAGACCGTGTTCCTCACCTCGCACATCATACAGGATATGGAGATGCTGATCGACGACTGCATCGTCATGGATTACGGGCGCATCCTGCTCCACCGGCCTACGAAGGAGATCTTGGAGGGTTTCCGTCGTTACCGTTTCACGGCGCCGGGTCCGGTGCCGGAGAAGTTGGGGGGTCTGTGGAACACCTCTGCGATCGGGAACCGGTGGGAGACCTATTCCTTCCTGGACGGGGAGCACGTGGCCGGGTTGCTAGCGCCTTTCGGTGCGGAGAACCTGAGGGCGGAGAGGCTCTCCCTGGAGGACGCCTTCATCGGGTTGACCGGAAAATACTGAAACTTTCTGCGACATGGTAAAAGCTATATTCTACAAGGAATGGATCAAGACCCGGCGCAGCGTGTGGCTGGCAGCGGCGGTCATGGCCGGCTGCACGGCCTATGCTTTCGTGGAGTCGGGGCAGGAGTTCCGCCTCTCGGGGGCCGTGCAGGTGTGGTACGGTGCGATCGTGAAGGATGTGCCGCTCCTGCCGGCCGTCATGCAGTGGGTCCCTGCGTTCGTCGGGGTGCTGCTCTCCCTCTCTCAGTTCGTGCCGGAGATGACGGACAGGCGTCTGAAACTCACTCTGCACCTGCCGGCCGGGGAGGATGCCCTGCTGGCGTCGCTGCTGGCCTATGGTGCGTCGGTGCTGGTCCTGCTATATGCACTGACCTGCGCCGTGCTGGCGGTCGGGTTCTCCGCAGTCTATCCCCCGGAGATCGTGGGAAGCATGGTTCTGGACTCCCTGCCGTGGTTCTTGGCCGGAATATGTGCCTATCTGCTGGCGGCTTGGATCTGCATGGAACCCGTGTGGCGCTTCCGCATCGCCTACGGACTGGTCGGAGCGTGTCTGTGCGCCTTCTTTTTTGTGGACGGTCCTGCCGGGGCCTGTCTGCCCGCGATACCTTATCTGACACTGTTTACCCTGCTGTGTTTCTTCTTCCCGTTCCATTCGGCGGGACGTTTCAAGGAGGGAGCCCGGTAACGATACGAATTATGAAACATCAAAATATCTTTTATGCGGTGATCCTCGTGTGCGCCACGGCTGCGTGCATGTGGGTGCTGCCCGCACTGGTGAAGATGGCGACGCGCGAGCCGCAGGAGTATCCGTTCGTGTATTACGGTTCGGTGCTGAAGGGGTTCGGGCTGGTCGACTACAAGAACAAGGAGATGCCGTTGACCGACCTGGACGGAAACCGGTACACGGCCGAACAGTTCGACTCGCTGATGCCGCTGCTCAATTACCGGCAGCTCATGTCCGACGGGAGGCTGCCGGACAGTATCGGGGGGCGTGAGGTGACCCCTCCGCTGCTCCGGATGTCCACCGTGATCTTCCGCTACAAGCCCGAAGAGGTGTCGGCTCCGGAGTCCGGGCTGTACATCCTGCAGGAGTCCATGCCCCGTCGGGGCGGCCTCTCTATTCCGCCGGACGTGTTCCGGTTGCGCGGGGGAATCGAGTTTGTCGATGCCGCGACCAATCGGGTGGACGAGAAGAAAAGTGCCCGTTTCCGGAAGGCGATGGAAAAAGCCGGTTTCGCCTTTCCGGCCCGGTGGGCGGCGGGGAATCCCACGACTCTCAAATCGTATGACGAGGGATACTTCTGCCTTGATGCACGGGGGCGGTTGTTCCATCTCAAGATGGTGAACGGGCGGCCCTATGTGCGCGATACGCATGCAGGGGATTCGATCGACATCCGTTCTTTCTCCATGTACGAGGCGCCCGACCGCCGGTTCTACGGTTTTATGTTCGACCGGAAAGGCTCCCTGTACATTCTGGAGAGCGATCTGGCGGGAGGCTACGAACCGAGGAAGCTGGGTATGGGACCGGTGGACCCGGAGACGGACCTGGTCACGGTCATGGGAAACCTGCTGTACTGGACCGTGACGGTGGAGACGCCCGGAGGCCGCCGCTATTATGCGCTGGATACGCCGACGCTGGGGCCGGTAGCTGAGTATCATATAGATGCGGAACCCGACCGGTGGGAGAGGGTGTCGCGCCGACTCTTCCCGGTTTACCTGACCATGGGACGCGAAAACTCCTCTTATGTGGCTCCGCATCTGATTTTTACCGGTGTTGCGGCGCTGGCGGCCAATGTCGTTGTGGCGCTTCTCGCGTTGCTTGCCACGGGCGGCGGGCGGAAAAGAAAGGTATGGACGGTATGCTATCTCCTGCTGACCGGGATCGCCGGGCTGGCGGCGATGGCACTGTTACCCCGCTTGCGCCGGGAATAAATAGAAATGAAGAACGTATATCTTAACACAAAAACGCTATGAAAAGATTATTTCTGATCGCCGCCCTGTGCGGCCTGATGGCAGCCTGCGGCGGAAACGACAACCGGAAGAGTGGCGGAGAGGGTTCGGAGACGGCCCGCAGCGCCGCAGCCGTCGCGGAGACGGAGACTTACGGGTTGGATGATCTGCTGGCCGAGGCGGATAAGCTGATCGGCAAGAAAGTGACCGTGCGCGGCTATGTGACGCATACGTGCACACATTCAGGCAAACGCTGCTTCATCGTGGGAGAGAGCCAGAAAACGTCCATGAGGGTGGAGGCGAAAGGCAACATCGGCGGATTCAACCGCGAGCTGATCGGCTCGCAGCTGGCCATTACGGGCACGATGCACGAAAACCGTCTCAGCCAGGAGTATCTGGCCCAGATGGAGAAGGAGATCAACGAGAAGAACGTGAAGGAGCCCGAGTCGGGCGAGGCGTGTGCCGCGGAGCTGGCTAATATCGAGGAGATGAGGGCGTGGATGAAGGAGAACGGCAAGGATTACTACGCCCTGTATTACATGGACGGAGAGGATTATGAAGTCGTGGAGGAGTAGTGTTGTCCGCTGGCTGAGGGTCGTCCACCGCGACCTGGGCTACCTGATGGTGGGAATCTGTCTGGTGTACGGCATTTCGGGCATCCTGTTGAACCACATGAACGGGAAGGACCCTGCCTACCGGAGCAACTACTACACGCTGGATTTTCCTGCGGGACTGGACCGCGACGGGGTGAGTGCGGCATGGAACGGGAGGTCGGGTCTTCCCCGGCTGAAAAATGCCCTGCCCCTCGATGACCAGCATATGAGGCTCATGCTGGAAGGGGGCATGGGAGTGTACAACAGCGCGACCGGTACGCTGGACTACGAACTTCACGAGAAACGTGTTTTGGTGTATTGGATCAATAAACTACACTATAACCGGGTGGACGGATGGAGCGTCATGGCCGACCTGTTCGCCGTGTCGCTGGTCTTTTTCGCCCTTTCCGGACTGTTCATGATTCCGGGGCGGAAGGGGCTGCCTGGCCGTGGAAAATGGTTCCTGCTGGCGGGCGTGCTGATTCCCGTGTGCTATGTGATTTTTACCTGACGGAAATGGTATAGTTTAGTCAATTTATTTGGGATGACTATCTTCACTTTCATGTTGAACCATAATATTCTTTCGATATTTGAGACACAGTAAGAAAAAAATAATTCTAAAAAAGGCTGATTAAACATGTCAATCACCCCTCGTATTGTAAATTATTAAGGTGGGAGAGGGTCAGAGGATCGAGGCGCAGATTTTCCGGATTTCGCTGAGGCACTCGGCAAGGTGCTGGTCGCGGCGGGCGAGCTGCACGTTGTAGCAGGTCTGGAGGTTGATCCAGAAGGTCGCCTCGATGCCTCGGGCCGATTCCTGCATCAGTGCCATATCGGTAGCGACGGGGTGCTTCCCTTTCACGATGTTGTTCAGAAAGGTGTAGTGCACATCGAGCATCTGCGCGAATTTCTTCTGGGTGATGCTGCGGGCCTCCAGCTCCTCCTTCAGCACTTCTCCTGGATGGGTGGGTTCAAAGAGAAGCAGGTCGTCCGACCGATTATACTCTGTTCTGCGTTTCCATATCCTTACCGATGATGATTGCTAATATTCAAAATCAAACAGACCGAGAAGACCGGCTCGCGGCCGTTTCGCGCATCCGGAACCCCAGCCGGTACTTGGCATTGATCCGCACCGATGAAATCCCGGCCCGGTCGCCCGTCAGCACTTCGGAATTCAGCGAGTGAATCCGGTGGAATTCCCATCTCCGGGAGAGGACAGCAGGGGGCATTTCCCCAAAAGAGACGGGCAGACCAATCCCTATGGCTATGGCGATGTTACAGCGGGTAATGGAATTTAGCAGGATATATGCCACATAAATTACCAGATTCTCCATCTACCACATTGTTCACTTTTAGTACTCCACTGTACTTGATACGCGCTGCCTAATATAGTATCAATAAGAATAAAATTGTAATTATTTCCTGTTGGATACAATTCATATCTACCGATAATTTCCTCTGTAAAAAGAAAATCTTCAATCTTGCCACAAATTAAATATTCACCTCTTGCCTTATCATCGTTAATTCCAATTTGAAGTGCTGTTACGCGCCCTGTTGCCGTATCTAATTTCAGAGAATTATAGATATTCGATGTTCTATATACCTTATATCTGCCGACTTTATTTTTCCAGAAAGCATCATGTGCAATATCCGAGAAATTTTTCTCTATGCTTATCAGCAAGCTATCGCGGTGAATCTCCGTTAATGGTTTTACAGCAACTTTTAAAGAATCAGAACTCTGCCCATATATGTATAATGAGCCAATAAGGAAAAAGACAATAAAAGATAATTTTTTCATAATCAATCCTTGTTATAAGTTCATGTCAGTTTATTAATCAAATAGTATGTATTTTTTGCGTAATTCTTATCTTATAGACACTGCGCAATGTGCGGAACAGTTGGCTTATCGTGGTTTCTTTGCAATCCCTCTTTTTCAACCAATCTTCATAACGCTGCAAAACGACATGTCAATGTCTCGGAACGGGATGTCGAGGCGGATAGAAGTGAAATTTCGCAAAGATTAGAGAGAGTATTTGTATAATACTTCTGCATTGCCTAACTTATCCTCGCTTTTCAGTTTAAAAATTAGGTGTTTGTAAAACGATTCAACACTGCCGTATTGTATTTGCGAACGGAAATGCGACACTAATGTATCGGCAGTGTATTCGCGTTGCTGTGCGGTCATTTCAACGATAAGGTTGTTGTATTCCGTTGTTTTTGCGGCTATCAACCGTTCGATTTGCTCCTTGTTGGGGCCGTTACGTTTGGGTTTGTTTTTGTCGAAATCCCAAAAACGACTGTGCAGTGAAAGTCCGAGAGAAACGTATTTACGTTTACGATCTTTTGTAACTCGGAGCATTAAAGGAAATGTGCCGTCTTTGAGCGGTTTGGACTTGTAGCAAACAACATCTACGGTAGCTTTCATCGTGTAATCTCGGTTTACACACTGGTTTACACAAGCGGGCAAAAAACGTGTAAACCGAGCAAAAAACAGCACAATCGGAACGCCTGCGACAAAACACAAAAAAGCCCCTCGGATAGTTCTGAAAGGCTTTTTGTTTTGTCGGGGTAGCGGGATTCGAACCCACGACCCCCTGCTCCCAAAGCAGGTGCGCTAACCGGACTGCGCTACACCCCGTCCGCCGATGGCGGTGATTAGGCTGCAAAAGTAATATGTTTTTTCCCTATTTCCAAAATGATGGGGGAATGGGGTTGAAAATAGTTCCGGGCATGGGGTTATGGTAGACGGTAGCGCACGACCCGGCTGGTGGGAAGGTCGGGGATGTAGAGGATACCGTCCCTGAGTTGGATACGTGCGGGGCCTGTGAGGGTATCCGTTACAGGGAGGATTTCGATCTGTCCGGTTGTCAGGTCCACGCTTCCTACTTTGGGGTTTGTCCAGTCGGTGAAATAGAGGGTCGCTCCGTCGAGACTCAACGCCAAGCCGTCGTATTGGCCGGGGCGGTCGAATAGAGGCACGATCCGGGGCGAGGCGATGTCCGGAATGTGATAGATTACGTTTTCCGGAACCGTCATCCCGTCGGCAGGGTAGGAGGCGATCCACATGGAACCGTCTTTGACGACGATTCCGTTGGCGCCGGGGACATTCGTGTAAAATGTCAAAGGCACTTCGGATGCCTGAGCGGGATCGCTTACATTCAGCGAGTAGATATTGCCTGTGTTGGTGACGGTGATGTAGAGTGTTCGGGTCGCGCTGTCTAGGGCCATGTCGTTGACGAACAATTCTCCGTCGGGGAAGGCGATGGTCTGAGGAGTACTCCGGGGATCGCCGAGGTCGAATACCATCACTTTGCCCACGTCTGCAACAAACAGGTGACCGTTCACTATCAGCATACCTTTCGGTGCGGAGAGTGAACCATCGGCGGGAACGAGTGTCCGGGAGAGGGTGTCTTCGAACAGCAGAATATAACCGTTGCCCTCCCTGTTGAGCGGATCGAGCTTTTCGCTGCCGAAACTGGCTACCAGCAGAGTGTCGCCGTGGACAAGGACGCTCTCTCCGAACCGGATGTTGTCGGTCAGCGGGGCGAGGTCATCCGATGCGGTCTGGGTGCGGGGCATGCAGGCCGTCAACATACAGGCGACCGTCGCAGGCAGAAGTAATCGTCTTGTTTTCATCGGTGTGCGTTTTCTGATTTTTACAAATCGTTGAAAATAGGCCGGAAATCTTCTCCGGGTCGTGCCAGGTAGGTGTGGAATCTCAACTTTCGGGCCGTCTCGATATTGGCGGGCGAGTCGTCCACGAAAAGAGACTCTTCTGCCTGAAAGCCTCCTTCTCGGAGCATTTTTTCGAAGATGGCGGGAGTGGGTTTGGCCAGTTGCATCTCGTAGGAGAGGAAAATACCGTCGAAATAGTCTTCCATCCGGAGTCCCTCCTGCGTGAAGTAACGTGCGCGGATACCGGGCATCATGATCGCATTGGTGTTGCTCAGCAGGTAAACCCGGAAACTGTGCCGCAGATTCCTCAGCATCTCCAGTTTGTAGAGCGGAAGACCCGTGACGAAGCGTTCCAGGGCATTGTCGATCGCCCGGCTGTCGATCGCCCGGCCGGTCTTGTCTCGGATGTAGTCGTGGAGCTGTTCCGGAGAAACCTTTCCCTCTTCGAGTTGCAGGAAGATACCCGATTGTCTGTATGGGTCGAGCAGGTCGGCCGCTTCGGGGTACCCGATTTCCCGGAACGCCCGGATGCAGGCTTCCCGGTCCAGATCGACCAATACACCACCCATGTCGAAAACGAGATTCTTGATAATGCCTTTTGGGGGTTGCGGTTGGATATTCATAGATAATGACGGATTGCTGATGATGATCTTTGACGGTGAAATGGGCCCTGAGACGGTTTGACTGCGACGGAACCGGGGAAAGGACATCCGGAAAATACGGCTTCTGCTTTCTCTGTCGGCGGACTTTTAGGCAAGCAAGGCTTTCACTTTGTTCGAAATCTCCTTACCGTCGGCCCGGCCTGCAAGTTCCTTGGTGGCGATTCCCATTACCTTTCCCATCTCCTTCATCGACGTGGCTCCCGTACGGGCGATGATACCACGGATCGCTTCGGTCAATTCGGCGTCATCCATCTGCTTGGGAAGGAATTCTTTGAGCACGTTTACCTGTCCCATTTCTTCGTTGTAGAGGTCGTCCCTTTTCTGTTCCTGGTAGATGGCAGCCGAATCCTGTCCCTGTTTGCAGAGTTTCTGGATGATGCGTATCACTTCGGCATCGGGCAGTTCGGCGATCTCCGTGCCTGCGGTTTTCGCTTCGATGATATATTTCTTCACGTTCCGCAGGGCGGCCAGACGGGCTTTGTCCTGCGCTTTCATGGCTTGTTTGATGCCTTCACTGATTTGTTCTTCAAGTCTCATGTCGGTCGTTTTTGTTTTGCATGCCAAAGATACGAAGAACTCACGTAAAAACGGCAAGGTTAGGGAAAATTAAAGTAAGTGGCTGATGCTAAATGGAGTCGGACGGTATTTCTTTCCGTTCACTGGTCACTCGAAAAAGGGCGGATGGACACCATCCGCCCTTTTTTGTTCTGATGCTATGTATCAGGCGGAAGCCGCTACCGCTCCCGCAATGCCTCCGATAAGGAGGCAGCCTCCGAAGAGGTAGGCGACAGTCGCATAATTCTGTCCCTCATGAAAGGCGCAAAAACTGCGGTTCGCATACACGGGGTTATTGACTACCTGAGCCTTTTCGAATTTACGAAGGCTTTGACGTTTGTCCAATGCGATGTCATTGACATAGTTCGATACCGTCACATCCCATGTTTCCGAGAAATCTTCCGTTTGCGAATAGCGCAACACACCCCGTATCGAATAGGGGGTGTCCGTATTTTCGAAATGCCATGTCCGGCCGATTTTTCGGGGACGAAAGCCTATTCGGGCGATGTCGGAAACCCCGATCGTCCAATCGCAAAGTTTATAGACGGCTTTGGGGGCAAGCGTCAACACGCGCTGTTCATGAACGGTCGTCGAATTTTGGGTGGTCCGTCCTCCTCCGACGTTCATACCGCCCATGAGCGTTCCGGCTATTCCGCCGATCCCTGCGGCATTGGCGACGCTTCCCAGATTGATGCCGAGGCCTGTGTTTTTCTCCTTGCCGCTGGTGTAGGAGGCATTGGTGAAAAGACAGGTCGGCTCGTTGTTTTTGTAAGAAAACGAATTACCCTTGTCGATGTAAAGTGTCCTGTCCGATTTGTTTGCCACGATCCAACAAGGTTTTCCTCCGTCAACCCCGATCACGACCCGGAGGTTTTCGTCCTCATAGACGGCATTCGTACCGTCGGCGAAGAAACAGTAGACACCCACTTTCCGCGCCGAGACATTTCCGGCACACAATACGATGCACGCCAGTAAAATCAGTTTTTTCATAGGCTTCGAAAAAGCGCCGTCCGCACCCCGACAGCTTTAATAAACGAAGAAAGCGTGGTGCCGGAAGCTCATTTTAGGTGTAGGGCTCTGGAATAGCCTCGGGATAAAACAAGCAACAGCCCCACGCCTATATCCACGGATGGATACAACGCGCAGTAAGATGTCTGCCTATTCTCTCCCGTTGAATTTTCCAGATTAAACACCGAGAATAAACTTACACTTTCCGTGGTTTCAATATGTCGATGCGAATATAAAAAACATATCCGGAAAATGCAATTGTCATCTTCTTTTTGGGCTGTTGCAGAAACAAATTTCGACAAAATGTTTTTGAAAATCAATATTGGCTCTCTGCAATGTTATTTCAACTTGGGGCATTGCAGACAGTTGTTCCGGCCGGGAATGAAAGGCCTGACGAAACCTCGCCTTGATTATTGCAAGTGGATTGCCGGTCGGGGGCTGCCCCGACCGAATATATGTATCCGGAAGGAAGGCGGGCGATGCGGAGATCGTAGTCCTGTAAACCGGACCTGCCTTTCCAGCATGGAAAGGCAGGTCCGAAAAGGGGTGGTTTCCTCTAAGAGGAGTGTGTTCTGTCGCTCATCGAATAGGGGACGTCCCCGGTTTTCGTGCCGCGTTCTTTGTCCGGTTCTTTTTGCATATCGAAACGAACCTTTGCCCCGTTCCGAAGATCGTCGTATTTCAGAAATGTCTTCTCCGAAACTTCGCCGTCGACGGTCATTTTGTTCACATAACGGTTTTCGGGACTATTGCCAGGAGCTTCGATCACGATATTCTCGCCGTTCTCCAAATGGATGACCGCTTTTCGGAACAACGGAGAGCCGACGACATATTCGTCCGTTCCCGGACATACGGGATAGAATCCCAGAGCCGAAAAGACATACCATGCCGAAGTCTGGCCGTTGTCCTCGTCACCGCAGTAACCGTCCGGTTTCGCGGAGTAAAGACGGTCCATTACCTCACGGGTCCAGAATTGTGTCTTCCACGGCTGTCCGATGTAATTATAGAGGTAGATTATATGTTGTGCAGGCTGATTGCCGTGGGCATAATTACCCATGTTGGCCACCTGCATCTCCGTGATTTCGTGGATGCGGACGCCATAGTAGCTGTCATCATAGATCGGCGGTACGACGAACACGGAATCGAGCATCTTCCCGAATTCGGCCTTACCGCCCATCAGATCGGAAAGTCCTCCGATGTCGTGGAACACCGACCATGTGTAGTGCCAGGCATTGCCTTCCGTATAGGCATCCCCCCATTTGTAGGGGCTGAATGGCGACTGGAACGTGCCGTCCGTATTCCGTCCCCGCATCAGTTTCGTTTCGGGATCGAACAGATTTCCGTAATTCCGCGAGGCTTCCTCCAGTATCCGCACATCTTCGGCCCGGCCCAACAGCTTCGCCACCTGAGCGATGCACCAGTCATCGTAGGCATATTCGAGCGTGCGGGCCACATTCTCCGGGATATCCACGTCATAGGGAACATATCCCAGCGTGTTGTAGTACTCATGCCCCCAGCGTCCCGTGGAGCTTACCATGGAATGTACCTTGCTGCGTCCTGCAAGCATCGCCTCATAGAGTGTCGCAATGTCTTCCTCTGGCGTAATGCCTTTCAGAATGGCGTCCGCAACCACCGAGGCCGAGTTGTTGCCCACCATGCAGCCGCGGTGTCCGGGAGATGCCCATTCGGGCAGGAAACCGCTCTCGCGGTAAGCATTGGCCAGACCTGCCTGTATCTCGGCACCGACCGAAGGGTAAACGAGATTCAACAGCGGAAACAGACTGCGGAACGTATCCCAGAATCCCGTATCGGTGTACATGTACCCGGGCAGTATCTCTCCGTTATAAGGGCTGTAATGTACCGGTTTGCCCTCCGCATTGATTTCGTAAAATTTGCGGGGGAAGAGCGTTGACCGGTAAAGGCAGGAATAGAAAGTCCGATATTGTTCTTCGGTCCCCCCGGAAACCTCGATCCGGCCGAGCACTTCGTTCCAGCGGCACTGTGCCTTCCCTTTCACTGCATCGAAATCGTCCCCGCCCAGTTCCGTTTCGAGGTTCCGTATGGCCTGTTCTTCAGAAATGAAGGACGAGGCTGTGCGCACTGTCACCCGTTCGCCACGGTGTGTGGTGAAGTAGATTCCCGCCAATGCGTGTTCGCCCGTAACACCGTTGCCGTCCGACGGCCGTTTCCCGTCGTAGAACCGGTACGACTCGATCTGTTTGTCGAAGCGGACGACGAAATAGTTCCTGAAATTCTCCGGCACTCCTCCGCTGTTGCGCGTCGTATAACCAGCAATGGTCCGCTCGTCGAGCATTTTCAGCTGTGATCCCCGGTCGAAGGCATCAATTACAATGCCGCTCTCATCGCTCTCCGGGAAAGTAAAGCGCATGATCGCGGCACGTTCCGTCGGGGCCATCTCTGCCACGACATCGTGGTCGGCGAGATAAACTGAATAGTAGTACGGCTTGGCCGTCTCCGACTGGTGTGAGAACCAGCTTTGCCGGGCCTCTTCGTCGATCTTGCCCTTGCCGCATACGGGCATCAGGGAAAACTGTCCGTAATCGTTGATCCACGGCGAGGGCTGGTGGGTCTGTTTCAGTCCGCGGATCGTATGGGCGCCGTATGTATAGATCCATCCGTCCCCCATCTTTCCCGTCTGGGGCGTCCAGAAATTCATGCCCCAGGGAACGGCGACAGCCGGATAGGTATTGCCCGTCGAGAACGAATAGTCCGAATGCGTGCCCGCGAGTGTCGTAACGTAGTCGCCGGGGAGCCGGAGCTCTTCGGCGGATTGCCGGCAACAGCCCGAGAGCAAGGCGGCAAGAACAATCACCACAAGATTTTTCATGATCAGGTCATATTATGGAATTCAACAAATCTGTTTTCCCTTCGTTCACCAGTTTGAGGATCAGTTCCCCGAACAGGGTATTCTGCCAGGCGAACCAGGCCCGGGTATAGTTCGAGGCATCGTGCCGTGAGAAACTTTCATGCATGAACCCCGTACCGGCATCGGTAGTGATAAGCTGACAGATACAGTCTCGAATTTCTTCGTCGTCCGTCGAAGTAAAGGCCCGCATCATGATGCTCATCGGCCAGATCATCTCCACGCCGATGTGAGGTCCGCCGATCCCTTCGCCTGCCGCACCCCGCCAGAAATAGGGATTGGCTTCGCTCCATACGAATCGCCGCGTATTTTCATAGACCGGGTCCGTGCGTTCTACATCACCCAGGTAAGGCATCGCCAAAAGCGACGGCACATTGGCGTCGTCCATCAGGAAACGGCTGCCGAATCCGTCCACTTCGAATGCGTAGATCTTACCGTATTCGGGGTGTTCGACCACAGCGTATTTCTGCAATGCTTCTTCCACCTCCCCTGCCAGTGCCGTACACTCCGCGGCAAGGTCTTTCTCGCCGTTCACCGTCGTCAGTATCTCGGCTGCTTTGCGCAGCGACGTGACGGCCATGAAGTTCGACGGCACGAGGAATCCGAAAGTCGTGGCGTCGTCCGAGGGCCGGAAAGCCGACGCGATCAGTCCCACGGGTTTCACCGGGTTCCCGCGTCCCACGTGGCAGCGCGTATCGAGCTGACGGTCCGTCGTACGCAGAAAGGTGTATTCGCCGGGTCCGGCCTTCATCTGTTGCTCCCGGAGTGTCTTCACGATATTGTGCATCGCCTCGATCCATTCGGTGTCGAATACCGACGTGTCACCCGTGGTTTTCCAATAATGATGCGCCAGGCGGATGGGATAACCGTGTGAATCTATTTCCCACTTGCGCTCGAAAACCCTCGGGTCCGCTTCGGGAAGGTCCGTTTTGTTATGGGCTCCTGTCGGGCCGACATTGAAAGCATTGGCATAGGGATCGATATTAATCAGCCGGAATTGTCGCCGGATGACTCCTGCGATCATCTTTTGCAGCTGCGGGTCCCTGCCGCACAACTGCACATAGGGCCACACCTGCGCTCCCGAATCCCGCAGCCACATGGCCGGGATGTCTCCCGTATAGACGAACGTGTCCGGTTTCCCGTTCTCGTCCTCTTCATAATGCACTGTGGTATCCAACGTATTTGGAAAGCAATTGGCGAACATCCAGCGCAACCGTTCGTTGGTCAGCATGCTGCATACGCGGGCTATCTCCTTTTCCACGGCTTCCGACCGGAAAAGCCGCCTTGCCTTCGCCGGACGCTGGTCGGCATACCTGTCCGGTTCCTCCGGACAGTACCACACCTTCGGGGTGTCTCTCATCTCGAAACGAAGTTCTCCGCCGGAGATCAGGTCCTTGTGCCACAGGTAGGGCTTCGTATAGGGACGTCCATTCAGCCATACCCGTTGGATGTACCTGTTTTCTGAAGAGTTGTTTTCTGCCGTAACGACAAACATACCGCCCTGGACCTTCAGTTCCGCCCGGTCGAAAAGCGGCGATCCGAACCAGTAGCGTCCGCCCGCAGGCTCCGCTTCGTACATACCCAGTGACGAGAGGACGTACCAGGCCGACATCTGTCCCACATCCTCGTTGCCCGAAAGTCCGTCGGGTGCAGCGTGATAGAGCGTCGCAAGCACTTCGCGCACCCGTTCGGCCGTCTTCCACGGCTGGCCCAGCATCGTATAGAGATAGAGCACATGATGGCTCGGTTCGTTGCCGTGGGCGTACTGGCCGATGAGGCCAGAAATATCGGGCGAGGTCTCGCCGCCTTCGACAGTCGAACTGACCGTGAAAAGCGAATCGAGTTTCTCGATCATCTCCGTGCGCGAACCGAACAGCTCCTCGAGACCTTCGACATCGTGCGGCGCCAGCCACGTATATTGCCAGGCGTTGCCCTCGCAGTAGTCGTCGGCGCGGTGCGTCGATGCGAAAGGATTGAACGGAGTGCGCCAGCCCTCTTTCGAGTCGCGGCCCCGCATGAAGCGCGTCGACGGATCGTAATAGTTGCGGTAGGAGCGGCTGCGTCCGGCGAAATATGCAGCATCCTCCTTTTTGTCCAGCGCTTCAGCGGCACGCGCCGCAGCGCCGTCGGCCAGGGCATACTCCATGTCGTAAGCCACCGCCTCGTTGAACAGGTCGCACGGGATATAGCCGTACTGCATCCGGAGACCGTTGCCGCGGTCAGGATTCATCGCCGTTTTCCTGATGGCTTCAAAAGCCTTTTCCCGGTCGAATCCTCCGATCTCCTTCACGATGGCGTCCGCAATGACAGGAATGCCCGGATTACCCACCATGCAGTCCGTCTCGTTGCCCCACAGATGCCATACCGGAAGGCGCCCCTGCTCGTCCGCAATATGCAGCATCGTCTGCACGATGTCCGCCATCCGTTCGGGATGGATAATGGTCATCAGCGGCATGGCGGCCCGATAGGTATCCCATAGCGAAAAAGTCGTGTAGTTCGTGAAATCCGCGTTGCGGTGTATCTGGCGGTCCGAACCGCGATAGTCGCCGTTCATATCGCAAAAGAGCGACGGAGCCACCATCGTATGGTACAGCGCCGTATAGAAAATCCGTTTTGCGGTTTCGTCGGCCGTGGTGATGCGTACTTTCGACAGTTCTGTATTCCACGCCCTCCCGGCAACCTGTACCGTTTCGTCGAAGTCCCATCCGGGAAGCTCCGCCGCAAGATTCGCCTTCGCACCCTCCACGCTTACCGGAGAAAGAGCTACCTTCAGCAACATCTGTTCACCGTCGTCCGTTGTGAAAGAGAGCCGGGCGTATCTGTCATTCACAGTTTCGAACTTCTCAAAGGGTTTCGAAAATTCGGCCACGAAATAAACCCGCTGGTCCTCGGCCCAGCCGGTCGAATAGCGCCAGCCGCTGATGCACCTGTCGCTTTCCTGTTCCAGATGTGTCTCCGTAGCTTTGTCCCAGCAGCCGCCGTTTTCCAGATCGAACACTACGGCGGCATCCGCCGACGCAGGGAAGGTGTAGCGATGCAGTCCCACGCGCGCTGTGGCCGTCATCTCAGCCAAAATGCCGTATCTCGTCAACGGCACGGAATAGTAACCCGGCCTTGCGATCTCCTCTCTCCGGTCGGCATAGGACCACAATCCCGACTGCGGATCGTCGGCCGATCCACGGGCATAGGTCACCCCGCCCACCACGGGCATCACCGTTATGTCGAACAGGTCGCCGATACCCGTACCGCTCAAATGCGTATGCGAGAACCCGATAACCGTAGAGTCGCTTTCGTGATAACCCGACGTCCAGTCCCACTCCTGAGGGATACTCGTGGGGCCGACCTGTACCATTCCGAACGGAACGTTCGCCCCCATGAAAACATGCCCGTGGCCGCCCGTGCCGATCCTCGGGTCCACGAAGCGGGTAAAATCCTCTTCGGCGGCGGGCTGCGCACAGGCAGTCAGAAACAGCGCGGCCGCGGCCAGTAATTCTGCGATCTTCATCTATTTTTCATGTTTAAGTTCAAAAGTCAGACGTCCGCCTCCGAGCAGCTCCTCGTGCGCGATACGATATTTCGTTAACGGCCTGCCGCCGAGTGTCATTTTGCGAACGTATCCCTCTCCGTACCGTTCTATCACCAACGTTCCCTGTTCCGTGTCGATCTCCGCCCGGTCGAAGGTCGGAGCCGTCAACGTATAATACGGCTCTCCCGGACAGTCCGGATAAAGCCCCAGCATCGTAAATACGGCCCATGCGGACATCGTTCCCGCATCGTCGTTACCCGGGATACCGTCCGGAGCGGCCGTAAAATGCTTTTCCAAAAGACGGCGCGTCTGGCTCTGCGTACGCCACTCCTCGCCTTCGAAGCGGCTGAACAGATAGGCGTAAGCGATGTCGGGTTCGTTCGCCGGATCGTACCATCCTTCGTCGAAAACCCTCTGCAACTTTTCCACGAATTTCTTCCGGCCGCCCATCAGTTTTGCGAGTCCCTCCACGTCGTGCGGCACGAAGAAAGTATAGTTCCAGGCCGAACCTTCATGGAAACCAGGCGCTGCCGAGAAGTTCTCGCCCGCCTTCGGGTCGAAAGGCGAAAGGAAGGTCCCGTCGTCGTTGAGCGGACGGAAAGTCCCGAATTCCCTGTCGTAATAATGTTTGTAGCCCAGCGAGCGGTTGCGGAAAAGTTTTGCCTCCTCCCGATGCCCCAGCGAATCGGCAAGCCGTGCGAGCGCGGCATCGGCCACATAGTACTCCAATGCGTGCGATACCGAGACATCCCCGGCCAGATCCTGTGTATAAAATCCCAGCGGGATATATCCCCGCTCAATATAGGGATCAATATCGGGGCGCAGACGGTTCTGCGCACCGGGGGTCGTCGCCGACTTGCGGAAACCTTCGTAGGCCGTCGCAATGTCAAAATCCCGCAATCCTTTCATCCACGTGTCCGTGATGACGGCTATGGCCGGGTCCCCCTCCATCGTGAAGGTTTCGCGTCCGTAAAGCTCCCAGCGCGGCATCCATCCCCATTCCCGGTAAATGTCGATCATCGAACGCACCATTCCGGTCTGGCGTTCCGGATAAACCAACGTCAACAGCTGATGTACGTTCCGGTAGGTGTCCCACAGCGAGAAGACCGTATAGCGGTCGCCGTCGGCCGTCCCGACCTCGCCGCTCCGTTCCATCAGCGGGTATTCGCCGTTCACGTCGTTCAGAAGATTCGGATGGATCAATGTATGGTAGAGCGCCGTATAGAACACCGTCCGCTGCTGCTCCGTACCGCCTTCCACGCGGATACGGCCCAGATCGTCGTTCCACTGTTTCCTGGCCCGCTCCCTGACCGCGTCGAACGTCGTACCCTCCGGTTGTTCGGCATCGAGGTTCAGCCGCGCATTCTCCGTACTCACGTAGGAAATGCCCATGCGTATCTCGATCTGTTCACCCTCTTCGAGGTCGTCGAACGTGAACCAGTACCCCACGTCGTCGCCGGCCAGCTCGCGGCCATATTCCGTATAGAGCTTGTAGCGGCCGTTGTCCGGCGTCCACTCGGCTTCCACGCCCGTCATCGGCCGCTGTTTTTTCCAGTAGCCCGAAGCCGACGGGGTTTTCGTCACTCGCAGTACGAAATAGACCGGAAAGACCTTCTGCGGATTATAGCAGAAGGTTCCCAGCAGTTTCATACCCTCTATCTCCGTCGTACTCACGCGGCGTACCACAGCTCCGCTTTCGTTCGTGAGTCCTTCCCCCAGGTTCAGAAGAAGGTGCCCTTTTCCGGCGGGGAAGGTGTAGTGTTCGGCCGAAGTGCGCGGCGTGGCCGTAGCTTCGGCTCTGATACCGTACTTGTCCAATGTCAGGGCATAGTAGCCGGGTGCGGCCTTTTCGTCCCGGTAGGCCGTACCGTACTCCTTATAGTCCACCGTCAGTGCACCGGTCGTGGCCATCGTCAGCAAAGCCCCCATCTCGGGGCAGCCCACGCCGCTCAGTGCACCATGCGCGAAACCTGTGAAAAACTTGTTGTACCGCTCGTAAGGAGTCGACCACCAGCGGGCGTCCTTGTCGAAGAGGTTTTCGCCGGAGCCCATCACATTGAAGGGAACAACGGCCATCATTCCGTGCGGCGTAACTGCTCCGGGATTCGTCGTCCCGAAATTCGTCGTCCCGATGAACGGGTCGACCCGATCCGCCGGGGTTTGTGCTCGGGCTGCCATCACGGCGAACGGTAATATTGTCATCAAGATTCCTTTTCGTATCTTCATAAATGACTGGTCGGTAGTTTAGGTCGGTGCCGGACACCCTGGCCGTGCCGCCTATGTCGGGGGAGCGGCCGTCCGGGTATCATGGCTGTAAATGTTACAAAATGCTATGACGTTTCGTAAACTCGATGATTTCGGGAATATATCCGAAAGCCAGCCCCGTCACCGTGTCGGCACAGCCGTAGTAGACCGCCACGCGTCCTGTCGCCGGATCGTGCAGTGCGGCGCAGGGGAACGTTACGTTCGGCACGTCGCCCGTGCATTCGTAAGACTCGCGCGGAGAGATCAGATAGGGTCCGCTGCGGGCCGTTACCCGCCACGGTTCGTCGAGGTCCAGCAACGCCGAACCGAAGGCGTAGACGTAGCCGTTGCACGAGCGCAGCACGCCGTGATAGAACAGCAGCCACCCCTCGCTCGTCTCGATCGGCACCGGTCCCGCACCTATTTTCATGCACTGCCAGGCAGATACCTCGAACGCGGCGGGCGACATGACGTGCCGGTGGCGGCCCCAGTAGCAGAGGTCGGGCGACTCGGAGTAGAAGATGTCCCCGCAGGGCGTATGGCCCGTGTCGCTCGGACGCGAGAGCATAGCGAACCTGCCCCCGATCCTGCGCGGGAACAACACGCCGTTGCGGTTATAGGGCAGGAAGGCGTTCTCCAACTGGTGAAAGGTCCTGAAGTCTTCGGTCCACGCGACGCCGATCGTCGGACCGTGGTACCCGTTGCACCACGTTACGTAATACCTGTCGTCGATCTTCGCCACGCGCGGATCGTAGCCATAGACCCATTCGGCGATTTCGGGATCGGCACCCTTCAGACGGAAGTCGGCCTCGTCGATCTCCCACTTCACTCCGTCGACCGAGAAGCCGACATGAATGCGCATACGGCGGTTCGTATCGTCGCAGCGGAAGACGCCTGCGTAATTGTACTTTCCGTTCTTGAACGGCACGACGGCCGAATTGAAGATCGAGTTCGAGGTCGAAAGCGCGTGACGCCCGATGATCGGATTGGCACTGTAACGCCAAAGCACCTCGTTCGAACCCGCGGGACGTTCTTCCCACGGTATGTCCGGCAGCGCCGGACCTGTGATTTTCAGGTTTTTCATAAATTGTCAGTTGTTCGGTTTGTCATTATGAGTGAAAGGTACGAACCGTGTTATCACGAATGCAGGGACCGTGGCCAGCATCACGGTGACGAAGAACATCCGGTAGCCCAGCGCATCGCTCAGAAAGCCCGAGACCATGCCCGTCAGCATGACCGAAAGGTTCATGATGCCCGAGGCGAAGGCGTAATGGGCCATCTGGTGCCGTCCGGGCGCCACTTGTTGCATCATGAAGAGCGTGAGACCCACGAAGCCGAAGCCGTAGCCGAAATATTCCACGACGATTCCCCCGCCCACGAGCCACATCGACTGCGGCTGGAACCACGCCAGAAGCGCATAGACCGCGAACGGAATGTTGAAAATGCAGCACAGCGTGAACAGCGTCCGCCGCAGGCCGCGGCCTGCGATGTAGTATCCGGCGAGCAACGATCCCAGAAGAAACGCCCCGGCGCCGAACGTGCCGTAGTACAATCCGATCTGCCGGTTCGTCAGGCCCAGACCGCCCGATGCGGTATCGGCCTTGAGGAACAGCGGCACGATCTTCATCACGAAACCTTCGCCCAACCGGTAGAGGATGATGAAGGCGATGTAATACCAGATATGCCGTTTGGCGAAGAAGGCCGCGGTCACTTCCCGAAGGCCGCGCAGCCCCTCGCCGGGCGAATGTCCGCCTGCACCGCCGCCCGATGGCAGTACCCGGCTGTGGTAACATCCCAGTGCGACGAGCGCGGCGCACAGGATGACGAGTACCGCCGTCCACGAACGCACCGAGGCATCGTAAGCCGAGGCGCCTTCCTCCGAAAAATTTTCGCAGAGCCATCCTGCCAGCCACACCAGTCCGCCCGTGGCAACCAGTTTCGCCAGGTTGTAGAACGCACCCTGCCAGCCGATGTATTTCGCCTGGTCGGAGGTCGATAGTTCGGCCATGTAGACGCCGTCGGCGGCGATATCGTGTGTCGCGCCGCTGAAGGCAGCCACGGCGAAGAGCGCCACCGTCACGGCGAAGAATGCCGGCAGATGGAGAGCCAGTGCCGCACAGCCGAACATCGTGCCGCTCAGGAGCTGAGTCGCCACGACCCAGAATTTTTTCGTGCGGAACAACTCCAGAAAAGGGCTCCAGAGGAATTTTATCGTCCACGGCCACATGATCAGAGAGGTCCAGAATGCGATCTCGGTGTCCGAGACGCCCAGGTCCTTGAACAGCACGGCCGAGACCATGTTCAACACCACGAAAGGCAGACCCATGGCAAAATAGAGCGTAGGCACCCACGTGAGAGGTGAGGTCCGAAGTGCCTCAGATCGTTTCATACAATAAGGATACTATCAAAATTGAAAGACAGGCGCCGACGTTTCATGCTCCTGTATTCATAAATACCGGTTATAGATACAAAAATCGCCCTCATCGGAGCAATTTCCGATGAGGGCGAAATCTTACTATCGGATCTGTCTGAGAACATTTCTGCTTTCGGGACACATCGGGTAGGGAATAGCTCCGCAGTTTCAGCGGACTTCGATTTTCAGCTGCGAAACAGGATAATTCGAGTCGGTAATCGTTATCCGCTTCGCGTCGATCGCACTTTTCTGTTCAGCCGTGACATAGAGCGTTTTGAGATAGTAGCTGTTCAGACTGACGCTCTGGATGGCCGGGCACCCCGTAATGTCAAGCCACTGAACCCGGTCGTACGAATCCAATGTCACTTCGATAATCTTCACCGTATTGCCCGATACAGTCAAAGATTCGGCTGCCTCGTAAGGACTCGAGCAGTAAAGTTTGGAAAGTACGACCCGTCCCTCTGTGATAGGAGCATCTCCCAGTTTCAGCACTTCCAGCGGAGCTCCACTCAGATATGAACGCCATCCGGATATCATACTCTCCCAAGCGATGGTTGTCAGTTTCGTATTGCCGCTCAGGTCGAGTTCCCGGATCAGATTTTGTGAAATTCCGTTTGGCTCGAGGGTCGTAAGGTTGGTGAATGCCTCTATGCCCTTCAGCGATACAATGCCTTTCTGGTAAAGATCGGGCAGCTGCGTGGCGGCCTTGCCCGTTTCCGTCAGGAGGCATTCGGCCCCGTCGAGTACGGTGATATAACCGGCGTCTACCAGAATCTGCCGGAACTTCTCGTCCGGGAATTCAGTTCCTTTCGGCCTTTCGCCCTGTATGACAGACACCTCGGCAGACAACGACGGTGCATCCGTCAAGAAGTGTATGAATCCCGAACGGAAAGGCTCTTCCGTGGCTTCGACCTTGAAGACGAGCTCTTGTTCCTGCAACTCCTCTGACGGGGTAGCCGGCGTTTGCAACGTGATCCAGTCAACTGAAGGTTCTGCCCGGAAAGGCAGGTTGCTGCGTACGGTCACACGTATTTCATCCCCTTCTACGGGTACGTTGAACGACGTTTCGCCGACTTCAAGCAGCAGGTTCCGTTCCTGCCGTATCGTCACCTCCCGCTCGTCGCCGTCCGTATTGGTCACGAAGAGCTTCGCGTCACGGGTAAGACCTGTCGTGTTGGCATCTACCGTGAAGTAGAAAAACGAGAGCGCGGAACGTGTTTCAACGCGATGTATCCAGGGTGTCTCCTCTTCGAAACGGCAGGAAGTATTTCCCGTGGATTCGACGCGGAGACGGAATTCACCGCCCTCTGCCGGCAACTCATAGCTGTCGCAATCCATGTCGAGCACCGAACCGCCTTCCTGCGTGACGGTCAGATAACGCTCTTCGCTGCCGCACATGAAAGTGAAACGGACTTTGCGCATCTGCTGGTCCGGATTCGGTTCGACCGTGAAGGATACCGTTTCCCCTCCGTTGCCTTCCGAGGCAGAGGGAGTACACCACTGTTGGCGTCCGCCGAGCCGCCAGCGGGCACTGCTGGAAACAGTCACCTGATTCGTCCCGTCCGACAGAGCCGCACCGTCGGCGTCGAACGCGAGCGTTTCGGCAGAGAGCTGAAGCGTCTCCGCGGAGGCGGGAGATGTTGCATCGCCGTCATCGTCGCAGCCGGCGAAAGCCGCAACCGCGACGAGCATCCATAATATCTTTTTCATAATTGCGTTTTCATATTAGAAATACTACACTTTGTCCCCTGTAATACCGAACTCCGGCTACCAGTCTTTTTCATGTCTGATACCCGACCACAGGGCTTCGTCGTCATAGATATATTTTGCCACATCGTTCAGCGGAGTCATCTGTCCGTTGCCCGGCTTGAGGTTATAGACCATCTGAACGCCGTTGCCCATCCGCCGGTTGTACTGCAGGTTTTCGGGAGAAGATTCGTATCCATAGGTCATGTCGAGCGATCCTTCACCCACCTGGCGGCGCGACAACCCGAGATGAGGCAGCGTACTCCACAAGGCACCGTAATCGCTGTAAACATAGTCGATAAAGTCTCCGGGCCGGACCCCTTCGACAGCCTTTTTGAATCCGTAATTGGCCTGTCCGATCTGGTAAAGCATCACCAACTTGTCGGGCATCGCCATTTTTACCTCGTAAAGCAGGCGTGCATAAGGATCGGGGCCGTATTGCACGCATCCGGGCCACAGGTTGTCCTTATGTTCTTCGTATTTCGAATACTCGTCGTCGAAATCGACCCCGTCGAGCCCGTAAGTATCGACGATCGTACGTAAATCGTGTGCGAAAGCACGTGCCGCCTCATCCGACAGATTGGCTACGCCCGAGCCGTCGCCATTGCCCAGAATCGTCAGGCAGACCCGGATGCCGGCCTCCTGCAGCGGAGCGAGGTAGATGGCACGGTTGTCGAGAAGGTGGCGCACGTTGGGATTCAACGTGACGCCCACACGCCGTTCCTCTTCGATCCAGTTGATATTGGCTGCGAAGATGTTGACTATGTCGATAAGCGGTTTCCCGCTCCGTTTGCAAGTCCATTCCAACGCATTGAGGGGGTTGTTGTCATTCACTTCGACATAGCAGACGGTAATCATCCCCGTTCCCTTGTCCGTCGAGGGCCGTTTCCCCTGTACCTGTACCCAGAAAATGTAGGTTCCCTGGGAGGCCGACACCCCGACCCCTTCGGTTTCTGAGACGAGTCTCAGCGGCACGGCGTAGGTTTCACCTTCTGCGAGGGTGCCGCCGGGGGTTATACCGACACGCAGCGGATCGGATTTCACGCTTTGGGGCCCGACCAGCAAGGCGCCGTCGGCCTCCAGATCGACATTCGCCTGCGGAACGGCCCCGAAGGATGTTCCGTTGGCTTCGTTATATTCGTTCAGGACCTCTGCGTCATACACGAATTTCAGGTCGACGGCTTTCCCGGCAGCGGAGCCCAGGGTCACGTATACCTCGCCCCAGACGGGCTCGTCATAAAGCCGCAGCGTCGCACCGGCTCCGCCTTGCGGATTGTATACCGAACAGAAACACTCGCTGACCGTCTCGATGCGTCCCTCGTCGATTCCGTTGGGACGGATGTCGTCCTCCGTACACGAGATCAAAACCAACGCTGAAAGTCCAGCCGTAAGACTCTTTGCAATATTTCTTGTGTAATTCATAGCGAATCTTTTTTGAATCATCGATTAGTTGATCGCCCCGGCAGACGGGGCTTCGGGCAGCGATACAGGATTCCACTTGAGCTTTTCGTGCGCCGTGCCGTTATTGTTGTTACCCGTATGGTCGCGGATGGTTTCGCCCGATCCTTCGTCGAACTTCCAGTAGGCTACAAGACCTTCGCTCCCGGGATCGACTTCATAAACGTTCGCCGCGATCTGTTCCTGCGTACGCACGATATTCCAGATACGTGCCTCGCAGATTTCGCCGTGAAGCTCGCGTCCGGCCGTGTACGAGTAGCCGATGTTGAAGAAATGCTTTTGCTGCTGCGTATCGATTCTCGGCTGTCCGAAATTGATGGAAAGAAACGAGTTGCCGCTCTTGTCGAGGGCTACTTCGCCGTTGATGTAGACGACCAGGCGTCCTGTAGATACGTCGCATGTCACGGCGATATGGGTCCACTCGTTCGCCGGGATAAGACACGTAGCCTTGTCCGTAAAGTTGGCTGTGGCAGAGGCGCTGGGCATGACGACCTGAAGCTGGTTCGGCTCCAGCCCATCGTCGCTGATGCGGATGAGGCAGTGTCCTTCGATACCCATTACCGTTTTGATGCCGGGTTCGAGTACGTAGTCGCTGCACCGTATAAGTGCTTCCATCGTTATGGCGTTCAGTCCGTTGAGCACTCCGCACGATGCGCTCTCGCCATCGAGCACTTTGTCGAAGGCTATGTAGTTACTCTCCTGGAGGTCCGCCACGACATTGATGAGAGCCGCACCGCGCAGCACATAGTAGATCGTGCGGGCACTTTCGAGCATCGCCATCCCGTCGGCTTTTTGGAGTGTGACGGGAAGCACGTGCAGTGCTTCGGTATCGAGTTCGCCGAGATTGTGGAAACGCACCGTCACATCGGCTGAACGGTTCGTTCCGGCCGGAATGGAGGTCTGGCCGCCCACTATCTCGTAATAGTTCTCAGGCAATATCGCGGCCTCTTCACCCGCTATGCGGTTGTAATCCGCCACCCGGCCGGCATCGGCATCGAAGAGCAGGCCGATCTCTTTGTCAACGGGTTTGGGTGTCGCTGCATGGAACGAACGCTCGTCCGATTCGGTGTTCTGTTTGACGAGCAGCGTCGCCACGTTCGTGTTTTGGTCGATGAATACCTTGTTGTCGAAGTCTCCGTATGGAGCCGGTTTCTTATCGCATCCCGTCATCGCCGTCAATGCCCAGACCGACAACAGGAGAACTGTATGGAATCTTTTCATATCCGTTTAATTTTTAGGAGAAGGATTGAGCACTTCGATAGCTTCCTTCGTATAATAGTAGATCATTGCAGAGTTGTAGTAGTCATACTGCACGTCCATGATACCCACTCCGGCCTTGCCGATATCTTCCGGCAGAAGGAGCCATTCGGCTAGAGCTCCGACAGCACGCACTGAAACGCCCGAAGCATCGGCCAGGTATCCCGTGTCGTCGGTCGCCGTTGGCGGTACGGCGGAGACGAGCCACAAGAAGCGGTCGGAGGGAATTCCTTCGGCTGCACACATGCGGCGTGCACGGATGCCGAAATCATATACCGATTCGGCATCGAGACAACGAACCACGAGGTAGTCGCAAGCCGTTACCGCAGACCTGTCGCTCAGATACTGAGGATTTCCCTCGAAGAGAATGAGTCCTTCGGGATGTTTTTCGCGCCATCCGGTGAGTGCCTGGGTTATTACAGCGTCAAGAGCCTGCTGTGCCAGAAGTTCCTCTTCGGTGGCAAAGGCCGGGTCGGTAGGTTCGTAACAGAGGGTAATGCCATCGAGGCCGTCTGCCTCGATCTGCCCCATGCGCTCGGCCAGGGCGAAGGCGAGCAGCTCCTCCGGTTTCTGTGTGCCGTCATTGCGCGCCAGCACGTTTTCGCAGTTGAAGGCACCGATCACTTTCGTGCCCTTTTCACGGAGTGCTCCGACCTGTTCGAGTTCCTCTGCCGTAAGGCGTCCTTCGGCCGTCAGTGCCACGATGTCCACACTGTCGGGTACGTCGGCAAAAAAGCCGCCTCTGCTGACGGGATGCTTGTCCGAATTGTCGAACCAGACGATCATCCGTTGGTGGTCACTGCTTTTATATGCACGCAGCGATGAGAGATAACGGGCATACTGTTCCGGATTTCCTTCGCCGAAAACAGGTTCCGAAATCCCGATCTTCTCGTTCTCTGTCCATTCGTCGCACGAGACGCCCGCCAAAGTTCCGAGCAGAAGCATCGCGCCGTAGAATATGTTGCTTATCGTTCTTTTCATGGCTTGAGTAATGATTTATTTCTCCTTGCAGTCCCACCACAGACGGGTGGCCATGTTGTCCGGGCCCCCAAGCAGCGAAACCGCTTCGTTGATATGCTCGTTGTTTTCCTGATACTCCTCCACCGGATAGGGCATGCGGTTCGCATAGCCGCCTTTGGGAATGATGCCGCCGCTACGGTTGTTGGTGGCAGGCATCAAACGCGGATAGCCCGTACGACGGAATTCGCACCATGCTTCAAAACCTTCCGGAAAGATCGCCAGCCATTTCTGGGTAATAATTTGTTCGAGGTTCGTCTCGAAATCACCCCGCGTATCCCATTTGATGGTTACGGCACTCACTTCCGATGTATTGCTCTCCTTGCCCAGCGGGTCCACATAGGACTCGGGCAGCGATCTCCCGTCAGCGATATAGGCATCGTAGTCGCCTGAAAGCCCCCACTGCTCGAACGAGAGGCGTACCCCCTCTTTGTACCAGCGCTCGGCATCGGTTTGCGAGCCGTACCAGCCTCGCAGGGCGGCTTCCGCTTTCAGAAAAGCCACCTCGGCGGCATTCATCCACATGAGCGGCGTCGTGTAATCGACCACCATATTGGAATAAAGAAGCGATTCGGTGGGGATACTGATACCCGAACGCAGGCCGATATAACCGTTCTGGATACCTCCAGTGAAGGTCGAACGGGTAAAATATTTCGCTCTGCGGGGGTCCTTGTATCCGTTCATGTACGAGGTAATGTCGGCAGAAACGCGCGAATCTCCACCGTTATAATCATACATCACGACTTTGAAAGGATTATTTTGGGTCGGAATCTGCGCGTTGTCGGCATTCGATTCGATAACGCCGCCATTCTCCGCTGCAAGTGCTTCGCGTACTGCCTGTTCAGCCTTGTCCGGAGCCGCATAGCTGATGCGCATTGCCATACGCAGTTTGAGTGAATTGGCGAACAGAACCCACTTCGACAGATTGCCCGCATAGATTTTGTCCGAGGTCGCCTTGATGGTCTCTGCCGAATGGTTTCTCAGTATGGCCAAAGCACCGTCGAGATCCTTGAACAACTGTTCATAAACCTTCTGCTGCGAATCGTAGGGTGAGGTAAGTGCATCGCCGGCCCCGATTTGCGAATAGGGAATCGGACCATACGTGTCGGTCACGCGATGTACGGCGGCTATGCGAATCACTTCGGCCAACGCGAGAGCCACTTCATCGTCGGAATTAACCTTCAATTTATTGTAGGCCGTATAAATCTCGGGAATCACGCGGATGAGCATCACACGCGTCCAGTCATTGGTCGGGTTGAAGGTAGAGATGCGGGTGGGAAGGCCGGGGTTGGAGTCGGCCATATATCCGCCGAGCGCACCGCCTAACACGATGTCGGTGAACTGGTGAGTGAGGACGTCGAGTGGAATAACCCATCCCTGAAGCCCCGTCAGAATCGACGAAACGATATAGTTGTCGTTGTTCATGTCGTCTTTCGAAGCAGCATAGGGATCGGAATTGATATCGTCGAAGTTGCCCGTACAGGCGACAAACGATGCCGCCGGTACCAGAGCCAGGGCCAACCGGAGGGATGTCCTGCAAATGGATATTTTGATCTTCTTCATAGCTCTTAAAATTTGAGTCGGAGGTTAAAACCGATGTTACGGGTCGAGGGCATCATAAAGTAGTCGATACCCTGGTAGTAGTTGCCCGTCGTGGCAACGGATTCGGGATCGAACGGAGCTTTGTTGTAAATCATCCAGAGATTACGTCCCACGAGTGAAAGGGTGATCTCGCAGACGTCGCCCAACTTCTTTTTAGGGATGGTATATCCGATCGAAGCCTCCTGCAGCCGTACATTCGTTGCCGAATAGGTGTAATACTGCGGAATGCTCTTTCCGCCCACGACTTCGTACCAGTTGTAGGCCGGCAAGAGTGATCCGCCGTTGATTGCCACGCCTCCGGCGTCGCGTGCTATAGCCGAGTCTTCCGACACGCCATAATAATCGAGTTGTGCCTGCGTGGCGGAATAGACGATACCGCCGAGACGGGCCGAAACCATGAAGCCGAAACGGAAATTTCCGTACCGGAAGTCATTGCGCCATGCCATGTTGGCTTTCGGGAAAACCGAACCCAACTTGATATCATCCAGATTCTCGGAGACAGTGTATATCTGATTGTTCTCATCGACGTAAACGTGACCATTGGCGTCGCGCTTGAGGTCGATGATCGAATAAAGGTCTCCCAGCGACCCTCTCTTCTTGAGGATGAAGTGAGCCTGATTCAGTCCGCCGACATCGAGGCGATCCTTGGTAATGAGCTGTCCTGTCTCGGGGTGGCGATAATTGTCCACCAATTCGAGAATCCGGTTCTGGTTGGCGCTGAACGTGAAATTCGAACTCCACGAGAACTTGCCCCAGTTGTTGTCGTATCCCAATGCCAGCTCGACGCCCCGGTTCCGGACCGAACCCGTCTGAACATAGAGCGTCGAGTAACCCGATGATACGGATATCTGCGGGTCGAAAGTCTGGTTGTATGTCTTCGTATTGTAATAGGAGGCATCGAGGTTGAAATGTTTCAGGAATCGCATCGTAAGACCTACCTCCCACGAATCCGTACGTTCGGGTTTCAGGTCGTAGAAAGGATAGTTGGTTTCCGTTTTCCACACTTTGTTGTCGGCATCCCACACATAGACGGGATTGGCCAGAAAACGAGCGAACGGAAGACCCACCGAAGCCCATGAACCGCGCAGTTTGACGTACGAAAGATTTTCCGGCATATTGGGGATGAGTTGCGACAGCACCACCGAAGCGCCGATCGAGGGGTAGAAGAACGATGACGAGACAGACTGCGGGCCCGCCAGTTGCGAAGGCCAGTCATTACGGCCTGTAAGAGTCAGATAGTAGGCTCCTTTGTACCCGATTTCGGCCGAGGCGAAGACCGACTGGTATTGTTCGCGCCAGCCGGACTGCTCGCGGGACACTCGGGTATCGTCAAGCTGAAAGACATTGAACAGGTTGGCAATACCCGATTCCATGATGGGACCGCGGTTCTTGAAGGCATCCTGCCGGATGTCCGAAATCACGGCACCTATGTTGGCCTGCAACGACCAATTTTCACCGAACGTTTTGTTGATGTTGAGCAGCACATCCCCATAGGTCTGCCGGTCTTCGGTCTTGGTGATACCGTACAGTCCGTTGCTTGAACCCTCGATGAGAGTCGAATTCGACGTGGCATAGAACTTCTCCGTGAAATCGGTCACTGCATTATCAATCCGGATGCGGCCCGAAATCGAAAGCCAGTCGAGAATCTGGTAGGAGATGTTGGCGTTGAGCATGTAGCGCCGCTTGTCGTTCTCACGCAGGTTGCGATAGTTGATCCAGTAAGGATTCTGCATCGTCAAATTACCGGCGCCGATCCATTCGTCCCAGTCCTGCACCCAGATGTGGCGCTCGGGGTCGTAACGTTCAAACATCTGTACGCGGTTCCAATCGTTTCCGCGCGGGAAAAGATAGGCCGACACCAATGGATTGGCGTATGTGCCTTGATTGACCATGTTGCGGTCATTCTGCATGACATAAGAGGCCCCGAGGTCTATGGTCATGCGATCTTTGAGCAAAGAGGTGGTGTTACGGGCCGTGAAATTGTAACGATCGTAATTGTTGTTGGGTACAATGCCGCGGGAATTGACCGCTGAAGCCGAAAGGTAGGTTTGATTGCGGTCGGTTCCCGTCGACAGAGAAACGGTCTCTGTGCCGACAACGCCTGCCTGAAAGTAGTCGCTGCGCGGGGAATATCCCGTACGGTCCGCCGAGTGAAGCCGACGGCCCCAACTCATCAGCGTCTGTCCCTCTGAAGCATAAAGGTTGCCCGTACCGTAGGTGTTTTGGAATTTGGGCATCACGAATGGCGATAGCACTTCGGTATTGCTGGTCACAGTTACGGATGTGTGCCCTGCCATGCCTTTCTTGGTCGTGATGACGATGGCTCCGTTCGAAGCATAGCTGCCATAGAGAGCAGCAGCCGCAGCACCTGTCAGTACCGACACCGATTCGATATCCTCGGGGTTGATGTCTGCCACGGCTTCCGACGTTCCTGTGGAGCTGAACTCTGTGCCGCCTTCACCTCCGAGGTTGTACATCGGCACACCGTCGATGACGTACAGTGCATTCGACGACTGGTCGATACCTTTCGTGCCGCGCATGACGACCTTCGACGCACCACCCACACCCGACGAGGAAGTGTTGATGTTCACACCTGCCACTTTGCCGTTAAGCGCATTGACGAAGTTCACATCTTTGTTTCCGATGATCTCCTCTGACGAAACCTGCTGCACGTTGTAGGAAAGCGCCTTTTCCGAACGTTTGATGCCCAGGGCCGTTACGACGACGTTGTCGATGGCCTGGGCCTCCTCCTTCAGCGTGAAATCGATCTTCACACGCTGACCGACAACACTCTCTGCTGAAGTATAACCCAGGCAGCTGACGGTCAGCACGGCCGTTGCAGCAGGTGCGGGAACCTTCAGAGTGTAGGAACCGTTGGCATCCGTGCTCGTGCCGGTCGTCGTACCTTTCACAAGGACGGTTGCACCGACCACCGGCGCTCCCTTTCCGTCCAATACACGGCCGCTGACCGTGGAAGGCTTGTCGGAATCGGAAGTGGAAGCGGCCAGGGATAGCAGAATGTTGCGCCCCTCGATGTTGTAAGCGAGCCGGGTACCCCGCACCAACTGGTCGAGAACCACTCGAAGCGGTTGTTTCTCGGCATGGATGGAAACAATTTCCGCGGCGGCATCTACACCCTCGCCCAGCATGAAAAGATAACGGGATTGTCCTTCTATAACGGAAATGGCTTTGGAAAGAGGGACCTTATCCAGATTGACGGTCAGCAGTGTATCCTCGGCCCTGACTGTCAATGTACACAAACTCAGACAAACACATAGCAGCGCCCGTCCGATCAGTCCCTCGACTTTGCGAAAAACTTGTTTTTTATTCATACATTTGTAGAAAGAATGGGTAATAGGTTTTGTAGTCTTCCGATTGCGGAGCCGATTACCGGCCTGCGGGTCTGCCAACCCGCAGGTATTTTTTTGTGGCTCCCTGCCGGCATTCAACGGATTCAGGTCATATGGTCAAAATTTTAAGTTAGTTATAAGTTAGTTATGCGGTAAGGATTTCTTGCTAATGGATCGTGATGACGTTGTTTTTCAGATCGTGCGTGAACGTAAAATCCGAAGTGTATTGTAATACCCGTAGTGCATGGTCAATGCCGTCGGAGATACGGATCTTCCCGCTCTCGAAACCGATGACCGGCATGGTCCGGCGGGCGATTTCAATACGCACGTTGTAGGCTTTTTCGAATTTCCGCATCAATTCTTCGAACGACTGGCCGCGGACGCTGATCAACCCTTCCGTCCAACATACGGCATCGAAATCACGTGCTTTACCGACGGCGAAACTGCCGTTCAGCCAATGCGCTTCATCCCCGGAGTTCAGCACGACTCCGGTCCGCGTTCTCCGTTCGGTCAGGCGGAGAACCCCTTCCAGCAAAGTCGTCGAAAAACTTTGCGATTCTTCATCGGCGGCGACATTGAATCGGGTGCCCAGTACCTCCACATCGGAAGCGAATGTCCGCACGATAAACGGGTGTTCCGTATCGTGTTCCACCTCGAACATCGCTTCACCCGTGAGTTTTACCATGCGTTCATGACGTCCGAAGACTGTCGGATATTCGAGGCGGGCTCCCGAATTGAGCCAGACACGGGAACCGTCCGTCAATGTGATATTCAACCGTTGTCCAGCCGGAACCGTCAAAGAGGTGAGTTGCGACGAAATCTGATCGACGGTCCGAAGATGCGCCAGATAACCGGCTCCGAAAACGAGCGCTACCGCTGCGGCCACTCCGGCCATGCGCCGTATGACACGCGGAAAGCGCTCCGCAAGCCATACCTTTACGAATTTACCGTTCGGTTCCGCCGCTATTTCCCCGAGCTCCTGATCGTATATCTTTGTCATCTCGAAGACGAAACGGATGTCCTCGAACTCTTTTACATGCTCGGGCGAGGCATCCAGCCACTCCACAAGTTTTTCTTTTTCCGCATCCGAACTTTTGCCTTCAAGATATTTCAGTATATCCGTAGATTTCATTCTAAATATTATTTACTCATTTTCCGGATTTTGCCGACCGTTCCGGCTGTCATTCTTTTCAATCCTTTTATTTATATTGCATAAAAAAGGTAAAAGGACAAAAAACGGATGTTTTTTTACAAATAAATATTTTTAGAAAATATCCGAAATATTTTAATAATTGCCGTATATTAAAAATTTTGCATATTTGCAAAAACAAATCCCTGTTATTTTCAGGAAACGACCGTCAAAAAAATTATGTAACTTTGACACGACAAATCAGCGACGAAATACGCTCGAAAGCATGAGTCCCGATACGGAAATATTCAACCGGCTCTACGTCAGATACCGGACCAATTTCATCGTCATAGCCCGGTCGTATGTGGAGGATACGGCCGTGGCCGAAGATATTGTCACGGATTCTTTCGTTTCCTGGTGGCTCCGCAGAAACATGCTTCCCGAGGATACCGACCCGCGGCGGTACATCGTGGGAACGATCAAAAAACAATGCCTGGAGCATCTGCGTTCCCTTCGGATACACTCCCGGGTCCATAAGAACCTGCAGAACGCAAACGAACGTATGCTGGCATATCATCTTGCCAGTTTGGAAAACAATACGACCGAAGAACTCCATGCCGAAGAGGTCGTCGAAATTATGCGACGGCGATTGGAGTCCATGCCTTCGCTGATGCGTGATGTCTTTCTTGCCAGTCGTACCGAAGAATTGAGCATCAAAGAGATCGCGGAGCGTTTCCACATTTCCGAACGCAGGGTAAAATACGAACTTAAAAAGGCATTGGACGCATTGAAAGAGGCGCTTAAAGACTATCTGCCGGCATATATCATCTTTTGTACTATCGACTTGCTCCTGCGACATTTCCGGTAGATTCGATGGACCGGAACCTTCCTTGAGTCATCCGTTCTGGTGCTTTGATAATAAACGCGGATACGGCCGAACCCGTTAGGGATCGAGTTCGGTGCAGACGATAATGGTGTGGAAGGATAGCTGTGTGGCGGATTATTTTCTACCTTTGCCAGGGAAAACAAGTGGGTTATGAGTGCAAAAATCAACAAGACGAATGCCGCCCGGCTGCTCGACCGGGCGGGGATCGTATATCGTCTGGTGCCCTATGAAGTGGATGAGGAGCATCTGGATGCAGTTCATGTGGCAGAACAGTTGGGCGAGGATATACGCTATGTTTTCAAAACGTTGGTCCTTCGAGGCGACCGTACGGGAATCTTCGTCTGTGTCGTGCCCGGGAATGCCGAAGTCGATCTGAAACTGGCTGCAAAGGTTTCCGGAAACAAGAGTGCCGCCATGATTCATGTCAGAGAATTACTGCCTCTCACGGGTTACGTGCGGGGTGGCTGCTCGCCGGTGGGCATGAAGCGGGACTATCCCGTTTTCATTCACCGGAGTTGCCTCGACTGCGGACATATTTACGTAAGTGCGGGAGTGCGGGGACTTCAGATCGAGGTGGCTCCGGCGGATCTGATCGGATTGGTACATGCCTCGGTGACAGATCTTTTCTGACCGTTATTCGAAGAGAAACTTGAAGGGTGGCGCGGGTGCGAATTCGCCGGCTGCATCGCCCGCATAGATCTCTCCGCCGGTGAGTGTCAGTTTACGGACGGGAGCTCCGGCAGAAAAGTCGAGTTTGTCGAACGACACCCAGAAGATGTCGGGGCTCAGAGTGGATTCGAAATAGTATATCCGGTTTTTCTGGTCCGATACGGTGCGCCAGCGGGTCGAAGCAATGTTCGGTTGGTCGGGCGTGGTGATGCCCAGGGGGACTGATACGTTCCGCATGACACTGAACACTCCTGCCACGGCCAGATGCGGATCGGAAGTCTGCGTAACGGCATTGATGTAGAACGATGCTCGGACGAAACGGTCCGAAGCCCGGTTCGTACCGGGGAGCATGACCAGACCGCCGATCTGCTGCCAGTAGTCGTCGAGGGTGATCTGGCGGTCATAACTGGGGGAGTTGGTCATTATCTGGTACTGGCGTCCTTCGTGAATGATCAGTTTGCCGTCCAGGTACTCGAAAATGGCGCTGTTGCCTGTGGGATCGGAGATGGCCAGATGCATGGTGGAGCGGGCGCCGTTGGGCATGTCGGGGGCGTCGATGCGGAACGTGTCTCCTTCGAGTGCGGCGACGGCTTCCCGTACCGTGGCGAAGTTGTCCAGCACGTACTGAGCCCAGATGCTGATGCCCAGCACGGGTCGGGTGTCGTCCGGTCGGGTATAGACCGACTCGGTCAGGTAGAGCAGGTTGGCTACGAGCCCTTTTTCATTCATGCCGTCCGAGGTGCCGATGTCATAGCCGGCGGCGATGACACTGCCGTATTTCGAAATCCAGTGCAGGGTTTTGCCCGAATCGGCACCCGAACGTTCCATGCCCCGGGGAAAGAGGTAGAGATTGGTACGGAGATCCTCTCTCCAGTCCATGGTGCGTCCCGTGACCACCATTCCGTCGGGACCGAGGTAGACGGCCCGGGTACAGCCCTGTATAGGTGTGTGGGAAGTCGTGAGTAGCAGGGCGGCGGCTGATGCGCCCAAGTAAGCGAATGTTTTCATGTCGCGATGGATTTGGTCGATTCGCTGTGTCCCGTGCAAGATTCGGGCCGTATTCTTTCTTCGCCGGTCGGAGCCGGAACGGATCGTGTGGATTTTTTTAGATCCGGCCGGAAGGACGCTGTCCCGGGGCGTGTGCATGGAGTCGGGCGATGCGGTCCAGGCAGCATTGTAATGATTCAGTCCAGCAGGGAACCGGAATACCTCTTCCGGCGATCTTCTCCTTGGACAGGACGCTGTACGGCGGACGGGCGACGGTGGACGGGTAGTCGGCCGAGGCAATAGCCTGCGCCCGAACGGAAAGCCTGGCCCGGGAGAAAATCTCCTGCGCGAAGTCATACCATGACAGGGAGCCTTCGTCGCTGTAATGGTAAAGTTCCATGCCGGGAGTACCTTGCCCGAGCAGTTCCACGGCCGCACGGGCCAGGTCGGCGGCATAGGTGGGAGAACCGATCTGGTCGCAGATCACCCGGGGAGAGACTCCTTCATGGCCCAGCCGGAGCATGGTAAGGACGAAATTGTGGCCGAACTCCGAGTAGAGCCATGAGGTACGCAGAACGGCGCCCCTGCATCCGCTCTCCAGTACGGCCCGTTCTCCGGTCAGTTTGGTCTGGCCGTAAACGTTCAGCGGGCCGGTGGGGTCCTCTTCCCGCAGGGGGCGGTTCAGGTTGCCGGGAAAGACGTAGTCGGTCGAGAAATGGATTAGGGGGATTCCTTTTTGGCGGGCCATCCGGGCGAGTAGGGTCGGTCCTGCCGCATTGATGCGCGAAGCCGTTTCCCTGTCGTTTTCGGCCTGTTCCACGGCCGTGTAGGCGGCACAGTTGATGACGGCTTCGGCCTGTGTGCGTTCCAGAAAGCGGAGGAGAGCGGCCGGATCGGTGATGTCGGCCTCCTGTCTGTCCGCGAAGATGAATTCGTGGCGGGGATATTCGGATGATATCCGTCCCAAGGTGAGGCCCAACTGGCCCTGGCTGCCGGTGACCGCTATTTTCATCGGGAGAGTATTTGCGGATCGTCGAACAGGAAAGCCCGCGAAAGGGGAGGGTGGCGGCGGTCCTTTTCCGAAAGGACGATGTCTTCGGCGGGCAGGCCCCAGTCGATGCCGATTTGCGGGTCGTCGTAGGCGATGCCGGCTTCCCGCTCAGGATCGTAGAAGGTGTCGCATTTGTATTGGAATATGGCTTCTTCGCTCAGAACGGCGAATCCGTGGGCGAATCCTCGCGGAATGAAGAACTGACGGTGGTTTTCTCCGCTCAGCTCCACGGCTGCGTACTGTCCGAAAGTGGGCGAGTTCCGCCGGATATCGACCGCCACGTCGAGCACCCGGCCGCAGACGACCCGCACCAGTTTGCACTGTGTCGCGGGAGGCAGTTGGTAATGCAGTCCCCGCACCACACCGTAGCGGGATTTCGATTCGTTGTCCTGCACGAAGCGGATGTTACAAAGAGCTTCGGCGAAACGTCGCTGCGAAAAACTTTCAAAAAAATATCCCCGTCCGTCGCCGAAGATATCCGGCTCGATCACTACGGGACCCTCTATTTTCGTGGGGATGACTTTCATGAATCTATGGCGTTACAGTTTCAGCAGATATTGGCCGTAGGGGTTCTGTCGCATCGGTTCGGCCAGTCGCCGGAGTTGCTCCCGGTCGATCCATCCTTGCCGGAACGCGATCTCCTCGGGGCAGGCGACTTTCAGCCCCTGCCGTTTCTCGATCACTTCGATGAAGGTCGAAGCCTCGCTGAGCGAATCGTGGGTGCCCGTATCAAGCCATGCGAATCCCCGGCCCAGAAGCTGTACGCTGAGCCGGTTTTGTTCGAGGAAGGTCTGGTTGACAGATGTGATCTCCAGTTCGCCCCGTGCCGAGGGAGTGATCCCTCGGGCGATCTCCACCGCATCGTTCGGATAGAAGTAGAGGCCTACCACGGCATAATCGGAGCGCGGCCTGACAGGTTTTTCCTCGATGCTCAGGGCACGGCCCCTGTCGTCGAACTCTACCACGCCATAGCGTCCTGGATCGTCTACCCGGTAACCGAATATGGTGGCTTCCCTCCGTTGCTCCGTATGGCGGACGGCGTCGGACAGCATGCGGGTGAAACTTTGTCCGTAGAACAGGTTGTCACCCAGTACGAGACAAAGGTCGTCGCCGCCGATGAATTCCGCTCCGATCAGCAGGGCTTGGGCCAGCCCGTCCGGTGAAGGCTGTTCTGCATATTCGAGCCGCAGCCCCCAATCGTTTCCGTCACCCAGCAGTCGCCGGAACGATGGGAGGTCTTCCGGTGTGGAGATGACCAGTATTTCGCGGATACCGGCCAGCATCAGCACCGAGAGCGGATAGTAGATCATCGGTTTGTCGTAAACTGCCAGCAGTTGTTTCGATACCCCTTTGGTGACAGGGTAGAGGCGGGTGCCGCTGCCTCCGGCCAGAACGATTCCTTTCATGGCTGCATCTCTTCGTGGGCGTAGGCGACCGCCCGGTTGACTCTCTCCAGAAAATCCCGTGCGCTACGGAATTCCCGCAGGGTTTCGGCCAACAGTCTTTCTCTTCCCATGTCGCTCTCGCGGAGCGGTTTGTCCAGATAGAAGTCCTTCAGGCGGAACAGATCGGCCTGCGGGCTGTCGGTGGGAAATCCGGCAGGAACCCGTTTCAGCATGTTTTCGCGGTTGAGCCGGAAGCCCCGGGCCTTTTTTATCGCGGCTGAGAATTCCTCTCCGTGGTCCAGAATCTCCTCTCGGATACTGCGGGCCGCGTTCGTTTCGGGTCGGTAAAGCCCCACGGAAAGCATGCTCCCGCCGATGAGCCCTCCGATTCCTTCCGGTTCTACATGGAAATAGTAGCCGCCGAATCCCGATTTTTTTCCGTGCGGGCAGATGTAGGTGCTCATATGGGTTTTGTAGGGACGTTTGTCGGGAGAAAAACGTGTGTCGCGGTAGATGCGGTAGATGCATTCTCCGACAGTGAGCCCCCGGACCGACGGATCGAACGAAACGATGCCGTCGATCAGCCGTTCCGTAAAGCGGTTGAATGTCTCCTGCACCTCGCGGTAACGGGCCCTATGCTCTTCGAACCATTTCCGGTCGTTGTGTCTGCTGAGTTCCCTCAGAAAAGCGAGTACGTTTTCCATGCGTATCTGGATTCCTTTTCCTGCAAAGATAAGAAAGTTTGACGGAATCGGAAGGCTCTCAGGTCGGTTTGTCTACTTGTGAGTGGCCGACCTGATAGTTGAGTCTGACAACACGCATGCATACACCAATATCAGCGTCGGGTACGACAAGCAGGACTACGATAAGGTGAACGGACGCTTCGAGGCGAACGGCACGTTCGAGTATACGACCGGCTACACGGCCAAAGACGAAAACCGGCTGGAGTTGATCAGTCCTTACCGGGCCGATTCAATAGGAATCGAACTGCTTTGTCAGGAGCGGGCCAATATTACGAAAGACGAGAAGTCGGACAACGATATTTTCGTGGTGGACATGGTGTTCAATGAGGAAGGGGGATATTATACGGAGTACAAAGGGATTGTCACCCGGGCCCGGGCGTATGTCGTCGATCCCGGGAGTGTGGACAATGCTCCCGGTTTTAATGTGGATACATTCAATGCCCGTTTCAATCCGTACTATCTGGTGAAGTATAACGAGAGCCTGATCGGAGTGATTACCGACCGGATTACCTATACGGCGACGGACATGTGTAAGGAGGCGGAGTTTATGGTTGAATATGAGCCTGATAAGTATGTTTTGGGTGAAAATATGCGAGAAAACCAACTGATCACGAAACACCTGTTCAGCCCGATAGAGTACAATTTCGCCACGGGCAATTGGCAAGGACTACCGCCGCAGGACATTCGAGACGGCCTTGTCTACTTCACTTATAAAGGGAGACAGTTGAAAGGGTATATTATCGAAGTGATGAAGAACTACGCCCACGAGACGGAGACGACATGGAGACTGCATGCGGTAATTGGAGAGGGAGAGTAATTTACTCTCCCTTGTTTTTTTGGCAGTGTTAATTTAGCTGGTCAAAATAGGGTATGGATTGGAGCATTATATCAATTTCGTGTTTATCGCACTTTTCACACATTTCTTTTATCAAGGCCATATTTAAACTATCGGTATATTTATAGGTTGAATCAGCCCATGCACTTCCGATAATTTTGTAGTCTTTATTCCGGATAAAGTAAGTTACTGGAATGCAAAAAATATCAAGATTCTGGCTAATCATATTGTTGACTGTAATACTTGAGGTAAAACGGATATGAGCTTCGCTTAATGCATCATTATCATCGGTTGCTTTTATTGTTTTTAATTCCGTTTCCCATTCAAGATTTCCATAGTAATCTTTGGATATTTTATATTCTTTGTACTCGTATTTGTGCTTACAAGCAACAAATGTAGTTAAGACTAATATTAGTAGAATTTTTTGCACAACTTTCATTATTTTGAGATGATATATCCGCAATAGTAACACATGTCCGTTTCGTTTTCAATTTCCTTTTTACATTCAGGGCAAATCTATTTATTGTGTGGTGGAATATCATTCTTAATTTCTTGAATTACATTTTTTTCTGACGTGGATTCAGTGCTTGGGTCCTTGTCGATGGTGGCTAATAATTCGTCTATTTGTTTGATTAGTTTGTCGTTTATACCAAGTGCATTAATGTTAGCATATTTATTCTCTTTTAAGAGATCGAATTTGTACCCCAGAAGATTTCTTTTGGCTTTTTCCACATCTCCAATATAAATGTCTTTCTTGGCAGTAGCCATTAAATCCGAGAAACAATTATCTTTTGGGAGCTTCGGTTTCACGTATTCCGATATTCTTTTGACATCGTTTGTCATTCCCCAAATTTTGAAAAATAGGATTATTTGCAGAATGCCAAATACGATAAAAACGATTCCGGTAATTAGTGCAAAAGTTTCCATAGAGTTGTTCTTTTACTTAAAGATTATTTATTGTTTGTTGATAACGACTATATCGATCAAGAAAGATTTAGAACCATTGCTTTAATTACTCGGTTTAGATAATCCCTTTCTTGTTTTGTTAATTTGGTCTCTGCTTTGTCAAATTCATATTCTAATTTTTTATAGCGTTCTTTTAGTTCTTTATTACTAATCTTTTTATGATGATTTAAATTGATCACATCTATCATCTTGTTGTTACAGTCTATGGCATTTTGCAGATTAACAGACAAAGAATCGCTACGGCTTGTTGTCCCAATATCAATAATGGAAAATTCGAAGCTTGGATAAGGTATGTTTAAATCATTTCCGGGTGAGCCGAAATGATATTTAACTGTTTCGTTGGAATTGGTGCGAATGATCCCGTCGAAATATACGGTTGAATAATTTGAAATGTTTTTCAAACTATTGTATATGTAGTCATTTTGCAGACTATCGGGATCAATGAAATGTGTGCAGTAAAAACTAATTTTTCGATACTTTTCCGGTTTGTATGAGATAATAAATTCAACGGCTGTACTATTTTCCCGGTATTTAATATCACTGATTTGCCCTTGCCAGTTTATGAACAGTCTGGCAGAATCCACATAGCGAAACAAATCATGCTCGAACTTGTTCATAAATTCGACTTTTTGAAGATCGTTTTGAGAATGGGATAGAGCCAGATTGTTGTTTAAAAGAAAGTTATCAAAAGCTCTTTGTTGGTGATTATATCTGGACTGATAGGTGCATGACCAGCAAACTAATATAATGATAATAAAAGAAAGGTATATTTTTTTCATAATTTCCAGATTTTTGAGTTAACGTTACCGAAAAATAGTCGATTCTTTTGTGATTTGCAAAATATTTTCCTGATGTTCTCCGGTCGGTATCGCAGGCGGCGATACCGGTGGAAAAAAACAGGGGATGCCAGATGTAAAAAATGCGGAGGGGCAATGTAAATAACCGGGAGGAGGAATATGGTGCGAGAGGGGCGTGGGAGCGGTAAATTTGTGGGGATAAAACCAAATTTATGATCTCTATATCCATATCCAGATTCAGTTCGCTGAATTTCGAAGACGGCTGGCGGCTCGGATTTCAGACAGATGCAGTTTATGAGCAACGGTTTCGGACGGGCGACCGGACTCATGTGCAGTATTCGGTGCCGAAAAATCCTTTATTCGCGGTGTTTCCCCGTCTGGTGGACAATGAGACGGGGGAGAAGAGTAGTCTGACGGCCACTGCGGTGACAACCGGGGAAGAGGCGGATTACAGTGACCAGCGGTTTCCGATCGCCACGTCTGAATGAAGCGGTGAATGGGGTTCCCTCGTCCCAGCACGTAAAGGGCGAGGCGGCCGACATTACGGTCGGCAATCCGGAGGATAACCGCAAGTTGTTCGAACTGATCCGCACTTCGGGGTTGGCGTTCGATCAGCTGATCGACGAAAGGAATTACACTTGGCTGCATGTCTCGTATTCTGACAATAACCGGAAACAAATCCTGCATCTGAAATGAAAACAGCGATTCCTGTAGTTGCAGCCGTCTTTTTTTGCCTGGGATTCTTTCTTCTGGGGCGGCGATATGAACGGAATCGGCCGTTGGAGTTACCGGTGCCGGATACGGTAATCCGCGTCGATACGATTCGTGATACGGTACCTGTTCCCCGAAAGGTATATGTGGCTCGGATAGACACCTGTTGGTTACGCTCAGCAGCTGATACAGTCTATGTTTCAGATACTGTCCGGGTACTCGTTCCTATTGAACGGAAGGAATACGAAACGGAGGAGTACAGGGCCGTGGTGGAAGGATGGCACCCGGCGCTGGTGGAAATGGAGGTCTATCCCAAGACGAAAACGGTCACTCAGTACGTAACCCGTGAAACGGTCAGGAAAACCCGCTGGGGAATCGGCGTGCAGGCCGGATATGGGGTAGGAGCCTGGGACGGGAAATCGAGGCTGGTACACGTCCTATTTTGGCATAGGATTCAATATGACTTACTCGTGTGGTAGCCGTCGCCCACCGAGCGGACATGTACACAGGAAATAAACGAAATGGATTGGGGACGTCCGATGAAAAAAATGCAAGGAATATTCCATGCATTTTTTCGTGAAACACAAACTCTTGTCCTTCTCCGCAGCAACGAAATCAGAACCATCAGACATTATTAGAGCGAACTATAAATTTGCCAGGAACAAACGGGCGGGTTCGAAACGATAGGTAGGTACCCCGAAAGAGGCTTACCTGTTCCAGATGCAACGATAATTGAAACGGCGGTTGGGGGCGGTGTCACCGTTGAGGCAGAGCGAAATCGGATCATTCAGATCGGCTGTATTGTCGCTCCATTTAAAATCGAATGCAAAACTGTTTCCTTCCAGACCCAATACCTTGCGTGGAACCGAAATCATCAGTTTGTTACCTTGGTAGCGAAAAACGACATTGGCCACCTTTATCCAATCCGTTCGGGCCTCGTCGTAACGCATCAGGGAGGTCTGAGTGTCGTTCTTCACGTTTTTGTTGATGATGAAATCGTAGCCGTACCATCCGGTATCCGAATTCTTATCGGCGTCTATCAACAGTAGCATCCAGTTGTCATCCGTGTGCGGAGTTAGCGTTTCAGCTGTTTCGGCATAGAAATAAATATTTTTTTTGTCGACAATCACCTTGCTGGTTACAATGTCGTTGCGTCCCGATTTGTTGATGTAGCGGATGCCTGCATAGCCGATGGCGTTGCGATGGAAGGTATCGCCTTGGGTGTCACGGTATTCCACAGGGTTTGCGTTCCACTGATCGAATGATCCGTCAAGATCGATCTTCCGGTAACCGTACAATTCCGGAATAGGGCGTACGCCTTTGTATCTGCGAATGTTTTGGGCCATCTGCATGTAGTAGTTGTCCCCGTAACCACCCTTGACCGGCTGAATACCGCGGTTGAATTCGGCATTGTACTGGTCTACAAAGAAGAAAGGGCTTTCGCGGCCCAGCCACCTCGTTGTTCCGCCGCCTTCGGGATGATATTTTCCGGCGGTCCATTCGTTCCAGTCATTGATGTAGATGAATTCGGGGTTGGTCGGGATCATCTCGTCCCAGCGCTCTTGGAAATAGATCCCGTAGTTTTCAGGGTTTTTCACTGTCTTACCCAACCAGGGAACATAAGTGGGTTCCGGCATATCGTACTCGTTGAGTCTGGGCTCGCCCCGTTCGCGGGTCCACGACTTGCCGACGCCCACCGAATCTTTCGGATTCATAACCACCGGATGCTGGGCCGGGGTGATAGCAGCCTGTTCTCCCTTGCCATTGTGTCGGGAAAGTAACTGTGCGGGTTTCATCACCTTGACCGAATCTTCGGCCAGGCTGTATCCGAAACTCCAGTTGTCTTCAGTACCCACGAAGCGTTTGTCGCCCCATTTGTAATAGCCCCACCACATGGTTCGCAGCGTAAAAAACTCTTTCACCTCTTTGGTATAGTCTGTATAGAATTCGTTGGCGTAATCGGGATCCTTGTAGTGTGGATGGTCAGGATCGGTGGCCGCAGCCGGATCATAATGGCGATTGGGATGCTTCAGCGAGGTGGTGTTAGCGTCGCGGGTCGGGTCGCCATTGTAAAGTAGCAGGGGTTTGTCGTCCCAGTAAAACCACAGATCCCGAAATCGGGATTTCTTATAAATACGATCGTAAAGATCTTGGACTACGGTGATTACTGGCCCGTTGAATGCCCAGAAGCAGAATTTTGGAACTTTATTGCCTTCGGCTTTCATCTGCTGCATGGTGGAGAAAATCACCTCCCATTCGTCCCAGTAACGTACGGCATTAGTCACGTCCATCACCAATACGTCCACGCCGGCATCGGCCAGCATCGACATATCCTTGCGGATCACCCATTCATCCTGACTTAGGAAATAACCCATTTCAGGCTCGCTCCAGTGGTAGGAGGGGGATCTCCAAAGCGGATGTTTGGCATCCAAGCGGGCTTCGGGATCCTTTTCGAGGATTTTGGTCACATCGGCATCGTATACTCCGTCACCGTCACCCAATTTCTGGGTATGCCAGGTAATGTAGAAAATACCGACCACGCGGCGTTGATCAGTCTTCACGGGACCGACCTCCTCGTAAGCGGGCATTTTACGGTTCAGGGCATCGTTGGCCACCCAGGTGTCGGGAAAAATGTCTCGGTACTCCGGGTTTTCGGCAGGGATATTCTTTCCCCCGCAGTGCGGATTGGAAAAGGCCCCCAACAACAAGGCTCCTGCCAGTAGCGGATAGGCGAGTAAACATTTCATCATTAGAAAGTTTGAGCAAGTTATAGTTCACCAAGACATCCGCCAACGGCGGATCGTTCCAGCAAGGTACGTCGGAATTTCCGAAAATACAAACAATCTGCGAATCCATACTTCCATTTGTCCGTTTTTCAGACAAAACCCTCTCGATTTTTCAGACAAGCCGATCGGCCGTAACCTGTTTTCTGCAAGTGGTATCGTTTTCGACACCAAGAAGTGAACGGGAGACAATCCTGGATTTATCCGATAAAGGGAAAATTCGCTCCAATCATAGTCCAGAGGTTATCCGGCTCCGATAACAGTAAGCGTTAGACTGTGCGAGACACAACGAGCCATCTGGAGTCCTCTTTTGCCATTTCAGACGCGCAGATTAATCCCGCGGATCGTTTCCATTCATCCGCCAATAAGCCACAGAAGTGGCCCGTACCCACCGAAAAAGAGGAGGTATATCGGGGACAGTGTTATCTATAGAGACAAGGTAAAACGGAGACGATCGAAATTGAACGCGAGTTGACGTGGTGGCAACAGACGAAAATGAAAGGGTTTTGGGCACCTCTCATCATACTGGGTCTGCTATTCCGTTCACCGCGTCGATCACCTATCTGATGGCACGGTCGACCTTCTTCTGGTCGAAACGGATGTATATGTCGGTTACCTCGTTTCCTCCGTGCCCGAGTGTGGCGGCAATGGTCTCTTTGGGAATCTCCAGTTCGGCAGCTATCATTGTCCATGTGTGGCGGGAGCAATGAAATTTGAGGTGTTTTTTTATTCCGCACACGTCGGCAATCTCCTTCAGGTATTCATTACATTTTTGATTGCTGATTACCGGCAGTAGTCGTCCGGTTTTTTTCTATGTTCAGCATATTTATCGAGTATTTTTATGGCAATATCGAGTAGTAAGACCGTCGATTTGACTTCTGTTTTATTTCTATATGTAATCAACCATAGTCGACCATCGTTTTCTCTTGATAAATTATCGACAGTTGCTTTTTGTGCATCGCTGTACGATAATCCCGTAAAGCAGCAGAAAATGAATACATCCCGTAGTTTCTCTATACGTTCAGAGGCAAATTTCTTAGATAAGATTTTCCCTAATTCATATTTATTCAAATATTCTTTTTTGGTTTCGGTCTTTTTGATCCTGAAATCATTAAAGGGATTGCGAGGCATCATTCCGTTTTGGAACGCTTTATTGACAGTCCATTGTAAGTGCTCCAAATGTTTTGCTGCGCTATTGTATGTCAAACCCTGAGTTGACAATAAATAGACATTAAACTTTTCAATGAAATCGAGCGTAATTTGATTAAAGCGAATGTCCCTGATTTGTAAATCAGAGTGCATAAAGGCCATGATATATCTGATCGTCCGGTCGAATTTGTCTTTCGTTACTTTCTTTAACCGACCGGCCTCGACCAATTTTTCTTTTTCAGTTAATCGCTCTTTAAAATATTCCAGTAAGGTCGGGGTTGCATTTTTGCCGAGAAAAAGGTTTTTGAGTATTTCGGGTGAAATATCCTCTCCTCGTTTTACAAGATCATTATGAATATTAATGAATCGTGCTTGTACCCCGTCGAGCATAGCATTTAATTCGACAGCTTCAGAAGATCGACCGATTGCACGATGTGTCCTTTGATCCCAAAGTTTTGGGGTAACTGATAATTTAAGGCTTACCTGTACGGGTTTTAATCCATTTACAGAAATTCGAGCCATGATTAGGTTCTTCCCCGTTTTTTTACCTGTGTCTTTTCGTGTGAAAAACAGGATTTCAAAACTACTTCTTCCCATAATGTTCTCCGTTCAATAGTTTTACAATAATAATTAACTGACACGGATCAAACACAGACACCCAAAAGACAATAAGCAGACAACATAAGGACTTATTAATCATTAAGTTACCTGTATATTCGTAACATGATTTTGAAAAAATCCGATCATGTTACGATTTAGGTGATTTCGTATGACAGGGAAATGTCTTGAAAAAGGCCCAAAGATGTCGGATAAAAAAAGAAAAAACCTTCTGAAACTTGCTTTCAAAAGGTTTTTGGCTTAATTTTGCTTGCCTTTGTCTTAGAGTTGACTTAGACTTTGGCGGTATGGACGGGACTCGAACCCGCGACCCCCTGCGTGACAGGCAGGTATTCTAACCAGCTGAACTACCACACCGTTTGGTTTTAGAACTTATAAATCCGTGTCGTTTCTCCGGTTTTGCAGTGCAAATGTAATACAAATTTATCAATATGCAAAAAAATCTTTAATTTTTGAAGAGGGAAAATTGTACGCTTCCGTAAGACCTTGATCCGTAGAACTTTGCATGGATGCTAAAATCGAACTTTTTCGAATGTTCGAAAATCAATATTCCCTCCGGCTTCAGCAGTTCCCGGGCGAAAACCAGGTCGATGACCCGATCGGAAGCTTCCAGGTCGTACGGAGCATCGGAAAAAATGATGTCAAACCGCTTGTCGCAATTTTTCAGGTAGAGAAATGCGTTGGCCTTGATCGGGTGGAGATTCTCCAATCCGTATCGGTCTGCGGTCTGACGGATAAAGTTGTAGTGCACGGTGTTGATTTCGACCGCAATCACGCTTTCGGCCCCGCGGGAGGCGAATTCGTAGCTAATCGATCCCGTTCCTGCGAACAGATCCAGTACATCGAGTCCTTCGAAGTCGATCCGGTTGCTCAGTACGTTGAACAGGTTTTCTTTGGCAAAGTCCGTGGTGGGGCGTGCCCGAAGGTTTTTGGGCGGTTGGATGGTCCGACCCTTGAGTCTGCCGCTGATGATACGCATTTCGTCAAATTTAGAGATACATGAATCGGGGGGATTCGTCGGCTGTCATATTTATATAATGGTGCCGCAACTCTTTTGCCAGTTGTGCGGCTCCAAGTCCTGTAAGCCGGACCTTCGCTTTCGACAGGTCGAACAGTGTATGCAAGTGTCCCATGTAATACAAAAGGTCGGCGACGCCTTGAAATGGAAGCATCTCCGCATACCGTATGCGGCTGTCGCGGAAAACGAGGCAGAGCAGATGCCGGCCCAGTCCGATCAGCACCTCTTGTTCCCCGACGGTTGCGATCCCCTGCTGCAAGGGGGAATAGAAGCGGACTGAGTTACCCCAATGATCGTACAGCGCGCGAAGTGTGTCCGTGTTCCAAACCATCACGCAGCGGACACCACCCGCTTCGGGCGAAACGACGGCCGTTTCATCGTGGGCCGGCATCAATGAATTGACGGCGAGATAGGAGGTCGCGGTCTCCTCTTCAAATATCGAAGTCGGCACGGCGACGGTCTTCAACGTCTCCAGCAGGACATTCACCGGGCCGTCCGTTCGTCCTGGAGCGTTTTTTTTCGCCAGTTTCCCAACGGTTTCGGGACCGGATGTTCCGGCGATGAAACCGCAGAGGGGAGCACGGTCTCCCTGCACCAGAAAAGAAAGTCCATCCGGCGATAACCGGATGGACAGTTTTTTTGTGCCGCAAGTCGTGTTATTCCCAGTTTCCGGCATCGTTGGTCGCTTGATCCATGGCACCTACTTTCAGCCCGGGGTACTTGTCGAGTTTTTCCCGGTCGTCTACCAGATTGCGCAGTTCCTGTGCATCCAGATCGCTCAGGTAGAGCTTATAGGGGGCGCGGACTTCAAAAACGGGAACGACAACGCCCGATTCCGTGGTGAACACTCCTGCTTCCAGATAGAATTTGGCATTGTCGATGCCGTTAGGAATGAAGGGGAAGTTCCGGATTGCCTCGGGTGAGAGTTTCTTGGCTCCAAATACGGTGTCGATGGCGGCCACTTTGAATTTTTCGCGTTTTACAAGACCTTTGGCTACGGCAAGCGAGTCATCGGCCGAACCGATGGCTTTCTCATACTCCAGCGAGTCGTTCAGCAGGAAGTGGATGAGGGTGTCGAAGCTGCCGGTGTATTGCTGATAGAGCTGTTTGTAAGCCCGTTCTGCCGTACGGATATCCTTGAGGCGCTCGATGATGGCTGCCTCACGCCGGGTCTGCTCGGCCTGGAAACGCAGGGGGGTTACGATCTGGTCGACGAGAATGTAGCCGAGAATGATGATCACAACGGCAAGAACGATCTGAATTACTTTTTTCATTTCTATTTTTAATTTAAGTTTGTAACGCGATTCCAACAGCCGCCGCAAAAAACACAACGTCTTATGCTGAACGAACATATTGCGTCTCAAATTTACAGTAATTTTGGATTTGAACCAACATTTGGTCAAAAAAAAATAATAGAAAAGTTTGCGGACTATCTGTGTGATCCCGACTTTTCCCGGATTTTCATTCTGAACGGATATGCCGGAACCGGTAAGACCACGCTGATCGCATCATTTGTCAAGACGCTTAAGTCGTTGAAAATAAAGCCTGTGCTGCTCGCTCCGACCGGGCGTGCCGCCAAGGTGATGGCCCGCTACACGGGGGAGAAGGCTCTTACGATCCATAAAAGGATATACCGGCAGCGGACGCTGGCCTCCGAGGAGGCGCGTTTTTCGCTGGACATCAACCGGGAGAAGGATGCCTGTTTCGTCGTGGACGAGGCTTCGATGCTCTCCAACTATGCTTCAGACAACGACATGTTCGGGTCGGGTTCTCTACTCGACGATCTGGTACGGTATGTGCGCGAAGGGGTGCGTTGCCGTCTGGTGCTGGTGGGGGACGACGCGCAGTTGCCTCCCGTGGGGCACGACCGGAGTCCGGCGCTCGATCCCGGGCACATGGAGGGATACGGCCCGGTGGAGTACGTGTCGCTGGACGAAGTGGTGAGGCAGGAGGTCGATTCGGGAATACTTTTCAATGCCACGATGGTCCGTTGCATGCTGGAGGCGGGTATCTACGAACCGCCTCTGTTCGAGATGTCGTATCCCGATGTGAAGGCGATCGACGGAAGCGAATTCATGGAGGCCGTCGAGGAGTGTTACGGGAAATACGGAAGGGACGAGACGATCGTCATTACGCGATCGAATCGGCGGGCCAACCGTTTCAACGAAGGAATCCGGCGTTACGTGCTCTATGCCGAGGAGGAGATCGAGTCGGGCGATATGCTGATGGTGGTGAAAAACAATTATCACTACACCGAGCGGATCGAAGAGCGTCGGATGGAGTTCATCGCCAACGGCGACATTGCCCGGCTGGACCGTATCCGGCGTTTCGAGGAGCTCTACGGCTTCCGTTTCGCCGAAGCGCGGCTCACGTTTCCCGATTACGACGACACGGAGATCGAGTGCCGGATTCTGCTCGATACGATCGCTTCCGAATCCCCTTCGCTTACGAAGGAGCAGAGCAGCCGGCTGTTCCATTCCGTCGCCGAGGACTATGCCGATATCAAGAGTAAAATTAAAAGGTATAAGGAGGTGCGGGAAAACCCCCATTTCAATGCTGTGCAGATCAAATTCGCCTATGCCGTCACTTGTCACAAGGCGCAGGGCGGACAGTGGAAGGCGGTCTTCGTGGACCGCGTGCTTTTCGGCGACGAGCCGATGAGCCGCGATCTGATGCGCTGGCTGTACACGGCCTTGACCCGCGCCACCGAAAGGCTCTATCTGGTGAATTTCGACGAGCGCTTTTTCGGCGGTGGGGAATCGAAAAATTAGTTATATTTGTGAAACAAATGGTGCTCGCCATGAAAAAACATTCGGTAATTCTGTGTTGCCTGGGGCTTTGTTCCCTTTATTTGAGTTGTGCCTGTGCGGCTGAACGGGACAGCGTGCGGCGAAGCGATCTTTTCGGTTTCGGAGCCGTTTCCGTTTCCGATGGGATCGAGACAGTCGTTTCCTCCGGAGTGGACGGAGTGACGGTTGTGGCAGGAAGGGGGATGATGTCCCTGCTGAAAATCGAAGTGGACGGGGATACGTTGAAGATCGGTGTCCGGCAACGACCGGAGGGCGGAATGACTTCCCGCAGAAAGGAGCGTGCGACCGTCTACGTGCCGAGGAAAGAGTATCGTTCGTTTACGGTGGCGGACGGGGCAGCCCTCCGGTTGCCGGAGGATTACCGGGCCGACATCTTGCGGATCGGAGCCGCTTCGGGAGGGAATGTGCGGGGCGGGTTGCACTGCACGGCTCTGATCCTTTCCGCCAGCTCGGGCAGTACGGTCCGGCTGGAGGGCGTATGCGATTCGCTTGTGACCGAAGCTGTCGGCGGTGCCCAGGTGCGGTGCGAGGCCCTGCAGGCCGGGAATGTCGCCTGCCGGGCTGCTTCGGGCGCTCTGGTGCGGGTATACGCCTCCCGCGGGATAGATGTGACGGCCTCCGGTGGTGCGAGGGTCGTTTACGACGGCGGGGGTGAAGCCCACAGGGTCGCTGTACGTTCGGGGGCCTCCCTGAAGAGGAAGGAGTAGAATCTCAAATTATATAAATTTCGGAAAATATTTTGGCTACGCAAACGACAGAAGAGAAGAGACCGGGGAAGAAGTATGTGGAGACTCCCCTGATGAAACAATATTATGCCGCCAAGGCCCAACATCCCGATGCAATCCTGCTTTTCCGGGTGGGGGATTTTTACGAGACGTTCGGCGACGATGCCATCCGGTCCAGCGGTATCCTCGGAATAACCCTCACCCGCCGGGCCAACGGTTCCGCCTCGTCGGTGGAGTTGGCCGGTTTTCCTTATCATGCACTGGACACCTACCTGCCCAAACTGGTGCGGGCGGGCGAACGGGTGGCCATCTGCGAGCAACTGGAGGACCCCAAGACTGCCAAGACCATTGTAAAGAGGGGAGTGATCGAGCTGGTCACTCCGGGTATCGCATTCGACGACAACGTGCTTTCCCCAAAAGGGAATACTTTTCTGGCGGCAGTCTTTTTCGGACGTAAGAGTACGGGAGTCTCTTTCCTTGATGTCTCCACGGGTGAATTCTATGCTGCGGAGGGGAGTGCGGAGTATATCGACAAGCTGCTTTCGAATCTGGCTCCCAAAGAGGTGCTCTATCAGCGCAGTTGCGAAGAGCGTTTCCGGACGGAGTTCGGGCGCAGATACTACAGTTACCGGCTTGACGAGTGGGTTTTCTCCGAGGAGATCAACCGGGAAAAACTCTGCAAGCAGTTCGGGTGCACCTCCCTGAAAGGGTTCGGCATCGAGAGCATGGGCAGTGCGATCGCGGCGGCGGGAGCCATTCTCTACTATCTGGAATTTACCGAACACAAGAATATCGGCCATATCGCTTCCATTTCGCGGATCGACGAGGACCGCTACGTGTGGGTGGATAAGTTCACTATCCGCAATCTGGAGCTTTTCTCCGCGAACGGGTCGCGCAACCGGGGCGGATTCGCCGAAGTGATCGACCGCACCGTCTCCCCGATGGGGGGACGCCTGCTCAAACGGTGGATCGCCCTGCCAGTCAAGGATGTAAAGCAGTTGAACGAGCGTCTGGACGTGGTGCAGTGTTTTCATGACAACGCCGAACTGCGCGATGCGGCGGGCGAGGCGTTGGAGTTGGTGGGCGACCTGGAGCGGATCGTTTCACGGATCGCCGCCCAGCGCGTGATGCCCCGGGAGATCGTGCAGTTGAAAAACACGCTCTATGCGGTCGAAAAACTGAAATCCGTACTGGAAAAATCGGGAGACAAAGGCTTGAGGAGACTGGCCTCGAAGCTCGACCTTTGCCCGGAGGTGCGGGAGAAGATTGCCCGGGAGATCTATCCCGATCCTTCGAACCAGATCGCCAAGGGCGGGGTGATTGCCGACGGGGTGAATCTGGAACTGGACGACTTGCGTCGGATCGCCCTTCACGGCAAGGACGTGATCGCGGAGATTCAGCAGCGGGAGAGCGAGGCTACCGGTATCCCATCGCTCAAGGTGAGCTTCAATAATGTATTCGGTTACTACATCGAAGTGCGCAATGCCCACAAGGACAAGGTGCCCGGTAACTGGATCCGCAAGCAGACGCTGACTTCGGCCGAACGCTACATTACGGCCGAACTGAAAGAATATGAGGAAAAGATTCTGGGCGCCGAGGAGAAGATGCTCGTGTTGGAGCAACAGATCTATGCGGGGGTGATCGCGTTTCTTTCGGGCTGGCTCCAACCTCTCTTGCACGATGCGGCTGTCATCGCCCGTATCGACTGTCTGCTCTCTTTTGCCCGTATCGCAGTCGAACGCCACTATTGCCGTCCGGTACTCGACGAGGGAAAGGCGATCGAGATCCGGCAGGGACGTCATCCGGTGATCGAGACGCTGATGCCGGTCGGAGAGCAGTATATTCCCAACGATGTCTATCTGGACGATACGGAGCAGCAGATCATTATGATTACTGGACCCAACATGTCGGGTAAGTCGGCCCTGTTGCGACAGACGGCTCTGATCGTGCTGATGGCCCAGATGGGGTGCTTCGTACCGGCGGCTTCGGCCCGGATCGGTATCGTAGACAAGATTTTCACGAGGGTGGGGGCTTCCGACAATATCTCCGAGGGAGAGTCGACCTTCATGGTGGAGATGCTCGAATCGGCCAGTATCCTGAACAATATCTCCGACCGCAGTCTGGTGTTGCTGGACGAAATCGGCCGGGGTACCAGCACCTACGACGGGATTTCGATCGCATGGGCGATGGTCGAGTACCTGCATCAGCACCCCAAGGCTCGGGCCAAGACCCTTTTCGCCACGCACTATCACGAGCTCAATGAGATGGAGCAACTCTATCCCCGTGTGAAGAACTTCCATGTGACGGTCCGGGAGATAGACCGGAACATCGTTTTTCTGCGCAAGTTGGAGCCGGGCGGTACGGAACATTCGTTCGGTATCCACGTGGCCCGTATGGCAGGTATGCCCCTTTCGGTGGTGAAGCGGGCCGAGCAGGTACTGAAAGACCTGGAGGCCGCCCACCGGGCCGGGGCCGGCATTGCCGACGGCGAGGCGATGAAATCGGACATTACCGATGTGAAAGAGCCGGTCGGAGGCATGCAGTTGAGCATGTTCCAGTTGGATGACCCGGTGTTGATTCAGATACGCGATGAGGTGAAAGGTCTGGATATCGACTCGCTCACTCCGCTCGAAGCACTGAATAAATTGAACGAGATCAAAAAGATCGCCGGAATCTGACGGATTGCCGTTCGGGTGAAACGAAGGAGGTGCGGAAATTTCCGCACCTCCTTCGTTTTCTGTTTATTCCTATACTTCGTTTAAGGAACTGATTCTGTCTGCAAGCATGGGCTCTTTCGGAGAGACCGGAAACTACTCACGTCTCCAGGCTCCGGTGATCTCCGCGATGTACATTTTGTGATATGTCCCGTCGGAGTACCACTTCGTGTCGGGAGACGGGTCGAGGAACCGTTCGGGACGGATCATGTCGGCATAGAGTTTGCGGCACTCCAGTACCATGTCGGCCTGGGTGAAGGTCACGTTGCCTTGTTCCGTGAATTCGGGCGTTAATCCGGCCCGGGCCACTTTGTCCGTGTCCCGTCCCGAAAGAGTACCGCATATTTTCAGAGCTTCGCGGTACTCTTCGCCCAGAAACGACAGGGTGAAAGTCTCGTTCTCCTCCATGAAGCCGAACGTATATCGGTTCGGACGCACGAAGACGAAAACTACCGGTTTGTTCCACAGGTAACCCATGCCGCCCCAGTTGGCCGTCATGGTGTTGAAGCGTTTCCGTGTGCCGGCCGTGACCAGCATCCAGCGGTCGGCGATCAGCCCGATCGCCTTTTCCGAAATCTCTTTGGGATTCAATGCGTTCATCGTGTATTTGATGGATGCGGAAATGCCATCTCCGGACATGTCCTCCGGAAATGGCATCCTGTGTTTGACATTCGTTATTTCGACCGTATTACGGATTTGATGTTCTCGATTAACATGTAAACCGCCACCGAGTTGAAGCCGCCTTCCGGAATGATGACGTCCGCATACTTCTTGGAGGGTTCCACGAACTCTTCGTGCATCGGTTTGACCGTGTTGATATATTGCTCCACGACCGATTCCATCGTGCGGCCCCGCTCCCTCACGTCCCGCAACAGGCGTCGCGCCAGCCGCAGGTCGGCGTCCGTGTCCACGTACACCTTCATGTCCATCAAGTCGCGCAACTGTTTGTTCTCGAAGATCAGAATCCCGTCGATAATCAGTACCTTCGATGGCATGACCCGAACCGTCTCTTCGAGCCGGTTGTGCTCTACGAACGAGTACACCGGCCGTTCGATGGGTACCCCGTCCTTGAGCGTCCGGATGTGTTCGACCATCATTTCCGTGTCGAACGACTGGGGATGGTCGTAATTCAGTCTGGTACGCTCTTCGTACGTGAGGTTTTTGTATCCTTTGTAATAGTAATCGTGGCACAGAGTGACCACTTCGTCCTCTGCAAAAGCCTCCTGCAACCGCCTGACCAGCGTGCTTTTGCCCGATCCCGTTCCTCCTGCGACTCCTATGACCGTAACGTCGAACATGTTGTCCGGTTTTATCGTTCGTCTTATCGGCTATGCGTCGATCTTGGCATACTTGGCGTGCCGCTCGATAAACTCCCTGCGGGGCGGCACGTCGTCACCCATCAGCATGGAGAAGATACGGTCGGCTTCGGCGGCACTCTCGATCGTTACCTGGCGCAGAATCCGCGTCTGCGGGTTCATGGTCGTGTCCCACAATTGCTGCGAGTTCATCTCTCCCAGACCTTTGTAGCGCTGGATGTGCAACCCCTTGCCGCCGAATTCGGCGACGGTCGCCTCACGCTCCTCTTCGGTCCAGCAGTACCGTTCGTTCTTGCCCTTTTTGATCAGGTAGAGCGGGGGGGTGGCGATGTAGACGTGTCCGTTCTTGAGCAGATCGTTCATATAGCGGAAGAAGAAAGTCAGCATCAGCGTGGCGATGTGGCTTCCGTCCACGTCGGCATCGGTCATGATGATGATCTTGTTGTAGCGCAGTTTGTCGAGGTTCAGTGCCTTGCTGTCCTCCTCGGTGCCGATCGTCACGCCCAGCGCGGTGAACATGTTTTTGATCTCTTCGTTTTCGAATATCTTGTGCTCCAGCGCCTTTTCCACGTTCAGAATCTTACCGCGCAGAGGCATGATCGCCTGGAACACCCGGTCCCGGCCCTGTTTGGCCGTTCCGCCTGCGGAGTCTCCCTCGACGAAGAATATCTCGGTGATCTCCCGGTCGCGGGACGAACAGTCGGCGAGTTTGCCCGGAAGGCCCGAGCCCGACAGCACCGTTTTGCGTTGCACCAGTTCCCGTGCCTTGCGGGCCGCATGGCGGGCCGTGGCGGCGAGGATCACCTTGTCCACGATGGCCTTGGCATCTTTGGGGTGCTCTTCGAGATAGTTGGACAGGGCCTGTGCGATGGCTTGGTCCACGGCGCCGGCGATCTCGCCGTTGCCCAGTTTGGTTTTTGTCTGGCCTTCAAACTGGGGTTCGGCCACTTTGACCGAAATGATGGCTGTCAGTCCCTCGCGGAAGTCGTCGCCGTTGATCTCGAACTTGAGTTTGGAAAGCATGCCCGAATCTTCGGCATATTTTTTCAGCGTGCGGGTCAGGGCCCGGCGGAAACCCGTCAGGTGTGTGCCGCCTTCGATCGTGTTGATGTTGTTGACGTAGGAATGTACATTCTCCGAAAAACTCGTGTTGTACTGCATGGCCACTTCCACGGGTACACCGTCTTTTTCCGTGTCGATGTAGATGACATTTTCGATCAGCGGTTCGCGGTTGGCGTCGAGAAATTTGACGAATTCCAGCAGGCCGTCCTGCGAATAGTACTCCTCGCGCAGCGGTTCGCCCTTTTCGTTCTTTTCCCGGTAATCGGTCAGATTCAGCCGCACGCCCTTGTTCAGGTAGGCCAACTCACGCAGACGCGACGAGAGAATGTCGAAACTGTACTCCGTCGTGGTGAAGATCGTACCGTCGGGTTTGAAGGTGACGATCGTACCGTGGCTGTCGGTTTCGCCGATGACCTCCATTTCGGAAATAGGCGCGCCCTTGCTGAACTTCTGGCGGTACTTTTTCCCGTTGCGGTGCACTTCGGCGATCAGCAGGTCGGAGAGCGCATTCACGCAGGAAACGCCCACTCCGTGCAGTCCGCCCGACACCTTGTAGCTGCCCTTGTCGAACTTTCCTCCGGCATGCAGCACCGTAAGTACCACTTCCAGCGCCGATTTGCCCTCTTTCTCATGATAGTCGGTCGGAATGCCGCGGCCGTCGTCCTCCACGGTGATCGAATTGTCCTCGTTGATATAGACCTCTATGTTGGAACAGTAGCCGGCCAGCGCCTCGTCGATCGAGTTGTCCACCACTTCGTACACCAGATGGTGCAGGCCCTTGATGCCGATGTCTCCGATGTACATCGCGGGACGTTTGCGGACGGCTTCCAATCCTTCGAGCACCTGAATGCTCGAGGCGGAATACTCTTCGGCTTGCTGTTTCTTTTCGATTTCTTGTTCTGTGCTCATATTTTCTTTGAAATGTAGTCTGCAAATATAGCGAATTTATTCCTAAATCCCAAGCAGGGAGTGGATGTCGATCTCCTCCATTTTTCCCTGGTAAAAGCGGACCGTACGGGAAGGATATTGTTGGATGTTGGTGATGTTGTGGGTGGACATGACGATCGAGCAGCCCCCCTCCACGATCTTTCTGAACAGGTTCATGATGTCGTCCGCCGCCGAGGGATCGAGGTTACCCGTCGGTTCGTCGGCCAGGATCACTTTCGGGTCGTTGATCAGGGCCCGTGCGATAGCCAGCCGCTGCTGCTCCCCGCCCGAGAGCTGGAAGGGCATCTTGTACTCCTTGTTTGTCAGTCCGACCAGCCCCAGTACCTCTTCGATCTTGCGCCGGATATCCGTTTCGTTGCTCCATCCGGTGGCCTTCATCACGTAATAGAGGTTGTTGAACACGTTCCGGTCAGTCAGCAACTGGTAATCCTGGAAAACGATTCCTATCCTGCGCCGCAGGTAGGGGATGTCCTTCCTCCGCAGTTTGCGCAGGTCGAAGCCAACGATGCGCCCTTCGCCTTCGCACAGAGGAAGTTCCGCGTAGAGGGTTTTGAGCAGACTGCTCTTCCCGCTGCCCACGCGTCCGATCAGGTAGACCATTTCTCCGCTGCCGACTTCGAAATCGATCTCGGAAAGCACCAGTTCGCCCCGGTTCTTGCTCGAAGGTTTCATCCGGCGGAACGGTTCCCTGCTGTGGTAGATAGATGCGTTTTTCAGTTCGATGACGTTGCTGCTCTCCATGCTTCGTGTGCTATTTCAAACCTTCAAAATTAGGTATTTTTTCGCGGAAAATGAAATCAGGATGCCGCTTTCCGTTGCAATCTCCTTTAAATTCCTTATATTTGAGGATAAACGATAGCACTATGAAAACGATCCGCTATTGCAACGACCCTTTCGAGGCGCAGGTGATCCGGGCGAGGCTCGAAAACGAGGGAATTCCGGCCTGTGTCATCAACGAGAATATCAATACGATGCTTCCCTATGCCACGGCCATGTCCGATTTGAGAGTCCAGGTGGTCGTGGACGATGCCGATGCGGAACGGGCCCTCGCCCTGCTTGCGGAAGGGGCTGAAACGAACGATGTCGCACCGGTCTGTCCCCGGTGCGGGTCGGAAGAGGTGGTTTATGGGTTCTGGGGTGGCTGGAACGGCTGGAAAAGAGTCGCCGTTTTCCTATCGCTTTTCGCCGCATTTACGGGTGGTGCGGTCGGAAATTTGCAGAACCGTTATTATTGCCGCAGGTGCCGTTACGAATTTAAACCCGGCGGGAGACAATGATATTCGGGAAAAATCGTTATCTTTGCAGAGTAATTGCGAACGGAATCTGTTCGGAAGACCGGGGGCGACCGGTTTTGACAGCAGGCAGAGTCTGATTGTAAGCACGCCGAGCTTTGTGTGGTGGCTCGTAAATCTCAACGCTCGAACTACAAATGGCGATAACAGCTATGCACTCGCTGCCTAATTTACCGAGTAAATTAGCTTAATCCCCGGGTCCAAGGAGGCTTGGGGACGAGTACCCTGCCGGTTTCTCCCGCTTCTTGAAAGATCGGCATACAGGGTATCGGAAATGAGAAGATAGTCCCGGCGGATGTCTGTGCGCCGGGGCGAAATCGACAGACTGGGGCCCGCGTTGGGTTGCCTTTCACCAGGCGCAGGCAGAAGGACGAACGAAAGGATAAGCGTGTAGAAAGCTTTTGGGTTCCTTGTTTGGACGAGGGTTCGACTCCCTCCGCCTCCACAATCAATGTTGGTTTACAGGTATATTAGTAGATCAAAGGGACTAAGCAGGGACTAATTTTCGGATTGGTCCCTGTTTTTATCGCATAATTCAAAATCAATATCAAATGTCCGCAACGTGTTGTTTTTTGACAATATATGTCGTATTTAAAGGTTGTTGCATTTTTCCAGAAAAGACTTAGACTATTGAGTTCAGAGTCTTTTATTCGTATATCCCGGTAGCTATTTCTTAATCAAAGTAATTCCCGAAGGGTAGTAGATAATATTACTCGACTTGGGGGCCCATTCTATCGTATATTTGCTGAATTCAATAACCGCTTTTCGCGGGTCTTTAGAATCCAATGTCATGATCCCCTTGATAATGAGTTTTGTGTGTCCTGTCACTAATTCTCATAGGAAGAATATTTACATGCTCTTCCACATTTCCATAAATGGAGGAGTTAAAAGCTGTATATGATGTTTGTATCTGGTCGTTGATGACCGTTCCATTTTTGATATATTTCACCCCACCTAATGCTACTTCTATTGATTGTTTACCTAAAGGCATTATTCCTTTTATAATCTCTATTTCGAATCTGTCCGACCCCGATTGCCAGACCCATGTCCCGACAAATTTCGGTAATTCTGCGTCGTACAAGTAATCTGCATTCGGGTAGTCTGAGAAATCCCTTACGCTTGCAGTTTTTTGGCCGAAAGTCTGACCAACGAAACATAATGCAATAAAAACAAAAATCAATTTGTTTTTCATAACACGGGAATTCCTTTAGCACTGATATCTTCCATCATCTTTTTCACGTCGTGTTTATCGACCAAGTAGAGTGGATATTCATCGGTAGCGTTGATACCGTCCAGATTTTGCGTGATGGAGATACGAATCCCTCCGAGGAACAATTTGCTGAATCTTATCCGAGATATGTTTTGAACAGGAAATTTATGTGAATACTTGAAAATACCGTTCTTTACACATATTTGTTCCTCGTCGACAGTCAGATGGTAGGCCTGGGCAAATCCGGCACAGAGCGAACCTGTCCCGACCATGATTCCCCCTATGCACGAACCTATTGCGGAGAGAGGATTGAGCAAAAGGATGAAAAAGGCGGTCAGCGTGACCAGCAGTATGGCACTCAACGACAGATACAGGATGCCGTACGGCGCCTTGTAAAATTTCATTTTATATGTTTTCATCGCTTGCCCTCCTTCAGATATGCCCCCATGTTGACCGTTTCTATTTCCACCCCATGATTCTGTAAATCAAAGATGAGTGGTTTGATCTGGTCCGGTGACACCAATTCGATGTAATAGGTGTGTTTTTTCCCTTCGGTATATATTTTCATAGAGGGATAACCGTATATATTTTTAGGCCCGACGAATCGAATCAATCCGATCTGATCATATCGGTAACTTCGATGAATGAATCTGTATATTTCTCCCCGCAGAGTAATCGTAGTGTCATCCACGATTACATAGGTGTAAAATGCCGAGAAATATAAAATTACAGATAACATCAAGGCACATAGAGCAGAATATGTCACAATACTTGCTACGGAATACAATACCAAAGAAACATTGGACAATGAAAAGATTAGTGCTGCAAGCATAGGTAAAATCATTGTCCACGTCCGTTGTAAGGACCACGGATTGCGTCTGTAAATTTTCATATCATCCGCATAATTATTCGTAATTCTGTTTCAAATAGGAGGAAAGCGTATTTTGTCCGAAATCTTTAAAATGGGGTACTTCTTGTCCTCCGGGACGATCACCGGATCGTAAGCCGTCAGCTGCGGGGTGTCCGGCGTGCGGGACGGATTCTTTCAGACGATAGACTGAAGCAGACACGGATTGAACTGTCAAACCCGCCACACAAAAAAGAAAGATCGCTTTTCTCATTTCAATCGTTTAAAACTCAAAATGCCTGTCATTTTCACAAACTGTACATCTTTACTGTTGGACCACAGGGTGAAAGTCGTATATCGTTTGATCTTCTGCTCGATGGAGTAGTATTGGTCGGGAGGGATCGCGGTAAGCAAAGAATCGTCATCGATGATAAAACCAACCTCGGAAACCCTCCCGTCGTGTTCCACGATCAGTCCTATGTACATCTGTTCTTCTGCATTCTTTAATGCCTGTAACACGGAGTCAGGCAATACTTCTTTGACGGCCCTGTACAATGTTTGTTCATATGGCTGGTTTTGAGTGGCGCCGTAACCTTTGGAACCGTCGGCAAGGGTCCCGTCCAACAGACGTAGGGGGGTGTTGATTTTTGTATATTGCATGTTTTCGATACGGTATGCCCCTGTCGATGTAACTTTTACTCTGTAAGTAACCGAATCTCCGGAAACAGTGGTGTGACCTTGATAATAATTTGTCTGACCATGGACAAAAGACAGTCCGCAGAACAAAAGCAGGGTGGAAAAAATGACTGTTTTCATACCTCCAAAGTTCATGACTTTCCCATGAAACGAACGGGGAACCGCTTTTCACCGACCGATGCAAATTTACTCGACCTCCTGTTCTCTCCACCCTTCAAGGACTCCCCGTCCGGGTATGTGCGAACCGATCGTGCCTTTGATATATAGCGTCATGTAGTATGAGTATCTGTGCGGATCGTCGCGTCTTTTCCTGGGGCGACTCTGGCATACGGGGCAGGTGCATCGGGAAAAGATGGGAACAGGTATTGTGGTTCCTTTTATCGGAATCGGTGTGCAGAGCAGCTGTCGTCCCTGCGGATCATATATTTCGAGCCGGTCGTATTTGTGCAGTTTCTTTTCCCAATGGCCGATGTAGGGTATTTCGGACGCGGTCGCTTTCTGTACTTTCAGCGGAAACGTGTAGGACCATCCGCCTCTCCCCTGGCGCGTATTGCCGGACCGGTCCGTGATCCGGACATACAGCATCGTCGAATCTGCTGCGAAAGACTGGTATTCCAGATACGTCACCAGTTTCTTGACCCGATCCGCCTCGGGAGGTTCTTCCCATCCGCCGATCGGCGTATTCCTTTATCGAAATATTCGAATACCGCCTTACGTACCAGAATCGGAGGAACGTATGAAACAGGAATGGGCTCATCTTCCGGAATGTATCGGAACAGATTCTTGTTCCTGTCTCGGAGCAGGATGGCTGTGACACCGCGTTCCGTGTCCTTTTCCAGCCCCACCCGATAGTCGTATTCCGAAACGGAATAGTATTCCGTCCAACTCTTCTCCCCGGTTTTCCGGCTCGAGTACTTGCGGGTCATGTCGAATCTCAGGCCCATGACTTTCAATGATCCGGGCGTGTCGGAATCCAGGACGATCACCGAATCGCGAGCCGTCAGTTGAAGGGGGGGCCGGGTGGCCGGCGTGCGGGACGGTTTCTTTCAGACGATAGACTGAGGCGGAGGACGGAACGGCGAGTGCCAGACCGATTCCTGCGATGAGAGTACGGACAATTCTGTTCATACCGGTCGAGTTTTGTCGTATGTGGTTCGTATTCGGTTTCCGTGGCTGCAGGCGGACAGTGTGTTCGCATCCGGATCGAATATACGGAATTTCCATCGGAAAAACAAGGGAACTTCCCGGATTTCGGAGGGCCGGAGCCGGTTGTGGTATGAACCTTGCATTTCAGACCAGGGCGTACTCCGGGAGTATGCGATATATTTTCCGAAAAGAAAAACAAAACAGGATTATTTATGAAAGAATCGAAAGAAAAAGCCGGCCCGAATGTTTGCCGGCGTCCGGGACAGACGCCGCAGGACGTATGCGTCAATACGCAGCTCACACCGGACGATACGATCAGCGGCACCGTCTCCGTCGACCGTCATAAGGCTTATGCCAAAGAGGTGGAGGAGGACGTGGTGAAGATCAATCCCGACGTGAACAGCATGGAGAGCCGGGGATGAACCCTTCAAAGAGGAAAAGAGATGAAAAAGGAGACAACAGAAGGTTGCGGTTCGAAAGGATACGAACAGCAGTTCGACCGTCAGAAGGAATCGCTCGGGGCGGTGGTCGGAGGAGCCGAGAAAGACGTGAAAGAGGAGGCCCGGCAGGCGGTGAAAGAGGTGAAGGCGCGGGCAAGGGAGCATATTCGCCGGACCCGAGACTATGCCGACAAGGCCCGGAAGATGGGGTGCGGCTGCGCTTCCGACGCTCGGAAGCAGGCCCGTCGGGTGAAAGAGGAGATCCGGGAAGAGGTGAGGGAGGCGAAAAAGACGATAAAGGGTCGTGTGGAGCGTTTCCGGACCGGGGAGGATACGATCTTGTCCGACATAGAGAACCAGCCGACCTGCCGTCCGGACCTTGCTTCCATCGCTTCCCACATGGAGAGCGACGGCGATTACCGGGCAACGGACGACCGTGGGACGAGGAACAATTACACGCAGCGCGTGATGGAACATACCGAAGGTACGAAGGAGCGTATCCGGCAGGATGTGGCCGATTCGGCCGAAGACATGCAGCGCAGGGTGAACGATCTCTATTGGGAGCACTGATACCGGGTAAGGAAAATCGGACGGGGCCACGATAGATATTATCGTGGCCCCGTCTTTACGGTGTTTCGAAAAGACGGGAAAAAGGCAAATTTTGCGGGGGGACGTTTTTCCGGAAATCGTCCTTCCGGGCCCCTGCGGGCGGCTCGTTGTCCGGATTTGTTAGAAAATGTCCGTAACGGAATATGTAAGACATTGGTTGGCAAAATGATCCGATAGTCTCCGGAATCTTTCCCGGCCCGGATTTTGCGACATCTCCGGGCGGATATAATTACCAAACCTTTTAATCGTTAAGAACATGAAAAGATTCATTTACCTGTTCATTGCAGCGTTTGCAATCACCTCGTGTCAGAAAGACCCGGACATGGATGACCTGGACAATGATTTCCTCGTCTACACCAGCTACGATGCCAAGGCGGACTTCGCATCCTTTACCAACTATGTGCTGCCCGACAGCATCCTGCTGATCGGCAGCGGCAACAAAGCCGAATACTGGAAAGGCGAGGATGCTCAGGAGATCATCGACGCCTTCGTTGCCGGCATGGACGGACGCGGCTATACGCGCGTCACGGAAAAAGACCAGGCCGATCTGGGTATCCAGCTTAGCTATGTCAAACAAGTGACCTATTACGTCGGGTACGACTCTCCCTACTGGTGGTATTATTACCCCTATTACTGGGCTCCGGGTTACTGGGGTAACTGGTATGGCTGGTATTATCCCTATGCCGTCTATTACGGTTACACTTCCGGTTCGATGCTGGCTGAAGCCGTCGATCTGAAAGCGGAGCAGGGGGCCGGTCACAAGCTGCCTGTGGTGTGGAACGCTTTCCTCGGCGGACTGCTCAGCTCCTCGGGCCGCTATAATCTGGACCGGACTTTGCAGGCTGTCGATCAGGCGTTTGTGCAATCTCCCTACCTGAAGAAATAACCGATTGTTTACTTTAGCTAAAAATCCGATGATTATGAAAACAATGAGATATCTGATCGTTAAGACGGCATTGCTCTCCGCACTGTTCGTGCTCGCCTTTATGCCCGGGAAGGCCCAACTCATTCCCGACGGCTACTTCAACGTCGACTGGCAGTACAATGTACCGCTGGGTAAGAGTTTTGCCGACAAATCCTCCGGTTGGGGAATGAACTTCGAAGGGGGCGCCTTCGTCACACCTGCGATTACGGTCGGGGGATTCATTTCCTATCACACCAATAACAAGTACATCGACCGCCAGACGCTGGACCTGGGACGCAACTCTTCGGTCAACACCGACCAGCAACATTCGCTGTTCCAGCTGCCGTTCGGTGTTTCCGGACGCTACAATTTCTTTAAGCACAGCGTTTTTCAGCCTTATGCGGGCTTGAAGATAGGTCCCAATTTTACCCGGATTTCCACCTATTATTACGTTCTGAAGACGTACGAGAACACCTGGGGATTCTATCTGTCGCCGGAACTCGGCGTCAATATATTCCCCTCGCCGGCCAACCGGTTCGGGTTCCACGTGGCAGTCTATTACAGTTATGCATCCAATCATGACAACCTCTGGATCTATTCGATCGATGATCTGAACAACTTCGGTTTCCGGATCGGTGTTTCGTTCTGATGTTACTGTCCGGGCTGGAATCTGCAAAAGGGTAGGGGGACTCGCTTCTCCCTACTTTTTTGTAATTCAGCGACTTGCTATTTTGTTGGGTATTTTTTTGCCGATTTTTTTTCAGGTTTATATTTTTTATCTATCTTTGCGACCGAATTAATCGCTCGATTCGTCTAACGGTTAGGACGGCAGATTCTCATTCTGCAAATAGGGGTTCGATTCCCCTATCGAGTACGGAAAGACACCCGATCGGATGATCGGGTGTCTTCGTTTTGCCGGGTCTCTCCTTCCGGACGGAAAAAATCGCTGAAAAACGGTAATATTGGTAAGATGAGCTGTGATTCGTGTACAAATTTTTACCTAGTTTTAGGTATATTTGCAACGATGTAAGGATATGGACGTTCACACTAATTTCTATCTATGTTGCGGAAAATAAGAATAACCCTTGCTCTCGTCTGTTTCGTGTTCGTCACATTGCTGTTTCTCGACTTCACGGGAACGTTTCATGCATGGTTCGGGTGGCTGGCGAAAATACAGTTTCTGCCGGCCGTGCTGGCGCTCAATGTCGGGGTCGTCGCCCTGCTGGCGGTGCTGACCCTGCTGTTCGGCCGTGTGTATTGTTCGGTGATCTGTCCGCTGGGTGTTTTCCAGGATGTCGTTTCATGGATCAGCGGACGCCGGAAACGGAAGAAATACCGTTTTTCCTACTCTCCGGCCAAATCCTGGCTGCGTTACGGGGTGCTGGCACTTTTCGTGTGTGCCGTGGCGGCGGGTGTCGGGTCGTTCGTGGCCCTGCTCGCGCCGTACAGCGCTTACGGGCGTATCGTGCAGAACCTGTTCGCCCCGCTGTACGGATGGGGCAACAATCTGCTGGCCTATCTCGCCGAACGAGCAGGTAGTTACGCCTTTTACACGACGGATGTATGGCTAAAGAGCCTGCCCACCTTTCTGATCGCGGCCGTCACGTTCATCGTGGTGGTCCTTTTGGCCTGGAGGGGGGGACGGACCTATTGCAATACGATTTGTCCGGTAGGTACGGTGTTGGGACTGCTTTCCCGTTATTCCTTGTTCCGTCCGGAGATTGACCCGCAGAGGTGTAATGCCTGTGGTTTGTGTTCCCGTGCGTGCAAGGCTTCCTGTATCGACGGCAAAGCCCATAGGATTGATTACAGCCGCTGCGTGACCTGCCTGGACTGCATTGAGACCTGTACTCACGGGGCTATCCGTTACGATTTCCGTTTCAAGAAGCGGCAACCGCAGCCAGTCGCCGCAGTCGGAGAGAAGACGTCGGAGACGGATGCCGCCCGCAGGGGATTCCTTACGGGTTTGGGATTGTTGGCCGGTACTGCAGCTCTCCGGGCTCAGGAGAAAAAAGTGGATGGCGGCCTGGCCGTTATCCTGGACAAACAGATTCCGAACCGTGCCACCCCGATCGTTCCGCCGGGTGCCCAGGGGCTCCGCCACATGCGAACCCATTGTACGGGCTGTCAGCTCTGCGTTGCGGTGTGCCCTACCGGTGTATTGAGACCGTCGGCCGGACTGGAGACCCTGATGCAGCCCGAAATGTCCTACGAACGCGGTTATTGCCGTCCGGAGTGCGGGAAATGTGCGGAGGTGTGTCCGACGGATGCGATCCGCCTCACCGACCTGGCTGAGAAATCGTCCGTTCAGATCGGGCATGCCGTCTGGATAAGTCGGAATTGCGTGCCGCTGACGGACGGTGTGGAGTGCGGAAATTGTGCCCGCCATTGTCCCACGGGAGCCATTACGATGGTCGCATCCGATCCCGAAGCGGAGAACTCCCCGAAAATACCGGCCGTGAACGTCGAACGCTGCATCGGTTGCGGTGCCTGCGAGAACCTTTGCCCGGCCCGGCCCTTCAGTGCCATCTATGTGGAGGGGCACGAACAACACCGAACGATCTAAATTTGAAATCACTATGGAAACGAAAGGCAAAAAGATAGATCGCCGTGAATTTCTCCGCCGGATCGGAGCAGGAGCCGCGGTCACCTCGGCGGCGGTGCTGGCCGGCTGCGGAGGGAAAAACACGCCCGTATTGGGTGGCCAGCCGGTACAGGGCGAGGTCCCGACCGACCGGATGACTTACCGGACCAATCCGAAAACCGGGGAACGGGTGTCGCTTTTAGGGTACGGCTGCATGCGCTGGCCGACGCTCGGCGGAGAGGACGGTGCGGACGAACTCGACCAGGAGACGATCAACCGGTTGGTGGACTATGCCATCGGACACGGGGTGAACTATTTCGACACGTCGCCGGCCTATTGCAAGGGACGATCCGAAAGGGCTACGGGTATCGCTCTGAGCCGTTATCCGCGTGAAAAATATTTCATCGCCACTAAACTGTCGAATTTCGCTCCGAGCACCTGGAGCCGGGAAGCGTCGATGGCCATGTACCGCAACTCCATGAAAGAGCTTCAGGTGAACTATCTGGACTATTATCTGCTTCACGGAATCGGTATGGGAGGCGACGGAATGGGGGCGTTCCGATCCCGTTACGAGGAGAACGGAATGCTCGATTTTCTGCTGGCGGAACGTGAGGCCGGGCGTATCCGCAACCTCGGTTTCTCCTATCACGGGGATATCCGCGTGTTCGATTACCTGCTGTCGCAGCACGACCGGTATAAATGGGACTTCGTGCAGATCCAGCTCAACTACGTGGACTGGAAACATGCCAAGGAGGTCAACGCACGCAATACGGATGCCGAATATCTTTACGGGGAGTTGGCGAAACGGGGTATTCCGGCCGTCATCATGGAGCCGCTTCTGGGCGGACGGCTTTCGAACGTGCACGACCATATCGCGGCCAAACTTCGTCAGCGCCGGCCCGAGGCGAGCGTCGCTTCGTGGGCTTTCCGGTTCGCCGGTTCGTTTCCGGGAGTGCTGACGGTGCTGAGCGGTATGACCTATATGGAACATTTGCAGGACAATCTGCGCACCTATTCGCCGCTCGAGGAGCTGACCGACGACGACAAGGCTTTTCTCGAAGAGACGGCTCAGGCTCTGCTGCGTTATCCGACTATTCCTTGCAACGACTGCAAATACTGTATGCCCTGTCCCTACGGGCTGGACATTCCGGGAATCCTACTTCACTTCAACAAGTGTATCAACGAGGGGAATATGCCTTCCTCGTCGCAGGATGCCAACTACCGGCGGGCCCGCCGGATATTCCTAGTGGGGTACGACCGTTCGGTGCCCCGTCTGCGGCAGGCCGACCACTGTATCGGTTGCGGGCAATGCAATCCGCACTGTCCGCAGGGAATCGACATTCCCCGGCAGATGCAGCGCATCGACCGGTTCGTGGAAGACCTCAAACAGGGGCGGGTATTTTAAATACCTGCCTTTTTTTGTTTTGTTGTATATAATTTCGGCGCAAAATGTTACCTTTGCGCCAGCAATGGTTCGATAACCGTCTCTTCGGAGACGGCTCGATTAAAAGGGAATGCCGTGCGAATCGGCAACAGTTTCCGCTGCTGTATGTTCCTGCCTTGCCGTTCGGGAAATCCCTGCGGCAGGGTCAAAAAGTTTTAAAATTACGCCACTGGTATTGCTGTTGCCGGGAAGGCTTTAAAACAGGAACGAGTCAGAAGACCTGCCTGCATCGGATTTTACAGACCTGCGGTTTACGGGTGGCTGTGAAAAACATACTTCCATGCCTGTCTTCGGCTTGCTGTAAAATCTGATTGTTTTTTAATTTTTATTAATTAAAAGTTTACAGCAAAATGAAGAATTTTTTCTGTTGTGCGTTGGCCTTGGCCGTGTTCGTATCCTGCGGCAAGGACGAGGGCGGGAATGAAGAGGGGACGCTCGTCCCGAAAATCACGGGCATCGCTTTTTCCGATGGGCAGAGCCTTGCGAATGGAATCAATCTCGATGTGGACAGCGATCCGGTGACGATCACCCTCAGCGCTGAAGATGCCGATTCTTACAAATGGACGCTGGACGGCGAGGAAATAACCTCGGCCAGCGGCAATTCCTGTCGGTTTTCCGATACGAAGTGGTCCGGTGCTTACACACTGACCGTGTCGCTGACCAACAGCCGGTACGCTACGACGGCCGACACTTCCTTTACGATCAATGTGAACGGTCCTTACAGGGGAAAACTGCTGGCGATCGGAGGCGAAGGAGGAATTACCGTCTTGAACGAGGATTATTCTACGTTCGAAAGCGACAAACGGATCAGTGGTGTTTCGGCCAATCAGGGGGCCGCATTGTATGGAAATGATCTGTACGTTACGGTGGGAGGAGATAACCCTCTGGTCATTGCCGATCCCCAGACTTTGAAGGCCAAAAAAGTGATTGAGAAGGGAAACAGCGGAGACAAAGAGACGTTTCCCTCCTGCGGAACTATTTACAGAACCTTTAAGGTGGACGACCGGAAAGCCTATATCATCTGTGCCCAGAGTGCAACCATCGGAGGCTTTCAGGTCGTGGACCTGACGGAAAGGAAAGTGGTCCGGCATGTGGTCGTTCCCAAAAACATTCCCGAGTTGATGTGTCGCCTGGGCGATAAGGTGTTGGGTGCAACCTCAGAAGGCTTGTACACCGTCGATCCGGAGACCGATGCGGTGACACCTGTTTCTGCTGCTTTCGGGGAGAACCGTCATGTGGTGGGTCTCACTGTCGGAAACGAGGGCGAGATCTATGTGGCGGTAGGAGCCGAGTTCAGCGGCATGAGTGCCGTGGCCGGTTCTTCCGGCAAGATCGTTCGTCTGAACGGGACGACTTTTGCCGTGGAAAAAGAGTATCCGTTGTCGGGTGCGCTGCTGAATGCTTATACGATGGGGTACACCGACGGCTCGGGGCTGCGTCATCTGCCCGGTGAAAATGCGTTGCTGTTCTATGGTAAGGACTCATTTATGTATGGAGCCAAAACCAATGTCTATCTGTTCGATTTGAATGCGGAAAGGTTGACGATGATCAGTACCGGTCAGTCTCTCGGTTCTGCCGGTACGCTCGATTTGAGTTATGACCGCAAAACCGTTTTTGGCGGATTCGGCTCTTATTCGTATGCTTTCTATCGTTTCGATTTGAGCACCGGAACTTCGGCGAAATTGTGTAATGGAAACGGTTACAGCGCCGGTTCGGTGATCGATCTGCGGTAGAGACGCCCGCTCCCGACAGGAAGGCGTTTATCAAACCCGGCAAGAAAAAGTGAATACTAATAATCAAATGTATCATTCCATGAAAAAAATCTTTACAGCACTGGCTTGTTCGGTCGTATTGTTCTCCGGCTGCCAGAAAGAGGATCTGGAACTGAACGTCACTATCGCCATGGATGACGAGGTGGTCGCTACGGTTGGGCAGACCAAGCAGTTGACGGCGACGGTCACTCCGCAGGAGGTGGCCCTGTCGGCAGCTATTCTGTGGGAGAGCGGAGACCCGTCGATCGCCACGGTGAATGCAAGCGGTCTGGTAACCGCTCTTTCCGTCGGGACGACCGTCATCACGGCCAAATTGCAGAACGATGCCTCCGTTTCGGCCCAGTGTACCCTGCAGGTGGTGAATCCGGGCGAAGACCCCGATGCCATCGTGGTTTTCGAGGACAGCAAGTTCGAAACCTTCATCCTGCTCAGCTACGACATGAACGAGGATGGCAAGCTGCAGGCTTCGGAGGCGAAAAAGATCGTCGATCTCAACGTTGCCATGAAAGGGTTCAGCTCCCTGAAAGGGATCGAGTTCTTCACCGGTCTCGAAACGTTGTACTGCGAATACAACTCCCTGAAGACGCTGGATGTCACCAATTGTCCCGATTTGCGCGAACTGGTCTGCTACAACAATGGCATCTCTTCGCTCGACGTTTCGAAGAATACCAGGCTGGAGGTACTGAACTGCAATTACAACAGCGGTATTTCCGAACTGGATGTCACCAACTGTCCGGACTTGCGGACGCTGGAGTGCGGGGGGAACGCACTGACCGAATTGGATGTTACGAAAAATCCGAAACTGGAGCGGCTGAGGGCCGATTACAACAGGTTCGACCATCTCGATGTGTCGCAAAACCCGGAGCTCCGTTACCTTGATGTTTCGTACTCGTCCTATTTCGTGAGCACGGCCACTCAGAAGTATAATTCCATCGGCGAAATCGACCTGAGCAACAATGCCAAACTGGAGTATTTCAACGGCAACATGTGTGCCTTCAAACAGTTGGATCTGAGTGCCAACAAGGAACTCCGCAACCTGCGTTGCCTGCGTAACGAGCTGACTTCGCTCGATGTGAGCAACAACACCAAACTGACTACTCTGGTGTGCAGCAACAATCCGATCGGTGCGCTGGACATTACGATGTGTCCCGAGATCGACACGCTCTGGTGCGAGGACAACGGTCTCGAAGTGCTCGATCTGACGCAGTCCCGGGAGCTGAGGTGGTTGAACTGTTCCCGTAACGAGATCGGAGAGCTCGATTTCAGCCATACGAAACTTTGCTATCTGCTCGGGCAGGAGAACAAAATCTCCCGGATCAACATGGGTACCGCTGTGTTGGGAACGGCGACCTCGCCCAATTACCTGTACATGAAACTCAACGACAACCGCATCGAGAGTATAGATCTGAGCAATCAGCCTCATCTGGCCTGGCTGGAGATCAAAAACAACAATCTCTCTTCCCTCGACGTCAATGCCTGCACGCGTCTGCGCGGTATACTCTGTAGCGACAATCCGCAGATGAGCGAATTCCGGTTCGAACGCCTCGGCGAGGTCTGGGAGATACGGTGCGAAGGCTGCAACCTCTCGGGAGAGCTCGATTTTTCGGGTATTTCGGGACTGAGCAAAATATCCTGTCAGGAGAACAACCTTTCCACGCTTTATGTCTGGGAGGGCTTCGACGAAGATGCCACCTATTTTTTTGCCGATCACACCACGGGCTTTTCCGGCACGCTGAAATGTTACGTGAAGGACGATACCGCTGTGTGGGTCGTGAAGAAATAAGTGTCCCTGCGATTCCAGAAGGGAGGGAGCCGAATCGTTCGGCTCCCTCTTCTCTTTGTGACAGGCCTTTATCTCGGCGGGTTGGCAGACAGGGTAGACCTTTTGCGGCGGTGTACGGGCCGACAGGTCGGAACACCGGTTTCCTATCTCTTTTTCCCCCAGTTGGGGCGGATACCGATGAAGAAACCGTAGTTCTGCTGGGGCATGGGGCGGGAGAGTACCGATTCGTACTCTTCGTTGAAAAGGTTGTAAATGCAGAACTTCAGGGAGAGGTCCGCTATTTTGAAACGAAGTCCTTTTTCGAGATACACGTCGCTCATGTAATAGGAACCGAGCCGGTAAACCGATCCGGGATCGTTGCTCGAGGTGGTGAACCGTTCGCTGTAATAGTTGTATTTGTAGGTCAGCGAATAGCCTTTCCAACTCAGCCGTCCGGTCACGGTAGAGGAGTACTCGGGGACATAGACGAGTTGTTTTCCCACAGCCTGGTCGTTTTCTCCCATCGGGGTCCCGTGGTTGACGGAACGGGTGCGGGCCCAGCTCGCATCCATGTAGAGCGCCCACTGGCGGCCCAGTTCGACATTCATCTTGCCTCGCAGCTCTACACCGTAGCTGTGCACCTTGCGGACGTTGATCGGCGACCAGTAGCCCTTGAACGTGGGCAGCCACAGAATCCAGTCGTTTATGTGCGAATTGTAGACCGTCCCTTCGCCCTGGAGTTGGAATCCTTTTTCTCGGATGCCGAACTCGATGCCGCCTTCGTACGTATATCCCTTTTCCGTGCGGAGCGTGTCGTTGCCTCCCGGCTGGAAGTAGAGGTCGTTCATGGTGGGGTAACGGTAATTACGGGCCACCGATCCTTTCAATATCACATTGTACCGCGGCCATAGCACAATGTCCAGGAAGCCGGCCGGAATCAAGGGCGTCATGCGGTCGCCGTAGCTCTCCTCGCGCAGGTCGATTCCGAAACCGATACGCGGATGGGGGCGGTATTTGGCGCTGACGAGCATCGAGGCTTCGAGCCGCATCGTATCGTAGTTTTTCTTCTCCAGCGCATAGATGTATTTGTCCCGGCTGTCCACGGCATGGTAGTTGGCTGAAAGCGCAGCCGTCAGAGCGATCTTTTCCGACGGATAGTAACCGGCTGAAAAGTTCAGAAACCCCGTGTGGACCACGCTTTGCGAATGAACCTGTTCTACGGCCACCGTTCCGCCCTCTTCGTTGACCGATCCGTGACTGTGGTACACCATATTGGAGTAGGTGTATCCCGCCTTGGCCCCCAACCGGAGTTTTTCTCCCAGACGCTCCCATCCTACGACCGCGCGCAGCGTAGCCTCGTCCTGTTTGTTGCTCGAGCGGTCCTCCTCCTGATAGTTCACGTTGAGGGCGGGGATGCCCCGGTTGGAGTCCATGAACCAGACTGCGGCACTCAGTTTGTTGCGCGGGTCGAGGGTGTAATACAATTCCTGCATGATGTGCAGGTCGCGGAACGAACAGTTTTTATTGTGCTCTACGGGGTGGGTTTTCAGGTCGTCGTTCAGTTTGTTGTAATTCGTGTATTCGAAATCATTGTCGGAGAGGGCATAGGATACCCTGGTCGAACTTTGCAGCTTCCTGTTTCCGTAGCTGAGCCGCAGGAATTCGTCGTAGGTGTCGAAACTGCTGATCCCTTGAATGAAGTTCAGCCCGAACCCTTCTTCGCCTGCCGGACGGGTTCCCAGCACGATGGCTCCGCCCAATCCGCCTCCGGCCACGTCGACCGATCCGGCTCCGTGCAACAGGCTGGCGTCGTCGATGAAATAGGAGGGGATCAGGGAAAAGTCTACCATGCCAAGCATCGGAGAGTTGATCTTCATGCCGTTCCACAGAACCTGCGTATGCGAGGGTGAGGTCCCCCGGAACGAGGCGGTAGCCATGGCTCCCCGACCGTAACTCTTGATGAAGATCGGTGTATTCTGGGCCAGTACCTCCGCCAGGCTGTGGACTACATTCTGCCGCAGGGCGACGGTATCGAGAACCGTTTTGGTGGCTCCGATTTCCGACAGCTTCTGTTTCGTGGAGACGGATACTTCTTCGATCCGGATGGTCCGCACCGGGCGGTCCGCCTCCTTCTTTTCCTGTTTCTGTCCGTAGGCGCCGTGTAGCGCGCCCAAGAGAAGCACTGCTGTCACTCCTCCCCGAAAAATATCGTGTTCCGATAGTCTCATGGCCCTTAATAGTTAAAACAGAATGCTCCCGGAATGACCCCGACCTGGAATTTGTCGAGGAGTTCTCCCCTGGCCGAGTAACGGTAGATCACTCCCGGCTGTACGTAATCTATGGCGTCGGCCACGTAAACTTCCGACGTGTGCGGATCTACGGTGAGCCCGTACCAGTGGTTCGTACTGGTGTTCGTCAGGAACGGTTCGTCGGGCAGATCGTCCGCTCCGACGCTCATTTTCCAGATGTGGTCGCGGGATTCCGTCTTTCCGTTTACGGTTTCCTGCCGGCTTCGGATAAAGAAAATGGAGTCACGGGCTTCGTTCATGCAGATTTCCGATCCGCGGTCTCCCATTTCGAACTTGAACACCTTTTCCACCCGGCGGGTCTCCGCATCCACCCGATACAGTCCCGGGGCCTCTTGCCCGTAAGGACTGCCGGCATATCCTCCGTCGGTGATCGTCCAGAGCTTGTCGTGTTTGTCGATGACCAGCGAGGTCGGTTGTTTGCCGACTTCGATGTAATCGACCGCCGTGTCGGTTTCCGTGTCGATAATCAGGATTTTGTTGTCGTACGACCAGCAGTTGGTGAATACAAAGTTTTTGTACTGTACCATCTGTTCGGTAGAGGGTGTCGTCTTGCCCGGAATGTCGGTCCTGATCCGTTTGACGATCTCCATCGTCTTCGGGTTGAATACCGTGATGGCGAAGGCGTAAAGATCGGTCACATAAGCTTTCTCGTCGTTCACGAAATGGATGTAGCGGGGCGAGATGAGGCCCTTGAGCATATTGACGATCTTGAACGTCTTGAGGTCTATGACGAAAATCACGCTCGAATTGTTCACCACCACGTACCCCAGTCCGTCCCGGACGACCATCGACTGGGCCACGTCGCCGAGTTTGATCCCGTTCGCACGGATGAAGACGTTGTTCTCCACTTGCTTTTTACCTATGTCGTAGTAGGAGAGGGTGGCCGTCCCGTACATGAAATTGCCTTCATTGGTGATGAACAGACCCGGGGAGTCGTCTGCGGACAGTCGTTCGACGGGGCGTTCCCCGTAGTCCATACATGCGGCCAGTACCGAGGTGAAAACGGCCAGTGCCAGCAATTTTGTCAATCTGTTTTTCATCGGTATGCGATTGTTGATTCTCCGTGGTGTTTGAAATGCGGCATTTCCGCCGGGAAAGAGAGCCGGCGGGTCCGGGGAAGATGTGCGGTTTCCCTGGCAGAACAGCTTGCGGCAGGTTCCGGGGACATGACGGGCAAAGCCCTTGCAAAATGATTGGTACGAATCAGGTTCATCTTTGTCTTATCGCTGAGACACAATCTGAATATGTTGCAGGGCAGGTCTTCTGACTTATCCCTTCCGCGACGCCTTCCCGACCTTGGGGCCAGTGGCAAAGATTGTCCGGAATTGCCCCGTGCGGGGCGGAGATTCACAGCAGCAGGAACTGTCGCCGATTCTCACGGCATTCCCTTTTAACCGGCCGCAGGGCAATGCCCCCGTCGCCGGACCTTGCGCCGGCAAAGATAGTCAAAATCGGACAAATTGTACCGTCCGTCCGCTCAATTTTACTTCGTGGCGGGACCGTATGTTTTTTAGTTCTTTCGTTTTGTGTATCTTTGCAGGCGTTTTGCCCGGAATTTGAGAGGAAGGGCGTTGCTAAACTAAAACTGTCTGCGTGATGGAATGGCTTAATTCTTTGATTTTCGGGGAGGGAATCGCCCATTCGGTGCTGATTCTGTCCGCCGTGATCGCCGTGGGGGTATTTCTGGGAAAGGTGAAGGTGGCCGGCATTTCGCTGGGTGTCACCTGGATTCTCTTCGTAGGAATCATTTTCAGCCATTTCGGGATGCGGATGGACCCCCATACGCTCCATTTCATCCGTGAATTCGGTTTGATACTGTTCGTCTATTCGATCGGGTTGCAGGTGGGGCCCGGCTTTTTCTCTTCGTTCAAAAAAGGAGGTATCCGGCTCAATATGCTCGCTTCGGCGATCGTCCTGTTGGGCGTGGCTACCGCATACGCGCTTCACCTGGCTACCGGTATCGGAATCACCACGATGGTCGGTATCCTCTCCGGTGCCGTCACCAATACGCCCGGTCTCGGTGCCGCCCAGCAGACTTTCACCGACATGACGGGCGGCAGCGACGAGACCATCGCTCTGGGGTATGCCGTAGCCTATCCGTTGGGTGTGGTGGGAATTATCCTCGCGATCATTTTTATCCGCTGGCTGTTCCGCATCCGCTTCGAGGAGGAGAACAAGGCGTTGGCCGAAAACGACGAACGTGCGGCCAAAGAGGCGGAACTCGCTTCCGTGCTGATCGTCAATCCGCTGATCGACGGACAGAAGGTCGTGGACGTGAAACATTCCATCAACCGGCCGTTCGTCGTTTCCCGGGTGTTGAGGCGCGACGGACGGATCGAGATCGTGAATGCCGAAACGGTGCTCCGTGAAGGGGACAAGGTGCTGGTCGTGGCTTCGGCTGAGCATATGCGGCCCATTATAAATCTGGTCGGTAAACGGATCGAAATGAGCCATAAGGATTGGGAAGAACTCGATTCCCAGTTCATTTCCAGGCGGATCATCATTACCAAGCCCGAACTCAACGGCAAGCGGATCGGAGACCTGAAACTGCGCAAAGGGTTCGGCGTGACAGTGACCCGTGTCAACCGGGCCGGAGTCGATCTGATCGCCCGTCATGATCTGCAGCTCCAGATGGGCGACCGGCTGACGGTCGTGGGCAGCGAAATGGCGATCAAGGATATTACCCGCCTGTTGGGCAATTCGATGCTGCGGCTGCGCGAACCCAATCTGATACCTATTTTCATCGGAATCTGCCTGGGGGTGTTGCTGGGCAGTATCCCGTTCGTGTTCCCCGGTGTGCCGCAGCCGATCAAACTGGGGCTGGCCGGAGGGCCTTTGGTGGTTTCGATTCTTATCAGCCGCTTCGGGCCCCATTACAAGCTGGTTACCTATACGACGATGAGTGCCAATCTGATGCTGCGTGAAATCGGCATATCGCTCTTCTTGGCCTGCGTGGGGCTCGGTGCCGGAGACGGATTTGTCCGGACGATCGTGTATGAGGGAGGGTATCACTGGATCGGATACGGTTTTGTCATCACCGTAGTCCCGATTCTGCTTGTGGCCGTATTCGCCCGTAAGGTGTATAAGACCAATTATTATACGTTGATGGGGCTGATTGCCGGCAGTATGACCGACCCTCCCGCGCTGGCCTATTCGAACGCCTTGGCGGGGAACGACATGCCGGCCGTGAGTTATGCCACGGTCTATCCGCTTACGATGTTCCTGCGGGTGCTGACGGCCCAGCTGCTCATCATTTTCTCCGTCGGATAGCCTTATGGAAAAAATAAAGATATTGTTTGTTTGCCTTGGCAATATCTGCCGTTCTCCGGCTGCCGAGGAGATCATGCGTCAGCTGGTGAAGCGGGAGGGATTGTCTTCACGGATCGAAGTCGACTCGGCGGGAACCTATGGCGGGCATGCGGGCGATCTGCCCGATCCACGCATGAGACGGGCCGCACGGGCTCGCGGCTATGAATTGGCGAGTCGTTCGAGGCGGATCACGGAAGACGATTTTCGGGAATTCGACCTGATCGTGGTGATGGATGATTCGAATTACGAGCGGGCTTATCGGTTGGCCCCCTCTCCGGAAGAAGCGGATAAGATTCGGCGGATGACAGCTTTCTGCCGGTGTCATCAGGCCACTTATGTCCCCGATCCCTATTACGAAGGTGCCCGCGGTTTCGAACTCGTACTGGATTTATTGGAAGACGCCTGCTCGGGTTTGCTGGAAGATCTGAAAAACGGGATGCTGCGGTTGAAGCGTTAAAAAGTTATGGATGCGGAAAGAAGGGAGCGTATCGTCTGCCGGTGGTTCGATATGTGGGTGAAGGGAACCGATACGGGAATCGCGGAGATTTTTTCTCCGGATGTCCATTATATCGAGAGTTGGGGGCCGGAGTACCGGGGCGCCGGCGAAGTCAAACGGTGGTTTGACGAGTGGAACACGCGGGGACGCGTTGTTGCCTGGAATATCGGGCGATATATGCATGGAGAGGACCGCACGGTTGTGGAATGGTTCTTCGAAAGCCGGATGAACGACGGAGGCGGCGATATGTTCGACGGCGTTTCGCTTGTCGGGTGGACGCCCGAAGGTAAAATCGGGTTTTTGAAAGAGTTCGGTTGCAATGTCGACCGCTATGACCCTTACGGAGACGGTGACGAAAAGCCCCGATTCCGTTCCGGAAAAATACTATGGTTTTAAAGCGGGCCGTTTCCCGGACGGGATGTTGGCCTTTTTTGCAAGAGGACATTCTGTCCGAATTCGGGGCCGGGCGCGATGGTGACTGCAGGCTTTCCCAGAATGACAAAGACTGTCAATGACATCCGCAGCCGCAGGAACATCCTCCTGCGCGATTGTCTTTCCGCCGTTTTCTTTCTCCTTTTTCTTCCAGGCATTTTTCCTGTTTGCGGCGGAACAGATCACGAGTTTCGCAACCGGCACATCCTGCGCAAGGATCGAAATCCCCCTTTTTCCGCAGAAAGAGTTTGGCTATCCGTCGAATGATTTCCAGGATGACCAGCCCGATGATGATGTATACGATGATGTCCTGTACCATATCTTTTCAGATAAACAGACTACCGATCTGATAAACCAGGAATGCCACGAGCCAGGCGATAAGCGTGTTGTAGAGGATCGAGAACAGAGCCCATTTCCAACTGCCCGTTTCGTTGGCAATAGCCACCAGTGCGGCGATGCACGGGAAATAGAGCAGGACGAATACCAGAAATGCCAGGGCCGAAAGAGGCGTGAGATCGGGAACCCCTGTCTGAGGATTGGGTGCGGTCAGTTTTTCTGACAAGGCTCCGGTGTCTTCCGGGTCGCTTTCCGCATAGAGGACGCCGAGTGTGCTGACTACCAGTTCTTTGGCAGCAGCTCCCGACAACAGGGCGATACTTACTTTCCAGTTGAAGCCCAGCGGTTCCACGACCGGTTCGCAGAACTGCCCGATACGGCCGAGATAGGAGTTTTTCTGTTGCTCCAGCGTTTCGAGCGTCTGGAGGTCGGTCGACGTCACTCCCTCCGCGATGGCTTCGCTTTGTACGTCCCTGGGCAGTATCTCCTCTTTCGGCCTCGGAAAGTAGCTCAGGAACCAAATGAAGATCGAAGCGACGAGAATGATGCCGCCCATTTTGCGCAGATATTGGGCGGCCTTGTCCCACATGTGCTGGAGGGTGGCTTTGCCCGAAGGGAGCCGGTAGGGCGGTAGCTCCATGACGAACGGCGTCTCGTCCTTTTTGAAGAGGAATTTGCGCATCAACTTGGCCGTCACGATGGCCACCAGAATACCCAGCAGATAGAGCCCCATGAAGACGAGACTGGCATGCTTCGGAAAGAATGTACCCACCAGCAGGATATAGATGGGAAGCCGTGCACTGCATGACATGAACGGATTGATCAGGATGGTGATCAGCCGGCTGCTGTGACTTTCGATCGTCCGCGAAGCCATGATGGCGGGGACGTTGCAGCCGAAGCCCATGATCAGCGGGATGAACGACTTGCCGTGCAGGCCGATCCTGTGCATGATCTTGTCCATGATGAACGCGGCCCGGGCCATGTAGCCCGAATCTTCCATGAACGAAATGAAGAAGTATAGAATCAGTATGTTGGGCAGGAAAACGATCACGCCGCCCACGCCGCCCAGTACGCCGTCCACGATCAGGTCCTTGAGCGCACCTTCAGCCATACCCTGTTCTACCAGCGATGAGAGCCAGCCGACACCCGCCTCGATCCACTCCATGGGATAGGCTCCCAACTGGAACGTGACTTCGAACATCAGCCACATCAGGAACAGGAAGATGGGGAATCCGAACAGCTTGTGGGTGACGAACGAGTCGATGATCCGGGTCGTCTGTGCCTCCTCCTTGTTGCCGGGAGTGAGGGTTTCCCGCAGCGCTCCCGAGATGAATCCGTATTTTTCATTGGCTACGGCCGTTTCCACGTCCTCTCCGAGCGTCTTTTCGATCCGCATGTCCTCCCTGTCGCGTATCTCTTTCCATTCGGAATATTCCGGCTGGGCACTCAGCAGTTTTTCCACCTCCTTGTCCCTTTCGAGCATCTTGATGGCCAGAAACCGGGGGGAGAAGTGCTTGGAGAGCCCCGGTGCCGCCTTGAACTTCTCCTTGAGTTCCGTAATGCCCGCTTCGATGGCAGGACCGTGGTTGATATGGATATGACGTACGGTTTTTTCCTGGTTCTCGTATACCCGGATAACCGTATCGAACAGTTCGTTGATCCCTTTCCCGTGGCGGGAAACGGTCGGCACGATCGGCACTCCGATCATTCTGCCCAGTGCTTCATAGTCCAGCACGGCGCCGCTATCCTCAAGTTCGTCATACATGTTCAGAGCGATCACCATGCTTTGGTCCATGTCGATCAGTTCCGTGGTCAGGTAGAGGTTCCGTTCCAGATTGGAAGCCGCCACCACGTTCACGATCACGTCGGGCGTCTGTTCCACCAGATGGCGGCGCACGTAAAGCTCCTCCGGGCTGTATGCCGAAAGCGCATAGGTTCCCGGCAGGTCGTAGATCGTGAAGCGGTATCCTTTATAGAAAAAATGGCCGCGCTTGGCATCCACGGTCACGCCGCTGTAATTGCCCACGTGCTCGTGGCTGCCCGAAGCTGAATTGAACAGGGAGGTTTTTCCGCAGTTCGGGTTGCCCACCAGGGCGATGTTGATGCTGCGGCCGGAGGAACTGATGACCTTCTCGATCGTGTCGTTTTCGAGCACTCCGGCCGACTCTTCCTGGCTGATCTGCTCGCGGGCCTCCTCTTCCGTGATGACTTCGATCATGGAGGCTTCGCTGCGCCGGAGCGAAACTTCGTAATCCATGATCTTGTATTTGATCGGGTCTTTCAGCGGAGCGTTCAACAGTACGGAAACGTTCTTTCCCCGCACGAATCCCATCTCCAGTATCCTTTTGCGGAAAGCCCCGTGCCCCAATACCTTGAGGATGATTCCGGTCTGGCCGGTCCGTAAATCCGATAGCCGCATTTTATGTTCTTTTCTTGCTCGTTTTTTGACACGCAAAGATGCGAATTATTGCTATCTTTCGCAAAAATACTCCCTACAAATGACGATAGAGCGCTGTGTAAATACCTGCTTGTTGGTAGACATCTGGCTGGAGGCCTCGGCGCACGGACACGATTTCGTGCCGCTCCACCTGTGGCTGAAAGCGGCTCACCGGATGCGAACCGAATATTTGCCGCATTCGGAAAACTATCTCTGCCGGGACGTGTCGGGCGATCCGCTCGGTTTCGTCTCCCTGACGCCGGGACGTATCGAGGCGCTTTTCGTGCTTCCGAAATTCGAAGGCCGCGGAGTGGGGCGTTCTCTGCTGGATTTCGCCAAGGGGCTCTGTCCCGAACTCACTCTCTCCGTCTTCGAGAAGAACGGGCGGGCCCTCCGTTTCTACCGCCGCAACGGATTCCGGGTAACGGGACGGGGTATCGACGGTTATACGGGGGAACCCGAACTGACTATGACCTGTATTTCCGGATCAACTTCTCCGCCAGCAGGGGCATGCCTTTCGCGGAATTCATCTGAATGAACTCGACCGGATTGCGGATGCCGGAAACATCCGGTTTGTGGGGATCGACCACATAGACCGGAATCTCGGGACGGACGTACCGTACCAGCGACGCTGCCGGATAGACGGCCAGCGAAGTGCCCACGATGACGAACAGGTCGGCTGTGGCTGCGATCCGTGCCGCCCGGTCGAACATCGGAACCCCTTCCCCGAAAAATACGACGAACGGGCGGGCGGGTGTGCCGTCGGGAGCCATGTCGCCGGGTTTCTGCTCCCATCCTTCGATTGGGAAAGTGAGCGTTTCGTTCCGGCTGCTGCGTAACTTGCGCAACTCTCCGTGCAGATGGGTGATCCGGCTGCTGCCGGCCCGTTCGTGCAGGTCGTCGATGTTTTGGGTAATTACGTCCACGTCGAAATGTTTTTCGAGTTCCGCGATGGCGTAATGTCCCTCGTTGGGCTGCCGGCCGAGCAGATCCCTGCGTCGGGCGTTGTAGAATTCGATCACCAGATTCCGGTTGCGTGCCAGTGCTTCGGGCGTGCATACGTCTTCGATCCTGTAATTTTCCCACAGGCCGTCCGCATCGCGGAATGTCGAAATACCGCTGTCGGCACTTACGCCGGCGCCGGTGAAAACCACGAGTTTTTTCTTTTCCATATGTTCAGTCCGTTTACACCGTTATCGGTTCTCTTCCAGGGCCCGGGCCAGCTGGTCGGGACAGGAGGTGCCTTTGCCCTTGCAGTCGATCCCGCGCAGGCGGGCGATCACCTCGTCGACTTTCATGCCCCGCACCAGTACGGAGATGCCTTGTGTGTTCCCGTTGCAACCTCCTGTGAAGGCGACTTCCCGGACCACCCCGTCTTCGGTTTCGATTTCGATTCTGCGTGAACATACGCCGCAGGGAGTGTAATCTATTCTCTTTTTCATCGGGTCTTGTTATTCTATGAGTTTCAGTGTCTCGCGGGCCTCTTCCCTTCGGACGAGATTGAAATGCCACCATTCGCTTTTGACCGTCAGAAATCCCGAACCGGTCATGATCTCCCGCAGGAGCTTCCGGTTGGCCAGCTCTTCCCGGGTGATCCTGCCCCGGGCCAGCAACTCCTCCTCCCTGTCGGTGTGGGCTTCCTCCCCGAAAAAGTCGAACGGCGTTCCCATCGGCAGCGGGCGGCCCAGCGAATCGACGATTGTCACGTCTACGGCCGCGCCGTAGTTGTGCAGACCGCCGCCTTTGGCCGGATCGGCTACGTAGTAGGTCTTGTCCAGGGCCACGGCTTTTTCCCACATCCGTTTCTGGATCGGGAAGGGGCGCGCCGCATCATATACGAGCAGGCCGGCTCCGGGCACTCTCTCTGCCAGTTTCCTTTGGGCTTCCCGCAGGTTCGAAGCGACGGCAGGCAGTGCGAACGCCTTGTGGAGGTCTTCGTACAGCACCACTCCCATGAAGTTGTCCGGAGTAGCATAGACAAGATTCACCCGGAGGGAGGGAACGGCTTCGGCCAGATTCACCAACCCTCTTTCCCGCATCTTCCGTTCGGTCGGCGTGTCGTCATTTTCCGGAGCCAACTTGTCGATATAGAGCACGCCGTCCAGATGGTCTGTTTCGTGCTGGAAGATGACGGCCGTGAATCCCGTGACGGTGTCGGCGCGCAGATCGAACGAGGTTTCGTCCGTGTAACGCAGTACGATCGTATCGCTGCGCAGGACTGTACCGCTGCGTCCCGGAATGGAAAGGCACCCTTCGCGTCCCGGATGCCGGGAGGCTGAAGCGTACACGATTTCGGGATTGGCATAGAACTCGAACGGGAAACCCTGCTTATCGAATCGTTGTACGGCAATGAGCCGCCGGGATATGCCCACCTGGGGTGCGGCGATTCCCACGCCCTGGTTCGTCGTGTCGTTCACCGTGGCCAACATTCTCTCCTTGAGAACGGCGAATTCGGCGGAGGCGATCGTCTTACGGTCTAATGGCGCCGCCTTCCGTCTGAGCAACAGCGAGTCCGACCGGTCGTCGATCGTCCACAGACGCATGATTCCCTCATCGGGGGACTGTCCGATTCTTGTACGCTCTTCCGCGGTGAAAGCCCCGTTGCCGCAGGCCGTAGCCAGCATGGCAACCGGAAGCCACAAGGCATGTAGTCCGATTCCTTTCATGCCCCAAAGATAGCGATTATTTCCGGACGTTGTTCGCTTTTACCACCCTCCGCCCAGCGCCTTGTACAAGGCTATGTAACTGATGAATTGCTGGCTTCGGATGGAGATGTACTGTATTTGGTTGTCATAGAACGTGCGCTCGGCGTCCAGTACCTGCAGATAGTCGGTCAGTCCGCTGCGGTAGAGTTCGTTGGTGAGGAGTTGGGTGACGGCCGTCGCCCGAAGCAGTTCGCGCTGTTTCTGCAACTGTTCCCGATACGTGGAGATGGCCACGAGCGCCTTTTCCACATCCCCGAGGGCGGTCAGCACGGTCTGTTCGTAGTCCAGCACGGCCTGGTGGCTCTCTTCCCGGGCGATCTCCACGTTCCGTTTGTTGCGTCCGAAAGCGAAAATCGGTTCGGTGACCGAGAGTCCGGCGGACCAGACGAACGGATTGCCGTGGAACAGGCCCTTGACCGTGCCGGAGAGCACCCCTCCGTCTGCCGTCAGCGAGATCGAAGGCCATCGGGCGGCTTGCGCCACGCCGATCCTGGCCCAGGCCGCCTGAGCCTTGTAATAGGCTTCCAGTATGTCCGGACGTCGTTGCAGCAGGGCGGCAGGCAGCCCTGCGGGAATTTTCTCGGGAAGCGAATCCGACAGCAGCGTCGAACCCAACTCGTCCTGTTCTTTACCGTCCGATTCCCAGCCCGAACGGATGTAGGCATCCATAGCCTGATCGAATTCCGTCTTGATCGGCGTCCGGCGTTCGTTCAGGTTTTCGGCCTGCTGTCCGTCGGCGATTTGTACCGTATCATAGAAGAGCAGGCTGTGGTGGATGAACGGCTGGGGATTTTCTCCCAGCAGGATGTTTAGGGACAGGGCGGTCTGGGCGACCGCCCGCTGGTACTGGGGAATGTCTGCCGCCGCTGTGGCGGTCAGTCCCCGGGCCTGTTCGAGGGCTACGGCCGACGACATGCCGTACCGGAACATCGAGTCGATCATGTCGGTCGACTGCTTTCTCAAACGGTAGCTTTTGATGGAAATTTCGAGGTTGCGTTCGTATTGGAGCAGGGTGAAGTAAGTGGTCGCCACTTCGGCGGCCAGCGACAGCATGACGCCCCGGTAAGCCGCTTCGCTCGAAAGCAGTTCGGCCCGGGCGGCTTCGGTGGCGTGCTTCAGTTTGCCGAAAAGGCTGATTTCCCAGCTCACGGAGGGCTTCAGGAAATACTCTTGTTCGATTTTCGTCTGTTCCGTGTATTCGGCTGAACCGGACAGCCCGGCCCCGAAAGAGGGCAGGAATTGCGACCGTACGGCTCCGATATTGATGCGGGCCTGTTCCACCCTCGAAGCGGCTGCCGCCAGGTCACGGTTGTTTTCCAAGGCCTGTTCTATCAGGCTGTTGAGCAGTGTGTCCCCGAAGTTTTCCCACCACCGGGTGTTTACGACAGTGCGGCTCGTGTCGAGGTTGCCGGCGTAAAGGTAACGGTCGGGAAGTTTCATTTCGGGCGACCGGAATTTCCCCGTACACCCGGCCAGCATACCGATCAGCAAACCAGCCGCCAGCGTCCACAGCATGGAACGAATGCTCAGCCGGTATCCCGAACAGCGCTCGTTTTCCTCTTTCCACCGGAGTGCATGCCGGTTCCGGCGAAGCCCTTTCAGACCACAGGCATTGCGGTTGGCCTTCTCCAGTAACCGGGCGTTATCCTTGTATTCCATTGTTCCCATAGTTTTGTTCCTCTTGTGTTTGCAGTTCCCTTTTGCGGTCGAAACGGGCCGCTTTCGCTACGACCAGATAGAGCAGCGGATAGACGAAAATCCCGAGTATCGTGGCGATCAGCATGCCGCCCACCAGCGCTACGCCCATCACGTTGCGGGCGGAGGAGTAGGCGCCCGAAGCGAATACCAGCGGCAATACCCCCAGAATGAAGGCAAAGGCAGTCATGATGATGGGGCGTACCCGCAGCCGTGCGGCTCCTATTGCCGCTTCCGCCAGCGATTTGCCCTGTTCGAAGAAAAGACGGTTGGCGTATTCGATGATGAGGATGGCGTTTTTCGCGGCCAATCCGATCAGCATGATAAGCGAAATCTGCATGAACAGGTTGTCCACATAGACCGGATTCACATAGTGGGCGCACAGGACGAAAATCATGGCCCCGAAGACCGCGAACGGCACCCCGAGCAGGATGCTCAGCGGCAGCGCCCAGCTGTTGTACAGGGCGGCCAGGCATAGGAATACGAAGACCAGTGCGATGACGTAGACTGCATTGCCGGCCGAAGAGGCGCTCTCCTCCTGGTAGGACATGCCGTTCCAGGCGATGCCCATGTCCTGGGGCAGTACCTCTCCGGCCACCTCTTCCAGTGCCGCCATACCCTGTGCCGTGGAGTATCCCCGGCTCTGGGAGGCGTTGACGGCGATTGAGCGGAAAAGGTTGAATTGCGTGATGTATTCCACGCCCACCGTGTCCTCCACTGTGACGAAGGCCGAAATGGGGACGCTCTTCCCGTCGGCGTTCTTTACGAAGTAGCTGTTCAGGTTCTCCTTGTTCTGGCGGTATTCCGATTCCGCCTGGATGTAGGTTTGGTACAGTTTTCCGAAACGGTTGAAGTTATTGATGTAGGCGCCGCCGAGATAGGTGGTCAGCAGTTGGTGCAGTTCGTCGAGTGAAACACCTTCGCGCAGGGCGTACTGCTCGTCGATACGGATGTGCCGTTGCGGAATCCCGTCGTCGAACTGCGTACTGATCGTGGCGATTTCCGGCCGTTGTTTCGCCGCTTCGATGAACTTGCGGGTGTAGTCGGCCAGGTAGCCCACGCTGTTGCCTCCTTTGTCCTGCACCATGAGCGACATGCCCGAGGTGATGCCCAGTCCGGGAATGGAAGGCGGTCCGAAGGCGTAAGCCTCGGCCGAGGGAACGGCTATGTACAGCTCTCCGTTGAGCTGGTCGGCGATCTCCATGGCGGAATATTTGCGTTTGTTGTAATCGGTCAGCGTCACGAATACGATTCCGCTGTTGGAGGTGGCGATGCCTGCCAGCATGTTGAATCCTGCCGCCGAGGCCACATGTTCCACGTCGGGGCGGGCCTTGATGATCGCTTCGATCTCCTGCATGGAGACCTGCGTGCGGCTGAGCGAGGCCGCGTCGGGCAGGTTCACGGCCACCATCAGGTAGCCCTGGTCCTCTTCGGGCAGGAATCCGCCGGGCAGAAGGCGGGTCATGCCGAAAATGGCCGCCGCGACCACGGCGATCAGAATGAAGGAACGTGCCGCATGCCGGGTGAGTACCGAGGTGAAGCTCATGTATCCGTCCATCTTGCGGTCGAACCAGCGGTTGAACGCCCCGAAAAATCCCTTGGTTTTCTCCGGGCGTTTTTTCAGCAGCAGGGAACAGAGGGCGGGGGAGAGAGTCAGTGCGTTGAAGGCCGAAATGATGACCGAAACGGCGATCGTAATCGAAAATTGCTGGTAAAGTCGGCCCGTGATGCCACCCATGAACGAAACGGGTACGAAGACCGAAACCAACACCACCGTGGTGGCGATGATCGGCGGCCCGACAGATTTCATCGCGTCGAGTGTAGCCTGTTTCGGCGGCATTCCCTTGGCGATGTTGACCTGTATGGCCTCTACGACCACGATGGCGTCGTCCACGACCAGTCCGATGGCGAGGATCAATCCCAGCAGCGAGATGATATTGACCGAAAAGCCCAACAAGGGAAAGAGCATGAAGGCACCCACCAGCGAGACGGGGATGGCGATCAGGGGGATGATCGTCGCCCGGATATCCTGTATGAACAGATAGATGATGAGAATGACCAGCACGAGAGCCAGTAGCAGCGTGGAGGAGATTTCCGCTATGCCCGCCCGGATCGAGGAGGTGGCATCCACGACCGTGGCGTAATCTATGCTGTCCGGAAAGTCGTCCGAAAGCCTTTCCATCGTGGCCTTCACCTGTTTGCCGACGTTCACGGCATTGCTGCCCGGCGATTGATAGACGACGATCATGGCCGAAGCCTTGCCGTCGAAAGCCGAGGTTGTGCCGTAGGTCTCGCTGCCCAGGTCGACCGTGGCCACGTCTTTGAGCCGGACCTGGGAACCGTCCGCTTCGGTGCGGATGACAATGTCTCCGTACTCTTCGGCCGTGTTGATCTGGGGCGGCATCGTGACCGTATAGGTGAATTCAGTGGCTTCGGGGGCGGGTTCTCCGCCCAGTTTTCCCGCAGGATAGACTCCGCTCTGCGACTCGACGGCCGAGGTGATGTCCGCAATGGAGATATTATGGTAGTTGAGCATGTCGGGCTTGATCCAGATGCGCATGGAGTACTCTCCTGCCCCCATGATCTGCACCTTTCCCACGCCGTTGATTTTCAACAGTTCGTTCTGGATGTTGATGTATGCATAGTTGGAGAGGTAGTTGTCGTCGTAACGGCCGTCGGAGTAGAGTGAAAACACCATCAGGAAGCCGCTCATGGCTTTCTGGGTGGTGATACCCTGCGTTTTGACCGCATCGGGCAGCATGGCGGTGGCGGAGGTCACGTTGTTCTGGGTGAAAACGGCGTCCATGTCCGGATCGGAACCTATGTCGAAAGTGACCTGAAGCGACATCTGACCGTCGTTGGCGCTGGTGCTCTGCATGTAGAGCATGTCGCTCACGCCAATCACGCTCTGCGATACGGGCGTGGCCACGGCCTGATCCACAGTGAGGGCGTCGGCTCCCTGATAGCTGGCTGATACCTCCACGACGGGGGGCGTGATGTCCGGATATTGCTCTACGGGCAGCGATCCGATCGAGAGCAGTCCGAGCAGTACGATCACGATGGCGATTACCATCGCGAAGATGGGGCGGTTGACGAAAAACTTTTCCATAGGCTACCTCCTCGTTTTGGTTGCCGGTGAGTCGTCCGCCCTTTGTGCGGATGTTTTTTGCGTGACGGCTCCGGGAGTTGTCGGTACGGGGATGATCTTCATTCCCTGCCGCATTTTGAGTTGTCCCGAGGTCAGTACGGTTTCCCCGTCGGAGACTCCGTCCGTTATCTCCCAGAGTGTACCGAACGTGTTGCCGAGGGATACCTTCCGGTATTCCGCTGTGCTGTCCGGGGCCATGACCCACAGGCTGTTGATCCCCTGGCTTTGGCTCACGCACCGTTGGGGAACCAGCAGGGCATCGTGCACCGGACCCAGATTGGCTGCCACCTGGGCGAACTGGCCCGGTTTGAGTACCCTGTCCGGATTCGGGAAGAGCACTTTGAATACGATGGTTCCCGTCGAGGTGTTGACATTCTTTTCTGTGTAGTTGTATTTTCCCTTGTAGGGATAGACGGTGCCGTCGGACAGGGTCATGACGATGTCCGAAAGCAGGCGGGCGTTGTCGTAAGAGGGGGCGATCTCGCTGTTACCCGTGATTTTCAGGTATTGGGAGACCGGAAGTGTCAGCTCCACGCTGACCGAGTCGGTATTGGAGATCGTGGCCAGCACAGGGAATTTCGTGCCGGCACCCACGTAGTCCCCGACCGATGGATCGCTGTCGCCGATGATCCCGTCCGAAGGGGCATAGATCGTGGCGTAACTCAGTTCGATCTGGGCGTTGCGAAGTTGCGACTGGGCCGCCTTGCGGCTGGCTTCGGCCGAAGCGTACTGTGCGCGGTATTGATCCAGCTGGCTCTGGCTGATGGCGTTGATCCGAGCCAGGGGGATCGACCGGTTGTAATTGTTCTTCGCTTCGATCAGCTGGGCCTCCGCGGAAGCCAGGGAGGCTTTGGCCTGGGCCACTTCGGTTTGGAGCAGCGACGGGTCTATCCGGAAAAGCAGCTGTCCCTTTTTGACCGGCAGGCCCTGCTCGAAATGTTTGGAAAGCAGATAGCCGCTGATTCTCGGCTGGATTGCGACGTCTGCATTGCTGCTTGTCTGGCTGATGAAGTTCATCCGGTTGGGAATACTGTCGCGGATGACCCGGAAAACCTCGATGCGCGGTGCCGGCATTTCGGTCTGCCGGGATTCGGAACGGCAGCCGAAAAGGGCCAAAAGCATGGAAAACAGAGCGATTTTCGTCCTTAGTTCAGTCATAATCAATATTTTTCTTGATTTTGTCACAAAACGGACAAAAAGCATACCAACGAATTTTTTCCGATTACGATTTTTGTCCTATCTTTGTGGACATTTCATCGCTCATTTATTTTTATATTGCTCATGAATAGAATCTGCCTTTCTTTCGTGTTGGCCATGTCGCTTGCCGCATGTACCACGACCAAGGAAATAGCCTATTTTCAAGATACGGAACGGGACGAGATGATGAAGATCGTCGAAGACAATCTTCCCCGGATAAAGCCCGACGACATTCTCTCCATTACGGTCTCTTCCTCCAAGCCCGAATTGGCGGCTCCCTACAATCTGCTGCGCGCCACACAGGATGTCAATTCGTCCTCCAATCGCTGGGAGCAGGAGGCCTATCAGGTCAACAGCGAGGGGTATATCAATTTTCCCGTGCTGGGTGCTCTCAAGGTGGCCGGCATGACGCGGGAAGAGCTCGTAATGATGTTGCAGAAGCGGCTGGCAGAGGTTATGCCCGATCCCGTAGTGACCATTACTTTCCGGAATTTCAAGGTCACCGTGCTCGGTGAGGTCGCCCGGCCGGGAACTTTCGATGTGACCAGTGACCGGATTACGGTGCTCGAAGCCGTGGGTAAGGCGGGAGACCTTTCCGTGTACGGCCGTCGGGACAACGTGCTGGTAATCCGGGAAGTGAACGGTGAACGGAAGATGGCCCGCCTCGATCTGAAATCCAAGAATATTTTCGAGTCACCTTATTATTATTTGCAGCAGAACGATGTGGTGTATGTGGAACCGAACAGGGCCAAGGCGATTCAGGGTTCTTCGTTCCGGAGTAATTTCCCGCTTTACCTTTCGTCCGGCTCCCTGCTGGTGACCATTGCCACGCTGATCGTAACCCTGACAAAATAGAGGAGAGTATGGAGAACAACGAAACAGCCGGACAGCAGGAGAAGGAGATCACTCTGCGGCAAATACTCGATTTTTTTCTGAATAATTGGGGGTGGTTCCTTATTTCCGTAGTGTTGTGCTTCGGAACGGGATATCTGCTGACGCAGACCATGACCCGGATGTATGTGTCTTCCGCTTCCATACGGGTCGATGAGGACTATATGCGCGACGCTTCGGCCGATATTACCGATTTTTCCGGCGGCGGCCTGTTCAAATCGACCTCATCGGTGGACAACGAGGTGTTGGTGCTGAAATCCCGCACGCTTATGCTGAAGGTGGTGAAAAACCTGAAGGCCCATATCTCCTATTATATCGACGGCAGGTTGCGTACCCAGGAGATTTACAGTCTGCTGTCGCCCGTCGAACTGGTAGTCCCCGACAGTTTGAAGCGGCGTTTTACGGTTCAGCTCCGGTTGAAGTCCGATACGGAGTATGTGGCCCAGGTGGACGACGGTCCTTCCGAAGCCCATCCTTACGGTGTTCCCGTGACCCAGGACAGCGTTACGTTCACGGTTAACAAACGGACGAACTTCTCCTCTTATCCGGACGCTTCCATTGTCGTACGGGTAGCCAATCCGTTCAAAGTGGCGCAGCGGTATGCAACCGAACTGGCGAGTGCTCCGGCCAGTAAAACGACCAGCATCATCCAGCTCTCGCTGACGGCACCCGTGGCCCAGAAAGCTACGGACATCATCAACGGATTGATCGACGTATATAACAAGGACGCCATCGACGACAAACGGCGGGCGGCGCAGAATACGGCCGACTTCATCGACGAGCGGCTGCGGGTGGTAGGATATGAACTGGAAACGGTCGATCGAGACGTGGAGCGCTTCAAACGCGATAACGAGTCGGTGGATATCGTCTCCGAGTCGGGAATTTTTCTCAATTCGGCTTCCCAGTATGAGCAGTTGTCCGTGGATGTGGCGACTCAGATCAGTCTGGTGGAGAGTGTGGGGAAATATGTCCGGCAATACAAGGGGCAGTATGCCCTCCTGCCGACCAATATCGGAATCGAGGACCCTGCGCTGAACGGCAGCATCGAGTTGTATAATCAGATGGTATTGCAGAGAAACCGGTTGTTGGCAAGCGGCGACGTGAGTCAGAACCCCGTCATTCAGGAGCTCAATGCCCAGATACTCAACATGCAGTCTTCGCTGGAGGAGTCTATCCGGAATTTGCATAACTCGCTGTTGATCCGCCAGAAGTCGTTGGCAGCCCAGGAAAAGTCGATCAGCAACCGGGTGCGTAACGTGCCGACCCTCGAAAAGGAGGGGCAGTCTATCATGCGGCAGCAGAAGATCAAGGAGTCTCTCTATCTGTTCCTTCTGAACAAGCGAGAGGAGAACGGATTGAAACTGGCTTCGGCGGTGCCGATCGCCAAAGTGATTGACCCTGCTTCGAGCACGGGTATTCCGGTTTCCCCTAAAGTCCCTGTCATTCTTCTTGCTTCGTTCCTGTTCGGATTGGCGCTTCCGGTGGGCGTGTTGCTGTTGATCGACCAGTTGCGCACTTCGATTCGGGGCCGGAAAGATGTGGAGGCTGTCGTGAAGGCGCCCATCATCGGCGAGATTCCGTCCAAGGAGGAGGGAATGTCCGATCGCATCGTGGAGAAAAACAGCCGTGACATCGTTTCTGAGGCTTTCCGGATCGTAAGGACCAATTTGGATTTCATGATGACGGGAGAAGACCGGAAAGTTATTATGCTGACCTCGACGATTCCCAGCGAGGGCAAGACTTTCCTGTCGATGAATCTGGCCTCGTCTCTCTCCATTGCCGGCAAAAGAATCCTGTTGGTTGATCTGGACCTCCGTAAATCGACGCTGGCCAAAAAGTTCGGACATTCGACCCATCACAAGGGAATCTCCAATTATCTGGCTGGAAAGGAAAATGACATCCGGAGCCTGATTTCGAAAGGTGAAGTGGAGGGCGTGGACATTCTCTACGCAGGTGCCATTCCTCCCAATCCGGCCGAGTTGCTTATCAGCAAACGGCTCGACGAGGCATTCAGAACGTTGCGTGAGGATTATGACTATATTGTGGTGGACACTTCGCCCGTGGGTCTGGTCGCCGATACCGTAATTTCAAACCGGGTGGCGGACCTGACGCTTTATACGATACGTGTGGGACGTTCCGACAGACGTAGTCTCGAGTCTATCCAGGCGTTGTGGGTCAATAAGACGCTGAAGAATATGGCGATCATCCTTTCCGATGCGACTTCTTCCAGCCGTTACGGCTATGGTTACGGATACAACTATGGTTACGGGTACGGCTACCATTATGGATATGGGGGACAGTATGGGGAGCATGGAACCGGAAATCGCCGTAAAGAGCGTTTGGGAAAGAAAATAAAGCGTTTTTTCCGGCTTTAGGCGTTCAAAATCGCAAAAAAAAGTTTGTAAAACTGTTTTTTTCCTTAGTTTTGTATCTGGAATATTTTTAATAACCCAAATAACAATTACGATTATGCAAAAATTAGTGGATCAGATCAACGAGCAGATCGCCCTTTTTACCGAGAATGCCAATTTGCAGCTCACCAAGAACAACAAAGCAGCCGGAACGCGTGCCCGCAAAGCCGCTCTGGAGCTTTCGAAGTTGCTGAAGGAGTTCAGGAAAGTATCCGTTGAAGCCTCCAAATAAGGTCTTTCAACCGAGAGAAAACGCCGGCATCCTTGTCGGCGTTTTTGTTTTTTCCCTTTTTAGGGCTCCATTGGTTTGGAATTTGCTGATAGTGTCGCACAATCAATACTATACGAAAATGAAACGGGTTATTTTTGCATGTATTATCTCTTTGTTCTTCGTCGCCTGCGGTACCCGGGGGGACCGTCAGCAGGAATCGGTATCCATTCGAGATTCGCTGGTTATCGACAAACAGTTGGGGCCGGTTGTCGAACGGGTCTATGCGGGGCTTTTGCCAGCAGCCGACGGTCCCGGTATCGACTATAAGCTGACACTTTGGAATCAGAAGTATAGCGGGACGGGAGTTTACGAACTGTCGATGACCTACCTGGAGGCTGCGAACGGCAAAGATACCACGTTCGTCACGTCCGGACATTGGATCACCCTGCGCGGCGATGCCGAGCACAACGACGCCACGGTCTATCAACTCAGTCCGAGGGATTCGCTCAACCGGATGAATTTCCTGTACAAGGGAAATACGCTCACTTTGCTGAATCGCAATATGGAGCATCCTGTTTCCGGATTGAACTATACGCTGAAACTCAAATAGGGGAACTCGTCGGTTAGTGGTGGAAAAACGGGAGTCTGTTCGCAGACTCCCGTTTCCGGTTCAGATTGGTTAGGTTTCGGTCGGCAGAGAATCAGTATTTTATCTTTTTGACATTTTCCTTGTCGTATTCGATACGATGTTTGTCCAACATCCGGAAATCCTCCTCCTTGAGACCTGTGTTGAAAAATTCCACCGCTTTGGCGTGATCTGTCAGATACATGCGGGGCAAGTTGCGGAAAGAATTGCTGACGAGCGAGCGGGTTGAGTCGATATACGGACTTTCGATATCTCCGATCTGGGCCATTGTGTGGAATATGGAAGCGGTCGTCACAGGTCGCTCCCTGTTAGCCCGGGCCGTTTCGTAACGGTAGGGATATGACTCCCGGTACCGATCTGAGAACCAACCCAGCCCGGCGATGTGAAGTTGGTAGTAGGTCGGGATGGGGGAAGCATGCAGGAAACGGTCGCGTTCGTCGTCCATGAGGTCTTCACCGTGGTCGGCACAGTAAAGCAGGGCCGAACATACGTCGGCGGAATCGAGCGTGGATATGATCTCCGAGAGTACGTGATCCGTGTAGGCGATGCTGTTGTCGTAGGCGTTGACAAGATTCTCCCGACTGGAACGCACCGAAGATACGGCATCCGGAGTGAAACGGGAGAAGGAGGCGGGGTACCGTTTGGTGTAGTCGAAATGCGAACCGTATGTGTGGATTACTACCAGCAGATTGCTGTCGGTCGAAACGATCGCTTCGCGCAGGTGGGGCAGGGCATCACCGTCGTAGCGGTTTTCCGTGATCAGATCGTTTTCCCGGGGAGAGATGTCGATTCTCCTGTCCGCCTCCGCCGCAAAATAGTCGATCAGCGAACGGTTGGGGACCTGGTTCGAAATGAACAGCGTTTTGAATCCTGCCTCCTTGTAGAGGGAGATGATGCTTTTCTGTTTGTATATATCACTGTAATTTTCAGCCGATGCGGGAGAGAGGATAATGGGAACGCTTTTGTGCGTGGCATTGGCCTGTGTGAGCAGGTCGCTGAACGGCACCACTCCGTCGGTTCCCGCCAGGTCGGGCGTGGTTGGCCGTCCGTAACCGAACAACTGCCAGTTGGCTGCCCGCGAGGCTTCGCCGATCACCAGCACGTATACTTCCCTATGGGCCGAATCGCTCCGTTTAGTCGCATCGAACCGGAAGTCCTTCGAAGTCTCGGGATAGTTTTCGCTGAGTTTCCAACGTTCCAGGGTCAGTTGGATATTGTAGATCACATTGGCCGGGAAGATATGGTATTTCACGCCGAATTCCGGATTGGCTGCCTTCGATGCGACCAGACAGACGCATCCGCCTAACGCCATGACACAGCCTGTCAGCGCCGCTTTGGCCCGGAAGCGGCCGTTCAACCGTTGCTTGAGCAGCAGAGAGCGTACGGCCAGAACCAGCAGGGGGATATAGAGCACACATACGCCGATAATGGCCGGATAGATGTTGCCGAGCAATTCGGTGGCTTCCGATACGTTGGTCGTGAATACGTTCAGAAACATGTCTACGGCAATGATCGAGTCGCCGAACAGATAGAGCAGCACTAGTTGGAACGCCCCGAGTATCATGAAGGGAAGGGCGGCCAGCATCATGCCTCCCGGGCGCCGGGCGATAAGGGCCCACAGGAGATAGAAGGCTCCGGGCAGCAACAGCGAAGCCAGTACCGTACTGAGGCGGTACGGCTCTGTGTAGGCCAGAAAAAGGTCGGGTACCAGCATGACGGCCACGAATACGGCCAGAATGCCCTCTTGAGTGGAAAACAGCCTGTGAATGAATGATTTGAACCAATTCATGACTAGAATGCTTCGTTGATCTGAAACAGGAAACTGTTGTTTCCCCGCTTGCCGAACCCGTAATCCAGACGGACATTGACCCGTTTCTTGAATTCCCATCGGTATCCGATTCCGTAGTTTGGCAGCGTCTGATTGAGTTTGAAACTCCCGAAATTGGGAAATACATTGCCGGCCCCGACCCATACGGCCGCTCCGCTGCGTCCGTAAATACGCTGCCGGAGTTCGGCCTGGATCTCCACCATGTCGTTGTCGCGGTAGCGTCCTTCATAATAGCCTCTCATCCGGTAGGAACCGCCCAGCAGGGCCAGCATCGTCCACGGCGTATCGCCCTTGTTGACCACCCCGTAGAAATCATATGCCATTACGGCTCCCTTCCAGAGTTTGTGGTAGGCATTGAAGTTGACTTCTGTATGGTAGAACGTACCGTTGTTGCCGATGAATTTCGGGAAAAAACGTTGGTCGATTTTAGCGTATATTCCCCGGTAGGCGTTGTTGATGACGTCCCGGGAGTCGTAGAGAACGAATGCACCGAGGCCCGTGTTGGTGTAGAATGTTTTCTGTCCGCCCAACTGCTCGATGTTGGTGAAATTGCTGCCGGCCACATATTGGAAACTGCCGTTCACGCCTACGTAGAGATTCCGGGCTACGCGGGTCATGTAGTCGATTTTGAACTGGGTCTGGAAACGCTTGTAAGAACTGGGGGTGTTGTGTTCGGCGGCGTAGTGCCCGATGCCCCAGAAGGCACTCGGGAACGAAAAGAAGTAGGTCGTGAAATCGAGCCGGTGCTTCGTGTCGCGGAAGATCAGGTTGCCCCGTACGCCCAACAGGTAAAATCCGGTGGTCGTGATGTCGCCGAACAGCGAGATGTTCGAGGGCGGAGTGATCATGTCGGTACGGTCCATGCGAAAAAGGCCTGCGGCGACCAGTCCCAGTCCCAGTTTGGTGTCCGAAGAGTAGTGGGGACCGCCGATCACGCTGAAATCGAACTTCTTGGTGAGGGTCTTGTCCTCGTTGGCGTTTTTGAAATAGTTGTAGAAACGACGGAAGAAGTGATTCCGTTTTGCGGGGACGGAATCCGAGGCCAGAACCGTCTCCGCAGGGACGGTACTGCGGCCTGCGGAATCGGCTGCCGGAATTTGTTCCTGCGCCGAAACACCGGACGATAACGAGACGGCGAATAGGAGAGCGACGATCGACTTTCCGTTCATAGGGTTCCGTTTAGCTGACGATTATTTGTATTTGCCGATGATCCGGTAAAACTCCCGGATGTCCTCCGGAGTCAGTTCCCCCTTGCGCAGGTATTCGATTTTCCGCTCCTTGGTGACGAAAATCAGGGTGAACTTGTCATTCACGTCGCCCAATTTCCATGCATCGCGCAACAAGTGGTCCGGATCGGTGTAGATCGTGGCTCCGGTCTGTTTGGCTTTTTTGCGGATCATGGCCCTCACCACTGCGTTGGGCAACATGGGGGCGTCTTTCAGATTGATGACACCGAACGAGTGGATGTTGGGGCTGTTGATCTGGTTCTTCTCGAGGTCTTCCCTGAATTTTTCGTTCTGGGAGGCATGGTCCGGGTCGATATAGAAAATGAGCAGGTGCTTTTTCCCCAGGTCGGGCAGTGCAACGGGTTCGTTGCTGGCGTCGCGTATTTCCACCGGGCCCACTTTCCCCGTCTCCGCGGAAGTTTGGGCGACAGAGGTGCTGCAGACGGCTGCCAGGAGCAGAAGCATCAGATTGCGTATTTTCATCATAACTGAAAAATTACATTACGGTTTCGTCAATAAAAAGTACGTGACAACCAAAATCGGTGCAAATGTACGAATTAAAATCCGGGCAGACAATTTTTCCCCGATTTGCCGGAGGCACTTTCATGGTCTGAAAGTATTTATTTATGGTCTAAAAAGCAGGTCGTCTGCTTTTCGGAACGTTTTTTTCTCTGTTGCAAGGCTGACGATCGCCAGAGGTGGTCTGCCTGGACCGCCGGACGTTTGCGGAAAGGTCTGTGGCTCTGCGGCCGAGGCGTTCCGATTTACGGCCTTCCTGCTCCAGTGCCGGAGAAACTCTTGGTTTTCCGCGGAATATGGTTAACTTTGCCTTTCAATCGAAAAAGATGGCCGAAAATACCATATCGAAAGAGGATACCCTCAAACTGAGGATTCAGACCTATATCGTCACGGTGTCGGTGCTGTTGCTCGCGGGCAAATTCATGGCCTTTTTCCTGACCAATTCGGTGGGGGTGCTGACCGATGCCATGGAGAGTATCGTGAATGTCACGGCGGGTTTCATCAGTCTTTACAGCATCCGCCTGTCGGCCAAACCCAGGGACGACAGTCATCCGTTCGGTCACGGGAAGGTGGAGTTGATCTCCGCGTCGGTCGAAGGGTTGATGATCATGGCAGCCGGTCTGATTATCATATTCGAAGGGGTCAAACGGCTGTTCGTTCCCTCTGCGGTCGAAAAGCTGGATGTGGGGATCGTCATCATCGCCGTGGCGGGTGCGGTCAACTACGTCATGGGATGGTACAGCATCCGGGTCGGTAAAAGATATGAATCCATCGCACTGGTCGCGGGCGGCCGGCATCTGCAGTCCGACACCTATTCTACGATCGGTCTGGTGTCGGGATTGCTCCTGCTCTATTTCACCCGCATCGGCTGGATCGACAGTGCACTGGCCCTGCTTTTCGGCGGAATTATCGTGGTGACGGGGTTTTCCATTCTGCGCAAAACCGTTTCCGGCCTTATGGACAAGGCCGACGAGCAGGTGCTGGAGACCATGACCGAAGCGATTTCTGCCAGTCGGGAGCCCGATTGGGTGGACGTGCATAATCTGAAGACGATCCGGTACGGGAGTTTCCTCTACATAGATTGCGATCTGACCCTGCCGTGGTATTACGATATCGTACAGGGGCATACGGCCTGCGACCGTCTCCGGGACACCATCGCTGCCGGCTTCGGAAACAGGGTGCAGGTCTCGATCCATTCCGATCCCTGCCGCGTCTCACAATGTTCCCGTTGTGCCATGCCCGACTGTCCTTACCGGACGGCCGCATTCACATCGCCGCTGGCGCTCACCCTCCACGAGGTGACCCGTCCGGACGAGGAGCGCGAAGCTTAGTTCCGATTATTTTTGGAACTGCTTTTGCAGAAGATGATTCCGTTACCACATAAAACACAATTGCACGATGAGACGATTTGAACATACTGCCGTGCTGGTCACGGGCGGAGCGCGCGGTATCGGACGGGCGACCGTGGAGAGGTTCGTGGAGGAAGGGGCCCGCGTGGCCATAGCCGACTACAACCTGGCGGGCGCCACCGCTCTTTCCGGAGCGTTGAATGAAAAGGGAGGCGAAACCTTTCCGCTCTTTTTCGATGCGGAAGATGCGGGCAGCGGCCGCCAGATCGTCGAACGGACTCTTGCCCGGTTCGGCAGAATCGACGTACTGGTCAACAATGTCGGAATTACCGATCTGGACCGTGATCTGGACATCCTGAATTTGGATACGGATTATTTCGATACGATCTTTCATGCCAATCTGCGCAGCATGATCGTCACCATGCAGGCCGCGTTGCCCTCCATGTTGGAGCGGGAACGGGGGGCGATCGTCAACGTCGCTTCGATCAGCGGACTGATGGGTGATTTCCGCGGCTCGCTTTATGGAATGACCAAGGCAGGGGTGATCAATCTCACCCGCTATGTCGCGTCCCAGTACGGGAAAAAGGGTATCCGTTGCAACTGCGTTTCCCCGTGGCTCGTGATGACCCCGGCCGCTACGGGAGCCCTTCCGGAAAACCTGCGGGAAATATTTCTGAAATACAATGCCGTGCGTTATCTGGGCGAAGCCGGAGACATTGCGGCGACGATCGCCTTTCTCGCCTCCGAGGATGCCCGTTATATTTCCGGACAGAACATCGTGGCCGACGGTGGGATGAGCTGTCACAACCCGACGGTGGAGGATATGGTCGAGATTTTCAATATTTCCGAAAATAAATGATATGCCGATGAATCGCTCTTTCGTTTCATTCGCAGGTCTGGTACTCGCCCGCAAGGCTCCCGGACTGGCTCTGCTCCTGCTGCGGCTGTTGGCCGGCGGGCTGATGCTGACGCACGGCTGTGCCAAAATCGCCGGTTTCGCCAGGCTTTCCGCTACATTTCCCGATCCCATAGGCTGGGGCAGTACCGCGTCGCTCGTGATGATAACGCTGGTCGAAACTGTCTGTTCCCTGCTGGTGATCCTGGGCCTTTTTACCCGGCTGGCGCTTTTGCCCCTGCTGTTTTCCATGTGGATCGCAGCCTTCTGTACTTATCCTGCCTTCGCGCTCGAAACCTCCGAACTCGCTTTGCTCTATTTCGGCATGTTCGTCGTGCTGTTGATAGGCGGTCCCGGACGTCTCTCCCTCGACATGCTGCTATGGCGGAGACTGGAGCGGTGGGAGCGCCGCGACCGATAGATGAAAAATCCCTGTCCGGGCAGGGTTTTTTCGTCAGATGAATTCGATCCTCAGCGGGTCCCGGTCGGGCAGTCTGCGGTATGTGTATTTCGCATATCCCAGCATGACAGCCGCCCCTACGATCCGCTTTTCGGGCAGCCGGAGCAGGGCGGCCACTTCCCGGGGCTCCGCCCGGGCATATTGTTCGAAAAAACCGGCCCTGCATGTGCCTATGTCCATCGCCGTGGCCTGGATACGGGCGTAGACCATTGCCATACAGGCGTTGTCCGTGCCGTACGGGGAGGAACTGTCGGCCAGGGCAATTAGTACGTGCGGAGCTCCCCGGAAGACAGGGTCCCTTTTCGCATTCTTTTCTTCGGAGAACAGTTTTCCGTAAGACATGGACCATTCCGCCCCGGATGCGGACGCTTTTTTCATCCATTCCATCGTGCGGCGGGATAGTTCCTGCACGGTTTCCCGTTCCATGACCGCCAGAAAAGTCACGTCCTGCGAATTGAGGCCGGTAGGTGCGAAACGGGCGGTATCCGCGATCCGGGTGACTATCTTCCGGTCCACCTCGTCTTTTTTGTAAACGCGGACCGAACGTACCGAACGCAACAGGGTACGTGTCTTCTTAGGACCTGCCGCCGGGATCTTTTTCATTTTTGTCTGCTCTTTGAGCGGGGCCAGTCGATGGTCGAGCGCCTCTTCCGGACAGACGGCCACGCAATGGCCGCATACGATGCACCGGCCTTCGTCTCTCTCTTCGATGAACGGTTTGCTATCGGTCATTTCTATGATGGAGGTAGGGCAGACGGCTTTGCAGCGGCCGCAGCGGATACACCGGTCGGATACGTGAATCAGCATGGTGTCACTTTTTTTCGCGGGTAAAAATTATCTTTTCATGGGAGGAGAGCCGCTCGTCGAAGGCAAAACCGTTCCAGCCGAACGCTTTCATCCCCTCCGGCGATTCGATTCGGTTACGGAGGATGAACCGGGTCATCTCTCCCCGGGCCATTTTCGCATAGGTTCGCACCGTTTCGTAACGGCCGTTTCGGTGTTCCTGAAACTCGGCGTCGATCATGCCGACCTGTTGCCTGATCCGGTCGGTGTCCAAGGCGGCCATAACGTCCTGACTTGCCAGGTTGATCACGATATCGCCGGCTTTGCGGGCCGTTTCGATCAGCGGCTCGGTCAGTTTCGGATACCAGTAATCGTACAGATCGCCATTTCTGTCGCCGAGGCGGAGCGTAAAGGCGATCCGGTAGGCCTGGATAAGGTCCAGCGGACGGACCAGGCCGTACAGGGTGGAGACGATGCGCAGGCGTTCCTGGGCATACAGAAGGTCGTCGTCCGTCATTCCTGCCGGGTCGATGTGCCGGAATACGCTGCCGTCATAAGCGAAAAGGGCCTGTTTTTCCGGATTGGAGGCCGAACCGAAACGCTGGTAACGTTCGAAATTGACCTGAGCCAGACTGTCGTTTATTTTCAGCAGTTTTCCCAATTGCGGAGCGGAGAATTTCCGCATCTCAGAAGCGAGGTATTCCGCCTCCTTTTCGTATCGGGGCCGCGATGAAGGGAGTCGCCTCTCCTGCGGCTCCATATTCATGGTTTTGGCCGGTGACAGAAGAATCAGCATGGTCTGCGAATTTTCGGGATCGACGTGCAAATAGAGTGCCTAAACGGACGGGGATTCCGTCCGTTCCATGAGCCACAGCAACTCTCCGAGCAGCGGGCGTACCGTCCGTTCCGCCGCCGGTCCTCCCTCTCCGTCCTCCGTAAAGGTTTCGGCGGCCTGGATGGCCGTGGCAAGGACGGGAGGTACGAGTGCGCCCAGTTTCAGCAGCAGGGTTTGCAGTTGCTGGACGGTGGCGATACCCGGTACGCTGCCCGAGGTGACGGAGACGATTCCGACGGGTTTCCGTTTCCATTCCGCATAATAGAGGTCGATCACGTTTTTCAGTGCCGCCGGGAAACTGGCGTTGTAGACGGGGGTAACGATGACGATTCCGTCGGCTCCCATCAATCTCCGGGTGAAATCCAGCAGCTTTTCGGAAGGGTTTTTCTGATAGGCCAGTCGTTCGTCGAACAGTGGAAATCCGTAACTTTTCAGATCGAGAATTTCAGCCGTTGCCGGATAGTGATCTTCGATATAACGGTGGATATAAAGTGCGGCGCGGTGGCTGAGCCGCCCTTCCCGCACGCTGGATGAGAGGATGGCGATGTGTTTCATAGGTTTCATGTTTACGGCAAAGGTAGCGAAACGTCCGGAAAAACGAAATCTTTTTCCCGTGGCAAAAGAGGTGTTTCAGAACCGTTTCGTATAACCGTGACAATAAGGTCGGGTGCCCTTGCGCCGGTAGTAGTCCTGGTGATAGTTTTCGGCTTTCCAGAACGTGGCGGCGGGTGTGACGCGGGTCACTACGTCGTAACCCTTCTCCTTCAGTGTCCGAATGAGCCGTTCGGCCATCTCTTTTTGTGCGGGCGTGGTGTAGAATATTTCGGAGCGGTACTGATCGCCCACATCGGGACCCTGACGGTTCAACTGCGTGGGGTCGTGTATTTCGAAGAAAAGCCGGGCCAACGTCTCGTAAGAGACTTTTGTCGGATCGAAAATTACCTGTATGGCTTCGGCATGTCCCGTCGTGTGCGAACAGACCTCTTCGTAAGAGGGATGATCCGTCTTACCTCCGATATATCCCGATTCCACGGAAAGCACCCCGGGCGTTTTCTCCATCATGTATTCCACGCCCCAGAAACATCCCCCGGCGAAGATGGCGGTTTCCATTCTCTCCGTTCTCCGCTCCTTTCCTTCCGGGACGAATTCGAGCGAAAGCGAGTTCACGCAGTGGCGCGTGTTTTTCGGAGTCAGTCCTTCACCCAGAAAGACATGGCCCAAATGGCCGCCGCACCGGGCGCAGGTGATTTCCGTACGTCTCCCGTCGGCGTCGGGCGTTCGCCGTACGGCTCCCGGTATCTCGTCGTCGAAACTGGGCCATCCGCATCCCGAATCGAACTTGTCTCCGGATCGGTAGAGTGGTGTTCCGCAGGCTTTGCACCGGTAAATGCCTTTGCCTTTGAAATTGCAGTATTCACCCGAGAAGGGGGCTTCGGTGCCTTTGTGCAGAATGATTCGTTTTTCCTCTTCGGTAAGCTCTTTTTTCATGGTTTGCGCTATGGCCGGCAGAACGAAACCGAGGATCGACAATGCAATCAGAATCGTTTTCATGCCGTTGTTTTCGTTTTCTTGAATTTCCTGCAAAAATCCTGCCTGCGACTCTTCACAGGGTCTCCCTTCCCGCCCTGCGGTCGATCCAGTAGGTAGCTCCGGTGGCGCGGAAACGGATCAGGCAATATGTAGGGTCGCTTTCTCCGCCCCGGAAATGGGCGATCATCCACTCCTGCCACATCTGTCTTTTCGTTTCGGGATCGTCGATCACTTCGGCCGTTCCTGTCAGCGCCACCATGTTGCCCCGTTCGTACAGGCAGATACCTGCACGGGGATTCATCCGCAGGTGGCTCACTTTTTCCGCTTCCGTATCGGTCGAGAACCATATCTCCCCGAATCCGTCCGAATAGAGTTTGACCATCGGGACGGGGCGCGGGAACCCTTTTTCGTCCACCGTGGCGAGGACCAGTGTCTCGGTGCGGTCGAGCATCCGTTCTGCCTTTTGCCGTATCGTCTCCATCATTTGTCGGAATTATACGGACAAAGATAGTCAACCGGTCTGAAAATTGGAGTGAAAAAAGTGTATCCGGCGAAAACGGGCCGTGTTTTTTTCTCTGTTTTTACTGCCGGACCGCGGAGAATATGCCGGACTGTCATATTTCTGTCGAAACGATGGCCGTTTGACAAACCGTACAGAAAAAAGGAAGGAGTGCGGCTCTGCGGGCATAGGAGCGGGAAAACAGGATCGTTGCTTTTCTTTTTTGTTTTCCGCACAATAAAAAACTCGGTCGAAACGCTTAGTTATTAGCTTTTTGGAATGGCTTTTGATCGTATGGATATTAAAATTAAAAAGAGAATTAAGTATGAAAAGATTGTTTTTGATAGTCCTGATGGCCGCTGCAGTGTCGACGACCCAGGCGCAGATCACGGCTGAGAGGCTGGAGCAGGCCCGTAAGGAGGCTGCACAGGCGGGAAAGGATAAGAAAGAGAAGGAAAAGCAACTGCAGATGGTGATGGACTCCGTGCTGTACCACAATGCGGCGGTCTCTCTGTACGACAGTACCTTCGTCATAAAGGCGGATCAGATCATGTTCCGCCGGGGAGCGATGGCGTATGTCGATCAGAACACCAATTTCATCTCCATGAACAAAGACAAGGCGACGGTACAGATAGCCTTCAATACGATTTTTGCCGGTCCCAACGGTATCGGGGGAGTCACGGTCGAGGGCGCTCCGTCGAATGTCTCCGTCAGCGAGGACAAGCGGGGCAACCTGACGCTCACCATGAGTGTGGTGGGGGTAGGTATTTCGGCCCAGGTGTCCGTTACCCTATGGCCCGGGAGCAATAAGGCGATGGCGACGGTCGTCCCCAATTTCAATTCGCGGACCATTACGGTTTACGGGAACCTCTATCCGATCTCGCAAACCAATGTCTTCAAGGGAACGGCTCTGTAATCCGTCCCTGCCGCTGAGGCCGGAAGTCCCGCAAACGAGTTTCTGCGGGACTTCCCTTTTCTGATGCACGGAAGGTGCGGCGGATTGAGGTTCCCGAAATGTTTTTTTCGGTCCGTCGGCCGGATTTCGGAAAGTTCGCGTATTTTTGCCGCCGGATTTGAAGTCGAGTACGGATATGGATCGCCATCTGGTTCGGAGTAGGATTCTCCTGAAAAAATGGCTGCCGGTCATCGGGTTGACGCTGGCAGCGTTCGTGTTCAACACGTCGGAATTCGTCCCGATCGGTCTGCTCAGCGACATCGCGCGGGATTTTCACACGACGGAAGCCGCGGCGGGATTGCTGATTACCGTCTATGCCTGGGTCGTGGCGATGGCTTCGCTGCCGTTGATGCTGCTCGTGTCCCGGGTGGAATGCCGCAGACTGCTGTTGACGGTGGTCGGGCTGTTTATTGTCAGTCATCTGGTTTCGGCCCTTTCGACCTCCTATCCGATGTTGATGGCTTCCCGGATCGGTGTGGCCTGTGCCCATGCTGTATTCTGGTCCATCGCTTCGCCGCTTGCCGTGCGGGCCGCACCGAAGGTACACCGTTCGGCGGCTTTGGGGCTCATCGTTACGGGAACTTCCGTCGCCATGATCGTGGGGCTGCCGTTGGGGCGGGTTATCGGCCTGCACGCGGGCTGGCGTATGACTTTCTTTTACATTGCGGTCGCCGCTGCGGTCGTGCTGGCATTGCTGGCATGGATTTTTCCGAAAATGAAGAGCGACAGCGCCATTTCGCTGCGCAAGGTGCCTGCCCTGATCGAGAAGCCGGCGCTGCTGGGCATCTATCTCCTGACGTTGGTGCTCATCACGGCCCATTACACCGGGTACAGTTATATCGAACCGTTTCTGGGGCAGGTGGCCCACATGGGTGACGGATGGGTAACATGGGTGCTGACCCTGTTCGGTGTGGTCGGAATTGCCGGCAGCATCCTGTTCTCCCGTTATTACGGGAAATACAGGGAGACTTTCGTCCGGTTCGCCGTTATCGGCATCTCCGTCGCCCTGTTGCTGTTACGGCCTGCTTCGTTCGCTCACGGTACGGTCATACTGGTGTGTATAGGGTGGGGGCTGGCCATTACGATTTTCAATCTCGTTTTCCAGTCTGAGATTATACGATTCGCCCCGAAATCCACGGCCGTCGCCATGTCGGTCTATTCGGGCATCTACAATTTGGGAATCGGCAGCGGGGCGCTGGTGGGCGGTATCGTCTGTTCCGATCTTTCGATCGCCTGGATCGGTTATGTGGGCGGGACGACAGCAGTCGCTGCGGCCATATATTGTCTCAGGAAACTGTTGCCGATTCTTCGGACAGCATCGTGACGATGTCCGGAAACAGGGTGACAGCGCAGGGCGGACAAGGTCGTTTAAGCCTGTTTCTGCCGTCGGGTCTCACCGTTCGAAAACACGGGCCATCCGTTCCAGCCCGTCGGCCAGAACAGCCCGGGGGCAGGCGATGTTCAGTCGGATGAATCCCTCTCCGCCGGGGCCGTAGAGCGTTCCGGAGTTGACCATCAGTTTTTGCTCTTCCTGCAGCCGGAGGGTGGTCCTGTCCGAACCGAGACTGGTTGCTCGGCAGTCGATCCAGACCAGATAAGTACCCTCGAGCGGCAGTACGGGGTAACGGGACAGGCGCTCTTCGAACAGCTGTCGGAGATATTCGTAGTTCCCCCACAGATAGCACCGCAGCGCGTCGAGCCATCCTTCGCTCTCGTTATAGGCGGCCATGGTAGCCTCCACGCCGAACGGATTGACGTCGCATACTTCGTTGATATTGATCGCCCGGTCGATGCGGCGGCGGACATTCCCGTCGGCAGCTATGATATTTGCGATCTGCAGCCCGGCGAGGTTAAATGCCTTGCTCGGGGATATGCAGGTCGCGGAATGCAGAAGATAGCGTTCGGACAGCGATGCGAACGGGGTGTAGTCGTGATCGTCGTAGGTAAGTTCGCAGTGGATTTCGTCCGCTACCACGAAAACCCCGTGCCGCAGGCAGATGTCGCCTATATGCCGCAGTTCGTCCGGAGTCCACACCCTTCCCGTCGGATTGTGCGGATTGCAGAGCAGCAACAGTTTGGCTTTCGGATCGGCGGCTTTGGCTTCGAGATCGCCGAAGTCGATCGTATAACGTCCGTCGCGGTAGAGCAGGGGATTGGCCGACATTTCGCATCCGTTGTTGCGTATCGACGAGTAGAAGCAGTTGTAAACGGGGGTCTGCACGATCACCTTGTCGCCCGGTTCGGTCAGCGCCTTGATGACGGCGGAGAGGGCTGGGACGACACCTGTCGTATAGACGATCCATTCCGGCCGGATCGTCCAGCGATGCCGCCGTCCGAACCATTTCACGACTGCATCGTAGTAGGTTTCAGGTACTTTCGTGTACCCGAAAATGCCGTGGCCCACACGTCGCTGCAATGCTTCGATAACAGCCGGAGCCGTTTTGAAGTCCATGTCTGCCACCCACATCGGCAGCGTGTCCTCTTCGGCGGGCGTGTCCCATTTGTAGGAGTTCGTTCCCCTTCGGGGAATCACTTCGTCGAAATCATATTTCATGACTGATCGTATTTTTAGAATGATCTATCCATTTTCCCCGCCATAACCTGACGAGAAATATCGTTCCCCGGAAGCAGAGTTCGACGCACATGGCGAGCCACACGCCTTTCAGTCCCATGGTCGGAGCGAGCAGCGCAGCCAGCATCAGCCGGACGCCCCAGATGCTGATGAGATTCATCAGGCTGGGTACGATTGTGTTGCCGACCCCGACGAACACCCCGTACGCGACGATAGCCGCGGCGAACATCGGTTCGGCGAACGCCTCGATGCGCAGGGCCATGACCCCGAGCGAACGGATTTCGCCGACGGGAGTCATCGCTCCGATGATCTGAGGGGCCGCCGCATACATGACGGCTCCCATCGTCCCCATGATCGTCATGCCCGACAGGACCGTGATGTTGGCGAAACGCCGGACCAATCTTTTCCTGCCGGCGCCGAGGCTTTGGCCGACCAGCGTCGTGGCGGCGTCGGCGATGCCGTAGCCCGGCATGTAGCACAGGCTTTCGGCTATGATGGCGAACGAGTTCGCCGCAATGGCGAAGACGCCGAGCGGAGCCACGATGACCGTGGTCATGATCTGGGCACTGCAAATGGCGATATGCTCCAGTCCCATGGGAAGTCCTATGCGGGTCGCTTTTCGCAGGGTTTTCGTTTCGGGGCGGAACCTGCCGCTCTCTCCCGCCAGTTTCAGAGCGGGGGAGCGGTACCACAAGTAACGCAGCATCAGTCCGGCAGTGATCAGTTCGGCGAGTACCGTGCCCAGGGCCGCTCCCTCAACGCCCAGTCCCGCGCCGGGAACCGTGAAACTGAAATCCAGTATCTCCACCCGGCGGGTGGGGAATATCAGGAAAAAATTGAATACCACATCGAGAAGGCACATCTGTACGTTCAGCAGGCTCGGTATCCGCATATTGCCGCTGCATCGCAGCATGCCGCCCGCCAGGAAATTCATCTGAAGGGCCGGCAGAAACAGCGAGAATATCAGAAAATAGAGCGATGCGTCGTGCCGAATGACGGGATCTCCGCCCAGCCAGCGGGGCAGGGCTCCGCTGATAGACATGCCGGCTGTCGCCAGCAGGAAACTGAACAGCAGGGTCGCCGTAAGGGACTGCCGGAGTACCTGCCGTGCCCGGACGAAATCGCCGGCTCCGATTAGGTGCGCCACCTGTACGGAGAAGCCCGTGGCTACTGCCGCACACACACCCCAGAACAGCCATGTCGTGGTGGATACCAGCCCGATGGAGGCCGAAGCGTTCGCCCCGAGGTGTCCCACCATCGAAGCATCGACGTATTGCATGGCGATGGACGAAAACTGGGCGATAATAGAGGGTACGCTGAGGTAGGCAGTCAGTTGCAGCTGCTGCCTCAGCGTCATTCTTCTTCCGTTACGGATCAACGCCAGTAGCCGGTCGGTTTTATTCGCTTTCTTTGTCATTACCGCCCTCACTCCGGCTATTTTGCCGCGCAGGAGGCAGAAGAGAACGAACTGCCGTTCCTGAGTTTCAGCTCGCAGTCGGCCGGAGCCTTGATGTTTCCGTCGAGGATGACCTCTCCGTAACTCTCGGCGACAACGCTTCCGGTGCGGGGATTCTTGACGCTGCGGACGGGACCGTCTATGGTGGCGTGCAGTCCGGAGTATTCGAATGCCAGATCGCAATCGTCGGCCATCGTACAATGCTCCATGATCAGGTCGTGAGCATAGCAGAGCGGTTGCGTTCCGGATATTTTGCAGTTGACGAGGCGCAGCCGGCGGGAGTGCCAGCCCAGGTACTCGCCGTTCAGCACGGAGTCGTACACCGTGACGTTTTCCGTGTTCCAGAAAGCGTCTTTCGAGTCGATAACGGCATTGCGAATCTCCACGTTCCGGCAATACTGGAACGAATAGTTGCCCTGTTGCCGGTAATTTTCGATGCGGATGTTTTCGCTGTGCATGAACAGGTAGTCCGCCCGCTCCACCTCTACGTTTTTCAGCACGGCGTTGCGGCAGTGCCACAGAGTTTCTTCCGCGTCGGGTATCCGTACGTTTTCGAGGTAGATGCCGTCCATTTCCCTGAACATCTTTGGCGCTTCGACCAGCGTATCCGTCATGTGCAAATCGTGCGAATACCAGAGCGCCGCCCGGGCCCCCTCCCTGAAAATGCAGTCGCGGACGATGAACCCGTCATTGTGCCAGAACGGATATTTTCCCTGGAATTCGCAATGTACGGCCTCTATATTGCGGCACTCCTTGAGCGCCGACTCTCCCGGGTGGATGGTGACGTTTTCCAGTCGGAGATCATGGGTGGCGAACAGTGGCCGCTCGCCTCCGAACGAAGTATTCTTTATGGTTTCCATTATTGTATCGGAGCAATTATCTGTTTCAGGATCATGTTTGTTTTTCCTGATGACAAAGGTAGTACGGGATAGACGATTTTTTGTAGACATTTTCCCTGCATATTTACCTGAATTACGGATTGTGGAAAAATTGTCGATACCGGTTTCTGGCGGTCGTTTTTATCGTGATCGTTCCGTGCTGCATAAAATCGTGTTCCGATTCTCACTTTTTCTCGGTTACATGGTCTGGGAGTTCCTTGTCATCGGTTCCCTGGATAAAATTGATATTCCCGTCGTTTGTTTTTTCAAGCGGATACGAGTGATATTTGATTTGCGGGTACGGTTTTTTCATCTTTGTCGAATCATCCAGGTATTTCAATCCCCATCCGTTGCCGAACATGACATTAGTTGCTTCTCCTGTATTTTCATATATTATTACTTTAGCGGCATAATCCCATCCCAATAATTCTTTGGTAGGATCATAATAATAAGTTACCAGGTATGCAGGTATTTTTTTTGTTTTTTTATGATTGAGATAAGTTGTTCTTTCTATCGAGGTTTTATATTCTCTGTAATATCCCGGCCCGAAAGTCATTATGGCTTGTTTGGAAACGGCCAACAGAACACTGTCGCGTTTTGCTTGGGGTAATCTATTCAAATGTTTGTAATGTGTTTGGGCATCGGCAGAAATAGCCATGGCCAGGGCGATAGTGAGTATAAAACACAGGGATTTCATATCGGGGTAGGTTGATTCGTCGTGAAGATAATGCAAAAACGCCTTAAATTCTTTAGGATTTAAGGCGTTTGGAATTTTCCAGTGATCCAGCTGGGGCTCGAACCCAGGACCCCAACATTAAAAGTGTTGTGCTCTACCTGCTGAGCTACTGAATCCCATGTTTCGTTTTTCGTGGTGCAAATATAGGGAGTTTTTTTGTTTTACCAAAAATGTTTTCTCTTTTTATCGGTTTTTGTTCCTGTCGGGGTTGCGCCCGTATTTAAAAAAGCATACTTTTGCAAACTGAATGGCAATTATTTCAAACGAATAAAACGGAACGATGAGTAAGGTTCTTATTATCGGAGCGGGCGGCGTTGGAACGGTCGTCGCGCACAAGGTGGCACGCAATGACGTTTTTACGGACATTATGCTGGCCAGCCGTACCAAATCCAAATGCGACGCCATAGCCGAGGCTGTCGGCGGAGGGCGAATCAAAACGGCCCGGGTGGATGCCGACAGCGTGCCCGAGCTTTGTGGCCTGATGCGGTCGTTCAAACCGGACATCGTCATCAATGTGGCGCTTCCCTATCAGGACCTCACCATTATGGATGCCTGTCTGGAGTGCGGGGTCAACTATCTGGACACGGCCAATTATGAGCCCAAGGACGAAGCCAAATTTGAATACAGCTGGCAATGGGCCTATCGGGACCGTTTTGAAAAGGCCGGACTGACGGCGATTCTGGGCTGCGGGTTCGATCCCGGAGTGTCTGCTATTTTCACGGCGTACGCGGCCAAGCACTATTTCGATGAAATTCACTATCTCGACATCGTGGATTGCAATGCAGGCAATCATGGTATGGCTTTCGCCACCAACTTCAATCCGGAAATCAATATCCGTGAGGTCACCCAGAAAGGACGCTATTGGGAAAACGGCCGTTGGGTTACCACTGAGCCGCACGAAATCCATCGTCCGCTCAATTATCCGGAAATCGGTCCGCGCGAATCGTACGTCATTTATCACGAGGAACTCGAGTCACTGGTGAAAAACTATCCCTCCATCAAACGGGCTCGTTTCTGGATGACTTTCGGGCAGGAGTATCTGACCCACTTGCGCGTGATACAGAACATAGGAATGGCCCGTATTGACCCGATCGTATACAACGGCATGGAGATCGTGCCGATCCAGTTCCTGAAAGCCGTGCTTCCCGATCCGAAGGAGTTGGGGCAGAATTATACGGGTGAAACTTCGATCGGCTGCCGTATCCGCGGTATCAAGGACGGGAAGGAGCGCACCTACTATATTTATAATAATTGCAGCCATGAAGCCGCATTCCGTGAGACCGGGACGCAGGCTGTGAGTTATACGACCGGTGTGCCTGCGGCACTGGGAGCGGCCATGTTCGCCAAAGGGCTTTGGGAAAAGCCGGGTGTACATAACGTCGAAGAGTTCGATCCCGATCCGTTTCTGGCGGAACTCGGGCCGCAGGGATTGCCCTGGGTCGAGAAGTTCGATGTGGACCTGGAGGTGGATTAGGGTTCTGCGACATGACATTTTGCCGACAGGCCCCGGATTTGCCGGGGTCTGTTTTTTTATTGGAAACAATGGCCGGAAACTCCGCTGAAAAAACTATCTTTGTAAAAAGATACTATCCTGAAGTTCAATCTAACTATCTCAAACATGAAGAAAATTTTTCTCTGTTCGGCGGCTGCGGCATTGCTGGCCGGTTGCAGCGGGCCTAAATCGCAGGACTTGTTTGCCGATCCCGACAACGACCGTATTGCGGCCTATGATTCCCTTTCGGTTTTCCATGTGCCTGTCAAGCAGATCACTTTCGGTCCGAAATACCATTGGTTCGCCTATTACGACAAACAGGAGTGCGATCCGACAGGACGTTACGTGCTCAGTATGCAGACCGATTTCCAGCATCGTTCCCCGACGGGCGACGATGTGATCAAAATCGGCATGGTTGATCTGGAAGACGGATGCAAGTGGATCGAGCTCGGCAAGTCGGAGGCTTGGGGGTGGCAGCAGGGCTGCCAGTTGCAGTTCATCCCCGGGACCGATTCCAAAGTCTTGTGGAACGACAAGGAGGGCGACAATTTCGTCTGTCGCATCATGGACATCGAAACCCGGGAGATGCGTACGATTCCCCGGGCCGTATATGCCCTCAGTCCCGACGGGAAATGGGCCGTCACGACCGATTACCGCCGGGTGAACGACACGCGCCCCGGATATGGTTATGCCGGTATTCCCGACCCCAACCGGGATGTACTGGCTCCGGAAGATTCGGGTATCTGGCGGATCAATCTCGAAACGGGGGAATCGGAGCTGATTATTTCTCTGGCCCAAATCGCCGCCATCCCCAATCCTCTGGATGACTACTCGGAGGCCAAACATTGGTTCAATCATCTGTTGTACAACACCGACGGTAGCCGTTTCGAATTTCTGCACCGTTGGCGCTTCCCCGACTCCCTGCGCAATGCGCAGTATGAAGACGTAGGAGGATTCGGCACGCAGATGCTTACTGCGTCGGCCGAGGGGAAAGATGTCCGGATTATCGACCCCTACAACTACACCTCGCATTTTATCTGGAAAGATGCCGAGCATATTCTGGCCTGGACCAAACTGCCGGAGACAGGGTTCGGATTCTATCTTTTCCGGGACAGCGAAACTCCGGATATTCGGCAGATCGGGAAGGAGCAGATGCCGCTCAACGGTCACTGTACGTATCTGCCTGCACCTTACAATGATTGGATTCTGAACGATACCTATCCGGATGAAAACCGCATGCAGTCGGTATATCTGTTTCATGAGCCTACGGGCCGGCGCGTACCCATCGCGGAACTCTATTCGCCCGAAGCCTTCCAGGGCGAATGGCGCTGCGACACGCATCCCCGCAGTACGCAGGACGGCCGGAGGGTGATTGTGGACGGTCCCATGAGCGGTGGCCGCCAGCTTTACATTTTCGATATCGGCAGTATTCTGGATGCCGAATGAGTTCCCGGCCGCCGAAGTGAAATGAAGAACACCGCCCAAAGGCGGTGTTCTTCATTGTGCGGAGCATTCGTTGTTCATGCTGCTTCTTTTTCGTACCTTTGTCCGTAAATTTATCCCGATGATTGATTTTACAAAGATTCCTTCTCCTTGCTTCGTGCTCGATGAGGGACTGCTCCGCCGGAATCTGGAGACCATTGCTGACGTGCAGCGCCGGTCCGGTGCGGAGATTATCGTGGCACTGAAAGCTTGCGCCATGTGGAGCGTGTTTCCTCTGATGAGCCGGTACGCAGCCGGTGCGACGGCCAGTTCCGTGGCGGAAGCCCGTCTCGTCAGTGACGAGTTCGGCTCCCCGGCCCATACCTATGCGCCCGTGTACACCGATGCGGAGTTCGGGCAGATCATGCAGTACAGCGATCATATCACTTTCAATTCCGTAGCCCAGTTCGAACGGTTCGGCCCGCAGGCCATCCTGCGGGGCATTTCCTGCGGCTTGCGGATCAATCCGGGTTATTCTCCGGTGGAAACAGATCTCTATAATCCTTGTGTTCCCGGTTCGAGACTGGGTATTCCGGTCGAGGCGCTCCCCGTGTTGCCGCGGGGAGTGGAAGGACTACATTTCCATACGCTGTGCGAATGCGGTCCGGAAGAGTTGGCCCGTACGCTCGATGCGGTCGAGGACCGTTTCGGACATTTCCTGCCCCGGATTAAATGGCTCAACATGGGTGGCGGGCACCTGATGACCCGGGAGGATTACGATCGGGATCGTCTCGTGGAGATTCTGCTCCGTTTCCGTGAGCGCCATCCGAATCTGCGGCTGATTCTCGAACCGGGCAGTGCCTTTACCTGGCGCACGGGGTGGTTGGTTTCTACAGTAGAAGACGTAGTCTGCAACGGAGGCGTACATACGGCCATGCTCAACGTTTCGTTCGCCTGTCACATGCCGGATTGTCTGGAAATGCCGTACAAACCGGCCATCGTCGGCGCACACGCCCCTGCTCCGGGCGAAAAACGTTGGCGAATGGGAGGGAATAGTTGTCTGGCGGGCGATTTCTGCGGGGACTGGGCATTTGGAAAAGACCCCGAACCCGGAGACCGGATCGTTTTCGAAGACATGATTCATTATACGATGGTGAAAACCACCATGTTCAATGGCGTGACGCATCCTTCGATCGGGATCGTGGGGGAGGACGGTGCCTTCCGTTTGGTACGTCGTTTCGGATACGAGGATTACCGAGACCGCATGTCATAATATACGTACGAACCAAGTAAGTATAAAGACGTATTTTGGGATCGGGACGATGATTTGAAGCCTTTTAAAAGGCTCTGTCATCCGATTTTGCCCTATATTTGTGTGTATTTTTAATCAGAACAAAACCGATTCGAATGAAAAATTTCACTGCTACCGGATATTCTCTGAAAAATGTCGCGACGGGACGTCTTTTCCCCGATGACGGCTGGATGTTGGAAGATTCGCTGTGTCCGCATCCGTCGCTGATCCGTGCCGACTATGAGAGCCGGCAGCTGGCCCCCAAAGACGACAGCTACGGGTTGTATCGTTTTTGCGACTGGTTGCCCGTGCGTCGTATCCTGAAAGGATCGAGTGCGCCCGTGACCTACAAGAGCAAAGGATTGGCCGAGGAACTGGGATTGGAAAATCTTTACATTACATTCAACGGTTATTATCCCCGGATCGGGGCGCGGATGACCACCTGTTCGTTCAAGGAGACGGAGGCCTACTCCGTATGTGGCCGCCTCAATCCCGATTGCGGTAAGGTGCTGGTGGTGGCTTCGGCCGGAAATACGGCCCGGGCATTTGCCAAAGTCTGCTCTGACAACCACATTCCTCTGCTGTTGAGCGTGCCGGAGGATAATCTGGAGGCTCTCTGGTTCGAACATCCCCTTGACGACTGTGTGAAACTGATCGCCGCACGGAAGGGGGGGGACTATTTCGATGCCATTCACTTGAGCAATCTGGTGCTCAAATCCGACAAATTTATTGCCGAAGGAGGAGCCAAGAACATCGCCCGCCGCGACGGAATGGCTACCACGGTATTGTCTGCCGTGACTCATATCGGCCGGATTCCGGACTTCTATTTCCAGGCTGTGGGCAGCGGTACGGGAGCCATTGCGGCCTGGGAGGCCAATATTCGTCTGATAGAGGACGGTCGGTTCGGTAAACATAAGATGAAATTGATCGTATCGCAGAACGCACCGTTCCTGCCCATGTACAATGCATGGAAGGCCGATTCCCGCGAGTTGTTGCCCTATGACGACGACCAGGCCCGACTGGATGCCGAGTCCATCGACGCCAAGGTGCTCTCCAATCGCAAGCCTCCTTACGGCATCGCCGGAGGACTTTACGACGCACTGAAAGATACGGACGGGGACATCCTCAAGGTGACAAATGAAGAGGCCCGGGCCGCGATCAATATTTTTCTGGCGACCGAAGGAATCGACATCTATTCGGCAGCCGGCGTAGCGACCGCATCGCTGATCGCCTCGGTCAGGGAGGGACGTGTCAAACCTTCGGACACCGTGATGCTCAACATTACGGGAGGTGGGGAAAAACTGTTCCAGCAGGGTAAAACACTTTGGAATCTGACCCCTTCGCTTGTATTTCCTCTCGATCCTTCGCCCGAAGAGGTGGTCGAAAAGGTCGAGGCACTCTTTACCCGGTAGTTTCGATTTTCGGAAGGAACCCTGGTGGGGTGTCATGGAGATGGATATAGAAAAGTGCCCGCAAATGCGGGCACTTTTCTATATGAACCGGATGCGGTCACCGCAATTGCGCAAAGTATTTGTAGAACCATGCGATCGTTTCGATGCCGCGGTAGAAGTTTTCCAAACCGTAACTCTCGTTCGGAGAATGGATCGCATCCCGGTCGAGACCGAAGCCCATCAGGATGGATTTCAGTCCGAGAACCTTTTCGAACGTACTGATAATCGGAATGCTGCCGCCGGAATAGAAGGGCAGGGGAGTCTTCCCGAAAGTATCTTCAATGGCTTGTGCCGCAGCTCGGTAGGCCGGCAGGTCGGTTGGGGAAACATAGGGTTCTCCTCCGTGCAGTGTCTTTACGTTTACCTTTACACTGGGCGGTGCAATAGCCTCGAAATGAGCGGTGAATAGCCTGGCAATCTCTTCGAAGCTCTGGTCCGGGACCAACCGCATGGAAATTTTCGCACAGGCCTTCGATGGAATGACTGTTTTGGTACCTTCTCCCGTATAACCACCCCAGATACCGTTCACATCAAGTGACGGACGTACTCCCGTACGCTCCATCGTGGTGTAACCTGCCTCTCCTTCCACTTCGCCGATTGAAAGCGCATCTTTGTATCTTTCAAGTGAAAAGGGTGCTTTATTGAAATCTTTGCGTTCGGCAGGAGTGAGTTCTCGAACCCGGTCATAGAAATGAGGGATCGTGATATGACCGTTTTCGTCCACCAGCGAAGCGATCAGCCGCGCCAGTACATTGGCTGGATTGGCCACAGCCCCGCCATAAAGACCGGAGTGCAGGTCTTTGTCAGGTCCCGTAACCTCTACTTCCATGTAACATAATCCGCGTAATCCGCAGGTAATCGAGGGAGTATCCCACGCCAACAAACTGGTATCGGAGACCAGTATGACGTCGGCTGCGAGCATCTCTTTGTGCTCCGAGCACCATGTTCCGAGGTGTTCGGAACCGATCTCCTCTTCTCCTTCGATCATGAACTTCACGTTGCAGGGAAGTTCGCCCGTGGCGGTCATCGCCTCGAATGCCTTGACATGCATGAACGACTGGCCCTTGTCGTCGTTGGCCCCGCGTCCCCAGATACGTCCCTCTTTAATAACGGGCTCGAACGGGGCGGTGTGCCACAGGTCGACCGGATCGACCGGCATCACGTCATAATGGCCGTACACCAATACTGTCGGCTTGGCCGGATCGACGATCTTTTGGGCATACACCACGGGGTTTCCTTCGGTCGGCATCACTTCGGCCATGTCTGCGCCCGCCTTGAGCAACGATTCGGCCAGCCATTGCGCACAGCGTACCATGTCGTCCTTGTGGCGGCTTTCCGCGCTGATCGAAGGAATGCGCAGCACACCGAAAAGTTCTTCGACGAAACGTTCCCGGTTTGCCCGGATATAATCAATGGTTTTTTTCATAAATACAGATGGTTTGTGTGATTTCTCAAATATAGGATTTTCCGGTTAAATAAAAAACACCTCCTGCAAAGGAGGTGTTTTCTTGTGGAGAGTCTTTTGTTCTAAAGTCCGCAGACGGCCTTGATTTCGCCGATAATCTGTTCGGCCAGCCGGTCGGCCGACGCCTTGTCCCGGCTCTCGCTGTATATGCGGATGATCGGTTCCGTGTTCGATTTACGCAAATGGACCCATTCCGTCGGAAAGTCGATCTTTACGCCGTCGATGTCCGTGACCTGTTCGTGAGCGTACTTTGCCTTGATCTGGGCAAGCACCTTGTCCACATCGATCGCGGGAGTCAGCTGAATCCTGTTTTTTGAAATGTAATAAGAGGGGTAGGTTGCCCGCAGTTGCGAAACGGTCATGCCCGATCGTGCCAGATGGGTCAGGAAAAGCGCTACGCCCACCAGAGCGTCACGGCCGGAATGCAGGGCGGGATAGATCACTCCGCCATTGCCTTCTCCGCCGATTACGGCTCCTGTCTCTTTCATTTTAGCCACTACATTCACTTCTCCCACGGCTGCGGCAGCGTATTTGCCGCCTCTCTTTTCGGTCACGTCTCGCAAGGCACGCGAGGAACTGAGGTTGGAGACCGTGTTGCCGGGCGTGTGCGAAAGCACGTAATCGGCTACGGCGACCAGCGTGTACTCTTCACCGAACATCGAACCGTTTTCGCATACCAATGCCAGCCGGTCCACATCGGGATCGACCACTACGCCTAGATCGGCTTTTTCGGCCACGACCAGAGCGGAGATAGCGGTCAGGTGTTCGGGCAGGGGTTCGGGATTGTGGGCGAACTCTCCGTTCGGATTGCAGTTCAGTTCGATCACATCGCAGCCCAGTGCCCGCAGCAATGCAGGGATGACGATACCTCCGACGGAATTGACTGCATCGACCACTACTTTGAATCTCTTCGCTTTAACGGCGTTTACATCGACCAGAGGAAGAGCGAGTACGGCCTCGATATGCTGGCGGTCGAAGGATTGGCGTTCTACGATGTGTCCGATCCGGTCGATTTCGGCGAAAGCGAAGTCGTCGTCGGCCGCCAGAGCCAGCACCTGCTTGCCTTCTGCATCACTGAGGAACTCTCCCCGGGCATTGAGCAGTTTGAGTGCATTCCACTGGCGGGGGTTGTGGCTGGCCGTGATGATGATGCCCCCGTCGGCGCCTTTGGCCACTACAGCCATTTCCACTCCGGGAGTGGTGCAGAGACCGACGCTCGCCACATCGACCCCGCAACCGAGCAGGGTGCCTTCCACCAGATTCTGCACCATTTCGCCCGAGAGCCGCGCATCGCGTCCCACGACCACTTTCAACGGTTTTTCGGTGTTGTTTTTGCGGAGCAGACGTGCGTATGCCGAAGTGAAACGGACGATGTCCGTCGGGGTCAGGTTCTCGCCGGGAGTCCCTCCGATCGTCCCCCTTATGCCGGAAATGGATTTAATTAAGGTCATAAGCTATGAATTTTCCCACGAAAATATTACTTTTATACCAATAATACAAACCAATGCCATGGATAAACGAATTATCGCACCTTCGGAACTCATCATCAACGGAGACGGCTCCGTGTTTCATCTGCATCTGCTGCCGGAACAACTGGCGGACACTGTGATTCTGGTCGGCGATCCCGGCCGGGTGGACCTGGTGGCTTCCTATTTCGATACGAAGGAGATGAAAGTCTCCAATCGGGAATTCACGACGGTTACGGGAATTTACAGGGGGAAACGCCTGACGGTGATTTCGACCGGAATCGGAACGGACAACATCGACATCGTCGTGACAGAACTGGATGCTCTTGCCAACATCGACTTCAAGACCCGCACGGTGAAGGAGGCCGGGAGGAAACTGACGCTGGTGCGTTTGGGAACTTCCGGGGCCATACAGCCCGATCTGGAGATCGGAACGCTGTTGTTTTCCCGCACTTCGGTCGGGTTTGACGGATTGCTGAATTTCTACAAGGGGCGGAATGACGTGTGCGATCTGGATATCGAACAGGCTTTCATGAAACATACGGATTGGAATCCGCTGCTGGCCAAGCCCTATTTCATCAATGCCTCGGAGCGTCTGGCGAAACTTTTCGCCGATTCGACCCGCGAAGGGATCACCGTGTCGGCCCCCGGATTCTATGCTCCGCAAGGTCGTTGGGTGCGTTTGCAGCCGGCCGACCCGCGGCTGAACGAAAAGATCGAATCGTTCGATTACAAAGGGCGCAGAATCACCAATTTTGAAATGGAAGGCTCTGCGCTGGCGGGACTTGCCCGTCTGATGGGGCACGAGGCTGCCACCATCTGCACGATCATCGCCCAGCGGATCGCCAAAAATGCCGCCACGGACTACCGGCCTTTTGTTAATAAAATGATCGTAATGTCTCTCGATAAATTGTCGTCAATCTGAAAAGATTGAGTTATCTTTGAGAAATTTTTGAATGAATGAAGAAGATCGCTGAAGCTGGATTCATGCGGGGAACCGTGATCGCCAGTCTCGTGCTGGCAGGAGTAATGGCATTTTCCTCTGTATTCGCAGGAGGAAAAAAGGCCGATACATTGCGGGTGCTGCTGATCGGAAACAGCTTTTCTAAAAACGCTTCGACCTATTTGCCTCAATTGGCAGAGAACGGCGGACATGTCCTCGTTATCGGTCGGGCGGAAACCGGCGGCTGCCCTTTGGAAAAGCATTGGAGGTTCGTACAGATACACGAACAGGACCCTGAAAATCCTGAGGGAGGGGCTTACTGGGCGAAAAAGCCGTTGAAAGTGTTGCTGACCGAAGAGAAGTGGGATGTGGTGACGATGCAACAATATTCCTTCTTCTCGTCTTGTCCGGCCACTTATGAACCGTATGCACGGAACCTGTACGATTATGTCCGGAAATTCCAGCCCGAGGCCCGTATTCTGATACATCAGACTTGGGCCTATCGGACGGATGCACCCCGGTTCGGGCTGAAAGAAATTGACGCTTCGGGAAAACAGGTGAGATGTGCTTCGGACGAAGAGATGTGGCGACTTTCCCGTGCGGCTTACCGGAAAGTCGCCGAGGAACTGGGTGTCGGTGTGATTCCCGTGGGAGATGCATTCTGGACGGTTTGTTCCGATCCGGAATACGGTTATAAGGTGGATGCGACATTCGACAGGAAGGCGGCCGAAGCACCTGAATTGCCGGCACAGGCATACTCCCTGCACAAGGGGTATTTCTGGGACAAGAAAACCGGAAAGTTGAAGTTGGACGCCAATCACGCCTCCGATGCCGGATGCTATCTGGGCGGGCTGGTCTGGTACGGCGTGTTGTTCGGAGAGTCGCCCGCACGGCTGACTTTCGTTCCTGAAGGCATCCCGGCCGACTTCGCTTCCTACTTGAGGAAAACGGCGCAAAAGACATTGAAAAACAAAAAATAAGTATATAAGGATTTAAAACATCAGAAACTATGAAGTTTGTCATTTCGAGTTCCGCACTTCTGTCGTTGCTGCAGACCACCGGAAAGGTGATCAGCAACAAAAATACGTTGCCCATTCTCGATTACTTTCTGTTGGAGTTGAAGGATGGCGAATTGAAGGTGACCGCTTCCGATCTGGAAACTACGCTGGTCGGTACGATCAAGGTGGAGAGTGTGGAGAAAGAGGGGCTGATCGCCGCTCCGGCCAAACTGATGCTCGATTCGCTGAAGGAGTTTTCGGAACAGCCGCTGACGATCGAGGCCAATGAATCGACCTGGGAGATCAAGGTGAGTTGGAAAAGTGGTTCGCTGGCGCTTCCCGGCACTTCGGGTTTGAGTTATCCTGCGATTCCGGAACTCAACGAGGAGAAGAAGGAATTTACTTTCGAAGTGGAAACCTTGCAGAACGGTGTCGGCAAGACCATTTTCGCCACGGCCGACGACGAACTGCGCCCGGTGATGAACGGTATCTATATCAATATGGATGCAGAAGGATTCACTTTTGTGGCGACCGATGCCCATAAACTGGTGAAATACACGGATGAGAGCCAGACGGGAGGCGTTACGGCTTCGTTCATCCTGCCCAAAAAGCCGGCCAATCTGCTGCGGGCCGTCCTGCCGAAGGAGGACGAACCGATCCGGGTAGCTTTCGATGCGAAGAACGTGATGTTCCGTCTGAAAAGCCATATGCTGATCTGCCGGCTGATCGAAGGTAACTATCCCAATTATAATGCGGTGATTCCTGCGGCCAATCCCAATAAGGTGATCGTGGATCGGGTGGAACTGCTCAATGCGATCAAACGTGTGGCTGTCTGCTCGAATCAGGCGACCAATCTGATCAAACTGGACATCGCCTCGAGCGTGATCAACCTGACGGCGCAGGACCTCGACTTTTCGGTGTCGGCCAATGAGTCGCTCCCGTGCAACTACGACGGAGAAGCGATCACGATCGGGTTCAAATCGACCTTCCTCGTGGAGATTCTTTCCAATATCGAAACGCCCAGTGTTCTGGTCGAGCTGGCCGATTCCACCCGGGCCGGTGTGTTCAAGCCTGTGTACGACGATAAGCAGACCAGTACCACGCTGATGCTGCTGATGCCGATGATGATTAACGCGTAGGGGGAAGGATGAAGCTGAACCTGAAAAATCCGATCGTGTTTCTCGATCTGGAGACGACCGGGGTAGATCCTTCTCGTGACCGGATCGTCGAGATATCCCTGGTGAAGGTGATGCCCGACGGTACGAAAGAGGTGAAGACCCGGCGGATCAATCCTGAAATGCCGATTCCTCCGGCCGCTACGGCCGTACACGGTATTACGGACGAGGATGTGAAAGATTGTCCCCGGTTCCGGGAGATCGCCAAGTCGTTGGCAGCCTATATCGAGGGGTGCGATTTCGGAGGTTTCAACTCCAACAAGTTTGATATTCCCGTGCTGGCCGAGGAGTTTCTGCGCGCCGGGGTGGATGTCGACCTGAAGAAACGCAAGATGGTGGATGTGCAGAACATCTTTCACAAGATGGAACAGCGTACGCTGGTGGCCGCTTACAAGTTCTACTGCGACAAGGATTTGGAGAACGCCCATTCGGCCGAGGCCGATACGTTGGCCACTTATGAGGTGCTGATGGCACAGCTCGACCGTTACGAAGAGTTGAAAAACGACATAGATTTCCTGGCCGATTTCTCTTCGCGCAGTCAGTTCGTAGATTATGCCGGCCGTATCGTCTATGACGAGAAGGGAGTGGAGGTGTTCAATTTCGGGAAGCATAAGGGCCGTAGCGTAGCTGAAGTATTCCGTGAAGAACCGAGCTACTATTCATGGATGATGAACGGCGATTTCCCCAAATATACCCAGAAAGTGATTACCGAAATCCGGTTGCGGGAGTTGGGGAATAGAAAGTAGACATTCGGCCGGTCGCTCCGAAATCGGAAATCCGGATCAAAAAGGAACGGAAAAAGGTGTTTTCCTTCGGGGAAATGCCTTTTTTTGTATCTTTGTCCATGAGTTAAAAGATCGTTCATGAAAAGATTCCTTTTGATTGCGCTGGTCCTTCTGATGTGTGTGCCGGGAAGGGCGCAGCTGATAAAGACCAAATCGTCGAGTATCGTCACGATCGAAGGTCGGAGTTATTATGTCCATACGGTAAGAAAGGGCGAAACGGTCTATTCGCTGGCGCGTCTGTACGGAGTGAGCGAACAGGAGCTGCTCGAATCCAATCCGCAGGCGGTGGAAGGGCTGCAACCCGACCAGGTTCTTAAAATCCGGGTAACGGATGTGAAGCCCAAGATGAAGCCGAGGAAAATGGCCCGCCTGTTCGACACGCATACGGTGAATCAGGGGGAGACTGCGTATGCTATTTCAAAACGGTACGGCATTTCCGTGAACGTCTTGATGGAAGACAATCCGGGAATGGACCCTGCCGCGCTTTCGATCGGCCAGAAACTCAATATCCGTAAAGCGGAGCAGGGCGAGACTTCGGATACCGAAATCAAGGCCGGGTGGGAAGAGTACCGGGATGCGATCAACAGCGTATCGGACGATTATGTCTATCACCTGGTGGCCAAGGGGGAAACGGTTTACTCGCTCAGCCGGCTGTTCGGCGTCACTCAGGCCGAGATCATTCGCAGCAACGATCTGAAAGACGGTCTTAAAACGGGGGCATTGATCCGGATTCCCAATAAAAGCGGAAGGAAAACCGAAGGGCTTGTCGCACGGCCCGTTGCGGATACGTCGCTGATGACGGCTCCGCCGATCGAATTTTCGGAAGAGGATTATGCTTCGGAGATGCCGGTCCGCTCTTTCCTGCCCGGAGCGACATTGAACGTGGCGCTGATGCTGCCGTTGAAAAACGAGGGAAGTACGGGACGCAATTTCGTGGATTTCTACCAGGGAGTGTTGTTGGGGCTGGAAGACATCAAGGTTGCGGGGCAGTCGGTAAATCTGTCGGTGTACAATACGGGAAAGTCCGAGGAGGAAGTGAAGGAGATCGTGTCGCGGGACGATTTCCGCCAGAGCGATCTGGTGATAGGCCCCGTGTACGAGGAATGTCTGCCTCCTGTATTGTCGTTCGCCCGGAAAAGAGGGGTTCCCGTCGTGTCGCCGCTGGCTGTGGTGGAAAAGGCCAGGAGCGGCTTGCTGTATCAGATGTCGCCCGATCCTGCCTGCAAATACGATAAACTGAAAGACTTGCTGACGGAGGATAAGAATGTTGTGGTGGTGTCGACGGCGGACAACGACAAGGAGTTCGAAAACGAGATCATCCCCCTGTTGCCGGGAGGATATAGGACTTTCGCCTATAACAGGAATACGCCTGTTTCGGCATTGGAGGGGCTGATCCGCGATGACCGGGACAATGTGTTCGTCGTATTGTCGGGCAACGAATATACCGTGGACCAGATTTTGGCACGCATATCGTCCGTACAGAACAACTTGGTGGCACGGAGCATCAGGAATGCCCGAATACGGGTCGTGGGCAGTTCGCGCTGGGGCCGGTTTCAGAATGTCGATAAAAATCTTTTCTTCAAACTGGGTCTCAGTTTCATCTCTTCGTACCACGCTGACCGGAGTAATAGCGTGGTAAATGCTTTTGACAAACGGTACGTGAAGGAGTTCGGGACACTGCCTTCGCTCTACGCCTACCGCGGGTACGATGCCGCGAAACTGTTCGTCGGAGCGGCTTCGCTTCCGGGCGATTTCTCGGAAAATATCAACCGGAGTGGTCAGACGCTTCTTCAGATGCCTTATCGTTTTGGGCGCAATTCTCAGGACGGTGTGCAGGTGAACGACCAATGGGCTCTGGTACGTTATCTGCCCGATTATACGATCGAAGTACGTTGAAAACACAGGGGGGGCACGCGAATCGAATGTGCGGCCTTGTCCCTGCCGGCCTATTCCGCCTGAAGGCTTCCCGGGACAACAATGTTTCGGTCGAAGTGGTGAATGACCCGGCCGGAAAGTCTGGGCGGTGTCGCGGAGTATCCCTCTGGTGCCGGACCTCCGGAATGCCCCCCTTTCAGAGCGAGCGGATGATGCGAGGAGTCAGCGGTGTGAAATCGGAAACGATCATATCGTTGTCCGTAGCCTTTAGTTTGTCTTTGGAAAAGGTGGTGGCCATGGCGATGACGCCCATACCTGCATTGCGTGCCGCCTGGATGCCCGCGAAAGAATCTTCGATGACGACACATTCGGTCGGCGGCACCTGCATGAGGCGGGAGGCCGTGAGGAATATCTCCGGATCGGGTTTGCAGCGAGTGACCATGTCTCCGTTGACCACCGCGTCGAAACAGTCGGCGATTCCGCACTTTTCCAACACGAAACGGACATTGGCTTCCATGCCGGAGGAACCTACCGCCGTACGGAATCCCTCTTTTCGGAGTGCATGGAGGAAAGGTACGAGACCCGGCGTCGGAACGATCGTCTTTTCGAATATCTCCCGGTAGATGGCCTCTTTTTCTTCTGCCAACGGACGAAGACCTTTTTCCTTGATCAGTTTATCCGGCAGGATGATCGGCAGGATTTCATCGTTGCCCATGCCGAAAACGCCGAACAACTTCTCTTTCGAAAGTGTGACTCCGTATTTTTTACAGAGAACCACGAATGCTTCGATGTGTATGTCCCGGTTGTCCACCAGAACGCCGTCCATATCGAAAATTACTCCTTGTCTCATAGCTTCTCCTTCAATTTTCGGCAAAGGTAACGGTTTTGTCCGGATTTGAGGGGATAAATTGTTATCTTTGCATGAAAATAAACGAACCGGAACATGGCCAATACACCGAGTAACATTCCCGAGAAAACGATCGAACGCCTGAGCGAATATCGCCGGACGCTACGGGCCAGTCACGAACAGGGTATTACCCATATCTTTTCGCACGTGCTGGCGGGTATTCACGGCATCACCGCCGTGCAGGTGAGACGCGACCTGATGCTGATCGGTTTCTCGAGCGACACGAAGAAGGGATACGACGTGGAGGTGCTGATTGACTTCATTTCGTCGATTCTGGACAGCAGGAACATGCAGCACATCGCCGTCATCGGCATGGGGCACCTGGGGCAGGCACTGACCAAATATTTCAACGGCAAGAATTTGAAGCTGAAAATCGTGGCCGCTTTCGATGTCGATCCGGAGAAGGTGGGCCATACGGTGGACGACATCCCCTGCTATCATATGGATGAATTCGAACAGCGGGTGCAGGAGCACGACATCAATATGGTGGTGCTGTCGTCTCCCACGAACGTGGCTTCGGAGCTGGTGGTCCCGATCATCAATGCAGGGATTAAAGGGGTGCTCAATTTCACGTCCAAACCGCTCAATTTTCCCCGGGGTATCGTCGTGGAAAATTACGACATCACCACTTTGTTGGAAAAGGTCGCCTATTTCGTGAAGGAAAACGAAGAGAACAATCAGTGATACGCATCTGGTATGGCTTCGACGAATTGCCTGCACTGCGAAATCCCGTAGTGACGGTAGGTTCCTATGACGGAGTGCACACCGGCCACCGCCGGTTGCTGGAGCGGATCGTCCGTTTGGCGCAGGAACAGGACGGGGAAAGTATCGTGGTTACTTTCTCCCCGCATCCGCGGGCTGTGCTGGGTAATCGGGGAGAGCGCGTGGCGCTGCTCAGTTCCCTGAAAGAAAAGGCTCTGTTGCTTGAGGCGGCGGGAATCGGCAATCTGATCGTGGCTGAATTCACGAAAGAATTCAGCCGGATACCCTCGGATATTTTTGTAACGGATTACCTGCTGGGGCGGATCGGGGCCCGGACATTGGTCGTGGGGTATAACCATCATTTCGGACATAATCAGGAGGGAAACTTCGAATTCCTTCGCCGCCTGCAACGGGAGAAAGATTTTTCGATCTATGAAATTCCCCGTCAGGAAGTGGACCGGGACAAAGTCAGTTCGACCGTCATACGTCGTTTGATACGGGCGGGAAAAATGGAAAAGGCGAACCGACTGCTCGGGCACGCCTACACCTTGATCGTGCAGACGGATGAGCGAGGGGAGATGGTGCCGGATGATCCCGATAAACTGCTTCCTCCTCCCGGAGAGTACCCTGTGACGGTCGGCGGCCGGAACGAAATGTTGACGGTCGCCGCAGACGGTCGGCTGTCCTTTCGGGAAAGGCCGGAAAGCGGTGAGATGCTGATCTGTTTCGAATAGTATCCATTTTCAAAAACAGGTGAGTCGGTGTCTTCGGTTTACCTTAATATGTTCTGGCCGTACATGAGGATGTGTGGGGCACTGTGTACCATAAACGAATGTGAGTCCAATTACGGTGGCAGAAGTATATGGCTCAAAATCTGCGGTAAAACCCAGTTCTGCATTCTGTATATAGAAAAAGTATTGATGCAAATGAATCGAAAGCCGTGTCGGAAAACGAATGTTAATCGTCGAAATCCTGTATAAAAAGATCCGCCCGTCACGGAATTTAGCGATAATATTACTATCTTTGCCCCAATCTAAAACAATCATTATGTCTTTTCTTACCGACAAAATCCAAGCGGAAGGGCTGACGTTCGACGATGTCCTTCTGATTCCTGCCTATTCGGAAGTTCTGCCGCGTACGGTGGATATTTCGTCCCGCTTTTCCCGCAATATCGTACTGAACACTCCGATCGTGTCGGCTGCCATGGATACGGTGACGGAGGCGGAAATGGCGATCGCGCTGGCCCGCGAGGGCGGTATCGGCGTAATTCATAAGAATATGTCGATTGAAGCTCAGGCAGCCCATGTGCGTAAGGTGAAACGAGCCGAAAACGGAATGATCTACGATCCGATCACGATCGGCAAGGAAAACACGGTGGGAGATGCCCTGCAGTTGATGAAGGAGAACAAGATCGGCGGTATCCCGGTTATTACGGAGGACAAGACGCTGATCGGTATCGTGACCAACCGGGACTTGCGTTTTCAGCGCGACATGTCGCGTCCGATCGCCGAAGTGATGACCTGCGAAGGGCTGATTACGACGCACAATCCCGATCTGCAGACGGCATCGGACATCCTGTTGCAGAACAAGATCGAAAAACTGCCCGTGATTGACGATAAGGGCAAGCTCGTGGGGCTTCTGACCTATAAGGACATTACGAAAGTCCGGGCCAATCCGAATGCCTGCAAGGACAGCAAGGGACGTCTGCGGGTGGCGGCTGGAGTGGGTGTCACTAAGGATACGATGGATCGCGTGGCTGCCTTGTACGAGGCGCATGTGGACGCTATTGTAATAGACTCGGCCCACGGACACACCAAAGGAATTGTCGAAGTGCTGAAAAAGGTGAAGGCTACCTATCCGGATCTGGACGTGGTGGCCGGCAATATCGCTACGGGCGAGGGGGCCAAATTCCTCGTGGATGCCGGTGCGGATGGCGTGAAAGTCGGTATAGGGCCCGGCTCGATCTGTACGACCCGAGTGATCGCTGGTATCGGCGTACCCCAACTGTCGGCCATATACGATGCGGCCAAGGCCATCAAAGGGAGCGGTGCGACGGTTATTGCAGACGGAGGACTGCGTTATTCGGGCGATGTGGTGAAGGCTCTCGCCGCAGGCGGCGATTCGGTGATGGCCGGCTCTCTGTTCGCCGGTGTCGAGGAGTCGCCCGGCGAGACGATCATCTACAACGGACGGAAATTCAAATCCTATCGCGGCATGGGGTCGTTGGAAGCCATGCAGTGTGGATCAAAAGACCGCTATTTCCAGGATATGGAAGCCGACATTAAGAAACTGGTGCCGGAAGGGATTGCTGCGAGGGTTCCCTACAAAGGCACGCTCAAAGAGGTGGTTTATCAGTTGGTCGGAGGACTCCGGGCCGGTATGGGCTACTGCGGGGCTCCCGATATAGCGACTCTGAAGGAGGCCCGGTTCATCCGGATCACCAATTCGGGCATGCAGGAGAGCCATCCTCACGACGTGGCGATCACGCGGGAGGCGCCTAATTACAGCCGGGGAGAGTAAAACGGTTTCGGAGCGCTTTTTGCGCTCCGTTTTTTTCGACAAAAAATGAGACGATGATAACACGTGATATTCAGATTCGGGTACGGTATAAGGAGACCGATGCGATGGGATTCGTTCACCATTCCAACTACGTGAATTACTACGAAGTGGCGCGTACGGAAATGTTGCGTGAATTCGGAACGTCTTACAAGGAGCTGGAGGACGAGGGTGTGATGCTGCCCGTCATGGAAGTGTCCATGAAATATCTCCGTCCGGCTCATTACGACGACCTGCTGACCGTGCGGATCACGCTCTCCCAGCTTCCGACGGTCAGAATGGTGTTCGACCATGAGGTGTATAACCAGAACGGGGAGTTGCTCAATACGGGACGGGTAGTGCTTGCGTTCATGAACAGCGTGACCCGGCATGCCTGCAGGGCACCGAGATGGTTCATCGATTTGCTCGCCAGTCATATCTGACGGGACGATGTTCAATGGAAAGCGGCTTGCCTGATAAGGGTGGGCCGCTTTCTTTGTGTCATGTCACCGGCAGTCGGACCGGAGAAAAAGAAGATTTTGTCGGTGTCCGTGTCAAAATGTCAGATTTCGTGCGGTGGCACATTAATTGATGACTGGAAGTGTCGGAATAAAATCAAAACGATATAAAATGAAAGAGATGCAAAACGGTAAAATCGGCGTAACAACGGAGAACATCTTCCCGATCATCAAAAAATTCCTTTACTCGGACCATGAAATTTTCCTGCGGGAACTGGTCTCCAATGCGGTGGATGCGACCCAGAAATTGAAAACCCTCTTTTCGATGGGGGATTTCAAAGGGGATTTGGGCGACCTCACGATCCATGTTTCGCTCGACAAGGAGAAAAAGACCCTGACTATTTCCGACCGGGGTATCGGCATGACAGCCGAAGAGGTGGAGAAGTACATCAATCAGATCGCGTTTTCCGGTGCCGAGGAGTTCATGGCCAAATACAAGGACCAAAGCATTATCGGACATTTCGGCCTCGGTTTCTATTCGGCGTTCATGGTGGCCGACAAGGTGGAAGTGCGTACACGTTCCTATAAGGATGGTTCCGAAACGGTCCTTTGGAGTTGCGAGGGTACTCCCGAATATTCGCTTCAGACACTGGAGGAAGAGGACAAGCAACGGGGCAGGGGAACCGACATCGTTCTCTATCTGTCGGAAGAGAATGCCGAATTCGCAGACGACGGACGTATCCGTACCATGCTGCGCAAATATTGCCGGTTCTTGCCCGTCCCGATCGCTTTCGGCAAGGTGAAGGAGTGGAAAGACGGCAAGTATGTGGAGACGGAGAAGGACGATATCATCAACGACACCGATCCTCTCTGGGTGCGCAAGCCGGGTGACATTACTCCCGAACAGTATGTGCAGTTTTACCATGAACTCTATCCTACGGCGGAGGACCCTCTATTCTACATTCATCTGAATATCGACTATCCGTTCAACCTGACCGGTATTCTTTATTTTCCGAAAATCAGGAACAACTTCGAAATTCAGAAAAATAAGATACAGTTGTACAGCAATCAGGTGTATGTGACCGATTCCGTGGAAGGAATCGTCCCCGAGTTTCTGACATTGCTGCATGGTGTGATCGACTCTCCAGACATTCCGCTGAACGTATCGAGAAGCTATCTTCAGAGCGACAGCAATGTGAAAAAGATTTCGAGCTACATCACCCGGAAAGTGGCGGATCGTCTGCAGGAAATTTTCAACACCCAACGGACCGAGTTCGAGAGCAAATGGGACGACCTGAAGATCTTTATCCAATACGGGGTGGTGACCGACGAGAAATTCGCGGAAAAGGCCGCCGACTTTATCCTGCTGAAAAACACGGAAGGAAAGTATTTCACGTTGAAAGAATACAACGAACTGGTGAAGGAGAACCAGACCGACAAAAACGGTACGGTCGTCTATCTCTATACCAATGACAAGGTAGGCAAACACAGTTTCGTGGAGGCGGCACGGAGCAAGGGATACGATGTTTTGGTCATGGACGGTCAGTTGGACGGACATTTCATCAATTGGTTCGAGCACAAGAACGAGGGTACCCGTTTTACGCGGGTAGATGCCGATGTCATTGAAAAGTTGATTCAGAAAGAGAGCAATTTGACAATGACTTTGAGCACGGACCAGCAGGAGCTGCTGCGTCCTGTATTCGAATCTCAGTTGCCTTCCGACGACAAGGTGCATTATACGATCACGTTCGAAGCCATGGAGGCCGGGGAACCGCCTGTGGTTATCACCCAGAACGAGTACATGCGCCGGATGAAGGATATGGCTGCGATGGGAGGCGACGGTATGAGCCAGTTCTACGGACAGATGCCGGACAATTTTACGATTGCGGTCAACGGCAACCATCCGTTGGTAATCGACATTTTAGGTGAGGTGGAAAAAGAGTACGGAGACAAACTCAAGTCCATCACAAAGAAGATTGATGCCGCTCAGAAAGAGCAGGCGCGTATCAGCGAATCTGTCAAGGAAAAGAAAGAGAGCGACATGAGCGAAGAGGAGAAGAAGTCGTTGCAGGAGGCCGATCAGAAGGTGGATGCACTGCGCGGAGAGCGCAACGACAGGCTGAAAGAGATCGGTTCCCGGAACAATCTGGTAAAACAGTTGATAGACCTGGCTCTGCTTTCGAACGGCATGCTGAAAGGAGAGAACCTGACCAGTTTCATTCGCCGGAGCGTAGAGTTGATCGGCAAATAATTACGCGGGGGATATCCGATAGAAAAGGAGGCTACGACGTAGCCTCCTTTTCTGTTTCTGCTCGGTATGTGTTGTTATTTGACATACATTTTGCAGGTAGTAGACCATGATCCTTTCGGCGGAACGGCCGTGAAACCCGTTACCTCTTTCGGCAGTTTCAGGTTAGGGGCGTTGATCGCCCAACTCATCGGTTCGGGGCAGGCCCAGTCCACACCGCCCCGGTTATTCCAGAATGTCCAGTGCTTGATCTGGTCGTCCACTTCATAGAAGAGGCGCAGACCGCTTTTCGTGTCGGTCATGACGGCCCCGTGGTAAGGTTTCCCGTCGACTTCGATCGGCTCGGCCGTCATGTGGACTTCGAGGGTTTTGCCCACAGGTTTCATGCCTTCGGGCGTACGCAAACGCCACACATCCTCGTCCTCTTCCAGGGGAACCAGCTCTCCCGTCGGCAGCAGGCGTTCGGACAGAATCCATTTTTTGCCGACCGACATCCTCAGCCGGTAATCGTCTTTGTTCCCGCCCGGGATGAACGGCACATTGATGGGAGTATGGTATCCCATGCCCAACGGCATTTCCATATCGTCGAGATTGACGAAAGTGACCGTGTGCTCCAGCCCTTCGTCCGTGAGCCGGAAAGCCATGCGGCATTCGAAATTATGCGGGAAACAGAAGAAAACCCCGTCATTGAAAAGATTCGAGAAAAATACCGCTTCCACGAAGATCTTTCCGTCATGTTCTTCGCACCGGGTCACTGTGAAAGGCTGGCTCTTGATATAGCCGTGATGGTGGTTGTGCTGGTCGGGGATTGTGATGGGATAGTGGTAGGTATGCCCGTTATAAGTGTAGGTGCCGTCCTCGATCCGATTGGGCGGCAGCAGCAGGGGCAGACCGTAGACCTGGGGATGGGCCTTGAAATGTTCGACCTCTTCCGGCTTGGGCGTGCGTACGAAATCGACGTTTTTGACCTTGTTATACAACCGCACCAGATTGGCTCCCATTTCGGGAAGCAACAGTGCTTCATAAACGGCCGTTTCCATTTTGACGGCGGCAAAGCCGTTCCATTCGATTTTCCGGATCATTTTAGGGTATGTTTGGGGTTAGAGCAGATTTTTGATTTTTGCTTCCAGAACGTCTTTCGAACAGGCGCCGACCTGCTTGTCCACCACTTCGCCTCCCTTGATGAAGAGCAGGGTGGGGATATTGCGGATGGAATATCGAGTGGCGACGGCGTCGTTTTCGTCCACATCGCATTTGCCGATCACCACACGTCCTTCGTACTCGGCGGCCAGTTCATCCACCAAAGGGGCCACCATGCGGCAGGGACCGCACCATTCGGCCCAGAAGTCGATCACCACGGGTTTGTCGGAAGCAAGAATGTCGTTCAAATTGTCTTTCGTAATGCTGAGTGCCATTTTTAAAATGTTTTGAGTATGATTATTCAGTTGGTTTACATCAGTGTGTAACGGAAATTGTTCTCCTCGCAGTACCGGATCAGATCGCCTGTCAGATTCACTTTCATGGTTTTGGAATAGAGCCCCAGGGAAACGTCCGACTCCGGGTCGACCACCTTGACACGGAACATGATGTTTCCCTGCGAAGTTTTGACCTTTTCGCTCAGGCTGTCCACCAAATCCTGAGTGATCTCCTGCACGGGAAGCGTGAGGGTCATTTCCCGTACCAAGGTCTCCTGTGCTTCGGAAAGTTGCATCATGGAAGTGATTTTCAGTTCGAATTCCTTGTCGTTCCACATTTTGGGCTTCACCTTTCCCCGGATGAGCAGGTAATAGTCGTTGTAGAGGTAACGGCGGAAATTCTCGTAATCTTTGTCAAATAACACGAACTGGTAGGACCCGTTGTAGTCTTCCAGCGTAAACCGGCCGAACGGCTTGCCGTTCTTGGTCATCAGGTGTTGCACGCCGGTCACCATGCCTGCGGCCACCACGTCTTTCCCGTTCAGGTGCGACAACTCCTCCAGCTCCGAAAGGGGCGTGTTGCAGAAATTGCGGATCAGCACGGAATAATCGTCCAGCGGATGAGAGGAGAGATAGATTCCGATCATCTCCTTCTCTTTGTTCAGCGTCTCGAGTTTGTTCCATTCCGGACATACCGGAGGCTGGGGTTTCTGTATATCCACGGAACCGGAGTCGCCGCCGAAAAGGCTCTGCTGCGAGTTGCTTTTTTCTGCCTGCACGCGGCTGCCGTAGCGCATCAGCATCTCCATGAAAGTGGGGTCTCCCTCCCGGCCGTCCGTACAGAAGAATTTGCTGCGGTGGAATCCCGACAGCGAATCGAAAGCTCCGGCCAGCGCAAGGTTTTCCATCGTTTTCTTATTTACAGACTGCAAATTCACACGCTCCACGAAGTCGTAAACGGAGGTGAACGGACCGTTCGCCTTGCGTTCCTGCACGATGTTCATTACGGCGCCTTCGCCGACCCCCTTCACTGCTGCCAGACCGAACCGCACGTTGCCGTCGCTGTCGGTCGAAAAGCGTTGCAGGCTCTTGTTGACGTCGGGCCCCAACACGGAAATCCCCATCCGTTTGCACTCGTCCATGAAGAAACTGATTTTCTTGATGTCCGAGAGGTTCCGGCTCAGCAGGGCCGCCATGAACTCGGAAGGGTAGTGGGCTTTCAGGTAAGCCGTCTGATAGGATACGTATGCATAGCACGTGGAGTGCGACTTGTTGAAAGCGTACGATGCGAACGCCTCCCAGTCGCCCCATATCTTTTCGCAGATCTTCGGATCGTGTCCCTTGGCTTTGGCTCCTTCGATGAATTTGGGTTTCATCTTGTCCAGTACGTCGCGTTTCTTCTTTCCCATAGCCTTGCGCAGCGTATCGGCCTGGCCTCCTGTGAAACCGGCCAGTTTTTGGGAGAGAAGCATCACCTGTTCCTGATAGACCGTAATGCCGTAGGTATCCTGCAGATATTCCTCCATATCGGGAATTTCGTAGGTCACTTTCTCGACTCCGTGTTTCCGGTTGATGAAGTTCGGAATATACTCCATGGGGCCCGGACGGTACAAGGCGTTCATGGCGATCAGGTCTTCGAACCGGTTGGGTTTCAGGTTGCGCAGATGCTTTTTCATGCCGGGGGACTCGAACTGGAACAAGCCCGTGGTTTCCCCCCGGCTGTAAAGTTCGTAGGTTTTGGCATCGTCCAGCGGGATCGAGTCTATGTCGAGTTTGAAGCCTTTGGCAATCTCGATATTTTCAAGCGCATCCTTGATGATGGAGAGGGTTTTAAGGCCCAGGAAGTCCATTTTGATCAATCCGACGCTCTCGACCTGCTTTCCTTCATACTGCACGACGTTCAGGTCGGCATCTTTGGCGATGGCCATCGGAGCGAACTTTTCCAGGTCGTCCTGCCCGATAATGACACCGCACGCATGTACGCCCGTCTGACGGACAGAGCCCTCCAGTTTCTCCGCATATTTGAGCGTATCTCGGATCAACTGGTTGGGCGACTCTTTCTCTTTGGCAAGTTCGGGGACTTCCTGGAAAGCCTGCTTGAAGCTAGTCCCCGGCTTTTCCGGCACGAGTTTGGCCAGCCGGTCGCTCTCCTGCAGGGGCAGTCGCTGTACGCGGGCCACGTCGCGGATCGCCATCTTGGGGGCCATCGTTCCGAACGTGATGATCTGGGCGACCCGTTTGCTTCCGTATTTTTCCACCACGTAGTGAAGCACGTCGGCACGACCGTCCTCGTCGAAGTCCACATCGACATCGGGAAGAGATATACGCTCCGGGTTCAGGAAACGCTCGAACAGCAGGTCGTATTTCATCGGGTCGATATTGGTGATACGCAGACAGTAGGCGACGACCGATCCCGCGGCGGAACCACGGCCGGGACCGACCGATACCCCCATTTCGCGGGCGGCCCGGATGAAATCCCATACGATCAGGAAGTATCCCGGAAAACCCATCCATTCGATGGTTTTCAACTCGTATTTCAGCCGTTCGTCCACTTCGGTGCTCAATTCCTCTCCGTAGCGTTCGTGCGCACCCCTGTAAGTGAGCCATTTCAGATAACAGAACTGCTTGGCCACCATCAATTTGTCTTCCAGCCCAGTCTCCCGGGCCACATCAGCGAGTTTGTCGATGGTGTCGGCCGATGCGATTCGGGCCAGCACGGCTTCGTCTTCCAACTTCTTGACAAACGACTCTTTCAGGGGCTCCAGTTCCACCACGAAATTGTCGGGCGGCGGGAAATTGGGCATCAGCGGCTTATGTTCCAGCGAATAGCTTTCAACCTTGTCCGCGATCTCGAGCGTCGTCTCCAGTGCCTCTGGCGTGTCCGGAAACAAGGCCGCCATCTCCTCGGGTGTTTTCAGATACTCCTGGAACGTATAACGCATCCTGTTCGGATCGTCCAGATCGCGCCCCGTATTGAGGCAGATCAGGCGGTCATGGGCCGGGGCATCATCGGCCATGACGAAATGCACGTCGTTCGAAACGATGTATTTCACCTGGTGGCGGGCAGCCAGCTCCAGCAACACCTTATTCACCTTCAGCTGGTTCTGGTAAACATGCTGGTCGATACGGGGCTCCCCGGATTTATGCAGTTGCATTTCGAGGTAATAATCCTCTCCGAAAATACCTTTGAACTCCTTCACGATGGCATCGGCCTCGTCCAGTCGGTCGTGCATGATGGCTTGAGGCAGTTCGCCTCCCAGGCAGGCCGAGCAGCAGATCAGCCCTTCGTGGAACTGGTGGAGCAATGTCTTGTCGATGCGGGGCTTGTAATAGAAACCTTCCGTCCACGAGTAAGAGACGATCTTCACCAGATTGTGATAGCCCTCGAGGTTCTTGGCCAGCAGGATCAGGTGGTCGCCAGCCTTTTCATCCTTATCCTTTTCGAAACGGTTCTTCACGACATAGACTTCGCAGCCGAGAATCGGTTTAATGCCCTCTTTTTCGGCCGTATCGTGAAACTCCTTGACCCCGAACATGTTTCCGTGGTCGGTAATGGCCAGGGCCGGCATGCCGAGCTCTTTGGCCCGTTTTATGATGCCTTTGATAGGGGAGGCTCCGTCCAGAATGGAGTATTGTGTATGTACATGCAGATGAACGAATTGCGGCATACGACGATTATTTGTTGACTTCGGATGTAAAGATAACGAAAAATTCGGGTCGATTCGCGGCCTCCGTATTGCAATTTATCAACATCTTTTTTCTATATTTATAGAGAAATTTAAAACCAGCCGTTATGGATACTTCGAAAGTGGTAATGCTTATGCGTTTCAATCAACTCGGCCGGGCCGAGATCATGAAAGGTCTGTTGGAGTCGAACGGTATCGAATGTTCGCTGGTCGGCGAAACCATTCAGTCCGTGCTGCCGTCGATCACGGGAGGCGGATCACCCATCCAGCTGATGGTGGCCGAAAAAGACATGGAGAGAGCCCGTAAGGTACTGGCGGCCAAATTCGATGTGGACGAATTCGAGACGGAAACGGGTACGAAACCCCGAAAGAAGACCTGCGCCTCGAAATCTTGTAAAAACAAGGAGTAGAGACCTATCGGGTCCATATCTCCCACGACTTTTCGGCCTGTCCGACCAGCATGTCGTAGCCGTTTTTTATGGCGGCACCGTGAGTCTGACCCTGTGAGAGAAACCGGGTGAGGGGGGGGTTGTAGACCAGGTCGAAAAGACAATGCCGGGACGTAAGGAGATCGTAGGGAATAGCCGGAGCGGATTCCGTATCGGGAAACGTGCCGAGCGGGGTGGTGTTTACGATCAACAGATGTCGTTCCATCACTTCCGGTGAGAGTTCTCCATAGGTCAGATTGCCCGATCGCTTGGTCCGGGAAACTTCCACAAAGGGCATTTGCAAACGGGATAATACGAATTTCACCGCTTTCGAAGCTCCTCCGCTGCCCAACACGAGGGCGGCGGGCCGCTCCCCTCCGATCAGTGTCAGCAGGGAACTTTCGAAACCGTATATGTCGGCATTATAACCGGTCAGTTTCCCATTTTCGATCCGTACGCAGTTAACGGCTCCGACACGGGCTGCCTCCTCATCCAACTTGTCCAGATAAGGGATAATCTGCTCTTTATAGGGGATGGTGACATTGAAACCGCATAGTTCCGGATGACTGCGGATCAATGTCGGAAGCAGGTCGATCCGCTCCAGCGGAAAATTACGGTACAATGCATCTGAGTGCAGAGACGAGAGCTTGGCAGCGAAATATTTTTCCGAAAAGGAGTGCCCTAGCGGGTATCCGATCAATCCGTAAAGTCGGGCCATATCTATCTGTCGGCGTTTGGTGTGTTTTTCATGCGTTTCCCGATCTGTTCGATCCCCCAGATCAGCAGAAATCCTGCGGCGCACATGACAATCGCTTCCCAAAATAACGGATCGGAGCCTGTGAGGGAGGCGTATCCGGAAGGCAGAACGTTCGCCTCCATAAGGGGGTGTTCCGTCCCGTGCGAATCTGTATAGGTGGAAAGAACCTGTTTCCAGGGCCATACTTTATTGAGCGAACCGATCATGAAGCCCGTGAGCAGGGCGATGGTCATGTTGTGGTGGTTACGCAGCAGCCAGGAAAGGAAGTGGGAGAAACTGATGATCCCTGCCGCCGCTCCGATGACAAAGAGCAGGATGATTCCGATCCTTAGATTGGCTACCGCATCCATGATGTACATGTATTTGCCAAGCAACAGCAGGATAAAAGCCCCGGAGATCCCGGGCAAGATCATGGCGCAGATAGCGATGGCACCCGAGAGCATGACGAACCACCATGTATCGGGCGTCGATGCAGGGGAGAGGGCCGTGATCAGGTAAGCCGCTGCGATACCGGCCAGCAGGGAGATGACGCTTCCTGTCCGCCAGCGGGTCACCTCCTTGGAAACCAACAGGGACGATGCGATGATCAGTCCGAAAAAGAACGACCAGATGTAGATCGGATGATTTTCGAGCAGATAGGTCATCAGACGGGCCAGCGAGAAGATCGAGACGGCGATTCCCGCTATGACCGATGCCAGGAAATTTCCGTTGATTTTGCCCCAGAACTTTCCTAATTTCAGCGTGAATAAGTATTTGACGGCCTCCATGTCGAAGCTCCGGATCGACTCGATCAGTTCTCCGTAAATGCCCGATATGAAAGCGATCGTACCGCCCGATACGCCGGGGACCACATCGGCGGCTCCCATGGCACAGCCTTTCAATACGAGCAGGATATGATTCGTGTTCTTCATTGAATGTTCCGAATTTTCGGACAAATATACGATTTTTGATGGAGGGGGCAAGGACCCTCTCCGTTAAATTATCTGAAAAAGCCGGCCTCTGAAAGGACCGGCTTTGTCTCGACCGCAAAAAAAGTGGTGATCCCTTACAACTTTTCGAACTCATCATCGACCGACAAGGTTTCCCCGGGCAATTCGCCGTCTTGCTGTCCGGCGAAAAATTCCGGCTTATGTTCCTTGATGAAATTCACGACCTCATCCAGTCCGTCGGCGAATTTGGCGAAATCCTCTTTGTACAGATAAATTTTGTGTTTGTCGAAAAAGAAATTCCCGTCCTTGCCCAGTTTCTTACGGCTCTCGGTGATGGTCAGGAAATAATCGTCGTTGCGGGTGGCCTTCACATCAAAAAAATAAGTGCGCCGGCCAGCGCGTACGGCTTTCGAATAGACCTCCTCGCCCCCTTCCGCATCATTCTCTTTCTTTAGATCAAAATCTGCCATGTCTGTTTAAAATTTCATTATTAGGATGTAGTTGTAGAACAAATATAATAAAAAAATAACAACCGCAAACATAGTCGCGGTTGTTATTTTCGCCGGTAAAACAGGAGAATATCGGTCAAATATCCCCGATTCCGTCCGTTTCAGGCGTTTTGTCCCAGTTTCGGAGTACGTCGAGCGCACGCTCCAGTTCAGGATCGTTTTCCGAATTGATGATCCTGAAATATTCGGTCATATTCCACATTTTCTGCGCGATGAGGGCTTTGATCTGAAGGGCGATCGCCTGTTCCGAAGTTTTAAGCCCGGCCGGATCGGGAGAGACATCTCTCTTTTCGCCGAGCGCAACGAGTTGCTGCAGCATTTCAGGCGTAACGGTAAACGAAGACTGAAACTTTTCGAAAGTGGGGTAGGCCCTTTGCAATTCGGCTCTGTGTTTATCCAGATACTGGATTACGAACTCGGAAATGACTCCCCGGCGAACCAGTTTCGACCAATATTGCGAATAACCCGTCGTATCCAAAGGTACATAGATGTCGGGGTATATTCCGCCGCCACCGTACACGGGACGGCCGCTGCGAAGTGTGGTATAACGCAGGGAATCGACAGCTTTAAGCGAATCCGTACCGTTCTCGAACCGTTTGGCGAAAGCCTCGTAGTAGGCCTGCTGGTTTCCTTTTTCGAAAGGTCGCTGAATGACGCGTCCCGTTGGCGTATGATAGCGGGCTACGGTAATACGTACGGCGGAACCGTCGATCAGCGGGAACTGGCGCTGCACCAGGCCCTTTCCGAAACTGCGGCGGCCGATAACGACTCCCCGGTCCCAGTCCTGTATGGCTCCGGCCACGATTTCGCTGGCCGAAGCGGACGATTCGTCTATCAGTACGACCACTTTGCCTTTACGATAGGCACCGTCTGCCCGCGCGGAAAATCGTTCGGGGGGTACGAGACGTCCTTCCGTAGAGACGATCGTTGCACCCTCCGGAAGGAAAAAGTTTCCGAGTTTGACCGCCTGGTCCAGAAAACCGCCTCCGTTTCCCCGCAGATCGAGAATCAGTGCGTCGATTTCCCCCATTTTCCCGAATGCCTCCTCGACCTCTTTCATCGTGGTGGCGGCAAAACGGTTCACCTTGATATACCCCGTCTTGTCATCGATTTTGTATGCCGCATCGACCGTATTGATCGGGATATCGTCCCGCGTGATACGGAAACTGATCGGGGTCGTTTCCCCTCTGCGCAGCACCTCGATCTCCACCACCGATCCCTTGGGACCCCGGAGCACTTTGGGAACCCGAGCCTGTTTGATTCCGATCACCGACTCCCCGTCCACCGCGACGATCCGGTCGTTCGGCAGAACGCCGACCTTTTCGGAAGGACCTCCCGCAACGGTATTCACTACGAGCAATGTGTCGTTCAATACATTGAATTCCACTCCGATGCCGCTGAAACTTCCCTGAAACGACTCCTCGACCGGCACCATGTCCTCTGCCGACACATAGGCCGAATGGGGGTCCAGTTCCGAAAGAATCTTCTTGATAGCGTCCTCGATCAGCCTCTCGTTATTGATCGTGTCAACATACGCACCGTTCAGATAGCGGTAAAACTGGTTGAATTTCTGGAGCTGCAACGTGGGGTCCGTTCCCGCATGACGGGGCGTTCGCTGAGCCAGACAACACAACGGTAAGATGCAAAGGATGATGAGGATGCGTTTCATTATGCAAGGTGTTTGGCGAGCTCGCCGAACGGGATTTTTTCCTGTTCGCCGCTACGCATGTTTTTCAGTGTTAGGCACCCGGAAGAGAGCTCTTCGCTGCCGATGATGGCCACGAAGGGAATTCCCCGCCGGTTAGCATATTCCATCTGCTTCTTCATTTTTCCGTTTTCGGGATAGATTTCGGCTGCGATCCCCGACTTACGCACTTCGGCCAACAACCGGAGCGAGGCGAGCTCCTCGTCTCCCCCGAGATTGAGGAAAATGACCCGGGTGGAAAGGTCGGCCTCTTCCGGAAAGAGATTCAGCCCTGTCAGCACGTCGTATATGCGGTCTGCTCCGAATGAAATACCGACTCCCGAAGTGTTGGGCATGCCGAAAATTCCCGTAAGATCGTCGTAGCGGCCGCCTCCGCAGATGCTTCCGATGGCGAAATCCTTCGCTTTCACTTCGAAGATGGCTCCCGTGTAATAATTCAATCCCCGTGCCAGGGACAGATCAAGTTCCACCTCCAGTTCCGTACCGAGCGATTCCGTATATCCGAAAATGGTACGCATCTCTCCGATCCCTTTCAGGCCGGTTTCCGACCCGCCGATGATCGTCTCCAATAAATTCAGTTTCTGCTCGTTCGAACCGGACAACTTCAGTATCGGTTCGAGTTTGGCTATCGCTTCCTCTCCGATACCTTTGGAAAGAAGTTCCGCATTGACATTCTCCAGTCCGATTTTGTCCAGTTTGTCGATGGCTACCGTAATATCCATCATCTTGTCCGCATAGCCGATACTCTCGGCTATGCCATACAGGATTTTGCGATTGTTCATCTTCAGCACTACTCGAATGCCGAGGCGGCCGAATACCTCTTCGACGATCTGGATCAGCTCGACTTCGTTGGTCAGACTGCGGCTGCCGATAATATCCACGTCGCACTGGTAAAACTCGCGGTAACGTCCCTTTTGCGGCCGGTCGGCCCGCCACACGGGCTGCACCTGGTAACGCCGGAACGGAAACGAAATCTCTCCTTGGTGTTGCACCACGTACCGGGCGAAAGGCACCGTCAGATCGTAACGCAACCCTTTTTCGCAAATCCGTGTGGCCAGCGCATTGGGATGGGAAAGCTGTTCCGGGGTGATCTTCTCCGTGAAGTCTCCGGAGTTAAGTATCTTGAAAAGAAGTTTGTCACCTTCGTCTCCGTACTTCCCCAGCAGGGTAGACAGATTCTCCATGGCAGGAGTCTCCAGCGGAAGGAATCCGAAATTGCGGAACACGCTTTTGATCGTGTCGAACATATAGGTACGCCGGATCATTTCAGCAGGCGAAAAGTCACGGGTCCCTTTGGGGATGGATGGTTTTTGAGCAGACATTTTTTATGTGGTATTGAACGTTTCGGTCATAAGGACACGACTGAAAGAACTCCTGATTATGAATCAGGAGTTTCCTTCGTTCATGCCTTTATGCCATCAGTTTTTTGTATTTTACGCGATGGGGCGTCGTGTCGCCCATCTGTTTTTTTCGCTCCTCGTATTCGCTGTAACTTCCCTCGAAAAAGACTACCTGCGAGTCGCCTTCGAACGAAAGAATGTGTGTGGCGATACGGTCGAGGAACCATCGGTCGTGGGAAATTACTACGGCACAGCCGGCAAAGTTTTCCAACCCTTCCTCCAGGGCGCGCAGTGTGTTGACATCCACATCGTTGGTCGGCTCGTCCAGCAGCAGTACATTACCTTGTTCCTTCAGTGCCAGCGCCAAATGGAGCCGGTTGCGTTCACCACCCGACAGCATGCCGCACTTCTTTTCCTGATCGGCACCCGAAAAGTTGAAGCGGGCGACGTAGGCCCGTGCATTGACCGTCCGGTTCCCGAGGGTAATGATGTCGCTGTTCTCGGAAATCACTTCATAGACCGTTTTTTCCGGGTCGATCGACTTGTGCTGCTGGTCCACATAGGCCAGCTTTACCGTTTCGCCTACCTTGAATTCGCCCGAAGTGGGTTTTTCGAGCCCCATGATCATCCGGAACAGCGTGGTTTTCCCCGTTCCGTTGGGACCGATCACCCCTACGATGCCGGCGGGAGGGAGGGTGAAATTGAGATTCTCATACAGAAGCCGGTCCCCGAACGCTTTGCTCACGTTTTTCGCTTCGATCACCACATCGCCCAGGCGGGGACCGTTGGGAATATAGATTTCCAGTTTCTCCTCCTTCTGCTTGGCATCCTCGTTCAGCATTCTGTCGTAAGAGGCCAGACGGGCCTTGCTCTTGGCCTGGCGTCCCTTGGGGTTCATCCGTACCCACTCCAGTTCGCGTTCGAGCGTCTTGCGGCGTTTGCTCTCCTGTTTCTCTTCGAGGGCCAGGCGGTTCGATTTCTGCTCCAGCCAGCTGGAATAGTTGCCTTTCCAGGGAATGCCCTCTCCCCGGTCGAGTTCCAGAATCCATCCTGCCACGTGATCGAGGAAATAGCGGTCGTGGGTGACGGCGATCACCGTACCCTTGTATTGTTGGAGATGCTGTTCCAGCCAGTCCACGCTTTCCGCATCAAGGTGGTTGGTCGGCTCGTCCAACAGCAACACGTCGGGCTGCTGCAACAACAGGCGGCAAAGAGCTACCCGGCGACGTTCGCCTCCGGAGAGATGCTTGACCGGGGTGTCGGGGTCGGGGCAGCGCAGGGCATCCATCGCCCGGTCAAGCACGCTGTCCAGTTCCCAGCCGCTCTTCTGTTCGATCAGTTCGGTCAGTTCCCCCTGCCGTTCGATCAGTTTGTTCATCTGATCGTCGTCCATGGGTTCCATGAATTTGGTATTCACCTCTTCATACTCCTTGAGCAGAGCGACCACATCGGCGCATCCTTCCTGAACGACCTCTTTTACGGTCTTCGTGTCGTCCAGTTTCGGTTCCTGTTCCAGATATCCCACCGAATAACCGGGGGAGAAAACCACTTCCCCCTGATAGTTTTTGTCTATTCCGGCGATGATCTTCATCAGGGTCGATTTTCCAGAGCCGTTCAGTCCGATGATACCTATTTTTGCTCCGTAGAAGAAAGAGAGATAGATGTTGTTGAGAACCTTTTTCTGGTTGGTGAAGGTCTTGCTGACGCCCACCATCGAGAATATGATCTTTTCGTCTGCCATGTTTCGTTTTGGGTTGTTATGGGTTAATGTTCCGCAAATTTACTCTTTTTTTCCGTTTTCCATACCTTCGAGGTGTATCTCCAGTGCCCGTACCGAGATCAGAATCTCCCGGATCGAGATGCCGAGCGAAACGATCAGCGAGATCAGGGCCGCAGCGAAGATGTAGACAGCCGCCATCTGCCACCCCACGTAAATGAAGAAAGTGCATACTACGCAGAGAAACAGGCTGAAGATGCCGAGTATTTGCATGCTTCGGGTGAGATACAGCCTTTTTTTGAGGTTCTTGATCTGATGGAGCACCTCGCGGCTGGGCGTTTTGCGGTACTCCGCGGATATGTTGCGGATCACCTGTGCGTAGGAGAGGAACCGGTTAGTGTAGGCCAGCATGATGAGCGAAATGGCCGAAAAGAGGATCGACGGAGTGGCCAGAGTGAGTTCTTCCATGACTTGTGTTCGTTTCCCGCAAAGATAGGCATAACTTATAAGACCATAAAAACAAATGATAGGGAAAACGGGTTGGAATATTTTGCATTTTTGTTATCTTTGTTGACATAAAAAGTTACGAACCAGCTAAAAATTCAAAAAGATGGGAAAAAGCGTTAAAGGAACCAGAACCGAACAGAACCTGCTGAAATCGTTCGCAGGTGAGTCGCAGGCCCGCAGCCGTTACACTTTCTTCGCCAGCGTGGCAAAGAAGGAGGGCTTCGAACAGATCGCAGGTGTGTTTATGGAGACGGCCGAGCAGGAGAAGGAGCACGCCAAGAAATTTTTCAAATACCTTGAAGGCGGCATGGTCGAAATTACGGCATCCTATCCGGCCGGAGTGATCGGCACCACCGCCGAAAACCTGAAGGCTGCGGCTGAAGGTGAAAACGAGGAGTGGGCCGAGCTCTATCCCGAATTCGCCAAGGTGGCCGAGGAGGAGGGGTTTCCCGCCATTGCTGCGACGTTCCGTAATGTAGCCAAAGTGGAAGCAGAGCACGAGGCCCGTTACCGCAAGCTGCTTGCCAGGGTAGAGGAAGACAAGGTGTTCGAGCGCGACGAAGAGATCGAGTGGCAATGCCGTAATTGCGGGTATGTCCACAAAGGGAAAACGGCGCCCCAGTCATGCCCGGCCTGCGCCCATCCCCAGGCCTATTTCGAACCCAAGAAAGAAAACTACTGACAGGGAAATTCGATGAAAGAAAAACTGCCGGAATATCCGGCAGTTTTTTATTTTTTCAGAAAATCGTCTCTGAGCGGCGTGAATACGTCCAACAGCGTGCCAGCTTCCAGACAGACGACCCCGTGTGTGGCATCGGGTTCCGCATAGAAACCGTCGCCGGGTCCCAACGTGCGGGTCTCCCCGTTCGATGAGACCTCGAATAGGCCGTTTACAACGTAACTCACCTGGGTGTGATAGTGCGTATGAGGCGTGCCGACCGCCCCCTTTTCGAACCGGACCTTTACCATCATGACCTGCCCGTCGTAACCCATGATTTGACGCCGGACACCTTCGCCGGCCGGCTCCCACGGCAACTCGTTCTCGATCAGAAATGTTTGGCTTCGTGTTTTCATTGCTTCCTGCTTTTGTCGGATTGCCGTTCGTCGGAATCCGGGACGAATTTAATCATTTTTCGTTTCCCGACCGCTTTGTGCCTTTGACAAAACGGAAGGCGACCGGTTCTTTTTGACGGATTCGTGCTTATCTTTGCGGGCCGCCGGTCCGGCAGAAAATTACACCGCACATTCCGTTATCATGAACAACGTCAAAGGTCTTTTGTTCGCAATCGTGTCGTCGGCTACCTTCGGGCTGGTACCCCTGTTTTCCATTCCCCTGCTGAAGGCGGGAGTCGGGACCCCGACCATTTTGTTCTACCGGATGGGAATCGCCGCATTGCTGATGGGGTTGATCGCCAGGGGCACGCATCGCAGACTGAAAATCGGCTTCAAGGATATGATGATCTTTCTGGCGCTCGGAGGCCTGTATGCAGCCACCTCGCTCTGGCTGCTGATGTCCTACGAATTTATACCCAGCGGAATGGCGACCACCATCCATTTTCTCTATCCGTTGGTGGTCACGCTGGTTATGATTCTTTTTTTCCGGGAGAAATGTTCCTTGTGGCTGATCGTCGCAGCCGTCCTGTCGGTTGCCGGAGTTGCCCTGCTGAGCTGGGGCGAAGAGGATTCCTCTGCTACGTTCAGAGGAATTTCGATGGTGCTCGTCACGGTCGTCACCTACGCCTGCTATATCGTCGGTGTCAACAAAACGAGAGTCGTCCGGATGGATTCCGTTGTGCTGACTTTCTATGTGTTGCTTTCCGCTGCGACGATGTTCCTGGTTTATGCTGCGACGACCACGGGAATCGAAAGGCTGCCGAGTTTCCGCCTGGCGGGAGATGCCTTGTTGCTGGCATTGCTGCCTACAGTCGTCTCCAACCTCGCCCTGGTGCTGGCCGTCAAAAATATCGGATCGACCATGACTGCCATTTTGGGATCAATGGAACCTCTGACCGCCATTCTGGTCGGGGTGTTCTATTTCGGCGAAACTTTCGGAACGCTTTCGGCGGCAGGACTTTGCTTGATCGTTACGGCGGTAATCATCGTTATACTGCATTCGAAATCCCGAACGGCGAAGTGAGTAGATTTTGCCGGCCGGATGGAAAACTCCGTCGATTTAGTATATTTGTTCCGGAATCGGGTAAGGTTAAATTCACCAAAAGAGTAATGAAATATGGAGTGGATCGAAAACCATAATCTGTCCGGACTTGTGATCGGAATCTGCACGTTTCTTATCATCGGGCTTTTTCATCCGGCGGTGATCAAGGCCGAATACTACTGGGGAACACGTTCATGGTGGCTTTTTCTCCTGTCGGGTATCGTCGGAATCGCGGCTTCCTTAGCGTGTCGCCATGTTGTGGCATCCACGATTTTCGGTGTGTTCGCTTTCTCTTCCTTCTGGTCGATCAAGGAGATTTTCGACCAGGAAAAACGGGTGAGAAAAGGATGGTTTCCGCGCAATCCCCGGCGGAGGTACGGATGGGACGAAGAGCGCGAACCGGGAAAGTCCGGCCGGACGCGTCCGGCCCGGAAAGGGCAATAAAAAATCCCGTCGGAAGGGACGGGATTTTTTGCATGGCCGGATGGCCTATTTGATGATGGTATCCAGTTCTTCGATACTTGCCCGAATGACCGAGTCGGGCAGATCGTAGTTCTGGAGTTTCCCCGCGAAATACTGTTCGTAGGCGAACAGGTCGATCATGCCGTGACCCGAAAGGTTGAACAGAATGGTTTTGCTTTTCCCCTCTTCCCTGGCTTTGAGCGCTTCCCGGATCGCAACGGCGATGGCGTGGGTTGATTCGGGAGCCGGAATGATGCCCTCTGTCTTGGCAAATGTCAGACCCGCCGCAAAGGTTTCCAGCTGGGGAACAGACTGGGCCTCGATCAGGCCGTCCTTGAGCAGTTGGCTGACGATAGCCCCGGCGCCGTGGTAACGCAGGCCTCCGGCATGGATGTCTGCCGGCTGGAAGTTGTGACCTAACGTATACATGGGAATCAGTGGGGTGAATCCGGCCGTGTCTCCGAAGTCATAATGGAAGATGCCCCGCGTGAGTTTCGGACAGGAAGCGGGTTCTACGGCGATAACCCGGATGTCGGTTCCCTTGGTCAGTTTTTCCTTGAGGAACGGGAATCCGATTCCCGCGAAGTTCGACCCGCCCCCGAAACAGCCGATCACGATGTCGGGCATATCCCCGGCCATTTCCATTTGCATGACCGCCTCTTCACCTATGATAGTCTGGTGCAGCAGCACATGGTTCAATACACTTCCCAAGCAATATTTGGTGGTTTCCGGATCTTTGACGGCCATTTCGACGGCTTCCGAAATCGCCAGACCCAGACTGCCCGAGCAATCGGGGTCTTTGGCCAGCATGTCGCGGCCCGCCTGTGTAAGCGTGCTGGGGGAGGGGATTACATCGGCGCCCCATGCATTCATCATCAGTTTACGGTAAGGCTTCTGGTTGTAGCTCACCTTCACCATGAATACTTTCAGGTCGAGATCGAAGTACTGCGAGGCGAAAGCGATGGCCGTACCCCACTGGCCGCCGCCCGTTTCGGTCGTCAGATGCTTGATGCCCTGTTTGTGGTTGTAATAGGCCTGCGGAATGGCCGTATTGGGTTTATGGGAACCGGCGGGCGAAGTGCTTTCGTTTTTGAAATAGATTTTGGCCGGCGTGTCGAGCGCCTTTTCCAGAGCATAAGCCCGGGTCAGAGGCGTGGAGCGCCATATTTTGTAGACGTCCTGAACCTGTTCGGGAATGTCTATGTAACGTTCCGTGGACATCTCCTGGTCGATCAGCTCTTCGGCGAAGATAACGCTCATTTCCTCTTTGGTGACGGGTTTCTTCGTCTTGGGATTGAGCGGTGGCAGGGGGCGGTTTTTCATATCCGCCACAATGTTGTACCACCGGGTGGGCATCTGTTTGTCGGTCAGCAGGATTTTTTTCGTTTTACTCATAGTGCGTTATGTGTTTTACATTTGAATGATTGCCATATAAAAAATTAAGGCCCGTTGTTCGAAGTAAACAACGGGCCTTTTATGTTTTCGTACCGGGGATCAATGGTAAAGCCGTCATTGTTTACTTCTAAGCAATGAGCGCCACCACCAGCCATGATTCATTGTTCCCGACATCTGTTTTCTATTTTGATACGGCAAACATAATTAAATTATTTTAAGAATCAAAGCGATCCGGGAAAAATCGTCATGAAAATCAGAAATTGTATTGAATCATCGCCTGTATCCGATTGGCATGGTTCGATGCATTATCCATGTTTTTGCGCTTGCCGTAGAGGTATTCCAGTGCGACCTGGCAGTTGGGAGTGATGTGGTAAAACACGTTGCCGAAAATGTACTGGGCTGTGCGGTACATGTCGGAAGTGCCGAAGTCGTTGCGCTTGTAAACCCTCACCTGCGAGAATCCTCCCGAGCAGAACAGGTTGTCGAGCAGGTTGATCTGGGCCGCCCCGAACCAGCCGAACATCGGCAGGGTCTGCAATTGGTCCGGGTGGCGCGGGTCGGGAACGATATCGAGACCCGCCCCGTCGATATCCTGAATGTAAGGGGAAATGCCGCGTCCGTAGACGGCCTGTCCGAAAAGAATCAACGGACGGGTAACCCGGATCGCAGTACTCAGCTGGGTGCCCCAGCCGAAAGCGGACTTGTTCTTACCTAGCGTTTCGTCATGATAGTACATGTCCCGGAAAACGGCCGAGGCACGGATATGGCTGAACCGATTTCTGCCCCAATTGTACTGGACGTAGACGGGCAGATCGGGCAGGCGCTGCGGAATGGCGATCAACCCCGGGGCATAGGTGCCGCTGACCTCCGGCATTTCGAGAGCCGCACCCAGACTCCAACGGTCGTTGAACGCGTGCGTGTACCGGATCATGGTGTTGAATCCGAACGTGTAGGCGTTCGGGCCCTCGAAGTCTATCGTGGTGGGGCTGGCATTCAGGTCGCAGAACGTCGTGACGTCGCGTCCGAACAGCCATCCCTTGAAAGAGATGTAAGCGGAACGGAGCCGCAACCGGTAGTCGCCGCCCCGAAAGTCGGTTTCGATATAAGTGATGACACGACCCAGTTTTTTCGTGTTGGCAATGGCCTTGAAAAACAACCGTGACGTACTCGCATCCATCCGCAATTGTTGGGCGGTCGTCGCGTTCCCCGGAATCGGAATGTCGTAGGTTACGAAATCTTCGTTCTGCACCACGCCGCTGAAGTCATAAGCCGTACGGAAATTCACGTATCCTCCGATGCCGAGCAGAAATCGGTTGTCGCGTCCCGTGATGATGAACTGCGGCATATGCGACTGTTGGAAACCGGTGACGTGCGTTTCGAAATAGTGGCGGACGGCGGCTCCGATCATGGCGCTGTCTGCCGCATCACCGCGCAATCCGGTCACGATCACGTTCGGGCGGTACTCGTAAATGTTGACCGTCCGGGTTTGGGCAGGCAGTTGCAAGGTGAAAATCAGTCCGACGAGCAAAAGTCTCAATGTTTTCATAGACGATTGATTTAGTTCGTAATAGTTTGATTGAGTGATAGAGAAAATGTTTCGGATGCAAGAAAATTCGATCCGCCTCCCCTCGGAGCAACATATATGCCAAAGCATTTTTGGATTTTATGATTATCTTCGCATCCGAATCCGGTTCGCTTTTTGGATGCCGGAACTTACTAAACGTATCCGCATTATGATCGTGTACGCCATAGCCGTCATCTCCGTCATCGCCCTGCTGGTGGATTATTACATATACCGCAGGATAATCCGGAAGCATCGTTTCGGGAAATGGATGAGGGTAGGGTATATCGTCTATGCGTTGGCAGTAGACCTGGTCATCGTCTCCGCGCTGATCTTTTACCGGAACAGTCTTGATCGGGAATCGCCGCAGTTGCTGCATGCCGTGAGTTGGGTGTTCTTCCTCTTTTTCCTGAATGCGCTGCCGAAATTGATCTATGTACTTGTCTCCTTGCCCGACCTGCTGGTAAGAAAAATCACGCACCGGACGTTCCATCTGTTCGGATATGCGGGGACGGCATTGGGGCTCTGTGTATTCGCAGCCATGCTCTGGGGGGGGAGTGTAGGGCGCAGCCGGATCGAGGTGCGGCGGGTCGACATCACGTCTCCCCGCATTCCGGCTGCTTTCGACGGATTCCGGATCGTGCAGTTTTCCGATACACATATCGGCATGCTGATCCACAGCGACAGGATACTGCCCCGGATGGTTGATACGATCAATGCCTTGCATCCCGACATCGTTGTCAACAGCGGAGATCTCGTCAACAGTCACGTTACGGAACTTACACCGGAAATCGTCTCCGTACTCTCCGGAGTGCGGGCACCGGTCTATTCCGTGCTGGGCAACCACGATCTGGGAGTTTACATCCATGACACACTGAAACTTTCGCCCGAAGAGAATGTCAGACGCCTGCTGACCCTGCAAAGGCAGATGGGGTGGATACCGTTGGTGAACGAATCCCGTTTCCTGACCCGGGGAACGGACCGGATCACGATTTCGGGAGTGAATTTCCCTGCGAACTACAAGTTGAACGGACATGCTTCCTCCATGTGCGGGGTTGATTTGGAAAGAACTTTCGACGGAGTGCCCGACTCCCTTTACAATATCACCGTTTCGCATGCGCCCCAACTGTGGGACAACCTGCTCGTGGCGGGGAAAAGCGATCTTACCCTTGCCGGTCATGTCCACAGTATGCAGGTGAAATTCCGGCTCGGGAAGTGGGCATGGTCTCCCGCCCGCTGGATGTATGCCCGGTGGAGCGGTCTTTACGAAGAGGGAAACCGCCAACTCTATATTAACGACGGAATCGGATACGTACTCTATCCCATGCGGATCGGGACTTATCCGGAGGTCACGCTGATCGTGCTGCATCACGGGACCGACACCCGCGCAAAAACGATCCGGCCATGAAAGTGATCGTATCGGCGGCCGTGTCCGCAGACGGTTGTCTCGACGACCTGACTCCCCGCCGGCTGGTACTCTCCGGGCCGGAAGACTGGGCCGAGGTACATCGGCTCCGGGCCGAATGTGATGCAATACTCGTAGGGGCAGAAACGCTTCGCAGGGATAATCCGGCTCTTGTGATCCGCGACTCCGGGCTCCGGGCCGAACGGATCGTCCGGGGGCAATGTCCGGATTTGGCGAAAGTGACACTCAGCGGAACGGGAAACTTGCCGGTCGACCTCCGTTTTTTCTCGGAAGGGGAGGGAGAAAAAATCGTTTTTTTGCCGGAATCCGTTCCCTCTTCCGTACGTGACCGGATTTCGGAAGTCTCCTCGATCGTCACCCTTCCCCGGTTGACGGCGCGTGCCGTCGTCGAAGAACTCGGGAGCCGGGGATTCCGCTCCTTGCTGGTGGAAGGGGGGAGCCATGTGCTCGGCCTGTTTTTCGAAGAAAACATGGTGGATGAATTCCGCCTGGCCGTGGCGCCCTTTTTCGTGGGACAAGGAGGCGCTCCGCGACTGGTGACAGATGGAAATTATCCTTTCGGCCGGGAACGCAGGATGGCGTTGCTCGAAGTCCGCAAAGTAGGGGATATGGCCGTAATGCGTTACGAATTGAAACGATGAAAACCGATCTGGAATATCTGAAGGAGGCGATAAGGCAAAGCCGTCGCTGTGTGCCGACCTGCAGCGCTTATTGCGTAGGGGCGGTCGTGGTATTGCCTTCGGGCCGCAGTTACACGGGGTATACTCATGAAACCGGTTCTGCGAACCATGCGGAGGAGGAGGCCATTGCCAAAGCTCTTGCGGCCGGGGAAGACCTGCGCGGTGCGACGATGTACAGTTCGATGGAACCTTGTTCCCTTCGTAAATCGAAACCTGAATCGTGTACGGAACTGATTTTGCGTTACGGTTTTTCCAAAGTGGTTTTCGCACTCAAGGAACCTCCATGTTTCGTGGAGTGCCATGGGGAGGAGTTGCTTCGCAAGGCCGGTGTCGATGTAGTGGTCCTGCCCGGAGAGGCCGCAGAGGTGAGGGAGATCAATCGGCATATATGTGGCTGATTTTTTAATGATTGAAAAACAAGAAGGCCTTTTTGAATCGCGTCAAGTTCATTACGTCGATCACATTCCGTTATCGGTTATCCGGCCAATAACCGGATAGCAATCAGCACCACTTCCATATTTCTTTTGTGAAAATTGCAAGGGGCCGCTTTTGTATCATCTCGTAAAGTCCAGTTAATGGAGTAAGCATGGCCTTTGTCAAGCCTTTAAAAATAAATGAATATTCATTCATTATTTTTTGGAGAATCGCAAAATACTTTTCATATTTGCACTCGAATATGAATGAATAATCATTCATTTATTAAAGTGAATCATGTCGAAAAGAATTGATACATCGAAAATCGAACGGATACGCGATGCGGCAATCGAAATCATCAGCGAGCAGGGGATTCCCAACTGTTCGGTGGCAGCAATCGCGAAGAGGGCCGGCGTATCGGTAGGTTACCTCTATCGCCATTATTCAGGAAAAGAGGAGCTTATCAATGATATGCTGGAACTTTACTTCAACATTATCAACGAGAAAATATCTTCGCTGATCGCAGAAAAGCACGGGGTGGAGGAGATCGTGGAAGGAGTGATTCTCCACATCCTGCAAATATCCCGGGAGAACGAAGCCCGGATAAAATTTTTGATCATGCTGCTCAATGATTTCTCCGTAACGATCCGTCCCGCATTGACGGCCCGGGTGGACGCTTTGGCAGAAGAGTTGATGATTATGATCCGTAACAGTCCCGGGATAAGGAGCGACTTGTTGCCCGATGATCTTTACCATGCGATGATCGGGTTGCCGATGCAATACCTCGCATTGCGTTACAATCGGATAATCAGTTGTAAAGAGCCGGATTGTGCGGATACCGGCCATATTGTCGGGCAGGCGATGAGATTGATAAAAGCAAGATAAACTAAAGCATGTACCGTATGAAAAAAATGATTCTGCTGACGGCACTCGCCGGTGCGGTTCTCGGAGCAGGGGCCCAGGAGGGTAAAAAGATGCTCTCATTCGACGATGCGCTTGTCAGGACGATGACCAACAACCCTGAAATTAGCGCTTTGCAGTATGAGGAAAAGGCCGCGGAACAGGAGCGGAAAGCTGCGTTCGGACTTCGGTTGCCACAGATCGGTGTAACGGGAACCTATGCGCATCTGGGCAAGGATATCGGCATCGATCTGAACGGTCTGAAGGAACCGGTCAAGGGATTGATGGAAGGTATGGGCGGTACAGGTATTCTGCCGCCCGAAATCCTGCAACAGGCGGGGGCGCTGCTGGGACAAAACTGGGGTATGACGATTCAGGACCGTAATACTGCATTCGTGGGGGGCAGCGTGACCATGCCGCTCTATACGGGAGGCAAGATCAATGCGGCGAACAATGCGGCGAAGATCAACGAGCGAACTACCCGGGAAAAAGGTGCGCAAAGCCGCAATGCGCTGGTTTCGCAGCTGGCCGAATATTATTACGGACTGGCCCTCGCCAACCAGGTCGTAGCCGTCCGGCAGCAGGTAGTGGATGGAGTGAGGGTTCATCTGAATGACGCCATCGCACTGGAAAAGAACGGAATCATTTCGCAAGGGGACCGGTTGTATGCGGAGGTGAAAATGGCCGAGGCGGAACGCGAGTTGCTCCAGTCCCGGTTGCAGGCACGGACGGTGACTACTGCGTTGAGCAACACGCTGAACGAAGAACAGGAGTTTGTCCCGGTATCGCCGATGTTCATACTGGAAGAAATAGAAGATGTGGCTTATTTCAAGGATTTGGCTGCCAAGAACAACCCGTTGCTCAACCAGGTGGCTTTGAAGAGGGATCTGGCTAAAGAGAACGTCCGGCTGCAACGCTCGGAATTTTTGCCGCAGATCGCCTTGGGCGGAGGGACTTTCTTCTATAATTATCAGTTCTCGAAATATCTTCCCACATGGGCCGTAGGCGCGGGGATTCAACTGAAAATATTCGACGGGCTGAATCGTGAATACAAATTCAGCGCGGCCAAAAATACCGTCCGGCAGGTGGAGGCTCTGCAGACCAAAGCCGGCAATGAAATCTCGGTACTGATAGAAAAACTTTACAATGAAATGCGCACCTATCACGATCAGATGCCTTCCATCGAGGCTTCCCTGAAATTCGCGCAGGAGTATCTGCGGATTCAGAATGCGGCATTCAAAGAAGGGATGGCTTCTTCGGCCGACGTGATCGACGCCCAGTTGAACCTTGCCAAAATCAAAACGGAGCGGATTCAGGCTGCCTATTACTACGACCTGATGCTGGCCCGTCTGCTGGAAGCGGCCGGAGCGAGCGAACAGTTCGCAGACTACGGAAAACGGCCGACTGCCGTACAGATACGGTTCGAAGAATAAAAAGTTGGAAAACTATAAATAAAAAACTACACGTATGAAGAAGAGTAATGTGATCGGATTGATCGGGGCCATTCTTGCCGTTGCCACCCTCGTGGCACTGATCAGCTGGGTCGTCGTCAAACCCGCACCCGTGCTGCTGCAGGGAGAGACGGACGTGACCAGCTATAAGGCATCTTCGAAGCTGGCGGGGCGAATCGACAGGATGTTGGTAAAAGAGGGGCAGAAAGTGCGGAAAGGCGAATTGCTCTATACGCTGAGCATTCCCGAAGTGGAGGCCAAGTTGCGCCAGGCCAAAGCGGCCGAAAGTGCAGCGCAGGCCCAGGATAAGATGGCATTGGCAGGTGCCAGGATTCAGCAGATAGAGGCGGCCCAGAGCCTGTGGCAGAAGGCCGAGGCAGGCGTGGCGTTGGCACAGAAAACGTTCGACCGGATCGACAATCTGTATAAGGAGGGGGTAGTGCCGGCTCAGAAACACGACGAAGCACTGGCGAATCTGAACGCCATGAAGGCGACGGCCGCCGCTGCGAAATCGCAGTACGACATGGCCGTAGCCGGTACGCGCAAGGAAGACAAGGCTGCCGCAGCCGCACTTGTCGCCCAAGCTGCCGGAGCCGTATCCGAAGTGGAAAGCTATGTCTCGGACGCCTGCGTCTATTCGCCCGTAGACGGGGAGGTCTCGACCGTCATCGCCGAAGCGGGGGAGTTGGTCGGCAGCGGGTACCCCGTCGTCACGATTCTCGACATGAGCGACAAATGGGTGTCGTTCAACGTAAAGGAGACCCTGTTGCCCAAGATCAAAATGGGAACGAAATTCCGGGCCGACATTCCCGCATTGGCCAAAGACGTGGAGTTGGAAGTTTACTACATCGCACCGCAGGCCGACTTTGCCACATGGTCGGCTACCCGCACGAGGGGCGGTTTCGACATTCGGACTTTCAACGTGAAGGCACGTCCCGCAGGGAAACAGGAACCCGATCTGCGTCCGGGCATGAGCGCGATCGTGAACTGGGACGAACTGAAATAGGAACGGAGGAAGAATATGGGATTCTTCAGAAAGACAGGGCGTGTGCTACGGCGTGAGTGGGGGCGGATACGGAAGTATCCGATCTATCCCACGCTCATGATCATACTGCCCGTCATATCGTTCCTCTTTTTCGCGGCGGTTTTCGGCGAAGGCACTCCGAGAGATATGCCCATTGCCGTACTCGACGAAGATCATTCGCCTCTCTCACGACAACTGGCTTCGATGATCGACGCCACGCCGGCCGCCATGGTCTCTTACGACATACAGGACATGGAACAGGGCGAGCGCATGATGCGTGAAGGGAAAATAGAGGCGATCGTCTATATTCCGAGGAACTTCGAAAAGGATATATACAGCAATTCGCCTATCCGGGTGGGAGCCTATGTGAACGGTACCAATATCGCTGTCAACGGATTCCTGGGAAAAGACCTGCAAACCACGGTCACGACCTTTTCTACGGGAATACAGATTCAGACGCTGATGAAAAAAGGGCTTTCCGAAAAACAGGCGTACAACCAGGCCATGCCGATCTATTTCGACCGTCACCTGCTTTTCAACCCGTGGGTGAATTACGGATATTTCCTTATGCCCAGTTTCATGCCCATGATGCTTCTGATTTTCACGATCCTGCTGACGGTCTTCGCCATCGGATCGGAATTGAAAAACGCGACGGCAGGAGAATGGATGGCTGCGGCCGGCGGGGAGATATGGCCGGCCCTGATCGGGAAAATGATCCCCTATACGGGGGCCATGTTTCTGATGAGCCTGCTGATGAATACGATCATGTACAAATGGGTGGGAGTGCCCCTGAACGGCAGTGCGGCATTGTTGATTCTAGCCGGATTTCTTTTCGTGCTCTCCTACCAGTCGATCGGTGTGCTGATCATTTCCGTACTGAGCAACCTGCGGTTGTCGCTTTCGATAGCGGGAGGCTATTCGGTGCTGGCCTTCACCTTCTCCGGACTTACTTTTCCGTTGATGGCAATGGACTGGTATGTCGTCGCGTTCAGCCGCATATTCCCATTCACGTTCTATACGGATGTATTCATTGACCAGGCCATGCGGGGAGCCCCGGTCATATATTCCATACACGACCTGGGTTGGATGACCGTCGTTTTCATTCTGCTGCCGCTGCTTTGCCTGCCCCGGCTGAAAAAGATCGCGACGAACGAAACCTATTGGAGGAGGATGTAAGATGAAGACACAACGATTCGGCGTAAAATGGAAGGAATTCCGTTCGGTGCTGCGCACCGAGTACAGCCATATTTTCCACGACGCGGGAGTCATGCTGATCCTGATTTTCGCCATACTCATCTACACCACAGTATATGCACTGGCCTACAAGAACCAGGTGGTCCGCAACATTCCCGTAGCGGTGATCGACCACAGCCAGACCTCTTCGAGCCGTAAACTGATCGAAACGTTCGATGCCGAGCCCAATATCTTCGTCTCCTACACGCCTCCGTCCATGGAGGAGGCCAAACGCCTCTTCTTCGATCGCAAGGTACATGGAATCGTCTATATTCCGCACGATTACGAAAAGAAATTGATGCGGGGCGAAAAAGCCATCGTCGGGGTTTATGTCGACGCCAGTTATTTTCTGATGTACCGGCAGGTTTTCGCCGATGTGGTGAGCGGGGTAACCGGAGTAGGGGGCGAGGTGGAATTCGTCCGGCTACTCGCCTCCGGCGCAACCATTCCGCAGGCGGAAGCCACGATAAATCCCGTTGCCTACGGAGTTACGAACCTGTTCAATCCCTACGGGGGGTACGGTTCATTCGTCATGCCCGCCATCATCATCATTATCATCCAGCAGACGCTGCTGATCGGTATCGGAATGATCGGGGGAACTTGGAGGGAGTTCGGAGTCTACAAAAGACTGTGCATACCGGGCGAGAGGCGGCTTTCGACACTGCCCGTAGTGCTGGGCAAGACAGTGGCTTACCTGTCGATCTATGCTGTCACGCTTTCCTACATTCTGGTGGTCCATTACCGATGGTTCCACTATCCGATGAACGGTACGTTCCTGAATATCGTCGGCTTTCTCGTTCCCTATATGCTGGCCTGCATTTTCCTGGGAATAGCGATCTCCACCCTGTTTCGTTATCGGGAAAATTCCCTGTTGTTCATGCTGTGGAGCTCGATTCCGATGCTGATGATAAGCGGTGCCTCCGTGCCGAAAGAGACTATTCCCCACTGGCTGTATGAGTTCGGAAAGATTTTTCCCAGCAGCAGCGGCGTAGAGGGATTCCTGCGGATACAGACGATGGGGGCTTCCCTCTCCGACGTAATGGCTCAATACGGCACGCTCTGGATACTGGCCGGAATATATCTGATACTGGCCTGTATCGGTATCCGCAAAGTAATGGACAAGACCGAAAAAGAGTGATTCCGGTTTACTGTAAAAAAGAGAGGCGGCAGAACGAAATCGTTCTGCCGCCTCTCTTTTTGAAATACAGGAATTGACTACGATTGTTCATCCAATGCAGCGAGCAATTGCGTCGCAACATCGTTGGCCGGATCGAGTTCCAGTATTTTATGGCAATAATCCACAGCCAGGGTCTTCTCTTCCGGCCGCTTTTCCGCTTCGTACTGCACGTAATGGTAATAACCCAGATAACGATAGGCTTCGACCAGTTCCCGCCGGTTTTTCGTCGGGTTTTCTTTGCCGAGTATAATCTTGAGAACGGTTTCGTAGAAGGGCTTGGCCAGACCGGCCGTAGCTTCCGGATCACGGAGAGAATTCACGCGGGCACGGAAGACAGGACCCAGATGGCTTTCGGGGATGCGATCGCAGACTACCGTAAAGGCGCTGTCCGCCTGATTGAGACATTGGGTGAGGCGCTCCGGCGCATCGTTACTTACCGTGTCTTGCGAAAGAGCGACCGCTTCCCGGTAAAGAGTCTGCCCCAATGTGTAATAATCGGTAGCCTGAGCAGCTTCCCCTATGGCATCAATGTATTTGCGATAATATCCGGCCGCTTTTCCGGGAGCTTTTCGGAAAAGATTTTCCGCGATCTGACGGATCGTCTCGGGTGCGACGCCAGGCAGTTTGAGGGCCATGTCATATTGGAGAACGGCCTCGTCCGGACGGCCGCTATTGAACAACAGGTCTCCGTATGTGATGTAATCCCGTGCTATATATTCGTTGTCCCCCCGGGGAAGAGCGAAGAACCGGCTGGCGGCGCTCAATCCGTCGGAATACTTTTTCTGCGCCAGGTCGCAGTACATACGCAACCGGTTCAGAACGAAATCGTCCGGAGAGATCGACAGCCCTTGTTGTATCAGTGCGGCCGCCCGGTCGTACGCCTCTGTGAAAAAAAGGGAGGCGGCATAACCGGTGACTGCATCCAGATCGGTTTCCTGTCCGGGTACGGTGAACATTTTCTCATACAACGCAATGGCCTGTTTGTACTGCCCGGTCCGGAAGTAGCTTTTTGCGAGATACTTTTGCGTCAGCGGATAATCCGGATGCCTGGTTTCCAGCTCTTTCAGCCTTTCGATGGCGATTTCGGGATTGTTCCGCATGTATATCTGCGCAATCCGGATATACGTAACCGGATAATCCGGATTTTTCATCAGGGCCTGCTCGTACTGTCCGGCAGCAGCCCCCGGATCGTTTTCCCGAAAGAAACGGTCCCCGCGCACCATGTGGGGCAAAACGGAATTCCTGTCAGCCGTCTCGGCCCGTTCCAGCATCTCATCGCCTTCGGACGGCATTCCATTATCGTAAAACACGGTTGCCGCAACGGTGAGAACGAGCGGGTTTTTCTTGTTCTGTTTGGCTTTGACAAGGTCGTTCAACGCATCGGCAGCTGCCTCCTTGTCGCAGGAAAACGATAGCCGTAACAGTCCGATTTCGTTCAGCGGATACTGAGGGTCTGCGGCTTTCCCTCTCGCATAATAGTTTTTCGCACCGGCAGGATCGCCCTGCAAGCGTGCGATCTCCCCGAGATAGTAGTTCGTCTCGGCCGGATTGTCGTTTCGGCTTTCGAAGATTTTGCGGGCCGCATCGAACTCTCCGACGGCAAAATAATCCGCCCCCATATCCTGTGCCGCGATGTGCAGCACAGAAAAGAGAGCGATTACAATAAAAAGAATTCTTTTCATGGTTCGAATTTTAAATTTAGAAAGTCTCTTTTATCTCTACGGTCCGTACGGGACGCGTGGCAGGAACGAGACCCGACTTGAGAATGATCCGTTGTCCTCGGTCTCCGGCGATGAAATGGGTGAAACCGGCCGGGAGCGTGCCTTTCAGATCAGTGAGTACGGCATACACGTCACGGGTCAGCGGATAGTACCTAAGATACAGGTAGGCCGGTACCGGCAGGTAGCTGTTGTCGGCCGATGCCGGATGGGTGCGGCTGACGGACAACACCTTGATCGTCCGGTTGAACGTTACCTGCGTCGAATCGTTCGGATTACTGATCCAGTTTACCCCCAGCACACCCAACGCATCGGAGTGCGCGGAAACATAGTCCAATACTGCCCGGTTATCCTCAAGGGCACGGATATCCCCGGACAGAGGTATTCCCCCGCAAACGGAATCCCGGACGAACCGGGCCATGCTGGAATTCGGACTGTCGAATACGACCGCGATACGCCGGTGAGGCAATGAAGGGTCGAGGTCGTTCCAGTTTTTCGCGTCGCCCGTCATGACCTTCCGCAGCGAAACGACACTCATACGCGACAGCGGATTGTTCCGGTTTACAATCAGTGCGATACCATCTATGGCGATCTTTTGGGAACGGGGTACCAACTCTCTGTTTCCGGCGTGAATGATCTCTTTCTCGTGTTCGGTCAGGTCTCGGGCCAGAATGGCAAAACGAATGCTGTCTTCTATCAGCAACTTCACGGCACGGGCCTCGTCCGTATACAGGGGAAGGATGGAAGCATCGAAGTTCAATGCCTCGAATACGTCTATCTCCTCCTGCGTGATGTTGCCGAAACAATCGTCGCTCACGATGGCCGCGATCCCACTGGTAGTCGTGTCTGTCCGGGTTATTCTTTTCTGGCGGCAACCGCCGCCGATCAGAATCACGCACAGGCAACACAGAATCATTTTCATCTTCCGGTCCATAGTTGTCAATCCTTTCTGTTCGTTTTTTGCCAGACATTGTATCCCCGTACGACGGCATAGACGAAAAAGACGATACCCAGAATCGTGCGAAGCATCACGTTGTCGTCATGCCGGGGATCGTTGTACGCATTGTAGCGGATCAGCAAGGGCGTAAATACGGTAGCGTAAGCGAGCCCCAGATACACGAAGGTCATCAGTACTCCCCAGACCGTACGGAACGGTATTTTTCGGTTCGTGAACATGATTCTGTCAATAATTGATTTTGAAATGAACCGGGACCGTGTAATACACTCTCACAGGCCGTCCGTTCTGGCGTCCGGGACTCCATTGCGGCATTTCGGAAACGACCCGGACCGCCTCTTCATTCAACGAACTGTCCGCCCCCTGCAGGACGGTGATATCGCCGATCGTCCCGTCCGTGTTGACCACGAACCGGAGAATGACTTTCCCTTCGACTCCGTTTTCCATGGCCGCAACGGGATAGCGGATACTTTTTCCCAGATATTCGAGCAGGGCCCTCTCCCCTCCGGGGAACTGCGGCATCTGTTCCACGCTTACGAACACTTCCTCCTCCTTCGCGGCTACGATGACCTTGTGTTCCTTGAGCTCGGCTATGTCCACCGCATCGGGATCGTCGACCCCTTCCACAGTGGCGATCGAGATCTGCACCTTGCTTTCATTGAGCTCTTCCTGCGAGATCATCTGCTCGTCGTCCCTGACATTTTCGTCTTCGGTAATGACCGGCGGGGTGAACTTTATCGTGGACTTCAGAACGGGGGGCGGTGCGACAGGCTCCGTTTCCCGGATGATGTTCTCTTCCTGGACCTGCTCTTCGATACTCTTGATATTCGTCAGCTCCACCGTCGTACTGATATTGCCCAGGTTCCTGTCGACAGACGACTTCACCTTTTCGATCAGTGCCGGCAAAAGCGACACGATGATTACGAATACCAGAACGGCCAGTATGCCGGCGATATACCTTCTGGCCGAAGTGTTGCGCAGATAGTAGGCTCCGTACTCTTTGTTCTTTCCCTCGAAAATCAGTTCGATCCATTCGGGGGAGTTCAGTTTTACATCATTCATGATCTTCTTTCATTGGAAATGAGACGGATTGTTATTGGGGAAGTTCACCTGTGGCGGCATAACCGCCCTGCGTCAGATAATTCCGGAGCAGATAGTGGTCGCCGTCGGTCATCTCCACCAGCGCGTATTTGCCGATGCTGCATATCTGCATTTCATCCAGGACATCCACCATGTTGCGGTACGAGGAATCGTCCGTCGGTTTGATGACGACCACCTGCCCGTCGGGATTGCTCTTGATTCGGGCGGATTCGCTCTTGAACTCCTCTTCGCTAATCTCCTGCGCGAGTTTCTTCCGTTTGAGATCGGTGATCCGCCGTACGGCATCGGCATTGCGTTCCAACAGAATGGCACGTATTCCGTTCGGAGAATAGTCCGTCTCGTGCAGGGAGGTGTAATCGGCATATTTGGCTTCGTCTATCTTGCCGAAATAGTAATATACCTTGTCGTCCTTGCCGAGAATCAGTGTAATGGCCTTGGAATCTTTCACTTTGTTCTTCTCCTCTTCAGTCAGCACCTGATCCTCCTTGGTCGGCAGCACCAATTCCATGACCTGGGGCCTGGACAGGGAGGTGCAGAACATGAAAAATGTCAGCAGCAGCATGTTCATATCGACCATCGGCGTAAAATCCACCCTCAGCCGGATTTTCTTCGGTTTCCCCTTCTTGGTACCGCCTGTGTCCGTATTAATTTCAGCCATAATGCATTCGATTTGATTGTTAAAGTCCTTCCGGCATACCGCGCAGTTGCGTCACCAGACTGAAACGGTTTTCCTTGATATCCTGAAGCGTGGACGTCACGTTTCTGATCAGGGGGTAGGGCGTAGTCTCGTCAGCCTTGACGGAGATCGTCAGATCCTTGTTCACGCTCTTCGCCGTTTTCAGCCACATGGCCAACTGATTGTTCGCACTGTCGGCCGGAATGCCCCCGAACTGTTTCATAAACTCTTTCTGTCCGTCCATGTCCAATTGCAGATACTGCTTCATCGCACCCATGGGAACGCTGGCGAACGTGGTGGGTTCGGCAAAATTAGCCTTCTCCCGCTCCGAAAATTCGATATTGAAAAGTTCTCCCATTTTTTCCAGCGTTTCCGTCTTATCCGAGGGACGGTCCAGATTCAGGAAAATTTCGCCCTGCGGATCGACCAATATCGTCACATAGTTGTAATCGGGCACCTTGGTCTCTATCACGGATGCCGGAGTGACTACCTGCACGGGTTCGAGCGGAATGAAATTGGCCGTCAACATGAAAAAAGTAAGCAAGAGCACGGTGACGTCGCTCATCGCGGTCATGTCGATGAACGTATCTTTCTTGCCGGGTTTTACCTTTGCCATATAATTTGATTATTAGGATTGCGGGTTCCTATTTCTTCTCCTTGAATGTCTGACCGATGGCAAATCCCACTTCGTCCACGGCATTCGTGATGTTTTCGACTTTCGAGGAGAAATAGTTATAAACGATGATGGCGAGCGCTCCCGTCATGATTCCCATGGCCGTATTCATCAGGGCCTCCGAAATACCAAGGGAAAGAGCGATCGAGTCAGGGGCTCCTTCATTGGCCATTGCCCCGAAAGAACGAATCATGCCGAGTACCGTTCCCAACAGTCCGAAGAGTGTACCCAGTGAAGAGATCGTAGCAATGACGTTCAGGTTCTGCTGCATGTAGGGAAGTTCGAGGGCCGTGGCATCGGCCACTTCCTTCTCCACGATGCCGGCCTTTTCGTCGCTGGTAAGATCGCTCCGGTTCTCCACGTCACGGTAACGGACCAGTGCGGCCTTGAGAATATTGGCGACCGATCCCCGCTGTTTGTCGCAGAGTTCTTCAGTTGCGTCCAAATCACCGTTCTGGAGGAGCGATTTGGCCTGGGCGACGAAATTGACGATTTTACCTTTTCCGTTCGCTTTGCTCAAAGCGATGATCCGTTCGACGCCGAGCGAAAGCACGGTCAAAAGAAGTGTCATCACGATCGGAATCACGAAACCGCCCTGATAAAGAGTCCCGAATATGTTGTTGTCGATCGGATGCCCTTTGGCATCGAAGTTTGAGGGATTCCCGCAAACGTAGTAGAAGAATACGAAGGCGACGACGGCGCATACGGCGATGACGAGTGCCGCAGAGATACCTTTACGGTGTTTGGGTTGAGCCGTTGCGGCTACTTTCTCAGATTTGATCGTTTTCATAATAAAGTTTGTTTTTGAAGGTTAAAAGTGAAATCGGGTCAGGATATTTTCTAACACGGTCCGCTTCCGTACCGTTTCCCATACACATTTATCCTGCACGGACATATTTGTCCCTGCATGTATGTCGCACGCTGCCTCGCCATACTGAGACGGAACAGTTACGGAACGATCTGACAGTACGTTCGAAAACGTACCCGGCAGAAAATGACGAGATTGTCGGGAAAACGGGTCCGGCCGGAAACGGAATGCCGTTTCGGTCAAATGTTTAGACGTGAATACAGATGAAGGCGGGAAGGTGTGTGCCGATCGTGCATGGAAATACAGCACCGGATCATTTCGCTCAGGAACCGATGCTGTCTGAAAAATTCCGTCAGGACAAACGGATCGGCCGCAGCATTCTTCGATGTGGTGCTGTTATCCCGATGATCGGCGATACGCAGACAGCTGGCAGATGCCAGTTCGCCGTCGTCGTTGTGAATGATACGGGCATTGGAAATAGTTTGGATGTCATCCTTTTCGGACAACATGACCGACGTCTTTTGATAACCGTCCGTATGATGTCGGGGGACGGAGTGTCCCGCTGCGACAACGACCATTATCGCAAGCACCCATATACCCGAAAGAACAGCCCTTTTCATATAATCCGGTTGTGGTGATACAGAAATGCTATTTCCTGTCGTGGTATTTATCTTTTGCCTCCTCCGTTCCGTTTACGGCAGGCCGAACCTCTTTCCTCAATTTCAGCTTCTCCCGTACGATTTCGACGACAGCCGGCAGAATCGAAATGAAAACGATCGCAACGATCAGCATTTTTAGGTTCTCCTGTACGAACGGCAGATCGCCGAACAAGTACCCTGCGTAACAGAACAACGCGATCCACGCGGCACCTCCGATCACATTGTACGACATGAAGTAGGCATAATGCATCTTTCCCATTCCGGCCACGAAAGGGGCGAAGGTGCGGATTACAGGCACGAACCGGGCGAGGATAATGGTTTTACCTCCGTATTTCCGGTAAAAATCATGCGTTTTGTCGAGATAACGCTGTTTGAAAATCCTAGAATCGGGGTTGCCGAACAATTTGCGTCCGAAAAAGTGCCCGATCATGTAGTTGCAGGAATCCCCGGCTACGGCCGCAGCGAACAGCAACAAGGCCAGAAAGTGCACGTTTACGGGCATCCCGGGCAATGCCGAGACCGCCCCGGCAACAAAAAGCAACGAATCTCCGGGAAGAAACGGTGTTACGACCAGTCCCGTTTCGCAAAAGATGACGGCGAACAGAATGGCATAGGTCCATGCGTGATAATCGCGCACGATGTCGATCATGTACTGGTCGATATGCAGGATGAAGTCCCAGAGAAATTCCATGGCTCAATTTTTTACAACAGAGGGAAAACCGTTACGTAAATGCCTGCGATGATCGCGGAGGTGATGACTCCCGTAATATTGGCGCCCAGCGCATCGGGCAGCACCATCGAAGAAGGATTGTCCTTGCTGACGATCTTCTGAGCTACTTTGGCTGTTGTCGGGACACAACTCACGGCAGCGATGCCTATGACGGGATTGAAATTGCCCCGCTTTATGAAATACATCGCGTAGCCGCCGAGTATGCCGCCTATTCCCGAAATCAGCAGAGCCAGTATACCCAATACGAGCAGTTTCAGCACCGTAGGATCGAGCAGCGTGTGCGCATCGCACAGGATTCCCAGCAAAATCCCCAGAAAGAACGTCGAGCCGTACAGCATGGGGCCGCTGATAAAGTCGCATACGTGCTTCAACCCCGACTCCTTGATAACCACTCCGATGAAAAGCGAAAAGAACAGGGGGGCCGCCACGGGAAAAAGCAGACAAAGGACCACGCACATGACGACAGCGAACGATATCTTGGTCGCGGCACTGTACTGTTTGGGAGCCTTTTTCGCCGGTTTCATTTTGATGGCCCGAAAGCGCTTGGGAACCATCGCCCGTACCAGATACGGATATCCCCCGTACGTAAGGCCGAGATACAGATAGGCTACGACCGTGATCGGTACGAATATCTCTTTGGAGAGATTGAGCGACGTGAACAGCACCATCGGACCGTCCGCTCCGCCCACCATGGCGATCGAGGCGCTGTCATTGGGGCTAAGCCCCATAGCGAAAGCGATCGGTACGACGGCGAATGTCCCCAGTTCGGCGCAAAGCGCCAGAAACATGCTCTGCAGGGGCTTGGCCAACAAGAAGTTTATGTCGAGCATCGTACCGATTCCCATGAATATCAGACAGGCAATCAGTCCGTTACTGAATGTAAACGTATAGACCGGCTGCAGGAAGTCGATTTGCAGGATGTTCATCAACTGATCGGTATCCGTCACCATCGGATCAAGAAACAGATTACCGTGTATTCCGCCAGGGAAAATCAGCACTCCGGCGTTCACGGCGGCCATTCCCAACCCCATGGGAATCATGACCAACGGTTCGAGAACGCCTTTGCGCCCCAGGTAGACCAACAGTATACCGAGCAATATCAACCCGATACGGGCGTACATGATGGCCGGATCGGACTGCAACAGGGTGGAAATCCCCTGAAAAATATTATTCAAATCAAATTTTTCCATAGTGGAACTCATAAAGCCGTTTCATCTCCTTGTCCTGCAGGGCAGATTCTTCAGGATCGCCGAAATGATATTCCGCCAGTCCGTCGATTGTGCGGGTTTTGCCCGCATAAGTTCCTAACATAAGCGATGCGGCCGGAGTACGACTCTCGTCCGGCAAGGTAATATACCGGGCCTCCCGGTATATGTGTTCGACTCCCATGCGATAGGCTCGTCCCCATACCCTGCTTTTCTTCATCCATACGGTCATCCCGTTTTTTCCGAAACAGGAGAACAACAGAATCATCAGTTTGAGCAGATAGGCGAAGGCAATGCCTACTGCAAAGGTGAAACCCATCATCATCAGGGTTTCTTTGCATATATGTATCAGATTCATAATGAACTTCATCAAAAAAGAAATCGGAAAAATTCTGGAGGTGCAGTTACATGGAAAACTTTTTTCCACTTTGTGAAACAGGAATTATCCCGGAATCACATGCCGCAACAACTTCCCGGATATGGTTACACGGCGTCCCTGCCTATATCCACTTTTGGGAAAAGCATACTACACCCACGTCCGGTCGATTCCGGCCGCGAAAAGAAGAAGAGCGGGCTAAATCACCAATATGCCGAACCGGAGATAGTCGGCGTCATGGGACAGGACGGCGATCTGATCGCCGAGCATCGAAAAAGAGATGGGTGCTTTCGGACGGCAGCAGTTGATCGAAGCAAAATGGAACTCCGTATATCCGTCGGATATTTCGCACCCCGGTTTCTGCACTCTTTCTCCGGGTTTGCGCAAAACCCGCATGAGGGGTGGCGTTACGGATTCAACCGTTTCCACGGCCAGGAAATCTGTGGGCCGGGCTACCGAAAAATTTTCCGACAAGAATTGAGTTTTCGAAGATACCGACACCTCGGCTTTCGTCTCGGGAGTCAGAAATCCCGAAAAGAGGAGAGCCAGAAACGATAGAAATATGAGCGTCGGTGTTTTCATACTCTTAAACTCTGTACAAACTTAGAACAATTTTTATAAATATACAAATTGCCCGCGTTTTTGAAAAAACTTTTTAATCCGGATACGCTCTTCCGGGATAGTGTTACGTAAATATAACCGTTTTATTTTTATAGGTCAGAATTTTACGTTCGATATGCTTTTCCACTGCCTGCGAAAGTACGATCTTTTCCAGGTCCTGTCCTTTGTGAATGAGACTGGCCACCGAATCGCGGTGGGAGATACGTACGATATTCTGCTCGATGATCGGTCCCGCATCCAGTTCGGTCGTTACGTAATGACTGGTCGCTCCGATCAGTTTTACGCCTCGTTCGTGGGCGGCGTGATAGGGACGGGCACCCACGAAAGCAGGCAGGAAAGAGTGGTGGATATTGATGATGTTATGCGGATAGCGGTTGATGAAATCTTCCGAGAGTATTTGCATGTAACGAGCCAGCACGACAAAATCTATCCTGTTTTCAGACAGTAGTTTGAATGTTTTTTGTTCTTGTTCGGCTTTATTGTCCTTCGTGATCGGAATATGATGGAAAGGGATATCGAAACGTTCCGCCACGCTCCGGAGATCGGGATGGTTGCTGACGATCAGAGGCAGCTCTACCTGCCATTCTCCTGCCGTGTAACGGGCCAGCAGATCGTACAGACAATGCGACATTTTGGACACGAAAATGGCCATGCGGGGAATTCGGTCGCTGAAATAGACGTTGAGCGTCACACCGTAACGGCGGGCGAACAGACGGTTGAACACCTCTTCGATATCCTCCTTGGGTATCCTAAAGTTTTCCAGCTGCCATTCGATCCGCATGAAAAAGACCTGTTCGTCCCGGTCCACATGCTGGTCGAGATAGATGATGTTGCCTCCGTTCTCGTTGATAAAGCGGGTCGCTATCGCCAGAATGCCCTGCCGGTCGGGGCAGTGCATCAGCAGGACGGCTGTCGGATTCGTTCGTTCCATGATGTTACTCTGTCGCTAAATTATGACCGGCGGAATGCACGGTTCGCTTCCACAATTCTCCATACATGCCGCTGTATACGGGTGTCGGAACACCCAGGCGTTCCCCCTCCCGGACGACATAACCGGTGAGAGATTCCAGTTCGGTGCTTTTCCCAGCCCGGAAATCCCTCTGCATGGACGTAGTCGTATCGCCGGGTATCCGGGACATCTGCGCAATCACGGCATCGGCTATGTTTTCGGAGAGTTCTTGTCCCCTGGCAGCGGCCACTTCCTGGAATTCAGACAGCAGGGTGTCCAGCAGGGCTTTACGGTCCGGATCGGACAGTACTTCGCCGTAAGTCCGGTCCGTATAGGAAGTGACGGTAGCCACCGTCGATATATAGGCGAATTTATCCCATACGCGACGGACGATGTCGGGCATCGGATGGGCCTGAATGCCGGCATTCGCAAACAGGTTTCCCAAACATTCTATTTTTTCGGGATCGCCCTCCGGGGAACCGAACAGGTAGCGGTAACCGTTGGTATGCTCGACGATGTGCCCGGGCTCCAGAATGTACGCCACGACATAAACGCAACCGTACCACACTTCGTTTCCGGGCAGCATGCGACGGATTTTCTCCACACTGTCCACTCCGTTCAGGAAAGGCAGTATGACCGTTTCCGGTCCGATACAGGGCAGTATCTGGCGAATTCCGCCCTCCACATCATAGGCTTTGGTGCAATAGATGACATAATCAACCGGACCGATCTCCTCCGCCCGGTTTGTAGCGGCCGCCGGCCGGGCGATGAAAGTGCCCGTCTGGGCATCCACCCTGAGTCCCCGCTCTCGAATGCGGTGCAGCGCCTCGCCCCGCGAAATGAAATAAATGTCAATCTCTTCGTGCTTTTCGTAATAGGCTGCAAGCAGTCCCCCCAGAAATCCCCCGACACCTCCCGTGCCCACGATCGCTATTTTCGTCTTCATCTGTCTGAAAAATATACGGGGCAAAAATAACGAATAATTTTTACGACGGGAACCGGGAGGCAACCATTTGCAGGAATTTAACAGATTCAGCTCCGTTTGTGCAAAATGGAGCCAAATTCGGGGTGTGTGCCCCTTCCTTTCGAAAAGGCTTTGAATCCGGAAAAATAATGTTATATTTGTTGATCGAATCATTTTTAGCAGGCCGATGGAAAAGAAAAAAGAGGTTTCCTGGGGAATTATCGGTTGCGGAGACGTGACGGAAAAGAAGAGCGGTCCGGCATTCTACAAACTGCCCGGCTCCCGGCTCAAGGCGGTGATGCGGCGTGACCGTGAGCGGGCGGCCGATTATGCGAGGCGTCATCATGTCCCGAAATTCTATGATGACGCGAGTGTGCTGATCGCCGATCCCGATGTGACGGCGATTTATGTCGCCACGCCGCCGCGGAACCATTGCGAATATGCCATTGAATCCATGCTGGCTGGGAAACCGGTTTATGTCGAGAAACCGATGGGCTTGGATTACGACGAATGCAGGCGGATGCTGGAAGTATCCGAGAAGACCGGGGTACAGCTTCACGTAGCCTATTACCGTCGCTCGATGCCCTATTTCCGGAAAGTGGCGGAGTTACTGGAACTCGGAACTGTCGGTTCGCTGTCGGGCATTTGTCTCGAATTCATCGTACCTCCCCGGCCCGAAGACCTCGACCGGGGGCATTTGCCGTGGCGGCTACACAGGGATGTGTCGGGCGGCGGCTATCTGCAGGACATGGGATCACACCAGATAAACATATTGCAGTATCTGTTCGGTAAGATCACCGGAATCCGGTCCGTCGCCCAGAACCGGGCAGGACTTTACGATGCGGAAGACTATGTCGCGGCTATCTTCTCTTTCGAAAGCGGCGTGACAGCGACCTGTCTTTGGAATTTTGCGGCGGGCCCTCAGGAACACCGGGACCGGGTAGAGATTTTCGGCACGAAAGGGACGATCCGTTTTTCCGTTTTCGACATGGATCGGATCGAAGTGGCTGTCGAGATCGGGACTGACACGATTGTGATCCCTCACGAAGAACACGTACAGATGCCCCATATCGCGCATATCAACGAAGCCATACTCGAAAACCGTTACGATCCGGCATGGACGCTTGAGGCAGTCGAAACGACCCGAATCATCGATCAAATCCTGCACACGAATGAAACCTATTAAAACAGCAGTCGCTTCTTTCGGCCTTTCCGGCCAGGTATTCCATGCACCCTTTCTGGACCTCCACCCGGGTTTCGATCTGGTGGCGATCGGAGAGCGTTCGAAGGACCTCGTCCGCCAACGCTATCCCGATGTGGTTCGCCCGGCTTCGTTCGAAGAGTTGATCTCGATCCGGGAGGTGGAACTGGTCGTCGTCAATACGCCGGATGTCACGCACTATGACTATTGCAGGATGGCCCTGCTTTCCGATAAACATGTCGTGGTCGAAAAGCCGTTCGTTTTTACCGTGAAAGAAGCCGAAGAGCTGACTGCATTGGCCCGGAAACGCAACCGTCTGCTGACCGTCTACCAAAACCGTCGTTTTGACGGCGATTTCCGTACGGTAAAGCAGATCAGGGACTCCGGCCGCCTGGGCAGGATCGTCGAATTCGAATCCGATTTCCAGCGTTATCGTAATTTTGTGGTGGAAGGAACTTGGAAAGAGCGGGTCGACCGCCGTGTGGGCATGACCTACAATCTCGGATCGCACAGTCTGGACCAGGCACTCGTGCTGTTCGGCATGCCGGAGGGATTGTGGGCGACGGTCGATATTCTGCGCGACGGGGGATGCGTCGACGACTATTTCCATATCGTATTGCTTTATCCCCGGCTGAAAGTGACCCTTAGGGCCGGATATCTGATGCGTGAACAAGGCCCCCGATTCACCCTGCACGGCACGGCCGGTTCATATATGGTGTACGGCATCGACCCCCAGGAGGAAGAACTGAAAGCCGGAGCCCTGCCCGGAGGCGAAGGCTGGGGGAGTGTTCCCGAATCGCAATGGGGGATACTCAATACGGACGCAGGACGTACACGTTATCCGACCCTGGCCGGGGATTACCGTCTGTATTATGACGGAATTTACAGGACCCTCCGCGGCGGCGACGCTCCCGAAGTATCCCACAGCCAGATGACCGACTTGGTCCGTCTGCTGGAAGCCTGCTTCGAAAGCAGCGAAACGGGTCGTACAGTGCGGTTCTGACCGCAACCTTGATACCATCACGGTTGCACTACGAGGGGATAAAAACATCTTGAAACGAAAAGACTCTGCATCCAGCAGAGTCTTTTCGTTTAATCAGAACGGCCGTCTGCCGAATCCTCCGGGAGGAGGGCCGCCCGGCCCGGGACCGAATCCCCTGTGTCCGCCGGGACCGGATTCCGAAGGCAGGGCATCCGGTGCCCCTCCCTTCGATTTCGAGCCGAAATTACGCAGGTTATAAGTAAATTGAAATCCCCAATAACGGCCAAGGACTTTGTTTGTTACGTTTTCGATATAGGTCTCCTGTATGTTCCGCGCGAAACTTTTGTTCTGATTGAGCAGATCGTTTACACCTACATTGATCTCCCCTCGCTGATTTCTGAACAGTTTTTTGCCGAGATAGACGTTGCAGATCAGATATTCTTCGTTGAACTGATCCGTAATTCCTTTATAGCGCATGTAATTGGCATCGCCGGAGAGAGTGAATCCAAGCCACGCCACCCATTTGATACGCCCCCGGGCCGAATGGGTCAGATACCGGTTGTCCTTATTGCCTTGCCGCTGGATCGAGTTGCGGGCGATGTTGTATCCTCCGTTATATCCGAAAGTGAAATCTATCTTTTCGCTGATATTGCTCCCCAGCACGGCTCCATAATTATAGTAATAACCCGACGAAATATTCTTTACGCCGTCCATGATGCTGGGCGATTCGTTATAAGTCATCGAAGCGTTCAGGTTCAAGTTGCTTTTGATCCATTTCAGAGGGAAACCGTAACTGACGGCCCCCCGAACGTTCCAGCTTCCGTCGAGGTTGACCGGCTTGGTGAACTGGCCGTATGGGTCGATCCTCACACCGTTGATCTCTCCGCCCTCGCGTCCGTAGAATGCGGTCGAATCCCCGATGAAATTATTCTCCAGCGAAGCACCCATCATCAGCATGAAAGTCCGGCCTTTCGTCACGCTCGACTTGTTGTAGTTCATGAACAGGTTGTGCGTGTAGGTAGGCTTCAGATTGGGATTTCCGCCCGTGACGAATTGCGGATTGGTGTTATCCACCACATTCTGAAGATTGGTAACCGAGGGATTGTCGGTATAGGAACGCAGGAAGACGCGGAGCGTATTCGTCGGATTGAACGTATGGTTCCACATGGCGAAATACACGGCATTGTCGAATCCGGCCGAGAGTTTGCTCACGAACGGATACTCCTGGTCTCCGGTCAGCGTAGCCCGCTGGTAATAGACATTCACCGCCAGCATGTTCTTTTTGTCGCCCAAACGGTATCCGGGACCGATACGGTGGGTGAGATAGCCGCTGTTGTATACGTTGGAGAGAACAGGATCAATGACCGGTTCGAACATTTCTGTCTGAAAATCGTACGGATACACCTTTTTGTCGGCATCCGAATAATTGTACGAAATGCGGTACTGGAAGCTCAATTGGGATTTTTCGGTAAGCGGCTCCGTGTAAATCACGCTTCCGTTCAGCCGGTACCCCGAAGAGAGATAGTCCGTATAGAGACGGGTGGGGGAGGTCACCGTATCGATCGGCAACAGACTGTTCGGGGCGTAGACCAGCGTGTCGAGCTCCGAATCGCTGTTGTTGTCCCGCTGATTCCGGTTGAGCCGGAACGAAAAATCGAGCGTCAGCGTACGCCCCGGTTTACCCAGTTTGGTGCGATAGAGCAGGGTGTTCGAGATATTGTATCCGGAAGATTTGGAATCCTTCAGTTCCTTGAGAAGGTTCAGCAACGCACTTTCGGTCCCGACATAATTGTCCATCCGGGAATCGGAACTGCTGTTGGTGCTGTAACTCTGGAAACTGAGGCTCGGCCGGATCATGAGTTCCTGGTTTTCATTGATCTTATACTCTATCTTGGCGTTGAACCGATGGTTGAAATTCCGGGAAGAGGAGCTTTCGCTGCCATTGTACCACCGTACCGTATCCGTCTGGCTGTAATATTGGCGTTGCGTCGTCTTTTCATTCTCGTTTTTCGTCGTATTGAAGAAATAGCTGCCCTGAACGTCTACCTTTTTCCACCAGGTGCCGCTGTAATTGAGCCCGACCGAAGCCACGGTCGATATGCCGGACTGGGGCCTCACCATGAAATTGCGTGCGCTGCCGCCTCTCCTCATCCGACCGCCTCCGCGTGATTGCATACCGCCCCGGCCGGAACTTCCGCCGGTCACGCCGAGAATATCCTCCGTTGAAAAATTCTGCTGATTGACATTGTTGAACAGGCCGATCAGCGAAAGGCGATGGTCGCCCCGGAACATGTTCACATTTCCTCCGGCTATGTATTTGTCATCGAACCCGTAGCCGGCATACAGTTTCCCGAACACTCCGTTTCTTTTCTTGGGATCGGTCACGATATTGATCGCCTTATAGCCCTCCCCGTCGTCGATTCCTGTGAACTGTGCCTGGTCGCTCAGCTTGTTGAATACCTCCACTTTGGAGACGATTTCAGCCGGCAGGTTCTTCAGTGCCGACGAGACATCATTGCCGAAAAATTCCTTGCCGTCGACGAATATTTTCTGTACGGTTTCCCCTTGGGCTTCCACTTCGCCGTCCACGATGGTCACACCGGGCATTTTGGCGAGCAGTCCTTCCGCATCGGCATCTTTGGTCACTTTGAAGGCATTGGCATTGTAGCTGACAGTATCTCCTTTCTGGGAAGTGCGCAGGGCCTGAACCTCCAATACAACGGCATCTATTTTCTGAGACGACTGCTTCATCTGGAGCCTGCCGAGATTGACCCGTGCAGCTCCGATAGTCACCTGACGTTCGATATTCTTGTACCCGAGAAAGGATATTTTCATCCGGTATGTCCCATAAGCGAGACCGGCTATCGAAATGCGGCCCTGATAACCGGAGGTGTTGTATTTCTTTTTCGTCGTGTCCTTCACCGGTGCCAACTCCACAACGGCGCCGGCGATTCCCTCGCCGTTTTCGGAAGCATCCACCAGTGTGGCGGTCAGCGTTCCCGTGGGCGATGCGGTTCTTGTCGAAGTTTGGGATGTTGCAGATTGTATCCACAGCAGACAGCATATAAAAACGAGCGGAAAGCGATACATCATGTTTTTTCGGGTATGTTTTTCGAATAATCGTGGTCAAAGATAACGAATTTCAGCAATATGCGGGTTTTCTTTCGGGTGAAACGGCAAAAACGGGGGCTGAACGGCCCATCAGTAAAAAAGGACGGAGATGTCGTCTCCGTCCTTTTTTCTGTCATTCCGCATGGTCTGCCGGGGCAGGACGATGCGGTCCGTGAACGCCCGGACGGTGTCCGTCTTTCGGACCCCGATTCCGGTGTTGCTGTTTCTGTAATTCCCTCCATTTGGCATACTGTTCCGGTGTCAGGATGTCTTTCAGTTGGTTCTGACGGGCCACCTGCTCTTTTTTCCGATTTTCGGCCTCCTGTTTTCTGTTTTTCCATGCCTCCAATTGCATCTGTTCGATCCGGGCAGCCTGCTGGTCGGTCAATGCAAGTTCCTTTTTCATCAGGGCGACGCGGCGAGCGACAATTTGTTCGGGCGTCATTCTTGCCCTCTGCCGCATGCGGGTATTCCGAAGTTCCGTCCATTTTTCGTACTGCTCAGGAGTGAGGATTTTCTTCATCTGCTCCGCCCGTTCGTCCGTCATCTTTTTCCTGGCAATACTATCCTGCGGCATCCGGGTGCGGAAAGCATTCAGATTCAATCGGGTGATCTGTTCGACCTGCTGGTCGGTCAGGGAAAGCTCCCTTCTCATCCGTTCGGCCATCATCCGGGCCCGGTCTTCGGGGGAAGGACGTTCTCCCCGGGGCGGCTGAGCCATGACGGAGACCGCCATGCACACCATAGCAAGTGCCATTACGGTTTTCATCGCTGTTTTCATACTTTTTCGTTTTTCATGCGGATATCGTTTGTCTCTATCCTGTTTGCAAAGATAGAGCCGGGACGATACGAAACGCACCCGTTTCACGGCGAATCGTCCCTTTTCTCCGCTCAAACGGCCGGAAGGAGGGGTGAAACGGTTTCAGAACGGATCTATTTACGAGGTGTACCCGTCATCCAGCGTTTGAATTCGGGTACGCGGGCCTTGCTGATGACAATCCGTTCGGGAGTTTTCAGAGCCAGATTCAAACTCAGTCTGTTCCCGAACCATACGAAAATGTCTACTATCGCCTTCCTCGAAATGATGAACTGGCGGTTCGCACGAAAAAAGAGTGTTTCCGGAAGCGACCCCATCAGACTGTCGAGCGATCCCTCCATAGGCAGTTCCCTGCCGTCGAGCGTGTAGACTGTCACCCGTTCGTCGCAGGTGTAGCAGAATGCGATCTCCTGAATGCCGAGAGGTATGATCTTATCCTTTATATGAATCAGGAAAGTGCGTTGTCTTTCATTCTGCTGACGGGCCATTTGCTCTACGCGGACGGAATATTCACTGCGGTCATTTTTGGAAAAAAGACTCAATTTGGCCAGGGCCCTCGCCAGGTCTTCTCGCTTGATCGGCTTGAGCAGATAGTCTATGCTGTTTACCCGGAAAGCATCCAGGGCATACTGGTCGTACGCTGTCGTGAAGACCACGGGACAGGCGACTTCGGCCTGTTCGAAAATGCGGAAAGCATCGCCGTCCGCCAGGTGAATGTCCATAAACACAAGATCGGGGACCGGATTCTCGAGAAACCACTTCACCGTGTCGGTCACACTCTCCAGCACGGCCAAGACCTGTGCGTCCGGACACACCTGCCCGAGTAACGTTTTCAAATTGACCGCAGCAGCGGTTTCATCTTCTACAAAAATCACACGCATGGCTGGGGCGGTATCAGAGGGAGTTCGACAGAGAATTCTTCCGCCGAACGTTTCACGACAATCTCCCGGCCGGTCAACAACACATAACGGCTCGACAGGTTTTTCAACCCGATGCCCGTGCTGCCCGGAGCATCAATCTTGGGAATGATCGGATTGGAAACGATCAGAAATTCCCTTTGAGTGCGAATCGAGACATGAAACGGTCTGGAACGGGTTATGCTATTGTGTTTTACGGCATTTTCTATCAGAGGCTGAAGCGACATGGAAGGCAGTTGCCATCGTTTCAGGTTTTCGTCTATCTCGATGTCGAAAAACAGTTTGTCCGCATAGCGCACCTCATGCAGGTATTTGTAGGCATCCAGAAATTTAAGCTCCTCACCGAGCGTGGTGAGACCCTGGCTTCCGTTCTGAATGATATAGCGGAACGTGTCGGAGAGGCGGTCGATGTAGGTCAGCGCCCCGTCGTTCTGCCCCGCCCGCACCAGCATCGAAAGCGAGTTGAGCGAGTTGAAGAAAAAGTGCGGATTAATCTGGTTAATCAACATATTATAACGGGTTTGCAGATTTTCGTTTTTCAGCAGTTGGTTTTCGATCACTATATGCTGTTTCTGATAAACCAATTCGAAAATCTTGCCGTACAACACGGCTACGATCAGCGTAAAACAACTCTTCAATGTCAGCATCGGGCTGAATATGCGCCGGGCGTTCATCTGAATGTCGATTTCTCCGCTGCGGGTAAGGTTGGGTGTGATGAAATAGAACGCCACACAAACCAATACGCAGTAGAGCAATTGAACGACGAATTTCGAGGAACTTTTCTTGCGCAGATTGGCCGTCGTAAGGGAGAGCAGAATGAATGACAAAACGATAAAGTAAAGCACCTGAAGAATCAGAAAAACACTGGAATCCTCCATCGGCACCCTCGGCGGTCGATGTCCTGTTACGGAGGTGTTGCTTCCCAGATAGAAAATGAAATAGGAGAAGTTGACGATCAGACTGATCGCCACGGAGATCAGAAAATTGATGCTCACTATCCTGTATCTTTCCGGGAACCTCATGCTGCGGCTTACTCCTTATACCAGGATGCGTACATCCTGTAATCGTGCGCGATACGCTCGATGATCTCCTTCCGTTGTTCGGGTGTGACATCTTTCACTTTTCTGGCAGGAACGCCGGCGTACACGCTGTTGGGTTCCAACACGGCGTTCGAAAGCACCAGAGCATTGGCAGCCACGATACATCCGGTCCCTACGACCGCATTGTCGAGAATCGTGGAACCGATCCCGATCAGACACTTGTCTTCGATACGGGCCCCATGAATCACGGCATTGTGTCCTACCGAAACATCGTTCCCGATATGCGTTTGGGAGCGTTTGTAGAGCGTATGAATCACCGCACCGTCCTGTATGTTCACCCGGTCGCCGAGAGTAATGGTATTGACATCTCCGCGGAGAACAGCTCCGAACCAGATGCTGCAATCCTCCCCGATAGTCACATCACCGATAATCGTGGCATTCTCTGCCAGAAAGGTATTTTTCCCGATCTTTGGATCGAATCCTCTTACACTTTTGATAATAGCCATTTTGTATCTCTCCTGTTAAAGTATCTATTCCGATTTTTTCGCTTCTTGCCAAAGGGCCTCCATCTCGTCGAGCGTCATCGAGCCGAGCGGTTTTCCTTCTGCCTGCGCACGGTCTTCGATATAGCCGAACCGACGGATAAACTTTTTGTTGGAGTGCTCCAGCGCTAACTCGGGATCAACATGGTAGAGCCTTGCGGCATTGATCATGGCAAAGAACAGATCGCCGAATTCTTCCTGCAGTTTCTCCCTGTCGAATGACGCCGATCCTGCCCGGTCCATCTCCTGCTGCACCTCGCCTATCTCCTCCTTCACTTTGGCCCATACATCCTCTTTTTTCTCCCAATCGAAACCGGCCGAGGCCGCCTTTTCCCCGATCCGGAAAGCTTTGACCATGGCGGGCAGACTGCGGGGCACACCGCCCAACACGCCTTTCTTCTTGTGCTTCTCCTTCAGCTTCAGCTGCTCCCAGTTCTGCATGACCTCGTCAGGTGTATCGGCATGAACGTCAGCGAACACGTGAGGATGCCGGTAAATCAGTTTGTCGCAGATCGCATTGGCTACATCGCCGATGTCGAACGCATTCTGTTCGTCTCCCAGCTTCGAATAGAACACCACATGGAGCAACAGGTCGCCCAACTCTTCCCTGATGCTTTCCATGTCGTTGTCGGCGATCGCATCCGCCAGTTCGTAAGTCTCCTCGATCGTATTGTTCCGGAGCGACTGGAACGTCTGCTTCCGGTCCCAGGGACATTTCACCCTCAGCTCGTCCATGATGTCGAGCAACCGGGCGAATGCCTCCAGCCTTCTGTCTTCCATAAGTGTTTTCTGTTTTTATCCTGACAAAGGTAGCATTTTACGACAAAAATGGTAAATTTGTCGGGGATAAATCATCGAAAAGAGATTATGTGCGGAATCGTTGGATACGTCGGATTCCGGGAAGCCTACCCGGTTCTGATCAAAGGCCTTCACAGACTGGAATACAGAGGATACGACAGTGCCGGAGTGGCGCTCGTCAACGAAAAAGGCGATCTGAATGTCTATAAACACAGAGGAAAGGTAGCGGAGCTGGAACGCTTCGCGGAGTCGAAGGATATTGCGGGCCATATCGGGATAGCCCACACCCGCTGGGCCACACACGGCGAACCGAACGACGCGAATGCCCATCCGCACTATTCGGAGAGCGAAAACCTTGCGTTGATCCACAACGGTATTATCGAAAATTACGGTCTGCTGAAAGAGGCATTGATTCAAAACGGGTTCCGTTTCCGCAGCAATACCGACACGGAAGTGCTCGTACAACTGATCGAATATGTCATGCAGACCAACCGGTGCTCTCTGTTGGAAGCCGTACAGACGGCGCTGAGGGAAGTGATCGGGGCATACGCCATCGCCGTGGTCGAGAAAGGCAATCGGGACCGCATCATCGCCGCCCGCAAAAGCAGCCCTTTGGTGGTCGGCCTCGGCAACGACGAATATTTCCTTGCATCGGATGCCACGCCGATCGTGGAATACACGGACAAAGTGGTATATCTGAACGACGAGGAGATTGCCGTGATCGAACGGGGAAAGCCGCTCCGCGTGGTCGGCCTGAACAACGCCGAAGCCAAGTTCGACATAAAAAAACTTTCGATGAGCATCAGTCAGCTGGAAAAGGGCGGCTATCCCCATTTCATGCTCAAGGAAATCTACGAACAACCCAGGACGATTATCGACTGCATACGGGGACGTGTGAATATCGACGGAACTCATGTCGTACTTTCGGGCGTACTCGACAATAAGGAACGTTTTCTTCATGCGGGACGAATCATTATCGTGGCATGCGGGACTTCGTGGCATGCAGGGCTGATAGGGGAACATCTGATCGAAGACCTCTGCCGCATTCCCGTCGAAGTGGAATATGCTTCCGAATTCCGTTACCGGAACCCCGTGATCCGTCCGGACGATGTCGTGATTGCCGTGTCTCAATCGGGAGAAACAGCCGATACATTGGCCGCCGTCGAACTGGCCAAAAGACAAGGTGCATTTATCTTCGGCATTTGCAATGTGGTCGGCTCCTCGATCGCGCGGGCGACCGATTCGGGCGCCTATATCCACGTGGGACCGGAGATCGGAGTCGCGTCCACCAAGGCTTTCACCGGCCAGGTAACGGTCATGACCATGCTTGCCCTCACTCTTGCCAAAGAAAAGGGAACCATCGAAGAGGAGCGGTATCTGGAGATACTCGGTCATCTGCAGAAACTGCCATCCCTGATCGGCGAAGTGCTCGAGCTCGACGAACAGATCAAAGACCTGTCCAAAATATTCACCTACTGTCATAACTTCATCTACCTGGGGCGCGGCTACAACTATCCGGCAGCTCTCGAAGGAGCGTTGAAGCTCAAGGAGATTTCCTATATCCATGCGGAAGGATACCCTGCCGCCGAGATGAAGCATGGACCGATTGCATTGATTGACAATGAGATGCCCGTAATCGTAATTGCTCCGTCAGATAGCATTTACGAAAAAACCGTCAGCAACATCCAGGAAATCAAAGCCCGCGGAGGCAAGGTAATCGCCGTCATTTCCGCAGGGGACCATACAGTCCGGAACATAGCAGACTACTGCATCGAGGTGCCGACTGTTACGGAGTGCCTTTCTCCCATTCTCGCTTCGGTGCCACTCCAGTTGCTGGCCTATCACATTGCTGTCAATAAAGGACGTGATGTAGACCAACCCCGAAATCTTGCCAAATCCGTTACCGTTGAATAGAATACTTGCCTTTTTCATCGGCCTGCTTTTTCCTCTGGCCGCTTCATGCCAGGATTCCGTCGTGACGGGAGCCCAGCGAATGGGGGAGTACCTGCCTTTACTTCAGGGGAAGAAGGTCGGAGTATTGACCAACCACACCGGGCTGATCGGAAGTACCCATCTTGTCGATACCCTGCTGTCCGAGGGTGTCCACATCACGGCCGTTTTCGCACCCGAGCACGGGTTCCGCGGCCATGCCGATGCGGGGGAAAAAGTGGCAGGCTACCGAGACCCCGAAACCGGCCTTCCCGTCATCTCCCTCTACGGAGCCGATCGCAAACCCCGTCGTGAAGACATCGCCTCCGTGGACATCATGCTGTTCGATCTGCAGGACGTCGGGCTGAGGTATTACACCTATCTCTCCACGCTTCACTACCTGATGGAGACTTGTGCGGAGACCGGCACACCGCTGATCGTGCTCGACCGGCCCAATCCGAACGGATTTTATGTGGACGGCCCTTTGCTCGATCCGAAATTCCGCTCTTTCGTCGGGATGCATCGGATTCCGGTCGTCCACGGCATGACATTGGGCGAGTTGGCCGGCATGATCAACGGCGAGGGCTGGCTCGCCGGAGGCATCAAATGTCCGCTGACGGTCGTCCGTTGCCGACACTACACCCATCAGACCAGATACGAACTTCCGGTCCGTCCGTCGCCCAATCTGCCGAACATGCGGGCCGTGTATCTTTATCCCTCCCTCTGCTATTTCGAAGGAACGCCTGTCAGCGTCGGCCGGGGTACGGATTTTCCGTTCCAGGTATTCGGACATCCTATGCTGAAAGGGCAGACCTTTTCATTCACACCCCGCAGTCTGTCAGGAGCCAAAAATCCTCCCCTCAAGGACAAAGTTTGTTTCGGGGTCGATCTTCGTCACGCCCCTTGCGATGAGAAGATCATCCAGGAAGGAATAAATTTGAAATATGTGATCGAAGCCTATCGGCAGATGCCGGATAAAGAGCATTTTTTCAATCCGATGTTCGAAAAGCTCATCGGGGTCTCTTATGTTCGGGAGATGATCGAGGCAGGCAAGAATGCGGCAGAGATCGAAGCGATGTGGTCCGAAGGCATAGTCCGGTTCAAGAAACAGCGCAAGCCTTACTTGTTGTACGATGAATAAAGTCAAACTTCATACAATATTCCTTTTTTTGCTGTTTTTCAGCGGAAATACATCGGCCCGGGTACCGAATATCATTCCGGCTCCGGTTCGGATGACCGTCACGGAAGGAGGGTATTCCATCACCCCTACAACGGTCATTGTGGCAGTCGATTCCGTAAGTCTTCCTCTCGCCGATTATCTGAATGAATACCTGAGCCCGATGGTCGGGACGCCTTTGTCCATCACCGTACAGCCGCCGGCTGCCAATGCGATTGTGTTGGCCGTCAATCCCCGGGCCGACCTTCCAGCTGAGGGGTATCGGCTTTCGGCCACCCGTAGAGGAGTCGACCTGACAGGAAAAGATCGCGGAGGGCTGTTCAACGGCATTCAGACACTATTGCAACTGTTGCCCGAAACGGTCTATACGCGCCGAACGGCATCTCCGTATCCCCGAATCGGATGTGTCGAAATCAAAGATTATCCCCGTTTTTCTTATCGGGGCATGATGCTGGATGTGGCCCGCACATTCATTCCTATTGATCGGGTGAAACTTTACATAGACTGGCTCTCACACCATAAAATCAATAAATTCCACTGGCATTTAGCCGATGACGAAGGATGGCGGGTCGAAATCGAAAGTTATCCGCAACTGGCCCGGACGGCCGGATTTCGCGGCGGGGACTCACCCGTGAAGGCCATTTACGGAGAGTGGACACGGAAATACGGAGGATATTATACACAGGAAGAGATTCGGGAGGTAGTCGAATTCGCCCGTTTCCGCAATGTCGAAATCATCCCGGAAATCGACCTGCCGGGACACAGCCGGGCCGTCGCCCGGGTCTTTCCCGAGATTCTTTGCCGGGGCCCGGTAGACAGCACGGAGGCCGGATACGACCGTCGCAACGTGTGGTGCGCGTCCAGGGAATCGAACTATCGGATGCTCGAAGCCATTCTCGGGGAAATCTGCGATCTCTTCCCCTCTCCCTATATCCATATCGGCGGAGACGAAGTGGAGTCGTCTCAGTGGAAGGCCTGCCCCGATTGCCGCAGATTGATGCACGGGAAGCGCCCCTCTGTAAGTCAGATAGCCGATCATTTCACGGAAAGGCTCGGTAAAATACTGCAAGCCCGCGGCAAAAAGATGGCCGTATGGAATGAATCGGTTCGCAGCGGCCGCCTCACACCGCAGGGAAAACGGATATACGGATGGGAAAGTACGGAGGTCTGCCGGGAAGTCACCCGAAAAGGATACCGTACCGTCGTTATGCCAGGCCCCTATTTTTATCTCGACATGCGGGAGGCTCCGACGGAACCGGGAGCCATCTGGGCCGGCATGGTAAATGCGGAACGGACCTACTCGTTCCACTTTTCCTCCGAAGGTTTTTCTCCGGAACAGATGAAGCAGGTGGAGGGTGTAGAGGCCGCCTTCTGGAGCGAATTAGGGCTCTCCAATCCGGACGGTTACATGGAATTCCAGCACTATCCGCAACTTTGCGCCCTTGCGGAGGTCGGTTGGAGCCCTTCCGACACGAGGGAATGGCACGATTTCCGGGAACGCCTTGTCCGAAAGCATCTAGCCAGGCTCGCCTCCATGGGTATCCGTTTCCGCATGTTCCCTCCGGAAGTCTCTTACCATAAGGGCAACATCGCAGCATCTGCCCCTATACCGGAGACAGTCATCCGCTACACGACGGACGGACAGGAACCCGACGCGTCTTCACTATTGTACTCGAAACCCATACAGGATACGATTCCCGAAAAATATCTGTTCAAAGCATTCTATCTGGGACGGGGCAGCGGCTCCGTCACGCCTTCGGTACGCCGCGAAATCCACATCGACAGTGCAGCTACACTGACCGTAACGTTTCCGCTGCATGAGATGATCGACCGCAACGGATTATGGTACGTGGGATTTCCCGTTCCCTGTGATGATGTGGTGGTCACCCGGATGGAAGTCGCTTCACCCGACACGACCTACACCATCATCCGGCATGGATGGAGAATCAATCCGTTCCACCGGATGCGTCTGTACGCAGACGCACGCAACCGAAACGGCAAGTTGTCCGTCACGCTGAAAAACAACGATCCCAAACCTTGCAGGCTGATATTCGAACTCGCGCCGTCTCCGTACATAGAACCGGCGGTCATTCTCACCTCCACATTGCCACAAAACGTCCGGTTCCCCTTCAGGAATGCAACCGATTACAACTATACGAGTTATTCGCGGACACGTGGAACCTGTCATGCGGGAGACTCATTCACTTTTACGTTTCGGGAACCGGTGGAGTGCCGTAGTATGGAAGTTGCAACTGGACTGCATCACATGCCGCGATACCACATCATTTCAGGATTCGTGGAAATCAGTCCGGACGGCAAGACTTTCCGAAAAGCGGATACGCTGTCGGCCGGGCGTGCCGTTATTTATCCTGAGATTCCCGTCAAAGTCCTGCGTATCGTATCGACGAGCGAAGGCAACGGTGAAAATGCCGTTGCCATCCAGGACCTGAAGATCAAACCGCTAAAACTATGAACTTACGTTCCTGTACTCTGATCGCTCTGTGTCTGCTGGTATTTCTGCCGGTACGGGGCAAACAATTGCCAGAAAAACTGGACCGGTACATAGACTCCGTCATGCGTGCAGGGTTGGACCGGGGCTATTATCCCGGAGCGTCCGTAGCGATCGGCAACCGGAACGGCCTACTGTTCGAACGGTGCTATGGCCATCAGGATGCGGAAAGGAAGATCCCGGTGTGTACCGAAGACCTCTACGATCTGGCTTCCTGCACGAAAATAGTCGCCACCACGCTGGCAGTCATGCATTTGTACGACAGGAAAGAGATCGACATAAACAAGCGGGTAGGGGACTATCTGCCCGATTTCCGGGGAACCGTCGTAGACGGCATCATGCTTTCCCAGTTACTCACTCACACTTCCGGCCTGACCAATATCCAGCCCTACAAAATCCTGTACAGGAATCCCTGCGGCGATCCGTTGCTCAGTTATCGCCGAAGCGCAGACTATCCTTTCCATGTGGACAAATCCACCTACCTGTGCCGGAATATGGTCGCCGACTCCCTTTTCCTCTCAGCCACTCCCCAAAAGGGGTTCCGGACGGTCTGCTCCCGGCTTTATGTGAATCCTGCGGTCGACACCCTGCTCACGGGCGAAATCGTCCGAAGTTATCGGCCGGCCAACCGGGGACGCTACCTGTACAGTGACTTGAATTTCCATGTGCTGAAAATGGTCATCGAACGGATCACGGGACAGAGGCTGGACCGTTACGTCCGTCCTTTGTACGACCGGATGGATATGCATAACACGGGATTCCGTCCCTATGAATGGAAAGACAGCCTGCACATCGTCCCGACCGAAAACGATCTGCTCATGCGCCGGGGCCCGCTCCGCGGATACACCCACGATGAATTGGCTGCCCTGTCCGACAACGTAGGAGGCAACGCCGGTCTCTTTTCGTGTGCAAGCGATCTTTCCCATTTCTGCGAAATGATTCTCAACCGGGGGGTCTACCGGGGAACAAGGATACTTTCGTCCGCAACGGTCACATTGTTCACTTCATCACCGCTTCGCCCGAAAGGAATCTACCGAGCGCTCGGGTTCGACCGCAGGGCTCCGTCCTCCCCCCTGTACGACGGATTCGGCCATACGGGCTACACCGGAACGATGATCTGGATCGACCCCGGCCGGGACCTTTTTCTGGTTTTTCTGAGCAACCGGGTCCATCCGTCCCGGACCAATCGGGGACTGATCGCGTCGGGCCTGCGTACGAAATTGTGGGAAGAATTGAAAAAGTCATTCGAATGATCGGAAATCAAAAAGGGCATTGAAAAACAATGCCCTTTTTGATTCGATGGGATAGATCAACATATTCCGGACCGAGCATCCCAATAATCTTTCCATGCACTCCAGTATTGCGTCAATGCGGTTTCCGGGATATATTCCAGCCGTTTCCGCCTCTCGGGCATTGCAGTGCAAATTACACTGTATAATACCGAAAAATCAATATCGTATTTAAAAAAAGTGCTTTATAATGGGAGGTATGTCCTGACAAAATTTTTCCGCCGAATAAAAAAGCGAACGAGCCTGTCTTATAAGGTCCGTTCGCTTCTGCTCTATCTTTGTCTATTCCCACTCGATCGTTGCGGGCGGTTTCGAGCTGATGTCATAAACTACGCGATTGATTCCCTTTACCTTGTTGATTATGTCGTTCGACATCTTCGCAAGAAATTCGTAAGGCAAGTGAACCCAGTCGGCAGTCATGCCGTCGGTCGAAGTCACGGCCCGCAGAGCCACGCAGTTTTCGTAGGTCCGCTCGTCTCCCATGACGCCTACGGATTGGACCGGCAACAGAACGACTCCCGCCTGCCAGACCTTATCGTAAAGCCCGAATTCCCGTAAGCCGTCGATGAATATCTTGTCCGCCTCCTGCAGGATACGAACTTTTTCGGCCGTCACCTCGCCCAATATGCGGATTCCGAGCCCCGGACCAGGGAAGGGGTGGCGCCCCAGAATCATGTCCGGAATCTGGAGCTGGCGACCGACCCGGCGCACCTCGTCCTTGAAGAGCAGGCGCAGGGGTTCCACGATCTTCAAATTCATCTTCTCCGGAAGGCCTCCCACATTATGGTGCGACTTGATCGTTGCCGACGGACCATTCACCGACATGGATTCGATCACGTCGGGATAGATCGTTCCCTGAGCCAACCACTTCACATCTTTCAGTTTCTGTGCCTCTTCGTCGAACACTTCGATGAAATCCCGTCCGATGATCTTACGTTTCTTCTCGGGATCGGTCACTCCTTTCAGATCGGCCAGGAACTTATCCCCGGCCCGCACGCCGATCACATTCAGTCCCATATTCTTATAGGATTCGAGCACCGTTTCGAACTCATCTTTCCGCAGCAGGCCCATATCCACGAAAATACATATCAGATTCCGTCCGATAGCCTTGTGCAGCAAAACGGCCGCGACTGAAGAATCCACTCCGCCGGAAAGCCCCAGCACGACCTTATCGTCGGCCACCTTGGCTCTCAACTCGCTGACGGTAGTTTCGATAAACGAATCGGGAGTCCAGTCCTGCCGGCACCCGCAGATATCCACCACGAAATTCCTCAGCAGTTGTTTCCCCTCCGTAGAGTGGTACACCTCCGGATGAAACTGGATACCCCAGCTCTGTTCCCCTCCGATATGATAGGCCGCCACCGGCACGTCATCCGTGCTGGCGATGATCCGGTAAGCCGACGGAATTTTCCCGATCGTGTCTCCGTGCGACATCCAAACCTGTGTTTTAACCGACAGGTCTTTCATCAGAGGATCGGAAGCATCTTTCACCGAAAGCATGGCACGGCCGTATTCCCGTGTAGCCGAAGGCATCACCTCTCCGCCGAAATAGTGCGAAAGGTACTGCGCTCCGTAACAGACGCCCAACAGAGGCAGTTTCCCTTTAATGGCGGACAGGTCGACCCGGGGAGCCTTTTCGTCCCGCACGGAGAAGGGACTTCCCGAAAGAATCACCCCCCGGACCGAATCGTCCAGCTCGGGAATTTTATTGTACGGATGTATCTCACAATAGACATTCAGTTCCCGCACCCGCCGGGCGATCAACTGGGTGTACTGCGACCCGAAATCGAGTATCAGAATCTTTTTCTGCATAAAATTATCTTTGGGTTCGTATTTTCAAGCTCTTATGACGGCACCTGCCTGGCGTTCGAACTGGTTGACAAAGTTGTTCATGACCTTGTCTATCACCGCATCCGTCAGCGTTTTGGTCTTGTCTTCCAGAATGAAACTCAACGCATAGGATTTCTTACCTTCCGGAAGTTTGTCACCTTCGTATACGTCGAACAGGGACACGCTCTTGAGCAGTTTCTTCTCCGTTGCGAACGCGATCGAGCGCAAACGGGCGAAGGTCATATCCTTGTCCACCAACAGAGCCAGGTCCCGTTTCACTTCCGGAAATTTCGAAAGCTCTTCTGCCGTCACCTTATGACGTTTAACGACCTGCAACAACACGTCGAAATTCATCTCCAGATAGTATACTTCGTTCTTCAGATCGAAACTGCCACGGAGTTTACGGGACACCGTCCCCATCCGCATCAGCTCTTTTCCGTTAATCGCAAAGACCACCGCCTCCCCGAAAAGGTCCGATTCGGACGAGTCCGATTTCAAAGCATAGATGTCGATTCCGAAACGGCGCAACAACTTTTCAGCCACGGCCCGCAACTGGAAAAAACCGACCTGCTCCGGCTTACGGTTCCACGACGGAGCTCCGGCCGCCCCGGTCATGGCGACGGCCAGACGGTAGCTCTCGCTATAAGGAGCCAATCCGCCCTCGTCTGCCCTGGAAGGGTCGTAACAGTAACAGTTGCCGAATTCATACAACTTCAGATCGCCGTTTTTCCGGTTCACATTCAACTGGACGGTCTCCAGTATACCGAACAACAGCGTCTGGCGCATGACGTTCAGGTCGGTACTCAGCGGATTGAGTATCTTCACGCAATTTTCGGCCTTGCAGGTCTCCGACTGTTCGTAGTAAGCGCTTTTCGTAAGCGAGTTGCACATGATTTCGGCAAAACCGTTGGAAGTCAGAAAATCCGCCACGCTGTTCACCAGCCTGTCCTTGTCCGGCTTCGGAGCATAGGACAGCGTCGAGTTGACATGCAGGGGAATTTCCACGTTGTTGTAACCGTATATGCGGAGAATATCTTCCACCAGGTCCGCCTCACGCTGTACATCGACCCGGTAGGGGGGGACGGCTACCGAAAGCACGCCGTCCACCTCTTTCTCGATCGTCACATCCAACGCCCGGATAATAGCCCGAACCGTCTCCTGCGGAATCTCCTTCCCGATCAACGCATTGATCCGTTCATAGGAGATGTCGAAACGAAACGGCCCTATCTTTTCCGGATAAATGTCCACGATTTCCGAAGATATCCGGCCTCCGGCCAGCTCCCGCATCAGCAGGGCCGCCCGTTTCAAGGCATAGATCGTATTGTCGGGGTCGATTCCCCGCTCGAAACGGAACGAAGAGTCGGTGTTCAACCCGTGCCGCCGGGCGGTTTTCCGGACCCAGACGGGGTTGAAGTAAGCACTCTCGATAAAGACATTGCATGTCGTGTCGCTCACACCCGAATCGAGTCCGCCGAAGACTCCGGCCATGCACATCGGCCGGGTTGCACTGCAAATCATCAGGTCCTGGGAGGAAAGCTTGCGTTCCTCCCCGTCCAGTGTCACGAAAGGCGTGCCTTCCTCACAGGTTCTCACCACCACTTCTTTTCCCTCGATCTTATCCAGATCGAAAGCGTGCAGAGGTTGTCCCAACTCATGCAGGATGAAATTGGTTATATCCACCACGTTGTTTTTGGGATGGATACCGATGGCCCTCAGTCGCGTCTGCAGCCACTCGGGCGAAGGGGCGATCTTCACGCCCGTCACCGTGATTCCTGCATATCGGGGAGCCGCTTCCGGATTCCGGACGGTCACTTGAACCGGATTTTCATGGCCGTCGACGGAAAACGCCTCCACCGAAGGCTTCTTCAAATCGCTCCGCCGGCCGTTCACCCGCAGATAGGCTGCCAGATCACGAGCCACCCCGTAATGCGAGGCTGCATCCACCCGGTTGGGAGTCAGACCGATTTCGAACAGGTAGTCATCCTCCAGCTTCAGATAATCACGGGCCGGAGTACCCGCCACAGCGGAATCCTCCAGGACCATGATGCCCGAATGGTCTTCCCCTATGCCGAGTTCATCCGCCGCACAAATCATACCGAGCGATTCGACGCCTCGTATCTTGCTCCGTTTTATCTTGAACCCTTCCTCCTGGCCATTCGGATAGAGCGTTGTTCCGACCGTGGCGACCAGCACTTTCTGCCCGGCGGCCACATTCGGAGCCCCGCAGACGATCGGAAGAGGCTCTTCGCCACCGACCGAGACACTCGTGATGTGGAGATGGTCCGAATCGGGGTGCATTTCGCAGGTCAGCACTTCGCCGACCACGACGCCTTCGAGTCCGCCCCGCACCGACTCTATTTTCTCGAGCCCCTCCACCTCCAGACCGATCGAGGTCAGGATCGCCGACATCTCCTCCGCCGAGAGATCCGTTTCAATATAATCCTTGAGCCAATTATAGGAAATCTTCATCGTTCGTAAAAGTTTAAAAACCTGCGAAAGATACGAAAAAGTTCCCAGCTTCAAAAACAATAAAGCGGGAATAATCGACTTCGGAGAGCCTTAACGGGACCCGACATAGAGAAAGACCATACCCAGGAGCACGAGCGCCAGATCGACCGCCTTCCCGGCCAGATTCTTTTCCCTGAAAAAGAGCGCTCCGCCGGCAAACGAGACGATCACGCTCGAGCGCCGGATCATGGAGACGACCGAAATCATCGAATCGTCGTAACTGAGTGCCCAAAAATAGAGAAAATCGGCCGCAGAAAGAAACACCGACACCCCCAGAATGCTCCATCTCCACCTCAGGGGAACCCCCTCCCGACGGCGGGGCCACCACAGGATGAAAAGCACGGCTGCCATAATAAAGAACTGATAGACTGCGAACCACGACTGTACCAACATCGGAGCCAGTCGCGCCATCAGAAACTTATCGTACAGCCCACTGAGCGCTCCCGTAAGCGTGGACAGAAAGACGAACAGAATCCATCGGTTATGCCGGAAATCAATGCCTTCCTTTTTCCCCGATCGACTCAGCAGGAAGAAGGAAAACACGGCCAGCAACACGCCGATCCATTGCCAGAGATTGAGCCTCTCGCCGAAAAACATCATGGCCCCAATCAGCACCATGACCGGACGAGTGGCATTGATCGGCCCCACGATCGTAACGGGAAGGTGTTTGATTCCATAATATCCGAATAGCCAGGAGGTCAGCACCAGCACCGATTTGAACAGAATCAGTCCGTGCGCCTGCCAGTCACCGGAAGGAACGAAAAAGAGAGTGTCCTCGATCCATCCGCAGCTGGAGGCGGAGCCGGCTATAAGCGGCAGAAAAATCAACGAAGAAAACAGCGTATTGAGAAACAGTACGGGAACGACCGCATTCCCCTGCAACGCTCCTTTCTTGAACAGGTCGTAACATCCCAGCAGGAATGCCGAACCGAAAGCCAACAGCAACCACATAAATCACCCGCGTCCGGGGCGAGGATGGTCGTCCGCCGCCGAACGCGGGCAAAGGTAAGGAAAAATCCGATTACAACGAATCGCTGTAAACGGCTTCCGGCAGATCGTGCAGGTTGTACCGCGAAGCCATGGCACTGCCGTAGGCTCCGGCCGACTTGATCGAAACAAGATCGCCGCGCCTCAGTTCGGGCATCCGGACATCCCGGGCGAAGATATCCGACGATTCGCACACCGTTCCGGCAATGGTGTATAACGTCTCTCCGGCCCCCGGAGTCAGATTTTCTATCGCATGATGAGCCTGGTAAAGGGCCGGGCGGATCAACTCGGTCATGCTGGCATCGACAATGGCCACATTTTTCCCTCCCGCCGTCACCTTGTTATACAGCACTCTGGAGATCAGTTCCCCGCATTGCCCCACCAGCGAACGGCCCAGTTCGAAGTGGACTTCCACCGAAGAATCTATTTTCAGATATTCATTGAAAATGGAAAAATAGGTGGCGAAATCGGGAACCAGTTCGCTTTCCGGCTGATCGTAATTGATTCCCAGACCGCCCCCCAGGTTGACGTGTTTCAGCCGGAAACCGTGATCCGTGAACCACTGCCACAGCGTATTGACCCGCAGACAGAGATATTCGAACACACGCAGTTCCCTGATCTGTGATCCGATATGGAAATGAAGACCTACGATCTCTATATTTTTCAGCTCCGGCAACCGGGCGGCCACTTCCTCGATCTCCTTGTAGGAGATGCCGAACTTGCTGTCCGCCTGACCGGTGGAGATATAGCGGTGAGTCATCGGATCGACGTCTGGATTGATCCGCAACGCCACCCTGGCCACCTTTCCCAAACCGGCAGCCAACTCATTGATGATCTCCAATTCATGCCGGGATTCACAGTTGAATGCGAAAATTCCCTGTTCCAGGCTGTACATTATCTCCTTGTCGCTCTTCCCGACACCGGCATACACGACTCCCGAAGCAGGACACCCCGCTTCGATCGCATACCGGACTTCGTTGCCGCTGACGCAATCGACTCCCAAGCCGGCTTGCAACGCTTCGCGAAGAATGCGGGGATCGAAATTGGCTTTCAATGCATAATGTATTTTGTAACCGTACCGGGACGACTCTCCAACTGCCCGCCGCAAGGTTTCACGGAGCAGGTCAATGTCGTACAGGTAAAAAGGAGTGGGATAGACAGCCAGTCTGTCGGCGATCTTACGGCTTAACATCGGATAAACAGTTTGTCGTTAATGCTTTGCAATATCTCTTTTTTATAGTGGGTCTCCACCAGCATGGCGATGCTCCGATGGCTGGCACCATAAGAAATCATTTTTATCGGCACACCCGCCACGCTTTCCATGATCCGGGCAGCCAATCCCGTCTGGGTATGGTCCATGTGGCCCACGATGCAGACGATCGTATTATTCCGCTCGATCTCGATCGTTCCCAGCGCATTGAGTTCCCGGACGATCGCATCCAAATGACAATCACTGTCGATAGTCAGGGATACAGCCACTTCCGAAGTGGTAATCATGTCGATCGGGGTCTTATGCTCCTCGAAAATTTCAAATACCTTCCTCAGAAAACCGTACGCCATCAGCATCCGGGTCGAATAGATGCGGATCACCGTGATGCCGTCCTTGGCCGCAACGGCATGGAAATCACGCTGCGTATCCTCTTCATGGGAAATGGTCGTGCCCGGAGCATCCGGGTCCATCGTATTTTTGAGCAGCACGGGAATATCTTGATCCTTACAGGGCTGAATGGTCGCCGGATGCAGGATTTTTGCCCCGAAATAAGCCAACTCGGCCGCTTCGTCGAAACTCATCCGTCGAATGGGATAGGTGTTTTCCACGAACCTCGGATCGTTGTTGTGCATTCCGTCGATATCGGTCCATATCTGCACCTCTCCGGCACCGATGGCCGCACCCATCAGGGCCGCGCTATAATCGCTTCCCCCTCGGCCCAGATTGTCGATTTCGCCGGAGGCATTGCTGCAAATAAATCCCTGGGTTATATAATAGGTATCCGCATCTCCGGCGGTCAGGACTGACAGTTTTTCCTTCAACAGACCCGTATCCACTTTCGATTCTCCGTCGGTGTGCATGAATCCGGGAGCATGAAGCAGCTCGGCCTTCATCCCCAGTTCCTGCAAATAATAGGTGAATATGGCAGAAGTCAGCAATTCGCCCCGGGCTATGATGATACGTTCGGAAACAGACCCTCGGAAATCGGATACCTCCCGACGAATCGTCTTCAGCGCTTCGTTCATCCGGTCCAATGCGGTTTCCTTGTGGCTGCGCAACAGGTTTTCGATGCAGGTCGTGTATTTTTCGGACAGCATTGCCAGCTCCTCTTCGATCGGGTCCAGAGGGCCTTTCTTTCCGGCCAGTTTCACGATTCGGACCAGCGCGTCCGTTGTTCCGGACATGGCCGACAGCACCGTGATTTTCGCCCCCTCCCGCTTTACGATCAGGGCCACTTTCCGCATATTCTCTGCCGATCCCACGGAAGTGCCTCCGAACTTCAAAACCTTAATCATACAAAATGGAACAATAAGTTAAAAATATTTTAATTTTGTTTGCTTTTCGCAAAAGTACATTAAAATGTTTGTTTTTCTTTAAAAAAAGTATTTTTTTTGCAACATCCTTAAAAGGGGTAAAAAATCGCACATAAGTAACAATCCGAAGCATAATTTTAACCCGAAACGATAATCCGTAACCTTAACCGCTCCTTATGTTAACCATTCCCAACGCAGTAGAAGAAGTCATCAAAAAGAAGCCCTTTCTGGAGGGGGCTTTGGTGGAAGGGCTCGTCAATCTCTCGGCACTGGCCCGCCAACTCAAACCCGAAATCGAAAAGAAAGTCGGGAAAGAGGTCAACGATAGTGCCGTCATTATGGCTCTGAACCGGTTGGTCCCGCGGCTCGAATTGATGTCCGCCATGAAATTCAAGAAAGTGGTCGAAAATATCGGCGACATCATCGTACGCTCCAATCTGGCGGATTACGCATTCGTCAATTCGCCCACGCTCTACGAACGGCAGGCTGCTCTGCTCGATCGGGTGCGCAGCATGAAAGACGTTTTCTGCACCTTTTCGCAGGGAATCTATGAAACGACGCTCGTGGTGAGCAACACGATCGTGCCACTGGTCGATGAAATCTTCGCAAGCGAACACAATATCGCCCAGACCCACAACCTTTCGTCCATCACGGTCAAACTGCCTGCGGAAAATACGGTTTGCCCCGGTGTGTATTACTATATATTTAAAGAGTTGGCGTGGGACAACATCAATATCTCGGAAGTGATCAGCACGACCAACGAATTTACGGTAGTGGTAAGCGACGAGGACATTCATCGTGCCTTTACCATTCTGATGGAGGCCAAACGACAGGCCAGCTTCTAAACAGCTCCGGTCATCTCCCGCTTTCCGTATCGGAAAACGGGAGAGAGGAAGCCTGTTTGTCATGATCGGGGTGAGGCACTCTCTTTTCAGGAACCGCAAATTTGTTTAACTTTGCGCCGATTAAGCCACTCACATGAAAAACATACGTAATTTCTGCATCATAGCCCACATCGACCACGGCAAAAGCACACTTGCCGACCGCCTGCTGGAAACGACGAAAACCCTTTCCGAACGGGAACTCCAGGCGCAGGTGCTCGACAACATGGATCTGGAACGGGAAAAGGGTATCACGATCAAGAGTCACGCCATCCAGATGGAATACGTGCGCGGAGAGGAAAAGTACATTCTCAATCTGATCGACACTCCCGGACACGTGGACTTCTCGTACGAGGTATCGCGTGCCATCGCTTCCTGCGAAGGGGCGCTGTTGGTAGTGGATGCCACACAGGGCATTCAGGCCCAGACCATTTCGAACCTCTACCTGGCTCTGGGGCACGATCTGGAGATCATTCCCGTGCTCAACAAGATCGACATGGAGGCTGCTATGGTGGAAGAAGTCAAGGATCAGATCGTGGACCTGCTAGGCTGCAAACGGGAAGAGATTCTCGCTGCATCGGGCAAGACGGGGGAAGGGGTCGATACGATTCTCGAAGCGATCGTGGACCGTATTCCCGCCCCGAAAGGCGATGACCGGGCCCCGTTGCAGGCGCTGATCTTCGATTCGGTATTCAACTCTTTCCGGGGAATCATCGCCTATTTCCGCGTATTCAACGGGACGATCCGGAAAGGCGACAAGGTGAAGTTCTTCAATACTGGCAGCGAATATACGGCCGACGAGATCGGCGTACTGAAACTGAAAATGAGTCCGCGCGACGAAATCCGCGCCGGCGACGTAGGGTACATCATTTCCGGCATCAAAACCTCTACCGACGTGAAAGTGGGGGATACCGTGACGCATATCGACCGCCCGTGCAGCGAAGCCATCGCAGGATTCGAAGACGTGAAGCCGATGGTTTTCGCAGGGCTCTATCCCGTAGATTCCGACCAGTACGAGGACCTGCGGGCCTCGCTGGAAAAACTGCAGCTGAACGATGCTTCACTGACGTTCGATCCCGAAAGTTCGCTGGCCCTCGGCTTCGGCTTCCGGTGCGGCTTCCTCGGTCTGCTTCACATGGAAATCATTCAGGAGCGGCTTTACAGAGAGTTCAACATGGATGTCATCACGACCGTCCCGAACGTCTCCTACAAAGTGCATACGACCAAAGGCGAAGTGATCGACGTGCACAACCCGTCGGGACTTCCCGAGCCCACGTTAATCAGCCACATAGACGAGCCCTATATCCTGGCCCAGATCATTACCAAAACCGAATATCTGGGCAATGTAATGAAACTCTGCATCGACAAACGGGGGATTCTCAAAAACCAGGTATTCATCACGCAGGATCGGGTAGAGGTCAATTTCGACATGCCTCTGTCCGAGATCGTCTTTGACTTTTACGACAAGCTGAAAAGCATTTCGCGCGGTTATGCCTCTTTCGATTACCACATGACGGACTACAAGCTGAGCAAACTGGCCAAGCTGGATATTCTGCTCAATGGGGAGCAGGTGGATGCCCTCTCTTCGCTCATATATAGCGACCATGCCTATGATTTCGGGCGTAAGATGTGCGAAAAACTCAAGGAACTGATCCCCCGTCAGCAGTTCGACATTGCGATCCAGGCAGCCATTGGTGCCAAGATCATTGCCAGGGAAACCGTCAAGGCCGTGCGCAAGGACGTGACGGCCAAATGTTACGGAGGCGACATATCACGAAAACGGAAGTTGCTCGAAAAGCAGAAAAAAGGAAAGAAACGCATGCGTCAGGTAGGTAATGTGGAAGTTCCGCAGGAGGCGTTCCTCGCCGTTCTGAAAATGGACTGACCACGTACAGCGGTGTTCTCATAAAAACGACATACCATGCAATACGAAGCGACCCAGAACCGCTACGACGGAATGGAATACCGCCGTTGCGGCCGCAGCGGAATCAAATTGCCGGCCATATCGCTCGGCCTGTGGCAGAACTTCGGCGACGGCGACGATTTTGCCCGCAACGAAGAGATCGTCCTCTCGGCTTTCGACCGGGGGATCACCTATTTCGACCTGGCCAACAACTACGGACCTCCCCCCGGAAGCGCGGAAACCAATTTCGGCCGTATTTTCTCCCGGAATCTGAAGTCCTACCGCAATGAGGTCATCGTTGCCACGAAAGCGGGTTACACCATGTGGGAAGGCCCTTACGGAGACTGGGGTTCCCGCAAATATCTGGTGGCGAGTTGCGATCAAAGCCTTCGCCGCATGGGGCTCGATTACGTGGACATTTTCTACTCGCACCGCTACGATCCGCACACGCCGTTGGAGGAGACGATGCAGGCCCTCGACTACATCGTCCGGTCGGGACGCGCTCTGTACGCGGCTCTTTCGAACTACCCGGTCGAACAGTTCGTGCGGGCCGCAGGTATCCTCCGCGACCTGGGAACGCCCTGCCTGGCCCACCAGATCCGCTATTCGATGTTGGTCCGAGAGACGGGGGATTCGCTTTTCGGAGCCCAGCGGGACGAAGGAGTGGGGTGCGTCTCGTTCTCTCCGCTGGCGCAGGGGCTTCTGACCGGAAAATATCTCGACGGCATTCCCGCCGGTTCCCGCGCTTCGCGCCATGGTTCACTCAGCGAAGAGTTCATCTCCGAAAACATCGGAAAAGTCCGATCCCTGAATGACATGGCCCTGCACCGGGGACAGACGCTGGCCCAAATGGCGATCGCATGGCAACTGACCGACAATCGTGTGACTAGCGTACTGGTCGGTGTCAGTTCGAAAGAGCAGCTCTCGGACAATCTGGCCGCCCTCAGCAACCGAACGTTCAGCAGCGATGAACTAGGCCGCATCGACGAGATACTCGCCCGATAACGATAAAAAAAGGGGGGGGTGAATCGCCCCCTTTTCCACATGCCGTTTTCCATTCTGATGCATGCCGGAATAACCGACAACCGTCCGACGCTCAATATTTTTCACCGCTCGGTTCGCCGCCCAGCCCGTCTCTGAATTTGACGGAAGCATGCGTTCCGTCGCAATACGGTTTATTGGAAGAGGCTCCGCATCGGCAAAGAGCGACCCGGTTGCGGATTTCGTAAACATATCCGTCAGGGCGCTCAATACGAATGCCTCCCCGCACCCAAAGCGCTGCACTGCAACGGATGGCCGGATCTTCGATCAGCCCCAGACTCGGCTCGTAACGAGGCTCGAAAGGTTGTTGCGTCTGATTGTCCCATGCACTGAGACGGGCTCCCGGACAATGGTTCGCCTCCCAAACGGTAGCTTCCCGGGCCGCAGGATCATCCGATTCTCCGACCAGATTCCACACCCTGCCTCTCGCATCGCAAAAGCGGGCGAATGCACAATAGCTTTCATTGTCGGAAAGGGAAAGTGTAGGGCCTTCGAACACCTCGGCATCCTCTTGCAGGGGATGTTCCGAAGCGGTCAATTCCGGATTCCATTCGGCATGCAGATGCTCCCCGTCGCAATAGGGTTTATCCTTCGAATGTCCGCAACGGCACAATGCCGTAGGTTCTTCCTTCATGGGAAAATTTCGACCGGGCTGAAAATTCCAGCTGGCACCATCCCCGTCCGGTACAATGAACTGCTGACTCAGTGGCGGCCGGCCGAAAACGAGATAGGGTCCCTGGGCATCGACTCTGATACGGAATTTTCTGTCTGCAGGCACGGAGCCCTGTTCGATCTGTTCTTTACTCATGGCTGTCGGATTTAGATACAAGATACGACCCGGTCACCGGCAAGAATTATACCCAATATATGAAAACGCCTTGCGTTTTCCCATCCGTTTGCTATCTTTGTCACAACCCAAAACTAACACTATGAAAAAACTCCTGTTACTGACCGCCGTTTCGGCATTTCTGTACAGCGGGCTCTCCGCTGCGAACAATCTTCCGGCCCGTACACCAGCCAATGTAAAAAAGTACATCAAAATCTGTCGGGAATCCATACATCGCGACATGACGGGCATGTTCCGCGAAGCGGGCGACAACCTACCGTACCCGTTCATGGCTCCCGGCAGCCAACAGTACAAGGATGCCTTATGGGACTGGGATTCCTGGATGAGCAATATCGTCGTACGCCAGATTCTGCTGGAAAAAGGATCGGAACAGGAGAGTAAGGATGCGATCAAATACGAACAGGGCTGTATCCTCAATTTCCTGAGTTTCGGCAGTCAGGACGGCTGGCTTCCCATCTCCATCTACAAGGGACGCCCCGTCGTGAAACCGAAAGACCCCACGACAACCAACATGCACAAGCCCTGCCTGGCCCAGCATGCCGCTTTCATCGTGAAAAACACGGACGGCGATGTGGAATGGCTCCGGGACAAGTTTTACCACATGCAGACTTTTGTCAACAGTTACTGGAATTTTCACCGGAACCGCGAGGCAAACCTTTATTTCTGGCAGTCGGACAACAGCATCGGTGTCGATAACGATCCCTCGACCTTCTACCGCCCCAAGCGCAGTTCGGGTTCGATCCTGCTCAATACGTTCATGTACAAGGAGCTGCTGGCCATGACCTATCTGGCTGAACAGCTGAATTTAGGCGAAATCGCCGACATCTACCGGCAGCGGGCCGAAGAGTTGAAAAATTCGATCCAGAAATATTGTTGGGACGAGTGGACCGGATTTTTTTACAGTGTGGACTTCAATCTGCTGCCGCCCGATCGCGGTGCCGAAGGAATCAGCTCTCACCGGGGCGGACCACGCACGTATCCCTGTCTGATTCAGCGGTTCGGCGTGTGGTCGGGATTCCTCCCCATGTGGGCGGGCATCGCCACCAAAGAACAAGCGGAACGCATGGTGAACGAACACTTTAAAAATGAAAAGACCTTCAACTCCCCCGCGGGTATCCGTTCGCTCTCGAAACTCGAACAGATGTACAATCCGATGGCTTCGGGCAATCCCTCGTCGTGGCTGGGCCCGATCTGGCTCAACGTACAGTATTTCGTATGGCGGGGACTGGTCAATTACGGCTATACGGAAGAGGCGCGCGAACTGGCTGAGAAGGCGATTATTCTGTGCGGATGGGATTTCGAACGATTCGGAGCCCTGCACGAGTATTACCTTCCCAGTAACGGGGAACCCGTTCTGAACAAAGGTTTCCAGAATTGGAATTTTCTCGTGCTCAACATGGCCGCATGGCTGGAAGGCAAGCCCTACGTCGTCGACTTCTAACCATTCAATCTAAAAATACGGAAAGGTTACGCCGATTGAAGACATCTTTTCCTTCTGGAGTATAAAGATGTTCGATTCGATCGGCGTAACGTTTTTCCACCCTCCCGCGAATCACCTTCATCGTGCTGTTAACCAACCCGTTCTGCTCCGTAAAAGGTTCGTCGAGCACGGCGAAGGCCGCCGGCAGCCATCGTTCAGGGAATTGCCCCGCATAGATACCCCCCGCCTTGTATGCCGCCAATTCGTCCCGCAGGATTCCGACGGCACGCCGGGCAGCCTCTTCGGCCGATAGTTCCTGTGGAATGCGGCGGCGCAGGGCCTCCCGATTGGGAACAAGGAGTGCCACGGTATAGGGATTCTGGTTGTTATGCAACATGATCTGCTCGATGTAGGGCGACTGTCCGCTCATCGCCTCTTCCATTCCCTCCGGGCTGTATTTTTCCCCGTCGCCTGCAATCAACAGGCTTTTGAAACGACCCAGCACGTACAGGAATCCATCTTCGGACATATATCCCATATCGCCCGTATAGAGCCAGCCGTCTTTCACCGTTTCGGCCGTCGCTTCCGGGTTTTTCCAGTATCCGGCCATGACGTTCTCTCCGCGTACGACGATCTCACCTTTGACACCCGCCGGCAGATCTTTTCCGTTTTCGTCCGTAATCCGGATATCGAGCGGTTGGACGAGCGTTCCTGAAGAACCGAACTTATGTTTGGCGGGAGCGTTCGTCGAAATGATCGGCGTGGCTTCCGAAAGACCGTACCCCTGGTACATCGGAATTCCGATCGCATAGAAAAACCGTTGCATGTCCGTATCCAGCAGGGCCCCGCCGCCGATGATGAATTGCAGCTGGCCACCGAACGCCTCCCGCACTTTCCGGAACAGCATGCGGTCGAACAACGCGACGGCCGGACGAAGCATGGCAACCGCTCCCGTTCCCCGGGAGTATCCGTCCTTATTATACAGGTATGACGTACGCAACGCTATCTCGAACAATCGCTGGGTCAATTTTCCCTTGGTCCGGACCGACGTTTCGATGCCTTTCCGGAAATTCCGGGCCAATGCCGGAACCGAAAGCAGAAAATGAGGTTTCACTTCCCGGATGTTCTGCGGGATGTTTTTCAGGGTCTCCATCGGTGTACGGCCCACCTGTACGGTAGCTACCGAGGCCCCGCAGGCGATCATGATATAAAATCCCACCACATGGGCGAAACAGTGGTCCAAAGGAAGAATGATCAACGTGCGGAACCAGGACGGGATCGAGATGCGGGTAAGCGCCTGTTCCACATTGGCGGTATAGTTGCGATGCGTCAGTACGACGCCTTTCGGATCGGATGTGGTCCCCGAAGTATAGGTAATCGTCGCATAATCGTCATTTCCGATCGCTTTCCCGATTGCCAGAAAACTTTCCCGGTTCTTTTCCAGATACCTCTTCCCGGCCGCCGTCAGGTCGGACAACAGCATCTCGCCTTCCTGCAAGCCTTCCTGTGAATCGAATACGAACACCTGCCGGAGCAACGGCAAACGGCTGCGGATAGCCCGGATTTTCGGCAACTGGACGGCCGAAACGAATACGGCCGAGACCTCCGCATGGGTTAACCGGAAAAGCAGATCGTTGCTTTCCTCCAGTTTGACCGAGAGCGGAACGCTGATCGCTCCGGCATAGAGCAGGGCCAGTTCGGACAATATCCAGTCGTTGCGGCCTTCGGAAAGAATCGACACTTTCTCCCGTGGCCGAATACCCGAAGCGACCAGTCCCGCTCCCAGATTATAAACCACACCGCGGGCTTCACCGTAGGTCATGGGCAGGAACGTATCGCTCTCTTTCTTCTCCAGCAAAAATGTATTGGCAGCGTATTGCCTTACGGATTGTTCGAACAGGTCAATCAGGGTCTTTTTCATACAAACGGTTTCCTGTAACGGCGCAAAAATATCAAAATATCCGAAAAACAGGAAAAAAGCCCTTTCAGTTATTTCCGTTTTATTCCGGGATTCCGTACATTTAAGGACAAACTTTCGAACGCCATGAAAAAGACCGCGTTTCTCCCATTACTCTGCTTGGCCGCTTCCGCGGTTTGCGCTTCCGTTCCCGAGCCGACCGCCGATTCCCTGCGTACGCTCACGATCTCCGTAGTAAACAAGCGGGGCAAAACAGTAAAGAATACGGCCGCTTTCGGACTGCTGACCAGCGATTCGACCCGCCGAATGTTTCCGTTGCACGGCAGAACGGAACTGAAATGTACCGGTACTGACACGCTTTACCTGGTCTGCTCCGGTCTGTTCGGAGCCCTTCCGCTGGAGGGATTGGATTCGGCCCGTATCGTTCTCTCCGGCAAACAGCTTCGCGCAGGTTCGACCAAAGGCCGTACGATCAATATCGGCTATGAACAAATTCCGGAATACCTGAACGTTCTCCCCGCCAACCGGCTCGATCCGGACCAAGACCTTTCAGTCTCCGGATATACCGATTTGGCATCGTATCTCAAAGGCAGAATCGCCGGCGTGGACGTAGTGGGGGAGGACGGCAATTACGAAATCCGAATCCGCGGCACCAATTCATTCATGCTCAGCACGGGAGCCCTCATCGTGGTTGACGGTCAGGTTTTCGACGATTTCGATACGGTCAACCGGCTGGTCAACATTTCAGACATACGGACGGTCGAAGTCCTCAAAGACGGGGCCATCTACGGATCGCGGGGAGCCAACGGGGTCGTCATCATCACGACCAAAAGCAGTCGCCCGTAGGATAAACAAGGAACCGGGAACGGATATCCGTTCCCGGTTCCTTCATTCGGTGAAGAAGCCTCAATCAAACACCTGAAGATTCATCACGGTTCCCTGGATATTGAGTACGGGCGATGTACTGCATGCACCGCTTTCCCGGTCGTATGAGAACAGGCCGACACCGTTGGCATCCGTGGTCAGGCCAAAAAGTATCCGGTTTCCGAGATGATTGATCGCACAACTGTAAGCGTTCGTACGGGGAAGACCGAGCACTTTCGCCGTCCGGTCATAGATATTCCCCTTGAATGAATAATTGGTTTTGTCGTTCACGAAATCGGGAGTCGTGGCGAATGCGGGACAATACCCGAAGAAATAGACCTCGCCGTTACCGAAATAGTGATAGGTCATCACATATTGCAATTTTCCGCCCTCCACACCTTCGAACGTGGCGGCCGAAAGGTCGAAACAATAATCCTCGTCGAAATCCGTCTTTCCGTTTTTGATGCGGAGCAGACCGCTGTGATGCGCGGGATCGAAACCGTACGAGCCCCAGCATGGGACATAGAGGTCGTTGTTCTCGTCGAGGAACATGCCTCCCACGCCGATAGCAGTAGCCGAAGTCAGGCGCTCGTCGGAAATCATTTTGATGGGTTCATCCGTACTCTCGTCAATCAGCAACACATAAGCTCCCTTCACGCCGGTAGGCATCTGCACGAACTGTCCGAGACCCACATAAAGGATTCCGTCACGCAGGAACATGCCGATGGGATTGGACGTATTGGCCCCGGAAGCCACCCACCGGGGGTCCGAAATGTCTATCTCTCCGGTTTTCTGCATGGTCGAAGGATTGAATATCACTATTTTATTGGAAACCATTGCCGTCGCATAGGCTTTGGTTTCACTCACCACCAAGGCATGCGCCGCACCGTATCCCACGTTATCCACCGTCAGCGATCCGGCTTCGGAGAGAGAACCGTCTTCGTTGCGCACGAACTTCCGGATATCCGCCCCGGAGGCTCCCTCTACGACGAATATCCAATCCTTGTATTTGACCAGATGGTTAGAGCTCTTGATTTCATATCCGTTGCGGAACGACGCCGTACCTACCGAAAGGTCCTGAATGGGAATGACATACCCGTTGTTTGCCGTGGGAGCCATATCGATCGCCGCCACCATCCGGGCCTTTCCGCTCCCCGTTTCGCCGCCTTCGTCATCCTTGTCGCAGGAGACGAACACACTGCCTGCAACCAGGCAGGCTGCCATAAGTAGAAAATTTCTGTTCATCGAATTGTTTTTAATGATATGAATTGTTGATCGTAAATCCGTTTCGCATTACCAGTCCAGCGTGGTGAACCGTATTTTGGCAGAAACGGTCCGGCCGGCCAGAGGATAATTAAAGTTCGTCATCTCCGCCGTATTGAAAAGGTTATGACACTCCACACCCAAAATGATTTTCCGGTTCAATATACCGTATTCGAACCCGACCGTATGGATACAGGAGGAGGGAATCTTATAGTCCTGATGCCGGCTCAGTTCGTAACCGTAGTAATACCTGTCGGTATAACCGCCTTCATAATAGATCCGGGTGTATTGCCCCCTGCCTCCGAACAGATTGTCTTTACGATAGTCTGCCATCCAGTTGAAAAACAGGATCGGAATATGCGGTAACTGCATTTTATAGGTCTGGCTCGGCGTGTCGGTGCCGAACACATACCGGGAGTGGTCGAGCGACTTCTGCCACGTACCGTTCAGCGAAACGAACCAATGGCGGTCGATGTCCCATTTCACCTCAGCATCGACTCCGTACAGCAGAGCCCGTCCCAGATTCTGATATTTATAAAAATTGAACTGGGCGATCGTGTACATCATGTTCCTGACCATCGTCACATAGGCGTTGGTCTCGAACTGAAGCCTGGATTCCCCGCTGTAAAAACGGTCGTATATGGCACCTATATTATAGTTGTCGGCCACTTCCGGTTCGAGCAGCGGATTGGTCATCGTGGTCATACGGTCGCCCAGCACCTCATCATAACGGGGAAGACGGTAATTGTGTTCGAGGGCGGCCTTGAGAAACCAATGGTGGGTAAGGTCGTATTTGAACGCCAGACTGTATCCGAAATGACTGCCTGAGCGGTTCGTTTCGACCGGCGTATCTCCCGATCCCGGATAGGTCAGATCGACCGTCTGTCCGTTCACACTGTAATAATAATGTCGGCCTGTCAGCACGGAGGTCAGTCTGTTTTTCAACCATCTGTTCTGAAATGAGAGCGAGGAGATCAGGCCAGTCACGTTTGCCCTCAGTCCGCTCACATCCTTATTCAAAAAGGCCCCGGCTTCCCGATCATTGGCCTCCTGGCTCACGAAGCGAAAATCGTTGTTGAAATTGACCGACATCTTTCCCGGCAGGAGCCGATACTTCAGATTCAGATTGTAACGGACATCGTGCGTATAATCGTCCGAAAGGTTCGGTATAGTACCCATTTCGCCCTTGGCGCTGTTGGCATAGCGATTCCCATAAAAATCATACAGATATGAAGATGTATCGGCCAGACAGGAGTTGATGTGCAGATAGGCCGCATTGAGTTTCATGTCGAGACGGTCGGTCAGGAAACTTCTCTTTTCCAGATGGGTGTTCCCGCCGAAAGTCTTGCCGTGAGTGACCGCATGCCGGATATTGGTTTCAATTCCCTGCATCTGCTTGTCGTTCAGATAACCAAGCAGTTCGATTTCCGCTTCGTCGAAATATCCGTTCAGGAAATCGAATCCGACGGCAAAATCGAACATTTTCAACCGGTCGTGATCGCGCGTGATTTCCAACCCTTCGACAAAAGGCGACTCTATCGTATAATTGTTCTTGGCGTAGGCTCCACCGGCATACAGCGTTACGGCCGTATTGATCTTGTCGAAAAAATGGCGGACCGTCGCCGAGCCCTCATGAACGCCATAACTCTGTATCTTATACGACGCATCGTAAAAATCCTTGCCGGCATCTATCGTCACCACGTTGATGGCGCTGCCCAGACCGTCGCCACCGAATTCCGGAGGGACGATCCCTTTATATATCTCGATCCGGTCGATGAATTGCAACGGAATGTCGTTGATGGAAAAATTTCCGTCGGGCGTATTCAGCGCATATCCGTCCATGTAGATCTGTACCCGGTTACCTTCCAGTCCCCGGACATTGACCTTCGTCTGGCTGCCGACACCTCCCGTCTGACGCAACTTCACACCTGTCTGATGGTTCAGAACTTCGCTGATGGTCGTACCCCGCCCGGCCAGCATTTTCCCGTCGATGACGGTAACGGGTACCCCCTGACGCTTGACATCCCTGATTTCCTTTCGCTCTCCGACTCCGACGACTTCCACCCCTTCCATCCGGAAATCATCCTCTTCCATAAAAATATCCAGTATCCGGACCTCTTTTCCCCCGATAACGACCTGACGGGTCACTGTTTTCAATCCGATACAGGAAAACACGATTTCGATTTTTCCGGCAGGAACCTCTCCGAATTCATATTTTCCCTCCTTGCCCGTAGAGACACCGGCAGGTGTGTTTTTGATCGTCACATTGACACCCGGCAGAGGCCTCCTGTCCGTCCGGTTCCTAACGGTCCCCCGTATCACGGACTGCGCGACAAGAGATGAAACACACATTAACAATCCCGACAATAAAACGGCAAACACTTTCATCATTCGATCATTTCGTCCATTTTTCAGATGGATGCAAAATTACGGGAAACGGAGAGCCGGGACAATCATCATTATTTTGTATTATTATGAAGATAAATAATCGGTTATAGGTATTTCTTTTTAAGCGACCGCTCTATGTATCCCCGGAACAGAAAATGAACGGACGAAGATTCCCCGGAATGAAAATTGCCAAACTGCGACAAGCAATTTGGCAATCCGACAGAGTACCCGGAGCGGGAATCGAACCCGCACGGACCTTGCGGTCCACAGGATTTTAAGTCCGGCGTGTCTACCTATTCCACCATCCGGGCCCTGCATGAAACACAACGCGGCATTTCACCGCGCCAAAAGTAGTATAAATTTCGCAATTATCAAACCCTTCGCCTTCGCGGTCACTTCCCGAGCCGGGACATCAGACTATCTACGGCGGCAGGTACGGATGACTCGCTGCCCAGCAGACGGACGAACGCACTGCCTACGATCGCCCCGGCGGCATAGGTCCGGGCATCTTCCAGCGTTGCCCTGTTCGAAATGCCGAACCCGATCAGACGGGGGTTCTTCAATCCCATAGCGTCGATCCGGCTGAAATAATCCCTGGTCTTTTTGTCGAAACTTTCCCGGGTTCCGGTCGTCGACGCCGTGGAGACCATATAGATGAAACCGTCCGTATGCGCATCGATCAGCCGGATTCGCTCTTCGGAAGTCTCCGGTGTGATGAGCATGATAAACTTGAGGCCGTACCGGTCGCCGACAGGCTTGTAATCTTCCAGATAGTCCCGGAAAGGCAGATCGGGAACGATCACTCCATCCATACCGACCTCCCGGCAACTCCGGCAGAAATTCTCCACACCATACTGCATGATCGGATTCAGATATCCCATCAGAATCAACGGAATATCCGTTTCTTGCCGGATGTTCTCCAACTGGCCGAAAAGCCGGGTAAGCGTCATTCCGTTACGCAGCGCTACCGTGCTGCTATCCTGAATCACAGGTCCGTCCGCCATCGGATCGGAAAAGGGAATACCGACTTCGATCATATCGACTCCCCGGGCAGCCAACTCCCGGACCACGGTCACCGTATCGTCCCGATGCGGGTAGCCCGCCGTGAAATAGACGGAAAGAATATTCCGTCCCTTTTCATTGAAAAGTTTCTCTATTCGATTCATAATATCCTGTAAATTACAATCATTCCACACATTATTTCGAGTTCATCTTTCGAATGAATTCCGCCAGCAGCGCAACGTCCTTCACCCCGGGCGCCGTCTCGAACCGGCTGTTCACATCTACGGCCGCCAGAGCCGGATGACCGAACAGTCCGATCCGGTCCGCATCGCCGGGCCCGATCCCGCCGCTGAGGAAAAACGGAAGGGGACTTTCGAAATCGGAAAGCACCGACCAGTCGAACTGTCTGCCGGAACCGCCGAACCCATCGGCAGGCGTATCAAACAAAAAGAAATCGCATACTCCGGCATATTTCACCACGGAGCGTAGATCGGCCGGCTGCCGGACACGAAAGGCTTTGATAACCGGACACATTTTTCGAATCTCCCGGCATAACCGGAGCGATTCGCCGCCGTGCAGCTGAACCATGTCCAATCCGTAACGGTCAACAGTTTCCCGAATGTACTCAGGAGCGGAATCGACGAAAACCCCGACCTTACATATCGAAGAGGGAACCTTCCGAAGCGTTTCGGAAGGCATTTCCCCGACATAACGGGGAGAGCGCCCGTAAAAGATAAAACCCAGATAGTCCGGGGCGAGGGCTGCCACCGATGCGATATTGTCTGCGTCCCTCATGCCGCATACTTTCAAGGCCGGTCTCATAAGACTTCGATGAAATTTTTCAATGCGGCCGCCGGATCGGGCTCTTTCATGAAATTTTCCCCCATCAGAAACCCCCGGAAACCGGCCTTGCGCAGCTCCTTCACGGTTTCCGGTACGGAAATGCCGCTTTCCGATATTTTCACGAACCGTGCAGGAATCCGTTCCGCCAATTGCAACGAACGGGCCGTATCGGTGACAAACGTGGCCAGATCGCGGTTATTGATACCCACCACATCCGCCTCTTCGCACAGATGATCCAGTTCCTCTTCCCGATGAATCTCCAGCAGCACCTCCAGCCCCAACTCCCGGGCCGTTCGTGCCAGCCCCTGCACCTCTCCGGGAGAGAGAGCTGCGGCGATCAGCAATATCGCATCGGCACCGGCCGCTTTCGCTTCGAAAACCTGGTATTCGTCTACGATGAAATCTTTCCTGAGCAGAGGCAGGTCTACGGTCCGGCGAGCCATACGCAAATCTTCGAGCGTCCCGCCGAAAAAGGGACCATCGGTCAGTACCGACATGGCGGAAGCGCCGGAACGGGCATATCCCTCAGCAATTACCGAGACCTCTGCATCCCGTTTGATGAATCCCCTGGAAGGCGATTTACGCTTGAACTCGGCAATAATCCCGGAATCTGAATGCAACAGTGCGCTCCGGAACGAGCGGCCCGACATTACAGACCCACATAGAGACTCCACCCTTTTCGACAACACCCCGAAGGGGCATTCCGCTTTTCGGAGAGCCACTTCCCGCCGTTTGGAAGCAATGATCGTATCGAGAATATTCATGATTCGTCAGGAGTTGATTTCAATGAATTTTTTCAGGGCTCGTTCCGCTTTCCCTCCGACGATCGACTCACGGGCGGCAGCGATACAATCGGAGAGAGGAAGCGTACGGTCGATCGTATGAATCGCAAAAGCAGCATTGGCGATCACGGCATCGGTCTGCGCCCGTGTGGCCGTACCGGCCAGCACCCGGTCGAAAATAGCCGCAGCCTCCGCCACTGTGGCACCACCGAAAAGGTCACATTCCCCGGCACGGACAAATCCGAGGTCTTCCGGAGAGAAGACGCCCTCGCCGCAGTTGTCAAAATATTTGAACTCGGAAGTGAGCGAAATTTCGTCGTATCCGTCGAGTGAGTTGACGATCGTGAAGTCAATACCGCTCTGCTGATACAGATAATCGTAAAGACGTCCCAGTTTCAAATTGTATACCCCCAGCAACTGGCGGCGGGGCAGGGTGGGGTTAACCAGCGGTCCCAGCATATTGAAAAACGTTCTGACCCCAAGTGCCTTTCTGACCGGAGCCACCGCCTTGAGGGCCGGATTGAAAAACTGGGCATGGAGGTAGGCCATGTGGCAGGCATCCAGAGAACGACGCATCACATCCGCATCACGGGTGAACTTCACTCCGTGAGCTTCGATCACATTCGAGGCACCGCTCACGGAGGTCGAGCCGTAATTACCGTGTTTCACTACGTTGTATCCGGCTCCGGCTACAACGAAGCAGGCCGCCGTCGAGATATTGAACGTATTCTTGTTATCCCCGCCCGTACCTACGATGTCGATGGCGTCGTATTCCGCCAGATCGACCGGGACCCTCATTTCAAGCAGGGCGTCACGGAATCCGGCCAATTCGTCGATCGTGATGCTGCGCATCAGAAACACCGTGATAAAGGCGGCGATCTGACTTTCATTGTACTCGCCCCGGGCCATGCGCAACAGCACGTTGCACGCCTCCTGACGGTCGAGACAGTTATGTTCGAAAAGTCTGTACAACAACTGTTTCATCATTCTTCGGATTTACATGTCCACCCAATTAGCAATCATCGCGGCCCCCTGCGGCGTCAGAACCGATTCGGGATGAAACTGTACGCCCCGCACGTCATAGACCCGGTGAGCCAACGCCATGATCCGGCCCTGCTCGTCTTCGGCCGTGACACGAAGCGTATCGGCAGGAAAACCCTCACGGGACACGACCCAGGAGTGATAGCGGCCGGCTTCGAAAACGGATTCCAGGCCGGAGAAAAGAGAATCGTCCGCCACAACTTTAACGGAAGTGGCCACCCCGTGATACACTTCCGACAGATTCTCCAGTCGGGCGCCGAATGCTTCACCGATCGCCTGTTCGCCGAGGCAGACACCGAGAATGCTTTTCGACGCGGCATATTCCCGGATCAGAGGAAGCAACATCCCGCTTTCGGTCGGCACACCCGGCCCGGGCGAAAGAACGATCTTGTCATAACGGGCGACCTCTTCCAAAGCGATCCGGTCATTACGCGCCACGGTTATGTCATCACAACCGGCTTCCCGGATCAACTGCACCAAATTATAGGTAAAGGAGTCGTAATTATCGAAAACCAACAGTTTCATCTTTTTCAATTTTTAAGTTCCGCAGCTATTTCGATCGCCCGGCGCAAGGCCCCGAGTTTATTGTTCACCTCCTGCAATTCGTTTTCCGGGGAGGATTTGGCCACGATACCCGCTCCGGCCTGGAAATACAAAGTGTTGTTCTTGCTGAGGAACGTGCGGATCGTGATCGCCTGATTCAGATTGCCGTCGAATCCGATATGTCCGATACAACCGCCGTAAACGCCCCGGCTGTGCGGCTCCAACTCTTCGATCAACTGCATGGCCCGCACCTTCGGCGCTCCGGAAAGCGTGCCGGCCGGAAACGTATCGGCGAAAAGCCTGACAGGATTCGTTCCCTCGGGCACACGGCCGCTCACCCGTGACACCATGTGAATCACGTGCGAGTAGTACTGGATCTCCTTATAGGCAGTCACTTCCACCTCGCGGGCATTGCGGCTCAGATCATTGCGGGCCAGATCGACCAGCATCACGTGCTCGGCATTCTCTTTCGGATCGGACAGCAGACGGTGTGCCAGTTCCATATCTTTCCGGTCGTCGCCGCTGCGGCAGATGGTTCCGGCAATCGGGTCGATCGTGGCCTTTCCGTTTTCGATCTTCACGTGCGTCTCGGGCGATGAACCGAAAATACGATAGGAACCGAAATCGAAATAGAAGAGATAGGGTGACGGATTGATCGAGCGCAATGCCCGGTAAACCTTGAAATCGTCGCCCCGGTAATGCTGGCGGAAACTCCGTGAAAGGACGATTTGGAAGACATCTCCCCGCAGACAGCGGGCGATACCCTGTCGCACCATCTCCTCGTATTCCTCGTCTCCGACAGGAGACGAAACCTCTCCGGCCGGATGAAAATCGTAGGAGGGGAAATTCCGGCTGCCCAATACCGACAACAACTCTTCCACGCCGCTTCTCCAGCCCTCGCACAGGTTTTCGGTCACGGTCATTTCATTGCGAAGATGATTGACCGCTATGACATAACGATAGAGAATGTAGGTCATCTCGGGCACACCCTCCGCCTGGCCGTCCTTTTTCCCGACCGGTATGTCCTCGAAATAGCGCACCGCATCGTAAGCCGTGTATCCGAAAAACCCATTCGCAGGTCCGCCGTCACCCTGCACGTCGAACTCCCGGATAAAATCATGGAGTGCACCGGCCACAGTCCGTTCCGGCGAGACGTCATACTGACGGATCGTGCCGTCGGGCAGTTGTTCCGTAATTTTCCCTTCCCGAACGCCGAAACGGGCGATCGGTTCGACCCCGATGAAGGAAAAACTGTTTTCGCTGGAGTGATAATCCGAACTCTCCAACAGGGCCGACTCAGGATACAAATCGCGTACCTTGAGATAGATTCCCACCGGGGTTTGCAAATCGGCCAGCAAAGTCCGGCCGGTCGTGTTGATCCGTGTTTTCATCGTTTATCCGTTTTTCTCGTTTGGAACAGTTGAATATAGGTCTCCATATCCTTGTCGCCGCGGCCGGAGACGGTAATCACCACCACCTCGTCGGGGCGGAATTTTTTCAGTCCGAGTACGGCCAGCGCATGGGCGGATTCGAGGGCGGGAATGATCCCTTCCAACGAAGTGAGTTCGAATGCGGCATCCACAGCCTGCGTATCGGTTACGGCGAAGACCTCGGCGCGTCCTCGGGCCGCCAGGTTCGCATGGACGGGGCCGATACCGGGATAGTCCAGTCCGGCCGAAATGGAGTAGGGCTCCGTGATCTGACCGTCCGGTGTCTGCATTACCAATGTACGGGCTCCGTGAATGATCCCTTTCCTGCCCAGATGGATCGTGGCAGCCGACCGGTCGGTGTCGATTCCCAATCCGGCGGCTTCGGCCTCGACCAGCTTCACCCGCTCGTCGTTCAAGTAATGGTAGAACGTACCGGCAGCATTGCTTCCCCCGCCCACGCAGGCGATCAGATAGTCCGGGTAACTGCGTCCCTCCTTCTCCTGCAACTGGCGTCCGATCTCCTCGCTGATGACCGACTGGAAGCGGGCCACCATGTCAGGATAGGGGTGTGGCCCCACAGTCGACCCGATAATATAGTGGGTATCTTCCGGATGACAGCACCAGTCGCGGATCGCTTCGTTGGTGGCATCCTTGAGCGTCTTGTTGCCGCTGGTCACGGAACGTACCTCGGCTCCGAGCATTTCCATCTTCTGCACGTTGAGCCGCTGGCGACGGATGTCCGTTTCCCCCATGTAAACCACGCAGGGCATATTCATCAGGGCACATACCGTCGCCGAAGCCACGCCGTGCTGACCGGCCCCTGTTTCGGCGATGATGCGGGTCTTCCCCATACGACGCGCAAGCAGAATCTGACCGATCGTATTGTTGATCTTATGTGCCCCGGTATGGTTCAGGTCCTCCCGTTTGAGATAGACTTTCGCGCCGTATTTTTCGGAGAGACGCCGAGCATAGTAGAGCGGTGAGGGACGTCCTACATAATCGCGTAGCAAACCGTAAAACTCTTTCTTGAACGCCTCGTCGTCCAGATAGGTCCGGCAGGCTGCCTTCAGTTTTTCCACATTGGCATGGAGAATCTCGGGAATATAGGCGCCGCCGAACTCTCCGTAATAACCGTCTTCGCTTACGTTGTAATCCATTTTCATCCGTTTCTATTTTGTTTTCGATCTGACAGGGGTAAAAAGAGAAGGGCTGTCGTGAGATCGACAGCCCTTCTTTATGCTCTATGCTAATTTGGTTATTCTGAACAGACAGATACAAGTTCGGCTTCTCACGACTTGATAAGTTGTAAGCGCCACCACCAGTTATTCTGTCCGTAGAAAATCATCTTTTTTCGTTTCGATGGAGCAAATATATGAAAAAAATCATTCCTTAGATAATTTTTCCTGTATTTTTTGACAAAAATTAAGAATCAGCGGTTTCCCCAAACCCCTTCTATCCGAGAGATAACCACCTCCGTATCAGACGGATCGACCCACAGGATCGACCCGTCGCGCCGAAACCAGGTAAGCTGTCGTTTGGCATAACGGCGGGTATTGCGTTTGATCAGTTCCACAGCCTCCTCCAACGTGCCTTTCCCGTCAAAATAGTCGAATAGCTCCCGGTAACCTACTGTCCGGAGAGCGTTCAACTCCTTGTGCGGATAGAGATTCCGGGCCTCCCGTTCCAATCCGGCCGCCATCATGGCATCCACCCTGCGATTGATCCTTCCGTAAAGCACCTCCCGCGGCAGGGCGGTTCCGATCTTTATCGTCCGGAAATCGCGTCGCGCACACGCTCTCCTGCGAAACGAAGAATAGGGTCTTCCGCTCTGCAGGCAAACTTCCACCGCCCGCACGACCCGCTGGGGATTGTTCCGGTCAACCGAGACATAATAGTCCGGATCGAGACGCTCCAACTCCCGGAGCAGGGGAGCGAGTCCCTCCCGGCCGACCTGTTCGACAAGCCGGTTCCGCAAAGCCGTATCGACCGGAGGCAAATCGTCCATACCGTCGCACAATGCGTCTATATAGAGGCCCGATCCCCCGACGGCCACCACGACATCGTGCGTCCCGAACAATTTCCGCAACAAGGTCAGCGCCTCCTGTTCGAAATCGCCGCAGGAAAAAGAGGAAGTCACCTCCCGGTCGGCGATGAAATAGTGGGGTACGGCTGCCAGTTGTTCCGTATCGGGCTGCGCCGTGCCGACAGCCATCCCTCGATAGACCTGCCGGGAATCGACGGAGAGAATCGGAGCGCCGAAATGCCGGGCCACACGGATGCTCAGATCGGTCTTACCCGAACCGGTAGGCCCGAGAATTACGACGAGCGTCTTAATATTCGTCGTCATACGAGTCGTCGCCCTCGAAATCGCTGAACTCGCCCATTGCATCGTCGAAAATGGAACTCTCTCCTCCGCCCGCTCCCGGCTCGAACTGATCGGGAGCTTCGTATTCGGAGAGCACGACGGCCGGAGTGAAAGGCTGCGTGTCGCTCTTTTTCGCCTCGACCAGTTCCAGATAGAGGGAACGGTCGTTCAGCATATCGAACAGGTAGATCAACCGGTCCCTGTTCTTATGAATGATCTGTCCCACGTACACCTCTTCCATCGGCACGGGCATTCCCTCGTCCGGATTCCCGGCTCCGTCTCCCAGATCGAACAGCGTGAACTCCCTCAATTTGTTCCACTGGGCGTCGGAGGTGAAAAAAGAGGCCATGTTATCCGGATCGTACCGCAGATCGTGACAGATGAAACGGTGAAAATCCAACAGGGTCATATCGTACGGGATTTCATATTCGCGGATGAAACCGTCGTTTTCGTCGCTCAGCATTCTGAACCGAAAAGTCATCATAACAGTTGCGTTTTTTTATAATTCCGGTCCCGGAGAGACCGATCACAGAACAAAGATAATCTTTTCCCCGGTTTTCCAACAGGCATGCGGCTATATTTCCGACAAAAACACCGGAACGTCCGCTCCATCAGGATAATCCGTCAGAGAAGGACGCTGAGCCCGGCCGAAAGGCACTGCACGGGAATGGACGGACAAGGCACTCACCACGCACTGTATCCTCTCTTCCCGTGAAGAGAGCCACTCGGCGATCTGTTCCACCCGTTCGTAACGGGAAACAGTAATTTCGCTTACGGACGAAGGCCACTGGTCGCACTCCCGCATCAGGAAAAAACCGCCGTCGAGAAAGGGTTCGCCCTGCATGGCAAGCAGAGCCCTCCGCTGCAAATAGTTGTTTCGGTAGCGGGGATTCGGAACCGGGAATTCAGACAGCCGTCCGAGCAATGCGGCAAGATCATACTCCCCGGGTACCAACAGCCGGCTGACATTGCGGCACCCGAGACCCGAGTAAGGGAAAATGTCTTCGGCCAGCAAGTCGAGCGTCGCATCGTTTTCCTCTCCGGAAAGTACGGCCACGGATGCACGGCTGCCCCGGAACAAAGCCGGAATCCCTTTGTAGCGGCTCCGGAAATACCGGTTCGTGTTGTCGCTGCCGGTGGCGATCACGGCATCAAGCGGCTCCGTCCCCATATAAGGATACACGGGAATGCCCGGTTCGAACTGCCGTAACTGCGCGACGACGTACTCCATCAGTACCCGGTCTTTGGACGAGGATTTCAGCAGGCAGCGATGTCCGCTCAAAAGCACGCACAACAGATCGAAGAACCCGACCAATGGAATATTTCCTGCTGCGATCAACCCTACATTCCGCGGACGGGTCACAGGCAGCAGGGGATAAGAGCTTATCCATTGGCGAAGGTTTTCCTCGCCAAGCATTTCGCTGCGGATCGCCTCCACGGCCCGGAACACGTCGGACGGAGTGAACCACGCGTTCTCCCGGCAGGCTTCGGCCACCACCCAGCCGCTCACGGCATCCTGTCCGAACGAAGCGAGTTGCACACCCAGCCGCACGAACGTCTCTATTCTTTTTTCCCTGCTGTCGATCATGGCCACAAAATTACGAAAATCTTTGTCGTTCCGGAAAAAATAACGATATTTGCCGCATACCATTTTACGCGGACAATCGTCCGACAATTACCCGAGATTAAAATTTTCCGTCATGCAATTCCTCGCTATCATACCTGCGCGTTACGCGTCGAGCCGTTTCCCCGGCAAACCGCTTGCAGAAATCGACGGCCGGCCGATGATAAGGCGCGTCTACGAACGGGTGAACCGCCTGTTCTCCCATTGCTATGTAGCCACCGACGACCTACGGATCGAAGAGGTCGTAAAAAATTTCGGAGGCAGGGTCGTCATGACCTCCGAGAAACACCGGAGCGGTACGGACCGATGCGGTGAAGCACTCGAAAAAATCGAGACGGAGACAGGTATCCGGTTCGATGTGGTCGTCAACATACAGGGAGACGAACCTTTCGTCTCGGAAGAACACCTGACTAGGATAAAAGAACCGTTCGCCCTTCCCGGCACGCAAATCGCCACCCTCGTCAAGGCATTTTCCCCGTCGGAAGACATTTTCAATCCGAACAGCCCCAAAACGGTAGTGTCCGCCACCGGGTTCGCGCTCTATTTCAGCCGGTCGGCCATTCCTCACCTGCGGGGAGAGGAGCAATCGCAGTGGCAGACACGATTCAAATATTACAAACATATCGGCATGTATGCCTACCGGACGGATATTCTTCGTGAAATCGTCCGTCTCCCTGCCGGAGTGCTGGAACAGGCGGAGTCGCTGGAGCAGCTCCGTTGGCTGGAAAACGGCTATACGATCCGAGTGGCGGAAACCATGACCGAAACGGTAGCCATCGATACGCCCGAAGACCTTCAGAGAGTACTCGACCTGTTAAAATAACCGACAATACGTTCGGGATGCGGCAGCCGGCAAGGAAACCTCATAAAAACAGGGAGGACCGGTCGTTTTATCGGTATAAAACGGAAGGATTAAGAAATTTTCCATTATCTTTGTCACCATCGAAAGAGATTGCCATCCGGCAATGCTCGAATCCTGAAAACAGAATAAAACCAACTTAATCGTATGCAAGATAAAGAGGCATTAGAAAGTAAAAGTCTCGTTCAACTACGTGAAATAGGCCGCAGTCTCGGCATTAAGGCCCAGATGCGGAAAAGCGATCTGATCGCCCGGATACTGGAGCTTTCGGCAGCGGCTCCGAAAGAGTCGCAAGAAAACGATTCGACCGTATCGAACAGGAACGATGTCCGTGAACAGGCTGTATCAGAAGCCGCTCCGGAGCCCAAACGCCGGGGACGGCGCCCTAAAATCAATTTTGTAAGGGTAGGGGGCGAACCCCATACGACTCAGGATGCCGACATGCAAAATGCTCCTGTTTCTTCCGAGCCGACCATTCCCGTACCTGACGCATCGGAGAAAGCAGAAGAACGTCCGATAGCCGAACCGACCGACAATCTCCGGAAAACGGAGAAGCGGCGTCCCAACCAGACGGCGCAGGAAAAACGATTCAACCGCAGGAAAAACAGGGATAACGCAACCGGATCGGGACCTGCGACTTCCGATCAGGCGGAAACCCGCCCGGCCGAGGGAGAAAGCAACCTGTTTTCCAATATCAACTTGCCGGCTGAAGAGGTTCAACAGACCGATACGATCCCTGAAATGCAGGGACAGCCGGCCGAACCCTCTCGCCCTGCCGTTCAGAACCCGGCCAATCAGGATCGGGGGAAAAAGAAGAATCAGCAGAACAGACAACAGGAAACCCAGCGGGAGCCCAAAGAAGAATATCTGGGCGTCGTAGAGGGAGAAGGCGTGCTGGAAGTAATGCCCGACGGTTACGGGTTTCTTCGCTCGGCCGATTACAACTATCTGAATTCCCCCGACGACATCTATGTCTCTCCGGCCCAGATAAAATCGTTCGGACTCAAGCCCGGCGACACGGTACACGGAACGATCCGCCCTCCGAAAGAGGGTGAAAAATATTTTCCGCTGGTCTCGGTGGATAGAATCAACGGGCTTAATCCGGAAGGGGTACGGGACCGCGTACAGTTCGAATTCATGACCCCGCTTTTCCCCTCCGAAAAGTTCAATCTGACCGGCAACGGACACAACAACCTCTCCACGCGGGTGGTGGACCTGTTCTCCCCGATCGGCAAGGGCCAGCGAGGGCTGATCGTGGCCCAACCCAAAACGGGTAAGACCATGTTGCTGCAGGCGGTAGCCAATGCGATCGCGGACAACCATCCGGAAGTCTATCTGATCGTACTGCTGATCGACGAACGTCCCGAGGAGGTGACGGAAATGGCCCGCAATGTCAAGGCAGAAGTAATCGCATCCACGTTCGACGAACAGGCCGCCCGGCATGTCAAAGTGGCGGAAATGGTACTCGACAAGGCCAAGCGAATGGTGGAGTGCGGACACGACGTCGTGATTCTGCTCGACTCCATCACCCGTCTGGCCAGGGCCTACAACACGGTACAGCCGGCATCGGGCAAAGTGCTCTCCGGCGGCGTCGACGCCAATGCCCTGCACAAACCCAAGCGTTTCTTCGGAGCGGCCCGAGACACCGAAGAGAGGGGCTCGCTGACGATCATCGCCACCGCACTGATCGACACCGGATCGAAAATGGACGAGGTTATTTTCGAAGAGTTCAAGGGAACCGGCAACATGGAACTCCAGCTCGACCGTAAACTGGCCAATAAACGTATCTATCCGGCGGTGGACATCATCGCATCGGGAACCCGCCGCGAAGACCTGCTGCTGAGCAAAGAGGTGCTCCAGAAAATTTGGATTCTACGCCGTCACTTCTCGGACATGACCTCCGTCGAAGCTATGGAAGAGTTGAAGAAACATCTGGAAGGGACCCGAAGCAACGAGGAATTGCTGATTACGATGAACCGGTAACCGACCGATTGCGAAAAAGAACGGCAACGGAAAAACCGTTGCCGTTCTTTTTTTACACAGTTCCAAACCGAATCATTCACATCGTCTCGTTCTATTTATAATCGCAGATGAGGAAACGGATAAAATATCCCCTCCCGATAATTCTCTGAAAATTAGTGTTCATCAGAATTTGAGGCACAACCGCCCGACGGCAATTCCGCCACCGAGGAATCTCTGAGAAAAGTGACATAGCACATTCTGCCCCAGGTTACGATGAAAAGCCACAAATTGAGCTGAAGTGTTTCAGTCAAAAAAAGCATCACCCGGGGCGGGCATATCAGATCGACAGGTACGATGACCAACACAATGAAATTCGCCCAGAAAAGCACCTTGTCGATCGTCTGAGGACGACGGCTCCAATACCAGAGCAGATATCCCAACAATGCGATCACGTATGTATGCTTTTCGGCCGAATTGCTGAACAGAATCACCCAACCCATCAGTACGGCCAACGACTGAACGCGGAAAACGAACTGTCCCCACCGGCGGAAATTGGCGATCAACAGCCCGGCTAATGCGGTTATCGCTCCTATCTGAATCCACATACCATAGGAGGGCATCCCGTGAAAGAACGGACGGAGAAAAAAGATCGTCTGCCACGTACGGGTGTCCTTATGCTGGGTCAAACCGTCCACCCAGCTCTGATAATACGGCAACAGTTCCGAATAGTGCAGATTCAGCAGCGGAAGCAGGAAAAAGAGCAGAGATACGACCAAAACATAGCCCATATTCCGCCAGAAACGGGGATAGCAGAGTAACAAACCGAGCTCGAAAATACCGTAAACTTTCGTAAATCCGGATACGAGAATCAGAACGACTGCCCAGAACGCCCGCCCCCGTTCCAGCAGGGAAAAGGCAAAAACGAACAGGTAGGCGACCGCCACATTATACTGAAACGAATAGAGCGTCGTAGCCAGTATCAGAAAAGTATAAAGGAACATCCTGCACTTCTGGTCCAACGTATATTTATCCGGCAGTGTAAACACGGCCGCAAAATAAAGGGAATAGTTGAACAAATTCCATACGAAGGGCCCCAGCCAGTCGGGCAGGAAGGCGAACGGAGCGAACAGCACAGAGAACAGAGGCCCGTACAGAAAATAATCGTGGTGCGCAGCCGCCCACTCCGCCCCGTAGGGATTTATATGGCGCCAGAAGTCGATTGTGGAATCATGGAAAATCAGAAAATTGAAATGTCTTCCCCGCGACACGTCCAGAAAAGTGAGTGCGAATACACATAAAAACCCCAGAAGATACAGGTTTTGGGGAGTGAGGAAAAATTTCTTGATGCGCAAAGCAAAAGGTGTCATCGTTCGAATTACGATTTAGTTATACGGTGGACAAAAATAGATATAATAAATAAAATTACGGAGGATTTATCCATGCAGATGTTTGATATTTTTCGGCAATTTCGGTTTATTTGCAATACATAAACACATACAACATGAAACGTATCACCGTTCTCTTCCTTTTGATTTCCACCGCAGGAATTCATTTCGCCTACGGATGGGGCGACAAAGGACATTCGATCATTGCCGCCATCGCCGACCGCCATCTGACTCCCAAAGCCCGCAAGAGCTTGCAATCCGTGTTGACTCATCCGCTGGTGTACTACGCATCGTGGATGGACAATATCCGGAAAAATCCGCTCTATTCCGAAACAGCCTCCTGGCACTATGCCAATGTGGACGAAGGCGAGAGTTACGAAACTATGCCCAAGAATCCGGACGGAGATGTCTATACGCAAACGGTCATGATTATAGAGCGTTTGAAAGAACGGAATCTGGACGACAGTCTCCGAACGCTTTATACGAAATTTCTGATCCACATGGTGGGAGACATGCACTGCCCGATGCACACGGGACGGCTGACCGATCTGGGCGGCAACCGATTTTCCGTGAAATGGTTCGGCAGTCCGACCAATCTACATACCGTCTGGGATGAGAAACTGCTCGAATCCGCCCACCGGTGGAGCTATACGGAATGGAGCGAAAACATAGATGTCGCGGATGAAAAGGAGCGGGTAGCCATCGTTGCAGGTATCCCACAGGCATGGATGAACCAATGCGTGGATATTTGCAAAAAGATTTATCTGAACGCAGAGGAAAACAGCGATTACTCCTACGAATACATCCATGAAAATATCGAAATCGTCGAGACTCAGCTGTTACGGGCCGGATACCGTCTGGCGGCCTTGCTGAATGAGATTTACCAATAATTTTTCACCTTTCTGAAATTTTTTCTCGGAAATTCGACGGAATAATGCCGAAGATTTATATCTTTGTACGCGCATTCGGAAACAGATGCCTATGCGGAAGTAGCTCAGTTGGTAGAGCATCAGCTTCCCAAGCTGAGGGTCGCGGGTTCGAGTCCCGTTTTCCGCTCAAAACCTCGAACTGAGGATAATATCTTAGACAAAAGCCCTTAAAATCAAGTTTTAAGGGCTTTTTTAGCTTCTTACCCAAACCAAGTCGACACCTTATTCCGCCACACCGGTCGGCGGTCAGACCCAAAGTTTCGACAAGCGGTTCAATGCATTTATCCCTTCGGTTGCCTTCTCGTCATCGAAGATGACCAAACAATTGTTGGTCCAGTATATGACAGGCGTTCAACTTCCGTCCATCGAACAACTGCGTCCCGGTTCAACGACACCAATCCTTATAGCAGGGAGCATCGGCCAGCACAGAACTTATCAATATCTTCAAACGTTTTTATCTCAACGCCGCGTACAGCCTTTCGTATTACAAACGCTTCGGCGGTAACTCCTACAACCTGGACAATCAGACACTAAACGTTGCCGTGGGTTGCAAGATACTGAAGCGTCGGGGGGACTCAGTTTCACGGCCTACGACATCCTCAACCGCAACTCTGGCCACAAGACAGCCATGTACTCGGACTATATCCAAAACACGTGGACGCGCTCTTTCGGCAGGTATTTCACCTTCAATATCACCTACAAGTTCAACAAATCAAAATCGGGCGTCACCAACAGCAGCGTCAAGGACGGAAGCGTGAAGGAGGAACGGTTTTATCATTGAAACGTGTAAATAACGTCGAGGTATTTACCTCATTCACTCGCTAATTATCTCTTGTTCAAAAGGAGTGACCGAATAGACTAACTTAGAAATGAAATTAGCAAATGAAATTATGCAAATCGACCGATACCTTGACAGGAAAAGAAGTGCTTCCTTGCATTATCGGCATATGGACCAACTATTAATGATGGCGCATAATACTTTCGTCGGGGCTGTGGCCTTTACCTCCGAGTTGTCCATTTTTATTAACTTCCGCGCCGCGACCTACCAATGGATGCTGTACGCCTTGCACGAATATTATAAGGATGGCAAACCGAAGGAACCCTCCGTGATCCTCATCTACAACTACGATCCGTGACGTCCGGGCATGATCCTAAGCTGACCGGACACAGAAAGTTCCGGACCACATGGCCCGGAACTTTCCCCTTATCCACATATGCTTCAATCTTCGAGGTGTCCGAACCTCCCTCTGTTGAAGTCGTCGAATGCCTGTATCAACTCCTCGCGGGTGTTCATCACGAAGGGGCCGTGAACCGCGATGGGTTCTCGGATCGGCTCCCCGCTCAGCACGAGTACGACGGCATCCTCACCGGCCTCCACTTCGAACGCTTCGCCATCGTTGTCCATCAGCACGAAATGGTCCGTAGGCGCTTCTTCGCCGTTCACGCGCACCGAACCCTCGATGACCAGCAGCCCCGTGTTGTACTCCGCCGGAAACGAAAGGCCGACCTTCCCGCCCCGTTTGAGCCGGAGGTTATAGAGGTGGATCGGCGTGAAGGTCGAAGCCGGTCCGCAGACGCCGTCGTATTCTCCGGCGATCACTTCGACCGTTCCCTTTCCGTCCGCAAGCTGCACCTTGCCCATCATGGCGTTGGTGATCGCCTGGTATTTGGGCTGCGACATCTTGTCGGCAGCGGGCAGATTGACCCATAGCTGCACCATCTGGAACTCGCCGCCCTGACGGCTCCACTCCTTTTCGTGGTACTCCTTGTGCAGCACGCCTCCGGCGGCTGTCATCCATTGTACGTCGCCTTCGCCGATGATACCTCCGCCGCCGTGACTGTCGTGGTGCTCCACGCGCCCCTTGTAGGCGATGGTCACGGTCTCGAAACCCCGGTGCGGATGTACGCCGACGCCCAGCGGGCGTTCGGAGGGTTCGAAAGTATATTTGGAGTTGTAATCCAACAAAATAAATGGCGTCATGCGCTCCATCTCCAGATGGTAGCCGCCGGGAATGAAGTTATGTACCCGGAATCCGTCGCCGACCCAATGTGTTTCGGGCGGCGCCATAACCAGTTCTACCGTTCTCTTTTTCATCGTATCGCGTTTTATTATATAACGTATCTTCCCCAGTTATAGTACATTTATCGTGCCTCTTGGGACAAGCCGTCGCAGCCCTGCCTTCGACATCGACCGCTCAAACGACACGACTCACTCCCAGCACAGTATCGTTCGCTTCTTCTTAGTTCGTTCTATCATTTCGCGAAATCTACTTTTACAGAAGTCCGTCCAACAGCGGCGGTATTTCCATCTCGTCGCATTTCAAAGACAAGATCAGTTCCTTGCCTCGTTCCGTCAGTGAGAAATACATCTGCCGCCTGTCCTTGTCGCCTAAAATTCGCTCGATAAATCCTTTGACCTCTACAGAACGGATCACTTTCGAAGCATTCGACGGACTCAATCCGAGCAGTTCGCCGAGTTCTCCTGCCGACAGGCTATCCACTTTAAGCAGAGAACACAGTACCATGCCTTCGTTCAGGCAGATTCCGTATTTGCGTTCGAAATCCTGCTCGAAACGGTTGACCGCCCGCTGGATGTCCCGAATCTTACACAGTTTTTCCATGATCTTCGTCTTTTTTATAAACCGCCCGCATACCGCATATCCTCACACATTTGCCACACTCTACACATAGATCGGGATCGATCTGCGGAAGTCCGTACCCCTCCTGCGAGATCGCCCCGACGGGGCACATCGGCAGCATCGGACAAGGATGGTTCTGCGGGCACCGGGCCTTATCTATGGCAAAAGCCATCGCACTACTTCTTATGGAGCAATATTTCGTCGATCGCCTGCCGGAAATCGGCCTTACTCATCGCGCCGCGTGCCATCTGGGGCAGCCCGTCCATCGGGACAAACAGCAGCGAGGGAATCGAACGGATGCCGAACGCAACGGACAACTCCGGTTCCTTCTCGGTGTTCACCTTGTAGATCGCTACGCTGTCGCCGTACTCGGCAGCCAGTTCTTCGAGGATCGGAGCCACCATTTTGCAGGGGCCGCACCACGAAGCGTAAAAGTCAATCAGCGCCGGTTTATCGCCGAGGTATTTCCACTCGGTCGGGTTAGTTTCGTAATCAGCGACTTTCTTCAGAAAATCCGCCTTAGTCAGTTCGATCGTTGTCATATTCTTTTCGTTTTTATCGTTATGATTCGTTTGTGCGTTGCTACAGGCCGTAATTTCTTCAGAGTGCATCTTTCTCACTTCTCTTTTTGGAACATACTGAACAATAAGCCTCCCATCACGGCACCCCAGAGTACGCTCAGCACGGGCGACGATATGATCGGGCACGTACCTCCGTCACAACCCGCATAAACTATGGTAGAGCCAACCTCCCAACATGCCGCCCAGGACTCCCAGTCCGGTCAGCCAAAATCGCTTCAATTTCCCGACCATATCTATACAAAGAGGTTTACGTTCGCCTCTTCGGCTCGCTCCATATAGGTCGCAACACCGCCTACGGTCACATTGTCAAGCAGCTCTTCGCGCTGCACGCCCATCACGTCCATCGACATCTGGCAGGCGATAAACTCCACACCGTTGTCGACAGCCTGCTGGCGCAACGATTCGAGCGAGTCGATGCCCTTGTGTTTCATGATATGGCGCATCATGCGGTCTCCTACGCCCAGCATACTCATCTTCGAAAGGTGCAGGCGGAGCGACGACGAAGGTAGCATCAGGGAGAACATCCGCCCGAAAAAGTCCTTCTTCACCTTCGGCTTCACCGTCTTCTTAATGACGTTCAGGCCCCAAAACGTAAAGAATATCGACACCTTCTGACCCGTAGCTGCCGCTCCGTTAGCCAGTACGAATGTCGCCAGCGCCTTATCCAGGTCGTCGCTGAACATGATGAGCGTCTTGGCCTTTCCGCCGCCCGGAGCCGCCTTTTCGCACGCCTTGGGCGAACCTTTCTCTATGACCACCGTATATTTACCTTTCGATTCCGAATTGGAGATCAGCCGGTTTCCGGTCGTGTTGCACCAAGCCTGCGCGTCGCGCGAGAAACCCGCGTCAGTGGCCACCATCTCGATACGTTCTCCCTCCGAAATCGAGTCGATCGCCTGTTTGATCTTCATCACCGGCCCGGGACACTGCAATCCGCAGGCGTCGATCTTCACCGTCTTGACCTGTCCGCCCGCACACTTCGTATTCACGCGCTGTGTGTCCACGTCTGCTGTGCAGCAGGAACTGGCGGAAGCCATTGCACTTACGATCGGAGCGGTCGCCGTGGCATAGGTCTTGTAACCGCCTGACAGATTCGTAACGCGCGTGAACCCGCACCCCATCAGAATCTTGAGCGCCAGATAGCCCCTCAATCCGATTGCGCAGTAAAGATGGATGTCCTTGTCGCGCGGCAGTTCGTCGATTCTCCCGCGCAGCTCGTCGAGCGGAATGTTCATCGCATCGGGAATCGACCCGAAGGCGAACTCTTCGCGTGTGCGAACATCCAGAAACAAGGCCTCGCTACGATCCATTCCTGCAACCTGCCGCCATGTCGTCACCGGCATCGCTCCGCTTATGACGTTGCCAGCCACATAGCCTGCAATAGCGATCGGGTCCTTGGCCGAGGAAAAGGGCGGGGCATAGGTGTGTTCCACCTGCTGAAGATCGTACACCGTCCCGCCGCGCTTAATGAGCAGTGCGATCTGGTCGATACGCTTGTCCACCCCGTCATAGCCTACACACTGTGCGCCGTAGAGCTTGCCGCTCACCGGGTCGAACGTGAGTTTTATCGTGAGTGGCAGCGCGTCGGGATAGTAGCTTGCGTGCGAAGCCGAGTGGGTCGTGGAACTGGCATAGGAAATGCCGAACTGCTTGAGGCGTTTGGCTGCCAACCCGGTCGAGGCCACTGTCATATCGAATACCTTGGCGATCGAGGTTCCGATCGCCCCCTCGTACCGGATCGTGTTACCGAACACCATGTTGTCGGCCACGATACGACCCTGACGATTAGCCGGATTGGCCAGGTAATTGAGCCATGGCTTGCCCGTCAGCGGATGCGGAAATTCGATGGCGTCGCCCACGGCATAGACATCGGACGCCGAGGTCTGTAAATAATCGTCCACCCAGATGCCGCCCGTCTCGCCGATTCTGAGCCCGGCCGCTTTAGCCAGCGCAGTTTCGGGACGCACACCGATCGACAGGATAACGATATCGGTCACGACACTTTCTCCGCTTTTGAAGAATACCTCTATTTTGCCGCCCTGCTTTTCGAACCGCTCGACACTCTGCTCCAGATAGAGACGCACACCCTTCTGCAACAGATGTTGGTGTACGTGCGAAGCGATCGAAAAATCCACCGGAGCCATCACCTGGTTGCCCATCTCCACCACGGAGACCTGTGCACCCGCGTGATGCAGGTTTTCGGCCATCTCCAATCCGATAAATCCGGCACCAACAACCACAGCACTCTCTATGCGGCGCGAGGTCACGTAATTCTTTATGCGATCGGTGTCATCCACATTACGCAGCGTGAAGATACCTTCCATCTCGATACCTCTCAGCGACGGACGCACGGGCGACGCTCCCGGCGAAAGCAGCAGTTTGTCGTAGCGTTCGGTGTAAGTCGATCCGTCCGCGCAGCGTACCTCGACGCTTTTGGCGGCGATGTCTATGCCGATGACTTCGTTCTCCACCCGCACGTCGACATTGAACCGTCCGCCGAACGAAGCGGGGGTTTGCACGAAAAGCTTTTCCCGTTCGGCGATCGTACCGCCTATATAGTACGGCAGCCCGCAGTTGGCGTACGAGATATATTTTCCCTTTTCGAACAGGACAATCTCAGCCCCTTCGTCTGCCCGGCGAATCCGGGCCGCAGCCGTTGCGCCGCCTGCGACGCCTCCGATGATAACGTGTTTCATACGATCTTTCCGGTTTACAATGTTTGAATCACTGCAAAGATACAATTATTTTCCATTGAAACAAATTTCCAAAGGAAAATAATTAACTAAAAAAATAGCGGAGAACGGATTGTGTGTCGAATACCGCTCGATGTCTTGCGAAAAAGGGGGCAGGTGTGAATCCAACGGTGTTCGTCCCCGTACTTTTCCGCGCGAAAATAAGCCCGACCGTTGCTGTCGGTCACAGCTTTGAGCAGAGCCAAAGTCTGCCTCAGCCCGCCGAGCCTTCCCGTTTGGTCCCCTGATAAAAACGTTCAAAGAGAAACACCACCGAGCAGTGTCGCAGCGTCGTACTGTCATACCCCAGGGTCGGTATTCGTCGTCCTGCCCGAGGTGTGATAACATTGGAGTGAGCGTTTCCTCTATCCGGACCTCGATTGAGATCGCAAACAAGGCCCCTATATGATTGACATATAGGGGCCTTGTTTAATTCAGTCGAGTCCTTCTGTCCTTATTTCGATTGTAGGATTGAACGTTGCCGCCGCCCGAAAGTTTTTCACCCGGAGAAAAGTCAACATGTTGGCATCGTGTTGACGCACGGGCAAACCCCGTTCCTCTTCGAATGCAGTTCGAACGACGGCAATGATATCGTCTCCGTCAAAAACCCAATCCAGATACTGGAATCCATGAAAAAACGGATTGTTACTGGAGATAAGTATATGTTCCGTGGTCCAGTTCCGCAAATCGGACGATGAGATCAGGGCGAGTCGGTTACGTTGCAGGCCGGCACTGATTCCCTTTGCATAGATACCGGAATGTTTTTTCCCTTTATCCTCGGGCAAAGTGGGATTGACTAAAGCCCAATATTTTTTACTCACGGAATCAAAGCCAATCGTAAACTTTTTACCTCCACCCGGAAAGTCAACGATATCATTCACGGGATCGAAAGCGATCGTCGAAGGATCTGATACTCGGATGATCGCCGCACGATCATGCAGGGGTTTAACAAAATTGCTTTCGTCAATACGGCTGACGATCACCATCCGGTTGTCCGGTCCTACAATGGCATTACCCTCTTCCCAATTGGCAAACGAATCGGGCTGCCATTCGTAAACCCACGTAATGGTATTTGACCGGGTCCAGTTGGAGGCATCCGTCAGATCAGAATCTACGGGAGCCGATATTATAAATGTACCTTTTTTTAATCCGACCGGAGCCGTATTGAATGCATGCCAGACTCTTCCATCATGAATCGTAACCGGGGTAGGGGCCGCCAGGAAGTTCTCGCCTGAGAACAGTGTAAAAAACGGACTCCAACTCACCCCATTATCAACTGACTTGCGAATTACGATGTTGTTTCCGGCCGAAAAATCCGTTCCCAACTGATACAATACCTTTCCCACAAGAAATACCTTATCGAAATTGATCGTCGCGTTGTCGTTACCATGGATCGGATTCCAAGTCAATCCGCGGTCCGTGGAGTGATAAAAGGCAGGCCCCCTTCCACCGAGCAATCCATAGGCCGAAGAGAGATAACTTCCGTCGGGAAGTATCACCAGATTGGGATTGGTCACCTTATCCGTTTTGAGCCGGGCGGCTTTGGCAATGACTGTCCCTGGGACAGAGGGTGGATCGTACACCTGTATCGCCGATCCGAATACAAGCGGAGAACCCTGCCCGGAATCCCCTTCCGGTACGAGAATCCATTCATAAGGCGTATCATATCGACGGCTGTAAATGCCATAATCCCGACCGCCGATGTTTAGCGTATTCCCGGTCGGGTTCCAGCCGGCAATGTCATCCGTCCGGTTGACCGCGACCAGCAGAGTGGCAGGCTGATCGCAGGCAACCTCTTTCACCCCGCGCAATTCTTTCAGGGACGTGGCATACCACATACCGGTTATCTCCGCAGGAATGTCTGCAAATAGCAACTTCGTATGCTGAGGATATATCTCTTTCCCCTCAGCGACGGACCGAATGTCGAGCAATTCCCCTCGAACGAAAACGGTCGGTGCACCCTCCAATCGGATCGAGGGAGCAATGGGAATAAAACCGCCAAAATAGGTATCGGACGGCTGAGGAATATCTATCTCCTGACCGGCCCGTACTTTCCGCGACCAGATGACCAGAGGATCGCCCGTTTCGGTACTTTCACGGATGATGTCCGGATCGTCCGGATTGTCGGGTGTTTCGATAGTCCACCCTTCAATATCCATGATCGGACCTCGATTGAGGCGGGTCATGACATAGATTCGGCCGGGCGCATCAAGCCTCATTTTACCTCCAGCCCTCACTTTTACCGGAGAAGTAGCCATATGCCACCCCCTAAAACGGGCAGGCAAATTACGGCCGACGACATATGCACGATCCGTATAAAGCGGGTCTTGGTCGATCTCTACAACTTTATATTGTGGATTGCCACCTGATATGGTCATCACAATTTCCGGCCGGACTGACGAAGTGTCGGAAGGAGAATTGCCTTCCGGCCGGAAGTCCTCCGGCTTGGTTCCGCTGCAACTCAGAACGGTTACCGTCATAAGCAAAGCCCAGCAACAGGTCAATTTATCTCTAGTATTCATACGACAACGTTTTTATTCTACTTTTCGACAGGTACGGTGATATAGGGTGCAATGGGTACAAATCCGCCGAACGAAGCGTCGGTCGTGTTACCCGGAATAGCAACCGGAACATTGGCTGCGGCATCGTACGACCAAAGAATCAATCCGGTCGGCTTCGCCGTCGTCTCATAGAAACTTTTAACATCGAATTCACCCGTTATCAGTTCGGTCACATTGGTCCACCCGGCATTCTGCATAGCAGCGATACGATTGAAACGAGTCAACAGGTATACCTTACCGGGGACTGGCGTTGTAATGGTTCCTGCAAGTTTCACTTTGGTTCCGGTAGTCGCCATCATCCAATCCGCATATTTGGAAGGAATACCCTGAACCGTTTGCGTCCGGTCCGTATAAATAGGATCGGTAGCCAGCATTTTAGGAACATACTCTGCTTCCGTGGACGAATGCACTTCGATCCATTGCGCATCCTCAGACCGCTCCGCCGACGTAATAACCGGAGCGATAATGGTCAGTCCACCGAAATAGCTGTCGATGAGAGGCGGTACGGGAATATACTCTCCTGCCCCGGCCAACTTCGACCACACGATCAAAGCCGTGGGCGTCGAAGTGTCTTCGTACAGACTTTGAACATCAGTATCGGACGAGGGGAGGGGAGTCTCATTCGTCCATCCGGCCTTCTGCATGGCTGCGATACGGTTGAACCGGCTGATGATATAGACTTTGCCTGCTGTCCCGGCATGTATCATACCCCCCAAACGCACATTATGGGGAGAGGTGGCCATCTGCCAGCCGGCAAATTGGGTCGGGATATTCTTAATGGTGTAATCTCTCGAGGTATAAATCGTGCCCGTTGCCATCGGGACGATTTTGTAGTCGGTGTCTATCGCCGAAGTGACCGTGATTTCCCTAACTTCTTCCGGAATTTCGAAATCATCGGACCGGAGCACGACACTGCGTGTATGGCATTTGTTGGACTTGAAAGTCACCGCATCTTCGATCACAGTCGATGCCTTTATCCCTCCGGCAGTAGTCAATACAAGTGTCAGCGAACCGGCATCGTGCATTCCGGGAAGAACTGTCAGGAAGATGCTTGTCTCTTCCGCCGAAGAGAGGACCGGATTCTCCTTAAATGTCATGCAAACACTCCCGATGCCCTCTGTAACATTGAAAGGGATAGTCTCGCACTCCTCCTCAATGGATGAGGTTAAGTCAATGTTCCCCTCTACACAAGTGAGGTTCCGGGTTTCCGAAGAAAGCGAAAGATCGGAAATGGAGACATCCTGCATTCCGGGCGCCAGTTTGATTTTCAACTCAACGACCGAAAAAACATTGTAAAACGACAAAGACACTTTCGATTCATCTCCAGCAACACGGCTCACCGGATTCGCTTTCATGAAACTGTACTTCCCAAGATGAGCCGTACTACCGGCCATTTCCTGCATCTGATCGGTCGCCAAGCTCATCGGGACCTTGGCCGCCGTCATTCCGTTTTCCGCTCCTTTGAAAGGGTAATAGGCATAGAACGTGTGAGAGCAAGCATACCTCCATTTCAAGTTCCGGGAAGCATCATGAGCCAAGAAATCACATTTCGAAGCGATTGTACCGGGAACGGCATCGTATCTGAAATTGGCTCCCAATTCGAGTGCATAGCCATCTTGAGGTATGGCTTCGGCAAAAATACCGACCGAATCTTCCTCCGTCCAGTCGGTCGTCAATACAGCGGGACCATCGGTAACCGTCGTACGGGTATCGACACCGAACGCTCCGAAGGTCACTTCAGAACCATCGGAAACATTTTTCATGGCCATATCGGGAATCTCCTTTGTGCAGGCCCCCAGCAAAAGGCATACCCCTACTGTCGAAAATATATTCTGATATAATCTGTTCATCGTTCAAACTTTTTGTATTGGACAAATAGACCGGCTTACCACTCCTCCTTTTCCGATGGAACGGTCTCTCCCTCCGCTTCCGTATCGGCAGCAGGATCGACTTTGACCCGGATCGTCACGGTCTTTTGTTTCCGCCCGTTGACAGCCCCATTCACGGCGACGAAAGTAACGTCGTACTCTCCGGCCCGATCGAACGTATATTCGTGACTACCGGGATATTCATCGACATAACTTTTGAGCGTAACCCCCGTATCCGGCCCCATATTGACCTCGGATGCCGGTTTGATCGCCGGACTTATGGCATACACCTCCCTTTCCGCAGCCGGCTGAGGACTGCATTTGAGACACAATCGAGTGGCATTGTTGTTGGGTCCGAAAGCGTCTTCGTCGAAACCTTCCCCGAAACGGACCATCTGCCAGTTAACGGTGGATTGATCCATCACCGTCGACACGCCTATTTCCGAAACCGCATTGACAGCAAAATCATAGATATAAACCACCGTCCGGTCGTTACTGCCTGTAAACGGAGCCACCTTATAATCGAATGCGAGAAAAACGACCTCCTGTTGTTGAGAGAAAATCTCACTCATGTCCAGCGTACCCGAGGGCGTCTGAGTCGATTCGATCTTCGAAGGGATAGTGAACTTATCCGTAATATCCGTCCAGGTCGCCGCACGTACGGCCTCCCGGGTGTACTCACCGGAAAAATCCGACGAATATTTGACTGAAAGAATATCTGAGAGCTGGTTCCCGCCTTCGAGCCGGGTTGAGAAAGAGAGGTTCAGGAATGCCGGATAAACCCGAGGAATATCGTGGTAATCATAGGAACTACCATCCTCCCCCGAAAAGAAAAGCAGGTAATCGGAGTGGCCGTTCAGATAGAAACGCACCGGTTCTCCCTCTGTCACGGTCGTTTTGGAAGCAGTCACCGACAATTCAGGAGCCGATGCCGTTCTCTCCTTATCGCAGGAAACGAGCATCCCTGCCATCATCAATGCAAAGGTCGGGAACAGGACCCGTCTTATTTTCCTTCTGTAATTTTTCATTGTCTGCAAGATTTTACCAACCGGTATTCTGTACCAGTTTTTTATTAACTCCGATCTCATAAGCCGGAATGGGCCATACCACATCCCGGGCGGAAACATTGCCGAAATATGCATTGGCATACTTTTCCCACACCATACTCGAGGGAACAGTCGAATGAATATATCTCATCTGATCGTTGTACATACCCCATCGTACCAGGTCGTCCCTGCGCAATAATTCATAAGCCAGTTCCCGGGCCCGTTCATCCCGGATTTCATTCATGAACTCCGTGTCCGAAACCCATTCATAATCGAACTCTCCCGGCACATCGACATCAGTTCCGTGCCCTCTGCGACGAACCATGTTGAAATAATCGAGGGCCGCATCGTCCTGTCCGCGATCACGTTCGGGATTGCACAAATGCGCCTCGGCATACATGAGCAACACATCGGCATAGCGTAACACAGGGAAATTGATCGCTGTTGCCATCCCCGCCTTGCTGTTGGAAACCTCATACTCACGACGGAATTTACCACAGTAGCGAATCCACATATTACTGCCTTCCGCCATGTAATTCTTTTGGTCGGAATTATTGACATAGGTAAAATTTCCAATACACCAGTCACGACGCAGGTCGTCCCGGTCATAAAGATGATAGGCAAAATCCGTCGCCCGGATAATGGCAATGCACTGTCCGATGGGTGAATTGACCGACGAGGCGATACCCGTATTACGGCCGACACGACCGGCAGTATAATAAAGTCCGGTATTATCTCCCCAGTATTCGATTTCAAAAATACTCTCCTTCGGGTCGTAAATATCCCGTGAATAGTTGATGAAAATCGAATCGTATTTGGGATTGAGCCGATGCAATCCGGTATCGATCACCTTCTTCGCATACGTTTCTGCCTCGGCATACATTTCGGTTATCCGAAGCGGCTCTCCGGCCATGGAGAGACAGACCCTCGCCAGAATACCCCAGACGGCTGACTGGGTGACATGTCCTCCTCCCTCGACCGCAGAAATCGGGCGGACCAGATCACCCGCTTCCTTCATGTCCGCCACGATTTTACGATAAACCGTTTCAGGTGAACTCTGAGCGACCTGCAGATATTCGGGATCGCTGGTAGGAGGAACGTCCAGGATAAGAGGGATATTCCGGAATTTATTCACCAGCAAAAAATAGGCATAGGCACGAAGAAAAAGGGCCTCACCCTTAATGTATCCCCTGCGGGTCACATCCATATCCACCTTGTCGACATTCTTGAGCAACAAATTGGCCCGGCTGATCACAACATACAATCGTTTCCAATATCCGAGTATTTTGGCATCCGACACGGTAATTGTATTGAAGGCCACCGTGTTCATGTCAGTGGACTGGGTACAGTAACCCAAATCAGCGGTCAACCCCATACGTCCCTGGAACATATCTCCATACAGATCGTTACTAGCCAACTGACGGTAGCATCCGGTCAAGGCCATTTCGAGCTCCTCTTCGTTTTTGAAAAATTTGTCGTATTCGATCAAGTCCTGAGGTTCCACATCGAGAAAGGAACAGGAGGCGAACATCAGCATAGCGCCTGCCACCACCGCCAACTTACAACACATATCCGATATGAAATTCTTTCCGATATCCATGATATTCCCTTAATTTAAAATTAGAAATTGACCTGCAAACCCAACATGAAAATCCGGTTACGGGCGTAGGATGAATAGTCGAACCCGGGGGTCAGGGCTGTGTATTTCGTCGAAACCTCGGGGTCCAGCCCGGAATAGTCCGTCCAAGTGAACAGATTCTGCCCGGAGACATAAACTTTAGCGGATTCAATTTTGATCTTTTTCAAGAAAGGCTTCGGAATATGATAGGCGAGTTGTACCGTTTTCAACCGGAGATACGATCCGTCCTCCAGCGTACGGGTGGAGTAGATTCCCCGGGGCCCTTCGCCGCCAGCCCGGAAATTCGGGGCATCCTGATTCTCGAATGTCCAGCGGTCGGCATAGGATGCGAACTGATTGATATTGGCGTGCATGGCATTACCCTCCAGCATCAGCCGGTTGGCATTCATAATCATATTGCCGTAACTCCATTGGAAAAACACATTGAGCGTAAAATTTTCATACCGGAAATTGTTGTTGAATCCGCCCGTATGAATCGGGAGCGCACGCCCGATCACAATCCGGTCGTCGTTATTGATGGTCCGGTCGCCATTCTGGTCCACGTATTTGATATATCCCGGCTGAATGGTTTCGCGCGAACTTCCGTTGGTAGCAATCGTCGGTTTGAGTTGGTACACGTTTCGGGCGATTTCATCGAAATCACTCACCTGGTAATTTCCGTCATGAACAACCCCGAAAAAGGAGGTCATCGGTCCGCCGACACGTGTGATATAGAGAGGGGTGTTGTTGAAATCTCCTGTAAAATTGACATACGAGAAGAAATAATCCTGCCCGTCCGCCAACGCAAGGACCTTGCTGCGATTGAAAGCGATATTGAAATCACTCGACCATTCGAAATTTCTCTTTTTGATGTTAACCGTATTCAACGTTATTTCCAAACCGTCGTTACGCACTTTTCCCACGTTACGCATTGCAGTAGTCAATCCCGAACTGTAAGGAATGCGGGTATTGAGCAGCAGATCCCGGGTCGTTTTCCGATAGACGTCCGCGGTGATGCCAATCCGGTCGTTGAACAGCGAGAGATCGAATCCCAAATCCGTCTGTTCGGTCGTCTCCCAAGTCAGGTCGGGATTGTCGAATCCCCGGATAGACAAGCCTTTGGAGGGCGTGGCATTGTCGAACGAATAAGTATCCGTTATGTTGACGCCACCTTTGGAAGCGTAACTCCCTACGCGGTTGTTGCCTGTCCGCCCCCAACTTACACGTATTTTCGCATCGGAAACCACTTTCGACTTGCGCAGGAATCTTTCGTTTTTGAGCCGCCAGGCAAAAGCCCCCGACGGAAAATATCCCCATTGATTGTCATGGTCGAATTTGGACGATCCATCGGCACGAAATGAAACGGTGAACAGATATTTGGACCGGTAAGAGTAGTTGACTCGTCCCAAAAACGACATCATCCGGTATTCGGACGGCGCAGCGGAGGTCTCGTAAGGAACGCCGTTATCTATACCGCTCATACCCAATCCCTCCCAGGGAATCTGCTGGGTCTTGTAACCATAACTCTCGTTAGTCACGCTTTGAAGGGTAAAGCCTCCCACTGCCGAGATCACATGCTTGCGCTTGATCGTTTTGGTATAATTGATCGTATTTTCATTCAGAAACTGCTTCATCTGAGCATTGTTGAACAGGCCATTCACACCTTTCGTACTTCCGTAACCCGTATAACCGGCATACGTCCAATGATTGTAAAAACGCTTATCTGTCAGATTCCGATAAAAATAACCTCCGCTCACATTGAGAGTCAGCCCGGGAAGAATTGTCCAGGAAATTTTCGCATTAGCCTGCAGGGTGTTCCGAATCGCGTTGACCGATTCGTTTTCATTCGATTTGATCGGATTGAGCAGACCGAGCGACGAATCATCCTCGAAGGAGTCGTCCAGGGTCAGTCCGTCGAGCAGTACGGGACGAAAGGTCCATACCCGATACATCATGTAACTCATATATGAGTTCGACGATGATGCCTCGGTCGAAATCGTGCTTCCCGAAGTCTTTTCGGATGTATAGGAAAAATTGAGATTGACTTTCAGATTCCGGGCGATCTCCTGGTCGAACCGGAATCGACCCTGATAACGCTTATACCCGGAATTCTCAATAATCCCGTTCTGGCCGGAGTAGGAGAGCGATCCGGCATAGCGAGTCTGCCGGTTCCCCCCGTTCACCGACACGGAATGGTTTTGAATGGCTGCCGTGCGGAAAAACATATCCTGCCAATCTACACCCGGTACTGTACGGTAATCCTCCAACGTTCGGTTCTGGTTTTCGAAAAAAGTGGTGCCGGTGTTGGGTATCAGCTCCGTAATGTATTTGACATAGTCGTAAGGATTCATCAGTTCCATCATTTTGGACGGTGTCTGGAATCCATACGACCCATTGTAGGTTACTTTGGCTCGTCCGGCCTTGCCGCTTTTAGTCTCGACAATGACCACACCGTTGGCGCCCCGGGAACCGTAAATGGCCGTAGCGGAGGCATCCTTGAGAATATTGATCGAGGCGATATCTGCAGGATTCAACGAAGAGGCCACGAAATCCTCCATAGGAAATCCGTCGATCACATAGAGCGGCGAATTACTTTGGGTCAGCGAATTGGCACCCCGGATAACGATATTCATGCCGCTGCCGGGCTGACCGTCATTACTGGAAATAACCACGCCAGCCGCACGTCCCTGCAAAGCCTGATCGAACGATATGACCGGAGCTTTAGCCAAGTCGTCCATCTTGACGGTGGAGATTGTTCCCGTCACATCTTTCTGACGCTGTTCACCATATCCGATCACCACTACATCGTCGATCTTCATCTGATCTTCTTTCAGCGTAATGACAAACGATGTCGCATGACCGACGGGCTTTTCAACCGGGACATAACCGATCATACTTACCACGAGGACATCGGTGGGAACGGCTTTGATTTCGAAAGAGCCATCCTTTCCGGTCACCTCGCCCCGAGTGGAGTTTTTAATCAGTACATTCGCCCCCACGACAGGGTGATTTTCACTGTCCACCACTTTGCCTTTCACGGTCACCGGGCGAGATGTCTGTGCATACGCCCTCATTCCCGATCCGGCATGGACGGCAAACAACAACAGAAGTATGAGCCCACCAAAAGAGCGCATACGTCTTTTGCATCTGTTCAGATTCATCATAATTTAGGTTGCATTTGAGTTAGTTCGTTCTTTTTTAAATCCTGCCGCCTATGATCGTTCAATGCCTAACATACAAGACACTTAACCACCAAAAGACAGAATAAAAAGCAGTTTCTTTTCAAAAAATCGGTATAAAACTCCCTCATGACGGCAGGAAACCAGCCGTCAGATATCCATCCTTGCAGTTATTGCAAATCAGTTATTCTGTCTTTCGAGCCACCCGGAAAGTAGGGCACGGAATTCCGCGCGGTGAGCGAAACGATCCCGGAAACTCCAACCGTGTCCGCCGGTAGGATAGAAATGCAGTTCGGCAGGGACATTATGGGCTTTGGCAGCTTCGTAGAACTGAACGCCGTTGGCAAGATTGACCGTTTTGTCATCTTCGCTGAAAACGATGAACAACGGAGGCGTGTCGGATGTGACCTGTTTTTCGTTCGAATAGAGATCAATCAACTCCCGGGAAGGATTCTCTCCCAAAAGCTCCTTGCGTGAATTCTTATGCGTATATTGTCCCATCGTAACGACAGGATAGACCAACACGGCAAAAGCCGGACGATTGGCTGCGGAGGTAAAGTGTGTGGCTGCGGTAGAGGCGAGATGCCCTCCTGCCGAAAAGCCCATGATTCCGATCCTGTCCGAATTGATATGCCATTTACGGGCATGCCTGCGGACGATTTCCAATGCGGTCTGTGCATCCTTGAGCGGTATCTGGTGATGCCCGTTGGGCATACGGTATTTCAGAACGACAGCAGTAATTCCCAGGGAATTGAGCCAGTCGGCCACCATGAATCCCTCGTGGTGAATAGCCAGTGCAGAGTAGCCGCCACCGGGACATACCACGACCGCCTGACCGTTCGCTTTTCCTTTTTCGGGAAAGCAGACGGTCAGCGAAGGATCGCAGACCTGACGCAGTTGCGTAAAATCCTTTATCCAACATTCCCGTGTAAGTCCGTTACTCTCGGAAGGGCCATGCGGATACAGTTTCATCACAAGCCGATCCCCCTGCGCATGGCTCAACCCGGGAACCAACGCACACAACAGTAAAAGTAGTTTTAAATTCATATCATTCAGTTTATTAGAAAGAAATAGAATTCAATCGCCTAATACAACTAAAACGTTTTAGCAAATTTATCTAAAAAACTTCACCTTCCTATGCTTCCCATACCGTGCCACACAGATGATTGTTACTGAATAAACTTATCGTCCATTGAAGCGGAGTCCGCATAACAACCGGACAATCTTTTAACACTTTTGCAAGATATTAAAATCGTTTTAGCAAACAAAATTATAATAATAAAATATCATTGTAAAAATGAAATAACGCTACGTTGATTCTAAATTTTATCACTCCCGGTAACATATTCCTACTGGCGAAAATCCGAACCGACGCACCGTGAAACTCCGGCCTTTCTTTCAAATTGCGGATTATTTCTCTTACTTTTGCAGAAAAGTGAACGGGAAGCATGGCGAAAATTCTGATTATCGACGACGAGACTCAACTGAGAAAACTGCTGGCGCGTATCATCGGACTGGAAGGGTATGAGATTATCGAGGCTTCGGACTGTGCTTCGGGATTGAAAATGCTGCGGCAACACAAACCGGATGTCGTACTCTGTGACGTGAAACTGCCGGACGGCAACGGTGTGGAAATGATCGGTCGGATCAAGGAGGAATCACCTGACTGCGAAGTTATCCTGCTGACAGCATACGGCAATATTCCCGATGGGGTACAGGCCATCAAAAACGGCGCTTTCGACTACATCACCAAAGGGGATGACAATCATAAAATCTTACCGTTGCTGAGCCGTGCCACGGAAAAGGCAATGGAACAACGCCGGGCTCTCCAGACAGACAGCGATCTTTCCCGTGAACTCTCTTTCGAACGGATCATCGGTTCGTCGGACACTTTGCGAAAAGCGGCCGAACTGGCACGCAAAGTCGCCGCGACGGACACGTCCGTGCTTCTGACCGGAGAGACCGGGACCGGGAAGGAGGTCTTCGCCGAAGCCATCCATCATGCCAGCCGCCGCCAGAAAGAGGCTTTCGTCGCGGTCAACTGTTCGGCATTCTCCAAAGAGTTGCTCGAAAGCGAACTATTCGGTTACAGGGCCGGCAGCTTCACGGGAGCGGCCAAAGACAAGAAAGGTCTTTTCGAGGAGGCGAACAAGGGAACCCTGTTTCTCGATGAAATAGGAGAGATGCCCGTAGAATTGCAGGCGAAATTGCTGCGCGTACTCGAAAGCGGGGAATTTATTAAAATAGGGGAGACCCGCCCCACGAAAGTAGACCTGCGCATCATCGCAGCCACGAACCGCAACCTCGAGAAGGAGATCGGGGAGAGTAATTTCCGGGAAGACCTTTATTTTCGCCTCTCGGTATTCCGCATCCATCTGCCGCCGTTGCGGGAGAGGAAGGAAGACATCGCCGAATATGTCCGCTTTTTCGCCTCCCGTTTCGCCGACAAAATGGGTAAACGGATCGACACGATCGGAAAAGATTATCTCTCGACCCTGGAGCGCCACTCCTGGCCGGGCAATGTCAGGGAATTGCGCAACGTCGTGGAACGCAGTCTGATCATGGCCGAGAACCATACGCTTTCGGCAGAGTGCCTTTCGCCCGAATTCCACACGATACACGGCTCCGATGCGAATCCCGACTCGCTCGCGCTCGAACAGATGGAACGACGCCACATCCTCAAAGTACTGGAATACACCAAAGGCAACAAAAGCGAAGCTGCACGTCTGCTGGGTATCGGTATCGCCACGTTATACCGCAAACTGGAAAGCTACGGGATGAAATAGATCTCCGTCCTATCATTTCAGAAAGGCTGTCTTATCATTTTGATAGGACAGCCTTTTCTGTCGGCACATCTTCTAAATGCATACAACACTAATAATCACACAATTAAATACCGGAATAGATTTCTGGCACACCCTTCGTATTCTCTGCGCCGCAAAACCAAACAGAGGATCGGATATGATGATCGTGTTATTGATACTCCTATTCTGCGGTGCGTTCTATGCGCTCGGACGCATGCTGTGCGGTTTTGTGAAAATGTTGTCTAACTCAAAAAAGAATGAACGGTTATGAATGAAATCGTCATGTTTCTGTTGCTGCTCGCCTTGGGCGGGTTATGCTACTGGTTCTATTACAAGTGTGTAGATTGGTTCGAAAAGATTTAATTTTCAACGTCATGTTCGTAGGACTATTGATTCTGAGCATTGTGATATTCATATATCTGATGTATGTACTCGTGAAACCCGAGAAATTCTGATTGTCGGACTTCCAAAAACGCAAATAAATGAATACTGAAATTTTAGGCGTCGTTCTGCAATGGGTAGCTTTGGTCGTGCTCTGCTATCCGTTGGGACGTTATATGGCCAAAGTGTACAAGGGAGAGCGCACGTGGCTCGACTTCATGGCTCCCGTAGAAAAGTGGATTTACAAAATATGCGGCATCCAGCCGGACAAAGAGATGGACTGGAAGCAATTCCTCAAGGCATTGCTGATGGTCAATCTCTTCTGGTTCGTATGGGGTATGGTGCTGCTCGTCTGCCAGGGATGGCTTCCCCTCAATCCGGACGGAAATCCCGGACAGACTCCCGATCTGGCGTTCAACACCTGCATCTCGTTCATGGTGAACTGCAACCTGCAGCATTACAGCGGCGAGTCGGGACTGAGTTACTTCACCCAACTCTATGTCATCATGTTGTTCCAGTTCATCACTGCAGCCTGCGGTATGGCGGCGATGGCCGGCATCATGAAGGGACTGGCAGCCAAAACGACCAAAACCATCGGTAACTTCTGGGTTTACCTCGTTAAAAGCACGACCCGCATTCTGATGCCTTTGTCTCTGTTGGTAGGTATCCTGCTGATCATCAACGGCACACCGATGTCGTTCGACGGCAAGCAGACGATCACCACCCTCGAAGGCAACGAGCAGGTGATCAGTCAGGGACCGACAGCCGCCATCGTACCTATCAAACAGCTCGGCACCAACGGCGGCGGTTATTTCGGCACCAACTCTTCGCATCCGCTCGAAAACCCCAACGCCTTTACCAACATGCTGGAATGCTGGTCGATCCTGATCATCCCGATGGCCATGGCATGGTGTTTCGGATTCTATATCCGGCGTAAAAAACTGGCCGGATGTATCTTCGGCGTGATGCTCTTCGCCTTTACGGTCGGCGTGCTGATCTCCGTTCCCCAGGAGATGGGCGGCAACCCGCGGATCGACGAAATGGGTATCGCCCAGAATATGGGCTCGATGGAGGGCAAGGAGACCCGCATCGGTTCGGCGGCATCGGCCATGTGGGGCATGGTTACCACGGTAACGTCGAACGGTTCGGTCAACTCCATGCACGACAGCCAAACACCTCTGAGCGGTATGATGCAGATGCTGAACATGCAGATCAACTGTTGGTTCGGCGGCGTCGGTGTGGGATGGATGAACTATTTCGCCTTCCTGATCATCGCCGTATTCATCAGCGGACTGATGGTGGGCCGTACGCCCGAGTTCCTCGGGAAAAAAGTGGAGGCCCGCGAAATGAAGATCGCCACACTGGTCGTGCTGATGCATCCGTTCCTGATTCTGGTCGGCACAGGTATTTCAGCCGCCATCGCCGCCATCAATCCGGAAATCGGCTGGCTCAATAATCCGTCGTTCCACGGACTGAGCGAGATGCTGTACGAATATACGTCGTCTGCGGCCAATAACGGTTCCGGGTTCGAAGGACTGGCCGACAATACTCCTTTCTGGAACATATCCACGGGTATCGCTCTGATCATGGGTCGTTATTTCCCGATCGTGGGACAGGTCGCCATCGCAGGATTGCTTGCGTCGAAGAAATACGTTCCTGAAAGCGCCGGTACGTTGAAAACCGACACGGCCACATTCTCCCTGATGACCTTCGCCGTGATCGTGATCGTCGCAGCCCTTTCGTTCTTCCCCGCACAGGCTCTGGGCCCGATCGCTGATTACTTAAGTTTCTAATTTCGGACTGAAGATGAAAAAGCAAAAAAATATTGCACTGTTCGATAAACAGTTGGTAAACGTGAGCCTCGTGGAGTCGTTCCGCAAGCTCGATCCCCGCATGATGATCAAGAACCCGATCATGTTCACGGTGGAAATCGTAACTTTCGTCATGCTGCTGATGCTGTTCTACATCGCCGCTACGGGAGATCAATCGCAGGGTTCGTTCCTCTACAATCTGGTCATTTTCTTCGTGCTGCTGCTGACGATCCTGTTCGCCAACTTCGCCGAAGCAATCGCCGAGGCCCGGGGCAAGGCCCAGGCAGACTCTCTGCGCAAAACCCGCGAAGAGACACCGGCCAAACTGATTTTGTCCAACGGTTCCGCCAAGACCATAAGCAGCTCGGAACTGAAAAAAGGCGACGTCTTCGAATGTGTCGCAGGAGATACGATTCCGGCCGACGGCGAGATCATCGAAGGTCTCGCGTCGATCGACGAAAGCGCCATCACGGGAGAGTCCGCGCCGGTCATCCGCGAAGCAGGCGGCGACAAGAGTTCCGTGACCGGTGGCACACGGGTGCTTTCCGACCGTATTCTGGTCAAAGTGACCGCCAAACCGGGAGAAAGTTTCCTCGACAAAATGATCGCACTGGTCGAAGGCTCTTCCCGCCAGAAAACCCCGAACGAAATTGCCCTGACGATTCTGCTGGCAGGTTTCACGCTCGTATTCGTCATCGTCTGCGCCACGCTGAAGCCCTTTGCGGATTACGTAGGCGCCAATATCACGGTAGCCGCCTTCATTTCTCTGTTCGTCTGCCTGATCCCGACCACGATCGGCGGCCTGCTCTCGGCGATCGGTATCGCCGGAATGGACCGTGCCCTGCGAGCCAATGTGATTACCAAATCGGGTAAGGCCGTGGAAACGGCGGGTGACCTCGATACGCTGCTGCTCGACAAAACGGGAACCATCACGATCGGCAACCGCAAAGCGACGAAGTTCTATCCCGTGAAGGGCGTCGATGCGAAAGCGTTCACCCGTCTCTGCGTGCTGTCATCGGTCGCAGACCAGACACCCGAAGGCAAATCCATCGTAGAACTGGGTGCTGCCGAAGGTATCAAAATCGACCCGATGGAGATGGTCGGCGTCCGCATGGTGAAGTTTACCGCCGAAACCCGTTGCTCCGGAGTGGATATGCCCGACGGCGTACGCATCCGCAAGGGAGCGACCGAAGCGATCCGCCGCATCGCCACCGAGGCCGGACACGCCTTCCCCGAAGAGGTGGAGAAAATCGTACACGAAATCTCCGCAAACGGCGGCACCCCGCTGGTGGTATGCTCCGATGAAGAAGTGAAAGGCGTGATCGAACTTCAGGACATCATCAAAACCGGTATCCGCGAACGTTTCGAACGCCTGCGCAAAATGGGCGTGAAAACCGTCATGGTAACGGGAGACAATCCGCTTACTGCCAAATATATCGCTGAAAAGGCCGGTGTGGACGACTATATCGCCGAAGCCAAACCGGAAGACAAGATGGAATACATCAAGCGCGAACAGCAGGCCGGCAAACTGGTAGCCATGATGGGCGACGGTACGAACGACGCGCCGGCACTGGCTCAGGCCGACGTCGGCGTAGCCATGAACAGCGGCACGCAGGCCGCCAAAGAGGCGGGTAACATGGTCGATCTGGACAACGACCCGACCAAACTGATCGAGATCGTGGAGATCGGCAAACAGCTCCTGATGACCCGGGGTACGCTGACAACGTTCTCCATAGCCAACGACGTGGCCAAATATTTCGCCATTGTCCCGGCACTGTTCATCACTTCGATCCCATCGTTGCAGGCATTGAACATCATGCACCTGCACTCGCCCGAAAGCGCTATCCTGTCGGCCGTGATCTTCAACGCGATCATCATTCCGCTGCTGATTCCGCTGGCTCTGCGCGGCGTGACCTACAAGCCTATCGGGGCATCGGCCCTGCTGCGCCGGAACCTGTTCATCTACGGTCTGGGCGGTATCGTGGCACCGTTCATCGGTATCAAACTGATCGACATGTTAATTAGTGTGTTCTTTTAATCGCAAGCAGTCATGAAAAACTTATGGATATCTGTTAAAATCACGTTGGCCATGTGTGTGGTACTGACGGTAGGATATGTCCTGATACTGCGCCTGACGGCAGCAGCCGTTTCCCCCAACGACGGGGAGGCTGCCCTGGTAGAGGTGAACGGCCAGGTGGTCGGTGCGGCCAACGTGGGCCAGACCTTTACGGACAGTATCTATTTCTGGGGACGTCCCTCGGCTGTCGATTACAATGGCGGCGGTTCGGGAGGAAGCAACAAAGGCACGAACAATCCGGAATATCTGGCCGAAGTGGAAGAGCGTATCGAAGCATTTCTCGCCGCCCATCCCTATCTGGAACGCAGCGAGGTCCCGGCAGAAATGGTAACGGCCAGCGGTTCGGGTCTCGATCCCGACATTTCTCCGTGCGGCGCAGAAGTACAGATACGCCGTGTAGCCGAAGCCCGTGGCATGTCGGAAGAGGCGGTTCGGAAGATCGTGGAAGAAACGATCCAGAAACCGTGGCTCGGTCTGTTCGGCACCTATAAAGTCAATGTACTGAAACTCAATGTAGCCCTCGACGCGGCACAACAGGAATAACCATGGTAAAGCTGGATAAACCGACTAAACGCTGGATGATTCTGTTGGCTGTCTGCCTGATCGTCCTGTTGGTTGCAGACCTGATCCATCCGTAAAATTCCGATGAGATTCGTCGGCACGGGACCACCGAATCCCGTGCCGGCAGAATTCTCCGGCTACGGAATCAGCCGGGTTATCCGGAATATCATAAAACACCACTCGTCCGGACGACATTCCTGTCCGTCTTTGAAAAACATTTTACAAACTCAACTTAAAGAAAATCATCATTATGAAACGTTTTACTATTTTCTCATTGGCCTTAGCCGCCGTTTTATCCACCGGACACCTTTCCGCTCAGAACAAGGGAGTGGCTTTCAGCGGAGGGTCCGACCTCGTCAGCGCATACGTATGGCGGGGCGTCACCCAAGCCGGAATCAGCCTCCAGCCCACACTGACCATGACAGCGGGGAATTTTTCGGCTACGGCCTGGGGATCGGTGGATTTCGCATCGACCTCCTATAAAGAGATGGACCTGACCTTAGCTTACACGCTCGGCCCCGTAACTCTGTCGTTGGCCGACCTCTACTGGGAAGGCAGTTCGGCCGACCGCGGCCTCACGAACCGCAACTATTTCACATTCGACAGGAATTCTCCCCATCGGGTGGAAATAGGTGCCAGCTGGATCATGTCGGAAAAGGTTCCCTTCACCTTGTCGTGGTACACCGTACTGTTCGGCGCAGCCGATGTAAATATCAAGGGAGAGCGGGCTTACGCCTCGTACCTCGAGGTGGCCTATCCTTTCAAGGTGAAAAGCGTAGACATGAAGGCAGGAATCGGCATGGTTCCCTGGAACGCATACGGCACCTACGGCATCGACCGGGATTTCTACGTACAGAATATCTTCCTCAATGCCGGCAAAACATGGGACATCAAAGGAGCTGAATCCATGAAAATCGGATTTTTCACCAATCTGATATGGAATCCGGCCACAGAAGATGTTAACTTTGTGGGAGGCCTCTCATTCAGAATGTAAATGGACAGACAGGACAGCGTTCAGCGGTTTCTCGAACTGATCCGGCGCTCGCACCGCGGCAAGTTCAAAATCTACATCGGCATGAGTGCCGGTGTAGGGAAAACTTACCGGATGCTACAGGAAGCCAGACAGTTGCTCGATGCCGGAGTGGACATCCGCATCGGGTACATAGAAACACATCAACGTGCAGAAACGGAAGCCCTCGTAGAAGGGCTTCCGTTCGTACCCCGGCGCAGGCTCTTTTATAAGGGCAAGGAGCTCGAGGAGATGGATACGCAGGCGATACTGAATCTACATCCGGAAATCGTCATCGTGGACGAACTGGCCCACACCAACATCGAAGGCAGCAGCAATCCCAAGCGGTGGCAGGATGTCATGCAACTTCTCGAGGCAGGTATCAGCGTCATCACCGCAGTAAATATCCAGCACATCGAAGGGCTGAACGAAGCCGTCCAGGAGATCACGGGAATCGAAGTCCACGAGAGAGTACCGGACAGCGTGCTGGCCATGGCCGACGAAGTAGTGAACATCGACCTGACCGCCGAAGAGCTGATCACGCGGCTCAAAGCGGGAAAAATATACAAACCCGACAAAATCGCTGCAGCACTCGGTAATTTTTTCACGCAGGACAATTTGCTGCAACTGCGGGAACTGGCCCTGAAGGAAGTGGCCATGCGCGTGGAAAAGAAGGTGGAAAACGAAGTTACCGAAAACGACAAATACAGGCATGACAAATTGCTGGCCGTGATCGACAGCAGTGAGAAACGCGCCCGCCGTGTCATACGCAAGACCGCCCGGATGGCCACCTACCACAATGCCGGTTTTCTGGTGCTCTATGTCCAAAGCGACAAAGAGGATGTCGACCGGATACCGCTCTCCAACCAACGCTACCTGATCAACAACCTGAATCTCGCCACGGAACTCGGCGGCGAAATTCGACAGATACACTCCAACCGGCCGATCGAAACCATCGTGAATCTGTGCCGGGAACAAAAAATCAACATCGTTTGCATCGGCCGCCCAGAATTTTCGCTATTTTCGTTGCTGAAATACGCTATCGACCTGAGACGGCTCCTCAAACAGCTATCGCGTATGAATACGGACCTTTTTATCTTATCCTGACACCATGAGAATACAAAGGAGAATCACCCTGGGCATCGGCCTGCTGTTCGCCATGATCCTGCTTCTGGGCATTCAGTCGGTAAGTTATGTACGACAACTGTCCCGGGCGACGGGAACCATTCTCGCAGACAACTACAATTCGCTGCAATACGCCGGAGACATGCTCCGTTCGCTCAACGACATCGGACAGGATTCCGTATCGCGGCACGCCCTACGGCAAAATCTGGCGCTCCAGCAACAGAATATCACCGAAATCAGCGAAAAGGAGATCACCTCTTCGCTGCAACAGCACATCGCCCTGCTGAGCGATCCGGTAACAGAATCCGAGCTGCAGGAGGTACGCGAAGACCTGCTGCGCATCATGGAGCTGAACATGGCTGCTATCCGGGCCAAAAGCGCCGGGGTAGAGGAGAGGGCTGACTATGTCATGTGGTGGTTGATCGCAGCGGCCGCCATGTGCGCCCTCATCGCCGGAGGCGTACTGATCTGGTTCCCGAAACTGGTGCTGCGTCCGATCGACGAACTGAAAAAAGGAATTCGGGAAATCGCCAACCACAACTACCGGAAACGACTGGAATTCACAGGAAACCGCGATTTCGAGGCGGTCGCCGAATCATTCAACGACATGGCCGCTAAACTCGACGAATACCGCCGCAGTTCTCTCGACGACCTGATGACCGCAAAGAAACGCATCGAAGCGATTGTCAACACCCTGCACGAACCGATCGTTGGTCTGGGTGCCGACCGGAAAATCCTCTTCATGAACCGGGAGGCACTCTCGATTCTGAACCTGAAAGAAGATGTCATCGGACGCAGCGCCACAGAAGTTGCCCTTTCGAACGATCTGCTGCGCAGGCTGATCCGCGGACTGTACGAGGAAAAGAAGAACGAAAACGACAAGGAACCCCTGAAAATCTATGCTGACGATAAGGAGAGTTATTTCCAGGTGGAAAACACTCCGCTCTATATCATTCCGGTGGGAAGCACCGGCCAGCAATTTATCGGCAACCTGATCGTACTGAACAACATCACCAAGTTCAAGGAGCTCGATTCGGCGAAAACCAACTTCATATCGACCGTATCGCACGAGATGAAAACCCCGATTTCCTCGATTCTGATGAGCCTCCAACTGTTGAACGACTCCAGGCTGGGCGAGCTCAACGACGAACAGAAACAGCTCGTAAGCAGTATCCGGGACAGCAGCGACCGGTTGCTGTCCATCACGGGAGAACTGCTCAACATGACCCAGATCGAAACCGGAAAGCTTAAACTCATGCCCAAAATCACCAAACCCATCGAACTGATAGACTACGCTGTAAAAGCGACTCAGGTGTTGGCCGAACGGTTCTGCTGTTTCGTGGAAGTGGATTACCCGGAAAAAATTTCGAAACTTTTCGTAGACAACGAAAAGATCGCCTGGGTCATCACCAACCTGTTGTCGAATGCCATCCACCATTCACCCGAACGCTCCCGGATCATCATAGGAGCCGTCCAGCACGAAAAGGTAGTAGAAATCTACGTACAGGATTTCGGACGGGGCATAGACCCGCGTTACCATAAAAGTATTTTCGACCGTTATTTCCGAGTTCCGGGGACCAAAGTCCAGGGAAGCGGTCTGGGACTGGCCATTTCCAAAGAGTTCGTGGAAGCCCACGGGGGAACGATCTCGGTAGAGAGCGAAATCGGAAAAGGAAGCCGGTTTTCGGTTATGCTTCCCGTATAGATAGAAAAACGGGAAACAACAAGGCACCTCAAAGGGTGGGAACAACGGCCGATTATTCCGCAAAGATTCGGAGATATATCTTTTGCCCGAGAATACAGCCGATAGCGAAGAGGGGAGTTCGGCATCACAATTGCGAACGGTAAGGCGGTAGACAATCTCTCGGACCCATGAAAATAGAAACAGGAAACGGGTCGATCTCCCTGATCACCCTGATCGCAATTTGGTCGGTCTCGGCAGTCGTATCCCTGCCGGGACTTGCCGTATCCCCGATATTGGGAAAACTTTCCGTCATCTTTCCGAAAGCGGGCGACCTGGAAATTCAGATGCTCACCTCGCTGCCGTCGCTGCTCATCATCCCCTTCGTCCTGCTTTCGGGAAAACTGTCCATCGGACGGGATAAAATCCGACTGCTCATTCTCGGGCTCTCCCTGTTTTTCGGAAGCGGCATCCTCTACTTTTTCGCCACCAGCATGACGGCTCTGATCGCCATCAGTTGTATTCTGGGAATCGGTGCCGGAATCATGATACCTCTCTCTACTGGACTGATCGTAGACTATTTCAGAGGTGCCTATCGGGTAAAGCAACTGGGCCTCAGCTCCGCCATCAACAACATCACGCTGGTACTGGCCACCGCACTCGCCGGATACCTCGCCAATTTCAACTGGCATGCACCGTTCATCGTCTACACATTCCCCGGTATCTCCCTGGCTCTCGCATTCTTTCTGAAAAAGGAGAAACCTGTACAGAAACCACATACGTTTCCCTCCGAAAAAGCTACGGTAAAAGAGAAACAAACGGGTATCGACCGGCGCAAGCTGATTCAACTGATGGGACTTTATTTCTTCGTCACCTATGCCGTGTTGGCCGTCGCATTCTACCTGCCTTTCCTCGCACAAAAACACCACATGGGCAGTTCCCTGTCTGGCACCATGATATCTCTGTTTTTTCTGGCGATCATGGCCCCGGGATTCTTTCTGAACAAAATCATCATGCGTTTCAAAGGCAAAGTGAATTTCATCTCGATGATCTGCATCGTGACGGGCCTGTCACTGATCGGGTTCTTTCCCGACAAATTTTTCATGATCACGGGCTGCTTGTTGTCGGGATTCGGCTACGGTGTCATGCAACCGTTCATTTACGATAAAACGGCCGCCATCTCCACCCGGAAAATGTCGACACTGGCGCTGTCTTTCGTCATGTCGGTCAACTATCTGGCCATCATGGTATGTCCGTTCATCATTGATACGCTTCAGCATCTTTTCGGCACCCAAAGCAATCGTTTTCCGTTTCTGGTCAACGCGATTCTCATGCTGGCACTGACGATATGGACCTATTTCAAACAGAACTCTTTCACACTCGGCGTCACACCTGCCTATTACAAAGGCATCGCCGAAGCGTAAACGAACGGGGGACGGAAAAATTTCCGTCCCCCGCTATCCGAATCCGCCCGGCAACTATTTTTTGTCGGAACGCACGATACTTTCCCGCATGGAGGTATCGGCCTGGATATTTTTCAGTTTGTAATAGTCCATAATTCCCAGATTTCCGCTGCGGAACGCCTCGGCGATCGCCATGGGAATCTCCGCCTCGGCCAAAATCACCTTCGCCCTTGCATCCTGGGCCTTTGCCTTCATCTCCTGTTCATGGGCGACAGCCATCGCCCGTTTCTCCTCAGCTTTGGCCTGTGCGATGTTCTTGTCCGCATCGGCCTGGTCCATCTGAAGCTGTGCCCCGATATTTTTCCCCACATCTATATCCGCAATGTCGATGGAAAGGATTTCGAATGCGGTCCCTGCATCCAAACCTTTCTCCAGCACGACACGGGAAATGGAATCCGGATTTTCGAGCACCACCTTGTGCGTGACGGCAGAACCGATCGAAGAGACGATTCCTTCACCCACCCGGGCCAACACGGTCTCTTCCCCCGCACCGCCGACCAACTGTTTGATATTCGCCCGGACGGTCACACGCGCTTTGGCAATCAGCTGAATGCCGTCTTTCGCCACCGCAGCCACGGGAGGCGTATTGATAACCTTCGGATTCACGGACATCTGTACGGCTTCGAATACGTCGCGGCCGGCCAGGTCGATCGCCGTAGCCATCTTGAAATCGAGCATAATGCTCGCCTTCTGGGCCGAAACCAATGCATGCACGACATTCGGCACGTTCCCCCCCGCCAGATAATGGGCCTCTAGTTCATTGGCATTGAGCGTAAGCCCGGCCTTGGTCCCCTCGATCATGGCGGATACAATGGTCGAAGGGGGAACTTTCCTCCAACGCATCAGTATCAACTGCAACAGACTGATCCTCACTCCGGAAACGAGTGCTGAGAACCATAGTCCGATCGGTATGAAATAAAAAACAAACCACAATACGACGATCGACAGGAATACGATCAGCGCCAGAAAACCCATATTCTCCATAATTTATATTTAATTAAAATTCAAACGATCTCTTCCCGGTTCATTCGACGACTGGCTGAACAATTACGCTGAAATTCTCGAATCCAGTCACTTCCACCACCGCCCCGGCATCAACGTATCGGTCAATACTTTTCGCTTCGAAAGTCTGTCCATTCACGGAAATTTTTCCTATCGGAGCCAGCCGGGTCAACGTTTTTCCCCGGTCACCCACCTGTACATTCCTCTGTTGGGGCGTACATTGCGCAGCTCCGTCCACCCGATCCTGCAAAGAGAAACGCTGCCAGGTCCGCGAACGTAACGACAGGACGAGTGTCACTACGGAAAGAACCAGTATCACGACGAACGCAATCACGCCTCCCCGAACGCCATAGCGGGAAAATGCGATCCATATCGCCCCGATATCGGCCAATAGCGCACAGACACCCGCCACGGAAAATCCAGGCAATAACACCAACTCAGCCACCAGAAGCAGCAATGCCACAGCAATCAGACCTGCAATAACCCACATAGTATCTTCGACTGACACAAAAAGCGGCAGAATAAAATTCTGCCGCCACTAAGATATGAATTATTTTCACAATTTAAAGAGTCATCTCCACTATTTTCACTGAAAGAGAGACATCCTGCTGCCGAATGGCCGAAACGATCTTCTCCGCAGCTTCGCGCGTGGCGAAAGAACCGACGATAAACATATACCGGGCTGTCTCTCCCTCCGCAGCCGGAGCCGCTACCCGGACCAGTTCCTTCCCTTCAGCCATGGCGGAGATCACGGCCCGGACATTGTCGCCGAGAGCATCTCCTCCGTTGCGGATCTCGATCCGGTACACCGTCTCGGATTTCGACTCTCCGCCTTTCGCACTCTCGACCGACTCTTCACTGATATTCCGATAAACGCCATCCTCCCAGACAACGACCTCCGGACGACGGAACCCCGTCCGTTTCAACATGGCCTGCGCCTCTTCGGCTTCAGACAAAGTAGGGTAGCCTCCCGCGAAATAACGGTACCGGCCATCCTCTCCTTTCAAGTAACCCAACGGGAACACACCCCGGAAAATCGAAGGAAGCTGCGGTTTCAGATAAGTCCCCAACAGCAACCGGTAGATTGTCCCTCTCGGGTAGACGGTACAGAGAGGAATCGGATTGCGGGTATTGTACTTGGCCGGTGTCGCAACCTCTATATCCGCATAATCCAGAAACAACCTCTCCTGAATGACTATTTTCGGAAAGTCGAAATCCAGCGAATCGAGTACCCGTACCGCTCCGGACAATGAATCGCTGACCGGCTTCAGATTCAGCAGTTCGGCCAGCTGTTGCTCGTACTCCAAAACGAAACGCTTTCTCCAGGGATAGAACCCCACGGCGTCCTCCATGAAAAAGTCCCGGTTTTCCGCCTCTTTCTGCCGAAGAGCCTGCAACTTGTCCTCGTACAAGCCCAACAAGTCGCTTCGATTCATCCGATCCAGCAGATAAGTATATGCATAAGTTTTATTATCAAATATGTACGACCATATATAAGACACCGAATCAGCCACTTTACCATTGAGATTGGAAAGAGTTTTGTACTTCCGGTAAATACTATCGGCTGGTTCGGCACGAACCGCTGCCGTATAATCCCGTTCCAACTGTCGGATCGTATAATAGTTGTTTCTGAATATCTGCAGGTAATTCAACACGGATTGTTCCTTCGACTGGGCGCCGAGCAACGCGGCATAATCCCCCGGAGCAAGATGATCGCGGAAATAGGCATTGAAGACCAGATTGGGAACAACCGCCGGATGGTTCCGGACGACGGCACTATCCCGGCGCGACGTATCCTGTACGACATTGCGCTCAGACGTATTTTTCCCGAGATTGCTGATCACCCATTCCTGTTCGATAGCATTGATTTTTCCGATCAACACACCCCGCCGATTCCGCACGTCGAACAACTCCTGCTCCAGACGAAGGATTTCGGCCCCGTATTTTTCCCGATTTTCTGGATTCGCCCGAAAATTCCTGCGCGTATCCGCCACCACTTTGACAATGGAATCTTCCTGAATCTGCAATCCCTTTTCCCGGACCAGCAGATCCATATATTCCTTATTATTCTCAAGCCCCGCAACCCGGGCCTTGACCTGCTGTGCGGACAAGGTCACAGGCCCCCAAAAAGTCGACAGCAATACGATATATTTGAATATCAATTTCATCACTTCCACCACTTAATCAAAAACAACTGAATGAATCCGAAAATCTCAAGACGACCCAACAACATAATCAAAGCCGCATTGAGTTTGACCGCATCGGGAAGAGCCGAATAATTGTTCATCGAACCAACCTGCCCGAATCCCGGACCGATATTCCCCATCGAAGCGAACGCGACACTGAAACTGGTCATCAGATCGACTCCGAACAGAGTATTGACCACGGTTCCCACCATCAGAATCATCAAATACGCCACAATGAAGATCATCGCATAATGAATCAATTCTTCGTCCTGCAACACGTTGTTCAATTTGATCCGCAGGATCGCATTAGGATGTTGCTGCTGCCGGATACGGGCCCGCATCACCTTTCCGGCCAACAATATCCGGTCGGCTTTGATCCCTCCCGCCGTCGAACCGGCACAACCGCACTGCAGACTGAAAAAGATCAGGACAGCAATCGCAAAAGGGGTCCACAACGTAGAATCGGCCGTAGCGAACCCCGTCGTGGAGGTGACAGCCATAAGCTGGAAAGAACCGTAACGCAGTGCAGACAGAAACGAAGGATACATGTCCGCCGCCCAGAGGCTCGCAGCGATGAGTACGGCAGCGACCAGTAACGAAACGATATAGAATCGGCTCACCTCAGTACGAAAAATATTGTTTGTTTTACCGGTCAGCGTAGCAAAAATGACTCCGAAATGAATACTGGACAACAGCATGAAAACGACAATGATAATTTCGATCCAGTAGTTGTCATAATAGGCAATACTCAGATTGCGGGTACTGAACCCTCCCGTAGCAATCGTCGAAAACGCATGGTTCACGGCATCGAACCATGTCATTCCCGCAACTTTCAGCAAAATCGTTTCGGCCACGACCAACCCTACATACACTGTCAGAAGGACCTGAACTATCTTCTGAGAACGATACCGGTAATTATCTTTAGCCAAGGGAGATAATTCCACACTGGAAAGAGTCATTTTCGTTCGTCCCAGAGCAGGGAGGATCACCAGTGCGAACATGACGACACCCACACCGCCCAGCAAATGCGTGGATGAACGCCAGAACAGCATACCACGCGGCAACGCCTCCACATCCACCAGGATCGTAGACCCTGTCGTCGTATACCCGGAAACACTTTCGAACCAGGAATTGACGAAATCGAACTCTCCGCCCCAAAGCAGATAGGGAAACGTACCCACCATGCAGGAGACGATCCAAGCCCCTACCACGATGGCATATCCCTCCTTGTTGTTGATCTGCTCGCCTCCTTCCACAAAAATCAGCGGGAACGCCCCGAGCACGGCTGTCAGAATGAATGAAAGCAATAACGGATAAAATCCCGTATCGAAATTGTTGAGCAGGGAAATGCCGGCGGATATCAGCATGAAAACCGCATCCAGCAGCAGCACAAGGCCCATGTACCTCAATACGACATTGAACCGCATCTATTCCGCTTTCTTGTTTTTCACCACGAGTATGAGACTTTCGATCAGCTCCTTCAATTTGAACACCTCGTCTTTTCCCTCCATTTTCACATTGAAAGGTATCTTCAGCGAAAGATAATCTTCAAGTCCCTTCGTAATTTTGAGAACGGGACGTATGTAATAGAGGTCGATCAGAAAGAAGAACATCAATACGATCAAAATGGCCACCCCCAGCGTAATGATACCGGGAGAAGTCGCCCGGTAGGCATTCCCTTCCAACTGGGAGGCCCGCGTACCCAGCGAACTCTGGGAGGAAATCATATAATTCTTGATCGCAGTTGTCAGTTCATAATAAGATGTTTTATATATATTTACGAACCAATCCATATCATCTTTCCGATAGGTTCCCAACTGAGCGGACACCACCTCGTTGTAACGCATCCGGGCATTATAGACCGAATCGAGCTCCGACAGATCTTTCACGGTCACCGTCGCCTGAGCCAACGCATGATCGAACTTCTGCTTGCCCGACAGATACAACGAATCGAACTCGTTCCGTCCCAGCACCACCATCTGCAACAGGGCCGTATTCTGATCCTGTACGGCATCCAACATCTGACGGGACAACTCGATATTACGCGTACTGGAATCCAACAGTATCTGCGTGGTCTTACTCAAACGAAGCAACTCGACCAGTGAGACCATACCCGCGAAAAAAAGCAGGGCGGCCAGACTCAGGAAGCCGATCATTATTTTCTTACGTATTCCCATTTCCAGACGATTGATTCACAAAAATAGATATTTCCCCCGGATTAATCAAGCACGCTTCCCCGAATGTTTCCCGCATCGTCCAGAGTGTCGAGCGACACCCGGCAAAGCGTATTCACCAGCGTTTTCCGGTAAGGAACAAGCACTTTCAGGTAATTCTCCGTAAAGCCGGACATCATTCCGCCCCGACAGGTGCTTTCGAAAAGTACCGTAGTCTCTCCGCCGATATAGCGCAGGGAAAAATCCCGGTGCAGGCGGCAGCAAAGTCCTGCCAGCCGTTCCGTCCGTCCGGCCACAACCTGCGGAGGGACTTTTCCTTCGAATCCGGCCGCCGGCGTTCCCGGACGGACCGAATAAGGGAAAATGTGAAGATAGGCCGGAGCGACCTTCTCCAAAAAACGATAGGTCGTTTCGAAATCGGCATCGCTTTCACCGGGGAAACCCGCAATCACATCAATTCCTATGAAAGCATCGGGCATCGCCCTGCGCACCGCTTCGATCCGTTCGGCAAAACGGGCAGTCGTATACCTGCGCCTCATACGGGCCAACACGGAATCGCATCCGCTCTGAAGCGGAATATGGAAATGGGGCTGAAATTTTTCCGACCCGGCGGTAAAGCCGATCACTTCGTCCGTCAACAGATTTGGTTCGATCGAAGAGATACGGTAACGGCTGATTCCCTCCACGGCATCCAGTGCCCGCAGCAGGTCGATAAAACGTTCGCCGGTCGTGCGGCCGAAATCCCCCGTATTGATTCCGGTAATGACTATCTCCTGCTGCCCGGAAGCTGCGATCCGCCGGGCCTCGTCCACCGCCTGCGCAACCGGAATGTTCCGGCTGCCTCCCCGGGCGTAAGGAATCGTACAGTAGGCGCATTTATAATCGCATCCGTCCTGCACCTTGAGAAAGGCCCGGGTACGGTCACCCGAAGAAAAGGCCGCAAAAAAGTCGGTCAGCTGATCCGTATCGCAACTGTACACCGCCGCAGCCTCTTTCTTACCGGCCAATGCGGCCACTGTTTCATATAGTTCTCCCTTATAATTATTCCCGAACACGAGATCGACCCCTTCGACGGAGGCGACTTCCTCCGGTCTGAGCTGGGCATAGCACCCCGTTACGGCGATGATGGCTTCCGGCCGAATTCTGTGAAGTCTATGTACGAGACTACGGCATTTTTTATCGGCATGTGCCGTCACCGAACAACTGTTTATCACGAATATGTCGGCATCGGCATCCGAGCCGGTACGTACGAAACCACCCTCCTCGAACTGCCGGGCAAGGGTCGAAGTCTCCGAAAAATTGAGTTTACACCCCAAAGTATGGAAACGAACCTTTCTCTCGTGGGACATTCACTGAAACTTTAAATGCGACCGTGTCGCAGTGATACGATTGAACAATACGGTGCGAAAGTAACAAAAGCATGGCGGATTCGCAACATCCGCGGACTAACGGACTGCCGCATTCCGACGTCGGTGAAGACGGCGCAGGAAGGCATTGTCGGCCATGGTCGGATCGAGTTCTCCGATCAGCGAGTCGATCTGGGCACGGGAAGCGGAGTCGGGCAGGGTAGCCACCATCAGAAAAGCGGAAACGATGCTGCCTCGGTGCGCCCGGACGAAATCGCGCCGCAAACCGGCCATGATACGCTTTATGCTGTCCTCTTTGACAAGCAGCCCGCGATAGGCGACCGAATCCATCTCTTCGGTCCGGTAAACCTCCAGCTGACGACCAATGGCCCGAAGCATCACTTCGTAACGACGCACCGATTCCCGATAACCCCACAATGCGTCGTTAGGTGCCGTACCCGACACTTTCACGTCGTCGGGATAATTGAAATCACCGCCGATGCCCACCTCTTCTCCGTCCACGATCACCGGAATAAAATAGTCCGGAAAACCTTCGAACTGAACATAAAAAATATCGGGCAATACATCCGGCAACACGAAACTGAATCTGCCGCCGGCAGAACGGGTACTGTCTACCGTGCGCAGGGTTCCCTCCCATACACGCAGATACACCTTTCCGTCGGGAAGGTTAACGATGTCCCCCCGGATATATTCCGGCTCTTCGCGGCAGGAGAGAAAAACCGTTGCCGCGACGACAAAAAGGAATGCTATTTGATAGTACTTTTTCATAAAATCCGGGGCACCAAAGTTATAAAAAAAACTTAAATTTGCAGCCTTAACCGTTGTCCGCATGGATTTCATTCACGAAATAATTCAGTACAAATTTCTTACCAACGCTCTTTTCGCCAGCCTGCTGTCAGGAATAGCCTGCGGCATAATCGGAACCTACGTGGTCTGCCGACGACTGGTTTTTCTGAGCGGAGGGATCACTCATTCTTCGTTCGGCGGTATCGGCATCGCATATTATATGGGGTGGAATCCCATTCTGGGCGCACTGGTGTTCGCCGTTCTGTCCGCCCTGGGAATCGAAACGGCCTCGGACCGGGGCCGGATGCGGGAAGATTCGGCCATCGGCATCGTCTGGTCGGTAGGCATGGCCATCGGTATCATTTTCATCTACCTGACACCAGGATATGCACCCAATCTGATGAGTTTCCTGTTCGGCAATATTCTGACCGTCACCGACGGAGACATTCTGGCATTGGCGGGGCTCGACGTGGTAATCCTGCTTCTTTTCCTGCTGGCCCTGCGCCCCGTCATGTACGTGGCGTTCGACCGGGAATTCGCACGCAGCCAAGGCATTCCGACACGGACTATCTCCTATTTTATGGCAGTATTGGTCGCCCTGACAATCGTCCTGTCGATCCGGACGGTCGGTATCGTTCTGTTGATTTCCCTGCTTACCATCCCTCCGGTCATCGTCAATACGCTCAGCAAATCCTACCGAAAAATTACGTGGTGGGCGGCAGTCGTAGCGACGCTCGGCAATCTCACGGGGCTCTATTTCAGCTACGAGTTCAACATTCCTGCGGGGGCCGCCACAATATTTGCACTCACCCTTACGCTTATTGTGGTAAAACTATTACCTTTGTGCTGCAAAAGTCTGAAGCCTTAGCATGAAAACCGTCCACAAATTCATCCTGAAGTCCTATTTGGGCCCGATGGTCCTCACGTTCTTCATCGTGATGTTCGTGCTGATCATGCAGTTCATGTGGCGGTATATCGACGAACTGGTCGGCAAGGGGCTCGACACCAGTGTCATTTTCGAATTGATGATGTATGCGGCGGCCACGCTGATCCCGATGGGATTGCCGCTGGCCACGCTTCTGGCCGCTATCATGACCATGGGCAATCTGGGGGAGAACTATGAGTTGCTGGCGCTCAAATCGGCCGGCATGTCGCTGCCCCGCATCATGAAGCCCCTGACGATCGTTATCGGCATTATCGCCGTAGCGAGTTTTTTCGTCGCCAACAACCTCGTGCCGTACTCGACAAAAAAAATCTATGCACTGATCTACGACATACGCCAGCAGAAACAGTCGATCGAATTCAAGGACGGTATCTTTTTCAACGGGATCGACAACATGAGCATCCGGGTCGACAAGCAGCATCCCGAGACCAAGCTGCTGACCGACATTCTGATCTACGACACCCGCGACCTGAACGGAAACATGACTACCACGCTGGCCGACTCGGGCTATATCCGACTCTCGGACGACAAGAAATACCTGTTAGTCACTCTTTACAACGGACAGACGTACGAAGAGACCCGCAACTACCAGTGGTTCGACAAAAGCGCCCTGCGCCACCATTTTTTCACCGAACAGAACGGTGTGATCCCTTTGTCCGGATTCGATTTCGAACGGACAGACACCGAAATGTTCAACAACAGCCAAACCAAGAATATCGCTGAACTGACGCAAGGCATAGATTCCCTCGAAATCGTCACATCCAAATCCGCCAACAGTTCTTACGAACCCCTGTTGAAAAACTATATTTTCACGCACGACAAGGCGCTCGCCCAGGATACCGTTCCGGTCGACAATTCCCGTAAGCCGAAAGTCCGGCTGGAAGATTCCATCGCCAAGATGGACATTTACGAACGGAAAAGCCTGTGGGAGGATGCCCGGATCACGGCCAACAATTCCCGCAGTCTTTTTTCGATGGACGAACAAAGTGCCAAAGAGGCGCTGAATCAACTGTACCGTTACAAGGTGGAATGGCACCGCAAGATGTCGCTGCCGGTGTCCATTATGATTTTTTTCCTGATCGGCGCCCCGCTGGGGGCCATTATCCGGAAGGGCGGACTCGGGATGCCGATCGTGGTGTCGGTCCTCTTTTTCGTGATCTATTATATCATCAGCATCACGGGCGAGAAACTGGCCCGGGAAGGTTCGTGGGGCAGCTTCGCCGGAATGTGGATTTCGACATTCATCCTGCTTCCGATCTCGATCTTCCTCACCTACAAGGCTACCAACGACTCCAACCTCTTCAACGCCGAGTGGTACATCGTACACTACCGAAAACTGAAAGCATTTCTTTCGACACTGCATAAAAGAAAAAAATAACATACGACCATGACTGAAAAGAAACTGACAAATACCGTGGAAGAGGCCCTTGAGGAGATCCGGGCCGGTCGGGTACTGATCGTCGTCGACGACGAGGACAGGGAAAACGAAGGCGACTTCATCGTCGCCGGAGAAAAGATCACCCCGGAAATCGTCAACTTCATGCTTCATAACGGCCGGGGGGTGATGTGCGCTCCGCTCACCGAAGAGCGTTGCCGGGAACTGGAACTCGACATGATGGTGGGCAACAACACGTCGCTGTTGGGCACCCCCTTCACCGTATCGGTCGATCTTTTGGGAAACGGATGCACCACGGGAGTCTCCTCGAATGACCGGGCGGCTACGATCCGGGCGCTGGTCGATCCCGACACGAAACCTTCGGACCTGGGACGTCCCGGTCACATCTTTCCGCTCAGGGCCCGGAACCGGGGCGTTCTGCGCCGTCCGGGACATACCGAAGCCGTCGTCGATCTGACCCGTATGGCGGGTCTGAAAGTGGGGGGGGCGCTGATCGAGATCATGAATGAAGACGGTTCGATGGCCCGCATGCCGCAACTGCTGGAAATCGCCAAGAAATTCGGGCTGAAAATCGTCACCATCGCCGATATCATCGCATACAGGCTCAAAACCGAATCTATCGTGGAAAAAGGCGACCAGGTAGAAATGCCCACAGAATGGGGCATGTTCAAGGCGACCTCGTTCCGCCAGAAAAGCAACGGACTGGAACACATCGCTCTGACCAAAGGGGAGTGGAAACCCGACGAACCGGTACTGGTGCGGGTACACTCATCCTGCGTAACGGGAGATATTTTCGGATCGTACCGCTGCGACTGCGGCCGTCAGCTTCACGAAGCGATGGCCATGATTGAAAAAGAGGGGAAAGGCGCTATCGTCTACCTCAATCAGGAGGGCAGGGGAATCGGGCTTTTCAACAAATTGCAGGCATACAAACTGCAGGAACAGGGTTACAATACGGCCGAAGCCAATCTGAAACTGGGATTCCAGGTCGACGAGCGCGATTATGGAGTAGGGGCCAGCATTCTGCGCGAACTGGGCATCACCAAGATGAAGCTGATGACCAACAATCCGCTCAAGCGCGCAGGACTGGAAGGATACGGGCTCTCGATCGTGGAAAACGTGCCGATCGTCATTCCCCCCAACAAGTACAATGAAAAATATCTCGAGACCAAAGAGGTGGAAATGGGGCATACGCTCGGATTATTCAAACATTAAACCGACAGGAACCATGACGGATCGTCCGGCCACTCCCGGAAAGGGACTTCGCATCGTATATATGGGCACTCCCGATTTCGCCGTAGCACCCCTGCGCCGACTGGTCGAAGAGGGGTATCAGGTCGTTTCGGTCATCACCATGCCGGACAAACCGGCCGGCCGGGGACTGAAACTGCAGGAGAGTGCCGTGAAACGGTACGCCAAAGAGGCCGGAATTCCGGTTCTCCAGCCCGAAAAGCTAAAAAATCCCGAATTCGTGGCGCAGTTCCGGGCTCTCAACGCCGACCTCGCGATTGTAATCGCATTCCGCATGTTGCCTGAAATCATCTGGAGTTCCCCACGTTTAGGTACGTTCAATCTGCACGCCTCACTGCTTCCCCAATACCGGGGCGCTGCGCCGATCAATTGGGCGCTTATCAACGGAGAAAACCGTACGGGAGTAACGACCTTCATGCTCAACCACGAAATCGACAAGGGGGATATACTGGGACAGCACGAAGTGGCGATCTCTCCGGAAGACAACGCCGGGACACTCCACGACAAGCTGATGAACGCGGGTGTCGAACTGGTAACGGAGACTGTAGAAGCAATCGCCGCAGGAACCGCACGTCCGATCGTACAACCCGAAAGCGAAAAAGGATTGCTCAAAGAGGCTCCAAAAATTTTCAAAGACGACTGCCGGATCGACTGGAGTGAAACCGGAGAAAATATCCGCAATCTGGTTCGGGGTCTATCGCCCTATCCGGCCGCGTGGAGCGCATTGAGCGGGACTCAAGAATCTTCGAATGTAAAAATATACGAGGTCCGTTTCGAACGGGCCATTCATTCCCACCCGCCGGGCATGCTGTTCACCGACGGGAAAAAATATTTGAAAACAACTTGTGCCGACGGTTATATTCTGATCGGAGAACTACAGATGGCCGGAAAGAAACGGATGAAGACGGAAGAGTTCCTGCGGGGATTCAAGGGGATAGAGAACTGTCGCTTCGAATAGCCATTCGGAGACGTTCTGCAAAAATCATTTTCGTTCTCCTTTCCGGTATGTACCCTCGGGTGTATGCAATCCCCGTAACAAAAACGTCCCGACCATATTGTCGGGACGTTTTCACCTTAATCTGTAAACCAACACGAGCGTCTGTTATTCCGCCTCGTGTTCTTTAATCAATCCCATACCGATCCGGATCGCCTCCTGATTGGCGGGCAAACTCTTGTGCGCCCGCTCAGGCAACGATTTCTCCAATCCTTTGAATACGTTCTCCAGCGTAACCACGGGACGTACTTTCAGATATCCGCCCAAAATCATCGTATTGAACAGACGGGAATTTCCCATCCGTGCGGCCTCGGCCGTCGCGTCGATCGTATAGATGCGAATATCTTTACGTACAGGATGCCGGACGATGCCGTTGGTGTCATAAATCAGTACGCCCCCCGGCTTAACCCTCTCTTCGAACTTGTCCATACTCTGCTGGTTGAGAATGATTGCCGTATCGTAATCGTGAGCGATCGGGGAAGAGATCGGCCGGTCGCTGATCATAACCGTCACATTAGCGGTACCGCCCCGCATCTCCGGACCGTAAGAGGGCATCCAACTTACTTCGTAATTCTGCATCACACCCGAATAGGCCAGAATTTTCCCCATCGAGAGCACTCCCTGCCCTCCGAATCCTGCTATAATCAACTCTTCTTTCATAAGGCTAAATGTCTTTTAAATCTCCCAGAGGATAAAATGGGAACATATGCTCCTCCATCCATTGATTGGCAGCAACGGGGGTCAGTTTCCATCCGCTGTTGCACGTGGCAACGAATTCGATGAACGACACTCCTTTCCCTTCCATCGACTTTTCGAACGCATGGCGAAGCGCCTTTTTCGCCTTGCGGACAGCCGCAGGAGTATGAACGCTCTGACGGGTCACATAGCTGACTCCTTCGAGCTGCGTGATCATATTGGCGATCTTGTAGGGATAACCGTTCAATGCGGCGTCGCGGCCATAGGGAGTGGTCGCCGTTTTCATGCCCAACAGGGTAGTGGGAGCCATCTGGCCGCCCGTCATACCGTATATGGCATTGTTTACGAAAATGATCGTGATGTTGTCGCCCCGGTTGCAGGCATGAATCGTCTCGCCCGTACCGATAGCAGCCAAGTCACCGTCACCCTGATAGGTGAAGACCAATTTCGAAGGGTTCAGCCTTTTTATAGCCGTAGCCACTGCAGCAGCACGACCGTGGGCCGCCTCGGCCCAGTCTATGTCGATATAGTTGTAAGCGAACACCGAGCAACCTACCGGAGATACACCTATGCTCCGTTCCTCAAGCCCCATCTCTTCGATCACCTCCGCCACCAACTTGTGAATCGTCCCGTGGCTGCATCCCGGGCAATAATGCATCACATTGTCGGTCAGCAAACGAGGCTTGGCATACACCCGGTTTTCATCTTTCATTTCAACCTGAAACTCAGCCATAGTTATTTCAATTTACTGATTATCTTCTCTTTCAATGCATCGTACACCTCGGAAGGGGAGTGCACCATCCCGCCGTAACGGCCGTAGTGCTCCACCAACACGTTGCTGCCTACGCTCAGACGAACATCCTCGACCATCTGTCCCGCACTAAGTTCCACGGCGAGAAATCCCTTTACGTGTTCAGCCATCACGCGGAGCGTTTCCGTCGGGAAGGGGTACAACGTAATCGGACGCAGAAGCCCGACCTTATATCCATCTTCCCGGGCCATCTCGATCACTTTCGCACAAATACGCGAAGAACAGCCGTATGCCACGATCACGTAATCAGCGTCGTCGCACATCCGGGCCTCGTAACGCACTTCATTGGCTTTGACCGCCGCATATTTGGCCTGGAGCCGGTGATTCCGTTCTTCCTGCACATGCGGTTCCAACTCCAGCGAAGTGATGATATTGCGATGGCGCCCCCTCTTTCCGGTCAACGCCCAATCACCGTAATGTTCGGCGATATATTCGTCCGTCATACGGGGACGCTGGCGGCCGAGCACCACCTTCTCCATCATCTGCCCAATCAGACCGTCGGTCAGGATCATGACGGGATTTCGGTATTTGAAAGCCAGGTCGAAACCGTCGAATACGAAATCATACATCTCCTGCACCGAATTAGGAGCCAATACGATCAGATGGAAATCACCGTGTCCCGCAGCCTTCGTAGCCTGAAAATAGTCGCTCTGCGAAGGCTGGATCGTCCCCAGTCCGGGCCCTCCGCGGGAAACGTTCACCACAACACAGGGCAATTCGGCCCCCGCCAGATAACTCAAACCCTCAGCCATCAAACTGATCCCCGGGCTGGACGAAGAGGTCATCACCCGTTTGCCGCAGGAAGCCCCCCCGTACACCATATTGATCGAGGCCGTTTCACTCTCCGCCTGCAACACGACCATGCCGGTCGTCTCCCACGGACGCATTTCCATAAGCGTTTCGATGATTTCCGTCTGCGGAGTGATAGGATAGCCGAAATAACCGTCGCAACCCGAACGGACGGCCGCCTCGGCGACCACCTCGTTCCCTTTCATTAATTTTACCTCTTCCATACAACCTACTTAATTTGATGCCTTCTGCCGATATACGGTAATACAGCTGTCGGGACAGATCACGGCACAACTTGCACAGCCCGTACAGGCATCCGGATTAGCCATAAAGGAATAGTTGTACCCCTTGGAGTTCACTTCGGCAGACAGCTTCAGCACTCCGAACGGGCACGAAACGACACAGACATCGCAACCCTTGCAACGCTCCCGGTCGACAATTATACTTCCCTTGATTTTAGCCATAATATATTACGATTTGTAAAGGATTCCTATTCTTTCCTTTACAAATATAATATTATATCGTGATATTTATTATTTAAAAGCAAGATTTTTTTACAATGCCTAAAAAATCTTTCGGGAAGCTATCGGATTTACTTCCAGCCATATGTTTCAGGAAAGTTTCGTATCCTCTACTTCAAAGAAACAGCCCGCGGCACAATGTCGCGGGCTGTCGGTTCGATAACTTCGATGAAATATTATTCCTCAAAAGAGTGGATCACCACGCCGGAACGCAGCTTGGGCTCGAACCACGTGGTCTTGGGAGGCATGATATTACCTGTATCGGCAATATCTATCAACTGTTTCATCGAAACGGGATACAGAGCGAAAGCCACTTTCATCTCACCCGAATCCACCCGTTTCTGCAACTCGCCCAAGCCGCGGATACCTCCGACGAAGTCGATTCGCTTATCCGTACGCAGATCTTTGATACCGAGAATCCTATCGAGCACCAGATCGGAAAGGATCGTCACATCCAGCACACCGATCGGATCATTGTCGTTATATGTACCTTCCTTGGCCGTCAAAGCATACCAGCGACCGTCGAGATACATGCCGAAGCGATGCAGGGCATCGGGTTTGTAAACAGCCGTTCCCCGATCTTCCACCGTAAAGTTCTCCTTCAGCCTTTCGAGCAGCCCGGCAGGCGTCAGGCCGTTCAGATCTTTCACGACCCGATTGTAGTCGATGATCTGCAACTGGTTATCCGGGAAAATCACCGCCAGGAAATAACAGTATTCTTCATTCCCCGTGTGATGAGGATTGGCTTTCATCCGTTCCTGACCTACGCGGGCCGCGGCAGCCGTACGATGATGGCCGTCGGCCACGTACAGAGCGGGAATACCGGCGAATATCTCCGTAATCCGGTCTATTGTCTTCCGATCCCTGATCGGCCAGAAATGGTGCCCGAAACCGTCGGCCGCCGTAAAGTCGTATTCGGGAGCCTGTTTCGTTACGACATCGGATACGATCGCATCTATTTCGCTGTTGGCCGGATAGGAGAAAAATACCGGTTCGATATTGGCGTTTTGGTTTCGCACGTGGATCATCCGGTCCTCTTCTTTATCGGTACGGGTCAGTTCGTGCTTCTTGATTTTTCCGGTCAGATAATCCTCGAAATGGCAACATACGGCCAATCCGTACTGCGTACGGCCGTTCATCGTCTGAGCATATACATAGTAATACTCCTCGGGGTCCTGCACGAGCCAGCCGTTGGCACGCCATTTCTTGAAATTCTCCACCGCCTTGTCATATACGGCCTGAGAATGTTCGTCCGCAATCGGATCGAAGTCTATCTCGGGCTTGATGATATGCAACAGCGAACGCTGGGTCGCCTCGGCTTTAGCCTCGGCCGAACTCAGTACGTCATAGGGACGCGACGCCACTTCGGCGGCATACTCTTTCGGGGGCCGGATTCCGGCAAAAGGCTTGATCTTTACCATACGTACCTATTTGTTTACCTGGAATTTACGGTTCCCGTTCCGGATAAAATCGACGATCTGGCGGGCGGCGGCCAATCCTGCATTCACATTCGCCTCACCGGTTTCCGCTCCCATCTTCTTTGCGGTAGCAAAAACCCGTTTGCCGAACTTCTCGTTCAGAGCAGCCTGCGAATCGGCGGCAATGTCGGTGATATACTTCAGGTCGCTCCGTTCCTCCAATACTCGGGCCAACCCCTCCTCGTCGATCACCTCCTTGCGGGCGGTATTGACGAGTGTCGCCCCTTTCGGCATCTTCGAAAGCAGATCGTAGCCGATCGACCGCTTCGTCTGCTCCGTGGCGGGAATATGCAGCGAAACGTAATCACTCTTAACATACAGTTCCTCTACCGAATCCACGGCCGTCACACCGTCGGCGGCGAACACTCCCTTATCCGCCACGAAAGGATCGTAGGCCAACACATTCATGCCCATCGCCTTACCGTAACGACCCACCAGACGGCCCACATTTCCGTAAGCATGGATACCCACTGTCTTTCCATGTATTTCGGAACCTGTTCCCGGCGTAAACTGATTGCGGGCCATGAAAATCATCATCCCGATGGCCAGCTCGGCCACTGCATTCGAATTCTGCCCCGGAGTGTTCATCACCACGATGCCTTTTTCGGTACAGGCGGCCAGATCGACATTGTCGTAACCGGCTCCCGCACGTACGACGATCTTCAGTTTCGGAGCGGCAGCCACCACTTCGGCCGTCACCTTGTCGCTGCGGATAATCAGCGCATCGGCATCGGCCACGGCCGCGAGCAGTTCGGACTTGTCAGTATATTTTTCCAGCAGGGCCAATTCGTACCCGACCTCCTCCACGATCCGGCGGATACCCTCTACGGCACTTTTGGCAAAAGGTTTTTCGGTTGCAACTAATACTTTCATCTTCATATCGTTTAACAGATCATAAAACTTGACCGACTTGCTCTTTTGGCGGGGTTGATAAGTAACTAAAAGAGCCATGACCGATCTATTTTACGTGCATTTTTTCAAATTCCCGCATGCAGTCCACCAGCGCCTGCACGCTCTCGACGGGCAGTGCGTTGTAACACGAAGCGCGGAAACCTCCCACCAGCCGGTGTCCCTTGATGCCGACCATGCCACGACCTTTGGCGAATTCGAGGAATTCGGGCGCCAGCTCCTCGTAACCCGGAGCCATCACAAAACAGATATTCATCAGTGAACGGTCCTCCTTGGCCGCCGTTCCCACGAATAGCGGGTTCCGGTCGATCTCCCCGTAGAGCAGGTCGGCTTTGGCCCTGTTGCGGCGCTGTATTTCAGGCACACCACCGATCGACTTCAACCACTTCAGGGTCTCCTTCACTACATAGATCGCAAAAACGGGAGGAGTATTGAACATCGAATCGTTGGCGATATGGTTGCGGTAATCCACCATCGAAGGAAGCGGACGGCTCACCTTCCCCAGAATATCCTCACGTACGATTACGAAAGTGACACCGGCAGGCCCCATATTTTTCTGCGCCCCGCCGTAGATCAACCCGTATTTGGTGACGTCCACCGGACGGCTCAGAATATCCGAACTCATATCGGCCACCACCGTCACCGGCGAATCTATATCTTCGTGCAACTCCGTTCCGTAAATGGTATTGTTGGTCGTAATGTGAAGATAGTCCAGATCAGCCGGGATTTTATATCCTTTCGGAATATAGGTGAAGTTTTTGTCCTCCGAGGAAGCGAGCACCTCTACCTCGCCGAAATTCTTGGCCTCCTTGATGGCCTTCTTCGCCCACACGCCCGTGTTCACATAACCGGCTTTCTTTTCCAGCAGATTGTAGGGAACGTGGAAGAACTGGGTGCTGGCACCTCCGCCCAGAAAAAGCACCTTATAATTATCCGGAATATTCAACAGCTCCCTGAAAAGCGACTCGGCCTCGTCGTTCACAGCCTCGTAATCTTTGGTGCGATGGGATATTTCCAACAGCGAAAGACCGATGCCTTCGAAATCGAGAATGGCCTTAGCGGCATTTTCAATGGCTACACGCGGCAGGATCGAGGGTCCTGCATTGAAGTTGTGCTTTTTCATATAACTGTTCGTTTATACGTTTGGTTTTGATTGACAATTATTGTATCCGACAAAGTTACCAAAAAGTTTTTTAAAATTATTCAAAAACACTTATATTTTAACAACGGCGGCCCTGCCTTGCATTTCCGCAATTTTACCGTACATTTGCAGATATTTAATCACAAAGCAGTTCACGCCATGATAAAGTCCATGACCGGCTACGGCAAAGCGGAAACGGCCGTAGCCGGAAAAAAAATCACCGTCGAAATACGCTCCCTGAACAGCAAGCAGCTCGATCTTTCGGTCAAGGTGCCCGGGCTCTACCGCGGTCTCGAATACGAAATCCGCAACTGTGTGGCAAAAGTCATGCAGCGGGGCAAGGTGGATGTCTTCATCTCCTACGAAACCGATGCGTCATCCGGATCGGCCGCCATCAACGGTACATTGTTCGGTGAATATTACCGTCAGATAGAACGTATCGCTTCCGAACAGGGGATCGGCTGGGACACCCAAACGATCGCAGCAGCCATTCCCGCCATTCTCCGGCTTCCGGAGGTGGTTCAGAACGAAAACACCTCGCTTTCCGAGGAAGAACAGTCGGCCGTCGCGGAAACCGTCCGGCAGGCCCTCGACCATATCGAACAATTCCGTCTCCAGGAAGGCGACACATTGATCCGAGACCTGTTGCGCCGGGTGGACAAAATCAGGGCACTGAAAGAGGAGGTAACACCGTACGAACAGGCCCGTACCGAACAGATCAAAGCACGTATCCGGGAAAACATCGAATCGGCGGGAATCCCGGTGGACAGCAACCGACTGGAGCAGGAGATGATTTTCTACATCGAGAAACTCGACATCACAGAAGAAAAAGTCCGGCTGGAAAACCATTGCAGGTATTTCCACGAAGTGGCCGCCTCGGAAGACGGGGTGGGGCGCAAACTCGGATTCATCGCCCAGGAAATGGGACGTGAAATCAACACGCTCGGCTCGAAGGCGAACGATGCCGCCATCCAGAAACTCGTCGTCCAGATGAAGGATGAACTGGAGAAAATAAAGGAACAGGTTCTGAATCTACTGTAATTTTCCTTCACCCATGTTTCATTGTCAGTACACCGGCAAACTCGTCATCCTCTCAGCCCCATCGGGTGCAGGGAAAAGCACGATCGTCAAACATCTGCTGAAGACTTTCCCCCGGCTCGAATTCTCCGTCTCGGCAACCAGCCGGGCCCCTCGGGGGACGGAACGGAACGGAGTGGAGTACTATTTCCTGTCGCCCGAAGAATTCTCCAAAGCCGTCGAACGGGGCGAATTCGTAGAGTGGGAAGAGGTCTATGCAGGCACCTGTTACGGAACGCTCTGCACGGAACTCGAACGTATCTGGAGCAAAGGGAACGTCATCATTTTCGACGTGGACGTAAAGGGCGGCATCCGGCTCAAAGAAATATTCGGAGACAAAGCTCTCTCCATATTCATCATGCCGCCCTCGATCGAAGAGCTCCGCAGCCGGTTGATCGGCCGGGGAACGGATGCTCCCGAAGTGATCGAACGACGCATACAAAAGGCTGAAACGGAAATTTCCTATTGCCATAAATTCGACCGCATCGTGGTAAACGACCGGCTGGAAGAGGCCGTAGAGGAGGTGACCACGCTCATCCGCGACTTTATCGGCTAACCCGCATGGAGACGATGCTCTATTTCGGATCGTTCAATCCTGTCCACAAAGGACACATCGCCATTGCGGAATGGGTTCTGGACCAAGGCTTGTGCGAAGAAGTGTGGTTCGTCGTTTCTCCCCGGAGTCCGTTCAAACGGCAGGAGGAACTGGCCGAAGAACAGCATCGCCTGGAGATGGTCCGCACAGCTGCCGGAGAGTCCTCCCATCCCGACCGGATACAGGCTTGCGGCATAGAATTTGACCTGCCCAAACCTTCGTACACCGTCGACACGTTGCAGGCACTCGAAGAGCGTTATCCCAACCGGACCTTTTCCATCCTGATCGGAGAAGACAACGTCAGCGGACTGCCCCGCTGGAAGGGATACGACCGGTTCATCCGGAAATACCGTATATGGTACTATCCGAGAAGCGGCGGTGACGGAACGAAGTACAACACCCCGGCGAAAGTCCTTCCTTCCGCTCCCCTGTTGGATTACTCCGCAACCGAAATCAGACGGAGATTACGCCTCGGAGAACCGGTCGAAGAGATGGTCACCCCGGGAGTGTACCGTTATATCGAAAAACACGGACTATGGACATGCACAACAGATTGCAAAACGAAATAGATCTGCTGACGACCGCTATCGGAGAGTCGCCCGGCGATCACAAACTCTATTTGGAGCGGGGTAAACTGTACCACCGTGACGGAGCGTTCGATAAAGCGATGAACGACTTTATCCGTGTACGGCAACTCGTTCCCTCCCACACGGAAGCGGGCGAATACATCGCCATGCTCCGGGAAATATTCGAATTCCGCTACAAAGACATCTACAATCCCTGACAACTCTCTGACCTTGCACCGAGAACCCGAATCTTTATCCCCGACCCGAAAAGAACGCTACGACCGGATACTGGAAATCCTTTCCGGAGCAAGTTTCATTTGGGCGTTGTACCCATTGCTCTATTGGAACGAATTGGCCGATACGGCCATTCCGATTCATTTCGATATCAGAGGAACAGCCGACGGCTGGGGCGGACGCTCGTATCTGCTTATCCTGCCGATCGTAGCAGCCGTATTGTTTACAGGACTTTCGATCAGCGAAAAATATTACAAAAAATTCAATTATCCAGTCAAAGTATCCGACCACAACCGGAATACGCTCTACCGGCTCGGTGTCAGAATGATGCGCCATATAAAACTGGAAATAACCGTCATGTTCGCCTGCATCAACAACCTTTCTCTTTTTACGGTGTTCCACGGCCACTCGGTCACGGGCGTCGGTCTTGTCTTCCAGGTTCTGATCGTCTTGCTGTTCGTCACCCCGCTCTATTTCATCCTCAGGATGGCCGGCAGCAGATGCGATTGACGGAAGACATTTTCCTGTCGGAACGGATACATTCCGAATATTTTCCCTATATTTGGGAACAGAAACCCAATTTCAACCTAAAAAAACATTCGGAATGCAGATGAAAACCGTTTTCAGACCCATGCTCGCATTGGGTGCAGCCATGCTGATCTCCGTTTGCGTATCAGCCAAAGAAAAGTATCCCAAAGCACGCGCCAAAGCAGACAACCGTGTGGAAAACATGTGCCAGACGGTCAAGCTCAGCAACGACATCAAAGAGAAGATCAAACAGATCACCTACGACTACATCGTACTCGTCGACGTCAAATACCGAGAACAGGAATGGCCTTCCCAGCAGGCCCGGAAAGAGGCGGGAGGCAAGGCTTTCAACGAATATATCAAACAGATGCGCTCGCTCATCCCGAGCGACCAGAGAGCCGCCTTCGAAACGTGGAGAAGACTGCCGCCCGCCGAGCGCGATCGTCAGGTGGCTCCGTCCGGCCCGGCACAAAAAGCCAATGCCGACCCCAAACTGACCGAAAAGGAACAGAAAGCACGCGACAGGGCGAACAACCGCGTGGAGAACATGTGCCAGACGGTCAAAATCAACGATGATCTCAAGCAGATCGCCAAAGACATTTCCTACGACTATTTCTACAAGGTGAACATCGAGTTCAGGGCAAAGGAGTGGGCTTCCGAGGAAGAGAAGAAAGCCGCTACGAGCGAAGCCTACCGTACCTATACCACCCAGCTGAAGAAACTGATCCCCGAGGACCAGATGGAAGCATACCGGGCATGGAGCAGGCTCTCCACGGCCGAACGCGACCGCAAAGTCGATCCGGCACCATCCATTCCCGCCCAAAAGAACGAAAAAGCGGCCGCCCGGGCGGAAAAGAGGGTAGCGAACCTGTGCCGTGCCATCCAGGTCAACAACAAGACAAAGCAGCTGCTCGAAGAGATCAACTACAACTACTTCTACGAAGCGGATTATCTGAACAGATTCAGAACCTGGAAGTCGGAAGAGGAACGTAAAGCCGCCAGCGGAGCCCGATACAAAGCCTATCTGAAAGAGATGGAATCCGTCATCCCTGCCGATCAGATGAAAGCTTTCAAGGAGTGGTGCAAACTGCCGACCGCAGAGAGGGACAAATAATCGTCCGGCCTGTTTAAAAAGCTGCCCCAAAGGCAGCTTTTTTTATTACCTTTGAGGCCACAAAAGATATTCGAAACATGAAACTGAACATCGCATTACTGGCAGGAGGCAACTCCTCCGAACGCAACGTATCGCTCGACAGCGCCGCACAGGTCGAACAGACGCTCGATACGTCGAAATACAACATATATAAAATCGACCTGCACGGACGGGATTGGAACTATACGGCACCGGACGGAACCCGCGTCCAGGTCGATAAAAACGATTTTTCGCTGACACTCGACGGCCGTAAAATTCCGCTCGAATATGCGTTGATTCTGATTCACGGCACTCCGGGCGAAGACGGTAAATTGCAGGGCTACCTGGAAATGATGGACATTCCCTACTCTTCGTGCGACATGGTTTCGTCGGTCATCACGTTCGACAAAATCTCCTGCAAACGGGCCGTGGCTGACATGGGAATTCCTCTCGCCCGCGAAATATTCGTCAAAAAAGGAGATACGGTCGAACCGGCAGAAGTGGTCCGCAGGTTCGGCCTGCCGCTTTTCATCAAACCCAACGCCAGCGGCAGCAGTTTCGGTGTGACGAAAGTGAAAAAGGAGGGAGAGATACTGCCGGCATTGGAAGCTGCGTTCAGAGAGAGTTCGGAAGTGCTTATCGAAGAGTTTATCGAAGGGCGGGAAATCGGATGCGGCGTCATGATCGCCGGCGGCAAAGAGTATGTCTTCCCCGTTACGGAACTGGTCTCCAAACGCGATTTTTTCGACTATGAAGCCAAATATACCGCAGGACTGGCCGACGAAATTACTCCGGCCGACCTCAAGCCCGAAGTAACGCGCCTGTTGAATGAGATGACCCTCAAAGCATACAAAGCCTGTCGCTGCCGGGGAGTGGTCCGTATTGATTTCATCGTGCGGAACGATACCCCCTACATGATCGAGATAAATACGATACCGGGCATGAGTGCAGGCAGTATCGTACCCAAGCAGGTCCGGGCCATGGGCATGACACTCGGTGAGCTGTTCGACATCATCATCGAAAATACATGTGTAAAAAAATGATCGAGATCGACGACAAAATCATAAGCACCGAAATTCTGACCACCCGATTCTCCTGTGACATCTCCCGTTGCAAGGGAATCTGCTGCGTGGAAGGAAATTCCGGAGCTCCGCTCGAAGCCGAAGAAGCGGATGAACTCGAAGCGGCATACGACACCTTCCGTCCGTATATGAAACCGGAAGGCATAGAGGCCGTCGAACGACAGGGATTCATGGTGGTGGATGTCGACGGAGATTACACGACGCCGCTGATCAACGACGCCGAATGCGCCTATTCCTACACAGAGAACGGCATTACTCTCTGCGCCATCGAAAAAGCGTACAGAGAGGGAAAATGTCCTGTCAACAAGCCTGTTTCCTGCCATCTCTATCCGATCCGGGTAATTCGGTTCAGTAACGGTACATTCGGTCTGAACTATCATCGCTGGAGTATCTGTTCGCCGGCACTGCATTGTGGTGAAAAAAAGGGCATCCCGCTGTACCGCTCGCTGAAAGAGCCGATCATCCGCCGTTTCGGCGAGGAATTTTACAAAGCACTGGAAGCTGCGGACAAGTTTTTGCAGGATAACGGCAGGTAGCTTCCGGAAATTGACTTTACCGTTTTTTTTCTACATTTGTGGGAACGAAATCCATAAAATCCCTTATTGTGCATTTCAAACCACTATTCATAAGCATCTTAGCCATCCCCTTTCTATATTCGGCCGGACCGGGTACAGCCGCACCCCGCCGGCCTGTCAAACACGTGACGCCGAAACTGGAAGACCTTCCGCAGAGGGCGCTCGACACGCTCGACACATCCGATCCGGAGACCAAGGTCATTCTGTACAGCAACAATACCTGGAGCTATTATCGTCCCTCCCTCCAGGCGCTCGATGAACTGCCTGTCTATCGGGAACATTGGGACACGACGCAGGTGTTCGCCTATCGCTCAATCGAGCTGGCCGATCTGCCGCCCGTCACTGACCTGAAACTGATCTCGTCGCTGAGCGATTTCCATTATCCCGTCATGGGCAAAGTCCTCTCCAAATACGGACGCAGAGGACGCCGGAACCATAACGGCGTGGACATTCCCCTGCAAATAGGGGAGCCCGTCTACGCCACATTCGACGGACGCATCCGCTACTCGAAATACAACACGGGGGGATTCGGCAATCTGGTCATCATCCGGCACCGCAACGGGCTGGAGACATGGTATGCCCATCTCACCAAGCGCAATGTGGAGACGGAACAATACGTCAAAGCAGGCCAGATTATCGGCTTTATCGGCAGTACGGGACGCAGCCGGGGACCGCACCTCCACTACGAAATGCGCTACTGCGACCAAACTTTCGATCCGGAATTCATCGTGGATTTCGAAACCGGCCAGCTCCGTTATCAGACCTTCGCGCTCGAGAAATCTTTTTTCAATATCAACTCCCGGGCCTCCGACCAGTTGGAGGAAGACGATGAGTGGGACGACAGTTTCAAAATGTTGGCCTCGGAATCGGGAGAAAACACTTCAGAAGAGATTTTGGAACGGATCACCAATCCTCAAAAGAGCCAGAAGTCGCAGCCGACAGGGCTCAATCCGAGCAACGCCGTTTACCACACGATCCGTCAGGGTGACATGCTGAGCAAACTCGCCGTCCGCTACGGAGTCAGTATCGACCAGATTTGCCGGCTGAACGGCATCAGCCGCAATACGGTACTCCGGTTGGGACGCAAACTGCGGATCAAATAAGCGGCGTCAACCAATATGTTGCCGGTACTGGCGAGGTGTCATTCCGGTGTGCTGTTTGAAGTAGCGTCCGAAAAAGGAGGGATTCGGAAAATTCAACTGGTCCGAAATCTGTTGCACCGTCATCGACGAGGATTTCAACAGCGTTTTCGCATCCAGGATCACGGCATCGTTGATCCAGTCGAAGACGGACTTGCCGCTGATACGTTTGACGAGCGAAGAGAGATATTTGGGCGTCATGCAGAGTTCCCGGGCATAAAATCCCACGCTGCGTTCATTACGGTGATGCTTTACCACCAATTCGACCAACCGTTTGCAGATATCCTCGTGATGGGAGAGTGTGCGGACCTGTAATTCCGGCTGCCTTTTCTGATAAATCGCACTGATCTCGTAAAACAGGGCAAGCATCAGATGCTGGGTGATCTCCTTTTTATATAAATGTCCCGGCCGGGCCTTTTCCCCCAGAAAGGTGAAAAAGTCGAACAGCATGAACGCACTGTCGTCCGACAGGGGAAGACACGGATTATCGTGTATGGTGGCATAAAAGGGGATCATGGACAGGAAATCTATTTCCCGCACGAAATCGACGGAAAAACCGATCAGAAAACCGCGGAAGTCCTCGCTTTTCTCCTTGATCTGCACGATAGCCCCGGGAGTAACCACAATCAGATCGCGGGGACTCACCCGGTATGTGTTCAGATTGAGAGACAGTTCGCAGGTTCCCCTCAGACAAAGTCCGAAAGCACCGCCGTTCAGGCGGCAAGGTTCCCGCAATAACTCCAGCTGCTCCGGGTTCGCATCCGATATGACAAAATTAGCCGACAGATAATCGTTTCTCTTTTCACCGCTGTTCCTGAACATATTGAGTACGGACAGCCCCTCCTGTTTCACCATATTCTGCAATACCTTTGGGACAAAGATAAGCAACAGGACGACTTTTGCAACTATTTTCCGTTCGATTCACCCGATAAAAAAACGACTTTTAGGTCATCAAAAGAGCGGAATAGAACTTTGTTTTACGGGATTATAAAACTAATTTTGGAACAATTATTTTTAATCGAATCATGATGAAATCGGAAACCACAGCACACGAACCGTCCGGCAAAAAAATCGCAGGGCATATTTCGCAGGTTATCGGCCCGGTCGTGGACGTCTATTTCGACAAAAAAGGACCCGGTGGTATCGTCGCCCTGCCGCGTATTCATGACGCACTGGAGATCAAACGCGACGACGGAAAGATACTGATCGTGGAAGTTCAGCAGCATATCGGAGAAGATACTGTAAGGACTGTCGCCATGGATACGACCGACGGACTGAGGCGCGGTATGGAAGTCATCTCAACGGGAGCCCCGATCAAAATGCCCATAGGCCCGCAGATCAAGGGCCGCCTGATGAACGTGGTGGGTGAGGCAATCGACGGCATGGTCCAGCCCGATATGCAAGGCGGATATCCGATTCACCGTGAAGCACCGAAATTCGACGAACTGACGACTACCCGCGAAATACTTTATACGGGTATCAAGGTGATCGACCTGCTGGAGCCGTATGCCAAAGGAGGAAAAATCGGACTGTTCGGAGGCGCCGGAGTGGGAAAGACCGTGATCATCATGGAGTTGATCCACAATATCGCCAAACAGCACAACGGGTTTTCCGTCTTCGCAGGGGTGGGGGAACGTACCCGGGAGGGAAACGACCTGTTGCGGGAGATGATCGAATCTGGCGTGATCCGTTACGGCGAAGAGTTTAAGAAAAGCATGGAGGAAGGGCATTGGGACCTTTCCAAAGTCGATCCCGAAGAACTCAAAAAATCGCAGGCTACGCTGGTTTTCGGACAGATGAACGAACCGCCCGGAGCCCGATCTTCAGTGGCACTGTCAGGTCTGACCGTGGCCGAATCGTTCCGTGACGAAGGAACCGGCACGAAGGATATTTTGTTCTTCATCGACAATATCTTCCGTTTCACACAGGCAGGATCGGAAGTTTCGGCCCTGCTGGGCCGAATGCCCTCCGCCGTGGGATACCAGCCGACACTGGCCACGGAGATGGGTGCTATGCAGGAGCGCATCACCTCGACCAAGAAAGGGTCCATCACATCGGTTCAGGCTGTCTATGTGCCGGCCGACGACCTAACCGACCCGGCTCCCTCGACGACCTTCACCCACTTGGATGCCACGACGGTGCTGAGCCGCAAGATCACGGAAATGGGCATCTATCCGGCTGTTGACCCATTGGAATCGACCTCCCGCATCCTCGATCCGCTGGTCGTAGGGGAAGAGCACTACGAAACGGCCCAACGGGTCAAACAGATTCTGCAGCGTAACAAGGAATTGCAGGACATCATCTCGATCCTGGGCATGGAGGAGCTATCGGATGCCGACCGTCAGACCGTAAACCGGGCCCGCCGGGTACAACGCTTCCTGTCACAGCCATTCACCGTAGCCGAACAGTTCACCGGCGTACCGGGTGTGATGGTCCCGATCGAAGATACGATCAAAGGCTTCAAGATGATTCTCGACGGAGAAGTGGATTACCTGCCGGAACAGGCGTTCCTGAATGTAGGAACCATCGAACAGGCTATCGAGAAAGGTGAAAAAATGTTGGAACAGGCTAAAGATAAGTGATGAAACTGGAGATCCTGTCGCCGGAAAAGACTCTTTTCAGAGGGGATACCGACAGCGTAAGACTGCCGGGTGTGGTGGGTTCGTTCACCGTATGGCCGCATCATGCCCCGCTGATCTCGGCTCTCGCTCCGGGAGAAATCCGTTACAGAAATGCAGACAAAGAGGAAAAACTGGACATTCAGGGCGGATTTGCAGAGATCAGAGACGATACGATAACGGTCTGCATAGAATCTAACGAATAGCAGTCATGAATGCGGTGCAACGATTGAGGAAAAGGGCGATAGTGCTAATCCTGGCGACCAACCTGTTGGTAGGGGCGATCGTGGGATGCGTACTGCATTACGGCTTCCCGGATTACTACTTTGCGTGGTATCCTTCGATACCCGTCTATTTCACGGTGTTGGGAATCGTCATGTCCTCGATCATGTTCCGCCACAGCAAGGACAGACCGGAAAAGATCGTCCACATTTATATGACGATGCGGGCTGTAAAACTGCTGGTCACTATCGGGAGCATCCTGCTTTACGACTGGATCATCGGGGAACGCAAACTGCTTTTTGGCATTACGACCATCGGTTTTTACTTCCTCTATCTATTCATTGAGACCTACTTTTTCTACCGTTTCGAAAAATTGGTAAACAAGGGTATTGACAGATGAGATCATTGTATAACATATTGTGCTTTGTTCTGGTATTGACAGCCGCCTATACGGCCCGGGCCGAAGAGCAACCGGTGGAAGTGACTCCGCAGGAACAGTTCGATGTGAAAGAGACGATCTTTTCCCATATAGGAGACTCCTACGAATGGCACGTCACGACCTGGGGAGATACCCATATTTCCATTCCGCTGCCTGTGATCGTACGGGGAGAAAACGGCAAGTGGCATTTGTTCTCTTCGTCGCATCTCTATCACGGTAACGGCAGTTACGAAGGATTCAGCATCGCCCAAGACGGAAAATACGCAGGAAAGATCGTGGAGTACAACGCCCGGGGAGAAGCGGTGCGTCCCGTCGATCTCTCCCTCACGAAAAACGCACTGGCCCTGCTGATCAACAGCACGATACTGGTCTGTATCGTACTATGTGTCGCCCGGTGGTACAGGAAACGTCCCAAAGCCGTTCCGAAAGGATTTGTCGGAGCGGTGGAGATGTTCGTCATGGAGATCAACGACGGACTGATAAAACCGTGTATCGGAAAGGGTTACGAACGCTATGCGCCCTATCTGCTGACCGCGTTCTTCTTCATTCTGGTCAACAACCTGATGGGACTTATTCCGATCTTCCCGGGAGGAGCCTCCACGACGGGCAATATCGCAATCACTATCGTACTGGGTGTCTGCACGTTCCTTGCCGTCAATATTTGGGGAACCAAAGAGTATTGGAAAGAGGTTTTCTGGCCGGATGTTCCGACATGGCTGAAAGTGCCACTGCCCCTCATGCCTGCCATCGAACTTTTCGGAGTATTCACCAAACCGTTCGCCCTTATCATCCGTCTGTTTGCCAATATGATGGCGGGACATGCCATCATATTGGGACTGACCTGTATGATATTCGTCACGGTCGCGATGGGACCCGTTATCAATACGTCCATGACCGTAGTATCGGTACTGATGAGTATTTTTATGAATTGCCTGGAGTTATTGGTCGCCTACATTCAAGCTTATGTATTCACGATGCTCTCGGCCGTATTTATCGGACTGTCGCGCGTGGAACCCCACAAACAACACTGAAACACAGAATTAAAACAATTATAAACTTAAAAACAGAAGATTATGCTACTAACAATGTTAATGCAAGCAGTTGCCGCCACGTCGGTCGATCTTAGTGTTTTGGCCGCCATCGGCGCAGGTTTGGCCGCCATCGGCGCAGGTTTGGCCGCCATCGGCGCAGGTATCGGTATCGGGAAAATCGGAGGGTCGGCCATGGACGCCATCGCCCGCCAGCCCGAAGCAGGCGGAGACATTCGTATGTCGATGATCATCGCAGCGGCACTGGTCGAGGGTGTTGCCCTGTTCGCCGTCGTGGTTTGTTTCCTGGCATTATAATCGCTGCGCCTTATGTCGTTGTTATTACCGGACGCCGGCCTCCTGTTCTGGATGCTGATCTCTTTCGGAGTGGTGTTCATCATCCTTGCGAAATGGGGTTTCCCTGTGATCGTAAAAATGGTGAACGAACGGAAAGAGTTTATCGACCATTCGCTGGAGGTGGCAGAGGAAGCGAACCGGCAGTTGGCGAACATCAAAGCCGAAGGCGAAGCGGTCCTCACCGAAGCCCGTACACAGCAGATGAAGATTCTCGGTGAAGCAACGCAAACCCGGGAAAAAATCATCGCTGAGGCAAAAGAAGAGGCTAGGAAAGAGGCTCAGAAAGAGTTGGAGGAGGCGAAAAAGCAGATCAGGATCGAAAAGGAGGCGGCCATTGCCGAAGTGCGCAGCCAGATCGCCGTACTCTCGGTCGACATTGCCGAAAAGGTGATCCGGGCCCAGATCAAAGAGCCGCAGGAACAAATGGCTCTGATCGAACGAATGTTGGATGAGATTCACGCACCTAAAGCCTGATAAGCCATGAATGCAGGAATCATCCCTTCGCGTTATGCCAAGGCTCTGCTGGAATTCGCAAAGTCGCGTTCGGCGGAAAAGCAGGTCTATGCGGAGATGGAAAGCCTGGCCCTCAGTTTTTCCCTCGAACCCACCCTGCGGCCGACGCTGGACAATCCGGTTCTGTCCGCCAAGGATAAAAAAGACCTGCTTCACAGCGCTATCGGAGAAAAGGTCAGTGCCGAAAGCGAACGGTTCATTGACCTGGTGTTGGAAAACCACCGCGAAGAGTACCTGCAATCCATCGCCCTGATGTATCAGGACCTCTACCGCAAAGCGAACAACATCAGCGTGGGCAGTCTCGAAACGGCCGTTGCCGTAGACAAAGAGGTGGAAGAACGGATCAAGGAGATGGTCACCTCGCACACCAAAGGGACTATGGAGCTGAAAGCCACCGTCAATCCGAAGCTCGTGGGAGGGTTCATCTTCGAGATCGATTTCCGGAGACTGGATGCTTCGGTCGTGTCGCAACTGGCCGGTATCCGCAAGCAATTTATTGAAAAGAACAGACGGATCGTATGATCCATTTATGAGTAAAGAGCGAATTGTATGTCTGAGAGTTTAAAAGCAAGCGAAGTATCCGAAGTGCTGCTCAAGCAACTGGAGGGTATCAATACCAAACTCAAATTCGAAGAGGTGGGTACCGTACTCCAGGTGAGCGACGGCGTGGCGCGTATCTACGGATTGCAGAATGCCGAAGCGAACGAATTGCTGGAATTCGAAAACGGAGAAAAAGCAGTGGTAATGAACCTCGAGGAGGACAATGTTGGTGTCGTCCTGCTGGGACCGACCGACGAGATCAAGGAGGGCGACATCGTGAAACGTACCGGCCGGATCGCTTCAATCAACGTAAGCGAAGGAATGCTCGGACGTGTGATCGACCCGCTGGGGGAACCGATCGACGGACTGGGCCGGATCGGCGGCGAAACGACCGAAATGCCGCTGGAGCGTAAAGCTCCCGGCGTAATCTATCGTCAACCGGTCAACCAACCGCTGCAAACGGGACTGAAGGCCGTCGATGCCATGATTCCTATCGGACGCGGACAGCGCGAGTTGATTATCGGCGACCGACAGACCGGCAAAACTTCGATCGCCATTGACACCATCCTGAATCAGAAATCCAATTTCGAGGACGGTGATCCCGTTTACTGTATCTATGTCGCTATCGGACAGAAAGGCTCGACTGTCGCCACGATCGTCAATACGCTTAGGGAAAAAGGTGCCATGGACTATACGGTCGTCGTGGCTGCTACGGCTTCCGATCCCGCTGCCATGCAGTATTTTGCCCCTTTTGCAGGAGCCGCCATCGGAGAGTATTTCCGGGATACCGGCCGTCATGCGCTGGTCGTGTACGACGACCTATCCAAACAGGCCGTAGCCTACCGGGAGGTATCACTGATCCTGCGGCGTCCTTCGGGACGCGAAGCTTATCCGGGCGACATTTTCTATCTTCACTCGCGTCTGCTGGAACGTGCGGCCAAGATCATCGACCAGCAGGAAGTGGCGCAGGAAATGAATGACCTGCCCGAAAGTCTGAAGGGGAAAGTCCGGGGCGGAGGATCGCTCACCGCCCTGCCGATCATCGAAACGCAGGCTGGAGACGTGGCCGCCTATATCCCGACCAACGTGATTTCCATCACGGACGGCCAGATATTTCTGGACACCGATCTTTTCAACCAGGGAAACCGCCCGGCCATCAATGTGGGTATCTCCGTCTCCCGTGTGGGAGGAAATGCCCAAATCAAGGCGATGAAGAAAGTGGCGGGCATGTTGAAAATCGACCAGGCCCAATATCGGGAATTGGAGTCGTTCACCAAATTCGGCGGCGACATGGATCCCGTCACGGCTCTTACGATCGACCGGGGGCGTAAAAACACTCGTCTATTGATCCAACCCCAATATTCCCCCAGGCCGGTAGCCAAGCAGATCGCCGTATTGTACTGCGGAACGCACGGGTTGCTGAAAGACGTGGAACTGAGTCAGGTACAGGAGTTCGAAACCAAATTTCTGGATGCCTTCACCGAAAGCGAAGAGTACGAGTTGCTACGCAGCGGCGTATTGGACGACAAGGTGACGGCAAAAATAGAGGAAACGGCGGCAGCCGTGGCCAAAGCGCTCAAAAAATAGCATGTCATGTCGTCACTGAAAGAGATAAAGGGAAGGATTACGTCGGTCAACAGCATCTGGAAGATCACCTCTGCCATGCGTATGATCGCCTCCGCCAAACTGCACAAGGCACAAGGGGCCATCGAAAACATGCTTCCCTACGAACGGAAACTGAACGCGATGCTGGCCGGTCTGCTCTCTTCGGACGATACGATCGACTCTCCGTACACTGTACGGCGCGAAGTGAAGCGGGTCGCCATCGTGGCCGTTTCATCCAATTCGTCGCTCTGCGGGGCTTTCAATGCCAATGTCGTACGGAAACTCCATTCAGTCCTGCATGACGACTACGGGAAACTGGACAGGAAAGACATCCTGCTCTTCCCTGTGGGGCGAAAAATTTACGATGCCGTCAAAAAAGAGGGTTTCGAACCGCAGGGAGATTTTCAGCACCTTTCGGACAAACCCGACTACAAAGGTGCCGCAGAATTGGCACAGCGACTGATGCATCTGTTCGCTACGGGCGAAGTGGACCGGGTGGATCTGATCTACAACCATTTCAAAAGTACGGCCGTACAGATTATGACACAAGAGCCTTACCTGCCCCTCGAACAGGAAATCCCAACGGCGGATGCGAGTTCACACGAAGGGAAATGGAACCTTCAACCGGATTATATTCTGGAACCGTCCCGCGATGAACTCATACGGGCCATGCTTCCGATGGTACTGAGTTTGAAAATCTATACCGTGCTGCTCGATTCGAGTGCAGCGGAACATGCTGCCCGCACGATGGCCATGCAGTTGGCAACGGACAATGCGGACGAACTCCTGCAGGAACTTACCGTCCAATACAATAAAACCCGTCAACAGGCCATCACCAACGAACTGCTCGATATCATGAGCGGAGCAGCCGTATAGATATAGAGGGGCTCATTAATAACAAGGAGGGGGTGTTTTTACAACACCCCCTCCTTGTTATTAGGTAACGGAAACTACCGATCTTTCGGGAAAAACTTCATATACTGAACCCGCTGGTACTCCTCCGTATCGGCCGTACCTTTATAACTCAGCATACCCCGGAAATCCTCGATTCGGGAAAAGGTGTGCTGCTCCATCCATTTTCCGATATAGTCCGCCATCGACCGGATCACGTCCAGACCATTCGTATAGATCGTACTGCATATCTGAACGCCTTTGGCTCCGACCAACAATGCCTTCACCGCATCCTCACCCGTATAGACCCCGGTGGAAACGGCGATATCCAACAAAGGCAGTTGGGACGAACACAGAGCCACAGTCCGCAAACTGTTCCGCAACTCGGAAGGCGAACTCATCGGATCGGACGAAACGACCGCGATATTGTTCACGTCGATATCCGGTTCGAAAAAGCGATTATACATCACCACACCCTTGCCATGCCGGTAGTAAATCTGCTGAGCGATCGAAAGAATATTTGTAAAACGAACCCCCAACTTGACTGAAACGGGAACCGAAACGGCTGCCACCACCTTATTCACGATCTCAAGATAGGCCTTTTCGATCTCGTCGGAACTACGGGTCATATCCAGCGGCAGCATGAAAATATTCAGTTCGAGGGCATCGGCTCCGGCCTCCTCCATCCGCCGGGCATAATCCACCCACTCTCCGACATGAGCGCAGTTGATACTGGCGATCACAGGAATGGACAATTCGGATTTCGCCTGGGAAATCAGATCGAGATGGGTACGGAGATAATCGTCGCTCAGATAATTGTGCAAATAATCGGACGCTTCGGGGTAATCGCTGTAACGCTCCAGCATGGCCGTTTCACCCAGAATCTGCTCTTCGAAAATGGATTTGAGCACCACGGCACCCGCACCGTGTTCCTCCAGACTTTTCAGTTTAGGCAGCGTGGAGGTAAGGCTGCAACTGCTTACGATCAACGGATTGCGTAGTTTCAATCCCAAATAATCGGTTTCCAGTGTTATCATAACAGACATTAAATTGGTTACAAATTCGAATGCAATAAATTTACCGTATTTTTTTCAAACCGCCAAATCCGGAACCGCGGACCGACAGGCACGGGGCAGGGTGGGTCAATAATTCCGGTCGCCGAAAATCCGGCTTCCGATACGCACCATATTACTGCCGCACTCCACCGCCAATTTCCAGTCGGACGTCATCCCCATGGACAGGGTATCGAAATCCGTACCGAAAAACTCTTCGCGCAAACTGACGAACAACGCGTGCAGACGTGAAAATTCCCGACATATCCGCTCCCGGTCGTCCGTCAGCGAGGCAATCCCCATGACGCCCCGGAAACGAACATTTTTCAACGACCTCCAGGTTCCTTCCTGCAAATAGGCAGTAAGTTCGGCCTCTTCCCATCCGTGCTTGGTCTCTTCCTGCGCCACGAATATCTCCAGCAACACGTCTACGACACGGCCGATCCGTGCCGCCTCCCTGTCGATATACTCCAACAGACGGGCCGAATCGACCGAATGGATCAGCGACACGAACGGCACGATACTGCGGACCTTGTTGGTCTGCAAATGTCCGATCATGTGCCACTCGATATCCTTGGGGAGTGCTTCATACTTGGCACACAACTCCTGCGGACGGCTCTCCCCAAATATACGCTGCCCGGCAGCGTACGCCTCCTCCACGGCCGAAGCGGGATGCATTTTAGAAACGGCTACCAGTTTGACCCCCGCAGGCAGACATTTCTGTAAATCAATTATTTGTTCGCGAACAGACATTTTATTGAATTTATGGAGGTAAAAATAGACATTATTTTCCTATTTTTGTTAAGTTATAGACAGTTTAACCGCAATTAAACCCATTCGACAAATGAAAAAACTCCTGATCGCCACGGCCGCCCTGAGTGCTCTGGCCCTCTCGCGGGTCGAAGCGTGCACTAATTTCATTATCACGCGGGGTGCCTCGACAGACAGTTCGGTCATGGTCACATATGCCGCCGATTCGCACCAACTTTATGGAGCCCTCTATTACAGACCCGCCCGGGACTACCGTCCCGGAGAGACGTTGAAAATATACGAATGGGATACCGGACGTTATCTGGGCGAAATCCCCCAGGTCGCCCACACGTACCAGACCGTGGGCAACATGAACGAACATCAGCTCATCATCGGCGAAACCACTTACGGCGGACGTCCCGAATTGGAGGACAGTACGGGCATCATGGACTACGGATCGCTGATCTACATCACCCTCCAACGGGCGAAAACGGCCCGGGAAGCCATCGACGTAATCGTCAATCTGGCCAATACGTACGGCTATGCCTCCAGCGGAGAATCGTTCTCGATCGCAGATCCCGATGAAGCCTGGATTTTCGAGATGATCGGCAAGGGCTGCAAAATGGTGAACGGTAAAAACGTCAACAAAGGGATCGTATGGGTTGCCCGGCGTATCCCCGACGGATATGTCTGCGCCCATGCCAATCAGGCCCGCATTACGCAGTTTCCGAAGGACGATCCGGAAAACTGCCTCTACGCCCCCGATGTGATCTCTTTCGCACGTGAAGCGGGTCTGTATAACGGTACTGATGCCGACTTCAGTTTCTGCGACACCTATGCACCGCTCGATTTCAGTGGTATGCGAGGTTGCGAGGCCCGCGTATGGAGCATGTTCCGTCGCATTACGCCGGGTATGGACCGGTATCTGGATTATGCTTTGGGAAAAAATCCGGAAAACCGTATGCCCCTGTGGGTGAAACCGGCGAAACGTATCTCCCCCAAAGAGGTCATGGACTTCATGCGAGACCACTATGAGGACACCCCGATGGACATGCGCTACGACATCGGAGCGGGCGGTCATCATCTGCCTTACCGCTGGCGGCCGATGGGCTTCGAAGTGGACGGAGTGAAATATCTGAACGAACGGGCCACGGCCACACAACAGACCGGATTCTGGTTCATGGCACAGGCCCGCAACTACCTGCCAGATCCCATCGGGGGTGTTTATTGGTTCGGAGTGGACGATGCGGGAACCTCTTGTCTGACTCCCATCTACTGTTCGGTTACGGAAATCCCCGAATGTTTCCGCGAAGGGAACGGCCACATGACCGAATATTCGCCCACATCGGCATTCTGGCTCTTCAACCGGGTCACGAATTTCGCCTATCTGCGATACGACATGATGAGTGCCGACATACTCAAAGTGGTGAACGAACGTGAAAACGGACAATTGAAAAAGGTACAACAAATCGACGCAAAAGCCCTTTCCCTCTACAAAACGAATCCGGAAGCCGCGATCCGTCTTCTGACCGACTACTCGGTAAAAACGGCACAGGAGATGTTCGACAAATGGGTGGAACTGGATCGTTACCTGCTCGTGAAATACATGGACGGAAACGTCAAGAAAGAACGGAACGGGAAGTTTCTCGACAACGGTTACGGCCGCAATATTCCGGCCTCGCCGGATTTCCCCGGATATAACGACGAGTGGAAAAAGGCAGTAGCCGGTAGCACGGGAGACCGGCTCAAAGAGATCGAGATCAAAAAATAGGAAGAACATGAAATACGACATTATCGTTATCGGAAGCGGGCCCGGCGGTTATGTAGCCGCCATCCGGGCCGCCCAGTTAGGGAAAAAGGTAGCCGTAATCGAAAAGGCGGAGTTGGGCGGCGTGTGCCTGAACTGGGGTTGCATTCCGACCAAAGCACTGTTGCGCAGCGCCCAGGTACTCGCTGAAGTCCGCCATGCGGCCGCTTTCGGCATAGAAATCGAGGGTAGTCCCAAACCCGATCTGGCAAAAATGGTCGCCCGCAGCCGAACCGTAGCCGAGACCATGAGCCGCGGCGTGGCATTCCTGATGAACAAACACAAAATCGAAGTGATCGCCGGAGAAGGACGTCTGGCCGGAAGCGGAAAGGTGGAAGTCATACTCAACTCCGACGGCACGACGGCCACGCTCGAAGCAGGCCATATCATTCTGGCTACGGGCGCCCGGCCCCGGGAAATGCCTTTTATGCCCATCGACGGCAAAAGGATCATTCACTCACGCCATGCACTGTTGCTCGACCGTATTCCGGAAAGTATCGCCGTCGTCGGCTCCGGAGCCATCGGATGCGAATTCGCCTCATTCTACGCCGCACTCGGCAGCAAGGTCACCATCATCGAGTACCTGCCGAACCTGCTGCCCTTGGAAGACGAGGAAATTTCGAAACAGATGGAGCGGTCTTTCCGCAAAATGCGGGTAACGGTCTTAACTGGAACGACCGTCAAATCGGTACGAAACGACCGGGACACAAAATGCCTTATCGAAATCGAAGGCAAAAAAGGCCCTGAGACGCTGGAGGCAGAGATCGTACTGAGTGCCGTGGGTATCAAAACCAATATCGAAAACCTGGGACTGGAAACCGTCGGGATAGAGGTCGAACGGGATAAAATCCGAGTCGATGCCTTCGGACAAACGAACGTTCCCGGAATTTACGCGATCGGAGACCTGACACCCACTCCGGCACTCGCCCACGTAGCCTCAGCCGAAGCGATCCGCTGCGTAGAAAAGATATGCGGTCTCGATCCGCAGCCGATCGACTGGTCGGCAATTCCGTCCTGTGTCTATACGACTCCCGAAGTGGCTTCGGTAGGACTGACCGAAAAACAGGCCACAGAACAGGGCTTCTCCCTGCGGATCGGCAAATTCCCGTACACGGCTTCGGGCAAGGCTACGGCTGCCGGAGAACGGGACGGATTCGTGAAACTGATTTTCGACGGACAGAGCGACCGGTTGCTGGGAGCCCACATGGTCGGCCATAATGTCACGGAAATGGTCGCTGAGCCCACATTGGCCCGTATGCTGGGAACGACCGCCCGCAACCTGATGAACACCGTCCATCCGCATCCGACCATGAGTGAGGCCATCCTCGAGGCAGCCGAAGCTGCCCACGGGGAGGCGATCCACATCTGATTTTCCGCAAAACATTTTGAAAATATCGGTATTAACCTTATTTTTAAGGAGTAATACCGATATTTCTTTGTCATGAAAAAACATGTATGGTTCCTGCTCGCGGGTGTGCTTCTGTCTGTTTGTTCCCGGGCCAAGAATATATCCGGGCAAAACACGCCACCCCGTTTCCCCGACGGCGATTTTACCCGATGGGTATACGACCGCACCGAATTCCCCGCCGTTGCGTTAAAAGACCGGACGACAGGCCCGGCCACCTTCTTGATAAGCATTTCAAAGGAAGGAAAAATCAGCCGATGCCGTACCCGGCAATATCCTCATGCGGCCATCCGGGATGCTTTGCTGGAAACCATAAGGAGTTCGCCCGAATGGATGCCGGCGACCCGGGACGGAATCCCCTGCGAAGGTTCGGTGGAAATCGTTCTCGACCTGACCCCTAAAATAGACCCGCAGAAACGACCGGACATGATCTCCGTGACCACGCTGGCCGAGCCGCTATTTCCCCGTACCTCCACGGTTCAGATAACCACCCAATCCATCCCGAATTTCATCCGTTGGATCGGGGAGAACTTCCGGTCTCCCATACCGAAGAAAGACAAAAACATACATCCTTGCCGTATTGCATTCGTCGTCCGGGCGAACGGTTCCGTTACGGACGTGAACATCTCGGAATGCGACGATCCACGGTTATCGGCCGAATTGAAACGGGTTGTCGAGACTTCTCCCGACTGGGCTCCGGCTCTGGTCAACAAAAAGGAACATGATTACACGATGTGCATAAACGGACTGTTCCGCCCCGGCAAGAAAAAATACGGGTTCTACCTGTCGGAAAACATTCCTCCCGAATTCAAGGAGGGGGATTTAAAAACTTTCCGGACATGGGTAATGGACAGAATCCAATATCCGACGGCATGCGCCATCCGCAACATCGAGGGGGAGGTGACCGTTTCATTCGTCGTAGAAACGGATGGTTCCATCGGGCAGATCACCCCGATAAAAAGCCCGCACAAACTACTCACACAGGAGGTGGTCCGGGTCTTAAAATTGAGTCCCAAGTGGAAACCGGGCATGGTAAACGGAGAAATCGCCCCTGCGGAACTTTCCATCTCGTTCAACTTCAAGAATCGTCCGTAAAATCCCGCCCGCGGAATCACCGACAGTAAAGGAAGACGCCCTGTGTGGACGTCTTCTCTTCGACAACACTGACAAATATCCGAAGACCGCCTCATTTCACGGCAAATCCTCTTGCCGATACTGTTTTCTATATTTTGAAGGAGACATTCCCTCGACTTTCGTAAACGTCCGCACGAAGTGGGGCAAATCGTTAAACCCTACAAGAAAACATATTTCAGATACCTGTTTCCGGGAATGTTTCAGCAGCTCGCAGGCGGTGCTGAGACGATATCGAGTGACAAACTGAGAAAAAGTCATGCCCTTATGCCGCTTGAAATAGGAACAGAACGCAGAACGGTTCATCCCGGTTTCGGCCGCAATCTCCTCCAGGGTAATGGCATGGACATAATGAGCCATCACATACGTACAGATTTGCTGCATCCGCCTCACTTCCTTATCGACGTATATCGGCTTGCCGGCGACCGTATGGTCAGACGAGGCGAAAATGAACGGAAGCAACCGAAGCATCTCACACAAACGGTCCAATTCGTCCGCATCATTCATCCGGAGTAATACCTTGCGGATCATTCGCGAACTTTCCGGGCCGAATTTCCATGCCTCAACGGGAAATGAAAGACCGGACAAACGGTTCCGTAACTCAGGAAAAGACTCCATGCACTGCACGACGAAAGAATGGCTGAAAGCGACCATCAGGTAATGGACGCATCCTTCCCCGTCCACCGATGCCGATGCATATTCCCAATAATGGTGCATGGAGGGAGGAATCAAAACCGCATCACCTGCCGAAAACGGCTGCAACGTATCTCCGGCCATTCTGGTCCCGTGTCCGTGCATCACATAATATAATTCCCAAGCATCGTGTCGATGCAGCTTCGCCTCCATACGGGCATCTATCCGCTGGTTCACGAAAAAGAACGAATGATCCTCCGTTTCAGGCAGCTCATAAGGGATGATTACCTCTTCCGTCATATTGCAAAAAATACGAAATACAAATTTACGACAAATAATCGGCACAAACCAACAAATACACAGCAATAAATCGGGGTAATTTTGCTGGGAGAACAAACACAAAGCACCATAAAAACCTTACAGCTATGGATTTTTACGAAGTATTGGAAAAACGGAGGACCATCCGCGACTTCTCTTCCCGGAAAGTATCGGAAGAGATTGTAGAAAAGGTATTATCGGCCGCATTCAAGGCTCCGACCAATGACCATTTGCGCCAGTTCGAATTCATTGTCATCCGAGGACGGGAAAACATTGCCAGGCTCATTTCCCCCGTGACAGAGAACACCCGCCGCATCCAGCAAACCGGGCTCGAGGCTGCCGCAAACACAATGGACCGGGACGAATATGCCATGTTCGTCGATGCACTGCCGAAACAGCAACGCATGCTGATGCAGAGCGACTGCCTCATTCTGCCGTTTTTCAGACAAAAAGACCATCCCCTCTGCCAACCGGCAGATCAGAGTTCCCTGAACTATTTCGCTTCAGCCTGGGCTGCCGTGGAAAACATCTTGCTGGCCGCCACTGCAGAAGGATTGTCGTGCGCATTCCGTATCCCCATCGGCAACGAACCCGCATACGTGAAACAACTCGTCGGTGCCCCCGACGAATATGAATTCACCTGTTTTCTCACCATCGGTTACGCAGCGGCAGACGCACATATCTGCAAACAAAAAAACATCCGCGTGAAAGACAGAATCCACAGGAATGTTTGGTGACGTACGGCGAACATCACTCAAAAAGACAAAATAAATCAATACGGGCGGAAAGAAAATATATTTTCTTTCCGCCCGTATTTCCGGTTATGCTTCGGAAAAGAGCCCTATCTGTTCATGTCCATCAAACAGGTGTTCCGGTCGCTGCAAAATTTTCTTACCGAATTACGCCAATTTCCGGGCTCCGTCGCCGATCACTACGTCGATCACACGAGGTATCTGTCCGAAACGGGCCTGAAACCGGGATTTCACCTCATCGAGGTAGGCGTCATGGGCCTGTTCCTCAACGAGATGGATCACACAACCGCCGAAACCGCCGCCCATCATCCGGGCCCCGAGCATTCCGGGCGTTTTGCGGGCAATCTCCTCTATGAAATCGAGTTCCGCACAGCTCACTTCGTACTCCCGGCTGAGCCCCTCGTGGGAACCGAACATTTTCTGTCCAAATGCCTTGTAATCACCTCGCTTCAGAAAGTCGCAACCTTCCAGCAACCGCAGATTCTCTTGAATGACATATGCGCAGCGCCGATAAACGACCGGCTCCATTTCGTCCTTATAGGTATCGAGCATATCCATCGTCACATCCCTCAGGCTCTCCACGCCTTTCACATGTTTCGCCACCACTGCGACGCCTGCTTCACTCTGCTCCCTGCGGACGTTATACTCGGACGATGCCAGAGAGTGTTTCACCATTGAATCGACCAGCATCACCCGGCACCCTGCCGGTTCGAACGGCACCAGTTCGTATTCCAGCGAACGGCAATCCAGCCGGATCACCTTACCTCTCTGTCCGAACAGCGAAGCGAACTCGTCCATGATTCCGCATTTCACTCCCACATAATTGTGTTCGGTCATCTGCCCGATCCGCGCCAGATCAGCCCTAGAAAAGCCGAGGCTGAACAGATCGTTGAGCGCGTATCCGAAAACGCTCTCCAACGCAGCCGAAGAGGAGAGCCCTGCCCCCAAAGGCACATCACCGCCGAACACACATTCGAAGGCTCCGACTTCGGCACCTCGTTTTTTCATCTCCTGCACTACACCGTAGATGAACCGTGCCCACAGTTTCTCCGGCAGGGAACCGGTCATATCAAGTTCGAGCGACTCGCCGTAATCCATCGAATAGAGCCGGCAGACCGTTCCTTCCACAGGGCGAATCGCCACGTAGATCGCTTTGTCGATCGCACCGGGCAGTACGAAACCCAGATTGTAATCCGTATGATCACCGATCAGATTCACCCGACCGGGCGAAGCATAGCAAACGGCGCCTTCGCCGAAACGTTTTTGGAACTCTTCCTGAATTTTATAGATCATCTTGTCTTGTGAATTTATATTGGTTAATCATTGTCTTCGGGTTCTGCGAAATATCTCCTCCGGATAAAGCACATCCGAAAGGAAAAGCCCTTGTGCCGGAGCGGAACCGGAAGCCCGCGAACGGTCACGGCTCTCCACTGCGTCGCCGAACGATTCCACGGTCAGTTTTCCGCGCCCCACATCCACCAGCGTCCCCACGATCGAACGGACCATGTTGCGCAGAAAACGGTCGGCCCGGATCGTGAATACGAGTTCGTCGCCGCGCCCGGCCCACTCGGCACCGAATATCCGACAAATAGAGGTACGGTTATTCGAATGCAGTTTACTGAACGTGGTAAAATCCTCGTAATGCATCAACAACGCGGCCGCCTCATTCATCCGCTCCACGTCCAACGGCACGGAATACAGCCACGCCGTCTCCGTTCGGAACGGATCTTTGAACGGAACGATACGATAGAAGTATTCACGCTGAAGAGCATCGAAACGGGCATGGGCTCCGTCAGCCACACGCGTAACGGTACCCGCTGCGATATCCGCAGGCATCAGGGCATTCAGGTGGTAGCAAAACCGAGCCGTATCCTCTATTTCGGACACCGTGTCGAAATGGGCCACATAATAGGCGGCATGCACCCCCGTATCCGTACGTCCTGCGCCGACGATTCCCACGGAAGTCCGCAACAGGGTGGAAAGAGCCGTTTCGACAGTCTGCTGCACCGAAGGGGCATCGGGCTGCCGCTGCCAGCCGTTATAGGCAGTGCCTTTGTAGGAAAGTTCCAGAAAATAACGCATAGAGAAGTTTCAGGTTTCGCATGACACAAAAATATTAAAATTATTTAAAAAAAGTAATTTACAGTACAATTCTTTAAAAAGAGCGGGTAAAGCACTATATTTGCCGTTAAATAGAACAAGACGCATGAATGTAGCACTCATAGGATACGGCAAGATGGGGAAGGAGATTGAAAAGGTCCTTTCCGAGCGGGGGCACCGGGTAGTGTTGATCGTGGATCGGGACAACGCTTCGGAGCTCGATGCCGAACATCTGAAACGGGCGGATGTGGCCATCGAGTTTTCGACACCTCAGACCGCCTTCACCAATATCATGACCTGCCTCGAATGCGGCACACCCGTGGTGTGCGGAACGACGGCTTGGCTCGATCGGTACGACGAAGTCAAACGGTTCTGCGAGGAGCGGAAAGGTACCTTTTTCTATGCTTCGAATTACAGCATCGGGGTCAACCTCACATTCCGGCTCAACGAGATACTGGCACGGATGATGGACCGTTTTCCCGAATACGACGTTACGCTGGAAGAGGTACACCACACCCAGAAGAAAGACGCTCCCAGCGGTACGGCCATTACGCTGGCCGATGGCATCGTTTCGCATCTCGCCCGCAAGAAAAAATGGGTCAACGGCATGACGACCGTCCCCGACGAACTCGAGGTACAGTCCATACGCCGCAGCGTGGTACCGGGTATCCATACGGTGACTTACGAATCGGAAGCAGACGTGATCACCCTTTCGCATAATGCCAAAAGCCGCAGAGGCTTTGCCGTGGGTGCCGTACTGGCGGCCGAATTCATCCAAAACAAGACGGGAGTGTTCTCAATGAACGATTTACTGGATTTATAATGAAGGATTTCTGGAGCAAACTGAAAAAGTTCTGGGGAAACCGCTGGGTCAAATTCAGCGTGGTTTCCCTGCTTTATATATTGTGGTTCGTAGTATGGACAGGCAACCTGTGGTTACTGCTCGGCATTCCGGTCATCTACGACATCTACATTTCAAAAATCATGTACAGGCTGGTGTGGAGCAAGCACAAAGCGAAAAAGGCGAGGAGCCGCACCTACAAAAAGTCGATGGAATGGGTGGAAGCCATCATTTTCGCCACAGTGGTCGCTACGCTGATCCGTATCTTTTTCTTCGAAATGTACGTGATCCCCACCTCCTCCATGGAGAAGACACTGCTCGTGGGAGACTATCTCTGTGTCAGCAAAGTGGCATACGGCCCCAAAATACCCAATACGCCGCTTTCGTTCCCGTTCGTACATCATACCATGCCTTTTTCGCAGACTAAAAAATCATTTTCCACACTGATCCAGTGGCCTTACCACCGGCTCAAAGGGTGGGGAAATGTAAAACGGGGCGACGTGGTGGTCTTCAACTTCCCGGCCGGAGACACCGTCCTGCTGGAGAACCAGTCCGCCACCTATTACGATGTATTGCGCGAATACCAGGCCACCTACGGGGACCGAGAGGGTAGAGAGATGCTGAACAAACAGTACACCGTCATCGCCCGTCCGGTAGACAAGCGGGAGAACTACATCAAGCGCTGCGTAGGTATTCCGGGGGATACGATCCGTATCATAAATTCGCATCTGACGGTCAACGGGAAACCGCTTCCGGAAATTCCGAAGATGCAGTATATGTATTTCATCCAGACCAACGGCACTCCGATCAATAAAAACACGTTCGAAGATATGGGCGTGGCGGTAGACGATATTTCCTACAACCAATACACCCAGACCTACATGATTCCGCTCACGGCCGAAAATCTGGACCGGGTACGGAAAATGCGCAACGTGACGGACGTAGAACAATACATCGCGGAAGAACCCAATCCGTCCGTATTCCCTCACGATACGCTCTACCGGTGGAATGAAGACAATTTCGGACCTCTGTGGATTCCAAGCAAAGGAAGTTCTGTGGAACTCAACCTCCGAACGCTGCCGTTCTACCGGACAATTATCGAAACATACGAAGGGAACGAACTCGATGTCAGGGAAGGGACAATCTATATCAACGGCCGTCCGGCCGACCGGTACACTTTCAAGATGGACTACTACTTCATGATGGGAGACAACCGGCACAATTCGGCTGACTCCCGCTTCTGGGGTTTCGTGCCCGAAGACCATATCGTCGGCAAGGCCTCGTTCGTATGGCTGTCGCTGGACAAGGACAAGAGTTTTCCATCCAAGATACGATGGAGCAGAATGTTCAGGGGAATCAAATAACCTTTAAGTTCATTCACATTGGAGGAAGACAGTTACCGTACGATCGTCGCACCAGCCGAAGCAGTTCTCAGAGAGAGGGGAAGCCGTTTTCTGGCTTACGCTTACCCCATCGAAGAGGAAGACGAGATCAAACGTCTGCTGGATGCTCTGCGGAAGCGTCATTACGATGCCACCCACCACTGTTACGCGTGGCGGATCGGACCTAAAGGGGCTCTATTCAGAGCCAACGATGACGGCGAACCTTCGGGGACAGCGGGAAAACCGATTCTGGGACAGATGCTTTCGAAAGAGGTGACCGATCTGCTGGTCGTAGTGGTCCGCTATTTCGGAGGGACGAAATTGGGTGTGCCGGGATTGATCGCGGCCTACCGTGAATCGGCCGTAGCCGTATTGGAAGCCGCACAAATCGAACAAAGGACGGTAGATGCCCGACTGGAAGTCCATTTCTCCTATCTGGCAATGAATGACATCATGAAAACGATAAAGGAGATACAGCCGAAGGTGATCGCACAGAAATTCGACAACGTCTGCACGATCCGGCTCGCCATCCGGCAGAGCAGGGAAGAGGAGTTGCTCGCCCGGTTGGAAAAATGTGAAGATGCCTCGATTGAGCACCTCGGGTATAAGTAGGAGATAACTTATTACAAGATACGAAAAAGGATCATGGGAAAGAAGAACCTTATTTCCATCACGGATTTCTCCAAGGAAGAGATTATCCGTATCACGGAACTGGCGGCAGAATTCGAAGCCAATCCCTACCAGCCTCTACTGGAGGGGAAAGTGATCGCTTCGCTGTTCTTCGAGCCGTCCACCCGCACACGGCTCAGTTTCGAAAGCGCCATCAACAGACTGGGTGCCAGGGTTATCGGCTTTTCAGACACGGCCAACACAAGCGTATCGAAAGGCGAAACCTTCCACGATACGATCACCACGATTTCCAATTACTGCGACATGATCGTCATGCGGCACAGTCTGGAGGGGGCACCGCGTTACGCCAGCGAAATTTCGAAAGTTCCGGTGGTAAATGCCGGAGACGGAGCCAATCAGCATCCTTCACAGACCCTGCTCGATCTCTATTCCATCAAGAAGACCCAGGGAGGCTTGGACGGAATCAACATCATGATGATCGGCGACTTGAAATACGGCCGCACCGTACATTCGCTGCTTCAGGCCCTTTCGCATTTCAACACGAAATTCACCTTCGTAGCTCCGCCCGAGCTGCAAATGCCCGACGAATACAAACTGTTCCTGAAAGAAAAAGGCCTGCCGTTCGAGGAAAAACGCGAAATAGACGAGGCGATCGACAAGGCCGACATCGTTTACATGACCCGCGTGCAACGCGAACGCTTTACGGACCCGATGGAATACGAGCGGGTCAAGAACGTTTACGTACTGCACAACAGTATGCTGGAGAACACCAAGCCCAACATGCGCATTCTGCATCCGCTGCCGAGAGTGAATGAAATCGCCATGGATGTGGATTCGAATCCCAAAGCCTACTATTTCAACCAGACCGAAAACGGTGTCTATACCCGAATGGCCATCATCAGTTATCTGTTAGGAGTAAAAAAATAGATCGGAAACATGACAACCACAGACAAAAGAATGGAAGTCCGTGCCATCGAGAACGGCACGGTGATCGACCATATTCCCTCGGACAGCCTGTTCAAAATCATCAAGATTCTGAAACTCGACACCGACACCCATCGCATGACGTTCGGCACCAACCTCGAAAGCAAACGCATGGGCAGCAAAGCCATTATCAAAATCAACGACCGCTACTGCCAACAGGAGGAGATCAACCGCCTGGCACTGGTCGCCCCGATGGCGGTCGTGAATATTATCAAGAATTTCGAAGTGGTAGAAAAACGGACGATTACCGTTCCACAGCACATCGAGGGATTCGTCCGGTGTTCCAACCCCAAATGTATCACCAACAACGAACCGATGACCACTTCGTTCGAAGTCATCAACGGGGAGGAAATCGCCCTCAAATGCCACTACTGCGAGAAGATCACCTATCAAAAACAGATGGAATTGATCAAATAATCCGACGACGATCTGAGGCGAATTCCGGATAATGTGTTGCGGAAATAACTTCACATCCGCAATTCCGTCCAGAGCAATACAACACAGGAGTAACGGAACGAAATTTCCGATGCTCCTGTACTTTTTATTGCTTGTTTTTCGTTATCTTTAGCGGCTAATTCTCCGAATGATGAGCGACAAAAACGAAATACGATCCATTCATATAAAAGGTGCGAGAGTGCACAACCTCAAGAATATAGAGGTAGATATTCCGCACAACCAGTTGGTAGTCGTCACAGGCCTGTCCGGCTCCGGCAAGTCGACGCTGGCCTTCGATACGATCTTCGCTGAAGGTCAGCGTCGCTACGTGGAAAGCCTATCGGCCTATGCCCGTCAATTCCTCGGAAAAATCGACAAGCCGGACGTGGATTCCATCACGGGCATTGCTCCGGCCATCGCCATCGAACAGAAGGTCAACACCCGGAATCCGCGCTCCACGGTGGGAACATCGACCGAAATATACGACTACCTGAAACTGCTCTACGCCCGTATAGGAAAGACATTCTCCCCCGTATCTGGGAAAGAGGTCAAAATCCACTACGTCAGCGATGTCGTCACCTATATCACTTCGCTGCCTTCCGGTAGTCGCATGATGATCGCAGCCCCTTTAATGCTGTCGGAAGGGCAGGGGATCATCGAAAAACTGACCCTGCTGCTCAAAGACGGACTGCAACGGATCGTCTGTGACGGACAGACGATACTGATCGAAGATTTTCTCCCCGAAATCGATAACGATACCGATCCGGTTCGGATTGGTATCGTTATCGACCGGGGACGTGTCGCTTCAGACGAAGAATCGCTCAGCCGTTTCGGAGATTCCGTAGCCCGGGCATTCAGCTACGGGGATGGCGTATGCCGGATCATTTCGGAAGACGGCCACACGGAAGAATTCTCTTCGCGGTTCGAGGCGGACGGTATCGAATTCGAACAACCCTCAGAATATCTCTTCAGTTTCAACAACCCGATCGGGGCCTGTCCCCGCTGCGAAGGATACGGCAAAGTCATCGGAATCGACGAGGACCTGGTGGTACCCGACAAGACGAAAACGATCTACGACGGAGCCATCGCCTGCTGGCGGGGCGAAACCATGAAATGGTGGAACGAACAGTTGATAAACAATGCTTCCAAGTTCGGATTCCCTATCCATGTTCCCTTTTTCGAGTTGAGCCGGGAACAGAAAGCCCTGTTATGGAGAGGAAACCAATATTTCCACGGGTTGGACGAATTTTTCAAATATCTGGAAGGAGAGCGCTATAAAATCCAGTTTCGGGTCATGCTCTCCCGCTATACAGGGAAAACCCTCTGCCCCGACTGCGGCGGAGGACGCCTGCGCAAAGAGGCCTTGTACGTAAAAATCGGAGGAAAGACCATTCCCGATCTGGTGCGTATGCCCGTGAGTGAACTGGCGATTTTTTTCGCGGAACTGAAACTGGACGAACACGACACGAAAGCCGCCGGCCGTATTCTGGTAGAGATACGCAACCGTTTGCAATATCTGCTGGACGTGGGATTGGGGTATCTCACCCTCGACAGACTCTCTTCGACTCTTTCCGGAGGGGAAAGCCAGCGGATCAATCTCTCCACCTCCTTGGGCAGCAACCTGACCGGGTCGCTCTACATTCTGGACGAACCGAGCATCGGGCTTCATCCCCGGGACACCCACCGGCTGATCAACGTACTCAAGCAACTGCGCGATCTGGGGAACACCGTGATCGTTGTGGAGCACGAGGAGGAAATCATCCGGGCGGCGGACCAGATCGTGGACATAGGCCCCGAAGCCGGGTACAACGGGGGTGAAGTGGTTTTCTGCGGTCCGGCCGACAAACTGATCCGAGCCAAAAACAGTTTGACAGCCGATTATCTGACGGGGCGCAAATCCATCCAGCCTCCGGCCCACTACCGTCAGTGGAACAACTACATCGAAATCATAGGAGCCAGGGAGAACAATCTCAAGGGGATCGACGTAAAAATACCTCTGGGAGTCATCACCTGCATCACGGGAGTCAGCGGCAGCGGGAAATCCTCGCTGGTCAAAGGCATCCTCTATCCGGCCATTCGCAGAGAACTCTACGAAACGGGACTCAAACCCGGCAGTTTCGAGAAACTAAAAGGAGACGTATCCCTGCTTAAATCAATCGAAATGGTGGACCAGAACCCGATTGGAAAATCATCGCGGTCCAACCCCGTGACCTACATCAAAGCCTACGATGACATCCGGAAACTTTTTGCAGACCAGCCCTATGCGAAACACAATGCAATGAACCCCTCCCATTTTTCGTTCAACATTGCGGGCGGACGGTGCGAGGAGTGTCAGGGAGAGGGATTCATCAAAGTCGGGATGCAGTTCATGGCGGACGTGGAGCTTAAATGCGAAAGCTGCGGCGGCAAACGGTTCAAGGACGAAATCCTGGAGGTCAAATACCATGACCTTTCGATCTACGATGTTCTGGAATTGACAGTAGACGATGCCATCGAGTTTTTCGGAAAATACAAGGAAAAAGATACGATCAACCGGAAAATCGTCGAAAAACTCAAAACCCTGCAAGACGTAGGGCTCGGATATATCAAACTCGGCCAGTCGTCGTCCACGCTGTCGGGCGGTGAGAGCCAGCGGGTCAAACTGGCTTACTTCCTGCTCAAGGAGAATGCGGCAGGACCGATTATGTTCATTTTCGACGAACCTACGACCGGGCTGCACTTTCATGACATCAACAAACTGCTGGCATCATTCAACGCACTAATGGCCAAAGGTCACACGATCGTCATCGTCGAACACAACATGGATGTCATCAAATGTGCGGACTGGGTAATCGACTTGGGTCCCGAAGCAGGAGACAACGGAGGACACGTCGTATTCGAAGGTACGCCCCGTGAGTTGGAAAAATGCAAGGAAAGTCATACCGGACAGTTTCTCGCCCGGCATGAACGTCCTGCAGCCGAACAATCCAAAGACTGATCCGCCGCCAATCGAAACAAAACACCCGAACTCATGGAATTCTATACACATACGCTCCCTAACGGAATCCGCTGCATCCACAAGCGCGTCAAGTCGGCCGTATCCTATTGTGCACTGACCGTGGGGGCAGGCAGCCGGGACGAACTTCCGGGAGAACAGGGAATCGCCCACCTCACGGAACATACCCTGTTCAAAGGAACCGAACACAGGAAAGCCTACCATATCAACTGCCGGCTGGAGAACCTGGGCGGCGAACTCAACGCCTTCACGACTAAAGAGGAGACCGTCGTACATGCGACGACACTTCGCGGGGATTTCCCCAAAGCGGCCGAATTGATCGCCGACCTCGTATTCCACTCCGTTTTTCCCACGCGGGAACTGGAAAAAGAGAAAGAAGTGATCGTAGATGAAATCAACTCGTATAAAGACTCTCCGTCGGAGCGGATTTTCGACGATTTCGAAGAACTTCTTTTCTCCGGCTCTCCGTTGGGACACAATATTCTCGGTACGAAATCGGCCATTCTCCGTTACGGCCGAGAAGACATACTCCGCTTCGCGGGCCGAACCTACAACACGGACCAGATGATCTTCTCTTCGATCGGCAATGTCTCCGAGAAAAATTTCGTCCGTACGGTGGAAAAATATCTGGGAGGGGTAGGGAACCGCCCTCGCACATTCACCCGAGAAGCACCGGGAGCCTATGTGCCGTTCCATAAAACGGTCAACCGCAACACGCATCAGGCCCACTGCATCGTAGGGGGTCGTGCATACAGCATCAACGACCCGCGCAGAATCACTCTTTCGTTGCTTACCAATCTGCTGGGAGGACCGTCGGCCAACTCCCTTCTCAACGTAGCCCTTCGGGAGAAAAACGGATTGTCGTACAGTGTGGAAGCGGGTTACTCTCCATTGAACGACTCGGGTATCTTCACCATATATTTCGGCACGGACAGGGACAAGACCGACCGCTGCATGGAAATCGTGGACCGGCAATTATCCCAACTGAAATCGACACCGCTTTCGGCCCGACGCCTTTCGATGGCGAAAAAACAATACCTCGGACAGTTGGCCATCGCCATGGAAAGCAACGAAGGGTACATGCTCGGAGCAGCCAAGAGTTATCTGGTGTACGGGCACGTCGATGAAATCGGTACCGTATGCCGAAAAATAGCAGCCATCACTCGGGAGCAGATCCAGGAGGTGGCCAACGACCTTTTCACCGACACGTCGGTACTCCTATATAAATAGTATGTATGGATGCTCTGGAACGATATATCGAAACCTTTTCGTCCCCGGAAGACGAATTGCTGCGAGAGCTCGACAGGCAGACCCACCTGCGCATGATCCAACCCCGAATGATCTCGGGACACATTCAGGGCCGGCTGCTGGAAATGATCGTCAGAATGTTCCGTCCGCAGAACATTCTGGAAATCGGCACATTCACGGGATATTCGGCCCTATGTATGGCCACAGGATTGGATGAACCGGGCTATATCGACACATTCGAAACGGATGACGAACTCCAGGAGTTGGCCCAATCGTTTTTCGACCGAAGCAAACACGGCCACAAAATCCGCATGCATATCGGATCGGCTCTGGAAATAGCCCCGAAACGCGGCATACAATACGACCTCGTATTCATCGACGGCGACAAACGCGAATACCCGGCCTATTACGACATGTTGTTAGACACGCCGCTGATACACAGCGGCAGCATCATTCTGGCCGACAACATCCTCTGGTACGGAAAAATCACGGAGCCGATCCAGCACAACGACCGGCACACCCAGGCCATCGCGGACTTCAACCGTATGGTACGCGATGATGAAAGGGTGGAAAACGTCATCCTGCCGATTCGTGACGGACTAAATCTGATCCGGGTAAAATAATATTTCCCTTCCACCATCAATCGCATCCTACCATTGCGGAGCAAGCCTCAAACCCCGCCCTCTTTTCCGGTTTTTCCCGGAATAAAGGACGCCCCCCCAAAACAATAAAGCCATACTTTTACAAGTATGGCTTTATTGTTTTTGACCAACTCGCAGCTACTCCAGTTTCAGTTCCTTTTTCATCCGTTCGATCTTCGCATCGAGCTGGGCATTGACCTCGTCGAACTTCGAAATACAGCACAAAGGTTCGCACACCCCGAAATAGTATTTTATTTTGGGTTCCGTACCGGACGGACGGACGGAAATGATCGTATTGTCGGCTGTCAGGAATTGAAGAACATTCGATTTGTCGATTTCGATCGGACTCTTTTTCCCTGTGGCCACATCGAGACTGTCGGGCACAGAATAATCCTTTACCGTCACCACGGCCGAACCGCAAATCGTAGCGGGCGGATTATTCCGGTATTCTTCCATCATCTTACGAATCTCCTCCTGCCCCTCCTTGCCTTTGCGAACAACGGAAACGAGCCCCTCCTTATAGAAACCGTACTTCACATACAGCTCTTTCAGCAGGGAATACAGCGTCGTTCCGAGACTCTTGGCCCACGCAGCCGCTTCAGCCGCCAGCGAGCAGGCACTCACTCCGTCCTTATCGCGCACGAAATCGCCGGCCAGATAACCGAAGCTCTCTTCACCGCCACCGATATACTGTTCGCCCGTTCCCTCGTTCGCCCGGATGATCTTGGCGATATACTTGAACCCGGTCAGACAATCGTAGCATTTCACGCCGAATGATTCAGCCAGTTTCGCCATCATTTCCGAAGTCACAATCGTCTTGATGATATATTGGTGACCGTTCAGACGGCCCAATTCGCTCCACCGACGCAACAGGTAATAAGTAAGCAGGACACAGGTCTGATTTCCGTTGAGCAGTACATATTTCCCGTTTTCATCCGGCAGGGCGATCCCGATCCGGTCGGAATCGGGATCAGTAGCCAGCACGATATCGGCCTTCTCCTTCTCTCCCAGTTCAATTGCCATTTTCATGGTCGTCCGCTCCTCGGGATTGGGTGAAGCCACCGTCGGGAAATTACCGTCGAGGATATTCTGCTCCTTCACGGTTTTTACATTGGTGAAACCGAATCGTTTGAGCGAAGCGGGCACCAGAATCACCCCTGCACCGTGAAGAGGAGTATAGACGATCTTCATGTCATGGAACTTATTCACGGCATCCGGGGAAAGCGACAGGGAGTGTATCTTGTCCAGATAAATCCGGTCAAACTGTTCATCGAGCACGTTGATGTTCTCCTTGTTCTTTCCCGTCAGAATCTGGTCGATCGACGTAATTTTGCCAACTTCTTCGATAATGTTCTTATCGTGGGGGGGCGTCACCTGCGAACCGTCGGACCAATAAGCTTTGTATCCATTATACTCCTTGGGATTGTGGGAAGCGGTCACCATCACACCGCTTTGGCAATTCAACTCCCGGATCGCGAAACTCAACTCCGGAGTAGGCCGCAGCGAATCGAACAGAAAAACGGTAAAACCGTTCGAGGCGAAAATATCCGCCACGTGCTCGGCAAACTGGCGGCTGTTGTTACGGCTATCGTGACTGATCGCCACGCGGATTTCCTCTCCCTTGAAAACCTTTTTCAGGTAGTTGGCCAACCCTTGCGTCGCCATCCCTACCGTGTAGACATTCATCCGGTTGGTACCGACCCCCATAATACCCCGGAGCCCTCCCGTACCAAACTCCAGATCTTTATAGAAGCTTTCCGTCAACTCCTTTTTATCATTGTCTATCAAATACTTGACCCGCTCCTTAGTAGCCTTGTCATAATTCCCGTCCAGCCACTTGCGAGCTTTCTCCATAACCAATACATCCAATTCTGCACTCATAATCGTATCAATTTTACTTATAACAAATTTAACCGGAACTAAAAAAATCTATATACAAATATATGGAAAAAAATATGATTTCTCACAATCAGCAGATTAAATCTCGACCCCGTTCAAGCCCTTATTTTTCTATATAAATTAATATTGAATAAACAAGGTGGCCCCACTATTTTTTTAACAATTTTATCTACACTTTTGTAGTGCAAAAATACCCAACCCCTACAATGGTCATTAACACACAGACATATAGCGATATATGGCAAAACTGCTTGTCCCGTATCAAAGAACAGACATCCGAAGAGGAGTTTGTGAAATGGTTCAAACCCATTGTACCTCTGGACTTTGACGGAACTACTCTGCGCCTGCGGGTTCCCAACGAAAGTTATGTATATCACATTGAAAAGAACTACATTCCTTTCCTGAAACCCATTATCCATCAGTTATTCGGCCTCAAGACACGGCTGCGTTACGCCGTACCTAAATCCGAACCGAAAACCATGACCATAACCCAGGAGGGCGACAATAGTGCGATCAACAAATTCATCACCCAAACGGATACCGCTAATATAAAAAATCCGTTTATCATTCCCGGTATCAAAAAGATCGTAATCGACCCCCAACTCAACCCGAACTACACCTTTGACAACTTCATCGAAGGAGAGTGCAACCGCCTCGCCCGGTCGGCGGGTCTGGCCGTAGCCGTCAATCCGGGAAAAACCCCGTTCAACCCCTTATATATATACGGGGATTCAGGACTGGGTAAAACCCATATCGTACAGGCCGTCGGCATGGAGGTCCGGCAACGCCATCCGGAATTGCAGGTGCTCTACGTGTCAATGAACAAATTCCAATCCCAGTTCCAGAACGCGGCGATCAAAGGGGAGTTGAACGACTTCATTCACTTCTACCAGATGATCGACGTTCTGATTATCGACGACATTCAGGAGCTGGCAGGAAAAGAGAAGACCCAAAACGCGTTTTTCAACATCTTCAACCACCTTCAACTATCCGGCAAACAACTCGTTCTCACTTCAGACAAACCTCCCGTGGAACTGAAGGATATCGAACAACGCCTGCTCACCCGATTCAAGTGGGGCCTTTCAGCCCAACTTCAGCAACCGGACCAAGAAACCAAACTCAAAATCATCCGCAACAAAGTGGCCCGCTTAGGCACCGAAGTTTCGGATGAGGTAATCGACTTTTTAGCCAACAATATCAATGCCAACGTACGGGAAATAGAAGGTGCTCTTTCTTCCTTGGTGGCCAACGCCTCTTTCCTGAATAAAAAAATCACCGTATCCTTAGCTAAAGAAATACTTAAGGTTTACGTGCAATTCAACCAGAAAGAGATTACAATAGACCACATCCGAAGAGTGGTGTGCGAATACCTGAATCTGGACGAAGAGAAATTCCGCTCCCCGAAACGGACACGGGAAATCGCCCAGGCACGCCAAATCGCCATGTATCTGAGCAAGCAACACACGAAGGCTCCGCTTACCGCCATCGGGGCCGCCATCGGAGGCAAAAACCACGCAACGGTCCTGCACGCCTGCAAGGCGATCTCCAATCTGCTCGAGACAGACAAGGCTTTCCGGGCCCAAATTGAAGAGATCGAAAAACGGGTCATGGCAAGATAAGAGAATTTCCCATCCCCTGAAACGAGCAATAAAAAGCCTTCCGGTGCGATATTTGTGCTGGAAGGCTTTTCGATTTAGCCAAATTAATGTATCTTTACCAGAAAGTTTAACCGATCGCTATGGAAAAATTAAAAGCAGGTGACAACGCCCCGCAATTCAGCGCCAAGGATCAGAACGGGAATACCGTTACTCTCGAATCACTGAAAGGCAAACGGGTCATTTTATATTTCTACCCCAAAGACAACACTCCCGGATGTACGGCAGAGGCTTGCAGTTTGCGGGATGGCAAAAGGGAGCTGGAACGAATGGGATTCTCCATTATCGGTGTCAGCCCCGATTCTGAAAAATCGCATCAAGGTTTTGTTGCTAAACACTCGCTGAACTTCACCTTGCTGTCCGATCCAGACAAAACCGTCGCCAAGGCATTCGGGGTATGGGGCGAAAAGAAATTCATGGGCAAAACCCATATGGGTATTCTCCGTACTACGTTTGTAATTGACCCGGATGGTAAAATCGAAAAGATTTTCGATAAAGTCAACACGAAAAATCACTTTGAACAGATTTCCGACGCTTACAAATAATAACGATACGCAACTCAGACAAAAAACGAATATGGCAGAAAAAGCACAAATCAACCCGGACAAGCTCAAGGTTCTCAATGCCGTGATGGACAAAATCGAAAAGGATTTCGGAAAAGGAGCCATCATGCGCATGAACAGCGACAAGATAGAGGAGGTCGCCGTCATCCCGACCGGCTCCATCACCCTCGACATAGCATTAGGTGTGGGCGGATACCCCAAAGGGCGTGTCATAGAAATCTACGGTCCAGAATCTTCGGGCAAAACCACCCTGGCAATCCACGCCATCGCCGAAGCCCAAAAAGCCGGAGGCATCGCCGCATTCATCGACGCAGAACATGCATTCGACAGTTTCTATGCGCAAAAACTGGGCGTTGACGTGGACAACCTGCTAATTTCCCAGCCCGACAACGGGGAGCAGGCGCTGGAAATCGCCGACCATTTGATTCGCTCGAGTGCTGTGGATATCGTCGTTATCGACTCGGTAGCAGCCCTGACCCCGAAAGCCGAAATCGAAGGGGAGATGGGGGAGTCCAAAATGGGTTTGCAGGCCCGCCTGATGTCGCAGGCACTCCGCAAACTGACAGCCACAATCAGCAAAACCAAAACCGTCTGCATCTTCATCAACCAGTTGCGGGACAAAATAGGTATCGCATACGGCAATCCGGAGACTACCACAGGAGGTAACGCCCTGAAATTCTATGCCAGTGTCCGGATCGACATCCGAAAATCCTCCAGCATCAAGGACGGCGAGGAGCAACTCGGAGCCCGGGCCAAGGTGAAGGTCGTCAAGAACAAAGTGGCTCCGCCATTCCGTCGGGCAGAGTTCGATATCATGTACGGCGAAGGTATTTCGAAGATCGGGGAGATCATAGACCTCGGCGTCGATTTCGGCATTATCAAAAAGAGCGGCTCCTGGTTCTCTTACAACGACCAAAAACTGGGACAGGGCCGCGATGCCGTCAAAGAATTGTTGAAAAACAACGAGACCCTGGCATCCGAAATCGAAGCTAAGGTAAGAGAGGCAATGGCAGCCAAATAGAGCGGCAGTACTAACGTTTTCATTGAGGTGGTCATGGCGGAATATTCGGCTGAAGATGAAATTCTGATCGAAGACAAATTCAACGACCTTTTGCATAGCTGCGAAAAAATATGCAAAAGCGAAAAGGACTGGAACATCATCAAAAAAGCCTTCTTTCTGGCCAAAGAGGCCCACAAAGGCGTCCGGCGCAAGTCGGGTGAACCATATATCATTCACCCGATCGCCGTCGCCAAAATTGTGATCGAGGAGATCGGGCTCGGTGTAAAATCGGTCGTTGCAGCACTGCTTCACGATGTCGTGGAGGACACGGCCTACACCGTAGAAGAGATCGGGCTGATGTTCGGCCCCAAGATCGCCACCATGGTGGACGGACTGACCAAGATGGCCGGAGTTTTCAACACAGAAACCTCCCAGCAGGCGGAATACTTCCGAAAGGTATTGCTGACCCTGTCCGACGACGTCCGTGTGATTTTGATCAAAATAGCGGATCGGTTGCACAACATGCGGACACTCGGTTCGATGCCTCCCGACAAACAGATCAAGATAACCAGCGAAACGATCTATCTTTTCGCGCCGCTGGCATATCGGCTCGGCCTCTATTCGATCAAAACCGAACTGGAGGACCTCAGCCTGAAATACAGATTCCCGGAACAATATCTCGAAATCGAACGCAAACTGAACGAAACGGAGGCCGACCGGGCCCGTTTCATCGAAAAATTCAATGCCCCGATCATCGAACGGCTGAAGGAAAGCGGTATCGACTTTGAAATTTCCGGACGGGTCAAAAGCATCTATTCGATCTGGTCGAAAATGCAGCGTAAACAAATTCCTTTCGAGGAAATCTACGACCTGTTCGCTATCCGCATCGTATTCCAGCCGTCGCCGCTTATTCCCGAAAAATCGCAATGCTGGCATATTTACTCACTGATTACCGATATATACAAACCCAAACCCGACCGGATACGGGACTGGGTCACGATTCCCAAAGCCAATGGCTATGAAGCTCTGCACGCGACCGTAATGGGTCCCGACGGAGTATGGGCCGAAGTGCAAATTCGCTCCCAGCGAATGGAGGAGATCGCCGAACGAGGATTCGCCGCACATTGGAAATACAAACATGCCACCATATCCAATGACGAAGACGAATTCGATAAATGGCTTAAAAAAGTTCGGGAGGCATTGAACAGTCCGACGGAGAATGCCGTCGATTTTCTGGACAATTTCAAAATGACCCTCTATACCACAGAAATCGTGGTATTTACACCCAAAGGTGAATCCCGCAAATTACCTCAGGGCGCCACTGCACTCGACTTTGCATATGACATTCACACCAAGATCGGCAACCGGGCGATCGGAGCCAAAATCAACCATAAGATCGAATCCATTTTCACACCGATTGCAAGCGGAGATCAAGTGGAAATTCTGACCTCGGGCACAGCACACCCCCAAACAGACTGGCTGGAACATGTCACCACGGCCAAGGCCAAACAATCGATCAAAAATTACCTGAAAAAAGACAAGCAAAACAATATAGAACGGGGTATCGAACTGTTCGAAAGCAAACTGAAAGAATTCGGCATCACTCCAAGTGCCCGGGTGTTCAGAAAGGTCCTTCCTGCATACGAATGCACGAATAAGGATGAATTTTACAGCAAACTGGGAGCTGAAATACTGAAACTGGATAACCTGGAAAAAATACTGAAACAGAATGCAGCAAGCAAAATGCTGAAATTTTGGACGCTTCAACTCGTCAATCCTTTCAAATTTTTAGGAGGCGGCGGCGACAAAAAGAACGACCAGTATGTTGTAAAAGAACCGACCGAAGTAGGAGGAAATGAACCTCAATTTATCATGGCCGAATGTTGCAACCCGATTCCCGGAGATGTAGTGATGGGATACAAAGACCCGGAAAGCGGCAAAATATATGTACATAAAACTTCCTGTGACGAACTGACACGCTTGGCCTCACAACACGGAGAAAATATCACATCTATCAAATGGTCAAGCCATAAGGCTATGTCATATCTCTCCATAATTGAGGTTCGAGGCATAGATCGTATGGGAATTTTGATGGAAATGGTACAGGTGATCACCGGCGAACTCAGCATCAATATCAGAGAACTTCACATACAAAGTCATGACGGCATTTTCGAAGGGACAATCAGCCTCTACGTAAAAAGCATAGAAGACCTTAACATGATCACGAATAAAGTCAGGAAAATCAAAGGAATAGAGAAGGTGAAAAGGATTAGAAACAATTAAAAAAAACAGGTAAGATGGAAGAGGTTTCAGACATATTGGTTTTGTTATTGATCGCCGTAGCATCATTAATAGGATCAATCAATAAAAAGAAGAAACTACAACAGACAACGCCGATACCCGATTTGAATCTAATCGATGAGTTAGCAGAAGAGTCCTCAAGAAATTTGAAACACCGAACAGTAGAGGGCAAGGGGTTATTTACAGAAAAGATTACACCACGATATGCGCAGAAAAGTCTGGATGAGACACAACCAGTACCTTCAAATGAAAAAGAGACCACACCAATACAATTTACAAATGTAAACAACAGAGATTTCGACTTAAGGGCCGCGATAATTTATTCAGAAATACTCACACCAAAATTCAAAGAATACTAAAACTTTATAATTATGCCGACCTTATTTTCTCGTATCATTCAAGGGGAAATACCTTGTTACAAAATTGCAGAGGATGAAAAATATTATGCATTCCTGGATATTCATCCATTGACAAAAGGGCATACCTTAGTCGTTCCTAAACAAGAGACCGACTATATCTTCGATCTCGATAATGAAACACTTGCTGGGTTAATGTTATTTGCCAAAAAAATCGCAATTAAGATAAAGCAGCAAGTAGCTTGCAAACGGGTTGCTATCGTCGTATTGGGCATGGAAGTTCCACATGCACATATACACTTAATTCCTATAAATAGTGAAGGTGATGTTGACTTCCATAAAGCAAAATTGCAACTGACTTCAGACGAATTCATAGAAATTCAATCTAAATTGAAACTTTAATCAAAGAACAAATTTGCAAACAGATAGGGCAGGGTATTCCCTGCCTTTTATTTGTCGCTCATTATTCACATTTGTAAACACATATCACTGAAAAATCTCGGCGCTGTTTCGGTTAAATTATTTAATTTAAGCATGATATATTATTAATTATCAGTGGTTTAAATACTAGCAAATCAATACAAAATACAGGCATATTGCACGGTTTCCTTATTTCAAAAAATACTCAATCATTACAATTACAACACAAAAGACACATTAAATGAAAAATCAAATATTTACATACAATTATATATTCTTTTAATGTATAAAGATTTCACGCTGTCATGTGGCTTATACCATTACATAACAGGATTTTCTTTTATTTTTTATTTTTGGAAAATTGAGTTTGTATAGAATTAGTTTTATATTTGTAAAAAATGAATATGAAAGACCGTTTAGCTGAATTTCTAAAGCAACAAGGATTGACACCGGGAAAATTGGCTAATTTACTGGAGGTGCAACCTTCCAGTATCTCCCATTTACTTTCGGGAAGGAATAAACCTGGTTTTGAATTTATTGTAAAATTCCTTCAATGCTTTCCTTCGGTCAATCCCGATTGGCTTCTTTTAGGTAAAGGAACAATCTTTAGAAATGCCGATATACGAAAATCAACACCTCGAACATCGGAAGAAAAATTATCGAACAAAACAGAACTTTATACATCCAGCAGACCAAAAGACCAGACCACAACAAATTACATAGAGGTAGAAACGGAGCACCCGACATTGCCTTTTCCCAAAACAAATTCCCAAAAAGAAATTCAATTTAAATTACCCGAACAAAAAAGAGTGGCAGAACAAATAATAATTTGTTTTGATGATCATACTTTTACCATTTACAACCAAAGAAAATAATTTAACATAATATAAATTATAATTCATTACAGAATTGCAATTGGGGAAAGCAGAATAAATCCAGTGATTCGCTTTCCCAATCTTGTGTATTTATACAAAATTGCAACAGCGTTCATTATGTTAATTATATTATCTTTGACATTTATTGCATTCATGCAAATTTGAGTTACTTTTGAAAAATAAATTTCAATAGACCATATTATGAAAGAACTTTTTCCTTTTTTGGTTTTTCTCGGAAGTATCTTAATTTGTGGAAATCTCTCCGCCCAACAACATCCACAGGATACAACAATCCGATATTCCATTAATAATTGTGTCGTACCTTTTACTAAAAGCGAAATCACACCAACCAAGTCCGGATATGCGTTTTGGTATCTTCCCAAAGAATTCACACAAAGTGGGTTTAATGTCAAGCTTTCCTATGTCGACAAAGCTACGGCAACCCATGCACCACACCAACACCCCAATGACGAATGCTATTTCATCTTAGAAGGTAGGGCTACTGTAATTATCGGTAATAAGGAAATGAGAGTCAGGCCGGGAACCTGTGTCTATTGCCCAGGAGGAGTTCTTCATGGCATCAAAAAAGCCGGGAGAAAATCCATCAAATATCTGGTAATCAACAATGCTCTATGACAAGAACGCACTTATTGCAGGGAATTACCATAGCTTTGTTGTTTTGTGCCTGTGCCAAACAAACGGACAAAAACGACAAAAATAGTTGGATCGTCAGTATTCCTCCATTAAAATATATCGTAGAAAGCATCACAGAACAGGATTTCCCAGTCGAAATCTTACTGCCTCCCGGAGCGACTCCGGAGACTTACGAGCCCACCCCGGCACAAATGACCGCTTTATCCGATTCCAGATTAGTTTTCACCACGGGATTAATTGATTTCGAACGACAATTATCCGAACGATTTTCCAACACTATCGCGGAAAACCGAATTGTGAACCTATCTGAAAACATAAGCCTCATCACCGGAGAACACAATCACACAGGCCATAAAGGAACCGACCCCCATATATGGACTTCGCCCGCGGCATTGAAACAAATGGCATCGACAGCTTATCGACAAATAGCCCTGCTCTACCCCGATTCTACCAGATATGCGGTCAACTACCGGAACTTGCTCTCACGTTTGGATTCTTTGGACCGGACACTGCGTACCCGGTTCTCGGCATCGGATAAAAAATATTTTCTGATCTATCATCCGGCCCTTACTTATATGGCCCGAGATTATGGTATTGAACAGATCCCCCTTGAAGAGGACGGAAAAGAACCCTCTGTCGACCGGTTACAAAAAATCATTCGCCAAGCCCAAAATGACGGAATCAGAAAATTATTTTACCAGAGCCAGTTCAGTCGGGCCTCCGTCGTTGCCTTCGCATCGGAAATAGGGGCAGAGGCGATAGAGATCGATCCTCTGCAAGAAAATGTAGTGGAAAATCTAAATCGTATTGCGAATCAAATCTCGGAATAACAGTATGGCTCTCATTTCAATCCGCGGTCTCTCGGTCACATACGGTATCTATACGGCTTTGGAAAATGTGAATCTCGACATTTTCGAACACGACTTTATCGGAATCATCGGGCCGAATGGAGGAGGAAAAACCACTCTTGTCAAAGCCATATTGGGTACGATCCCCTACTCCGGCTCGATTTGGTACGCACCCGGTCTGGACGACCGGTATGGCCGGGCTATCGGATACCTGCCGCAACAGAACAATTTCGATCGTTCGTTTCCCATTTCCGTACGCGAAGTGGTGTACTCTGGCTTGCAGGCCCGAAAAAGACTTTGGAAACGGTATACTGCCACTGACAGAAAACGGGCTGAAGAATTGATGGAAATGACAGGGATCTCATTAATAGCGCAAAATCCGATCGGAGAGATATCCGGCGGGCAGATGCAGCGCGCCCTACTCTGCCGGGCCCTGATCTCCGACCCGAAACTGTTGATTTTGGATGAACCCGCCAATTTCGTGGATAACAAATTCGAAAAAGAGTTGTACGATATTCTCCGAACACTGAACAGCCAGATGGCCATCGTCATGGTATCTCATGACATCGGCACCATTACAAGTGTCGTCAAAACCATCGTATGCGTCAACCGCAGAGTCCATCGCCACGATTCGAATGAAATTACAGAAGAGCAACTGTACAATTATGACTGTCCGATCCAACTGATATGCCATGGCGATATTCCGCATACCGTTTTGAAAAAACATGAAGAAAAATAAGGCGGAAAATGCATACATTTTCCGCCTTATTGATTCTAAAAAGAATTCTCTACTTTTTCGAGGAAATCCCGCTCAGTTTAACGAATAGTCCATCCACTTTCTCCATCAGCTCCCGACGCATGTGAGCATAATGCTTTTTCACCAGACTCGGATTATGTTTCTCTTTCGGTTTTACCTGAGAAAAAAGAGAGTTCCGTAATTCGACAGCCTCTTCCATCACGGATACGATCTCCTGCTTTTTCTCCGGGTGAAAATAGACGGTAAGGTAACAATCCGAGATCACTTCTCCCACGAGATAGTCTATATCCTTCTTTATCAAACGAATGCTTGCCATATCAAAACAGATTTTAAAGTTAGCAGAACAAATATAGAAAAATTTATCGGATATCCATAAAAGCCTCCGCCAAAAAGTCCGGAAGATCTCCGCTGTTCATACTCTCCTCCCCGTAATAAGCGGCACATTTTTCTCCGGCCAAACCATGAATGTAAACTCCCACTACAGCCGCAGCCATCGAATCGTATCCTCGGGCAAGCAATCCGGCCAACAATCCGGCCAAAACATCGCCGCTTCCGCCCTTGGCCAAACCTGCACACCCCGAAGAATTAAACCAGCAGACTCCTTCCGGCGAACAGATCATGGAATGGGCTCCCTTCACCACAACCACCGAACGAAGATCGGCTGCCAATTTTTTCACCAGCTCCAACTTTTGTTCTTCATCGTCCCACTCCCCTACCAATCGTCTCAATTCACCCGGATGAGGCGTCAGAATAGATTCTTCCGGAACATACTCACGCAACCGGGGATTGGAAGCCAATATATTCAAAGCATCTGCATCCAACACTACAGGCCGAGAATAAGTCCGCAGCAGAGTTTCGAAAGCCGCTACGGTCTCTTCCGCCTGCCCCATTCCACATCCGATCCCTATCGAAGCATAACGAGTCAAATCCCTTGGTAAAACGGAAAAACAGGTCCCGGGATCAAGGCTCAATAACGCCGAAGGCGAACTGACCTGCACAGCCATGCGCTCGGCTATCGGCAAATGCAGGGTCACAAGACCGCACCCGGACCGTAATGCCGCAGCCGCAGCCAAAATTCCCGCCCCCATCATGCCTTCCGAGCCACATACGAGCAAAACATGACCGAAAGTCCCTTTGTGACCGAACTTCGGACGGGATAAAAGCTGGGCACGAACCACCTCTTCCGTCACATAATAGTAGGGTGACGGAGCCGCATCCATATACCGGGCATCCAAATCTATCGCCAATACTTCGATTCTGCCGCAGGCTTCTCCGGCCTCGGGCATCAACATCGCCAATTTCGGGAATTCCAGAGTAAGAGTAGTCTCTGCCATCACAGTTAACCGCCCGTCATTTCCGAACTCCGTTCCCAGCCCTGAAGGAAGGTCGATGGATACGACCCGATTCGGCAAAAAATTGATCATTTCCACGACCGAAAGTACCGGATCTTTCAACGGACCGGTCACACCGGTTCCCAAAATGGCATCTATAACAACGGCATCTCCAGGAATATCGAGCTCCTGTACGATGCCGCCTTCCTGACGACACACCCCCTCGGGTAACCGTTCCAGATTGAATCGGCATTCGGCAGAAAGTAACTCCTTTCCGTAAATCAGATAGACATAGCAGCTATAACCTGCATGGTACAGCATACGCGCCACGGCCAGACCGTCTCCTCCGTTATTGCCTTTCCCGATGAAAAAGAAAAGCGGCGTCTCCTGTCCGATATGGTTGCATATCCACTGGGCGATCACTTCGGATGCCCGTTCCATCAACTCCTGCGAACCGACCGGTTCATGCTCGATCGTGTAACGGTCCGCTTCACGAATCTGTTTTCCCGTCAGTATTTTCATCTTTTTCCACTCTCAAAAAAAGACGAAGAGACCCACAGCCTCTCCGTCTTTCGCATATAATCCGATTTATGCACCGAAATTGTCGTACATAATGTTTTCGGGGGGAACTCCGAGACTGTCCAACATCTTGCAGACAGCAGCAGTCATCATGGGAGGACCGCACAGATAGTATTCTATATCCTCCGGTGCCTCGTGATTTTTGAGATAATTGTCGAAAATCACCTGATGAATGAATCCGACATAACCCGTCCAATTATCTTCGGGTTTCGGCTCCGAAAGCGCGATATGGAATTTGAAATTCGGGAACTGCTTTTCGATCTCCTCGAACTGCTCTTCATAGAAAATCTCGCGCCGGCTTCGCGCACCGTACCAGAAAGTTACCGGCTTGTCAGTCTTTTCCGTCTTGAACAGGTGGAAGATATGCGAACGCATGGGAGCCATACCCGCACCGCCGCCGATAAACATCTTCTCATTGGGAGTATCCTTCACGAAGAATTCGCCGTAAGGACCGGATATGGTAATTTTATCTCCCGGTTTCAATGAAAAGATATAGGACGAGCATATTCCCGGATTGACATTCTCAAACGTTCCGGCTGCCCGGTTCCAGGGCGGAGTAGCAATACGGATATTCAGCATGATGATATTCCCTTCAGCCGGATGGTTAGCCATGGAATAGGCACGGAAAGTAGGTTCCGGATTTTTGGTTACCAGTCCCCACATCTTCATCTTGTCCCAATCCTCCCGATACTGGGGATCAATATCGAAATCGCTGAATTTGATCTCGTCATATTTAGGCACGTCGATTTGGATATAACCGCCCGAACGGAAATTGAGGCGTTCTCCCTCAGGAAGTTTCACCACAAATTCCTTGATGAACGTTGCCACATTATGATTCGAAACCACTTCACATTCCCATTTTTTCACCCCCAGCACAGCCTCGGGAACATGAATTTTCAAATTCTCCTTGACCTTCACCTGGCAACCCAGACGCCACTTTTCCTGCTGCTGACGCCGGGTAAAGAAATTCACTTCGGTAGGCAGAATATCCCCTCCCCCTTCGAGCACCTGCACCCGGCACATTCCGCACGAACCGCCTCCGCCACAAGCCGAAGGAAGAAAAATCCCGTTATTACCCAAAGTCGAAAGCAGGGAACTGCCTGGCTCCACCGTCAGCACTTTTTCCGCATCGTTGATGTCGATCTGCACTTCACCCGACGGAGTCAGTTTGTTTTTGGCGTACAGCAACAGACCTACCAGCACCAATGTGACCGCCATAAATGCCACAATGGCTATAATAATTGATAATCCCATCTCTATCCTTTTAAATTAGATTTGAATTCCCAGGAAAGTCATAAAAGCGATTCCCATCAGCCCCGTCAGAATGAAGGTGATTCCGGCCCCTTTCAATGCGGGAGGAACATTCGAATAGGCAATCTTCTCACGAATGGCCGCCATCATAACGATCGCCAACCACCAGCCGATCCCCGAACCCAAACCGAAAGCAGTGGCTTCGCCGATATTGGCATATCCCCTCTCCTGCATGAAAAGCGAACCGCCCATAATGGCGCAATTCACAGCGATCAAAGGCAGGAAAATACCCAATTGATTGTACAAGGCCGGTGCGAATTTCTCCACAACCATCTCCACAAGCTGAACAAACGAAGCAATAACGGCAATAAAGACGATGAAACTCAAAAAACTGAGATCCACGTCCGCCAATTTCGGACTGATCCAACTCAACGCTCCGCCGCTCAATACATACTCATTGAGCAACCAGTTCAAAGGCACCGTTGCCACCATCACAAAAGTAACGGCAACTCCGAGCCCCATAGCCGTCTTCACACTCTTGCTTACAGCGATGAAAGAACACATGCCGAAGAAGAAAGCGAACACCATATTGTCGATGAAAATCGACCGGACGAATATATTCAGTATATTTTCCATAAGGCTATCCTTTCACTATTTTTCAATCAGACTTTTATTGCGGCTCCGCTGTACCCAAATAATGATCCCCACGCAAATCAATGCCATCGGAGGCAATAACATCAACCCATTATTAGAATAAAATCCGCCATTTCCGATATACCAGGAATCGGGAATAATCTGATACCCCCACAAGGTACCGGCCCCCAGCAATTCGCGGAAAAATCCGAGAATAATCAGAATCAGCCCATAGCCTAATCCATTACCTGCACCGTCTACGAACGAAGCCCAGGGTTTATTCCCGAGCGCGAACGCCTCGATACGCCCCATGATGATACAGTTGGTAATAATCAATCCCACGAACACAGACAGCTGCTTGCTTACATCGTACACATAAGCCTTCAGCACCTGATCGACCAGAATTACCAACGCGGCCACCACGACCAGCTGCACGATGATCCGAATACGCGAAGGAATCGACTTCCGGATCATCGAAATGATCAGACTCGAAAACGCAGTCACCACGATCACCGAAAGAGCCATTACAAAAGCAGGTTTCAGTTTCGCCGTCACAGCCAACGCCGAACAGATACCCAGAATCTGTACCGTGATCGGGTTGCTTTGATTAAAGGGGGAAGTCAGGAGCTTCCATATCTTTGCCGAAAACATCGGTTCTTTTTCTTTTTCGCTCATGGTTACACCTTACTTGTTAATGGTTAACGAATCGACAGGCATCGCATCCCCGGCAATTTCCGCCGGAACAGCAGTCTGAGGTTCCGACAAGGCGGCCCGCTCTTTATCCATATATGCGGAATAATCGGTCAGACAGTCCTTCAACATCTTTTCGACACCCCGACTGGTAATCGTTCCTCCCGATATGGCATCTACGGCATGAATGTTTCCGGCAGAAGCTCCTGCACCCTTCAGCACCGAAATGGCCACCATACGGGATTCTTCATAGATTTTTTTCTGTTCGAACTGACCGCGAAACGCCATCGTGGTAATTTCTGCGCCCAGCCCCGGCGTCTCGCTCTTATGATCGAAAACGACCCCGTAGATCGTATTCCAGTCCGCATCGAGCGCCACATATCCCCAGACGGGTCCCCACAAACCGGCACCCCAGACAGGCAATATGTAATGGACGACACCTTCATCGCTACGACTTACGAAAATGGGTAACACCCGCTCTGAATCGGGCTTGTCGTATTCTGCCTTCAGATTAATCAACAAGCTGAATGCATCGGCTCCATTCACTTTTTCTCCCTTCGTATTCACGGCATAGCTGTCCACGATATATTTCTCGTACTCGCCTATCACGTACTTCGCTTTGTCGGGAGCCTTGTCGGCATCTTCCCCTTCGCCGATCGATCGGAGAATGTCATTCATTTTCTCGATCTTTACATTTTCATTCTGACGTTTCTGCAACGAAAGCGACGCGAAAGAGAGCACCGAAGCAACGACGATCACCATAATCGCCGAGTAACCTATAATATAAGTATTGCTGTTCTTGTTCATCGTCCAATCCTCCTTATTTGCTTGCCGGTTTAAGGCGGCGGTTACGCCGCGAGATATTCGCCTGCACCACATAGTAATCAATCAACGGCGACAGGGCATTCATAAACAGAATCGCAAGCATCATACCTTCCGGATAACCTGGGTTGACAACCCGGATCAGCACGGCGATCACGCCGATCAGGAAACCTCCGATCACCTTGCCCGTATTGGTCTGCGGTGCCGTCACCGGATCGGTCGCCATAAAAACGGCTCCGAACGCGAAGCCACCCACGATCAGATGCTGCCACGCAGGGAAAGTCATCGCCACGTTGGCACCGATCAGATTGAAGACGAGCCCCATCAGGTAACCGCCGGCAAAAACACTCAGCATAACACGCCAGCTTGCAATCCCCGTATAGAGCAGGATTGCCGCTCCGATCAGAATAGCAATCGTCGAAGTCTCCCCGATACTGCCGGGAATCGTTCCCACGAACCAGTCCCAAGGAGTCGAAGCATTCGTCCAGTTTACGGTTTCAGCCCCCTCGGCCAACGCATTGGCTACATCCGAAAGCGGAGTCGCCCCCGAAAAACCGTCCACAATTCCTTTTCCTTCACTCAGACCGGCGACCCAGACTTTTTCTCCCGAAATGAAAGGCGTATAGGCGAAAAATATGAACGCCCGTGCCAGCAAAGCAGGGTTGAATACGTTCATTCCCGTTCCTCCGAAGACCTCCTTGCCGATAATGACGGAGAACGCCGTCGCCACGGCCACCATCCACAAAGGAACGTCCACCGGCATGATCAGCGGAATCAGCATACCCGTCACGAGAAATCCCTCATTCACTTCATGTCCTCTCGCCTGCGCGAAAGCGAACTCGATTCCGAGCCCCACGATATAAGAGACCAGAATAATCGGCAATACCTTCAGAAAACCGAACCAAAAACACTCTCCGATCCCCGTATCGGGCAAACCTATCGCTCTGAAATGCTGAAGCCCCACATTGAACATCCCGAAAAGCAGAGCCGGCATCAGGGCGATCACAACCACGATCATCACGCGCTTCATGTCGTTGCAGTCCCGAATATGGGCCCCCTTCTTCGTCACATGGTTGGGAACGAACAAAAACGTCTCGAAAGCGTCGAATGTCGAATGAAGCATATGCAGCTTCCCTCCCTTTTCGAAGGTCGGCTTTATCTTGTCTACAAAATTCCTTAATGCTTTCATTTGTATTTAGTTAAGCTCTTTAATCATCAGATTGATCCCATCGCGGATAATCTGTTGCATTTCCGTCTTGGAGGGATCGACGAATTCACACAGGGCAAAATCCTCCTCGACCACTTCGTAAATACCCAGATTCTCCATCTTGTCGATATCCCCGGCCAAAATCGCCTTGAACAGATAAAGCGGATAAATATCCATCGGGAGATACTTGTCATACAATCCCGTCACGACGAAAGGACGCACCCCTCCGTTCAGATTGGTATCCAATGCATACGCCCGGTGAGGCATCAACCACGAAAAATAGGAATGAGACACCGAAAATTTACCGAACCGGGGCATCGCCCACCCCATAAATTCATATTTGTCTCCCTCCGGGATTACCGTCACCTGATTATGATAAAACCCCAGATAACCGTCCCGCTCCACTTTGGTTCCAGTCAGTACATTTCCACTGATGTAACGCACGGACGAGGTTTCCTGATGCCGGACATTGCTTTCATCGACAAGGGAGGAGATCTGAGCACCGGCAACCACAGAGCAATAATGCGTATCGGCGACCTCCGATCCCGTCAGGGCAATGATCTTGTGCATATCCACTTTACCCGTACGGAACAAACGTCCGATCAATGCGAGATTCTGCACATCGACAGTCCAAACGACCTCTCCCTTGTTAACCGGATCTATGTGGTGTATCTGAACGCCGACATTCCCAGCAGGATGAGGACCGCTGAACAAGTGCTGCTCGGCATTGCCGAGTCGGTTCAACACACCTTCGGCACCTGCTTTCAGACCTAAATGGACTTTGCCTGAAGTCAGTTTTTTCAACACCTCGACCCCCGTCCGCAGATTGTCGAACTCTTCCGTCAACACAAAATTCATATCCGGAGCCAGCGGAGCCGAATCGAACCCGGAAACGAAAACAGATTTCGGCGTTTGCCCCGGATCGGCGATGATTCCATAGGGACGCTGCACAATACAGGGCCAAAGACCGGCTGCCAGCAACGCACCGGCCACGTCCTGCCGGGATGCTTTTTCCAAATCGGGCACAGGAAACTGTTCATACTCCTGTTCGGCATCGGGTGTCACCACGACTTCCAGAATTTTCCGCTTCTCACCGCGGCGTACAGCCGACACCACTCCGCTCACGGGTGACGGGAAAAGCACCTGCGGATTGTTCTTGTCGAAGAACAGGGCATTTCCGGCTTTCACACGGTCGCCCTCCCGCACCAGCAACTTGGGCACCACCCCGACAAAATCATCGGGTCTGAGTGCATAAGAAGCCGCCTGCGGCAGACGGACGAGCTTCCGGGCGGCCTCTCCGAGAAGATTGATGTCAAGTCCCCTCTTCAACTTTATAATTTTCGACATGCTACTAAAGTATGGATAATAGGTATTTATTTCTTAAAGAATTTAAAAATCAACCCAGCGATGCAAATTTACTTTTTATTTCGGATATTTTCCACTATTCCACGCTGTTTTTTCTCTTTTTTTAAAGTGTTGTGAATCGCCCCGTTCGCCATAGCATACAGACTGTTCCAGAATCCGACTGTCGAGTGCAAGCGGCTTATTGTCATACAACGCATAATTTTCCCGCACCTCCTGCGGAGAGAGATTGGGCATCACCACATTGGCCCCGCACTCCACCGCCCGCAGACGCCCCCCTGCATCGATCGCCTGCAGGGCCGTCGTTGCCGCTATATTGATATCGGGCATGACAATGCGCAACACGGCAATCATATTCAGCGTCATCTCCAGCCGCTCATGCAACACCTCTTTCGTTCCGCCCCCCTGCGCTTCGGAATATGCGGCCAACGGCGTACCTGCACACTCTACATAGGGGCCCATACCGCACATGTCGATATCGAGCCTCTTCATAAACAGGATGTCCCGGGCCAGATCGGAAGTCGTCTGACCAGGCAGTCCGATCATGACGCCCGTTCCCACCTGATACCCCTCCTTCCGAAGCGACTCCAACGCACGCACACGGTCTTCGTAACAATGCCTGGAATCATCCGGATGAATACGGGCATACAATTCCGGCGAGGAACTCTCGATCCGCAACAGGTAACGATGCGCCCCGGCCTTTCTCCAGCGTCGATAGGTCACGGCCGATTGTTCTCCCAACGAAAGAGTGATCCCCAGTTCTCCGTTCGAAAGATCCCCGATCTCTCCGACCAATCGTTCGATCCGGGCAATAAATCCCTCCGACACCTGTTCCCCGGCCTGAAGGACCACGGAACCGTAGCCTTTTCTCCACGCATACTGAGCTGCATCGAGCACCTGGGCATCCGTAAGCGTATAGCGTCCGACCCGGGTTCCTTCCCGCCGGATACCGCAATAGAGGCAGTTTTTACGACAAACATTGGAAAATTCGATCAATCCCCGCAGATAAATACCTTCTCCCGCGGCCTCTTTTTTGAGACGTAACGCCTGACGGAACAAATCCTCTCGGACAGACCCCGTACTTTCAAGCATTTCGCGTATCCCGGCAACGGACAGGTGGACCATGTTGAAATGTTTTGCTAATTTTGCTGTCGGGAACAAAATTAATTAAAAACCGAACAGAGACAAACGGTGGAACTCGATCCTTATGTAAATATCCATACGCACCGTCCGGAAAACGGACCGGACACCGTATCGGTAACGAACCGCATGCTGGGCGAACAGGAACCGTGCCCTGCCCCGCCCTGCTCGGCAGGAATCCACCCGTGGAGCCTGGAACACCTCGATAATGACGACACAGACCGCTTGCTGGCAGAACTCAAAACCGCTCCGGAGTTATCCGCTATCGGTGAAATCGGTCTCGATTACACCCGCCCCGTCGACCGTCTCCGCCAGCTGTCGGTTTTCGAAAAGCAACTCGATATCGCATCCGCCCGGTCCCTACCGATCATCCTCCACTCGGTACGGGCATGGGACGATATGCTTGCAGCACTCGGCAGGCATACCGTTTCCGGAGTCGTTTTCCACGGATTCACCGGAAACGAACAACAAGCACAACAACTTACCCGGAAAGGATATTACCTCTCATTCGGGTCGCGTTCCCTGCTCTCCCCGAAAACTGCCGAAGCACTACGGTCAATTCCGACCGACCGGCTGTTTTTCGAAACGGACGACACCCCCGTACCGATCAGGGATGTTTACGAGAAAGCATCCGAAATACTCGGTATGCCGACCGGTACATTGCGACACATTATATATAATAATTACAGAAAATGGAAGAAATAATCCCGCCATGGCTGGAACGCACCGAATTGCTGCTGGGTAAAGAGAAGCTGTCCAGGCTCCGCCAGGCCCACGTACTGGTAGTGGGGCTCGGCGGCGTAGGAGCCTATGCGGCCGAAATGATCTGCCGCAGCGGTGTGGGGCGCATGACCATCGTCGATGCGGATACGGTAGCGGAAAGCAATATCAACCGACAGCTGATCGCACTCCGCTCCACGATAGGTCTGTCCAAAGCAGAAATTCTGGCACACAGGCTGCAGGACATCAATCCCGATCTGCGACTCCGTACCATTTGCGAATATATCCGCGACGACGCTACGGATACCCTGCTCGATAACGGGCCGTACGATTTTGTCGTGGATGCCATCGACACGTTGGCACCGAAAGTGAATCTGATCACGGGATGCCTCGATCGGGGATACCCCGTCGTCAGTTCCATGGGAGCCGGAGCCAAAACCGATCCGACTCGCATGGAAATATGCGACATTTCCCGTACCCATCACTGTCCGCTGGCCCACATGCTGCGAAAAAGGCTGCACAAGGCAGGTGTCCGCAGCGGATTCCAAGCCGTATTCTCTGCCGAACCCGTCCGGGAAGGCTCGATGATTCTGTGCGAGGAGACCAATAAAAAATCGAACGTAGGCACGATTTCCTATCTGCCAGCCGTCTTCGGATGCGGATGCGCTTCGGTCGTAATCCGAGGACTGATCGGAGAGATTAACCAAAACGACAAACGACAATGAATAATCCACTGAACATCGTATTTTTAGACCAATACACCATCCATAACACAGATCTTTCCCCCATTAAAGCACTCGGGAACTATACGGGCTACGACACCACTCCGGTCGGTCAGATCGTCGAACGCTGCCGGGAGGCCGACGTAGTGATAGCCAATAAAACACCCCTTAAAGGCGACACACTGCATGCTCTGCCTCACCTGAAACTGATTTGTATCGCCGCGACAGGCATGAACAACGTCGACCTCGACACGGCGGCCCAACTGGGTATCACTGTCCGTAATGCGGTCGGATATTCCACCCATTCGGTAGCGGAACAGACCTTATGCGACGTGCTGGCACTAATGAAGCAGACACTCTACTACGACCGTTTCGTCAAAAGCGGCACCTACTCCCGTTCGGACAAATTGTTCGATTTCGGGCGTACGACCCATGAACTGCACGGGAAAAACTGGGGTATCATCGGCATGGGAAATATCGGCCGTCGGGTCGCCTCGCTGGCTGACGCATTCGGCTGCGTCGTCTCCTACTGTTCCGTCTCCGGCATACACCGCCCCGAAAAATATCCGCAGAAACCGTTGGGCGATCTGCTCCGCGAATCGGATATCGTTTCGATCCATGCACCTCTCAGCGCTAAAACCTACCATCTGATCGGCAGCGATGAACTGAAACTGATGAAACCTTCGGCCCTCATTGTCAACGTTGCCCGTGGCGGTATAGTGGACGAATCGGCACTGGCCGAAGCCCTCGACATCGGAACGATTGCAGGTGCGGGAATCGACGTCTATTCATCGGAGCCACTCCCGGCCGACAATCCTCTGCTGCATATCGAAGACCCGAACAAACTGATTCTCAGCCCGCACTCGGCATGGTCCTCCGAGGAAGCGCTGGTCTACCTGATCGACAAGGTCGCCGAAAACATCAGCCGGTTCATCGCTGACCGGACGGACGATCAATAGTCCCTGACCGTAAAACTTCCGGTTCATTGAACCATTCGCTTCAATAAAACGATAAAACGGGAATGTTTGAGACATTCCCGTTTTATCGTTCTTTACGGCTCGACCAGCGCTTACAATTCGACCAGCGCCTGTCCCGTCATTTCGGCCGGCTGAGAAAGCCCCATCAATTTCAATACCGTAGGAGCCACGTCGGCCAACACTCCGTTTTTCACGCTTTTCACCCGGTCCGACACGACGATAATGGGCACGGGATTGAGCGAATGGGCCGTATTGGGAGAACCATCCGGATTGATGGCATTGTCGGCATTCCCATGATCCGCAATGATAACCACCTCGTAACCGTTCGTCCGAGCAGCCTCCACCACATCCTTCACACACGCATCCACCGCTTTCACCGCTTTCACGATCGCGTCATACACTCCCGTATGCCCCACCATATCTCCGTTCGCAAAATTCAGCGCGATGAAATCGAATTTCTTCGTTCCCAGAACCTCCACGAGGGCGTCTTTCACTTCATAAGCACTCATTTCCGGCTTCAGATCGTATGTCGCCACTTTAGGAGAGGCTATCAAAATACGCTCTTCACCCTCGAACTTCTCTTCACGGCCTCCGTTCAAAAAGAAAGTGACATGGGCATACTTTTCGGTTTCCGCAATGCGCAACTGCTTGAGACCCTGTTTCGAGACATATTCTCCGATCGTATTCTGAACATTTTCTTTGTCGAACAGGATATGAAGCCCCTGAAACTTGGCATCGTAAGGGGTCATCGTACAATAATAAAGTGGAAGCGTATGCATTCCCGCATCGGGCATATCCTCCTGAGTCAGCACGATCGTCAGTTCCTTGGCCCGGTCGTTCCGGAAATTGAAAAAAATCACCAGATCGCCAGACTGAATGGTTCCGACCGGTTTTCCATCCGCTCCGACCACTACGATCGGTTTGATAAACTCGTCGGTCACACCTTCGTCGTAAGATTTCTGTACCGCAGTAGCGGCAGCCGTTGCCGGCTCACCTACACCGTTCACCAACAGATCGTATGCCTCTTTCACCCGCTCCCAGCGTTTATCCCGGTCCATCGCATAATAACGTCCGATCACCGATGCGATACGCCCTGCAGAAACAGCCATGTGAGCCTCTAACTGTTCGATGTACCCCTTCCCACTGCGAGGGTCCGTATCACGGCCGTCCATAAAGCAATGCACGAACGTCCTGTCTCCGAGATCGTACTCTTTCGAAATATCGCACAGTTTGAACAGATGTTCCAAAGAACTGTGCACGCCTCCGTCCGAAACGAGCCCCATGAAATGCACCTGTTTGCCGTTCTCTTTCGCGTATGCGAACGCTTTCTCGATTTCCGGATTTTTCAGGATCGAATTGTCCCGACAGGCCCGGTTGATCTTCACCAGGTCCTGATAAACTACCCGTCCGGCTCCGATATTGAGGTGTCCCACTTCCGAGTTGCCCATTTGGCCTTCGGGCAACCCTACGTTCTCACCATCGGTGAGCAACTGCGCATGCGGAAATTTCGCTTCCAAACCGTTGATGTATTCCGGATGAGCAGAAAAGACCACATCGCCTTTACCGTGATTGCCCTTGCCCCAGCCATCCAAGATCATCAGCAAAACTTTCTGTTTCATATCTTTGTTTACCCTTATTTAAGTTTTTCCTTTATCATATCCACTGCTTTCAGAATCGCCTTTTCCATCCCTTCGGGATTTTTCCCGCCTGCCGTTGCGAAGAAAGGCTGACCGCCGCCGCCGCCGTTGATCTCTTTCGCGGCCTCGCGTATCACTTGCGAGGCATTCACTCCCTGGGCCACGATCTCGTCACCGAGCATGACGGTCAGCGTGGCTTTCCCGCCGACATTCGAACCGATCACCATCACCAACCGAGGGAACCGGGGCTTCAGAGCAAAAGCCATATCTTTGATAAAGGCGGGTGCCAGATTGATCTCCCTGGCGCAAAGCACCATACCGTCCTCCTCTTTCAACTCCGCCGCGACCTTATCCCTCAACGAATTCAATTTTTCCCGGCGCAATTCGTCCAACTCCTTATGCAACTCCGTATTGTCCTCCAATATCTTCTTCACAGCCTGCGTCACCGAGGGATTGTTCACAAACTGCTGTACGTCTTTCAGCGTATTCTCCAGCCCGTAAACGTATTCTTCAGCCCGGGCTCCCGTTACGGCTTCGATTCGCCGTACGCCGGCCGAAGTGGCACTCTCCGAAAGGATCTTGAACAGCCCGATATTCCCGGTAAACGACACGTGCGTCCCCCCGCAAAACTCTACCGAAGAGCCGAATTTCACCACGCGCACCTTGTCGCCGTACTTTTCACCGAACAGCATCATGGCGCCCAGTTCTCGGGCTTTCTCTATCGGACATTCCCGCTGCTCTTCCAGAGGATAATTCGCCCGGACCTTGGCATTCACCCGTTTCTCCACCTCGCGCAACTGTTCGTCCGTCACCTTCTGGAAATGCGAAAAATCGAACCGCAGGTAATCGGCCGTCACGAGCGACCCCTTCTGCTCCACATGGGTCCCGAGCACTTCGCGCAATGCTTCGTGCATCAGATGGGTGGCCGTATGGTTGTTGGCCGATGCGGCACGACGCTCCCGATTCACCACGGCCCGGAACAAAACGGACGGATCGGCAGGAAGTTTATCCGCGATATGCACCGTCAGGTTGTTCTCTTTCTGAGTATCGGTAATAGCGATCCGCTCTCCGTCATATTCGATGTAACCGGTGTCCCCGGCCTGACCGCCCGAATTTCCGTAAAACGGAGTCGCATCGAACACCAATTGATAATAGCTTTTCCCTTTGGTCGTCACCCGACGGTAACGGGCGATCCGCACTTCGCACTCCAGCGAATCGTACCCCACGAAACGGCTCTCTTCCACCGGACGGACCTCCACCCAGTCGTCCGTATCCACGGCTGCAGCATTGCGTGAACGGGCTTTCTGGGCCTGCAACTCCCGGTCAAAACCGTCCAGGTCTACCTCCATACCCTGTTCCCGCGCGATCAGTTCGGTCAAGTCAATCGGGAAACCGTACGTATCGTATAACAGGAACGCATCTGCTCCGCTGATCGTCTTGCCGCCTGCCGCCTGCGATTTACGGATCACGCTGTCGAGCAGACTGATACCCGTAGCGAGCGTACGCAGGAACGCGCTCTCCTCCTCTTCGATCACGCTCTTGATAAGCGCCTTCTGCGCCACCAGTTCCGGAAACTGGCCGCCCATACGCTCGGCCAATCCGTCCACCAGACGACAGATAAAGGGCTCCGTAAATCCCAGATAGGTGTAGCCGTAACGCACGGCACGACGCAAAATCCGGCGGATCACGTATCCTGCCTTCACGTTCGAAGGCAACTGCCCGTCCGCAATGGAAAACGCGATGGCCCGCAGATGATCGGCAATCACCCGCATAGCGACATCGGCCTTAGGATCATCCCCGTACTTTTTACCGGACATCTCCGATATCTCACGGATCGCAGGCTGGAACACATCCGTATCGTAGTTGCTCTGTTTTCCCTGAAGAATCATGCAAAGCCGTTCGAATCCCATTCCCGTATCGACATGATGGGCGGGCAACGGCTCCAGCGATCCGTTCGCCTTGCGGTTGAACTGCATGAACACCAGGTTCCATATCTCGATCACCAGATGATGTCCGGCATTGACCAGCTCACGGCCGTCCTTCACTGCCCTCTCCCCGTCGGACCGCAGATCGAAATGGATTTCACTGCACGGACCGCAGGGCCCCGTATCACCCATTTCCCAGAAATTGTCATGCTTGTTTCCCAAAATGATATGATCGGCAGGCAGGAACTGCAACCAGTAGTCGTAAGCCTCCTGATCGCGGGGGACGCCATCCTCCTCGCTCCCTTCGAAAATAGTCGCATACAGACGCTCCTTCGGCAGTTTGTACACTTCGGTCAGCAACTCCCATGCCCACGAAATCGCCTCTTTCTTGAAATAGTCGCCGAACGACCAGTTGCCGAGCATCTCGAACATAGTGTGATGATACGTATCGTGCCCCACCTCTTCCAGGTCATTGTGCTTGCCCGACACCCGCAGACATTTCTGCGTATCGGCCACACGCTTGCTGGTGATGGGCGAATTGCCCAGGAACTTATCTTTGAACTGATTCATGCCGGCGTTGGTAAACATCAGCGTGGGGTCGTTCTTGACCACCATCGGCGCCGAGGGAACGATCTGGTGTCCTTTCGAACGGAAAAATTCCAGAAAAGCCTCTCTGATCTGATTCGATTCCATGTGTTGTCTCAATTTCTACGTCTATAATATTACCGATACTTTTTACGTTTCTGAAAAGAGGTTGTAAAATTACACAAATTAGTCTAATTTTGCCTCTTCCGAGAGCGAGTTTTTCTGCGAATGGCAAAAAAAGAGTACAAATTCAATCCACAGACCCTCACCTATGAGGTAATAGCCGCGCCGTTCCGTATCCGGTTCTACCGTCTGCTGCGTAAAATCCTGATCGGATTTATCCTCGCATCGGTCATCAACTTCGTTTTCTCCTTCTTTTTCTATACACCGAAAATGTACCGGATCAGCAGGGAAAACAGTGAATTAATTCTCAAATACGACATTCTGCGCGACAAGATAAAGGCGGCGACCCGCAAGATCGAAGAGATCAAGCACCGGGACCAGAACGTCTACCGGTCGCTGTTCGCTGCCGACACGCTCTCCATTCCGGGTATCTACACCCCCTATCCGGACGAAAAATACGCATCGGCTGCCGAAGACCGTTTCGCCCCGCTGATGGTCGATACATGGAAGGACCTCGACGCCATGACCCGGTTGCTGTACCTGGAGTCCAAATCGCTCGACCAGTTGCAGATTCTCTCCAAAGACAAGGAGAAGATGGCTACAGCCATCCCAGCCATCTGGCCCATAGACCGGCGTAATCTGCGAGGCAGCATCGGTGCGTTCGGGGGACGCAACCACCCGATCCTGCACCGTTTCATCATGCACGAGGGCATCGACCTCGGAGCCCGTACGGGAGACCCGGTGTACGCCACGGGAAACGGGGTCGTCACGGACAACCGGGGCGGCCGGGGATACGGTAAGCAAATCCTGATCGACCACGGTTTCGGTTACAAGACCCGTTACGCACACCTGAGCAGGATAGATGTCATTCCGGGCCAGCAGGTCAAACGGGGCGAAAAGATCGGCGAAGTGGGAAGCACCGGACGCTCCACAGGGCCTCATCTGCACTATGAAGTCATCTACATGGGACGCCACGTGGATCCGATCAACTATTTCCGACGGGATATGAGCGAAGAGGACTTCGAACGGATCATAGAAGAGGCCAAAGCCACCACATACGAAGCGGACTGACAGTATGAAACAAGCAAAAACGACCATACGCCCCCCCTGGTTCGACCGGCGGCGCCATTTCCGCCAGAACGTGATCCGCGTGGTAATCCACCTGTTCGGCTGGATAGGAATTGCCGTACTGTTCTACATAGGCTTCTCTTTCTTTTTCGACACGCCGGTCGAATACCGCATGAAAGAGTCTACCCGAAAACTGAAGGAAGAATACGAAGCGCTCAATCTACGCTACGACTCCGTGGAGAAAGTGCTCGGGAATGTAATCGAACGCGATCGGAACGTATTCAAGATACTGTTCGAAGCGGAACCCTACGAGCTGGATGAACAATACGGAGCCAAGCGCTGGGTCGATTACGAAAATTTACTGGAGAAGAACAACAAGGAGCTCGGCGACGCATTTTTCGCCAAAAGCGGAAAACTGGCCAAACATGTCTCCTCCCTGAAAAATTCCTACGAAACGCTGGAACGAAAAATAGCCGCAAACCGGGACGGCACCAATCATATCCCGGCCATCCAGCCCGTCATCAACAAAGAACTGACATTGCTGACCGCTTCGTACGGCCTGCGGATTCACCCCTTCTACAAAAGCCTGACCTCCCATCAGGGAGTGGATTACACCATTCCAGAAGGATCGCGCGTTTTCGCCACGGCCGACGGGCGGGTGAAGGATGTCATCCGACGCCGCAGTTCTTCGGGCCTGACGGTGATTCTCGACCACGGGAACGGATACGAAACGGAATACCGTCATCTGAGCAAAATCAACGTCCGTAAAGGGCAAAACGTTCGCCGAGGGGACATCATCGCCCTGTCCGGCAATACAGGACTGTCGTTGGCCCCCCACCTTCACTATGAAATCCGCCACAACGGCATGCGGGTCGATCCGATCCATTACTTCTTTCTGGAACTCTCCCCCGCCCAATATCAGAAAATGATGCGGATCGCCCAATCCGGCATGCAATCTTTCGACTAAGGGAAGGCAAAACGGAAAACGAAGGGGGTTTTCGGGGAAAAATGACTTTCCCAGACAAATAACCCCCATTCGTTTTAGGAGGGCCCGAATAATTTCCTATCTTTGTGTCGCATTTCAAAACAAGATTCACGATATGGCTACACTCCGTTTCAAAGCCCTCGACGAAATATCCAGACGGGAGCTGATCGAAACCAAATTATCCGACAAGAAAATTTCCGATTATTTCGGCATCGACGTCTTCGACCGGGAGAAAATGCGGCAATACCTGCCCAAAGACGTTTTCGACAGTGTCAACACGGCGATCGAAGAGAACCGTCGCCTCGACAGGAAAGTAGCCAACCAGGTGGCGGTCGGGATGAAGGCATGGGCCATGGAGCGGGGCGCCACACACTACACCCACTGGTTCCAGCCGCTGAACGACTCCACGGCAGAGAAACACGATGCCTTTTTCGAACCGCTGTGGGGCGGAGGTTCATTCGAGACATTCCGGGGAGAACTGCTCGTACAGCAGGAACCCGATGCGTCGAGTTTTCCCAACGGCGGCTTGCGCAACACCTTCGAAGCGCGCGGATACAGCGCCTGGGACCCCACATCGCCCGCATTCCTGATAGACCGGACGTTGTGCATTCCCAGCATTTTCGTCGCCTACACGGGGGAAGCGCTCGATTTTAAAACCCCGCTGCTCAAATCGCTCGCCGCACTTGACCGGGCCGCCGTAGACGTTTGCCAGTATTTCGACAAGGACGTCACGAAGGTAGTGACCACCCTGGGTTGGGAGCAGGAATACTTCCTGGTGGATGAAGCGCTCTTCAATGCCCGTCCGGATCTGGCCCAGACCGGACGCACCCTGATGGGGCACACGGCAGCCAAAGACCAGCAACTCGACGACCATTACTGGGGTGCAATTCCCGAGCGGGTCATCAGTTTCATGAAAGAATTCGAAGAACAGGCTTACCGACTGGGTATTCCGCTCAAAACAAGACATAACGAAGTGGCTCCCAATCAGTTCGAGTGCGCCCCCATGTTCGAGGAGGCCAACATAGCCGTAGATCACAACACCCTGCTGATGACCGTCATGCGTAAAACGGCCGCCAAACACAAACTGAAAGTGCTTTTCCACGAAAAGCCGTTTATGGGCGTCAACGGTTCGGGCAAACATTGCAACTGGTCGCTGGCCACCAATACGGGTGTCAATCTCCTCTCTCCGGGTAAAACGCCGAAAACCAACATCCAGTTCCTCGCCTTTTTCGTCAATGCGATGAAGGCAGCACACGACTACGGAACCCTGATGATGGCCTCGATAGCCAGCGAAACCAACTCCCACCGCCTGGGCGGCCACGAAGCGCCTCCCTCGGTGCTTTCGGTATTCGCAGGATCGACCATGAACGCCATCCTCGATCAGATAGAGGCCCGTATCAGCGACAAGAAACTATCTCCGGACGAAAAAACAGAGATCAAACTCGACATCGGCAAGATTCCGGAAATCCTCGTCGACAACACGGACCGCAACCGGACTTCACCGTTCGCCTTCACAGGCAACCGTTTCGAATTCCGCGCCACAGGCTCTTCGTCGAATTGTGCCCTGCCCCTGATCGTCATCAATACGGCCGTCACCGAACAGCTGATACGGTTCAAAAACGAAGTGGACGCACTGATCGAGAAGAACGTCAAAAAGGACGAAGCAATTCTGCAGATCATTCGCAAATACATCATCGAATCGAAAAAAATCCGCTTCGAGGGCAACGGATACAGCCGCGAATGGCAGGAAGAGGCCGCCAAACGGGGACTGCGCGGAATCGGCAATGTACCTCTTGCCTTTAAAGAATATCTCTCGCCCGAAAGCATCGCCCTGTTCGAACGCCACAAGGTGCTGAACAAAACCGAGTTGCAAGCCCGGTATGAAATCAAGAACGAAACGTTCGTAAAAAAGGTTCAGATCGAATCTCGCGTTCTGGCCGACTTGGCGGCGAACCACATTATCCCGACTGCTATCAAATACCAGAATGTACTGATCGAAAATGTAAAAGGCATCAAGGAGATATTTCCGAAAGAATTCGAAAACCTGGCAGCCGAAGAGATCAAGACCATTCGCCAGATCGCAGAACATGTGAAATATATCCGGGAACACTCTTTCGAAATGGTCGAGGCGCGCAAAAAATGGAACAATGTGGACAACATTGCGGAACGGGCCATCGGATACGAAACCGAAATCCGACCGTTTATCGAAAATATCCGGTATCATATCGACAAATTGGAACTGATCGTGGACGATCAACTCTGGCCCCTGCCCAAATACAGGGAGTTGATGTCGATCAACTGATGCGAAACAGAAATCCGGCCTTTGGGAAGGCCGGATTTCTTATTTATCTTCGACATATTTCCCGGAAGTCGCACCATGTGCAGCACACGGGATCGTCACACTGCCGAAACGGTATGTCTCGATCGAACAATTCTTCCAATACACGTTTCAGCCGCATCTCGAACTCCTGACGATAGTCGGAATACCGTTCGACCGGTCGCCCCAGCGACTTGTCCTGCAACAAGGGCGAATAATGCTCCGCGTTCAGATTCCGGATATAATAGAGCGAAGGCTGAACATCCGCACCCTCCGACCGGTTGAGCATCATAGCGTACAACAGAGTCTGCAATACAGCGGAACTCCGTTCCTCCCTCCGCTTCGAGAAAAGCGCATCCACACCGTTGAACTCGATATGAGGCGCCCCGGTCTTGTAATCCACAACGCGCACCAATCCGTTGCGGGCACGGTCGATCCGGTCGGCCAATCCGGAGAAACAGACTTTCGCCCCGTTCCCGAACGGGAAAGAGGCCTCGATCCGGCGTTCCAGTTGCACTACCGTGAAATCGCCCCGGCCGGCATCGTAGGGCAGCAGACAGCCGTTGATATATCTGGCAACGATGTCCCGCACCAACAATACCCCTCCGCCGAACTCTTCCGGATCGGCCCGTTCATCCTTCAGGAACATTTCGCACACGGCACGATTCACCGCATCGTCCACTTTCGCAGAACGGATCAAGGCACGGATTTCCGGCCCCGGATTGTCCATACCCACCAACGGGCGATACAACAACTCCATGGCTCGGTGCAAAATGGTTCCGAACATGGGTGAATCGATCTCCTCTGTCAACTCCTCCTCCTTGCGAAGCCGGGCCACGGCATGGAAATAGAACTTGACCGGACATTCAAGGTAGGTATAAAAAGAGGTGGGAGACAGAGTCCGCCCCCCTGCCGTCAAAAACTCATCCAGGGTCCGCGCCACGTCGCCCCGCTTCTCCACAACGATCGGTTCCGGAGGTGCGAGATTCACATCCACCGTCATCTTTCGTTCCTCCACCCGGTGAGGCGACTCATATTTCAGTTGATAAATATAGCGGCTGGGCTCCCCCGTCCGTTTATCGTCGCTCCGGGAACAATAGACCAGATGTACCCTCCGGGCCCGCTGCAACAACCGGTAAAAATAGTAGGCATACACGCCCTCGTGGTGCATTGGTGTCGGCAAACCGTAGGCCAGGCGCAGATTATAGGGAATGAACGACGACGAAACAGCACGGTTTCCGGGAAAAGTATCGTCATTCACCGAAAGGATCACCACATGCTCGAAATCCAGATTCCGCGTCTCCAGAATACCCATAACCTGTACTCCCGACAAAGGCTCCCCTTCGTAGGGAACCGTCATTTTTTGCAGCATACGCCGGAGTAACGAAGTGAAAATCGGTACGGACAAATCCAGATCGCATTGTTCCAACGAATTGCGAAGTTTATGCAACTGATCCGCAATCAGAGAAAAATATTCCAGTCGCAATGCCGCGTCCTCCCCCTCGTAAGGCAAACGGGCGACCGACGAGAGAATCCGCAGCAGATATTCCTGTAACGCCTGCCATCCTTCGGCCGGAGAGAAGATATCCGCCAATATTCCCCCCTGCGGAAATTTGTTCCCGGCCACGTACACCTGCTGTTTCCGCAACACCTCTGCGGCTATCTCACGGGCAGTCCGTTCGTATTCCCCACACGCAACGAAAGGATGTGTCAGCAAACCCGTCACATCGGCATGATAGAAAAGTACTCGTCCGCCGCGCCACCGAACCCGGCTCTGCAACTCGACGAGCCGTTCCACGAAAGAGTAAGCCAACGTCTGGCGAAGAGGGTACCCCATCGTAATATTCACATTCTCTACCGATTCGGGAATCGAATACAGCACCGGCACCAGCAGATTCTCATCCGTCAGCACCACAGCCGTCTCCTTGTCGGGCGTTCGCCCCTCGATCCGGGCCGTCTCTTCCAGGAAATCGTACACATATTTGCATTGAAGACTATCCGAAGGAGCCGAAACGGCCACAACCTCTTTCCGCGACGAAAACGCGTTTCTGTCATTCACCGACAGATCGGCCGAAGGATAACGCCGCAGGTTTTCCCGCTGGAACAACCCCGCCTCCTGATCGGGGTCTTTCAGATAGTAGTCGTCATAATCCCAGAAGAAATCGACCGATGCCGTATTTTTCAGATAGTCAAACAGGATTTTCTCACATTCCGACAAGGCGTTGAACCCGGCAATCACATATCTTCTCGGCTCTGCCGGGGAAAGAACACGTCCCTCACGGATTAGCTCCGCCGCCCGCCGGTGCATCATGCCCGTATAGGCCAGCGAGAGCGAAGAAAGACGATCATTATAGGCATGATAAATCGGTGCGAGACTGCGCCAAATCCGAACGAACTGCTGTTTTTCGGGAGAGAACTCGTCTTCCAGCCCGAAACTTTTCCAAAAACGGGAAATAATCCGTATCTGTTCTTCGGAAAGATAGGAAAAATCGCTCTCCAACACCTTCAGATCAGAAATATTGCTGAAAAGCATGTCCGCATCGATCAAATACTTATCGACCTGATCGAAATCCGAAAGCAACATCTCTCCCCAGAAATAGAACGAATCGAACGTCTCCTCATGGTGCGTCCGGTATATCTTGTAGAGCTCCGTCACCAACCGCACAGGGTCGCCCGCCCGCAATCCGGAAATCTCCTCCATCAATTCGTCGATCGAAGTATAACGCGGCTGCCACAAAGGCCGGGAAGTCAATTTCGAAAGCGCATCGGCAAAAAAAAGACGGGCCCGACGGCTGGGAAACAAAATATACAGGGACGACAATCCGTCCCCGTACCTTGTATAAAGACTCTCAGCTACCTGCCCGATAAAACTTTCCATATTCCGCCTTCGAGCGGCAGTACCTACCTTTTTCCGTCTATGTCGTGTATATTGCCGCCCATCTTGGTGGAAAGCTTGACGATCTGCGGCTTCCCCGTATAGAACACGGTACCGCCCGTCCCTGTCTCGGCCACCAGACGCTCCATCGCATCCACATAGAGTTCCGAATTGGAGTACGCCTGCACGGTCACGCTCTGGGCATCCAGATTCCGGGCATCGGCCTTACTGCGAAGAGCCGCGCGCAGGGTGAAATACTTGGCATACCCATCCATCTGGGCTGCCGAATTTCCCGACAGCTTCAGGTCCAGGTCCTGGCACTTCACCGTAGCCGTCAGCTTGGCTCCGCCGGACAGGTCGATCGACATCATTCCTCCGGCAAGCGTATCCTGCGTCTTCACTTCCGCACCGTTGACCCGCAGATCGTCGAGCACACGATAGTGAATCACAACGACCGCACTGCCTTTGGGCGATACACCTCCCGGACGCAGTTTAACCGTCAGGACACTGTCCGTCACCCCCCACTCCAACTTGGTAATATCCGTATCTTTCAACTCGATGTTGATTCGATTCGTGTCCGAAGGAATCAGTTCGACAGCCAGTTTTCCGGTGAGACTCACAGTATTGAACCAGGAAACCTTGTCGCTCCGGATCGTCTGCTGGGCGAAAACCGCCCCGGCCGAACAGAGGATCGCTGCGACCGCTGCAAAAATCTTCTTCATACTCTCTTGTTTTAATCACCCCGAAGATACAAATTATTTGGCGAAATCCGCATATTTTCTCTAACTTTATCACTTCAATCTCCACGGGAAAAGATGGGAAGCGTCCAAATAGTAAAAGCCTCGGCAGGTTCCGGAAAAACCTACCGGCTTGCCTACGAGTATGTCCGAAGTGTAATCGAGGAGCCATATCTCTACCGGCATATCCTGGCCGTAACTTTCACCAACAAGGCAACGGAGGAGATGAAACAGCGCATCCTGAGCGAAATCAATCTCCTGGCCGAAGGCGAGACCTCTCCCTACCGGGACGACCTGCAACGCGAACTGGAGCTCACTCCCGTCCAGATACGTGAACGGGCCCACACGGCCCGCACCCGCATCCTGCATGATTACAGCCATTTCGCCATCCTTACGATCGACAAATTCTTCCAGCGCATCATCCGTTCTTTCATCAAGGAACTGGGGGTGGACCTGAATTTCAATCTGGAACTCCAGACCGACAACCTGCTGGGCAAAGCAGCCGACAATCTGATCGAGGATATTTCGGTGAACGACGCCCTGAAAAAATGGATCGTCGATTTCGTGGAGGAAAAGATACAGGAGAACAAGAAGTGGGACATCAAGACGGAGCTCGTACGCTTGGGGAAAGAGCTGTTCAAGGAGAATTACCGCGCACTGACCCGCCACGGGGAAAATGCGACGGCTTCGAAAGAGAAACTGGGTGAGATCGTCCGCAAAGCCACCTCCCAGGCCCATGCCGTCGCGGACCGGATGCGGCGTATGGCACGACAGGCACTCGAAATCATCGGAGAGGGTGGTCTTGACCCGACCGACTTCGCCTCGGGACGGACCGGATTCACCAGTTACTTCGTCAAAACGGCCGCGGGGACGATCGGCCCCTACGGCAAGCGGGTGGCGGACGCACTCGGTGCGGATGAAAAATGGTATGCGAAAACCTCTCCGCACAAGGCGGATATCATCGCGCTGATCCCCAGGCTGAGACCTTTGCTGGAAGAACTTTGCCGCCTGTGGGACGAAAACGCCCGTTTTCTCTCCAGTTGCGGTCTGCTCCGGGAGAACTACCGGAACTTCGCTCTTCTCGCCGATCTGTCGGAAAAGATCGCAGAACTGTGCAACAAGGAAAACATCATGCCCATTTCGGAAACAAATACGATCCTGCACAAACTGATCGCCGGAAACGACACTCCGTTTATTTTCGAAAAGGCCGGCAACCATTTTTCCCGCTTCATGATCGACGAATTCCAGGATACCTCGGCCATGCAATGGGAAAATTTCGTCCCTCTGCTCCAAAATGCCGTCTCCCAGTCCGACGCCTCTCCCGTTTTGTTGGTGGGCGATGTCAAGCAGTCCATCTACCGCTGGCGGGGCGGTGACTGGCAGATACTGGCACAGGATATAGACCGGCAGTTCGGCTCGGTATCCCGGTACGATCTGACCACGAATTACCGAAGTCTGCGCAGCATCGTGGAGTTCAACAACCGGATCGTCGAAGGTTGCGTCACACTCGACAACGACCGGCTCGACGCCTTGTTGGACGAAGCTGGGGAAAAAGGTGTCATTCCCGTGAAGTGCCACAACCGACTGTCCGGCATGCTTCGCAAAGCGTATGCGGGTCACGCGCAAAAACCCCGGGACAAAGCATGGAAGGGATATATCACTCTCACCCAATACAGACACGATGAAAACGAGGATACGGAAACGTTTCCGCCCGTCATCGGACGGATCGAAGAACTGCAGGCCCGGGGATATGCACCCAGCGATATCGCCATTCTGGTACGCTACAATGCCGAAGGCGTAAAAATCGCCAACCTGCTGCTCGACTACAAGAGCCGCCACCCGAATTCACCGTACAGCTATAATGTCGTCACGGCCGAAGCGCTTACGATCGGAGCAGCCCCTGTAGCCGGATTCATCGTCGCCTGCCTGAGGCTGGCCGTCAATCCGGACGATGCGATCCGACAGGCAGTCTATCGGCGTTGGCTTAACCTGCCCTTCAGTCATCCTCTTCCTGCTGAGGAGGCGGAATTTCTCCGGTCGCTGCGCATCCGGTCTCCGCAGGAGGCATTCGAAAAAATCCTGATCCGTTACAGGCTGGCCGAAAAAAGGGAGGACATCGCCTACATCCAGGCGCTGCACGAACAGATGATCGCTTTCAGCACCTCCACGATCGCCGATCTGCCCCTGTTTCTCAAATGGTGGGACGACACCGGGGCCTCCCAATCGGTCCACATGCCCCAAAGCCGTTCGGCCATAACGATCATCACGGTCCACAAAGCCAAAGGATTGCAATACAAAGCCGTTCTGATCCCCTACTGCAACTGGGAGATGAACCCCAAAAGCCGGACGATCCTGTGGGCCGACTGTGCCGGTACACCTTTCGAAGCCGCCGGACGAATTCCGGTCGGGTTCAAAAAAGAGATGGGAGAGTCGTTTTTCGCGGAAGAATATTTCAACGAAATGGTCCTGTCCCACATCGATAACATCAACACATTTTACGTAGCTACGACCCGGGCCGAAGAGGAACTTCATATCATGATGCCCGAAGCGAAAAAAAATCCGTCCCTAAGCGGTTCGAAAAAAATCAGCGCACTGATTCTGGATTCGATCGCCCTGTCGGGAGAGACCGCATCGCTGGGCGACCTGTCCGGAAAGGTATCCAACACGGAGGCTGGCACCCGAATCGAGTTCGGCACACCGATCGTACATACAGACAACATACGGACGGAACAGCACTCGGCAGCCCGGTATCCCTCCCGGGAAACGGAAGCAAAAGTCCGCCTGCGAATGCCCATGCAGCGCTACCTCGGAGAAGAAGGAGAGATTCCGCCCCTCTCCCCGCGCAACTACGGCATCCTGATGCACCGTATTTTCGAAAAGGCAGGAACGGAACAAGACATCGAAACGGAATTGAAAAACATGCTCGACAACGGTACATTGACCGCCGCCGAAGCCACCACGCTAAAGGAAACCATCGAACAGGCCTTCCATAACGAAATCGTCCGCAGATGGTTCGACTCTTCCTGGGAAACCGTTCGCAACGAGAACGAGATTATCGTTCCGGGAACGCCGTTCCCCCGGCGTCCGGACCGGGTCATGATCCGGGGAAAAGAAGCCGTCGTCGTGGATTACAAATTCGGATTGCTGCGCAGCGCTGCCCATAAACGCCAGATCAGAAGCTATATGCACCTTCTGCGATCAATGGGCTACAACGACATAAGGGGATACATATGGTATGTCTCTCTGGAAGACGTAGAACAAATTTCCGAAGAGGAATAGAAGCGGTCCGACACTACGGTTTTTCTTTCGGGCTAACGGTCCCGGCACCATTCAGACACTTCTATTTTGCGCTCCCTCCGATCGAGATATTCTTTTCCCGGACATTCTCTGCATTCTTATAAACACGCGGTTCCCCGGTTACCTTTCCTACCACCACGTTCTCGATCTCCACATCGCGGATCGGCAGCCGGGCATCCCCCAACAGCCTGAACGGCACGGCACACTCCCCCAAGCGAATATTCCGGACATGGATGCCTTCGATCCTCGTCAGGACCTCCTCATACGTAGGCACCAGATCGCGCCACTGGTACAACACATCGGTATCAATCCCCAAAACGCCGTACCGGGTACTGTTGGCCGTAATATTTTCCAACCAGACATTCTCCACGTATCCGCCGCGCCGGACATTGGTTTTGATAAACATCAGATTTTGGGGACGGTCATCCGGCTCGTTTTCGAATACGCAGTCATGCACGTAAACATTGCGGATGCCTCCCGAAAGTTCGCTTCCGATCGCCACCAACTGATGTCCGTTACGCATCGTACAATGACGCATCACCAGATTCTCTGTAGGCGTATTCAGCCGGCGGCCGTCCCGGTCGGCCCCCGATTTGATTGCGATCGCATCGTCTCCCTGATCGAATATGCAGTGTTCTATCAACACGTTCCGGCTCATCTCCGGATCGACTCCGTCATTGTTGTGTCCATGAGCCCGGATATCCACCCGTCGCACGACCGCACCATCGCACAGAAGCAAATGGATCGTCCAGAAAGGACTGTTCCGAATCTTCACATCTTCCACCAACACCCGCCTGCAACGGTTGAACTGCAGGAAGTGTGGGCGCATATTATTCTCCCCCCGCGCCATCTGGCGTCGTTCCACGGGAACACCCTCGGCCGCCATCGTATAGAGTTCTTTCAATGCCGCCATATGGGCCGCCGGCCGGGTGAACCATTTCGCCCAGACGTCCATGACCGGAGAGAGGGTTCCCCGGCCCGTCACGGCGACATCGGTACATTCAAACGCATAAATCAGCGGGGAGTAATTATAGCACTCCATGCCTTCCCAACTGGAGCGGACGGCGGGCAGATAACTCTCCGGATCGCCCTTGAACACAAGGGTTGCCCCCTCTTCTATATGCAGATCGACATAGCTTTTCAGATGTACCGGCCCGGTCAGCCACCGGCCGGCCGGAACGACGACACGTCCACCTCCGGCCTCGTGACAGGCTGCGACAGCATCGGCTATCGCCCGTGTGCAATCGGCAGAACCGCCTTCTTGGGCCCCGTATGCAGTAATCACAAAATCCGAATCGGGAAAAACTGGCACTTCCAGCAAAGGCATATCGAACGGAGCCTCCACCCGGATCGTATCCACGGAAACGGCACACCTTTTCATCTTCTGTCCCTCCCGGGATACTTCCGCAACGACTTGATTCGTACCGATCAAAGCCGCGAACACCATTCCAACCCAAGACAATCGCATACTTTTCCTTTTTCAAAAATTTAAGTAAAAATAAAAAATTCCTGCACATAAAAAAAGTTCCGCACCGAAAAAGTGCGGAACCTTCTTGGTATATAAAAGTTTCTGAACTTAGTCGTTCAACGAAAAACGCTTGTAAGCGACTACCGTTGCGTCGGATACGGCGGCCTTGATATAGGCACCCACGTTCTGTTTCGGGTTCTTGACGAAAGCCTGTTCCAGCAACGTCGATTCGGCGAAGAACTTGTTCAGTTTGCCTTCGGCGATCTTGTCCAGCATAGCCTCCGGCTTACCGTCCAGGCGAGCCTGTTCGCGACCGATATGGCGTTCCTTCTCGATCACGTCGGCAGGACAGTCCTCGCGGCTGATCGACACGGGGGCCATCGCCGTAGCCTGCATGGCCACATCGTGGGCAACCTCTTCGGGAACCTCCTTGTTAAAACCGACCAAAGCCCCCAACTTCTTGTTCATATGCACATATGCGGCAACCATAGGGGCCTCGATCTTCCCATAAAAAGGCAGCTCCACCTTCTCTCCGGTCTGTCCCGATTTTTCGGTAACGGCATCGGCCACAGTCACATCCCCCATTTTCAAGGCGAGCAGCGCATCCATGTCAGCGGCATCATTCGCCACGGCCACCTCCAGAATAGCCTCGGCCGAAGCACCGAACTCGGCATTTTTAGCGACAAAATCGGTTTCACAAGCCAGACAGAGCATATAGGCTTTCTGACCCACCACCTTGGCAACGACCACACCTTCCGTAGCAGAACGGTCGGCACGCTTGCTGGCGACCAGTTTACCTTTCTCACGAATAATCTCCTGGGCCCGGTCGTAATCGCCATTGGCCTCCATCAGCGCCTTTTTGCAGTCCATCATACCGGCTCCGGTCATCTTGCGGAGCTTGGCAACATCTGCAACTTTAATTTCCATCGTTATTCCTTTCTTTAATGTTATCGGATTATTCGGCTGCCGTTTCCGCAGCGGGTTCTGCCACTTCAGCCACAGCCTCTTCGGCTTTGGGTGCCTCGGCTGCAACCTCAGCCTCCACATTGGCCTTCACGGCCTTGCGGATACGGGGTTTGGCTTCTTTCTCCTCCTTTGCAGGAGCCTCGGCAGCTTCTTTCTCCTTCTCGAGCTTACGCTCGGTCAGACCCTCTGCGATAGCTGCGGTTACAGCCTCCAGAATCACAGCGATGGATTTGGTCGCATCGTCGTTTGCAGGGATGACATAATCAATGTCGGTTGGATCACAACAAGTATCAACCATTGCAAAGACGGGAATGTTCAACCGCTTGGCCTCCTTCACGGCATTGGCCTCCTTCTGCACGTCCACGACGAACAGGGCGGCGGGCAGACGGGTCAGGTCGGCGATGGAACCGAGGTTTTTCTCCAGTTTGGCACGCTGACGTGCGATCTGGAGCTTTTCACGTTTCGAAAAATTGTCGAAAGTACCGTCGTTGGTCATCTTGTCGATGGTAGCCATTTTCTTGACGGCCTTCCGTATAGTGGGGAAGTTTGTAAGCATACCGCCCGGCCAACGCTCCGTAACGTACGGCATGTTGACAGCGGCGACCGTTTCGGCGACCACATCCTTCGCCTGCTTCTTGGTAGCCACGAAAAGTACGCGGCGACCCGATTTGGCAATCTGTTTGAGGGCTGCGGCAGCCTCATCGACCTTCACAACGGTCTTGTGCAGGTCGATGATGTGAATCCCGTTCTTCTCCATAAAGATATAGGGAGCCATCTTGGGATTCCATTTTCTTTTGAGGTGGCCGAAATGAACGCCGGCCTCCAGTAATTGATTAAAATCAGTTCTCGGCATTGTGAGTTGTTTTCTTTTGTTCTGTTTTTAATTCTCTTTGCATCAACCGAAGCGGTAGTGTCCTTGACAATCCCTCCGGTTTTCCGCGGAACGGCAATCGTGAGGTAGCGCCCTCGGGGCAGTCCCCTCGATTTGCACCGGTTCCGTGCAGTCGTCGGACGTATTAACGCTTGCTGAACTGGAACTTTCTGCGGGCTCCGGGCTGACCGGGTTTCTTACGCTCAACCTCGCGCGGGTCACGAGTCATGAACCCGTTCTTCTTGAGCACCGGACGAACCTCGGCATCGATCTCGCAGAGGGCGCGTGCAATACCCAGGCGGGCAGCTTCGGCCTGTCCCTTGATGCCACCGCCATCGAGCGTGATGGTGATGTCATAATTTTCCGTGGCATTCAGCACCAGCAGGGGCTGCTTTACCACGTACTGGAAAATTTCCAGCGGGAAGTAGGTTTCCAGAGGCTTCTGGTTGATCGTAATGCTACCTTTACCGGGTTTTACATAGACGCGTGCCACAGCAGCTTTTCTTCGGCCAACGGCATTTACAACTTCCATACTCATTACTTAATCTCGTTTAATTTGATTGTTTTGGGGTTCTGAGCGGCGTGAGGATGCTCGGCGCCGGCATAAACCTTCAGATTCCGCAGAACGGCCGCACCCAGACGATTCTTGGGCAGCATGCCTTTCACGGCCTTCTCAATAACGAATTCGGGCTTTCTCTTCAGATAGTCCGCAGGGGTGGCAAAGCGCTGTCCTCCCGGATAGCCCGTATGCCGTACATAGACCTTTTCGGTCATCTTGTTGCCGGTCAGTTTCACCTTGTCGGCATTGATAACGATCACGTTATCGCCGCAGTCGACATTGGGAGTGAAACTCGGCTTGTTCTTGCCGCGCAGGATTTTGGCCACCTGAGAAGCAAGACGTCCCAATACCTCGCCGTTGGCGTCGATCAGCACCCACTCTTTGGTGACGGTCGCTGCGTTGGCGGAGATTGTCTTGTAGCTTAATGACTCCACTGTGTTTTACGTTTAAAATTAATACTTGTTATGAATGTGATCCAATACCCGTATTATAACGGGCCTGCAAAGATAGGCAAATTATTTGAAATACCACTCATATCCCAGCAAAAACCCTTGAATAATTCATCTTTTCCACCCCGTCCACAGAGGTTTCCGCCGGGGAGGGGAACGACCTTTCGCATTTTTCGCCTATCTTTGCGCCCAGAATCCGGCACCATGAACAAACGCATTCTGAATCTGGCCATCCCCAACGTCATTTCCAACATCTCCATTCCGCTGCTGGGGATGATCGACCTGGCCATCGCCGGACGCATGGAGAGCAGCGCCGCCATCGGCGCGCTGGCGATCGGGACGGCCATCTTCAATTTCATCTACTGGAACTGCGCCTTCATCCGCATGGGAACCAGCGGACTGACAGCCCAGGCTCTCGGAGCCCGCAACCTCGCCGAATGTACCCACATCCTGACCCGCTCTGCCGCCGTCGCTCTGGGCATGGGGTTGTTGCTGCTGGTCTTCCAAAAATGGGTCGGAAACCTCTCCCTCGGCCTGATGCACGGCAGCGAAACCGTGCAGGCCATGGCCGCCGAATATTTCTTCGCCCGCATCTGGGCCGCACCCGCCACCGTATCGCTCTACGCCATCCACGGCTGGTTCATCGGCATGCAGAACTCAAAGCTCCCGATGGCGGTTTCCATCGCCATCAACGTCATCAACGTCGTATTCAGCCTTTGGTTCGTCTATGGGTACGATATGGGTGTAGCCGGCATCGCATGGGGCACGGTCGTGGCCCAATACGGCGGCCTGCTTCTTTCCTGGGGCCTCTGGGCGGTCTACTACCGCCGGTTCGCCCGGTTCACCGATCTGCGCCGCAGCCTGAAGATCAAACCGATGCTTAAATTCTTCGACATCAACAAGGACATTTTCCTGCGGACGGCCTGCATCGTGGCCGTATATACCTTCTTCACATCGGCCTCATCCGGCATGGGCGACACGCTACTGGCGGTCAATACGCTGCTGATGCAACTCTTCACCCTGTTCAGCTACATGTCGGACGGTCTGGCCTACGCGGCCGAATCACTGGTCGGAAAATTCGTCGGAGCCCGCAATACAACTGCCCTGCGACACTGTATCCGTAACCTGTTCTACTGGAGCCTCGGCGTCGCACTGGCCTACGTGGCGATCTACATGGCCGGCTGGCGCGGCATCCTCTCCCTGTTCACCAACTCGCAGGAGGTCATCGAAAGCGCCGGACGCTACGTCGTGTGGGTCGTACTGGTTCCGCTCACGGGCTTCGCACCGTTCCTGATGGACGGTATCCTGCTCGGAGCCACTCGCACACGCATCCTGCGCAACGCCATGTTCCTGTCGCTGGCCGTCTTTTTCGGGGTCTATTACGGATTGGCCGGACCGTGGGGCAACAATGCCCTTTGGCTCGCCTTCATCCTTTTCATGGTCTCTCGGGGAGCGATCCAGTGGTGGATGACCGACCGGCTGCGGATTCTGTACGCCTATTCTTCGTAACCGAAACGTTTCAACTGCCGTTCGTCGTTGCGCCAGTTATCGTTCACTTTGACGAACAGTTGCAGAAACACTTTCTTCCCCAGAAACTTCTCCAGTTCTTCACGGGCCTGCGTACCCACCTTCTTGAGCATCGCCCCCTTGTGCCCGATCAGAATGCCTTTCTGCGACTCCCGGGCCACATAGACCGTAGCGGCGATCCGGTCGATTCCGGGCTCTTCCTTGTATTCGTCGATGGCGATCTCCACACTGTACGGAATCTCCTTCTCATAATTGAGAAATATCTTCTCACGGATGATCTCCGAGGCGAAAAAGCGCAAGGTCTTGTCCGTCAGCGTATCTTTCGGATAGTACGGCTCCCCTTCGGGCAGATCTTTCACGATCAGATCGAACAGCCCTCCGATATTGAAATTGTTGAGTGCGGAAACCGGAACGATCTCCGCCCCGGGCAGCCGGTGTTTCCACTCGTCCACCAGCCTTTCGAGGCCCTCGGGCGTCGTGAGGTCGATCTTGTTGATTACCACGATCGTCTTGATTCCGCTGTGGCCGATCTTCTCGACGATTTCACCGGAAGCCTCGTCGCACCTCTCCACGGTATCGGTCACATACAGAATGATGTCGGCGTCGCGTAAGGCCCCCGTCACGAACTTCATCATGGACTCCTGAAGTCTGTAATGGGGCTTGAGAATGCCGGGCGTATCGGAATAGACGATCTGGAAATCCTCTCCGTTTACGATTCCCATAATCCGGTGGCGCGTGGTCTGGGCCTTCGACGTGATAATCGAAAGACGCTCCCCGACCAGTGCGTTCATCAGGGTGGATTTTCCCACGTTGGGATTCCCTATGATATTGACAAAACCAGCTTTATGCATAACATTCCATGTTTTAGGGACAAATATACTACATTATCGGTCGCGCATCGCACCGGATCGTTTTTTTAAGATCATAATTCTCCGTTATTGGGAATATTTGCCTATCTTGGGACGCTTTTTATTATACTATAACCCAATAACGACACCGATGTTCTTCAAGCGACGCTTCGCACCATTTTTCCTTTCCTGCTTCACCCTGCTGGCAGCACTCGGATCGACGGCACAGACCGTCACGCACACCGTCACCGGCCGAATCGTCGATTCGCTCTCCGGCAAAGGCATCGAATACGCCACCATCGCCGTAACGGACGACAGTTCCCGCGTGGTGACCGCAGCCGCAGCCGACGCAGCGGGACGCTTCACCCTCACCGTCAAACGGGACGGGACCTTCCTGCTCACCGCCCAATCGCTGGGCTATACGCCCGTAACACGCAACATCACGCTTCCGGCCGACAAAACGAAGATCGACGCCGGCGTTTTCCGCCTGGTACAGGGAGTGGCGATCGACGAAGTCACGGTAGCCGTCCAAAAACCCCTCATCAAAAGCGATGCCGATAAGATCACTTACAGCGTGGAGGCCGATCCGGAAGCCACTACCAGCACGCTGGCGGACATTCTCAGGAAAGTTCCGCAAATCAGCGTCGATGCCGAAAACAACGTGAGACTGAACGGACAGACCAATTTCAAGGTGCTGGTCAACGGCAAGAATTCGCCGATGTTTTCCAACAATCTCAGCGACGTCATCAGCAGCATGCCCGCCGGAACGATCAAGGACATTCAGGTCATCACCAATCCTTCCACCAAATACGAAGCGGAGGGAGCCGCCGGCATCATCAATATCATCACCACGAAAAAAACGACCAACGGTTTCAGCGGCAGCGTGGGAGCCGGCATCTCCTCCTTCAACAGCTACTCCGGCAACGCCTTCATCTCGGCCCAGATCGGCAAACTGAACTTTTCGGCCCGCTATATGGCCGGACGCCACGGCACCCCGGAGACCACGAACCGGATAGAGACCGACTACTTTCTTCCCGACCCGGGACGGTCGCTGGTGGCAGGCAACGGCGAAGGCTACCGCTTCATGCAGAATCTCGGTATCGAGGCCAGCTATGAAATCGACACGCTGAACCTGCTGACGCTCTCCGTCTCCGGATTCGACGGAAAGCACCGGAACAATTCGTTTTCGGATACCCGGTACTGGGACGGAAACGGCGACATCATCCGACAGTACACCAACGACAACCGGTCGAAAAACGGATTCAGCAGCATCTCCGCCAGTCTCGACTACCAGCACACCTTCCGCAAGCCGGAACACACGCTGACCATCTCCTATCTGCTGAACACCAACCCCAACAGGACCGATTACACCAACGACATCGAGGGGATCGTGGATTACCAGACCTATCAGGAATCCTCCCGAGACCGGGCTTCGCTGAACGAACACACCGTACAGGTCGACTACTACAATCCGATCACGGAGAAACACCAGATCGAAACGGGCGTCAAATACATCGTCCGGCTGAACGACAACAATTCCGACATTCTCCGCATGTACGACGAGGCGACGGGATGGCAGCCCTACGACGACGGCAACAACAACCTCGATTACACGCAGCATATTTTCGGACTATACGGCGGTTACCTTTTCAAACTGAAAAAGTTCAGCGCGAAAGCGGGTTTCCGACTGGAAGGGACCATCAACGACGGTATGGCCAAAACGTCCGACGGCCCGCTGAAATTCGACAACAGACAGTTCGACGTCATTCCCTATGTGAATCTCTCATACGCAATCAAACCTTCGCAATCGCTCCGGGTCTCCTATACGCAACGGCTGCAACGCCCGGACATCCGGCAGCTGAATCCATACGTGAACGAAAGCGACCCGATGAATATCCGTTACGGAAACCCGAACCTCGAAGCGGTCATTTCTCACTCCTTTTCGGCCAACTACTCGATTTTCAACACATCGTGGAACCTGTTTCTCGGCGTGAACGGTTCGTTTTCCAACAACACGATCTCCGAGATCAAGGAGGTGCTCGACGAAGGGGTAACGGCCACCACCTACGAAAATATCGGACGCCGGCAGATGTACGGTATCAACGGTTCCTACTCCTATCGGCTGCAGACGAGGCTCAACGTCTTCGTCAATGCCAACCTGAATTATTCGGTGATCGAGTCGAAATCCCGCGATCTGAGTAACGAGGGATTCAATTGGGGCGGTTTTCTCGGCATCGGCGTGGGTCTGTGGAAAGACGCCAATTTCCGGGCCAACGCAGGAATGTTCTCGATGCCCGTCTCCCTCCAGGGACGCAACTCGTCCTTCTATTTCACGGGAGTCAGCCTGATACAGAAACTGTTCAAGAAGAAACTGGACGTCACGCTCAGTATGCAAGAACCGTTCAACAAATTCAGGAAGTTCGACAACCGCACAGAGGACAGTTCGATCCGACAGTACAGCGAATTCCGCATGCAGTCGAGACGCATCAGCTTCGGAGTCAACTACCGCTTCGGCAAGTTGAACACGCGGGTCAAGAAAACATCGCGCGGCATCAAGAACGACGACAGGATCGACACAGGGTCCCAACAGGAGCAGGCGGCCTCTTCGTCAGGAGGTATGTAGTACGAGGGAAAACCTTTATCCGGCGATTCGCCAGAACGAGCGGTCCGCTCCGGCCTCGATCCGATTTTCGATACTGTCGGGCAGCGACGGAAAGAAATCGTACCCCGTGAGATTTTCGATTTCATCCACCGGCACCTGATAGTCGGAATAGCCTCCCGGAATTTCCGTACGGTTGGGAATCAGAAACCCGGCACAGCGGTACTGTCCGCCGCAACGAACCAACAGGACCTTGAAAAAATGTCCGGGAACTCCCACCCCGCCCTTTATACGGTCGATTCCCGAGGTAAGAACTCCTCCCGTCACCACATAGACCGTATCGAACGAGACGGCCCAGCGCCGTACCTGTTCCTCCAGTTTTTTCCATATCCGGCGATTGAGCGCAGGACGCTGGGGGGAAATGTTCGAGAGATAAAACGTCGCCGCATTCTCCCGGCTGTCGTCGTCCCGGTCGGCCGAAGGGAGCAGATGTCCCCGGTCATATCCGCTGCGGGTGTAATCGGAAGCGACGGCCGTAGGCCAACCGCGTTCCTTCACCTTCGGATCGGGAACGAAGCGATTCGACCGCTCCGTTCCCTTATATTCCGCCTCCCTGCGGGTAAGACGGTAGGCGACCCAGGCGGCCTGGCGGTAGAGCGTGTCGTAAAGCATGGCATAGCGCCCTTCGGCATCTTCCAGAAAAAAGGTGGAGTCCTCCACAGTCGGAAGTTCCAACCGACCCGGCACGTTTGTTGCCCGTGCTATGACAGTCGGCCCGGATGTCCGGAGGGAACGTCCACTTCCACCCTCCTTCTTGTCGTAGCTGGCGGTCTGCCCGGCCACAGAGGAAACCGCATGTTTCGCCGCAGCGCCGGGAAGCGGCATCTTCCGACGGGAGAACCAGCCCAGCAGCAGAATGACGAGTATGAGCAACAGAACAATCCGCCAGGCATCCTTTCGGGAGATCTTTCTCTTCTTCATATACAGGGGAGAGTTGGATTGACAAAGGTAAAAAATTTACTACCTTTGTAAGCCGAATGCATGGAAATAAAATTATACAGGAGACTATGGCCTCATCCAACTTTGTCGATTACGTGAAAATTTTCTGTCGGTCCGGAAACGGCGGAGCCGGTTCCGCCCATTTCCGGCGTGAAAAATTCGTCGCTTTCGGAGGGCCCGACGGCGGCGACGGCGGTACGGGAGGCAGCATCATTCTCCGGGGCAACAAACAGTTCTGGACGCTGATCCATCTCAAATACCAACGACATCTGTTCGCCGAGAACGGCGAAGGAGGATCGGGTGCCCGCAGCAGCGGTAAAGACGGCAAGAGCATCGTCGTGGACGTTCCGCTGGGCACCGTGGCCCGCGATGCGGACACGGGAGAAATCGTCTGCGAGGTGACCGAAGACGGAGAGCAGGCCGTCCTGCTCAAAGGCGGCCGCGGGGGATTGGGCAACTGGCATTTCAAAAGCGCCACCAACCAGGCACCGCGCTATGCCCAACCGGGCGAGGAGGGACGAGAGGGTTCATTCATTCTGGAGCTGAAAATCCTGGCGGACGTCGGCCTGGTCGGTTTTCCCAATGCGGGCAAATCCACTCTGCTGTCGGTGGTATCGGCCGCCAAGCCCAAAATCGCCGACTATGCCTTCACCACGCTGGAACCTAACCTGGGCATCGTCGAGTACCGGGGATACAAATCGTTCGTCATGGCCGACATCCCCGGCATCATCGAAGGGGCACATGAAGGGAAAGGCATCGGCACCCGGTTCCTGCGCCATATCGAGCGCAACTCGATTCTTCTGTTCATGATTGCGGCCGATTCGTCCGACATCCGGAAAGATTACGACATTCTGCTGGGCGAACTGGCCCAGTACAACCCGGAACTGCTGGACAAACAACGCCTGCTGGCCATTACGAAAAGCGACATGCTGGACGAACAGATGATGCGCGAAATGGAACACGAACTCCCGGCAGGGATTCCCTCGCTGTTCATCTCGTCGGTCAGCGGCTACAATATACAGAAACTGAAAGACATGCTCTGGGAGGCCCTGCAAAAGGAGAACGCCTGACCCTACCGCACTGTCACCTCGAACCGGGGCGACCACAGCACGGCATAGGCGTCATTGCCCATTCTCAACTGGTATTTTCCGTTGAAATATTCCAGGATGCCCTCGATATAACCGCTTCCTTCGGGAAGTTTCGAGCCTGCGAAATCGGCATAGCGGCCGGTACGCACCGCAAGCGTATCTCCTCTCCGGTCTACCAGATGCCGATCGGTATCCGTACCGTTTTCCGTCCAGAACGCACCGACCTCCTCGTCGACAAACTGCACCTCTTCGAAACCGACCAGCCGCCCCAGCCAGTAAGAAGAAAGCCCCGATATGGTCAGCGTATCGTCCGGCAGCACCTCCTGCAGGGGCTCGTCCTCTTTCTGTATCCGCCAGGGAAGCTCCTCCACCCCGATGGCGTCCATATCGTATAGTGTACTCCCCTCTTTCGGTTTCGCTCCCAAACGGACCATTCCTCCGTCAGCCGCCAGCATCAACCCGTTGCAATGGACCGTAACGACCGAACCTCGGGGATAGGACCGGAACAACTCCCTGCTGTCCGCACGAATCTCGATATTCGCCGTTCCGTCCCCCACGACCAGCATTTTATAGAAATTCCCCGAGAAATCGTTTTCGATCACACGGCCCCGGATGGAAATCTCTTCGGCGACATTCTTCGGCGCTCCACCGTACAGCGATTTGAGGTAATCCACCGAAACGACACCCGTGACAGGAGGTTCCGAACCGCCTCCGCCCGAATCCCCTCCGTCCGCACCGTTCCCACCGCCGTTCTCCTCATAGGTCAGATGCGGTCCTCCCGAACAGGCGGCCGCCAGCGCCAGCGCCAGACTAATCACGACTTGTTTCCACATCATTCTCTTCTCTGAATTTCAACATATAACAATCATTTCCAAACCTTTTGCCCCGAAAGAGAATCCCCGTTACGGAGAGCTTCCCTTCGGGTACCGCATGGTCCGCAAAAGAGGCATACCCGCTGGTCTCCACGTAAATCGAATCGCCGGCCGCATCCCTGAAACAGCGATACCCGGTCTGAGGAGTTCCGACGGAGGAAAGGCCTCCGCCCCAACTCTCTCCCGGCGTATCGGCCGTAAGGTTTTCGATCCGCACCAGCCGTCCGCAAAGATCACAGGAAAGACCGGACAAACCGACCGGAAGCGGATCGGGTGCACGGATGACGCTGTCTCTGGAGATATAACGGTCCATCACCAACCGGTGTCCGAAATACCCGATCTGCCACGACGATCCCGCAGGAGCGGCCAATCCCAACTGCATCACCTCCCGGTCGGCACCCAGCGTCAGCCCCTCGGCACGAACGACGACCCGCTGTCCCTCGTGATAGATGTTGTGCAGATCGTAGAGCCCTGCCCGTATTTCCACGGCTCCGGTTTCGTCCTCGATAAGGAACGTACGGTAAAAATTGCGGGAACGATCGGTCGCCGTCACATATCCGGCTACCACGATATTCCGGTTTACCCGGAGCGGTTTCCCCTTGTAGAACCCTCTCAGATCGCCGATCCGCAAATTGGGCAGCGTACGGTCACCGTCGTTCTCCTCCGGACCGATTTCCAATTTATCGTACCCGCAGGCCCCCAATAGCATCGCCGAAACCGCTATGAACCAATACTTCAACCTCATCGTCTAAAATTTATAACCGACCGAAGCATAATACGTCCGCCCGTAAGCGTACAAGTAACGCGACACGAAAGGCTGATAGCTACGGTTCGTCACCGTTCCGGTTTTCAGAATCCGCATGGGCTCATACGCACTGTACACCATATCATTACGACCAAGCAAATTGTCTATCGAAGCCATGCAGGTCAGCGTATGCCGCCCGATCCGGAAACTCTTCCACACGAACAGATTGACCGAAGCCGCGGAAGGCAGCCGTTCCTGACCGGCAAAGGCGGCGAACATTTCGGGCGAAGTGCATACCGCCAGCACACGAGGCATCCGGCGCAGGGGATTGGGAGCGACATAACGGTCGCCCATCCAGCTAACAGAAAGTGTGGCAAGCCAACCGCGGGCCCCATTATAATGAAGCCGGGCACATGCCACTCGCTGGGGGGAATCTCCGATCCGGTAATCCGAAAGCAGGCTCCGGCCGCCGGTCACCACATCGCTATGGTCCGCATCGGCCACTACCTGCACGAGAGGATCGGAATCGTAACGGTATTCTCCGGCCGAAGCCGCAAGATTCAGGTAAAGACGGGAGGCGAGCCGGACCTCGGCACCCAATTCGACCCCATAGAACAGTTTATCCATCCCGCTCAGACTCATATCGCAGAACTGAGAGGTCAGATCGTCGTAATAGCGGTAAACGTCCGTTTCCCGACGGGTTTTCGTATAGAAACCCGTCAGCTTCAGTCGCACGGCCGGCAAAGTCAACCGGTACGAAAACTCCCCGCCCGATATTCCCATCGTCGTCGGATCGGACACCGTATGGTTGTTGTACATCGGGGAGAGAAATACCCGGTCGGCCGCCGGGGCCTGCTCCGCCGCCATCAGCACCAGATCGACCCCGTGTCGCGGGGAGAAAGAGTATCCCGCAGAGAGTTTGACCGTATAACAGGAAAAGCCGAGCCGGCGTGAATCCCCGAAAGAAGCCTCTCCCGGATAAAGTTCCTTCTCGTAACGTCCCGTACGATAAAAGCGTTCCGAAGTCACCTCCGCACCCGCTCCGAGCCGAAACCGGCGATCACGGTAGGCTACACGAGCCGCAACCTCGTAACGGGAGAGGTGCAAGTCGTAACAATATCCGAAACGCTGACCGCGGGTCACTCTCCGCCCCGGCGTCCGCACATCGTTCATGCGCTGATCACCGTAAAACTCGTCGTCGATCAGATGCTGGTCCACATCTTCGAACCAGCCCGCCCCGAGCAGATCGGCCGCCTCCTTGAAATTCAGCGTATGGTCACGCCTCAGCCGGAGCACGACCGCGGCGGAAAGCCGGTCGCTGAAACGTCGGGTCAGCACGGCAGCCATCTGCAGGTTGCGTCTCCGTTCCACCCGATCCTCCAGCACATACGTGGCCGGACCGTGCGCCGCCTTGTTCTGATAGACCATTTCGTCCCAGTTCAACTGCGTATAACGGCTGTCCCCGGCCAGCCATCGCTCCTCGACCAGTTCGCCGATCCCCCGGTCGGAATAGAATCCGGGCATCCCCCGGTAATAATCGGGATAGGGGTTCTGCGCATCGAACCAGCTGAGACCGCTGTAACTGCTGCGTCCCGTGAGCGAGGCCAGCGACACGTCGAGTTCCATCCTCCCGTCCGGTCTCCAACGGTAGACGAGCATCGCCAAAGGCTGCAGGCTTTTCCTCACTCTCGAATTGAATTCCTCTCCTTCGTAATAACCCCAGGAGGGGTTGTAGAGGCGGTTTCCCGTCAGGGAGAAACACTCCTGTGCCGCCGCCGACCGCAACCCCTGCGATCCGGGGGCCACCAATCCGAACAGTGACAGGGAATGACGGTTCTTCCATCTCTTTTCCAAAGCGGCAGAGAGCATCGTCTCATCGGTAAAGACACCCCGGATATGTCCGTCGCGGCCCCAGCGCCGCATCACGGCCACGGAATAAAACCATCCTACCGGAGAAAGGGCCCCGACACTGGCTGCTTTCACCCCCAGACGGTAGCGTCTGTCCGAAGAGAAGACGGCGGCAGAAGTGCCGGTACGCACCTCGGAGGGAACGACCGAACAGAGCGCGGTGCCGCACAGCGCACCCGGGCTTTCCTCCCCCACCGCCATACCGGAAACATAACTTTCCATGCAGTTGGTCCGACGCACCGCCCCCAGTACATGATAGTTCATCCGTCCCGAAAGCGGTTCGAAGAGGTCGATTCCGTTCAGGAAACAGGCATCGGAAGTAAAATCATAACCCCTGCGCCGGTAACGGACAGCGGAAAACTCGAAAGTTGCCGTGCGCGAAAAAACATCGTACGATCCCTCCAACGGAATATCGAACAGGGAAGGATCGAACCTGATGGGAGAGACATATTCCCCGTCCCTGAATCCGCCGTACTCCCCGTCGGAAGTCATCGGCTGGCCAAACAACACACCCGATGCGCCCGAAAAGAGTATCAGCAAACCGTCACGGAGTTTCAAAACGCAGGAATTTTGCTATATTACATATCAATTTATATTTCGCAAATATACAAAAAAATTGCAGAGAATACGCTATCACGCATATTCCCTGCAATTTATATCGGTCCGTCGGAGACTACTCGGCCGGAGTCGATTCCGGAGCGGGAGTTTCGGCCGGCTCGGCGGGCACGCCCAACTGATTGGGCATGAAATTTTCGTTCCCTTCGGCAGACTGCTCGATAGCCTTTTCCAAACCGCCTTTGCTCGAAGCTATATTGGCGGCGGGCATCGTCATCGTAGCCACGAGGCTCAGTACGACGATCGAAATAGCCAGCGTCCAGGTGAATTTCTCCAGAAAATCGGAGGTCTGACGCACACCCATCACCTGGTTGGAGGCACCGAAGTTTGCGGCCATTCCGCTCTTGGGATTCTGCGCCAGTACGGCCAGAATGATCAGGACACTCGCGATCAGAATCAATACAATGCAAAAAATATACATACCTCTATTTAAGTTTAATGTTCGATTACTCTGTTTTATTACCGATTCTGCCGATAATTTCGGCAAAATAAACACTTTTTTCCGGATATAACAAACTTAATTTGCGATATATCCCGACCGCCTCGTCACAAAGTCCCTGCGCGAGGTAGATTTCCGCCAGCTCCTCGGTCACCAGTTCGTCGTCGTCCACCCGCTCGTCCTCCTCCGGTCCCGGTTCTGGCATCCCTTCCTTCGGAACGATCCGATATTCCCCTTTTTTCAGGAATTCGTCAATGATCTCACCCGTGCTTCGCCGCAGAAACTCATCGCCTGTCAACTCTTTAAGAAAAGGCACGGGAGCCGGCCGGCACATCAAAGGCAGATTGAGCACGGGGTCCGCCGTCCTTTCGGCCGCAGAGAGCAGCACCCTGGCCGTGGTGAACCAAGGCCACTGGTCCACCGTCTTTTTCAGCCACTCCGCATCCGGCGTTCCGGACAACGCATTCCGCATACAGGCTTTGAACTCTTCCATCGTCTACCAGTTGGATACCGCTGCGTTGAAAATATCCTCGACCAGCATGTCCACGATCTCGGGAATCAGCTGAGACTCCACGGACTGCAACAGACTGTTGCTGCTGTAATCCGAAAAGGCGGAGAAAGTCCGGTCGTAATTCTGTTTCGGGTCAAGCGTATTGACGAACCGCACGCGGACCGTAATCGTCAGCCGGTTCATCGCCGCCACGGCATCTTCCCCGGACGCAGTGATCGAGGCCGGCGTCGAAGTGTAATTGGTGATCTCGCCCTCGAAACTCAAATCCCCGCCTTCGCGTACCAGCGTCAGCCTCGTCTGACGCGAAAAACGGTCCTGCAATGCATCCGTCAACGTGGAACTCAGAATGGGAGCCACCATCGGGGCATTGTTCGGGAAATAAGCGATACTCACGGTCTTGGCATCGGGAGGAATGGAGGCCCCCGAAAGAGAGTACTTTATTTTACAGGCAGAAAACGCGAGCGCAGCAAAAAGCGCCAGCATGGCGGCATACGAAACTCTTCTAATATTCATCTATTCCTAACTCTTTGATTTTCCGGTAAAGCGTCCGCTCCGAAATAAACAGCTCCTTCGCTGCCTCCTTTCGGCGACCGTTATGATGCCTCAGCGCTTTCAGGATGGCCTCGCGCTGGGCCCGCTCCTTGGTCATCTCCTGCGGCTCGTCGGTCACCTCCTCGGTATCGGCGTAAACGGGTTCGCCCACCGCAGCAGAAACGGCAGGAACAGCCGGATAATTGTTCGTCGGGGCCAGGTATCCGGCAATATCCTTCTTATATTCTCCGGTTCCGTGCTGTTCGCGGATCAGTTCGGCCAGCATCCGCTTCATCTCGTTCATGTCGCCCCGCATGTCGAAAAGCACCTTGTAGAGCAATTCACGCTCGTCGCTGCGATCCGGCGATGCCCCGCCGACGACCACCGGCACCGAAGACACACCCGACTGAGGCAGATACTTGGCCAGAATAGCCTCCGTAATGCTCCGCGACTCCTCCACGGCTGAAATCTGTTCGGCCACGTTCTTAAGCTGACGGATATTCCCCGGCCAGGAGTAGCTTTCCAGCAGACGGCGGGCTCCCTCGTCGAGCGAAATGACCGGCATGCGATACTGAAGCGCCACATCCGATGCGAACTTCCGGAACAACAGGAAAATATCCTCCCGCCTCTCCCGCAGCGCGGGAACCAGAATCGGCACCGTATTGAGCCGGTAATAAAGGTCTTCGCGGAAACGGCCCGACGCAATGGCCTCCTGCAGGTTGACATTCGTCGCCGCCACGACCCGGACATTGGTTTTCTGACTTTTCGACGAACCGACCCGGATAAATTCGCCCGTCTGCAACACACGCAGCAGGCGAACCTGCGTGGAATGGGGCAACTCGGCCACCTCATCCAGAAAAATCGTTCCTCCGTCCGCCTCCTCGAAATAGCCCTTACGCGCTTCCGTAGCCCCCGTAAAGGCCCCCTTCTCGTGGCCGAACAACTCGGAGTCGATCGTCCCTTCGGGGATGGCCCCGCAGTTGACAGCTATGTATTTATTGTGTTTGCGCGCGCTGTAAGCGTGGATCACCTGCGGAAAGAACTCCTTCCCCACTCCGCTCTCGCCCGTGACCAACACGGACAGATCGGTCGTCGCCACCCGGACAGCCACTTCCAGCGCCCTGTTCAGGGCTTCGTTGTTCCCGATGATCCCGAAACGTTGTTTTACAGACAGAATATCCATACGGGTCAGTCTCCTCTCTTCGTTGTTTTAGCGGGATAAAGATAGAAATTTTCCGCCATTCCTCCCAATACCCGGAATATCTTCCGTACTGGGTTTTTCTATTTTCCGGCCGGAACCGTATCCTGCACCGGCATCACCACCTCCAGCAGGTTCACCTCCGGATTCGTCTGTGCGAACATACTGTACACCATGACCCCGAGCGCCATCAGCGCAGCCAGAATGGCGACAATCATAATCACGTCGGCTCTTTTCTTTCTCTTTCCCGCCACGGCCGGCCTGGCCGATGAACGGCGCTCCGTATCCTTTCGCGCCGAAAGTCCGACCGGTGCCGCTGTCGCAACAGGTCTGTTCCGGGTGGTTCCGTCCCCTACATTCCCGGCTTTGCCATTCCCCGTCCGGTCATTCGCTTTCGGCACAGATTTCACTGCCTCCTGCGGACGGGAAGATTCCGCCGCAGCCCCTCCCGGAACGACAGCGGACGGCCGGGAAACTTCGGTATCCTGCACCGCTTCCGGAGCACTCCTTTCAAACGTATTCCGCTCCCTCTCCGAAACGGGATGCGGGGATTCGGATATCCGGTCGTCCGCCGACGGATCGTAATCCAGTTCGAGCAGGGAGTTGGAACCGGCATGCAGGGCCCCTACCCCGCCCACGACGAAACGTCCGCCCCGGGCGATATGCTGCCTTACATTCTCCGCATACTGTGCGATCGCTTCGCCCGCCTCGGCCCGCGAGAGACCGTACTGTCCCTCCAGCAACCCGACCAATATGCCGTCGTCCTTTTTCAGGAACTCTACGAAAACCACCTCTCCCGAGCCGTCTTTCCGGATAAAAGCTCCCAGCCCGGGAATCACCAGCCGCTTGTTTCCCTGCAGGTACGCGGCGACAAGTTCGTTAATCATCTCTTCTCGCTGTTTATTTTGCTCAAAAATACGCATTTTTCGAACAAACTCCTTACCAAATTGAAAATATTTACCTACCTTGCATCGCCGTTTCCGGAAGAGAAGTAACCGAGCTACTTGACACAAAATTCGCCAAAGTAGCTGAGCCGGATGGACAAAAACTCTACATGCCGCATGAAAAACAAGTACATCGATCTGATCGAACAGACTTTCGAATTTCCGCAGGACGAGTTCTCGGTAGTGGACAATGAACTGAATTTCAACGATGTTCCTCTGATGGACATCATTAAGCAGTACGGCACCCCGCTGAAGATCACCTATCTGCCGAAAATCTCGTCCCAGATCAACCGAGCCAAACGAATGTTCAACGTGGCCATGGCCAAAGTGGACTACAAGGGCAGCTACAACTACTGTTACTGCACGAAAAGTTCGCATTTCTCCTTCATCCTGGAGGAGGCGCTGCGCAACGACATCCATCTGGAGACCTCGTCGGCCTACGACATCCACATCATAAACGCCCTGTACGACGGCGGCATCATCGACAAGGACCGTTATATCATCTGCAACGGATTCAAACGTCCCCAGTATGTGGAAAACATCGCCGGACTGATCAACAACGGCTTCGAAAACACGATCCCCATTCTGGACAACAAGGAAGAGATCGACCTGTTCGCCGACATACTCAACCACAAATGCAAGATCGGCATCCGGATCGCCTCGGAGGAGGAACCCAAGTTCGACTTCTACACCTCTCGCCTGGGTATCCGCTACAACGACATAGTGGATTACTACAAAAGCAAGATAAAGAACAACAAGCAGTTCGAACTGAAGATGCTCCATTTTTTCATCAATACGGGCATCAAGGACACGGCCTACTACTGGAACGAACTGGTAAAATGCCTGAATGTCTACTGCGAACTCAAAAAGATCTGTCCGCAACTCGATTCGCTCAACATCGGAGGGGGATTTCCGATCAAGAATTCACTCGCGTTCGATTACGACTATGAGTACATGACCGAGGAGATCGTGGCTCAGATCAAAACCTTCTGCAACCAGATGGACATTCCCGAGCCCAACATATTCACCGAGTTCGGATCGTTCACCGTGGGCGAGAGCGGCGCGACTCTTTTCTCGATCATCAACCAGAAACAACAGAACGACCGCGAGTGCTGGTACATGATCGACAGCTCCTTCATGACTACCCTGCCCGACACATGGGGTATCAACCAGCGTTATATCATGCTGGCGATCAACAACTGGGACAAGGAATACCAGCGGGTGTTCCTCGGAGGTCTGACCTGCGACAGCGAAGATTTCTACAGCGGGGAATCGCACGCCAATGCGATCTTCCTTCCCAAACTCAACGGCGACCCGTTATACGTGGGCTTCTTCCACACGGGAGCCTACCAAGAGTCGCTCGGCGGGTTCGGAGGCATTCAGCACTGTCTGACCCCTGCTCCGAAACACATCATCATCGACCGGGAAAAGGGCGATAACGAATACTACACCCGGCTTTTCGCCAAAGAGCAAAGCTACCGCTCCATGATGCGGATTCTCGGATACTGACACATTAACGGAACAAAGAAAAAGTCGCCCAGACAGGGCGACTTTTTCTTTGCAGACCATCGGGCTCCATTCCTCCGATTATCTCTTACGGAACATTTTTTCGTTGATATTGACCCAAAAGGTAACCATCTGCTGCCAGCCCCATTTTTTACCGTCATAATGGTGGATCGAGGCCACCCGGAGATTCATGCTCTCCTTGCGGATCGGATGCCAGTAAAGTTCCAGACGATCGTAAATATTGGAATTGGTGCGGTAGAACGGCTCCCCGAAATAGAGGCCGTGCCCGTAATCGAAATAAGGCGCATCGTAATACGGCATCAGATTCTTGCCGATATAGGCCGTATTGAAAACACCGAATTTCCACTTCTCGACCCTCAGTTCGATCTGCACTCCGTGGGGCGAGACATATTCGCCCACGTATTTCCGGTCGTTCTGAAATGCCTGCATCCACCCGGCCTGGAGGTAGAGTGAATCGAGCGGCAGTTTCCGCGTCAGATCCACGCCGATATAGGGATTGAGCAATACGTTATCCACCACACCGTCTTCATCGACCGTTCCCGCATGGTGATACATCGACACGTTGTAACCGGCGTAAAACACAGGGGTGTTCACCCTTCCCGAAGAGAAAAGCATGAACTTTTCGCGCGTAGTCTGCGAAAGCATGCTGTTCCAGTCGCACGCCACCTCCACATATCCCCGGCCGCCAACATACTGCAGGAGCAATCCGTCGAGATTGGCATCGTAAAACCTCACCGAATCGCTGAAAAAGGCATTCGAATACCCTCCCATCAATTTATGGCGGGGAAAAACGCCAGCATAGGCCTTGAACCTCTTCGAATCGTACTGGTAGTAAAACAACAGTTCGGGATCGGTGTTGAAGGTTTTAGCTCCGAAATCGGCCATCAGATCGACCCCGATCATCATTCCGTTTCCGTTTCCCCAGCCGATACCGATCTCGGGCGTCAGCCGGGCCCCGAACAGCGTCTGCGGCCAGTTTATCTCGCTCTTGTATTCCCGGTTGTCGAACTGGCTGTCGAAACGGGCATTCCACAGAAACCGCTGGGCGGACGCATCGGTGAAAACGAAAAGGGCCAGCGTACAAAATATCACTATGGATACAGTTTTCATGTCGATAGATTTAGCTCCTGAATTCATGTCGGCAAAGGTACAAATATATCGGATAATAAAGCAAAAAAAGCGGAACAACCTTCCGGTCGTTCCGCTCATTCGTCTCGGGTGCCTCCGTCAGAAAAGGCTGAACGCCACGGTCAACCCGGCCATCACGATGGCTACCATGCTCATCAGTTTGATCAGGATGTTGAGCGAAGGGCCCGACGTATCCTTGAACGGGTCTCCCACGGTATCGCCCACTACGGTCGCCTTATGGTTGGCCGATCCCTTGCCGCCCAGATTACCCTCTTCGATATACTTCTTGGCATTATCCCAGGCGCCACCCGAATTGGCCATAAAAACGGCCAGCACGAATCCGGCACCCAAGCCGCCGACCAACAGTCCCATCACTCCGGCCACACCGAACACGAGCCCCGTCACCACGGGAGCCAGGATAGCCAGAATCGAGGGAACCAGCATTTCGTGCTGGGCCCCCTTGGTCGAAATCTCCACGCAACGGGCATAGTCAGGCGTAGCCTTACCCTCCAGAATTCCCTTGATCTCGCGGAACTGGCGGCGCACCTCGGCCACCATCTTCTGGGCAGCACGTCCCACGGCATTCATCGTAAGACCGCAAAACAGGAACGCCATCATCGACCCCACGAAGACGCCGATCAGCACCTTGGGATTGATGAGCGAAATCTGGTAATACTCCATGAAGTCGATGATGTTGCAGTCGGCGACGGCTTTCGTCGCTCCGTCCGCAAAAGTCAGTACTTCCTGGCCGATATGCAGCAGACCGATCTTGATCTCTTCGATATAGGAGGCCAACAGGGCCAGCGCCGTCAAGGCGGCCGAACCGATGGCAAAACCCTTGCCAGTAGCGGCCGTCGTATTGCCCAGCGCATCGAGCGCATCGGTACGTTTGCGGACCTCCTCGCCCAGCCCGCTCATCTCGGCATTGCCGCCGGCATTGTCGGCGATCGGTCCATAGGCGTCCGTAGCCAGAGTGATACCCAGCGTGGAAAGCATGCCCACGGCGGCGATCCCGATTCCGTAGAGGCCGAGACCCAGGTTGGATGCGGAAATCATGTTGGCCACATCGAACCGAATGGCGCACAGATAGGAAAGAATGATGGCAACCCCGATCGTGATGACCGGAATAGCCGTCGAGATCATTCCCAGCCCGATACCCGAAATGATAACGGTGGCGGGCCCCGTCTCGGAACTCTCGGCTACTTTCCGGGTCGGCTTATAGGACTGCGAGGTGTAGTACTCCGTCGACTGGCCGATGATGATACCGGCTACCAGCCCAACGACCACCGAGCACGATATCCAGCCCCAGTTGGGAATCTGCAAGGCATACAGGATGCCGAAAGTGGCGATCGCGATCAGCACCGAACTCGTATTCACACCCAGGCCGAGCGCCCCGAGCAACTGTTTCATCGTAGCGTTCTCCTTCGTCCTCACAAGGAAAATTCCGATAATCGAAAGGAGGATACCCACAGCGGCGATCAGCATCGGAGCCAGCACGGCTTTCATCTGCAACTCGCCACCTGCGGTCACGAAGGCGGCCGCACCCAGCGCGGCCGTCGCCAAAATCGAACCGCAATAGCTTTCGTACAGGTCGGCCCCCATTCCGGCCACGTCTCCCACATTGTCGCCCACGTTATCGGCGATGGTCGCCGGATTGCGAGGGTCATCCTCCGGAATCCCGGCCTCCACCTTGCCCACGAGATCGGCACCCACGTCGGCAGCCTTCGTATAGATACCGCCGCCCACACGGGCAAACAGCGCCTGCGTCGAGGCTCCCATACCGAAAGTCAGCATCGTGGTAGTAATCACCACCAGTTTCTGGGACCCGGTGGCATCCACAAAATGATCGAGCACCAGATACCAGAGCGAAATGTCGAGCAGCCCGAGCCCCACGACCACAAGCCCCATCACGGCACCGCTGCGGAAAGCCACTTTCAAACCCTGGTTCAGCGACTTGCTTGCCGCATGAGCCGTACGGGCCGAAGCATAGGTGGCCGTCTTCATACCGAAGAATCCGGCCAGCGCCGAGAAGAAACCTCCCGTCAGGAAGGCGAACGGCACCCACGGGTTCTGCACGCCCAGTCCATAGGCGAGAAACGCGAAAAAGAGACAAAGCACGATAAAGACGATGAACACCACCTTGTACTGTTGTTTCAGGTAAGCCATCGCACCCCGGCGCACATAGGCCGCGATCTCCTTCATCCGCTCCGTACCCTCACTCTCCTTTTTCATCCGAAGAAAAAAGTAGAGGGCGAATCCCAGAGCGATCAGGGAGGCGGCAGGCACCAGCCAGAAAATTGCAGGAATTTGACCCATAATCAATAGTTGTTTTAGTTAGTGAATTTCAGTTTTTCTTTCAGGTTCTCATTGTCGGGCGGATTCCGTTTTTCAAAAAAACGAAATTGGTCAAAGTTACCATTTTATCTAAATTTTGCGCTACATTTGCGCAAAAATTTATCAACAAAACGACCTTCGATCCGTCATGCAGAAGATTTCCAACGAGGCGCTGGGACGGCCCTCACCCGAAGAGTTCGCCCGCATGCCCAAACTGCCCGTCACCGTCGTACTGGACAACATCCGGAGTCTGAACAATGTAGGCTCTTTTTTCCGCACCTGCGACGCATTCGCCGCAGAGCGTATCGTACTGTGCGGCATCACGGCCACGCCCCCGTCCAAAGAAATACACAAGACGGCACTCGGAGCGGAAAACACGGTGCCATGGAGTTACTTCCCGACAACGTCCGAGGCTGTGGAGCGACTCCGGAACGAGGGTTACCGCATCGGAGCCGTGGAGCAGGTGGAAGGAGCGGTCATGCTCGACAAATTCCGGGCCGAACCAGGCATGAAGTACGCCCTTGTATTCGGCAACGAAGTGTTCGGCGTGGCGCAAGAGGTAGCCGACCGATGCGATTTCGGGCTGGAAATCCCGCAGGCCGGCACGAAACATTCGCTCAACGTCTCCGTCTCGGCCGGGGTAGTACTCTGGCAGTTTTTCTCCGACCCGCTGTTACAGGCCGGACTGAATATCGGGAAATAAAATTGGCTTAATCCGAAATCTCTTATACCTTTGCCGGATCAAACCCAATCAAACGAAAACGTTATGTCAACACAAGGCAATGTCCGGGCCGTTACGACCTATCGTCTCTCGGAGATGAAACAACGCGGCGAAAAAATATCCATGCTCACCGCCTACGACTATTCGATGGCCCGTATTCTGGACGAGGCCGGAATCGACGTGATTCTGGTGGGAGACTCCGCCGCCAACGTCATGGCAGGCCACGAGACTACGGTGCCCATCACCCTCGACCAGATGATTTACCACGCCCGTTCGGTCACCCGTGCCGTCTCCCGGGCACTGATCGTGGTCGATCTTCCTTTCGGCACCTACCAGGGCAACTCGAAAGAGGCGCTCGCCTCGGCCATCCGGATCATGAAGGAGACCGAAGCCGACGCCGTAAAAATGGAGGGGGGCGAAGAGATTCTCGAATCCGTCCAGCGTATTCTCAGCGCCGGCATTCCCATCATGGGACATTTGGGCCTCACGCCCCAGTCGATTCACAAATACGGCACCTATTCCGTACGGGCCAAAGAGAAAGCGGAAGCGGACAAGCTGGTCCGCGACGCCCACCTACTGGAAGAGGCCGGATGTTTCGGCATCGTACTGGAAAAAATACCGGCGGAACTGGGACGGCGCGTAGCATCGGAACTGCATATTCCCATTATCGGCATCGGAGCCGGTCCGGGTGTGGACGGCCAGGTACTAGTCGTCCACGACATGCTGGGCATCACCAACGAATTCTCCCCCCGTTTCCTGCGCCGTTACGCGGACCTGCACGGGATCATGTCGGATGCCTTCACCCGTTACATCGCCGATGTGAAAAGCGGCGACTTCCCCAACGAAAAAGAACAGTACTGATCGGGAAAGGAGGAGGCTGAACTGAATCCCCTTGTACCTGAACATATTCCATAATAAAAGGGCTTCTTCCGAAGCCCTTTTATTATGGAAGAATCACATCTCGTCACATACCGAAGCTGAAAGACGAAATCTGCTGATATACGACACTCAGAATACCCAGCAGGATAATCCCGGCACAGCAGGCCACGAGGCTCACCCGCGTATAGTTGTCCGACCGGAACGGTGCGATCGGGCTCTCCGACGGATTGATGAACATGGCCTTGACCACCAGCAGATAGTAGTAGAGGGATATGATCGTATTGAGCAGGGCGATCAACACCAGAATATAATATCCTTCGCCGGCCGCAGCAGCAAAGATGAAGAACTTGCTGAAAAAACCCGCGAAAGGAGGAATTCCTGCCAAAGAGAAAAGCGACAGGGTCATGACGACACTCAAATAGGGATGCGTCCTGTAAAGGCCGTCGTAATCGTCCATGGTGACCTTGCCCGTCTTCTGTTCGATGACGGAGATCACGCCGAAAGCGCCGAGGTTGGAGACCATATATACCAGCACATAGTACACCAGCGAAGTCATTCCCAGCGCATTGGCACTGATGACGCCCAACATGAGATAACCCGCCTGTGAAATGGAGGAAAAAGCGAGAAAGCGCTTGAGGTTCTTCTGCCGGATAGCGAACACGTTGGCCACCGTGATCGTCAGTACGATCACACCGTAGAGCATCCCCCTCCACTCGGTCAGGATATTTCCGAACACCTTCATCAGAATGACCATCAGCACGAACACGGCCGAACCCTTCGAAATGACCGAAAGATAGGAGGTCACACTGGTCGGAGCCCCTTCGTACACGTCGGCCGTCCACAGATGGAAAGGCACGAGCGAAATCTTGAAACACATCCCCACGATGAAGAAGACGAAAGCCATGATCTGCAGGGGGCTGCCCGTAATATTCGCCGCCACTTCGTCGAAATAGAGGCTTCCGGTCGTCCCGTAAATCAGCGAAATACCGTAAAGCGACAGGGCCGACGCGAAGACCGCCGACAGGATATACTTGGCACCGGCCTCGGCCGATTTACGTTTGTATTTATCGAATGCCACGAGCGTAGCCATCGGAATCGACGCGGTTTCCAGCCCGATGAAGAAGAGCAGGAAATCGCCGGCCGACATCATGAAATACATACCCAACAGCGTGGAGAGCGTCAGGAAGTAAAACTCCCCGCGGCGAATCACCGCCTTTTCGCTTTCGAGCCATGCGTGCGCCTGAAGGAAAACGATCAACACCCCCACGTTGAGAATGCTTTTCAAAACGGTCAGCATCGGCCGGTAGACATACATACCTCCGAAAGCCGTCGCCTCCTCCTGCGGAAAGAGATTCAACACCGTATGCACCCCGAACAAGAGGCAGGCCACCAACTGGAACCGCCGCTGGCTGCGGGCCGGAGCGAACAGATCGTACAGCAGGAGAATCACCATTACGGCGACCAGGGAAAGTTCCTCCCGCATATATAAGAAATTCGAATAGTCCATCGTTCTCCTATTTGGTTAATTGTTCGACAATGGGCCCCAGGCTTCCGTGGATCATATCGGAAATCCACAGGGGAGCCATACCGATCACGGCGATGCAGACGATCAGCGTAATCACGGAAAGCCGTTCGTACCACGCGGCATCGGTGAGCGCCAGATGGTCCTTATTGACCACCGTGCCGTACAGCAGTTTACCGACAACCCTCAGGATATAGACCGCCGTGATCACGATCGACGTGCAGGCGATCACAGTAAATACCCGGTGGAATGTATCCGCATCCTGGAAAGCACCCACAAATACGGTCATCTCTGCCACGAAACCGCTCAGACCGGGCAGTCCCAGCGATGCCAGACCGGCGATCACGTAGCAGACGCTCAGGAATGGCATCACCTTCATCAGTCCGCTCATCTCCCGGATGTCACGCGTGTGCGTCCGGCCGTAGATCATACCGATCAGCGCAAAGAAAAGCGCCGTCATCAATCCGTGCGAGAGCATCTGAAGCACGGCCCCCGTCATGGCCGTCTGATTGAGCATCAGAATGGCGAAGAGCACCAGACCGCAATGGCTCACCGACGAGTAGGCGTTGATATACTTGAGGTCGGTCTGCACACAGGCCGAAAAAGCTCCGTACACCACACTGATACCGGTCAGGATAATGAATATCCACGACAGTTCGTGGGCCGCTTCGGGCATCAGGAAAATCGCCACCCGGAAACAGCCGTAGCCGCCCAGTTTCATCAGCACGCCGGCATGAAGCATCGACACGGAAGTGGGCGCCGAAGCGTGGCCGTCGGGCGACCAGGTATGGAACGGGAAAAGCGCTCCCAACACGCCGAACCCGACGAACGTGAGGGGAAAGAAGAGCCTCTGGGCCCCCATAGGCATCTGGCCTTCGGCGATTTCCAGAATATTCATCGTATAGGTCCCGCCTTCCGGCGCCGAATGGAAATAGATTCCGAGTATACCGACCAGCAACAGGGCCGATCCCCCCATCAGCATCAGAGTCAGCTTCATGGCCGAATACTCCTTGCGTCCGGTCCCCCACACGCCGATCAGCAGATACATTGGGATCAGCGCTATTTCGTAGAACATGAACATCGTGAAGAGGTCGATCGAGATAAAGAATCCGAAAACCCCCACCGACAGCAGGCAGAACCAGAGGAAAAACTCTTTCGGCATGGGATTCATGTTCCACGAAGCGAATACGCCCGTAAAGACGATGACCGACGAAAGCAACAGCATGGCGACGGAGATGCCGTCCACACCCACCGCATAGTGGATATTGAGCGGGGCGAACCACATCACATCGGCCATGTAGAGCATTTCGGCCGTATTACCCGCGGCCCGTTCCGAAAGGAAAGCGGCCAGCAGCCCCAGCGACAGCGCGAGCAGCAATCCCGCCCCGGCCACCATCACGGCCCGAATCTGCTTCATATCCGCCGACACCCACAAACCCAGCATCATCAGCAGCGGAATGAGCACAAACAATGACAGAAAATTCATATCCGATTACTATTATTTTTTACACATACAGCAACAACAGCAGCACGACGATCAGCGTACCCAGCAGGAAAATGAAGGCATACTGCTGAACCTGACCCGACTGCAATCCGCGGATCGCCCACGATACCTTCTGCGTCACCAGCGCCATACCGTTCATCGCACCGTCTATCACATGACGGTCGAACCACGCCAGGGGCCGGGAAATACAGCCGAAAATAATCCGCTTCGTCACGAACATCCATACCTCGTCCAAATAGAAGCGGTGATAGGCAGCCGTATAGAATCCCTTGAAACGTTCAGCCAACCGTGCAGGCACGGGATTCGTCCCTTTCATGTAGAGCACGGTGGCGACGGCGATGCCCAGACAGGCGATCACGATGCTCGTACCGGCCACCGTCCAGTTCAGATGAATGTCGTACACCAGCCCGTCGGCCGTCACGAAGTGTCCGAAAGGAATGAAACCCGCCACACAGGTAACCGCCGCCAACACGACCAACGGCACGGTCATATCGGCAGGAGCCTCATGCGGAGCATGTTCGTGCACGGCCGGCCGGCCCCAGAAAATATTATAGTAGAGCCGGAACATATAGAAGGCGGTGAGCCCTGCGATCACGCTCATCGTCCACCCCATCCACGGGCTGAACATGAATGCGGCCGAAAGAATCTCGTCCTTGCTGAAAAATCCGGAGAAGGGAGGGATACCCGCAATGGCCAGACAGGCGATCAGAAACGTGAAGTGCGTTACGGGCAACTGCTTCCGCAAACCGCCCATACGGTTCATTTCATTACTGTGCACCGCATGGATAATGGCCCCCGCCCCGAGGAACAGCAGCGCCTTGAACATAGCATGGGTGAAGAGGTGGAACATCGAAGCCATATAGCCGAGCCCCTCGTGTCCCTCCATACCCGACACGCCGAGCGCCACCATCATGAAGCCGATCTGCGAAATGGTCGAGAAGGCCAGCACCCGTTTGATGTCGGTCTGCACACAAGCCACTACGGCCGCATAGAGCGACGTGAACGCACCGATTACGGCGATGGCCACCAACACGTCCGGCGCCTCGAAATAGTAAACCGGGAAAAGACGCGCCACCAGATAGACTCCGGCTACCACCATCGTGGCGGCATGGATCAGGGCCGACACCGGCGTCGGACCCTCCATGGCATCCGGCAGCCAGATATGCAGCGGGAACATGGCCGACTTGCCGGCACCGCCGATAAAAATCAGTGCCATGGCCCAACTGATGACGGAAGCGCCGAGGAAAGTCGTACCGGCAGCTCCTGCGAAAATCGACGAATCACCCGACGTAAGCAGGTCGAAACTGAAAGTCTTCGTATAGAACGACAACACGAGAATGCCGATCAAAAATCCCAGATCGGCGAACCGGGTTACGATAAAAGCCTTCTTGGATGCGGCGATCGCTTCGGGTTTCGTATAGTAGAACCCGATCAGCAGGTAAGAGGAGACACCGACCAACTCCCAGAAAATATACATCTGGAAAATATTGGTCGCCACGACCAGCCCCAGCATCGAGAAAGAAAACAGCGAAAGGAAAGCGTAATAGCGTTGAAATCCGCGCTCCCCCTTCATGTATCCCATGCTGTAAATATGCACCATCAGCGAAACGGTGGTGATAACCACCAGCATCATCACTGAAATCGGGTCCAGCAGAATACCGAGGTCGATATGTAAATTCCGGGTGAACTGAAGCCATTCGAAATTCACGGGAACGACCGCAGGATAAATCCCGTCTACCCGCGGAGCGGAAAAATATTCCCATGCCGTCACATAGGACAGCAGGGCAGATACGGCCAGCGAGAAGGTTCCGACCAGACCTGCCGTGCAGGGTCTGAGCCGCGTACCCGCCAGTCCCAGTACGAAGAAAGTCACCAGCGGTAAGAGCAGTATCAAAAGCGTATATTCCATAATTCTGTCCGTTTTTAACCGTTAGTGTTTCATGGTATTGAGTTCCCGCGTCTGGATGCTCCGGATGTTGCGGTAAATATTGATGATGATGGCGATGGCCACCGCCGTTTCCGCCGCAGACACACCGATGGCGAACAAGGTGAAGAACAGGCCCTCCAAATGCTCGGGAAACAGATAGCGGTTGAACACCGCGAAATTGATGTCCACCGAATTGAGCATCAGCTCCACCGAGATCAGCACGGCCAGCAGGTTGCGCCGCGTGATGAAACCATAGATTCCGATAAACAGCATCAGCGTACTGACTATCAGATAATATTCCATTCTTATCTCTTCCATACTCCTAACGTTTTCTTGCGATCATGATTCCTCCGACGATGCAGGCCAGCAGCAGTACGCTGATCAGTTCGAACGGCAACAGATACTGATAACGCCCGGTCCCCATCAGCGCGTGGCCGATCTCCTTCATCGGCACTTCCCCTCCGGCGATACGGTAGGCGCCGAACGGATGGGTCACGGTCAGGAAGATGCAGATCGCGGCACCCGCCAATGCAGCCACCAGCCCGGCGAAGAATTTACCCCGTTTGAGCTTCTCTGCATGGTCGCCTTCCGGACTGGTCAGCAGAATCGAAAAGACATACAGCACGATGATACCTCCGGCATAGACCGTCAGCTGGACCGCTCCCCAAAAAGAGTAGTTGAGCTGGAAATAGATGCCCGCCGTCGCAAACAGCACGAACAGCAGATGCGTCGCCGAACGGAGAATCCGCTTGGTCGTCACGGCCAGCACGGAGCAGACCACGATGACTGCCGCCAGTATAAAAAATACGATTTCCTGAAGTGATATTTCCATGGCTATTTCTTTTTAACGACAGTTGAGCCCTCCCGGTTGAGCTGTTTGACCAGCTTTCCCCGGGTGAAAACGGCATGTTCGAACGTATTGCGGAACTCTATCGCACCATGGGGGCATCCCCGCACGCAGAGTTGGCAGAACAGACAGCTTCCCAGATCGTAGTTGTAGCGGCGCAGCACTTTGGTTTTCTTTCCGTTCTCATCCTCCACGATTTCCGATTCGATACGGATCGTATCGTTCGGGCAGTTCATCTCGCAGATACCGCAGGCCACGCACTTATGCTGGTTGTTCTCGTCGTGGGGCATGACCAGTTCGCCCCGGAAACGCTCCGAAATGACCAGCGTGGCCCGGTTCTCGGGATAGCACTCTGTGGTTTTCTTCCGGAAAAAGATGATGATTGTACGCCGCATTCCCTTGAGCAGCGACCAGAGGCCTCGGCCGAACGACGAAATATAACGTGTGAAACTATTACTCATGGCTCTCCCTCCTTAAAAATGCAGATTAAACACGACCACGACCACCATCAGCAGCAGGTTGCACAGGTTCAGCGGCAACAGGTATTTCCACTCAAGCCGCAGCAGCTGGTCGATCCTCAAACGGGGGAACGTCCATTTGAACCACATGATGATAAAGATGATCACGGCCACCTTGCCGACGAACCAGAAGATCGACGGAATCCAGTCCATCGCGGCGTTGAACCCTTCCCAGCCGGGAATATGCAACGGCATCCAGCCTCCCAGGAACAGCGTGGTCGCAACGGAAGCGACGATGAACATATTGAGATACTCGGCCAGATAGAAGAACCCGAAGTGCATGCCCGAATACTCCGTATGGTATCCGGCCGTCAGTTCCGAATCGGCTTCCGGCAGGTCGAAGGGCCCCCGGTTGGTCTCGGCCGTACCGGCGATCAGATAGACTACGAAAGCGATAAAGGCCGGAATGTGTCCCCGGAAAAGAAACCAACCGTCGGCCTGGCTCTCCACGATCGTCGAAAGCTGCATGCTGCCCGAAAACACCACCATCGTGAGAATCGACAGCCCGATCGAAAGTTCGTAACTGATCATCTGGGCCCCGCTCCGCATGGCGCCGATCAGCGAATACTTGTTGTTGCTCGACCATCCGGCCAGCAGAATGCCCACGATGCCGATCGAAGAAACCGCCAAAAGGAAGAAGATACCCACATTGAAGTCGATGATCTCCAGCCCTTTCGCATAGGGAATGCATCCGAACGCCAGCACCGAAGAGATGATGACGATATAAGGGGCCAGATTGAAAAGAAAGTTGTCTACATGGCGCACCTGGATCAGTTCCTTGATGAGCATCTTGAACATATCGGCCACACTTTGGACCGTTCCTTTCGGCCCGACACGGTTAGGCCCGAGACGGCACTGGAAAAAAGCGCATATCTTCCGCTCGGCATAGATCAGCACCAGTGCGATCACGGCATAGGCCAGCAACAGGCAGAGCCCGATCAGGAAGAACTCCGCCAGCAGCGCCCACGACTCGGGCAGCCACGATCTGAGCAACCCGTCGACCCACTCTGTTACAACTGCGAAATCAAACATAAAATTTTTCGTTGTGGTTTACAGTCTTCCGTCCTTTCCGATCCGCGACTCCCGCAGACCGGCGGGGAAAGACCCGTTTTATGTATTCAGCGGCATAGCCTCCTTCCCGCGCATCCCTCTCCCCCTTGTGGGGATCATAACGGACCGGGGAAGACAAGCCGGCCACTCTGTCTTTTTCTAATAAACCTGTTCAGCCGCCGTCAACGGTCGATGTCGGGAACGACGTAATCGAGCGAACCTCCGACAGCAATGAGGTCGGCGATCTTTCCGTCCCGCGCCAGGGAGTCCACGACCGAAACGAGCGGCAGACCCGGCGAACGGAACTTCAGACGATACGGGAATTTGTCCCCACGGCTCTCGATATAGACCCCGAACTCTCCCCGGCTGGCCTCCACACTGCGGAAATAGTTTCCTTCCGGCAACCGGATAATGGGCTTGGTCTTCACGGCGAAATCCCCTGCGGGAATATTGTCCACCAGTTGCTCCAGAATGTGCAGCGACTGCAGGATCTCCTCCATGCGCACCATGTACCGGCCGAACACATCACCGTCCTCCCGGACAATCTCCCGGAAATCGACCTTATCGTACACGCCGTAAGGATGCAGTTTCCGCACATCGCAGGCCCAGCCCGACGCACGTCCCGAGGGCCCGGTCACTCCATAGGAGATGGCATCCTCCCTGCTCAGCAGTCCGATTCCCTTCATCCGTTGCTGGGCGATGACATTACCGGTAAACACCTCATGATACTCTTTCAGCATCGGCGGCAGATATTTGATGAAATCCTTGATCCGATGCACCAGATTGGGATGAATGTCCTGCATCACCCCGCCGATCACATTGTAATTCATGATCAGTCGGCCGCCGCAGGTCTCCTCGAACATGTCCAGAATCTTCTCCCGGTCGCGGAATCCGTAGAAGAACGCCGTCAGTGCACCGAGGTCCATACAGAAGGTCGACCAGAAGAGCAGGTGCGACTGCAGGCGCGTCAGTTCGTCCATGATCGTACGGATGTACTTCACCCGTTCCGGCACTTCGATCTGCAGCGCATCTTCGATGCAAAGGCAGAGCGCATGACGGTTCTGATGCGCCGAAAGGTAGTCGAGCCGGTCGGTCAGGGCCAGGGTCTGCGGATAGGTGAGGCTTTCGCACATTTTTTCGATACCGCGGTGAATATATCCGCAGTTCACGTCCACCTTGCGCACGATCTCGCCGTCGAGCTGCACGCGGAACCGAAGAACCCCGTGGGTAGCCGGATGCTGGGGGCCGATGTTCACCACATATTCCCCCTCTTCGAAGAGCACGTGCTCCGTCTCCTCCACCTCGCCTTCCCGCCCCGCTTCGTAAGCAGGGGCCACATCCAGTGTCTCCTCGCTCTCCAGCCGCACGGGATTGACCGTCTCGCTGGCGTCGTAATCCTTTCGGAGGGGATATCCCACCCAGTCGTTTCGCAGGAACAACCGGCGCATGTCGGGGTGATTGATGAAGTGGATGCCGAAAAAGTCGAATACCTCGCGCTCGTTCAGATTGGCCGTGGCCCAAATATCCGAAACGCTGGCCAGTTCGGGATTCTCCCGTTCCGCAGCCGAAGTCCTCAGCACGAGTTCATGACCGTGTACGGTCGAACGCAGGTGATAGACCACCCCCAGCGCATCGCCTTCGTCGACACCCGTCATGCAGACCAGATAGTCGAACCGCATATCCCCGTCGTCATGCAGTCTCCGCGCCAGAGCGTGAAACGCCAAAGGCGGAACGGAGACCGTCAGAGGCGTTTCCGAAACGACGACCGCATCGGGAACCTCTTCGAGGATTCTGTTTTTGATCTTCTCCATCTTTATTTCTCGTTATCGGGGTTTTCGCTCTTGGGCTGTTTGTGGTTCACAACGCCGAAGAAACGCTCCACTTTTATTTTACGCTGCAACTGCATCATCCCGTACAACAGTGCCTCGGGCCGCGGAGGACAACCCGGCACATAGACATCCACGGGAATAATCGTATCCACACCGCGCACCACATGATAGGACTTCTTGAACGGACCGCCCGAAATGGCGCACCCGCCCATCGCTATCACGTATTTCGGCTCGGCCATCTGATCGTACAGACGCTTGAGCACCGGAGCCATCTTGTGCACGATGGTTCCGGCCACCACGATCACATCGGCCTGGCGCGGACTGGCCCGCGTCACCTCGAACCCGAACCGGGCGAAGTCGTAACGGGCCGCACCGACCGCCATGAACTCGATACCGCAACAACTCGTTGCGAAGGTGAGGGGCCACACCGAATTGGACCGGCCCCAATTGATGAGTTCGTCCAACTTGCCGATCATCACATCCACACCGCCCTTGCGGAGTTCCTCCAGATATTCGTTGTCGTTGAAGTCCTCGTACTTCATCGACTTGATTTTGGGCTTCGCTATTTCCATTCCAGCGCTCCTTTCTTCCATGCGTAGGCAAGGCCCAACGCAAGAATCACGATAAAGAAAATGACGTTCACGAGCCCCATCACTCCCACATCCTGCACGATCACCGCCCAGGGAAAGAGGAACACGGCCTCCACGTCGAACATCAGGAAGAGGATGGCGAACAGGTAATACCCCACCTTGAACTGCATCCACGAACGTCCCCGCGTCGGAATACCGCACTCGTACGCCTCGCCCTTCTGTTTATTGAACGAGCGGGGCGAGATCAATCGGGCGATTCCGAGCGCGATCGCAACCAGTGCGATGGCCGTAATCAGAACGACGACAAACAGTGTCAGATTCATACTACTTAATTCCTAATTTATTTTAATGTATTTCAAATTCCTATCCCACCATAAAAACGACACCGTTCCCGATAACGGAAACGGCACAGGAAACGGTACAGGCTAAATGATAATCTCCCCCAACGCGTAAACATAGCGCAATGTCCGGACGACATCCGACACTGCGGACGCATCCGATACGCGGAAAGCGTCTTCATCCTCGTCGGATACATGACAAAGACTGCGCGCCGCCCAGACAGGAAAACGGACACCGAAAGCTACGACAGGGGCCGTAGGAGCAGCCGTCCCCGAGGAATTTTCCAGGTCGTTACCGCGCAACAGCGTCGAAAAGACGACTGCCCCGGCTCCCGGTAAATTCTGCTGGAACAGAACGGATACGGCGTCCACTTCCGATACGGGAACATACGACCCGCCGATCCGCACCCCCTGCAGGTGAGAGACGGTCAGCAGCAGCGACAAAACGGTCAGCACATAATATACAACGGCCTTCTTCATAGATTTCGAGGCCACAAATGTAACGAATCTTTAACGAAAAACCGAAAACCGTTTAAGATTTTTTACATTTTTTTAAAAACCGTCGCTGTTCTGCAAATATTATAGATTTTCATCAAATGACTTATGTGTCCCTCCGCATCCGTCACGGGATAGGAAAAGTGTGCGACTGACTCGTCCTGCCGTCCCGATCCTCCGAACTTTTCCGAGTCGGTCGAGAGCACCACCCTATATTTTCCGGGCTCGGGCACCGGCACCGCATAGTCGGGCAGGCTGCGGTCCGGATGCCAGTTGAAAACGAACAGCAGGTCCCCGTGGCTGAACGCCATCGTCTTATTCTCGCCGTCCATCAACCGGTTGTAGGCATAACCGTCGTCCAGCACACCATAGCGTTTCACCATCCGGAGCATGGCCCGGTCGAACTCGTTCAGATAGCTGTACCGGAGAAAAGGGTTTTCCGCCAGACTCCATAACCTGCGGGCATGGGCATAGCTCCACCCGTTGCCTTCCCGGGGAAAGTCGATCCACTCCGGATGTCCGAATTCGTTGCCCATGAAATTCAGATAAGCCTGCCCGCCCAGTGAAATCGTCACCAGCCGGATCATCTTGTGCAGGGCCATTCCCCGCTCGACGACGATATTCCGGCAGGCCCGGTTCATATCCGTGTACATCTCCTTGTCCATCAACCGGAAGGCTATGGTCTTATCTCCCACCAGCGCCTGGTCGTGCGACTCGGCGTAAGCCACCGTCTTCACCTGGGGCAAACGGTCGGTCAGGATGTTCCATATCTCCCAGATGTTCCACTCCTCGTCCGGAACCTCTTTGAGCAGCCGTATCCAGAAATCGGGGACCGCCATTCCCAGCCGGTAATCGAATCCCACGCCGCCGTCGGGAATCGGGATACACATGCCCGGCATGCCGCTCACATCCTCGGCGATGGTCACGGCCTGCGGGCGGAAATCGTGCACCAGCCGGTTGGCCAGCGTCAGATAGGTCAGCGCATCGCGGTTCACCGAACCGTCGAAATACTTCTCTCGGCTATCGAACTCCGTGTACCCGTGATGGTAGTAGATCATGGAAGTCACCCCGTCGAAACGGAAACCGTCGAAATGAAACTCGTCCAGCCAATATTTCACGTTCGAAAGCAGGAAATGCTGCACCTGCCCCTTCCCGTAGTCGAACAGTTTCGAGTCCCAGTAAGGCTGGTTGCCCGCCTCTCCCGGCGGCGAATAGAGATGATCCGTACCGTCCAGTTCATTGAGCCCTTCGTTGACGTTTTTCACATAGTGGGCCTGTACCAGATCCATAATGACGGCGAGCCCCATGCCGTGCGCCTTCTTTATCAGCGCCTTGAGGTCTTCCGGAGTGCCGAACCGCGAAGATGCAGCGAAAAAGCTGGAGACATGATAACCGAAACTGCCGTAATAAGGATGCTCGGCCACGGCCATCAGTTGCACGGTATTGTACCCCAGTTTCTTGATTCGGGGCAGTACGTTGCGGGCGAACTCCCGGTAGGTTCCGACTCGCTCCTCCTCCTGGGCCATGCCTACATGGGCCTCGTAAATCAGCAGACTGCCGTTTTTCGAAATATCGAAATCGTCACCGCCCCAATCGAAAGGTTCCGGATTCCAGAACTGCCCGCAGAAATCCTTCGTCCGCTCGTCCTGCACCACCCGGCGGATATAGGACGGAATCCGCTCCAGCCAGCCGTTGTCGCCATGCACCAGCATCTTGACCAGACTGCCGTGTACCAGCCTCCCTGCGTATTTTTCATCGGACAGGAAAACCGTCCACACTCCGTCCGCGCCCTTTTCCAGCGGCACCTCCGTACGCTGCCAGCCGTTGAACTCACCGAACAGGTAGACGTCCTGCGCACCCGGCAGCCATTCGCGGAACCACCACCCTTTTGCCGCATCGTCCCGCTGGAAACCGAACCAACGGTATCCGTTGGCGAAATCCACCAGCGATCCGGCTCCGCGCTCCATCTCCGCCAGGCGGTCGAGATAGAGCCTGCGGCGGTACCCCAACTCCCCGGCCACGGGCTCCAGCCACGGATCGTCCTTTACCATGCGTAATTCCGTATCGTTGTTTTCCATGAGAGATCAATCATCAATTAGGCAAGGAAAGTTAATCAAAATTTAGCGTCAACCGACAAAAAAGTAAAAAATTATCCTACTTTTGTGGACACAAGTATAAAAATCACCATTTATTAACCTGAACAAAACACCGCTTCTGTATGTTTAAAGGACACCCCAAGGGACTGATCGCCGCCGCTTTGGCCAACATGGGCGAACGGTTCGGCTTCTACATCATGATGGCGATCCTTTCGCTGTTCCTCACGGCGAAATTCGGGCTGGAAAAGACGCCCGCCGCCGTAATCTATTCCGTATTTTACGCCCTGATCTACCTGCTGGCCCTGGTCGGGGGTATCATCGCGGACAAAACCCGCAACTACAAGGGGACGATCCTTTGGGGACTGGTGCTGATGACCGTCGGCTATTTCCTGATCGCCATCCCGACCCCCACGCCGGTTCCCAGCCTGGCCCTCTACCTGGCCATGACCTGCGGCGGACTGCTCGTGATCGCTTTCGGAAACGGCCTGTTCAAAGGCAACCTGCAGGCACTCGTAGGCCAGATGTACGACAACAACGAATACTCGGCCAAACGGGATACCGGTTTCCAGATATTTTACATGTTCATCAACATCGGCGGTTTCTTCGCTCCGTTCGTCGCCATCGGCGTGCGCAACTGGTGGCTGAAACTGCACCACCTGGCCTACAATTCCGACCTGCCCGCTCTCTGCCACGGATTTCTGAAGGGCAATCTGTCGCCCGAAGCCACCGAACGTCTCCAGGGACTGGCCGCCGAGGTGAGCGGAGGAACGGCTCCCGCCGATATGGGCGCTTTCGTCAACAACTACCTCGACGTGTTCAACACCGGGTTCCACTACGCTTTCGGAGCCGCCATCGTAGCCATGCTGATCTCCCTGACGATCTACATCGTCAACAAACGTCGCTTCCCCGATCCGGCCCTGAAGGCCGCTCCGAAAAAGGATGGCGGAGCTTCCGCGGCCGAGACCATCGCCCCGATGGATGCCAAAGAGATCAAACAGCGCCTTTACGCGCTTTTCTCGGTATTCGCCGTGGTGATTTTCTTCTGGTTCTCGTTCCATCAGAACGGCATCACGCTCACCTTCTTCGCCAATGACTACACCAATCTCAGCGCGATCGACATCAACCTGGGCTTCACCCGGCTGGTCGGAGCGGAGATATTCCAGTCGATCAATCCTTTCTTCGTCGTTTTCCTGACGCCGATCGTGATCGGCCTTTTCGGCTGGCTCCGGGCCCGGGGCAAAGAACCCTCGACCCCGAAGAAGATCGCCATCGGCATGGGTATCGCCGCCTGCGCATTCATCGTCATGGCTCTGGGATCGTTCGGCCTGCCCACCTCCGCTGAAGTCAAGGCGATGGGCGGCCTGCCCGACGCAGCCCGCGTTACGCCCCTGTTGCTGATCGGCACCTATTTCATCCTCACCGTCGCCGAACTGTTCATCAGTCCGCTGGGGCTCTCGTTCGTTTCGAAAGTGGCCCCGCCCCAGTACCAGGGCATCATGCAGGGCTGCTGGCTGGGAGCGACCGCCATCGGCAACCAGCTCCTGTTCATCGGGACGATTCTTTACGAGCATATTCCGATCTGGGCGACTTGGGTAGTCTTCGTGGCAGCCTGTCTGATCTCGATGTTCACCATGCTCGCCATGCTCAAATGGCTGGAGAGGATCACGAAATAACAGGGATTATCCAATGAAAAGGGGCGGTTTATCTACCGCCCTTTTTCATATCCGTTCCGCCGTCTGTACAACTTACCTCCACACGCCGTTCGCGTCCCTATTGACAAAAATTCCGGCGACACATGCCGCCGGAATATGAATCAGTTCTGCTCCGTTTCACCCTGAGCCTTCGGTTTGCGACGGCGACGGAACGGACGGCGGCGTTTCTTTTTGACAACTTCCCCTGTCGTATCGGAAGCCTGCTGCGTCCCGCCGGACGCAACAGGGACGGAGACCGGTACAGACGTTTCGGTCCCCGAAGCGTCTGCGGGCCGCGACTCTTCCCGCTTTGCACTGCGGCGCTCTCCACGCCGGTCACCCCGGCGCCCCGAAGAACGGCCTCCGCCCGAGCGGCTGCGCCCTCCCCGTCCGCGGCGTCCTCCTTCGTCGGCACCCGGATTGTACTCGGGTCCCTTACCGACCGACTCGGGAAGCGGTGTCTTTTCGATCTCCCGTTCAATGAATCGTTCGATGCGATGGAACTTGCCCTGCTCGGCATCGCACACGAACGTGATGGCCGCCCCTTCGGCACTGGCCCTCGCCGTACGGCCGATGCGGTGGATATAGTCCTCGGGATCGTGAGGTACGTCGTAGTTGATGACCAGACCTATGTCCGTGATGTCGATTCCCCGGGCCACCACATCCGTTGCCACAAGAATGTCGGTCTTGCCGTTCTTGAAATCGAGCATGACGGCCTCCCGCTGCGACTGTTCGAGGTCGGAGTGCATCGGAGCCACGTTGAGCTTCATCCGTTTGAGGGTGAACGCCAGCTCCTTCACCTTCATTTTCGAAGAAGAGAAGATGATGGTCTTGGTTCCCGTAGGCTTGGCGAACAACTCGCGGATAATACCCATCTTCTGGTTCTCGTGACAGATATAGGCCGACTGGGCGATCGCCTCGTTCGGCTTCGAAACGGCGATATTGATCTCGGCCGGAGCGTGGAGGATCTGTTTTGCCAGCTCCCGGATTTTCGGGGGCAGCGTGGCGGAGAACATCAGCGTCTGACGTTTCTCGGGCAACTGCCGCACGATGTGCATGATATCGTCGCAAAAGCCCATGTCCAGCATCCGGTCGGCCTCGTCGAGAATCAGATACCCCACATGCGAAAGATCGACCCCGCTGTTCTGGATATGGGCGATCAGACGGCCGGGCGTGGCGATCACCACCTCAGCCCCGGAGAGCATCCCTTTTTTCTGCAAATCCCAGCCTTTGCCGTCGCCCCCGCCGTACACCACGGTATGGGAAAGCGGCAGAAAATAGGCGAACCCCTCCATCTGCATGTCGATCTGCTGGGCCAACTCCCGGGTCGGCACTATCACCAGGGCCTTCACGTGGTTGTCGGGATTTCCTTCGCTCATCAGCCGGTCGAGCAACGGCAGGGTATAGGCAGCCGTCTTCCCCGTCCCGGTCTGGGCGCATCCGATCAGGTCCCGCCCTTCGAGGATCACGGGAATGGTATGCTCCTGCACGGGGGTCATCTCCTGAAAATTCATGGCCTCGAGCCCCTGCAGAATATCCTTGTTGAATTCCAGTTCGTCGAATCTCATCGCAAATCTTTACTATTTCATCCGAAAAATTTGTCAAAGATAGCGATTTTACACCAATCCGCCCCACCCCGGCACCTATATTTTACTTTACGGCAAAAAACGAACGGCGTACCGGAGTTTTTCACTACCTTTACCGACCAAAACGAAACGCAATGGAACTACTCAAAAAACGGATTCTGCAGGACGGACGCTGCTTCGAAGGAGGTATTCTCAAGGTAGACAGCTTCATCAACCACCAGATGGACCCGGGGTTGATGAAGGCCGTAGCGGTGGAATTCGTACGCCGGTTCGCCTCCCGGCCGGCCAACAAGATAATGACCATAGAGGCCAGCGGCATCGCCCCGGCGATCATGGTGGGTTTCCTGCTGGACCTGCCCGTGGTATTCGCCAAGAAAAAATCACCGAAAACCATGCGCAACGCACTGACCACCACCGTACACTCCTTCACCAAGGACCGCGACTACGAAATCTGCATCAGCCGGGATTTCCTCACCCCGGACGACCGGATTCTCTTTATCGACGACTTTCTGGCGCACGGCAATGCGGCCGTGGGCGCAATGGAGCTGATCGGACAGGCGGGCGCTGCGCTCGAAGGGATGGGGTTCATCATCGAAAAGGCATTCCAGGGCGGTTCGGACCGTTTGCAGGCCATGGGCGTCCGGGTCGAATCGCTGGCCGTGATCGAAAGCCTCGACGACTGTATAATCCGCTTTCGGGAATAGGTCCGGACAGCCGTTTGGCCACGGAGGAAAAATCAATTATCTTTGATGGACCGTATATCGAAAAAGACATGACGAAGCTGACCTTTCTGGGGACGGGGACTTCGCAGGGAGTACCCGTCATTTCGTGCGGGTGCTGGGTGTGTTCCTCCGAAGACAGCCGGGACAAACGGCTGCGGACGGCCGCACTGGTGGAGCACGGCGGCACGACTCTCGTAATCGACTCGGGACCCGATTTCCGCCAGCAGATGCTGCGGGAAGGAGTCAAACGGATCGACGGTATCCTGCTGACCCACGAGCACAAGGACCATATCGGCGGACTGGACGACGTGCGGGCATTCAACTACACGTCGGGACATGCCGTGGACATCTACGCCGAAAAGCGCGTACAGCGCACCGTCAAAAAGGATTTCGATTACGCATTCGCGGAGTACAAATACCCGGGCGTGCCGGAAATCAACCTCATCACGATCGACGAACGCCCTTTCCGGGTGAAAGACACGGAAGTGATCCCGATCCGGGGTTTGCATTTCAAACTCCCCGTATTGGGTTTCCGCATCGGAGGAATCGCCTATCTGACCGACTTCAACCACATCGTCCCCGAAGAGATCGAAAAGATCAAAGGCGTCGAAATCCTGGTTATCAATGCCCTGCGCAGGGAACATCATGTTTCCCATTTCACGCTCGACGAGGCACTCCACGTCAGTTGGCTGGTATCGCCCGGGCAGACCTATCTCACCCACGTGTCGCACCAAATGGGCCGCTTCGCCCAGATAGACCGGGAACTTCCTCCGAACACGCATTTCGCATACGACGGACTGGTCGTGGAATCAATCGAATAGCCGATGGACAAAATCCTGCTCGTCACCCCTCCCTTCGTACAGGTCAACGCACCCTACCCGGCCACGGCCTATCTGAAAGGCTACCTCACCCGACAAGGCATTGCGGCCGAACAGTACGACCTGTCGATCGAACTGATCGGCGAAATTTTTTCGGCAACGTTTCTGCGGGAAGTATTCGACGGATGCGACCCGGCCCGCTTCGCCGACGATCCGAATCTCGTGCGTATCCACGCACTGAGAGGACGGTACCTCGCCACGGTCGGTCCCGTACTGACCTTCCTGCGGGGCCAGGACCCGACACTGGCAGGCCTGATCTGCGGAGCCGAATTCCTGCCGCAGGCCGGACGGTTCGAAACGCTGGCCGACCTGGATGCCGCCTTCGGTTCGATGGGACAGGTCGACTGCGCCAAATACCTCTGTACGCTTTACCTGCAAGACATAGCCGATTTCCTGCGGGCCACCGTATCGGAACACTTCGAGATCGTCAAATACGCAGAACGGATCGCACTTTCGATCCCCGATTTCGCACCGCTGGCCGAAGAGCTGGCCCGGCCGCTCAACCGCATCGAAAAGCGGATGACCGAGTTGCTGCACGAACGGATCGAAAGGGAGCGCCCCCGCTTCGTAAGTTTCACGGTGCCGTTTCCGGGCAACCTGCTTTCGGCACTGCGGTGTGCCCAATACATCAAACGTGTCTTTCCCGAAATCAGCACCATTCTGGGCGGAGGCTACCCTTCCACGGAGTTGCGGAACCTGACGGACAGGGCGCTGTTCGACTATTTCGATTACGTTTCGCTCGACGACGGGGAACTGGCCCTGGAACGGATCGTGACCGGCGGAGAGCCGATCCGCACCTTCACCCGGGAGGGATACCACGAGGGCGAAGGACGGATTTCGCACCGGGAACGGGGCTGTCCCGATTTCGGAGGGCTTCCCCATGACAGATACTTTTCACTCTGCGAGGTCACCAACCCGATGCACCGTCTCTGGAGCGACGGCCGCTGGAACAAGATGATGCTGGCCCACGGCTGTTACTGGGCCCGATGCGCCTTCTGCGATACGTCGCTCGACTACATCGGCCGCTTCGATGCGGCATCCGCAGGACAGATCGCCGACTGGATGGAGCAGGTGGCGGCCCAGACCGGGTCGCGCGGATTCCATTTCGTGGACGAGGCCGCCCCTCCCCGCCTGCTCAAGGACCTGTCGCTGGAACTGTTGCGCCGGGGAGCGAAGTTCTCGTGGTGGACGAACATACGGTTCGAGGCCGCCTACACGGGCGACTTGTGCCAACTGATGGCGGCGGCAGGATGCATTGCCGTGTCGGGAGGACTGGAAGTGGCCTCCGACCGGCTGCTGACCATGATAAACAAGGGCATCACGATCGGACAAGCCACGCTGGCCATGCGTAATTTCTTCTACGCGGGAATCATGGTACACACCTACCTCATGTACGGACTGCCCACACAGACCCTGCAGGAGAGCGTCGATTCGCTGGAAGTGGTTCGCCAGATGTTCCGGGCACAGCTGATCGACTCGGCTTTCTGGCACCGCTATGCCATGACCCTGCACAGCCCTTCGGGCCGGGAACCGGAAAAGTTCGGAGTACGGCGCAAAGGGACGGGTCTCAACCCATTCGCCAACAATGAAATCTATTTCGCGGAAAACCGCGGATACAACATCAATCTGGTAGGCGACGGCCTTCGGGAGGCCCTGGCGTGCTACATGGCGGGCGAAGGGCTGGAACGCCCGGTCCACAAATGGTTCGCGGGGAAAGTACCGCCGACCGCCGTGGAACCCACCCTGATCACCGACCATCTGATCCGTCCGGATGCCTGCCGCATTTTCGACGAAAAGGCCCGGCTGGTATGGATCGGAAGCCCCCTGCGACGGACGGAGGAGGGAATCGAAGCGTACGGCCCCGCCGGGCAGAAAAGGATGAAACTGCCGGACGCAGACGCGGACTTTCTCATGCGTATCACTGCCCTGTGCGGCAACCTGAACGAAACCGTCACGTTCGCCGACGTGCAGAAAATCTATGCCGAATACGGCAGCGAACCGTTCGCCATCCTGTACCATTCGAAAAAATGGGACATCCTGCGGGGATTCGGCCTGTTACAGATATAATTACGAAAAAACATGGATTTCAAGGAAAAGAGAGTCATCATCACGGGAGCATCGTCCGGTATCGGGCTGGCGCTGGCCCGGGAATTCGCCCGGCGGGGAGCCCGGGTCGTCATGGGAGCGCGAAGCGGCGAAAAGCTCGAGGCACTGGCCCGGGAGATCGACCCTGCGGGTGAACGGACCGCATGGACCGTAACCGACGTCACACGGGAGGAAGACTGTCGGCGGCTGGTAGAACTGGCTGCGGAACGCTTCGGCGGCGTGGACATTCTCATTTGCAATGCGGGAATCTCCATGCGGGCCCTGTTCGAAGAGGTAGACCTATCCGTACTTCATCGGCTGATGGACGTCAACTTCTGGGGAACGGTCCATTGCGCCAAATACGCCCTGCCCTATCTGCTCCGCACCCGAGGGTCGATCGTGGGCGTTTCGTCGGTGGCCGGCATCCACGGCCTTCCCGGCCGCACAGGCTACTCGGCGTCGAAATTCGCCATGTGCGGCTTTCTGGAGACCCTGCGCATCGAAAACCTCAAAAAAGGATTGCACGTGATGATCGCCTGTCCCGGTTTCACCGCTTCGAACGTACGCTTTTCAGCCCTGACTGCCCACGGACAGAGCCAGGGTGAATCGCCGCGCGACGAGGGCAAGATGATGACGGCGGAAGAGGTGGCCCACCGGATCGTACGGGGCATCGCCCGCCGCAAACGGACGGTGCTGATGGAGTTCGACGGCCGGGCCACGACCCTCATCAAGAAGTTCGCCCCCTCCCTCCTCGACCGGCTTTTCTACAACCACATGGCCAAGGAACCCGACTCGCCGTTCAAGTAACGAAAGTCATGGAGATGCGCATCGACACGTTTATCGACAACTACCGGGAAGCCTTCGGGGAGCTGGCTCCGCTGCCCATTATATTCCGGTACGACGACACGCCCGTCACCGAAACTCCGAAAATCGAAGGCTGTTTTTTCAAGGGACTGCGGGAGGTACGCGACGGCCGTCCGATCAGTCTGAACGCGGAAACCATCGGCTGCGGCGGAGGAAAATTCTATACGGGATTCTCACCGATGCCGGACCGGGTACCCGGATTCGTGTCGTTGCAGGAAAAATACAAACGGTCTCCGGAAATGGTGGCCGATTTCATCCGGCAGGCCGACGTCCGGCGGACAGAAAAGCGGTATCTGAACTTCATCCGCATAGACGGGGCCGACCGTTTCGATGGCATGGAAGGAGTGCTCTTCTTCGCCACGCCCGACATGCTCTCCGGTCTTTGTGCATGGGCTTTCTACGATAATAATGATGCCGATGCCGTGACCGCCCTGTTCGGTTCCGGATGCTGTTCGGTCGTAACCAATGCCGTATATGAGAATCGGAGGAACGGTTCACGGACATTCCTCGGGCTCTTCGACCCGTCGGTGCGTCCGTATGTCGGTGAATACGAACTCGGTTTCGTTATTCCGCGCTGCCGCTTCGCCCGCATGTACGAAACCATGCGTGAGTGTTGTCTGTCCGGCACACACGTATGGAAAAAAGTGAAAGAACGGATCGGCGCCCGTCCCTGACTCCGCGGACCCGGTCCAAAAGTATCCGATACATCAACCCTATCTACATCCAGCACCATGATTACGTATTTACAGGTCGAATCGCTCGGCAAAAGTTTCGGAGAACGCGAACTGTTCCGGGACATATCGTTCTCGGTGGCGGAGAACCAGCGTGTAGGACTGATCGCCCGCAACGGAACAGGAAAAAGTACCTTGATGGAGATCATCGCCGGCAGGCAGCGGAGCGATGAGGGAGAGGTAGTCTTCCGGCGCGACCTGAAAGTAGGCTATCTGGAACAGAACCCGACCTTCCGACCGGGACAGACCGTACTGGAAGCCTGTTTCCGGGAAGAGAACGAAACGGTCCGGGCCATCGCCCGCTACGAACGGGCTCTCGTCGGAGACGACCCGGGAGCGATGCAGGAGGCGATTTCGGACATGGACCGTCTCAAAGCCTGGGACTATGAACAGCGGTGCAAACAGATTCTCTCGCGGCTCAGGATCGAAAATTTCAGCCAGCCCGTGGAAAGCCTCTCCGGAGGACAGATAAAACGCGTCGCGCTGGCCGGCGTACTGATCGGCGAACCCGATCTGCTGTTGCTGGACGAGCCGACCAACCACCTCGACCTGGAGATGACCGGATGGCTGGAAGAGTATCTTTCCCGCTCGAAAACGAGCCTGCTGATGGTGACCCACGACCGTTACTTCCTCGACCGGGTATGCAGCGACATCGTCGAAATCGACGGAGGGAAAGTGTACACCTATAAAGGTAATTACAGCTACTATCTCGAGAAACGCCAGGAACGGATCGACGCAGCCGCATCCCAGCTCGACAAGGACCGCAACATCTACCGCAGGGAACTGGAATGGATGCGCCGCCAGCCGCAGGCACGGGCGGGAAAGGCCCAGTACCGGATCGACGCGTTCCACGACCTGAAGGAGCGGGTGCAGGGAGGCCGAAACGAAGGCAATGTCAGGATCGAGGTGAAATCCTCCTATATCGGGAAGAAGATTTTCGAGATAAAAGACCTCTGCAAAAGTTTCGGTGAGGTACGGATACTCGACCGTTTCAGCTACGCATTCGCCCGCTATGAGAAACTGGGTATCATCGGGGAGAACGGCACAGGAAAGTCCACGTTCATCAAAATGCTGATGGGACTGGTGGAGCCGGACAGCGGGACGATCGACATCGGACAGACCGTCCGTTTCGGCTATTACAGCCAGGAAGGGCTGGAATTCGACGATTCGATGAAGGTGATCGACGTGGTAACCCGTATCGCCGACGAAATCACCCTGAGCGGAGGGCGCCGCCTGAGCGCATCGCAGTTTCTGCAACATTTTCTGTTCCCGCCCGAGGTGCAGTACAACTACGTCGCCAAACTCAGCGGCGGGGAGCGCCGGCGGCTCTATCTGTGCACGGTGCTGATAGGAAATCCGAACTTTCTGATCCTCGACGAACCCACCAACGACCTGGACATCATGACGCTGAACATACTGGAAGAGTATCTGCAAGGATTCGACGGCTGTGTCATGGTCGTATCGCACGACCGCTATTTCATGGACAAGGTAGCCGATCACCTGCTGGTCTTCCGGGGCGGCGGGCAGATCAAAGACTTTCCGGGCAACTATTCCCGCTACCTCGAATGGAAGACGGCCCGGGAGGCGGAGGAGAAGGCGCTCCAGACGGAACGGCACACAGCCGACAGGCAGGAACAGCCGTCCCGGCACACGACCGCCCCATCCCCCGGCCGGCGCAGGATGACCTTTAAGGAAAAACGGGAGTTCGAGGCTCTGGGCGAAGAGATTCCCCGTCTGGAAGCAGAAAAAGCCACACTGGAGGAGCGGATCAGTTCGGGCACGCTGGGGATCGAAGAGCTGAACGCCGATTCCACACGGATCGGAGAATTGATCGGCCTCATCGACGAAAAGTCGATGCGCTGGCTGGAACTGAGCGAAATCGAGGGATAATCGGACAACCCTTCACCGGACAAAACCAGCCATTCCCTTTCAGTCCGGCAACGCCTACTCCCGGACCAAAAGCGGCTTCAGATAATGTCCCGTGTAACTTTCCGCAACTTCGGCGACCTGCTCGGGCGTACCGGTAGCGACGACCCGACCGCCGCCGGCCCCGCCTTCGGGCCCTATGTCGATCAGATAGTCGGCCACTTTCACCACATCGAGATTGTGCTCGATGACGACCACTGTATTTCCCCGTTCCACCAGCTTGTCGAGCACGCTGAGCAACAGCCGGATATCCTCGAAATGGAGTCCCGTCGTGGGTTCGTCCAGAATGTAGAGCGTTCTGCCCGTGTCGCGTTTAGCCAATTCGGACGACAGTTTGATCCGCTGGCTCTCCCCGCCTGAAAGGGTCGTACAGGGCTGTCCGAGCGTCAGGTAACCGAGCCCCACATCCTGAATGGCCTTTAGTTTGGTATGGATCGAAGGAATGTTTTCGAAAAACTCCACAGCCATATTGACCGTCATGTCGAGCACGTCGTTGATACTTTTGCCCTTGTATTTCACCTCCAGCGTTTCACGGTTGTAGCGTTTGCCGCCGCAGGCCTTGCAGCGCACATACACATCGGGCAGAAAGTTCATCTCCAGCGTCTGCACTCCGGCCCCGCGGCACTCCTCGCACCGTCCTCCCTTCACGTTGAAGGAAAAGCGGCCCGCCTTGAAACCGCGCGCCTTGGCATCGGGCGTGGACTCGAACAGTTTGCGAATATCGGAAAAAACGCCCGAATAGGTGACGGGATTGCTGCGCGGCGTACGACCGATCGGCGACTGATCCACCACGACCAGTTTGTCGATATGATCAATGCCCTCCACTCCGTCGCATTCCAGCGGAGACTCGAGCGAACGGTAAAGATGGCGGCTCAGGAACGGACGCAGCGTCGCATTCACGAGCGTGGATTTGCCGCTGCCGCTCACTCCCGTCACGCAGACCATGCAGCCCAGCGGGAAATCGACCGTCACGTTTTTCAGGTTATTGCCTCTCGCCCCCCGCACGGTCAGTTTTTCGCCATTGCCCTTACGCCGCACGGCAGGCACTTCGATCCGGCGGCGGCCGCAAAGGTAATCGGCCGTGACCGTATCGGATTTCAGAATGTCGCCGAGCCTGCCGGCCGCTACGATGTAACCGCCCTTCCTCCCGGCCCTGGGCCCAACGTCCACGATATAGTCCGCGCTGCGGATCATCTCCTCGTCATGTTCGACCACGATCACCGAGTTGCCGGCATCGCGCAAATCCTGCAGGCTGCGGATCAGTTTCCGGTTATCCCGCTGGTGAAGGCCGATGCTGGGTTCGTCGAGGATGTAAAGTACGTTCACGAGTTTCGAACCGATCTGGGTGGCGAGCCGAATCCGCTGGCTCTCCCCGCCCGAAAGCGTCCGGGAAGCACGGCTCAGGGAGAGGTAACCCAACCCTACATCCACCAGGAAACGGAGCCTTTCCCGAATCTCCTTGATGATTTCGCGGCCGATGCGACGTTCCCGATCCGTCAGACGGTCTTCGATACCGGCGATCCACGCCGAAAATTCGTCGATACTCATGGCGCATACTTCGGCAATATTCTTCCCGTCAATACGGAACTGAAGCGCTTCGCTCCTGAGACGGGTTCCTCCGCAGACACTGCACTTGCGCCGCGCCACGAACTGCTCCTTCCATTTGTTCCCCTTGCCGCTGGAAGAGTCTTCGTCCAACTGCTCGATATAATCGGCGACACCGTCCCACGAAGCCATGTTGTTGCCCCCGGCCAGTGCAAACTCGCGGGTGTCGATCGTCAGCGGCTCGGAATCCCCGTTGAGCACGGCACCGAGCGCCTCCTCGGAAAGAGTCTCCACCGGATCGTCCAGCGTGAAATCGTAGCGTTTGCCCAACGTCTCCAGCAAAGCGAACAGCCGGTTGTTCCGGTACTTTCCGATCGGCTCGACGGCTCCCTCCCGGATACTCTTCTTCGGATCGGGAATGATTTTCGAACGGTCGAAGACGACCTCCTCTCCCAGCCCGTTGCAATGGGGACAGGCTCCCTGGGGAGAGTTGAACGAAAAAGTATGGGGAGCGGGTTCGTTGAAAGCGATCCCCGTCGTGGGGCACATCAGATGGCGGCTGTAAAAGCGGGAGGCTTTCGTATCGTAATCGTAAACGGCCATCGTACCCTTCCCCTGGCGCATCGCCTCCCTGAGGCTCTTCGACAGTCGGTCGACCGACTCGCCGTTTACGATCAACCGGTCGACCACCAGGTCGATATGGTGTATCTTGTAACGGTCGAGCCGCATACCCGATGCGATTTCCCGAATCTCTCCATCGACCCTTGCATACAAGTATCCCTTTTTCAGGAACGACTCGAACAGTTCCCGGTAGTGCCCCTTTCGTCCTTTCACTACGGGAGCGAGCAGAGCCAGTTTGCGTCCCGGAAAGTTCTCCCGGATCAATTCAACGATCTGGTCGTCGGTGTAGTGCACCATCTCCTCGCCCGTGACGGGAGAGTAGGCCCGGGAGGCCCGGGCGTAAAGCAGCCGCAGGAAATCGTTGATCTCCGTGACGGTACCCACCGTGGAGCGGGGATTCTTGTTGGTGGTTTTCTGCTCGATCGCCACCACGGGGCTCAATCCCGTGATCTTGTCCACGTCGGGACGTTCCATCGAACCGACGAACTGGCGGGCATAGGTCGAAAGCGTCTCCATGTAGCGGCGCTGCCCCTCGGCATAAATCGTATCGAAAGCCAGCGACGACTTGCCCGAACCGGAAAGTCCCGTAATGACGACCAGTTCGTCGCGGGGAATTTCCAGGTCGATATTCTTCAGGTTGTGGACGCGTGCGCCCAGTATCTTGATCTTGTCCTCTTTCACTTCTTTCCGTTTCTGTGTCCTTCGAGCGGAATACGCACCGTGTAGCGGCGTCCCGCAGGGTTCTGACTGTCGTAATTCCGTATCCAGGGATTATAGGCCCGGAGCATTTTGTAGTTGGTGCCCTGTTCCCGGGCAAAAGCGGCCCAGTCGATCTTATGGTCGCCGACCGTCACTTCCCGGTACTCATCCAACGGCTCGCAATAGTCCTCCTCCCCGATCAGGAATCCGTAGCGCAGGGGATGTTCCGTCACCAGTTTGAGCGAGAGAATCCGGAAGACATAGCGCAGGGTTTCATCGGGAAAGAACGCATCGTAATAGTCGTTTACCCCCTGCTTTTCAAGCCGGGTGACGACTCCCGTCAGACCGAGGTTGTAGGCGGCCGCAGCCAACGTCCAGGACCCCAGCCGGTCGTACGATTCTTTCAGGTGACGGCAGGCGGCTTCGGTAGCCATCTCCACATGGTAACGCTCGTCCACGCCCCTGCCCACCTCCATGCCATAGCTCCGTCCCACGGCGGGCATGATCTGCCACAGGCCTGCGGCTCCGGCCGGGGAGCGCACTTCGGGATTGAGACCGCTCTCGGCCATGCACAGGTATTTGAAATCGTCCGGAATACCGTTCTTTTTCAGAATCGGCTCGATCACAGGAAAGTAGCGGGTGGTCTGCAACAGGGCATAGAGCGTGCGCGAATGCATGTACATGGTTACGGAGAGCTCGCGCCGAAGGCTCTCCCTCGTGTCGTAGTTGCCGAGCGGCACCTCCTCGCCGGCGAATTCCAAAGTCTCGGGCATCACGGGCACCATCGCCTGCGGAAAAAGGTTCTGGGCAGGCAGCACCGTGGTCAGCACGAAAAGCGATAGGAACAGGCAGATACAATTCTTCATACGTCGTCGCAAAATAAACGTGTAAAGATAGGAATTATTCTGCACATTTTCCCGCACGCGAAACAAAACGAAGCGGCTGCGCCGACGACGGAGACAGGAAACACGCTCTATTCCAGACGGAAATCGTCTGCATCCAGATGTGCAGGAAATTTCTCACGGAAACGGAGCAACGGTTCCCGTTCGAGCACGGTCGTCACGACGGCCTCCTTGTCCTCCGGAGCCCGTGCCAGCGTTCCTCCCCGGAAATCCACGACGGTCGAATCGCCCGCATAACGAGGCACGAACGGATCGCTCCCCACCCGGTTCACCCCCGCCACGTAGCAGAGGTTTTCCACCGCCCGGGCACGCAGCAGCAGATTCCATACCTCCCGGCGCGAAGCGGGCCACGAAGCACAGCAGAGCATCAGGTCGTAATCGCCCCGGTTACGGCACCAGACGGGAAACCGCAGATCGTAGCAGACCGACAGGAAGATCCGCCACCCCCTGTATTCTACGATCACCCGTCTCTCTCCCGGCCGGCAGGCCCCCCTTTCCCCTCCCATACGGAACAGATGGCGCTTGTCGTAGGCGTAAAGACCTCCTTCCGGAGTGACGAACAGAAAACGGTTATACACGACGCCTCCCTCGGAGAGGGGCAGCGAACCGGCCAGGGCCGCTCCCGTGCGGAATGCCGTCCGCCGCATCCACTCCACCGTCTCTCCGTCCATCGTCTCGGCCTCCCCGACGGAAGGCGAAGGGGCGAAACCCGTGGTAAAGGTTTCGGGCAGCACGATCAGGTCTGCTTCCACCGCGGAAAGACTCTCCGAAAGGCGCTTCCGGTTCAGGGACGCGTTTTTCCAACATATATCCGCCTGGATAAGAGCTATTTTCAAAGACATAGCTGAATTATTTCGGATAAAGATAGCGGATTCTGACGAGAATTTGAGTAGCTTTGCGGGAAATCATTACGAAAAACAGCATGTTGCAGGCAGGCAGTTACCAGACCCTCACGGTCAGTCGCATATCGGATCACGGTCTCTATCTCGCGGACGAAGAGGGGGCCGAAGTACTCCTGCCCAACCGCTATGTGTCGCTGAACGACAAACCGGGCGACACGAAGGAAGTGTTCGTCTACCACGATTCGGAGGACCGCTTGGTAGCTACGACCGAACGTCCGTTGGCTGCCGTCGGCCAGACGGCTTATCTGAAAGTGGTGGACAAAACCATCCACGGGGCTTTTCTCGACTGGGGTCTGCAGGGAAAGGACCTTTTCGTCCCCAACCGAAACCAGAGCGTTCCGATGCAGGCCGGGCACAGCTATGTGGTCTATATCTACCGGGACAACATCACGGGCCGGGCCGTAGCCTCCGCCCGCCTCAACGGATTCATCTCCAACGAGGAGCTGACGATCCGTCCCCGCCAGCAGGTAACCGTCCGGATCGCAACGGAGACGCCGCTGGGCTACCGCGTGGTTATTGACGACCGGCATTGGGGCATGCTCTACCGCAACCAGCTGTTCCGACATGTATCCATCGGGGAGACGGCTACGGCCTACGTCCGCAAGATCGCTCCGGACAACCGGGTGGACGTCAGCCTGCAGCAGGAGGGGTTCGACGAGGTGCGCCGGTCGGCCGACCGGCTTCTGGAAATCATCCGCAACGCGGGAGGGAGCATTCCGCTGGGAGACGACAGCCCGCCGGAGACGATCGCCGCAGCGATCCGCATGAGCAAAAAGGTTTTCAAACGGTCGCTGGGTTACCTGCTCAAGCGCGGCGAAGTGGAGACGGACGGCACCGTGACCCGACTAACGAAAAAACAGTGAGATGAGAAGCATACAAAGCGCGGAACGGGTATCGCAACAGGACGTTTCGGACAACTACGTATTTCAGAGATCGCAGCTGGCCTATCACCGGGCAGCGGAACTGGTATCGGGCAGTGTACTGGAAATCGGCACGGGCAGCGGCTACGGCGTCTCGATCATATCGCCCCATGCCAAAAGTTTCATCACGATCGACAAATTCGAACCCGGAATAGACTTGTCGGGATACGGAAACGTAGAGTTCCACAAAATGACGGTTCCGCCACTGAAGGGAATCGCCTCCAACAGTTTCGACTTCGTCATCACGTTCCAGGTGATCGAACATATCAAGGACGACTTCGGTTTCGTGAGGGAGATATACCGCGTGCTGAAACCGGGCGGACAACTGATCGTCTCGACTCCCAACAAGAAGATGTCGCTCACACGCAATCCGTGGCACGTGAGGGAATACACCGTGGATGAATTCAAGAACCTGATCGGCAGTCATTTCGGAGAAATAGACGCCCAAGGTGTATTCGGCGACGAAAAGGTGATGGACTACTATGCCAAAAACAAGAAGTCGGTGGAAAACATCACCCGGTTCGACATCTTCCGGCTGCAGTATGTCCTGCCCCGGTGGATGCTCAAAATTCCCTACGACATCCTCAACCGCATGAATCGTCGCCGGCTGCTGGTGGACAACCGCCGGCTCACCTCGACCATCACCATGGAAGATTACCGTTTTGCGACGGCCGACGACCGCTGTTTCGACCTCTATTTCATCGCCAGGAAGTAGACCCGGACACCGCGGTCCCGGAATCGACAGGCATACGAAAGAAAGCCGTCACACCCCTGTCAGACCCCGTTTCCGGCAAGCCGTTTCCAGTTGCGACATGGCTTGTTCGACCAGTGCCCGGCGGGTGGCCAGATTGATCCGCATGAACCCTTCGCCTCCCGTGCCGAACCGGGCCCCTTCATTCAGACCCAACCCCGCCTCGAAGACGAGAAAATGCCACAACTCCTGCGGAGAGAGCCCCCAGGCACGAAAATCGAGCCACATCATATAGGTTCCTTCGCTCGGCCGGGTCTTCACGGAAGGAATATGCCGGGCGAAAAATTCCGTCACATACTCCATATTCCCCCTCACATACTCCAACAGCCGGTCCAGCCATTCGTCACCCTGCCGGTAGGCGGCTTCGAGCGCAGCCGTGCCGAAAACGTTCCCCTGGTCTATGTGCATCCTGTCGAACTCGGCCCGGAACCGCCTCCGGAGCGACGGATCGGGAATCACGGCCAGCGACGTGGAGAGACCTGCCAGATTGAAGGTCTTGCTCGGAGCCACCAGCGTTATCGTCCTGTGGGCCAACTCATCCGAAAGAGACGCTATATGTATGTGCTGGTATGGTTTTTGAATCAGGTCGCAATGAATCTCGTCCGAAATCAAAACCACATCATGCCTTATGCACAACTCCCCCACCCGCTCCAGTTCTCTGCGCGTAAAGACACGCCCGGTAGGGTTCTGGGGATTGCAGAGAAGCAACGCTTTCGCCCCGTTCAGCTTCCGGTCGAGATCGTCGAAATCCATTTCATATCCCGCGTTCGTCTCCCGAAGCGGATTCTCGACCAGACGGCGCCCGTTGGACTTCGTCACACGGGCGAACGGAGGATAGACCGGAGGCTGGATCACCACCCTATCGCCCTCCTGCGTAACGGCCCGCATCGCGCAAACCAGACCGGAAACGACCCCCGGAGTAAAATTCATCCATCCGGGCTCGACGTTCCATCCGCCCCGGCGGGCGATCCAGCCGGCAGCGGAATCGTAAAATCCGGAGCCCCGGAACTCGTAACCGTAAACAGGATGGGCGGCCCGGCGCATAATGGCCTCCGTGATGAACGGAGCCACTTCGAAATCCATGTCCGCCACCCAAAGCGGAATCACATCGGCCCGGCCGAAAATCTCTTCCCGGCTGTCGTATTTTTCGCAACGGGTCCCTTCACGGACGACCACCCGGTCGAAATCGTACTCCATAACAGACATGCAGATTGAGAATTAAATTCGAAACCTGTACAAATATAACAAAATAAACCTTACCTTTGACCACTTTTAACACACAACCACACATGAGAAATTTCAATCCGAAAGACAAACCCCGCACGAAAGAGTTCGGGGAGCGGAATGGAGACGGTCTCCATCGGGAAGATTCAGACCGCCGCGAAGGAAGCTACGCCTCCTTTACCAAGGACAAACGGACACGCACGGGTGTCAAGCGCGTGGAGCGGATATCCCGGGACACCCGGCCCGATTATCCGAGGCACGACAGAGAGGAAGGCGAGCGTCCGCGCCGCTCTTTCAACCCCAATTTCACGAAAGACAACCGGCTGAAAGATAACGGGAAGCCTTATCCGAAAGAGGACGGGAACGCCCGTACGACACGAAAACCATACGAAGAGAAGGATTGGAAAGGCAAACCCGCACGGGAACATTTCCGCAGGGACGAGGGAGCGGGCCACGGATGGCGCGACCGGAACGACCCGGAACGAACGGGCAAACCCTACGGCGACAGGAAAAAGAGCGGGGAATGGAAAAAACAGACGGGAGGCAAACGCTTCGACAAACCGAAAAAAGACGGAGACTATCCCCGGTTCGCCGCTCCGAAACAGGACAAACCTATCCGGTTGAACCGGTTCCTGGCCATGTCCGGTCTCTGTTCCCGCCGGGAAGCGGACGACTACATCACGGCGGGAGTGGTGACGGTCAACGGTGTGGTAGTGACAGAGCTGGGCAGCAAAGTCTCCCCCGATGACGAAGTGCGTTTCAACGACAGTATCGTGCGGGGCGAGAAGAAAGTGTACATCCTGATGAACAAACCCAAAGGGTTCGTCACGACACTGGACGATCCGCACGCCGACAAAACGGTCATGGACCTCGTCAAGGGCGCCTGCACCGAACGGGTCTATCCCGTGGGACGACTGGACAAAAACAGTGTGGGGGTCCTGCTCATCACCAACGACGGCGATCTGACCAAACGGCTCACCCACCCCTCCTACTCCAAAAAGAAGATATACCAAGTATCGCTCGACAAACCCCTCACCAAAGCCGACATGGAACAGATCGCTCAGGGAGTGGAACTGGAAGACGGTCCCATCTTCGCCGACGAGATCAGCTACGTGAAGGACAACCACAAGGAGATCGGTATCGAAATCCACTCGGGACGCAACCGTATCGTGCGCCGTATTTTCGAATACTTCGGCTACAAGGTGCAGAAACTCGACCGGGTATACTTCGCAGGGCTGACCAAAAAGAGCCTCAAACGGGGTGCATGGCGTTTTCTGACTCCGCGCGAAGTGGCGATGCTCAAGTCGGGAGAGTACGAATAGTGCATTTTACCGATTTTTTTCGCCGGAAAATTTGGAAATAGCACAAAAATAGCTACCTTTGCATCCGCTATTGAAAACCATCCGGTCTTCTTTGGGCAACGGACGGATCGTTAGCTCAGCTGGTAGAGCACGACACTCTTAATGTTGGGGTCCAGGGTTCGAGCCCCTGACGATCCACCAAAATGAAAACCCTGATTATCTATCAAGATAATCAGGGTTTTCATTTTCGGACACCGCATTCGCCTCTTCCCCGAACCCCGTTTCCGCAAGGCCGACCGCTCTCCCGCATCTTTCGTTGCAGAAAAACAGGATCATACACTATCGTTTTTTCAGAACAATACGTATCACTGCGTGATCAAATCATCGTTCAGAATCGCCCTGCCGGATTTTTTGACTTTCTCATCCATCTTCCCGAAAGTGAACGAAACCGCCAGGTTGAAAAAGCGGGCCCGGCGTCGGAATTCCGACACCTCCCGGAATTCCGAAGTCTCGGTAGTGCCGTCCGTCGTATAATATTGATTGAAAAACTGTGCCGCAGTCGCAGATACCCGCAATCGGTTCTCCAGGAAATTCTGATATAACTGAAGGGAATAGCTCGGGCAGGAACTCCGCTCTCCTTGCAGAAGGATATTATCGGACAAATAGGTGGCAAAACCGTTGATCCCGGCATTCTTCCACAAAGCCGTCCGGATACGGAAGTTCAGGGCCCCGTGCCAACCGGAATTGAAACTGTCGGAATTCGTCCTGTCGCCCAAACGGGTATACCCGTAATGCCCGTTTATCCCACATTCGAAATTCCTGCCCGTCCGATAAGTATAGTAAAAATAGAGCATAAAATCGTTCTTTTTGCCGACATTGCCATAGGTCATCTCCTTCACCCCGTCCCCATGATCTCGGGCGTAATAGAAGATTTTATTGTTGCACAGGACCGAAGAAAAGGTGAGCGACATCGCATGCCTCTGCCGGTAATATCCCCATTGCACGTTGAAAGTGTGTGCCGATTCCGGTTCCAGATCGGGATTGCCGTAATAGATATAGGACGGGTCGGCATCATTCCTGTACGGATTGAGCATCGACACCGACGGACGTCCGACCCGGTGGGTATATCCGGCATTGAGATTCTGGCTTCCGGACAGGACGAAATAAAAGGAAACGTTCGGCATGAAGTTGAAAAAGGCGTTCGAAAAACGGTTTTCCTGTTCGCCGGTTCCCGCCCGGGCATCATTATCGGCATATTCCGCCCGAAATCCGATCCGGCCTCCGAATTTACTTCCCTTCAGCGTATAATTTCCGTATCCTGAAAATATCTGCTGTACGTAACCGAGCCTGTCGGCCACATAAGACGGGTCTTTAGACCAAACGTTACCGGCCGCATCGAACAAATCCCGGGACGATCCCGTTGCATACCTGCGGCAGATGTACTTTCCTCCTGCACTCAACTCGTGCCGGCGGTTGAACACATCGGAATAGTCTACCTGTCCCGTATGCTCGAAAGAGAGCGTATGGGACCTGTCCCTCCGGATATCCGATCCCGTTACGACAAAATCTATCAATGTACGGAGATCATCCGCCCTATCGGCACTCCGATCGAACAGATAGGCGAACGTCAGCATCCGTTCCTTTTTCCGAAAGGAACGCTGGTATTCGACATTGACGGTCAGCCGGGGAGAAGGGGACTTCACATCGTCATACGTATCGTATCTGCGGGTCAGCAACCCGGACCGGTCGTAAATCCCGGCGACGCCGGACCGGTCGGCCCGGGTCTCCGTATGGCCGAAATCCACCCCGGCAGTCAGCAACCGCAGAGAATCTATATCGTAACTCATATGGAGAATTCCGAACAGGCTTCTTTCCCGCTGGTCATTCCTGTGGTAATTCGACCACAGCCGATTCCGATCGGAACCGAAATTTTCCCGCTCCGTCCATGATTCGGCCATGCCCGTGTCGTTCCGGGAAACGGAGCCGAACAAAGACATGGAGAACCGGTCGTATTTCAACATGGCGGTCGCGCCTGCACTCAACGTCCCCAACGAGGTCGCCAACGTATTCACCCCGACCGAATACCCGTTCACCTTACTGCGTTTCGTGACGACATTGATAACCCCGCCGATCCCCTCCGCCTCATACCGGGGCGGAGGAATCGTCATGACCTCGATACTTTCCACGGCATCCGCCGGATAAGCCTTCATGACCGAGGAGAGGGCGAATCCCTTTCCCTTGAAAATCGCATTCCGCTTTCCGTCGACCAAAACCAGAAAATTCGATTGACCGTTCAGCGTCAGTTCGTCCTGGCCGTCCGTCGAAACCAGCGGAACGCTCCGCATGACGTCGAACAGAGGGGCGCCCTTGGCGAAAGGATCGTCCGCCACGTTGTACACGATCTTGTCCATGTCCACACGGATCAATTTCTTGACCGTCGTAACCGACACGGAATCAATTCCGACGACATAACGGAACGCAAGGTCACCGAGTTCGATCTTGCGGTGGCGCAAACTGAGTCTGACTCTCTTTTGCCAGGGCATATTTCCGAAAACGATGATCCGCAACAGGTATGTCCCCGAATCATCGACCCGCACGGTGAACCGCCCCGCCTCGTCGGATATGGATTGGGCGATCGTCCGCACGCCCATCGTATCGAGAAGGACGACTCCGGCAAAAGGGATCGGCGTATGATATACCGAATCGACCAGCCGGCCGGAAACCGAAAAACTTCTTTTCAGTTTATCCTTCTGTCCATCCACCATATCGGCGTTGACCACAGGCGTCCCCACCGGTACGAAAACCTCCACCTGGGCCCGAGAGGCAACACCCACGGACAGGCATATTCCCAACAACAGCAACCGGTAACAGATGCGCATCGAATCAATTTTTTTATATCTATGATATTGCCTGTCAAGTGCCCGAACATCACCACCGGCAGTCTCGCCGACAATATTCATATCATGGTCGGAATCTGACGCCCGTCCATTCCGTCGACACCCCGATCCTCGCCGCCGACAACACGGGCAACCACTCTATCCCATGACCCGTTATTTTGTTCTTATCCTTACGATATAACGCGTCGACCTGTCTTCCGGCTGAACAATTCCGAACAAGCAGCCATCTCTTCCGGAAGCAATACACGACAGATGCGGCAATCCCTCCAGGAGAGCAACGGGATTCCCCTGCCAATCGAAAACGCTGATCTCCGACATCCCATTGCCAAGTCTCCTGCCGTTTCGGTCGCAAAAATTGAGCGTGTAAATATAGCGGTCCGAAGAGGTGATCCATCTATATCCCAAAACGGTTTCGCCGGTCGGGACAATCACCGGGAAAAGGGCGGTCCGGTGTTCCACACCGTAAGAGCCGGCATCCAGAAAATACCGGACGGCAGCCGGTTTCACCACCGAATCGACATCGAAAATTTCGAGAACCATTCCGTAACCGCTTCCCGCAACGATCCTGCGCCGTTCGGGATTGAAATGCCAGGCAAACATCGACCCGGCCAGATTGCGTTTTATCCGGTATTCGATTCCGTCGGAATACGGAAAAGGAATATCCGCATAAACGGACGACCACTTCACAGACATACTTTCCGGATCGACGAAGCCCATTCTGAAACGCAGCGAATCGGACGCACAGGCCCCATTGGCCAGCAATCCCCGCTCCGAAAGGACTGCATTGTAAATATTCAGCGGGAAACGGAAAGTGAATTCCCCGCTGACAGCAGGCTGTTCATCCAATATCTTCTCCAAATCGTACACGATCACCCGCCGGGTGCCTGCGGGAACGACCGTCAGCCGTCCCGACTTTTCGTCCGCCTGAAAAAAGGGACGGGCAGAAAACTCTCCCGCATCATTACCCGCCCGGGCAAAACCGGTGACATACTCGCCGCTTTCACGATCGAACAGATGAAGCATACAGCCGTTCACATATCCGCCTGCGACCAGCATATCCTTATATACGGCCAGAGCCACATACTGTTCTTCAGGAATAGCCTCTATCCGCTCGACCCGGGGCGTATATACCGTCTCATACACAGGCGGACCATAGGTCTGGGCCTGGACGCAAGGTACAGCAAGAACAGCCGCACACAAACTTATAAAAGCAAAAAGGACAACCATTACCCATGAATTTTGCAGAAAAATTTAACAAAACCATCTCTTCACTTCGCCAATCAGACATGCGACACATTCCCCTCTTAAACAAATATAAAAATTACCCGGCAACAATCCTATAAATTCGCAAAAAAACGCAGGGCAAAAACACAGAACATCCCGTCCGACAAAACGAAAATCCGGACCTACCGATCCGGACACACTCCGCAACGTCAGCCCGTCGAATTATCTTTTCAGGAAATGCCGGAGGGCCGCAAGCGGATGATACAACATCATCCGCGGACCGGAGAACCGCATGACCTCCCGGATTTTCACCCGATAGTGCCCCGCGTAACAATGATGCGGACATTTTTTGCAGGCCGGTTTATTTTCCCCGCAACGACATGCATCGAGACGGGCGAGGGCATACTCCGTCAACCGCCGGCAGTCGTCGCAGAGCGTCGCGTTCCGCTCCTTCTTCCGGCAATACAAGGCAATCATGCACTTCACGGTAGTTTTCTCCCGTTCGATCCGGCTTGTCATACCCGCTCCTTTCCGATTTTTCCGGTCCGTGCCGGCGGCATGGACCGAACCCCGCCGCAAAGATAGGAAAATCCGGCAACAGCCCGCCCTCCGAAGCAGCGTCACCAATCTATTTCGGGAAGCCCGTTCGCCCGGAAGTAGGCATTCGCCCGGCTGAAATGGCGGCAGCCGAAAAACCCCCGGTCGGCAGAGAGCGGCGAAGGATGAGGGGCGGTAAGCACCAAATGGCGCGTACGGTCGATAAAAGCGCCTTTCCTCTGGGCATAAGCCCCCCAAAGCATAAAGACGACATGCTCCCGCTGGTCGTTGATACAACGGATCACGGCATCGGTAAACTCCTCCCAACCGTGTCCGCGATGGGAACCGGCCTGATGGGCCCTGACCGTCAGGATCGCATTGATCAGCAGTACGCCCTGATCCGCCCAGCGCTCCAGACGACCCGACACCGGTATCGGTTTTCCCAGATCGGACGAGACTTCCCGGAAAATATTGACCAGCGAAGGCGGAAACGGCACACCGTCCATCACGGAAAAACAGAGCCCGTAATACTGTCCCGGTTCGTGATAGGGGTCCTGCCCCAAAATCACCGCCTTCACCCGGTCGAACGGACATGTGTTGAACGCATGGAAGATCGCCCCGCCGCGCGGGAACACCGTATGTCTCGCATATTCCTCCCGGACGAAAGCCGTCAATTTTTCGAAATAGGGCTTATCGAATTCGGGCTGCAAACGGGCACGCCAACTCTCTTCAATTTTTACCTGCATAAAACCGATGACCTTAACTGGGAAATAAAGATAGAAATCATTCCCCGTGTCTGCAAACAGGAAATCCGTATCCGGCCAGGATACGGATTGTTCGGTCTCCGACGGGGCCGCCCACCCTTTCGGGCGGAACGGAGCATCCTACTCTATGAACTGCTCGAATCCGGGCGCCCGTTTGACCGGATCGAATTCGATGATTTCATAGTCTGCGATGCCGTTCAGATAGAAAGGATCGCCGAGCGTGATCGCTTTGGCGGCCTTCATGTTTTCCGCCCGGCAGAGAATGATTCCACCCACGCGGGGATTGCGGGGACCGGAGCAGACCAGTTCGCCCGTCCCGTAATACCGGTCCAGATAGGAGCGGTGGGCGTCCACGTATTTCTCCACTTCGGCCAGCGGCTTCTTATAATTCACGAATATCAGATACATAATCGGAAAGATTTGATTTTTTCCTATACGATTGCAAAGATAGGAAATATTCCCGGAGATGATACCGCAACCCTTATCCGTGTTATGATTTATATTCCGCAACGCCCGATTGGAATTCCGGAAAAATTCGGTATATTTATAGCGAATATTTCTATACAATAAAAAGAGAACAAGGAAGTCTATGTCCACATTACTCACCATGCCTCCCATTACCCTGCCGATCGCAGACCCCGTACTGAAATTTCTCATCATACTGATTATCATTCTGCTGACCCCTCTATTGCTGAACAAACTCAAAATCCCGCAACTGCTGGGACTCATCATCGCAGGGGCCGTCATCGGTCCGCACGGTTTCAACCTTATCCTGCGCGATAGCAGCATCATCCTCTCCGGAACAGCCGGCCTGCTCTACATCATGTTCCTGGCCGGGCTCGAAATCGACCTGAACGACTTCAAGAAAAACAGCAACAAGAGCCTTGTGTTCGGCCTTTTCACCTTCTGCGTCCCCCTCACGCTGGGTTTCCTGATCAGCCACTACCTGCTCCACTTCTCGCTCCTGTCGTCGATCCTCTTCGGCAGTATCTTCTCCTCCCACACCCTGATCACCTACCCGATCGTCAGCCGGCTCGGAGTGAGCAAGGACATCTCGGTCAACCTCACCGTAGGAGGCACGGTCATCACCGACACGCTGGCCCTGCTGGTACTGACCATCATCGTGGGGATGGCCGGAGGCGAGGTGACTGAAATGTTCTGGATCAGGCTGGGGGCCTCGGTCGTGATCTTCGGTCTGCTGGTCATGCTGGTCTTCCCGATCATCGGACGCTGGTTTTTCAAACGCTGCAAGGACAATATCTCCCAGTTCGTCTTCGTCCTGGCGATGGTTTTCCTCGGCGCGTTCCTGGCCCAGGTAGCCGGAATCGAAGCCATCATCGGGGCCTTTCTCGCCGGCATGGCGATGAACCGGCTGATCCCGAGCACATCGCCGCTGATGAACCGGATCGAGTTCGTGGGCAACGCCATCTTCATCCCCTTCTTCCTGCTCGGCGTGGGCATGCTGATCGACTACCGGGCCTTTTTCAGCGGCTGGGAGACGCTCGAAGTGGGCGCCATCATGATCGCCACGGCGACGGGAGCCAAATTCACGGCCGCGTGGCTCACCCAGAAGACATTCCGCCTGTCGGCGGACCAGCGCAGGGTCATCTTCGGCATGAGCAACGCCCATGTGGCCGCCACGCTGGCCATCGTGACCGTAGGCTACAACGTGGTACTGGGCACCGGAGACGACGGGGAACCGATCCGCCTGCTGAACGACAGCGTACTCAACGGCACGATTCTGATGATTCTCGTCTCGTGCATCATCTCTTCGTTCGCCACTCAGAAAGGGGCCCAGAACCTGGCCCTCACAGACGTATCCCGCCACGACTCGGGCAAGGAGGGACACGAACGCATCCTGATCTCGGTCAGCAATGAAAACACCGTCGGCGAACTGATCAATCTCAGCACGGCCCTCAAAGCCAAAAGCAACACGTCCGACCTGTATGCCATCAACGTGGTGGACAACCAGTCCACCGACGAGAACGCCGTCAAAAAGGCCGGGAAGATACTCTCGGAAGCCGCCAAGACGGCTGCCGCCACGGATACCTATCTGCACGAACTGCTCCGGTACGACCTGAGCAGCACGAACGCCATCGTCAGCGTAGCCAAAGAGCACCGGATCACCGACCTGATCATGGGTATGCCGACAGACAATCCGGAGCAGCCGAATCCGCTGCGCCATATCGAATGGATCATTTCGCAGAGTAATGTCACAACCTTCGTCTATCGTCCCGTACAGCCTCTCTCGACGGTAAAACGCCATCTGATCGTCGTTCCCGAACGGGCGGAAAAGGAGATCGGATTCACGCTCTGGCTCCGCAAGCTCTGGCAGCTTGCCTCCAGCACGGGGGCCAAAATCGTCTTCTATGCCGACTCCGCCACTCAAAACAGCCTGAAAGAGATCTGCGAACGCCATCCCATCGACGCCGAAATGGAAGATTTCCCCGGCTGGGAAGATTTCCTGATCCTCTCGCGCGACATCCGCACGGACGATATGATCTGGACCATTCTCAGCCGCCGGGACAAACCCTCGTTCCACCCGGCCATGAACCGGATTCCGGCCTACCTGAACCGTTATTTCGCAGACAACAGCTTCATCCTGCTTTTCCCTGCGCAGGGAGACAAACCGGAAGAAAACCGCTATTACGTCTGATGCGGCACACCTCTTGCATGTAACTCTCCGAAACCATTACATGCAGGAACATGAAAAAAGGCATCACCCTGTTCATGCTGCCGCTACTGTTGGCAGCATGTTCCGACGACAACACGAAAGAAAAGGAGTGGGGACACAGCACCGCGCAACTGGTCAGTCCCCGGGTACGAATCACCCAGGCGCAATCGCCCTTCACGGGTTATCTGGAAATCTACCCCTGTACGCAGGGAACCTACACCTATTACGGGAACTACCGGGGAGCCATCCCCAAAAGACAGGTATTCCCGGCCTCCTATCTCATCAATGCAGGCAGCATCCATCCCGAAGCCCCGTCCGCACAGCTTCTGCTGCCGGTGGGCACCTACAATCTGATCTACTGGGGACAGACCCTGCCGCCCGACACGGTCATCACCTACCCCGAAATCCACAGTCCGGCCCTGACGCTGGGTGCCGACCTATCCCAACAGAAATACGGATTGAGAAAAAAGACATCGCCGGACACGCTCTACTGGAACACTCCCGATTACGTGTTCGCCACCCAGGAGATACACATCGGAGAACAGAACATCGGGACGAACCTGCAACGGGTCGTCACGGGTCTTAACGTCATCCTCACGTCGAAAGACGGAAAGCAGATCGACCCGGCCATAGAGAGTATTCTCGTCACGGTCGGTTCGGTAGCGCAATGGCTCGACGTAACCACGGGCGAACCGAGCGACATGACCAAGACAGTCGCCGTACCGCTCAAGTTCAGTCCGAGCCGGTACAGCGCCTACAACCGGGTCACCTTCTTCCCCACGGGCCCCGATCCGCTCCTGACGATCGTCCTGACACTCGAAAACGGAGACATCAAGACCTATCAGTCCCGGCTGACCTCTCCGCTGTCGCGCAACAACATGCGCAACCTGACGATCGAAATCGGAGAGATCTACTCTTCCTCGTCGACAGGCAGCGATTTCGAAATAGGCAACTGGGACGAGTCGGACGAGTCGATCGACATCTGACACGGAACCCGCGGAAAAACCGGCTCGGCAGAATATTTTTAACCAGGATTTTCTATCTTTGGGGCACTGAAAAAACCTAAACAGGAAAATCATGGTGAAAATAGGCACCCCATTCACGTCCGTCGGACGCAAGGCACTGCTTTGCGGAGCGGGCGAACTGGGCAAAGAGGTCGCCATCGAACTCCAACGTTTCGGAGTGGAGGTCGTGGCGCTGGACAAATACGAAAACGCACCCGCCATGCAGGTCGCCCACCGCTCTTACGTGGTGTCCATGCTCGATGGCAAAAGCCTGCGGGAGATCATCGAAAGGGAAAAACCCGACTACATCATTCCCGAAATCGAGGCGATCGCCACCGACACACTCGTCGAGCTGGAGAAGGAAGGATTCAATGTCATTCCGACGGCCCGGGCCACCCGGCTCACCATGAACCGGGAGGGTATCCGCAGGCTGGCAGCCGAAGAATTGGGCCTGCCCACATCGCCCTACCGTTTCGCCTCCACACGGGAGGAATTCGACCGGGCGGTCGCCGAGATCGGCTATCCCTGTGTGGTCAAACCGGTGATGAGTTCGTCGGGCCACGGACAAAGCGTGGTCAGGGGACCTGAAGACACGGCCCGGGCATGGGCCTATTCCCAGGAAGGGGGACGTGCCGGAGCCGGCAAGGTGATCGTGGAGGGATTCGTCAGATTCGACTACGAAATCACGCTGCTCACCGTGCGCCATGCAGGAGGCACGTCGTTCCTGGAACCAATCGGACACCATCAGGAAGACGGCGACTACCGCGAATCGTGGCAGCCGCAGCCCATGACCCCTCAGGCACGGGAGCAGGCCAGAGAAATCGCCCGCAAGGTGACCGATGCGCTGGGAGGCCGGGGACTGTTCGGGGTGGAGCTTTTCGTACAGGGCGACCGGGTGATCTTCAGCGAGGTATCCCCCCGTCCGCACGACACGGGCATGGTGACGATGATCTCACAGGACCTTTCGGAATTCGCCCTGCACGTGCGTGCCGTGCTCGGCCTGCCGATACCCGACATCGCGTTCCATGGACCTTCGGCCTCGCGTGCAGTGGTCGTGGAGGGCAACTCGAACCGGGTGGAGTTCGCCAATCTGGACCATGTGCTGTCCGAACCGGAGACGCAAATGCGTATTTTCGGCAAACCGGAAGTACAGGGGCACCGCCGCATGGCCGTTCTGCTGGCCCGGGGGAAAGACGTGCGGGAAGCCCGGGAAAAGACGGAACGTATGATGGCAAAACTGCAGGTAAATATCTACGATAGGGAATAACCTTTTCCTTTCGATTCACAGGAACGGGAACCGGGATACACGGTTCCCGTTTTCCGTTCATTTCCCGGGACGTCTCAACGCCTCGGGCAGGGGCTGCGAGATCCGGAGACTGCTGACCACAGCCCCGATCCCGGCCAGCGTTCCTCCTACGAACAGGCACACATGCATGCCCTCCGCAGGGAACAGATGAAAAAAGAGGGCAACCAGCGCGGCTCCCGTGGTCTGCCCCAGCAGACGCGCCGTGGCCAGCATGCCGCTCGCCCCTCCGCTACGGCCGGCCGGCGCCGACGAGATGATGATGCTGTTGTTCGGCGACTGGAACAACCCGAAACCCAATCCGCACAGAGCCAGCCGCCAGAGAATCGCCCCGTCGGTCGGAACGGCGGGCAGGCAGGCGGTGCAGAACAGCCCGGCTGCGAAGATCGACAGCCCGACGGCCCCTAAAATTCCCGCATGTACGCGTTCCACGAGCAAACCGGCCACGGGAGCCGTGAACACGATCGCCACGGGCCACGCCGTCATCAGCAATCCCGTGCCGACCTCGTCCCGCCCGAGCACCCCCTGAAGGAAAAACGGCAGGGAGACCATCGCCAGCATCTGGGCCAGGAACGAGCAGACCGAAGTGAGGATGGAGAGCGAGAAAATCGGTATTCTCAGCAGATCGAGCGGCAGAATCGGAAACGGACTATGCAACTGACGGCGGACGAAAAAATATCCCACGACACACGCTCCTGCGATTCCGGGAACGATATGTCCGACACCCATTCCATGGGCGTACCCTTCGATGGAAGCGATCAGCAGACCGAACGTAAGGGCATTGAGCACACCGTCCCGCCAGTCGAAATGCCGTCCTTTCACTTTTACGGGATTATCGGGCAGGAACCGGCGACTCAACACAAACGCGGCAACCCCCACCGGCAGATTGACGGCGAAAAGCCACGGCCACGAGGCGACGGAGAGCACTCCGGCGGCCACCGTGGGCCCTGCTGCCGAAGAGACAGCCACGACCAATGCATTGATCCCCATTCCCCGTCCCAGAAAGTGCCGGGGATAGATAACGCGGATCAGGGAGGTGTTGACGCTGGCGATGGCCGCCGAACCGAACCCCTGCAGCATCCGGGCCAGCGTGAGCGCCGCCAGCGAGCGCGACAAGGTACAGGCCAGCGAGGCAAGGGTGAAGACGACCAGTCCGGAAACATAGATTTTCCGGTACCCGATCATGTCGCCCAGCGCAGAGAGCGACAGCAGCGAGACCACCGTAGCCAACTGGTAGGCGTTCACCACCCAAATGGAGGTGGCAGGGCTGGCATTCAGATCGGATGCGATGGTCGGCAGGGCCACATTGGCGATCGCCCCGTCGAGCACGGAAAGCGTGATCCCCATCGCAATGGCGAGAATCGCCCAATAGCGCCGGGGGACAGGCAGACCGTCCGCAGGTCCGCCCGAAGCAAGATTCGCACACGCATTCATCGAACCAGTTTCGTTTCGGGATTTTCCGCCCCTTCTCCGGGAGAGGGAATCCCACGCCTCTCCGCAAAAACAAAGGTACTTTTTGAGTAAAAGATTTTCGCCCTCCGGCCGATTCTATTATCTTTGCATACGTTTTGTATCTGCCATAAAACTGAAAATTAAAACTATCCGCCATGTCCCTACTCTCCTCCGCCTATTCGTTCATTCTGGCACAGTCCGCCACCGTACCGGAACTCAAAGTCGTGCCCGATTCGGTGCGCAAGGCCGAATTCGAACAAAAACTGGAAAAGCTCTCCAGCATGTCCGTGGAAGACATCATACAGATGGTTACGCGCAACGTCGTGGAGATCGCGCTGAAAATCCTCGTGGCCCTGGTCATCTACTTCATCGGCCGCTGGCTGATCCGGGCCGTACGCAGGTTTTTGGCCCGGCTGTTCGAAAAACGGGAGGTGGACGTATCCCTGCGGTCGTTCCTGCAAAGTTTCGTACAGATTTCGCTGACGCTCTTCCTTATCATCATTATCGTCGGCATTCTGGGAATCGACACCACCTCGTTCGTCGCCCTCTTCGCTTCGGCAGGTCTGGCCGTCGGTATGGCCCTAAGCGGAACACTCCAGAACTTCGCGGGCGGAGTGATGATCCTCATTCTGAAACCCTACCGGGTCGGCGACTACATCGAGGCACAGGGACAGAGCGGCACGGTCAAGGAGATACGGCTTTTCAACACGGTGCTCAACACGGTGGACAACAAGACCATCATCATCCCCAACGGAGGCATCTCCACGGGCATCGTCAACAACTACTCCAAAGAGGAACGGCGCCGGGTGGACTGGATGTTCGGCATCGCCTACGGGGACAGCTACGACGAAGCCAAAGCCATCCTGACCGACCTGCTGGAAAAAGACCCGCGCGTACAGAAAGACCCGGCCTATTTCATCGCCCTGCACAGCCTGGGCGACAGCTCGGTCAACATCGTCGTCCGGGCCTGGACCGCCACACCGGACTACTGGAGCGTCTATTTCGACCTGAACGAGAAAGTCTACAAAACCTTCGCGGAAAAGGGAATCAGCATTCCGTTCCCGCAAATGGACGTCCACCTGTCGCAGGAGGCTCCGAAAGCCTGACCCCTCCCTTCCGTACAAAAGCCGGAACCGGAGCTCCGGTTCCGGCTTTCTCTTCTCCCCGGAACGAGAACTTCCGACACAGGGAATCCCTTCCGACTATTTCGTTACATTCCGGATTTGTATTATCTTTACTTGTCCTTAACCATAAGATATGAACCAGGAAACAGAGCGGAAATTTCTGATCTCGGGCGACTACAAAAGCCACGTTTCCCACAGCATCCGCATCGTGCAGGGCTATCTCTGCTCGGTTCCGGAACGCTCGGTACGTGTACGGATCGCCGACGACAAAGGCTTCCTGACGGTCAAAGGGGCGGGAAACGCATCGGGGACCACCCGGTTCGAATGGGAGCACCCGATCCCGGTCGCGGATGCCGAAGCGCTGCTGCCTCTTTGCGAGACGGGGTCGATCGACAAGATCCGCCATTTCGTCCCGTTCGGAGGTCACACGTTCGAAGTGGATGAATTCTTCGGAGAGAACGAGGGGCTCACAATGGCGGAGATCGAACTGACCGACGAAAACGAACCGTTCGACAGACCGGAATGGCTGGGCAAAGAGGTCACGGGAGACAAACGCTACTACAACGCCTATCTCTGCCGGAAACCCTACACGAAATGGTGAACATTCCGTCCGTCTGTCCGTGGCGGAACGGTTAAAATTTCGTACCTTCATACCTGAACCAATGCCGCAGGGAAGTCATGATCGAGATACAGGTAAAAATCCACGATAAGTTTTCGCTGGAATTCAAGGTCGGATTCCTCACATGGGGCGACGACCTGTCGGAAAACACGTTCCGGATGAACACATGGATTTTCGTGCCGAACAGTCTGGACATCAATCCGGCCACCTACACGAAAACCCAGTTCTACCGCGACGTCAACACCAATACCCGGCTCATCACTCCCATCTTTCCGCTCGGGGAGATCGCATCGGGCGAAGCCGTGCCCCTCCGCCACCTGCGGGAAGCGTTCGCATCACTGGCCGAATCCCCCGCCAAAGCCGCCGCTGCCGAATACGAGTACCAGATCAAAATGTTTTCGGCCATCTTCAAAAGCTCCGTACGCGACGAAGTGCGGCATATCCTCGGGGCGACCGTTCCCGAAGACATCGACTACCTCACGGAGAGTTACCGCACACAGGTCCGCACCGTCATGTCCCGCTACCGGGAGCAGCGAAAGACGGTCGACACAGCGTCCGTTCCGCCCCGGATGCTCGATTACTTCCTGTTCGGCGACGAATTCATGAGCAATTTGCTGATACAGCATACCCTGCGGCTGATCCGACGGTTGCAGACGCTTTCGGAGACACGGTTCGCCGAACGGATCGCAGCGCTCACGAAACTGGTGAGGGAGGAAGAGGAGTATCGCCGCAGGCAGGGATACCTGAACGCGGAGACGGAAAGCCCGGACCACAACAGGGCATTGCTGTTCCGCCACGGAGTGCTGAAAAAATACGTAGAAAGCGATCTTTTCCTCAACGCCCGCCGCAAGAAGGACGCCGTGTGGGTGGAACAGGTCTATTACAGCCTGGCAGCGGGACTGTCGATGATCTTCGCTACCACTGTGGCCTTTTCGTTTCAGATGAAATACGGCAATTTCACCATGCCGCTGTTCGTGGCACTGGTGGTGAGCTATATGCTCAAGGACCGGATCAAGGAGCTGATGCGGTACTATTTCGCCCACCGGCTCGGCAGCCGCTATTTCGACAACAAGACGACCATCGGCATCAAGGAAGATACCATCGGATGGAGCAAAGAGGGCGTGGACTTCATTACGGACGGCAAGGTTCCCCGGCAGGTAATGGAGATACGGAGCCGTTCGCCCCTGCTCGAAGCGGAGAACCGGATCAGCGACGAGAAGATTATCCTCTACCGCAAAATGGTGCGGATCGACCGTAGGAAACTGAGCGGTTCGAACCGCTACTCCATCGCCGGCATCCATGAAATCATCCGGCTGCACATGAACTCCTTCACACAGAAGATGGACAACCCCCAGATTCCCATTTACGCGCTGGATGCGGAGGGAACGCCCCGGATCACGGCCAGCGACAAGGTCTATTACCTCAACCTGGTGATGCAGTTCCAATACGATGCCCGCACCGATTACAAACGGTACCGGATCGTACTGACCCGGACCGGCATCCAGGAGATCGAAGAGCTGAAATAGGCACGCGCGCCCGTATGCGTCCGCGAAGCCATATCACGCGGCAGGATATTATCGGGAAAGCAGATAGTCTTTGAAATCCCCGAAATCCGCAGATATTCCGACGGAGAGTTTCTCCCCCTCCATAAAACGGCGCAACCGCTCGGGAATCTCCACGCTCCGGCCGATCACGGGCTCCACCGTATCGCGGAATTTGGCAGGATGGGCCGTTTCGAGGAACAGCCCCGTCTCTCCCGGTTTCAGCCCCTCTTCCAGAGCCAGATAACCGCAGGCGCCGTGCGGGTCGAGCAGATAACCGCACTCCCTGTCTACCCGGGCGACAGCGGCCCGTATCCGGTCGTCATCGTAGCGGTATCCCGAAATCTCCGACCGGATCGTCTGCCAGTCACCGTCGTAGAGATCGAGAATACGGGCGAAATTGCTCGGATCGCCCACATCCATGGCGTTGGCCACGGTCGCTACCGAAGGCCGGGGAGCGTAGACTCCCGTTTCGAGATATTGCAGGAAGATGTCGTTCCGGTTGTTGGCCGCGATAAAACGGGCCACGGGCAGCCCCATGCGTGCGGCGAACAATCCGGCCGTGATGTTTCCGAAATTGCCGCTGGGTACGCAGACGACGAGACGGTCCGCCGCCCCCGCCCGTTTCATCCGGGCATAGGCATGGAAATAGTAGAAGGACTGGGGAAGGAAGCGGGCCACGTTGATCGAATTGGCCGAAGTGAGGGTCAGCCGGCGCGTAAGGTCTCCGTCCAGGAAAGCGCTTTTGACCAACCGCTGACAGTCGTCGAACGTGCCGTCCACCTCCAGGGCCGTAATGTTCCGGCCGAGCGTGGCGAACTGTTTCTCCTGGATTTCGCTCACCTTCCCCTTGGGATAGAGCACCACCACGTCGATTCCCTCCACCCCGAGGAAACCGTTGGCCACGGCACTTCCCGTATCGCCCGATGTGGCCACCAGCACGGTAACTTTCTCCCTCCGTCCCGACCGGGCGATGAAATGCGCCAGCATCCGGGCCATGAAACGGGCCCCGACATCCTTGAAGGCCAACGTGGGACCGTGGAACAATTCAAGCGCCCAGATACTTTCTCTCACCTTCACCACGGGAGTATCGAACGAAAGCGTATCGCAGACGATCCGGTCGAGTTCCTCCCGGGGAATGTCCTCCCCGAAAAAGGCTTCCGCCACCCGGCAGGCGATTTCATGGAACGAAAGACGGTCGATTCCTGCGAAGAAGGAATCGGGCAGGCGTTCGATCCGGCGGGGCATATAGAGACCCCGATCGGGTGCGAGCCCCCGCGTTACGGCCTCGGCCAGCGTGGCGTCGGGCGCATTTTTACCTGTACTGTAATACAACATAACGACTATTTTCCGGTCAGAATATCCATAAAGTGGGAGCCTTCGATCTCCCCAAACCCTCCGTCCCGCACGGAAAGTTCATCGAAACGTTCCACGCCGTCCGGCTCGATCCCCGCCCCCCAGATCAGGAAAGGCACCGGGTCGGATGTATGGGTCCGCAACCGACAGGGCGTAGGATGATCGGGCAATACAGCAATGCGCACCGGTTCACCCATCCCCAGCACCGCCTCCACCACGGGTCCCACGGCGCGGAGGTCCAGATACTCCACCGTCGTCTTTTTCAACTCGTAATCCCCTTCGTGGCCCGCTTCATCGCTGGCCTCGATATGCAGGAATACGAAATCGTCCCGGCGAAGCGCTCCGATGGCCGCTGCGGCCTTTCCCTCGTAATTCGTATCGTACAGCCCCGTAGCGCCCTCCACGTCGATCGACTTCAGACCGGCATAAATACCGATCCCCTTGATCAGATCGACCGCCGAAATGACCGAACCACCGGCGAAACCGTACTTTTCGGAGAGGGTTTCCATCCGGGGCCGGTAACCCGGGGACCAGAGCCAGATTGAATTGGCGGGGTCCTTTCCCTCGGCCCTCCGCCTCACGTTCACGGGATGAGCGGCCAGCAACTCCTGGGAGCGAAGAATCAAATCATTCAGAAAATCGGCCGTTCCGCGGGCCTCTCCGACCTCCGGACGGATCATGACATCGGCGAACGGAACGCCGGGCACATCGTGCGGCGGCGTACAGACGAGACGCTTGTCTCCCCCCTTCATTTTCAGCAGGTGCCGGTAGGAGACTCCCGGGAAGAAACCGACCCGGTCACCGCCCAACTCCCGTTGCAGGAAAGCGATCAGTTCGTGCGCTTCGGCATTCGCGATATGGCCGGCCGAATGATTTTTGATCCGGCCCTCTTCGACACAGATCAGATTGCAGCGCATGGCCATCTCCCCCTCCGCGATCGGCACGCCCATGCTGGCCGCTTCGAGCGAGCCGCGTCCCTCGAACACCTTCGCCACATCGTATCCCAACACCGAAAGGTTGGCGATCTCGCTGCCCGGATGGAACCCTTCGGGAACGGTGTGCAACATTCCCGTCCGCCCCTCGCGGGCCAGACGGTCCATCCACGGCGTTTCGGCCGCCTGCATCGGCGTGCGGCCGCCGGGCGATCCGACCGGATCGTCGGCCATGCCGTCACCCAGTATGATGATGTATTTCATGGCGTCAGATATTGGCTATGCTGATAATGTCCGCGAAAACACCGGCAGCCGTCACTCCCGCTCCCGCACCGTATCCCTTGATCTGCATGGGATACTCCCGGTAACGTTCCGTAGTCAGTGAAATCACGTTGTTGCTACCCTCCAGATTGTAGAACGGACTGAGACTGTCCACCTCGCGCAGGGCCACTTCGGCACGGCCGTTATCGAGCGTGGCGATGAAGCGCCAACGCCGGCCGGCCGCCTCCACCTCCCGGCGGCGGCGTTCGAAATCGGCATCCACCTCGGGAATCGTACGCCAGAACTCCTCGACGCTCCCTTCGAAATATTTTTCGGGAATGAACAGATTTTTCTTCACGTCCGACTGTTCGATACGGTAACCAGCCTCGCGGGAGAGAATCACCAGCTTCCGGATCACGTCCGTCCCGCTCAGATCGACCCGAGGATCGGGCTCGGCATAACCGGCCTCTTTCGCCATGAGGATCGCCCGGCTCATCGGCACGGTCTCGCTCATCACGTTGAAAATATAGTTGAGCGTACCGGACACGACCGCTTCGATCTTCAGAATCTTATCACCGCTGTTGATCAAGTCGCTGATCGTATTGATGATCGGGAGCCCGGCCCCGACGTTGGTTTCGAAAAGGAATTTCACACCCCGTTTGCGGGCCGTACACTTGAGCTGGCTGTACACCTCGTATTCGGACGAAGCGGCGATCTTGTTGGCCGTCACGACCGAAACGTTGCGGTCGAGCAGCCGCTTGTACAGCGCCGCAATATCGGGACTGGCCGTACAATCCACGAATACGGAGTTGAAAATATTCATCTTCAGGATTTCGTCCGCGAATCTCTCCGGCGAAGCGTCGTTCTCCGATTCATCCAGCCGCTGACGCCACCGCGAAAGGTCGATGCCGCCCCGGTCCACGACATATTTACGGGAGTTGGTGATCCCCACGATCCGGATTTGCAGCGAATTGTCCTGCTGCAACTTGAGTTGCTGCTGGCGTATCTGGTCCAACAGATTGCGCCCTACCAGCCCCACACCCGCCACGAAGATATTGAGCACCTGATAATCGGAGAGGAAGAACGAATCGTGGATCACGTTGAGCGCCTTGCGCAGACTCTCCACGGCAATGACGAACGAGATATTGGTTTCCGAAGCACCCTGTGCACAGGCGATGACGTTGATGCCGTTCCGTCCGAGCGTGCCGAACAGCTTGCCGGCGATACCGGGCGTGTGTTTCATGTTTTCTCCCACGATCGCCACGGTGGCCAGGTTACGTTCCTGTTTGATGTTGTTGATCTCCCCCTGCACGATCTCCTGCCGGAACTCCGCGTTCAGCACCTCCACAGCCAGATCGGCGTCGTCGTTGCGAACACCGATCGAAGTGGTGTTCTCCGAGGCGGCCTGCGAAACGAAGAAAACACTGATACCGGCCTTCGAAAGCGCCTTGAATATCCGGTAATTGACACCGATCACACCGACCATGCCCAGTCCCCGGATCGTAATCAGGCAGGTGTCGTCCACCGACGAAATCCCCTTGATCGCTTTGCTGGCATCGTGTACTTTCTCTTTCGAGATGAAAGTCCCCGGGGAGTCGGGATTGAAGGTATTCTTGATGATGATCGGGATATTCTTGTGGTAAACGGGGAAAATGGTGGGCGGATAGATCACCTTCGCCCCGAAGTTGCAGAGCTCCATCGCCTCGACGAACGTCAGCCGCTCGATCACGTAGGCATTGCCGATCACCCGGGGATCGGCCGTCATGAAACCGTCCACGTCCGTCCATATCTCCAGAATCGAGGCCTGGAGCACGGAGGCGATGATGGAAGCCGTATAGTCCGACCCCCCACGCCCGATATTGGTCACATCGCCGCTATGGGCGTCCGAGGCGATGAATCCCGGCACGACGGCGATACGGGGCAGACGGGCGAATGTCTCCGCCACGAGCCGGTCGGTGCTTTCGAAATCGACCGTATGCTTGTTATAATAGTCCCTCGTCTTGATGAACTGCCGCGCATCGTAGAGGACAGCGCCTTCGATCACACCGCTGATAATGGTCGAAGAGAGACGTTCGCCGTAGCTGACGATGGTATCGGTCGTTTTCACCGAAAGGTCCTGGATCAGAAAGACCCCTTTGAAAATATTGGTCAACTCGTCGAGCATCGTGCCGACCCGGGCACCGACCTCCTCCTTCTTCTCCGGCAGCACCACGTCGCGGACCAGTTCCCGGTGCCGCGCGACGATCTTTTCCAGTTCTTCCCTGTAACGGGGATCGGCGGCTGAAGCCAGCCTCGCGGTCTTCAGCAGATGATCGGTAATGCCGCCCAGGGCAGAAACCACCACGACCACTTCCTCCCGGCAGGATTCCACCACCTGCTTTACTTTCAGCATCGCCCCCGCGGAACCTACGCTCGTTCCGCCAAACTTCATTACCTTCATATTCTGTTGTCCGTGTTTATTAATCCGCAATTTTATAAAAATTTTAACAAAAAACCTAATCCGGACCGCCGGAGACCGAAAAAAGAGAAAGGCACGGTCCGATTTTCTCGCGGAGATTCCCATCTTTTACTATCTTTGCCCCGGTTAACATTCACACAATTTATCAGATTATGGAACTGAAAGATATTCTGGCCATATCGGGTCAACCGGGCCTCTTCAAATTCATCGCCCAGAGCACGAACGGAATCATCGTGGAGTCGCTCGCCGACGAACGCCGCACCAATATACCCGCCTCGTCCAAAGTGAGTTCCCTGGGCGAGATCGCCATCTTCACCGAGGACGAGGATATGCCTCTGTCGAAGGTGCTCGACGCGCTGTTCGCCCACACGGCAGGCAAGGAGACCATCAGCCACAAATCCTCTCCCGACCAGATGAAAGCCCTGTTCGCCGAAGTGGTTCCCGAGTACGACCGCGACCGCGTACACGTGTCGGACATGAAGAAAATCATCTCGTGGTTCAACATCCTGGTCGGAGCGGGCATGACCCGATTCACCCCGGAAGAGAAAGCCGAAAAGGAAAATAACGCAGAAAAATAGACATGATACGGTCCGTGCTTCCATTCGTCCTGCTACTGACCGTCCTCTGCTCGTTCTGCGCATGCGGAGGCGACGATGACGGAAGTTGTGCAAAAACATCTCCCTTGCAGTTGCAGGACCGCCGATAAGATATCTCCGACACACAGAAAGCCCGACCTGAAGGTCGGGCTTTCTGTGTAAGCGAAGAGGCACCCTACTCCACCTTGAGGGCACGGCCGATAGCCAGCAGCATATACCGATAATGGTTCTTCATGCGTTCGGAAGCGCCGGTACGGAGAGCCCCTTCGTAGAGTTCCTTCATCCGGAGCAGCATACCGTAACGCTTGTAGTCGACCGCAGGCTGCACCATATATTCGACCCGGCGCATCGGCAGCACCCCCTCGACGCCGTCCCTCCACCGGTCGGACAACCGCACGCCCAGCCCCGGATAGCGGAAAAAGAGCGCACCCGAACGCAGGCCCCACGGATCGCCGGGATTTCCCGGCGCATCGGCAAAGGCGGCCGCCCTCCGGCGTGTCTGGGGCATGACGCCCGCACTGCGAATGACGTCGATCAGCAACAGGTGCTGCATGGCGATGTTGGCATCGGTCGATTCGCGGCCCGAAGCCACATCCCGCAGAATGTACCCGTAAAGGTCTTCCATCGCCTCGTCCTGCGTGTAGGGGTCGTCCGATTTCGAAGCGCTCAGGTCGAGCGTAGAGAGACTCTTGAACACCACCGTGCTCAGCATGTCCTGACAGTAATCACCCAGCGAGACCACTTCCACCACGTCTTTGTTGAGCCGGTCGTTATCGAGCCACGACATATCTTCCAGCCGCTCCAGCAGGAAACGGAGAGCCCGGCGCTGTACATCGCGCGGCACGGAGACATGGGACGGAAGCGTATCGCCCTCGTACTTTTCGTTCATGTAGATTCCTCCCATGTTGGCCGACACGTTGACGAAGGCGTAGTAGAGCTGAGTCATCACGCTCGCCTGAACGAGCGAACGGAAAACATAGTCGGCGTCCTCCTGCCCGATCCAACCGTCGGCATGGGCCATTACATAGGCATAGTTCTCCAGTTCATATCCGACCGCCTTCACCGGATCGTCGCCCAGATTGTAGGGCATGGCCCGGGGATCGAGTGCAACGGAAACGGGGGACGGCGTGTAGAGGCACATCGGATCGCCCCGCCGGACGGCGATGCGGCGGTCCAGCTCGGGAATCTCCTCTTCGGGCGTTCCCGCCCCGGCGACGGGACGGTACAGCCAGTCGACCGCATACTCGTCGTACACTCCGGGAGCCGTGTGGATCAACGCCACGCCACGTTCCTTGTCACCCGGCCGGGCGACCATGTTATAGGGTAGCTGGTCCATGATCGAAGCCGAAAGGCCGTAGCGCTGCGTATAGGAGGGCGAACGAAGCGAATCGACCGGCACACAGCATGAACCGGCGAAATTGTCGGCAAGACCGAGACAGGCCCCCACCTCCCGCGTCACGGCCGCCCCCAGCGCACGGCGGAACAGCCCGGGCGACATCTTCACACGGCGGGCATCGGGGTCGGCCGCTCCCAACTGCACGAACAGGTCGGTACGAATCCGCGAAGAGATATTGTGGGGAATGTAGATGGTGGCACCGAGAATCTCTCCGCTGCGGGGGTCGATCCGCACGGAGCTGGAAGGCACTTCACCCATCGTATAGGCATACTTGATACAGGAAAACTTCACGTCGTTCGGATCGAAGGCGGGATCGGCACGGGGATAGGGAACGGCCCTCACCGCGTTCCGATACCCGATTTTCTCGAACACCGCGTTCCAACGCTCCACGCCCTGCCGGATCGCATCGCCCCAGCCGGCGGGAAACGTATCGTCGATATAGAAAACGATCGGGCGGAGGGGGTCCGTCGCCTCACCCCGGGCGAAAGCGGCCGAATCGGCGGGCTTCAGATTCCACCGCGCGGCATAGTAGACCTCTTTAGCCTCCTGCTCGCGGTCGCTGTACATCATGTATCCCACGGGAATCGTCCCGATACGGGCGTCGCACAGGCGGGGCATCATCGTCTCCCGGGGCAGCAGCATGATCGACCGCCTGGCCAGCGCCGTAAAGGGACGGTTCTGGTTGATGACATAGTTCCCGAACCGGGACGAGAGGGTGAACGAAATCGAACTGAGCACGGAAACGTTGTCGCGGAAAGCCTCCACACCGCTCAACAGCGAACAGCCGGGCACATACTTGACGGTCGTGGCCAGGAATCCCCCGAAACTGTTGATACCGTAAGGATCGTGAGGGCGCATCGCCGGATCGCCGCTCACGAAAAACGAAGTGGCCTCGATAACGGAAGCTCCGTCCGGGGCGCTGCACTTCACAAGGAAAGCGGCGATCACCGGGTCGATATTGCTCCGGCGTACGGCCCGGAACACGGCGCTGTCACCCCCGGCCAGCACGTTGGAACGCACACGCCGCAGGTAGACGGTCGAATCGGTCCGGGTGAAGACCACGTGAAGCGGCTCGCAGGGCTGCTGTCCGGCAAATCCCTCGCCCGGATCGGAGCTCTCCTCGATGGTCGTCCCGATCAGCATCTCCCGGTTCAGCAGCGAATCGGGCAGCTCGATATAGAGTTTGTTTCCCTCGAACATGTGCAGCGTCATGAAACCGCGGGCCGTAGTCACCCGCTTGTCCTTGAACAGCTTTTCGTAGGGAGTGAGTTTTTTCGGGGCGGAAGCCTCCGTCCCCGCCTTTCCCTTTTTCCGCGCGGCAGCACGGCCGTCGGCGGGAAGTACGACGAGACACCCCGAAAGCAGAACGGAAAGGGCGGTCAATGCCGCAGGAATCGGTCTTTTCATCTCTTTCACGTCTATTTCAGGGTTTTCTCGATATTGTGCAGCATCAGGGCGTAGTGCATGCGGGTCTTCTCGTCGCCGCTGCCGGCCCGGCTCCTGAGCAGCCTCTGCACCCGGAGCAGGTTGGCATAGTTTTCAGCCTCGAGCGACTGCTTCACCACGTAGAGGATACGGGGCGGATTGTAGCCCGAAACGGGTCCCCGGCCCGCCGAGACATGATCTTCCCCACAATAGCAGAGGTTGTCGGCCAGCGACAGGTGGCCTTTCAGACAATCGGGAACGGCGATCGTATAGGGGTCGAACCCCCACTCCGTCTCCGCCCCGGCCGCGAAGCCTTTCGACAGGGCGCCCGTACCGGCATACTTCAGCCCGGCGGCCTTGCAGACCGCCAGCAGGTATTCGCGCTGGATCATCATCTGTTCATCCGTGAGCCTCTTTCCTTGCAGGGTGGGTCTCCACACGAAATCGTACACGTCCTTCATACACTCCTGCACGCTGTACGAATCGTCCGACAGCTGGGCCGAATTCTCCACCTTGACGGCACTCATCACCACAGCCCGGATAATGGCGATCTGCATGTGGGTCTTGGGTGAACCCACGAGCTGAATGTTGCGCATCAGACCGGCATCGTCCATCCACCCGAGGTCGCCGATCTGACCGAGCATGAACATCAGCGCCTCCCGCTGCTTCCGGCGGGGTACGCTCCGGTACGCCTCCACCGGATCGCCCACATGTTTCTCGTTCAGGTAAATTCCTCCCACGTTGGCGAACACATGGCTGATATAACGGATATACTGGCCGATGATCCCGCGATAGATCTCCGTGCGGTAGGAGTAGTCCCGGTCTTCGCCGTCCACCCACTCGTTCAGATGGGCCAGGATGTAGCGCAGGTTGCGGATACCGTATTCCGAAGCCCTCACAGGATCGTCTCCGAGGTCTTCCGTCTGCGAACGGGGGTCGATCACGGCCCCCTGCTGTTTGCCGTAGCGGAACACGGAATCGGCGGCCGCCTCCGTGATCCATTTCGAGGTGATTTCATAGACACCCTCGGGCGTGGAAGCCTCGTAAACGGGTGTATAAAGCCATTTCACCGTATAGTAATCGTAAACGCCGAACCGGGGCGGAGTCAGCTTCACGCCGCGCTCCAGATCGCCCGGCTGGGCCACGTAGTTGAATCGTGCGTAGTCCATGATGGAGGTGGTCGTCCCGTACTTCTGCGTAAAGGAGGGCGAACGGAGCGAATCGACCGGAATCACGGCCGAGGCGCTCATGTTATGCATGAATCCCAGGCAGTGCCCCACCTCGTGCGTCACCACATAGCGAAGCGCGTCGTCCATCACCTCGCGCGGCAGCTTTACCCCGCGCACCGAAGGATCGGCCTGCGCCGTCTGGATAAAACGCCAGTTGTTCATCAGTTTGATGATATCGTGGAACACGTAGACCGAGGCATTCACGATTTCGCCGCTGCGGGGGTCCACCCATGAAGGCCCCATGGCGTTGGCGATTCCGACCGGAGCGTAACGTATGCAGGAATACTTGATGTTATCGGGATCGAATTCGGGATCGTCCGCGGGAAACTCCTTCGCCACCACGGCATTTTTAAAACCGATCCGCTCGAAAGGCTCTTTCCACTGGTTCACCGCCTCGAACATGGGCCCTTTCCAACTGGCCGGGAAATCGGGGTCGATATAAAAGACGATCGGTTTTTTCGGCTCGACGGGTTCGCCCCGCCGATAGGCCGCCTCGTCCGAGGGTTCGAGCCGCCAGCGGTTGGCATAACAGAGCAGTTCGGCCTGCTGCTTCTGCTCGCTGTACAGGATTTTGGCCGTGGGGAAAACCGACATCCGGCTGTCGGTGAAACGGGGCTGGTAGGGCTCCTCGGGCAGCAATACGATCGAACGGGTCATCACGGCCGTGAAAGGCACGTCGGAGGCGATCACATTCCGACCTGCCCGGAGCGAATAGGTATAGCTCAGATGACTTCGGATCACTACGTTGTCGCTGAATGCCTTGATCTCCCCGAGAAACGACTTGTCGGACTGGTAGGAGGCCGTACGGGTCACCTGTCCGTAATAGAGGTTCTGTCCGTAGGGATCGAACGGGGTCATGGCCGGATTGTCGCCGAGAAACAGGTCGGTGGCGTCGAACACTACGGCCGTGCTGTCGGGATTCCACGCCGCGATGCCGTACGACTTGATGATGGCACCGATGCTGTTCTTTTCCAGCGAACGGGCGATGTTTTGGCTCTCACGGTCGGTGACATTGTCCCGTACCATGCTCCGTACCTGCACCTTGTCGCCCGTGCGGGTGAACCGAATCCAGAGCGGGTCGGTAGGTTTCGACCCGATCACGGCATCGCCGTTGTCCGAAATCTCGCTGACCGTCGATCCGAGCAGCATGTCCCGCTCCATCAACTCCAGGGGAAATTCGAAATAGAGTTTCCCCTTCACCTTGTGGAGGCGGATCATGCCGTCGGCCACGGGATGTTTCTCCTTGAACAGTTTGTCGTACTCGCTCTGTTTCTTCGGAGCGGCCGCAGCGGGGGCCGGGGCTTTTTTCTTCTTCCGTACGGCGGCCCCGCTCTCCGCAGGAAAGAGACAGAGGGCGGTCACGGCCAGACCGAAAAACAGAATACAGGATTTTTTTAACATGATGTTATATTTATTCATTATCGCTATTCTCTAAAAAACAGTTCCGGAGCGATGGCGAAGCATCGTTCCGGAGCTGATACAGTACGCTGTCGGGCAATCAATATCCGTAATAGCAATAGGCATTTTTCGGAATGTAGAAATCCATATCCACGACCTGTCCGAGTCCGGTGAAGGTTTTGATCGCGGGCGTATTTCCTGCCAGAACCGCACTCTCCGAAATGTCGAGCAACGCCGCCGAACCCGTCGAGGTTCCCACCATCATCCGGTCCTTGTAGGCGGTTTTGGCCAATTGAACGAGCGAACTGGCCAGGGGAATGTCCACGACCCCCGTACTCAAAGCCGTAATGCGGGAAGGTGCCGTATAAACCGACCGGCTCGTTCCATCGAGGATGTCGTAGGCATAGAGGGTGTTGTTGTCGGCCCCGGCCGTATAGAAGATCACCTCCTGTCCGCCGATGAGCACCTCGAACAGGCTCTGGTCATTGAAACCTTCCGTTTCGGGGAAAGCCTTGAAACCGAGCAGTTCGATCGCCACGGAGGTGGCGGAATTCATCTTATAGCTGAACGAAAGGATATAATATTTCCCGTCGACGGTCGATTTCAGCAGGATGTAATTGGTCGCCGTAGTCGCCACTCGGGTTCCCTGCGCCGCTGTGATACGCGCTCCCATCGCCTGCACGGTGTAATCGCCCAGACCGGCCGGATCGGGAAATTCGAGCCCCGATTCGGAATCGGTATCACCCGGTTTCACCGCTGCGGCCTCGGGAATCTTTACCGTACCGAATACGCCGAACTGGTCGGAAGCGCTACCGCCCGCATTGTAACCGTAAATACTCAGAAAACGGTTGTTCTGCTTGTCGTACAGCAAGGCGAAAGGTATATGACCGTAGGACTTCACGGTAAAGTGGTCGAACCCGTTCATCAGGGCAATGTTCATGCCGCCCTCCACGTAGACGGGCGTAGAACCGTACTTACCCGAATGGGCTACGGGAAAATTATTGTAAATACTGAAATCGCGCTGATAGACCTTTCCGTCCTCCGAAAGCACGATCGAACCGCCGTCGCGCTGGAAGCCGTCCACGGCCACGAACCCGGCCGGAGCCGCACCACCCACGAACTCCTCGTCGATCACCCCGATCTTGGCCATCGTAGCCTGGTCGATGCTGACGCTGCCGCTGCCCTGCAACACCTCCCACTCGTAAGTTACCGGGGAACCGTCATAGGAGACGATGCGTATCTTGCGGGGATCGGAACCGAGTTCCTCGCCGTTCACTTCGCCGTACACGTCCCGTACCAGTTCACCGGGCGTATTCTCATCCACCAGATTGACGTAACTGAGCAGCGATTTGCCGCCGTCGTCCGACAGGATGAACCAGCCTTCCGAGAAGGACGAGGTGATAACCAGTGTAAAAATCGAATTATAGCGCAGTCCGTGCGCTTCGTCGATCACCGTGAAGGTCCCCGAATGACGCCCTACGGGGAGGGGATCGATACGGAGTACGCGCTCGGAGGAAACCACCTCGCCGTCGATGTTCCATTCGTATCCCAGATCGGTCTCTCTCACCCGGTCCGTAACGATCCTGAATCCGGGCTCGATCTCGATCTGCTCATCGTACGCCCAGGTGAGGCGGATATTTTTCACCGTGTCGAAACGGGAGACCACGATGTCGTCACCCGGGGTGGAATAGTCGTAATTCCCCTTATCTTCGTAGCATCCCGTAGCCAGCACGCTGCCCAGCAGGAATGCGATCAGGAATCTGCCAAATATTTTCATCTTTTCTTCCTCGGTTAAGCGTTGATATTAATTCCGTCGAGCATCGGGGTGCCGTCTTTCTCGAACACCTCTTCCCCGTTGTCCTTCTTCTCGCGCAGATAATAGACGAACTGCCGGCACAGAGAAGCGATCTGGCTGTTGTCCATATCGGTCAGGTCGCTTACCTGGGTGGCCTTGATGAACTCCTCGTACTTCTCATCGGTATAAGTGCCCAGAAAAGCATTCGCGAAATCGTCGTTCCACCATCCCGGCTGGGAAATGATGTTCGAAACCCGGATGATGTGCAGCACATTGGTCGTGGGACCGGGCAGGTAGGCCCCACCCTCCACGATCCGCACGGCGATGTCCAGCTCCCGTTCGTCCATGGCGGCCACCTTCTTCACGGTCACGAAAGTGGTCCCGTCGAACCGGCCTGCCTGGATCACCGGATCGGGATCGAGTTCGTAAGCCTCGGCCGGGGCCGTCGTCCGCGCCGGGTCGACCGACAGTTTGTAGCCCAATGTCTGGGTCGGGGTCACACCCACGATCTCCACGGGCAGGGAGACGGTGTACTCGGTCTGTCCGGGAACCGTCTTGAACGAAAAACGGGTGATCTCGGTCGAATCCTCCGTGAAATAGACGTAACTCCTGCTGCCGTCGTACACGGGGATCGTCTCCTCCGAGCAGGCCCCCAGTGCGAGAGCCGCAGCCACAATATATATCAGTTTTCTCATAACTCGCTTATTGTAATAAATTGGTTTCGCTGTCCGGAATGTCGAACACGTATTTTCCGCTCATCTGGATGGTCTGCGAAGCGGCAGTCACCAGCGTGGGGCTGTTGATCCGTTTCAGGTAGAAGAAATACTGGCCTTCGCCGATGTTCTCTTTCCACATTTCGTCTTCCAGCTCCTTCATGAACTCGTCGAACGTGGAAGCGGAGACCTTATACCGGTTCCGGGAACGGGCCTGAAGTACCGCATTCAGCGTGGAAACGGCCTCGCTGATGACTCCGTCGCCCTGTCCGCTCTCGCCGCGGGCCTGACATTCGGCGATGATCATCATGATCTCCGACATGCGTATCACCGGGATCAGGGCGCCCTGCGTGTCGTTGGAAGCCGACTCTATATCGCCCCCCGTGCGGGAATATTTCACGTATTTGCAGGAAGCGTACACATTCTCCTGTTCCTCCTCGTCGGGACGGTTGATGCCGAACTTGTACCGGATATCGTACGTAGTCTGCCCCGTAAAACGGTTCTGCGGACTCCGCAGCGCCAGCATGAAATTGGCCGCAGCACTCTGGTTGGCCAACATCACGTCGTCGTAATTGTCCACCAGATACTGATCGTAGGAGGCGAAAATGATATCATCGTAAAACTTGATGGCACCCGACACACCGTTGGCCGTCGTATAGTCGGTCAGCGGAAACCATTCCTTGCAGGTGTCGTACACTTCTTTTGCCGTAGTCAGCGCATTGGCATAGTCACCCGCATACATATACACCCGGGCCAGCAGCGCCTTGACGGCCCAATAATGGAGCCGGGTGCCGCGGTAACCGAAGAACAGGCCCCTCGAATCGTTCGCTGCGAAACGGTTGGAAGCCGTCTGGAGCGCACTCAGATTCCGGTCGTTCTGCTCCAGCAGGGGCAGTGCGGCCTGCAGGTCTGCCACGATCTTTTCGAGCACCTCCCCGGTCGTATAGCGGGTGGGCACCTTGTCGGGATAAGTGGTCGAATAAGGAATCGACTTGGAAGTCCGGTCCACGACCGGAGCGGGCGCGAAAAGCCGCAGCACCTCGAAATGCATCAGGGCCCGGGCGGCCAGCGCCTCCCCGTGGATCATGCCCTTTTCGCCGCTGTCCACATAAGGGAACATCTGCGGATCGGCCTCCTCGATATGGGAGATGAGCACGTTGCAGTTGGCGACCGTGTTGTAGGCCGTTTGCCAGATACCCTCCATGTAGTCGAGCACCTCCTTGTTCTCGTAATCCATCTTCTCGGTGTAGGTGTACAGCTGGGTGTTGTCCATCGAACCGAAATCGTAATACTGGGACAGGGCACTCATAAAGCCCCAGGAGAGTTCCCGTCCGTAAAGATCGGCCGAAGCCATCTGCTGATAGATGCCGTTCAATGCCGAACGGTAACCGTCGTAGTCCTCGAACAGGTTTTTTTCGGTGGTCAGACCCTGCGGCGTGATGTCGAGCCAGCCGTTGCAGGACGAAAGCGACAGGGCGAGGACGCAGGCAGTGAATATTTTCGTGTATGATTTCATAACATGCATGACGATTAGAATGTAAGATTAAGCGTAAAGTTCATCACGCGCGAATAGGGATAGCTCAGACCGCGCTCCTGAAGTACGGAGCTGATATAGGCCAGGTCTTCCATGTTGGCGGTCAGCCTCAGCATTCCGAGCCCCCACCGTTTGACCAGCTTGGAGGGAAAATCATAGCTGACCGAAAGGGAGTTGAACTGCAGAGTGTTGTAGTCCTGCACGAAGCGCGAGGTGGGACGGGTGACCTGCGTGCGATCCTTGATATCTTTCAGAGGGGTCACGTCGCCGGGATTCTTCCAGCGGTCGGTCGAAACCCGCCGGTCCACGTTGTACCGTTCGAGGTTGGCGTTCTCCACCTCGCTCACCAGCGTGGAGTTGTAGCGCTGGCCGCCGAATTCGTAGAGGAACGAAGCGAAGAGCGAGAAGTTCTTCCAGCGGGCGTTCAGCCCGAACGAACCCTGGGCCCACGGCTCCGTATTTCCGATCTGCACCTGGTCGGCGGCCCGCCATTCGTAGGTGATCGTTCCGTCGGGACGCAGGTAGACCTCCTTACCGTTGGCCGGATTGATTCCGAGCGACCTCATGCCGTAGATGGCGTACATCGAACCGCCCTCCTGGTACTGGGTGAAGGTCTGCGCGTACTTGCTCTGCGTGGAATAGTCGTCGTAGTCGTCGTACTGTTTCTGCACCAGTTCGTTATAGGCACGCAGAGCATCGTTGATCTTGATGATCTTGTTCTTGTTGTGGGCCATATTGCCGTAAAGGGTCAGGTCGAGGTCCCGCGTGCGGTAGAAATTATACCGGAGGTCGAGTTCGAAACCGCGGTTGCTCACCTTGCCCAGATTATCCTTGTAACTGGTGAAACCCGAAGAGGAGGGAATCGTTACGTCGGTAATCTGGTCGATGGTCATCTTGTCGTAATAGCTGGCCTTGAACAACAGTCTGTCCTGGAAGAAGCCGAGTTCCAGACCGATGTCGGCAATCCGGGTCTTCTCCCACCCCAGGTCGGGATTGCCCATGTAGTAGAGGATATGCCCGGCACCCGTGGAATACCAGTCCGACGTGGAAGAGGTCGTATAGGTCGACTGGGCCGCATAAGCCGCATAGCCCACTTTACCGACCGTACCGATCGAACCGCGGATTTTCAGACGGCTGAGGGTCTTGTTACCCTTCAGGAACCCGTAATTGTGGATATTGATACCGGCACCGGCCGCCCAGAAGGGAGCCACCCGGTTGTCGCTTCCGAACTCGGACGAACCGTCCATACGCACCGAAGCGTCGAGCAGGTAGATATCGTCGTAGGTGTAGTTCGCCGAGAAGAACATACCGACCAGACGGGTCTTGTTCTTCGATTCGGTCGGTTTGCCATCCACCTGCGCCGCATCGTTGGGCGAGTTGAGCGATCCGGTCGAAAATCCCTTGTAGGTGGTGCTGCTCACCGTATAGTTGGTTTCGCGGATATTACCGCCCAGCGAGAAGTTCAGGTAATTCTTGTTGATATTGCGGTTGTACATGAACAGGATGTTGGCATCGTAGTAGGAGTTCTCCTGCCCGATGACCGTCAGCGATCCCAGTTCCGTGGGAGTGGCGAAGGCGCTGTTGGATGCGGAGAGCGGGTCCACGAACGTACGGTCGTCGGAAATGCGCTGGCTGAAAGCGATCCACGCCTTGGCTGTAAAATGGGGGGTCGCATAGAAGTTGATCGCAAAATTGTTCTGGAGCGTATGGTATTTGCTCTTGTCGAAACTGTTCAGATACTCCCGCTCGTAGAGGGGATTGAGCGCCGACTGGCCGAACCGCAGTTTCTGAAGATACTTGCCGGTCGTCTCGTCAATCGGGACGTTGTAGGGCAACATGTGGGAGAACTGCGAGAACGAATAGGGGGAATCGGTCGAGTTGTTGGCGTCGTACGAGGCACGGTTCATCAGCTGGAAACGGCCGATGCGGTAGTCGAGGAAAAGCCCGGCACCGTAGGTGTCGCGCTTGGAGTCCGCATGACACCCTTGTTGCCGGCATATTTCAACTCAACGCCCCACCGCACGTCGTTCTCACCGCCGTCGATATAGAGGCTGTGCTGATGATTGACGGCCGTGCGCAGGTTCTTCGACAGCCAGTAGGTATCGACCCCCCGGTTCACTTCGTTGAGTTTCGCGTAATACTCCTGGTTTTTCTGGTACACGCTTTCGGTAAAGTCGGTGGCATCGAACGAATAGATTCCCCCGTCGAGTTCGGCCTGCAGCTTTTCGCGGGCATTCATCAGATTGTAGGCCGACAGGTCGGGCATTTCGACGCTTCCGGTCAGATTGTAGGATATGCGCAGTTTGCCGGGTTCCGGAGCCCGCGACTCGATCACCACGACGCCGTTGGCCGCCCGCGACCCGTAGAGGGCCGTGGCTGCGGCATCCTTCAGCAGGGTCAGCGAGTGCACCCGGCTGGGGTCCATGTCGTAAATCTTCTCCACATCCACCTCGAAACCGTCCAGAATGAAGATCGGAAGGTTGTTGTTATTGGTCAGGTTCTGGCGCGAAATATCGGCCGTATTGGCACTCAGTTCGGTCGAAATACTGTTCTGACCGCGGATATAGAACTCGGGCAGCGCATTGGGGTTCGATCCCATCGTGATGTTTTCCGCAATACGGAACGAAGGATCGAAGACCTGGATGGCATCAATCATCCGCTTGGGCGAGACCTTCACGATATCCTCCTGCGAAATACGGGTGGTGTTGCCCGTAAAACCCTCCTTACGCACCTGCGCATAACCGGTCACCACCACATCGTCGATACTCTCCACCCTCTCGAGCAACTGCACGTCCACACTCGTCTGGTTGGTGTAGGGAACCTCGCGCGACTCCATGCCGAGGAAGCTGAATGCCAGCACCGTTCCGGGCCGGTTCGGAAACTTGATCGAGTAAGCGCCCTTTTCGTCGGTCACCGTCCCTACATTGGTCCCTTTGACCAGCACCATGGCACCCGCCACGGGAGCCTTCGTGGCACGGTTGGTCACCTTGCCCGTAACGGTCACCCGGGTATAGGACTGGGATTCGGTTTTCGAAGCGGTCTGCGCCTTTTCATCGCGGGGTTTGATGACGATCGTATCGTCGTTGATAGTGAAATCGAGTCCTGTGCCGCGAAGCGCCTCGCGTACCACCTCTTCGACGGGAGCGTTCTCCCGCCGGATGTTGATACCCTTGATCGCCTTGGCCGAACTGCTGTTATAGAGGACATAATAGCCCGTCTCTTTCTTGACGTATTGCAGCACGTCGTCGAGCGTTGCTCCCGTCAGGGAGATCGAAATCCGGTTCTTCCTCGGCTGAGCCAGATCCCCGGCCACCGCCGCATCCGACGCCGCCAGCGAAACCGCCAGCGTCAGCAGGGCAACGGCGCAAAGACCCCTCGCACGGGAGAGAAGCGCACATAAGTAAAGGTTCTTCATACAACTATTATTTAAACACATCGGTAAATTCGTCTGCACCGGAAATCCGGCATGGCGGATTACTTGTTCCGCGACCGAAGCTCCACACGGACTACGCCGTCTTCTTCGGAAAAGACCACCTCGTTGGTCAGGTTCATCAGGTCGGCCACTTCGTTGAGCGTCTCGTAGCGTTTGATCATTCCCGTGTAGAGCACTCCGTCCAGCGAAGGGGAAGAGGCGTCGATCCGCACGCCGTACCACCGCTCCAGTTTCCGGCAGATCGAACGCAAAGGTTCGTCGTAAAAGACCAGCAGTCCCCGGGTCCATGCGGAAAAGGAGTCGGCATCGACCTTGCGCACCGTCAGGCTGCCCCCACTCCGGTCGAACCCGGCCTGGAATCCCGGCTCCAGCACCGTCTCCCGTCCGGCGGCCGCGACCCGTACCGATCCTTCCACCAGCGTCGTCTCCACACGGGGTTCGTCGGCATAGGCCATCACGTTGAACGAGGTACCCAGCACGGTAAGACCGACCTCTCCCGCCAATACGGTGAAAGGACGGCCGGGATCGCGGGCCACATCGAAATAGACCTCCCCGGTCATCGAAACCTCCCGTTTTCCCTTTTCGAAACGGGGCGGATAGGTCAGGCTCGATCCTGCGTTCAGCCATACGCGGGTACCGTCGCTGAGCGTAAGCGAATACTCGCAGCCGATCGGCACCCTCACCGTATTATACGCGGGCTCCTCCGGTACAATACGGCCCGCCTCGGGAAAGTCCTGTTCGGCCGCGTAGGCCAGTTCGTTGCCCCGTATCTCGATCTTCGTATCGCAATCGGTAAGTTCTTCAGAAACGGAATCGGAAAGAATCACCTGCCGCCCCGAAGAGAGTTCGAGTACCGCGCCCCTGGCTCCGGGTCCGACCGTGGAGGAGAGCTGATTGCGTCCCGGATCGAAACGCTCCTTCGCATCGTGCAGCAGAATTCCGGTCGCCAGGACCCCCGCGAAAAGGACCGCGGCAGCAGCGAAACGGAAGGCACGCACCAACCGGCGCCGGCGCGTGTAGTGGCGGTCCGCCGCACAGACGGCCTTCCATGCCTTTTCCTTATCGTACCCGTACATGCGCCGCAGCTCCGTCCCCAGTTCGGAACGCCCCTCGATCAGGTCGAGAATCTGGCGGTTTTCCTCCGAAGCGGCGGCCCACTCTTCGAGCAGGGCCATCTCCTGCGGAGTGATCCTGCCCGAAATATAGGCAAGCAGCCATTTTTCCACCTGGGTATTGTCCATAACGTTCCCGTTTCTATTAAAGAGACAGGACCCGGGAAAAAATTCCTTACATATCCGAAATAAAAAACGGGCAAAACCCGTTTTTTTATCAAAAATCAATCAACCTGTTAAAAAAAGAATGTCATCATGAATTTCCGCAGGCTCTTCACCGAACGGTACATGTGCGTCTTGATCGTAGCCAGCGAAACGCCCAACTCCGAGGCGGCATCGGCATACGAATAGTTATTCAGACAGATCAACTTGACGACCCGGCGCGACTGTGCGGGCAACTTCTCGATGGCCTGGTACAGGCGGTGGAGCCGGTTGGCCCGTTCGACCGCATCGCGGCTCAGATCGAAGTTCACCTCGTCGGCGATCAGTTCCGATCCGTTGAGCTCCTCCCAGCGCCGCAGGGTGTGCGTACTGGCGTAATCCAGCGACGCATGGCGCACACACTTGTACAGATACTGCACGGGCGAGCGGACTTTGGAAAGATCGACCTTCGACAGGCGGATGAAGACATCCTGCACGATATCCTCGGCAACGGACTTGGAATGCACGATCTCCTCCGCGATATAGGCCGCGCTGCGGAAATGTGCATTGAAAAGGTCCTCAAGAGTCCGGGTTATCATGGTCGAATCGGTTTGAAGCAAAAATATAAATTCGATTAAAATATCAAAAAACTTTTTTCGGCCGAAAAAAACGGAATTTATAAAAACGAAGCCCTGCTACACAAACCGATTACGATTTAGTAGCCGGAAGCCGCCGGAGATGAAAAATAAAAAGCGGCGCCGAAAACATTTCGGCGCCGCCTATCCCGGTTTCGCTGTCTATTTGAAATATTTGTCGGCAAAATCCATGTACCGTTCCCAATCGTAAAGGGTTATATCATGTTTCCCTTCGCGGAGATGATAGGCCACATCCCCCTTCTGCAACGGCGTATTGACCGGGGGCAGCCCTTCGCCCTTCCACTCCAGCGGACGAAGACCGTAAAGCCGGTAGGCGTCGCCGCACAGGCGGGCCGCCCCGAACTCCCCGGCAGGGTCGGCCCACTGGTCCCGGCTGGCGCTCCCCACGTAGAGCGGACGCGGCGCCACGAGGGCCAGCAACAGGTGCTGATCGACAGGCAGGGCGAACTCGTTATCGTTGTACTTTTTGTAATTATCCGCGAACCAATACGGAAAATTACGGTTGATCCTCTCCACGTTCTCCCCCCGCTTGTTGCGGGCGAGAGCCGCGCCCGTAGAGCCGGAGTCGTTCGAAACCACCACGGAGAAACGGGGATCGCTCGCCCCGGCCCACAAGGCGGCCTTCCCCAGACGGGAGTGCCCGAGCAGGACGATCCTGCGGGCATCCAGCTCCCGGGCCTTTTCGAAATAGTCCACGGCCCGGCTCAACCCCCAGGCCCAAGCCCCGACCGCCTTCATCCGTGCGGAATCGGGCACCGTGCTTCCGGCATAAAGCATCGGAAGGACGCTGCCGTCGTATCCCTCCCGGCGATCGGAAAAGAAATCGCCGTTGAAAATCGTAGCAACCGCATACCCGCGTTCCACGGCCCTCTCATACGGCCACCGGGAGGCGGCACGTCCCCGAAGGGAGTCGGCCGGCCGGTTGATCCCTTTCGGATAGGGCACCCACCGATCGGTCATCAGCACGGCCGGATCGGAAGTGGTGGCGTAGTTTCCCTGAAAATTCAGCCCCACGATGACGGGAACGGGGCGACGCACCCCGTTGGGAATATAGAGCAGCATGTCGGCCGTACGTTCCATGCCGTTGGCCGCAAAAGTCATCCGGACCTGCCGCCGCGTGGCCTTGCCTCCGAGCGCACGGGCATCCTCTTCGAGCACCCGATAGGAGGTTTTCACCTTCGTGCCGGGATCGACACCGTACATCTGCGTGGCGAACAGCTCCAGTATCTCCGGCCGGCGTATCCGTTCCCACTCCCGGATAGTCGTCACGCGGACGCCGTCCCGCGTCTCCAGCACGGGCGGGCACCCGTCCGCCTGTTGTCCGAAACAAAGCGATACCCCCGTCACCGACAGGAGTATCGCCGCAATCCGCTTATACATAAAGGGATATTATTTCGCCTGCTGAGCCAGGTCGGAAGGGTCCTTCATCACCATCGACTTATCGACGCGGATGGCTACGTTGTTGTCCACTTCCACCAGCACGTAAGTCTCCTTCACCTCTTTCACAGTGCCGTAGATACCGCCTGCGGTAATGATCTTCTGGCCCTTTTCGAGCGCATTGCGGAATTTCATCAGCTCTTTCTGGCGTTTCTGCTGCGGGCGGATCATAAAGAAATACATCACGCCGAAGATCAGCACCATCATAATAAGGAACTGCATGCTGCCGCCGGCGCCGCTGCCTCCTGCTGCCTGCAATAGGATCGTCATTACATTCATTCTGTTCAGTTTTTAAAATTTAAGTTCCACAAACTTATGAAAAAAATATGAGACTGGAAAATTCCCCTTCAAAATTTAACGTTCCACCGGAGCCGGCACATACTTCATGGGAACCCCTTTCGAGGAGGGAGTGGGTTTACCGTCGATCGTATGGTCCTCCATGATTTCGACCCGGGAACCGTCGGACATAAAGCAATTCACGTGCAATTTCCGGATCACTCCCCCCTTTATCTCCCGGGCCAGGCGGCATCCTTCCGGCAGCCGGCGGCCGTCGAGCAGGGATTGGGTCGCGTACACGTCTTTCACATCCAGCGAAATATGGTTCAGCGACCCTTTCTGGGCCCGCGTGGGTTCGGTCTCATAGAGCATCAGTTCTATCGTCTGGTCGCCGTCGGGCACCTGCAGGTGGACCCAACTCACCTTGGCGGGGTCCTTCCCGCCCCTCCAGACCTCCCTGAAGCCCAGGATATCCACATAAAACGCCAGTGCCGCATCCAGATCGGCCACCATGAACCCTGCATGGCCCATGCGGCGGCTGATCCGGCTATCAGGCATCATTTTTCCCCGGGCAGCGGACGTCTTGCTGTCCGGCCGGTATTCGATGAACTCGTGACGCATACCCAGCGGACTGATGACAGAAATATGCCCGTTGCCGATCCGTCCGAACGTGGTTTTCGCCGACACTTTGCACCCTTTCGCCTCCAGATAGCGGCGCATTCCCTCCGCATCGTCGGTCTGGAAAGCCAGGTGGGTCAGGCCGGGTTCCCCTTTTTTCAGAGGCGTCAGCTCGACATACTGTTCGTCGTTGATCTTCACATAAAGGATACGGATATCCCCTTCGTCCCCGTCACGGATCACGACCGGCTCGGCGAAGCCCAGATAATCCCGGAAAAAGGAGCGGCTGTTCTCGATGTCGGCAGAGGCGAAACCGGCATGGGAGATTCCCAGTATCTTCGGACGTTCCGGAGTCTGTTGCGCTTCGGCCGCGAAAACGGCCAGCAACAGGACGAGCAATATCGTTTTTTTCATACAATAAGAAATATTATAAAGTTTCAAGGAATCGCACCGTCAGATCACATCGGCCGTAATCAGCAGTCTGAAAGGCTGTCCGCCGGCCGATGTGCGGATCGTGACCGTCTTGAGCTGCCAACCGTAAAATCCGCGGGAATCGAACGAAAAGGAAAAAGGCCGTCTCTCTCCGGGCAGCAGAGGCTGGCGGGGAAACTCCACCTCCGTACAGCCGCATCCGGTCTCCACGCTCAGGATCACCAGCGGGGTCTTTCCCGTGTTGAGCAACGAAAAGCGGCGGACGACCACTTCCCCCTCCCGCAACCGTCCCAGCGACACGGTGTCGCACGCCCCGCCCGCCCTGAGCAAAGAGTCGGACAACTCCAGTACGGGCCCTTCGGAGACGGAAGGCCGGGCGGGTTTCCGACCACCGCCGCAACCGACTGATGCCAGCAGGCAGCAGCAGGCAAGAACAGCCTGCACCCGACACCTTATTCCGACCGAACGTCCCATGCGGTCAAAAATACGAAAAATATTTCACTTGCGGGAAAATCCATGCAGAATCACATCCGCCGCCGCGCCGGACTAAAGAAGTCCCCGGCCCGTCTTGTTCACCCGGCCTTCGGCCTTCAGGCTCTCGATGATCTTGTCGAGCACGCCGTTGATGAACAGGCTGCTGCCCGGCGTACTGTAATATTTGGCGATCTCGATAAACTCGTCCAGGGTCACCTTGACCGGAATCGACGGAAAATTGAGCAGCTCGGCCAGTGCCGACGTCATGATGAGGTTGTCCATGAAAGCGATCCGGTCCACGTCCCAGTTCTGGGTGAACTTCTCCACGTAACTCAGATACTCCTTGTAATTGACCAGCGTCTTGCGGAACAGTTCGCGCACGAACTCACGGTCGTCGTCATTCTTGAATTCGGGAAGCAGCGGCACCTCCGTCATCGAGGCACGGCAATCGCCCAGCGTACGCACCACCATCACCAGCGCGAAATCCACGTCGTCGGCCCAGAGGATGGACTGTTCTTCGACCACCTCTTCGAGCAGGGCATTGTCGGAGACGGTCTTCACGTAGAAATCCTCTACCAGCTTGACGTCCTGGCGGTAACCCGATCCGGAGGCGGACATATAATCCCGGTAATAATCGCTCGCCACCAGCTCCGCGTAGAGCTTCTTGACAAGCTCCGGATAGTTCACCCACCCGAGCGACCGCTTGTCCAGGTAATCGGTCAGCTGCCGGGTGTTTCCGATCTGCCGGATCACGGCGTTGTCGATAAAACGGGTATTGGGATTGAGGTCCTCGGGCGTAGGCAGTTTCTTCTTCCGCCCGAGTTCGATACGCTCCTCGGCATAACGGGCCACGTCGACGATGAGCCAGAGCATCTGGTGGTAGAGGTCGTATGTCTTGTCGATGCCGGTCATGAGATTCTTCTCCGAGGCGATCAACGAATCCGATTCCGATTTGAAATGTGCGTAGAGGGCTTTTATGGCTTTAATTCTTAATAATCTCCGGCTCAGCATATTTTCAGAACTTATTTTTCGGCTGCAAAAGTATGCAAATTTTTTCGGAAAACATATCTTTGCGGAAAATATTCGGAAACGGTGTACGACGTAATAGTCATAGGGGGCGGAGCAGCAGGATTGATGGCGGCAGGAACGGCTGCACGGCTGGGGCACAAGGTGCTCCTGCTGGAAAAGATGGAGAAGGCCGGACGCAAGGTGCGCATTACGGGCAAGGGACGTTGCAACCTGACCAACATGCGGCCGCACGAGGAGTTCCTCGAAATGGTCCGCACGCACGCCGATTTCTTCCGTCCGGCTTTCAAAGCGTTCGACAACCGCAGCACCGTGGAGTTCTTCACCCGGCTGGGCGTAGCGCTGGCCACCGAACGCGGGGAACGGGTCTTCCCGTGCAGCGGCCGGGCCTGGGACGTGGCCGACGCGCTGGTGGGCTGGTGCGTCCGGGGCGGAGTCACGGTGGAGTACGACGCCCGGGTCACCGACATCCGGACGGAAAAGGGACGTGTCTGTGCCGTGGAGTACGCCGAACACGACAGCATGGCCGCCTACTCCGGCCGCAGAAGGAGAAAAAACGAACCGAAACGGCCGGAGATCCGGACGGAGAGCTGTCGCAACGTCATCCTCTGCACGGGCGGGGTCTCCTACCCCGCTACGGGATCGACCGGCGACGGTTACACGCTGGCCGACCGGCTGGGACACCGCATCGAACCCGTCCGCCCTTCGCTGGTGCCGCTCGAAAGCGATCTGCCCCAAATCCGCACTCTGAGAGGATTGCAGTTGAAAAACATTACCGCACATCTGTCGGTCGACGGGCGGCGGGTCGCCTCGGAATTCGGGGAGATGGAGTTCACGGACCGGGGCGTGGGTGGAGCCATCGTCCTGCGTCTGAGCCGGGACGCCGTCGATGCGCTGATCGAAGAGCACCGGGTCGAACTGGTGCTCGACCTGAAACCCGCCCTGTCGGAAACGAAACTGGACGCCCGGATCGACCGGGAGCGGGAGTTGTTCGCAGACAAGGACGGGGCACGGCTGGAAGACCTGCTGCGCAAGCTGATTCCCCGTTCGCTGGTGCCCCATCTCGCCCGTAAAATGGGGCTACAACCCCGTATGACCCTTAAAAGCGTATCCCCCGACAGGTTGCACAGCCTGACGGACATCCTGAAAAACTTCGTCATTCCCGTTTCGGATTACCGCCCTTTCGAAGAGGCCATCGTCACGGCCGGGGGAATAGACGTCTCACAGATCGACCCGACCACCCTTCAGTCGAAACTGATCGGGGGCCTCTACTTTGCCGGCGAGGTGCTCGATCTGGACGCCAACACGGGCGGCTACAACCTGCAGATCGCCTTCTCGACAGGACATCTGGCCGGACAACTGAAAGAAAATCCAACCGTATGACACACCGCTATCATATCCGCAACCGCATTTTCCGCATCGCCCTCACATTGGGCGCCATGACCCATATCCGCCACTGGCGGGGACACGGAGTCCACTCCCCCTACACCTATTCGCTGATCCGGAACGTCTTCATGAAACGGCGTATCCTGGGAGACGATCACTCGCTGTACGACCGTCTGCGCGGAGAAGGGCTTCCGGAAAAAGGTGCCGTCCAACTGCAAAATCTGCACAGTTATTGCGGAGAGCACCGTTTCAGTATCGTCCTGCGGAACGACCAGCCCGACCCGCTCACGGTGCCCGCCGGAGAAAAGGCGGTCCTGTGCGTCCTTTTCCCCCGCCAGAACAGGACCCGTATCCGACGCTGCCGGCAGATGGTCCGCGAACACAACGGGCTGAGCATCGACAACCGCAGGTACATGCTTTTCTTCTACGACAACCGGCTGACGAAGTTGCACTATAAACTGTAATGCCATGAAAATCTATACGAAAACAGGAGACCAGGGAACGACCTCTCTCATAGGGGGTACCCGTGTAGGCAAGGATGACCCGAGAGTGAACGCTTACGGCACGGTAGACGAACTGACCGCTTTTGTCGCCCACCTGCGGGACAGCATGGACGGAGAGGAGAATAATCTGGAACTGTACCGCAACGACCTGCTCAACATTCTGGAAGCGCTGATGACGGTAGCCGCTCTGCTCGCCACCACGGAAGAGGCATCCCCAAAAGTCCCCCCGCTGCAACCGGAGCGGATCACTTTTCTGGAGAAACGGATCGACGAAATCTCCGCCGGACTCCCTCCCCTCACCCACTTCACCATTCCGGGGGGGCATCCGCTCGTCTCCCTCTCCCACATCTGCCGCACGGTATGCCGCCGGGCGGAACGGGCCGCCATCGCGGCAGGGCACGGACATCCGGTCTGCAACGATGCCCTGGTTTACCTGAATCGCCTTTCGGATTACCTTTATGTACTCGGCAGGGGGCTCAGCGAAGAATTTAATGTAAAAGAGGTCTACTGGATGCCCGAAAGATAAATTTTTTTATACTTTTGCAAATTCGACAATAAACCACTTTAAATCATAACCGCTATGTATTGGACACTGGAGTTAGCCTCAAAACTGGAAGACGCACCGTGGCCCGCCACCAAAGACGAGCTGATCGACTACGCCGTCCGGTCAGGAGCCCCGCTTGAGGTGATCGAAAACCTCAACGAGATAGAGGATGAAGGAGAAATCTACGAAAGCATCGAAGACATATGGCCGGATTACCCGAGTAAGGACGACTTCTTTTTTAACGAGGAAGAATATTGATCCTCAACAACTTTAGTTTGTGTCCGGAAAGAGCGGTTTTCGAAAAACCGCTCTTTCCGTATTTCAGGGATTGTTGTCCCGACATATCAACTTTCCGATAATTTTCGTTTATCTTTACACCTCTTTCAGAAACGAAAAAGACATGATCTCAATCCACCCGAACAAACGCACAGTCGGCAATTCGATAAAGGCGATAGCGTACTCCCTTTTTCTGATGCCGCTGATGTTCTCGTGCACGACCGGAACGGAAATTCCGGTTCTCCTGGAAAACGTGAGCCTCCGCTCCGTCCGGCCCGAGGGCTGGCTGCACACGATGCTCACGAACCAACGCGGGCACCTGACCGGATACCTCGACACGATCGCCTATCCGTTCACTCACGGCGGATGGGGCACCGAGCCGTTTTATTACATGAAAAACGGGGAAAGAAAGGTGACATGGGAACCCTACGAACAGACGGCCTACTATCTCGACGGTGTACTCCGCTGCGGATACCTGCTGGACGACGAATTTCTCATAGGGAAAGGCACCCGAGCCATCTACGGCAGTATCGAAACAGCCTCTCCCGAAGGCGTGATCGCTTCCGAACTGCATGGAGAAAAGGGGTCCCGCTGGCCGCATTCGATCTTTTTCCGGGCATGGATGGCCGAATACGAAGCTACGGGCAACCCGATCATTCCCGAACGGATGGAGCGCCACTACCTGAACGACACCGTACGCTACCGGTGGAGAGACCTGTGTAATGCGGAAGCCCTGGCCTGGCTCTACCGGAAGACCGGCAACGAGCGACTTCTCGACCGGATCGTCTCGCTCTACGAAGCGCTCGTACCCGAAAACTCCGGGGATTACGCCTCCGGCGAGAAACAGGAGATTCACGGGGTGACCTACCTCGAAATGCTGAAGGTCCCTCTGATGTATTACATGGTGACCGGAGACGGGGCGGGCCTTCGTACCGCCCGCAACGGATTCGACAAGATCGACCGCTGGCACATGCTTCCCGACGGGGTGAACAGCAGTGAAGAGGGCCTCTCGGGAAACGGCAGCACCAACACCCACGAAACATGCGACATCGTGGACTATTCGTGGACCTGCACCTACATGCTGAAGCTCACACGCGAGACGCAGTGGGCCGACCGCATCGAACGGGCCGTGTTCAACGCCGGACTGGGCGCCATTACCAAAGACTTCTCCGCACACCAGTATCAGTCCTGCCCCAACCAGGTTTTCTGTGACGACCGCTCCAGTCTCGTGGCCGCTTACGACGGAAGCAGAATGGCCTACCGGCAGTTCCACAAGCCCCCCTGCTGCACGGGCAATGTAAACCGGATGTTTCCCATCTACATAGGATCGCAGTGGATGACCGACGGAGACGCTCTTTATAAGACACTTTACGGTCCGGGGTCCGTCACCCACCGGACTGCCGGCGGGGAGATCGTTCTACGGGAAGAGTCGGTCTATCCCTATACGGACACGGTGACTCTGCACGTGGTATCGGGTCACGGACGCTTCCCGCTCTACGTCCGCATTCCGGGATGGTGCCACACGCCCGCCGTGGCGGTGAACGGCACGCAAATGCAGGGGGTGGAGAGCGGGACCTTCTTCCGGATAGACCGGGAATTCGCCCCGGGCGACAGGATCACGTTGTCGCTACCCAAGAGGGCCGAATTCCAGAAATGGAACGGCTACGACGCCATGGTAGTGAACTACGGACCGCTGCTTTTCGCACTGAACGTGGAGACGGAAACGGAACGGAAGACATACTCACTGGAAGCCCCGTACGACAAACCGTTTTTCGGTTACCGGATGAACCCCATCTCCGCATGGAACTACTTCCTGTGTGTGGACGGTACGGACAACTCCCTGATCCGGGTAGTGAAAACGAAGATCACCCAGCCGGAAAATCCGTGGACGGAGTCGCCCCAGCCGCTGCGGCTGAAAGTTCCCCTGGCTCCGGACTACTCCTGGCGAACGGCCTACTACCGGGACGAGAAAGAGTACGTTCCCGTCACTCCGGCCCTGCCCACCCGCGGCGCCATGATGTTCTCGACACGACGTATCCGCCCCGAGGGAATCGACCTGGTTCCCTATGGCAGTACGCAACTGCGCATCTCCATGTTCCCCTATTGGAAAAAGAAGAATATCGACCCGGGAGCCCTGGCGGCCGAATAACCTGTCCGGAAAAACTCAAGAGAAAACGGAGAGGGCCGTCCGAATTTGTCGGACGGCCCTCTCCGTTTTTCCTACCGGGGATACGATGTTCCCGGCATCGCAGTCATTCATCTCCGCGCATCGCCCCTTTCGGACAACTCTCCACACACAGGCCGCACCCGATGCACAGACCGGCATCGACGAACGGCAACCCGTTTCCCTCCTGCGAGATCGCTCCCGCCGGACATGCGTCGATCAGGGGACAGCGATGGTTCTGCGGACATTTTCCGGGATCGACCGATACGGACATGATTTAGGCTTTCAGCAGTTCCGCGATGACTCCCTCCAGCTGGGATTTCGACATGCCGCCCACCGAAATCCGGGGTTTACCCTCCCCCGCCGCGAACAGCAGCGTGGGGATGGAACGGATACCGAAGGCCGCAGCCAGTTCGGGATTCTCGTCTACGTTGACCTTATAAATATCGACCTTTCCGGCGTATTCGTCCGAAAGTTCCTCGAGTACGGGCGAAAGTGCCCGGCACGGCCCGCACCACGGAGCATAGAAGTCGATCACCGCCGGACGGCCGCCGACGAATTTCCATGCAGCAGGGTATCCGGCCGGATCGGCCACCTTTTGCGCAAATTCCGATTTATTCAAATGTATGGTTGCCATAATTTTCTGTTTTAAAGCCCGGGAAACCGCCGGCAGCAACCGGCCGTCCCGGATCGTTTACACTCTTTTTTTTCGTTCCGGATCATTTTTCAGCACATCCCAGACGGCTCTCCACTTCCTCTTTCGGAAGCCTCCGGGTGCAGAAGAACCAGTCGTAACAATGTATCTCACCGCTCTTGTCCTCGACCCGTTCTTTGGCCACGCCGCAACTCCCGGCCGTGGGCACGATCACCTCGTCGCCCGGACGCCAGTCGGCCGGCAGGGCCACGCCGAAATTATCCACCGTCTGCAGACCGACCAGCACCCGCTTGATCTCGTCGAAATTGCGGCCCAGTGCCAACGGATAGTACATGATCGTGCGGATCGTGTCCTTCGGGTCGATGAAGAAGACCGCACGCACGGCGGAAGTCTCGCTCTCTCCCGGCTGGATCATCCCGTAGAGTTTGGCGACCTTCATCGACACGTCGTCGATCAGCGGAAAATGGATCTCGACATCCTTCATTCCCTTGTATTCGATCTTCTCTCGGATCGTACGCAACCAGGCGATGTGGCTGTACAGCCCGTCCACCGAAAGACCCACCAACTGACAGTTGAGCGCCTCGAATTCGTCGGCCATTTTGCCGAAAGTCATGAACTCGGAGGTGCAGACCGGCGTGAAATCGGCCGGATGGCTAAACAGGATTTTCCATTTACCCTTGAAATCAGCGGGAAAATTGATCTTACCCTGCGTGGTGACTGCCTCGAAAGCAGGCGCCTTTTCCCCGATACGGGGCATTACGTTTACTTCGTTTTCCATGATTGACTGTTTTTATCTGTTCATTATTTTCGTTTACAAGGCAAAGGTAGGCACAGGAGAATCATAAATCAAACAGATAGGAACTATCCCGTAATTCACAAAATCTATACCAACCGAAACGAAGGGGAGCCGGACGTCCCCGCAGGGTCCCGCAAAGGAAACGTCTGCCCGAAAAATGGCTCCGTATTTGTACGGAAAGAAAATACAAAACTCCGCTGCATGGAAAACAAGAACCGATTCATTCTGGCCCTGGACCAGGGGACCACCTCTTCGCGGGCGATCCTCGTCGATCACGACTGCCGGATCGTGGCCTCCTCGCAGAAAAGCATCGAACCGCTCTATCCCCGGCCGGGCTGGGTGGAGCACGATCCTCAGGAAATATGGGCTTCCCAGTCCTCCGTAGCCGCCGAAACCGTAGCCAAAGCCAACCTCTCGGGGCTCGACATCGCCTGCATCGGTATCACCAATCAGCGCGAAACCACTATTCTCTGGGACCGGGAGACTTCACTCCCGCTTGCCAACGCCATCGTCTGGCAGGACCGGCGCACCTCCGCCTACTGCGAAGAGCTCCGCGAAAAAGGGTATGACAAGATGATTTTCGAAAAAACGGGCCTTGTCCTCGACGCCTATTTTTCAGCCACGAAAATCCGGTGGATGCTCGACAACATCGAGGGTATCCGGGCCAGGGCGGAGAAAGGAGAGGTCTGTTTCGGCACGGTGGACAGCTGGCTGGTGTGGAAATTCACTCGGGGCCGGTATCACATCACCGACGTGACCAATGCCAGCCGCACCATGCTCTACAACATCCACACCCTCCAGTGGGACGACGAACTGCTGGAACTGTTCGGCATTCCTCCCTCGATCCTGCCGGAAGTGAAACCGAGCAGCGAAGTCTACTGCACCACGGCCACCACGCTTTTCTCCACGAAAATTCCCATCTCGGGCATCGCCGGAGACCAGCAGGCCGCCCTCTTCGGACAACTCTGCACCGAACCGGGTATGACCAAGGCGACCTACGGCACCGGCTGCTTCGTGATGATGAATACGGGCGACCGGCCCCGCATCTCCGCCAACCGCATGCTCACCACCGTCGCCTGGCAGATCGGAGGCCGGACGACCTATGCTCTGGAGGGCAGCGTTTTCGTGGGAGGAGCCGTCGTCCAATGGCTGAGGGACGGTCTCCACCTCTTTTTCACGGCACCCCAGAGCGAAGCGCTGGCCCTGTCGGTCGAAGACAACGGAGGGGTCTATTTCGTTCCCGCCCTCACGGGCCTGGGGGCTCCCTACTGGGACCAGTATGCCCGAGGCCTCATCATCGGACTGACACGCGGCACCCATGCCGGCCACATAGCCCGGGCAGCGCTGGAGGCGATCGCCTTCCAGGTCTGCGACGTGGTGAAGGCCATGGAAAAAGACATGGGACGGCCCGCCATCGAGATGCACGTGGACGGAGGGGCGGTCTCCAACAATTTCCTGATGCAGTTCCAGGCCGATCTGACACGTGCCGGGGTCGTACGGCCGGAGATTCTGGAAACCACGGCCCTGGGAGCCGCTTTTCTGGCCGGACTGGCTGTCGGGTTCTGGCGGGATACCGGGGAGATCGCCTCGCATATCGCCGTCGACCGGCGGTTCGACCCTGAAAAGTCGCCCGCCGAGGCCGAAGCCCTGCTCGACCGCTGGCATAAGGCCGTGGAACGGGCCCGGGAATGGGCAAAGGAGGAACTTTAAACAGAAAGAGATGACACCCTTCACCGCGGAATTGCTCGGCACGATGCTGATGATCCTGATGGGCGACGGCGCCGTGGCCAATGTCGTGCTCGTTCGCACCAAAGGTCACGGGGCCGGATGGCTGGCCATCGCCACAGCCTGGGCCCTGGCCGTATTCGTCGGCGTTGTGGTGGCGGGACCTTACAGCGGAGCCCACCTCAATCCCGCCGTCACGCTCGCGTTCGCTCTTTCAAGCAAATTCCCGTGGACAGAAGTGCCCGCCTACCTGCTCGCCCAGATGCTCGGCGCAGCACTGGGAGCCCTGTTGGTATGGCTCTTCTACCGCCGCCACTTCGAAGTCACGAAAGACCCTGCGGCCAAACTCGCCGTGTTCTGCACGGACCCGCAAATCCGCTCGCCCCTGTCGAACCTGTTCAGCGAAACAATCGGCACCTTCGTTCTGCTTTTCACCATTTTCTATATCACCACCGGAGAGATCACCCTGACCGACTCCCTTTCCACCCTGCCGCTGGGGCTCGGTTCAGTCGGAGCCCTCCCCGTAGCCTTCACCGTGTGGGCGATCGGCCTGTCGCTCGGAGGTACCACGGGTTATGCTATCAATCCGGCCCGCGACCTGGCTCCCCGGATCGTGCACGCCCTTCTACCCATCCGGGGCAAGGAGGGGAGCGGCTGGAGCTACGCCTGGATTCCCGTTCTGGGCCCTCTTTTGGGCGCTTCGCTGGCGGCTCTGCTCTACCGGGCCCTCGCTTAAACCGCTAAAAACAGCCGTGTAACACCTTCTTACTTGCACGGATAAAAATTAGTTCCTATATTTGCAATCCCGATGGGGATTGACCCATGGTGTAATGGTAACACAGCAGATTTTGGTTCTGTCGTTCCAGGTTCGAATCCTGGTGGGTCAACAAAAAACGGAAAGCGTCTGACAGGTCAGGCGCTTTTTTTGCAAGGAACCGCACTAAACGAGAAAAACGATGGAACTGATTTCGCTGCGACCGACCGACAGTCAACTTTGGAGCCAGGCATGGAAACTTTACGAAGAGAGTTTCCCTCCCTACGAACGCCGTTTGCCCGAAGATCATCTGCGGGCCATGCAAGACGGGGAGTTCCATTGCCAGGTGGCCGTACGCCGCGGGGAAAACGGAGCCGCCCCCGCCCTTCTCGCCCTCTTCTTCTACTGGGAACACGGTCCGATGGTCTATATCGAGCACATCGCCGTCGATCCGGCGCTCCGGGGCCAGAACATCGGGTCCACCCTGCTGGGTCAGTTTCTGGCCCGGCATGTCGAATCGACCACCATCCTGGAAATCGACCCGCCGGTGGACGAAGTGGCGCAGCGGCGTCTGCGGTTCTACCGCCACCAGGGATTCGTTTCCAACGACTACGAATATTTCCACCCCTCTTACGGAACAGGGCCCGTACACCCGCTCACGATTCTGAGTTACCCGCGTGCCATCACGCGCACGGAGTTCGACGGATTTCTGCGCTACATGCGGGAAAAGGTGCTGAGCTACACGGCCGCAGCAGCCGCCACCGCGGAATAGCCGCAGCCCGGGCCGGCAGTTACTGTAAAATTTACGCTCTGAGACCCTCTCCCGCCGATCGGCACGAGGGGCGGTCCGCATCGTCATTTCCCCGTATTTTCCCCGCATACTTAGCGTACTTTTTACAATAAGTTTGGATTTGGAAACAGGTTTTTCTAATTTTGAATAACCTGAAACGGATCATGCAATGGACTCATCCTTCAATCCTTCGGTATCGGTAGATTGCGTTATCTTCGGCTTCGACGGCACGGCACTCAAAATCCTGCTCATCGAGGTGGAGCGCAACACGGAGAGGGAAGACACCGCGCCCCCCGACTACAAACTGCCCGGCAGCCTGATCCGGCAGGACGAAGACCTGCGTTCGGCCGCCTACCGGGTGCTGGAAGAGATGACCGGTATCCGCGACATCTTCCTCAAACAACTGCATGTCTTCTCCGAGCCCCGCCGGGTGGAGGGCGAATACCTCCGCTGGCTGAGGGAATACTACCGGGTGGAGACCGACCGGGTAATCACCGTGGCCTACTACTCGCTGCTCAAACTGAGCAAGGGAATCGAACTCCACACCCGCCGCAAACGGGCCGTATGGGCCGATGTCCAGCATGTGCGCCACCTGGGACTCGACCACAAGAAAATTCTGGTGGAGGCACTCTCCACCCTGAGCCGCGAACTGACCCACTCGCCCGTGGCTTTCGAACTGCTTCCGAGGAAATTCACGATCCGCCAGTTGCAGTCCCTCTACGAGGGTATCCTCGGGATCGAGATCGACAACCGAAATTTCCGGAAAAAGATCTTCGCCTCGGGCTATCTGACTCCCACGGCCGAATACGAAACGAACGTGGCCCACAAACCGGCACGATATTATACCTTTAATAAAACAGCCTACGAAAAGGAGCTCCGCCGCAAATTCCGGCAGGGTTTCATCCGCTGGCACGAGTAAACCGAAACGCAACCGCAATTATGAAAACACTGGGTATCGACATCGGAAGTTCTTCCGTCAAAGTCTCCCTGCTGGACGTGGACACCGGCCGGTGCGCCGGTTCCGTCACCCTGCCCCCGACGGAAATGCCCATCGACGCGCTCCGTCCCGGCTGGGCCGAACAGGACCCTCAGATGTGGTGGGACTACGTCTGCCAGGGCATTCGCACGCTCGCCGGACAACACCCCATGAAGGAGATCGCCGCCGTCGGCATCACCTATCAGATGCACGGTCTGGTCTGCCTCGACAAAAAGGGCGAACCGCTGCGCAAATCCATCATCTGGTGCGACAGCCGGGCCGTAGAGACGGGCGCCGAAGCTCTCGAAGCCCTCGGCCGGGAATACTGCCTCGCCCGCACGCTCAACTCGCCGGGCAACTTCACGGCGGCCAAACTGGGCTGGGTACGGAAAAACGAACCGGACGTCTTCGCCCGTACCGACCGGTTCATGCTGCCGGGCGACTACATCGCCTACCGCCTGACGGGAGAGATCAGCACCACGCACAGCGGACTTTCGGAGCAAATCCTGTGGGATTTCGCCGCCGGCAAACGGGCCAATTTCGTAGCCGACCATTTCGGCATCCCGTCCGGGATGATTCCCGAAGACCTCCCTTCGATCGGTATCCAAAGCCGTACGAATGCGGCCACGGAAGCGCTACTGGGCATTCCGGCCGGCACACCCGTCTCCTACCGGGCCGGCGACCAGCCTAACAACGCCTTCTCGCTGAACGTGATGGAAAGCGGCGAAATCGCAGCCACGGGCGGCACGTCGGGTGTGGTGTACGGTGTCACAGACACGCCGAAAGCCGATCCCCTTTCGCGTGTGAACACCTTCCTGCACGTCAGCCACAAGGCCGACGCCCCGCGCTACGGCGTGCTGCTCTGCATCAACGGAGCGGGTATCCTCAATGCGTGGACCCGCCGTACGGCAGCCCCCGAAATGAGTTACGAAGAGATCAACGCCCTCTGCGAAACGGTTCCGGCCGGTTGCGAAGGGGTCGTCATGCTTCCCTTCGGGAACGGCGCCGAACGCATGCTGGAAAACCGCTACACGGGAACCTCCCTCTCCGGCATCGACCTGAACCGCCATACTAGGGCCCATCTGCTGCGGGCCGCGCAGGAGGGAATCGCCTTCGCATTCCGTTACGGCATCGACATCATGCGCGAAGTGGGCCTCGACCCGACCGTGATCCGGGCCGGGAAAGCCAACCTTTTCCTCAGCCCCCTTTTCCGCCGCACGCTGGCGACCCTCACCGGAGCCCGTATCGAACTCTACAACACCGACGGATCGCTCGGTGCAGCCCGGGGTGCAGCGCTCGGCGCCGGACTTTACCGCAACCGGGAAGAGGCTTTCGCCTCCCTGCACCGGCTGGAGACCGTGGAGCCCGCACCCGCCGACCGGGTGGCGCTCGAAAAAGCATACGATACGTGGAAACACGAACTGGAATCGAAACTGAACTCATAAACCAATCAAAAAATAATCAAGACCATGACAAGCATGTTTTCAAAATTCGACAAGATCCGTTACGAGGGTCCCGATTCAAAAAATCCGCTGGCATTCCGCTGGTACGACGAAAACCGTATCGTAGGCGGCAAAACCATGAAGGAGCAGCTCCGCTTCGCCATCGCCTACTGGCACTCGTTCTGCGCCGACGGAGTCGATCCGTTCGGAGGCGTCACCCGCCATTTCCCTTGGGAAGGCATTTCCGATCCGATCGAACAGGCCAAGGCCAAGATGGATTCGGCCTTCGATTTCTTCGTCAAAATCGGCGCCCCCTACTACTGTTTCCACGACGTAGACATCGTCCGCGAAGGCGATACGGTAGCCGAGTACGAACGGAGGATGCACGCCATCGTGGAGTACGCCAAGCAGAAACAGGCTGAAACGGGCATCAAACTGCTGTGGGGCACGGCCAACGTATTCAGCAATGCCCGCTACATGAACGGTGCGGCCACGAACCCCGACTTCGCCGCCGTGGCCTGGGCCGGCACCCAGATCAAGAACGCGATCGACGCCACCATCGCCCTCGGCGGTGAAAATTATGTGTTCTGGGGCGGACGCGAGGGCTACATGTCCCTGCTCAACACCGACATGAAACGTGAGAAGGAGCACTTGGCCCGTATGCTGACCATGGCCCGCGACTATGCCCGCAAACAGGGTTTCAAAGGGACGTTCCTGATCGAGCCCAAGCCGATGGAACCCACCAAGCACCAGTACGACTACGACACCGAGACGGTGATCGGTTTCCTGCGCCACTGGGGGCTCGACAAGGACTTCAAGGTAAATATCGAGGTGAACCACGCCACGCTGGCCGGCCACACCTTCCAGCACGAACTGCAATGCGCCGTGGACGCCGGCATGTTGGGCAGTATCGACGCAAACCGCGGAGACGCCCAGAACGGCTGGGACACCGACCAGTTCCCGATCGACCTGCAGGACGCCGTGGAAGCCATGCTCGTCATTCTGGCCGGAGGCGGCATCGGACACGGGGGCTTCAATTTCGACGCCAAGGTACGCCGCAATTCGACCGACGTGGAAGACCTGTTCATCGCCCATATCAGCGGTATGGACACCTTCGCCCGCGCCCTGCTGATCGCCGACCGCATTCTCGCCGAATCGCCCTACGAGGCATGGCGCAAGGAGCGCTACGCATCGTTCGACTCGGGCAAGGGCGCCGAATTCGAACAGGGCGGTCTCTCTCTGGAACAACTGCGCGAATACGCTACGGAGCATACGCCCGAACAGCTCAGCGGCCACCAGGAGAAATACGAGCAGCTGCTTTCGATGTATATCTAACGGAAAACCTGAACCTGAATGAAACCCGAACCCATGGACAAAAACAGAAAAAGCGGCCCGTACCTGCTGTTCGTAACGATGGTCGCCACGCTCGGAGGTCTCCTGTTCGGATATGACACGGCGGTCATTTCCGGCACGGTGAAATACCTCGGGATCAACTTCATCGACCCGCTCGGCCTGGACGAAACGGCGGCCAGTTCCCTGCTCGGCTTCCTCGTATCGAGCGCCCTGATCGGCTGTGTCGTCGGCGGACTGATCGGAGGTTTCATGGCCACCCGGCTGGGGCGCAAGCGGAGCCTGCTGGTGGCGGCCGTGCTCTTCATCATATCGGCCGTCGGTTCCGCCTATCCCGAAATGGGATTCGCCCCGGGACACATGGATGAATTCATCACCCACTTCGTCATCTACCGTATCATCGGAGGCGTCGGCGTGGGACTGGCCTCGATGCTTTCGCCGATGTACATTGCCGAGATGGCTCCCGCAGAAAAACGCGGAAGCCTCGTCTCGTGGAACCAGTTCGCCATCATCTTCGGCATGGTAGTGGTCTACTTCGTCAACTACGGCATCGCACTCAGCGGCGACGAACAGTGGATCACGGAGACCGGATGGAGGCTGATGTTCCTCTCGGAGACGATCCCCGCCGTGCTGCTGCTTCTGCTGCTGTTCTTCATCCCCGAAAGTCCGCGATGGCTGATGATGAAGGGACGGGAGGAAAAGGCGGCCGGCATCATCCGCAAGGTGACGGGCGGGGATGCCGCCGGCGAGATCGCCGACATCAGGGCTTCACTGGGCGGCACCGTCCGTTCCCGGCTCTTCTCCTACGGAGTGGGAATCGTCGTGATCGGCATCCTGCTTTCGGTGTTCCAGCAGTTCGTGGGAATCAATGTGGTACTCTACTATGCTCCCGAAATCTTCCGCAACATGGGGCTGGGAACCAATGCGGCCCTGCTGCAGACCATTATCGTGGGCATCATCAACATGTCGTTCACCGTACTGGCCATCTTCACCGTCGACCGTTTCGGCCGTCGGCCGCTGATGATTATCGGCAGCCTGGGTATGGCCGTAAGCATGTTGACCCTCGGCTTCACCTTCTTCACCGGGCAGATGGGCATCCTCTCCCTGCTGGCCATGCTTTTCTACACGGCCTCCTTCGCCATGAGCTGGGGCCCGGTATGCTGGGTGCTGCTGTCCGAAATCTTTCCCAACAAGATCCGGGGACAGGCAATGGCCATCGCCGTAGCGGCCCAATGGACAGCCAACTACCTTGTATCGTGGACATTCCCCATGATGGACAAATCGACCTACCTGAACGAACTCTTCCACCACGGATTCGCCTATTGGGTGTATGCCCTGATGGGCATCCTGTCGGCCTTGTTCATATGGAAATTCGTTCCGGAAACCAAGGGGAAAACCCTCGAGGAGATGAACGGCCTGTTCAAAAAATAGGGCGGTCCCGAGACTGTCCGCATAAAAAAAGGCCTCTGCGGAGGCCTTTTTTTATGCGATTCCCTTATCTTTGTATATTACAACATCCTAAAAAAACCTATGCGATGAAAAAACTGTTCTATTCCGCCCTATTTCTCTGTCTCTCCGCAGGCGCAGGGCTGGCGAACCCGCCGAAATTCGCCGATATTTTCAACTCCGGCATGGTACTTCAGCGGGAAGCCCCCATCCGCGTATGGGGATCGGCCGATCCCGGCACCCGGGTGGAGGTTTCCATCCTGCGCACCCGGGTATCCGCCACGGCCGACGAAAAAGGAGCGTGGACAACGGAGCTGCCCGCCATGAAAGCGGGAGGCCCGTTCACCCTCTCCGTCTCCGCCGGGGACGAAAAGACGACGCTCGAAGACATTCTCGTGGGAGAGGTATGGTTCGCCGGCGGCCAGTCGAACATGGAGTTTTCGCTCCGCTCGAGCAAGGACGGCGACAAAGCTGTCGCCGAAGCGCAAAACCCCTACATCCGGGTCGCCTATGTACCCGCAATCCCCTACGAAGGGGCACAGCCCTGCAAGCCCGTTCCCTGGCGCCATGCCACCACCGACTATGTGCGTTCGATGAGCGCCGTGGGCTACTATTTCGCCAAAGAACTGCAGGAGACACTGAACGTTCCGGTAGGCATCATCTGCCTCTACAAGGGCAATACCACCGCCTCGGTATGGATGAGCCGCGAAAAGCTCCTTTCCGACCCGCTCTTCGTCCCGATCGCAGAGAATTACGACCGGTACATGGCGGCCATGGCCCCCGGCGAATACGAACGCCAGCTGGCCGACTACAAGGAGTGGAACACCTATTACCAGTCTCACGGCCGGCAGGGGAAACGCCTCCAGGAACCGATGGGCCCCAAAAACTTCCGCCGTCCGTCGGGCTTGTTCGCCAACGTCCTGCGCGTGGCGCCCATGACGATCCGGGGAGTCATCTTCTACCAGGGCGAGGCCAACACCACCCGCGCCGCCCAATACCAGAAACTGTTTCCTGCGCTGATCGAAGAGTGGCGTGAAATATTCCGGCAGCCCGACATGCCGTTCTATTTCGTGCAGGTACCCGAGCTGCAAGACCGCTCCACTTTCCCCGAACTGCGCTGGGCCCAGCTCCAGAGCTGGCTCCACACGCCCAATACGGGCATGGCTATGGCTATGGGATACGGCGAACCCGATCAGATACATCCCATCCAGAAACAACCCGTGGGACACCGTCTCGCCCTGATCGCGCTGGCCAAAAACTACGGATACGACCTGACCTACTCCGGCCCCATATACAAAGGTGTTTCGTTCGAGGACGGCAAGGCGGTCCTGACGTTCGATTTCGTCTGCGGAGGACTGGCTTCAGCTGACGGAAAACCACTGCGCAGTTTCACGATATGCGGCGAAGACCAGCAATTCGTCCCGGCCGAAGCCCGGATCGAGGGAGACAAAGTCGTGGTCTGGTCGGACCGGGTGACCGCTCCCGTAGCCGTGCGTTACAGTTGGTCGGTAGTGCCGGACGGCAACCTCATCAATACAGACTCGCTGCCCGCCTCACCGTTCCGCACCGATGACTTCCGGCTCAAAACCGAAGGCAAGCTGCACGATACCTACCGGTACGTCTATGCCAACGGACAGAAAATCATCCGCTGACCCGTCATTCCTGAAAAAAGGCAAAGGTGCCCATGCGGCACGATCGAAACGATTCACCCCCGCCGGAAACTGCTCCGCGGGGGTGTTTTCATCTCGGTATCTATCGACTTCGAATTTCTCTCTCTCCCGGTCACATCATCGTCCCGAAACGCCGCTTTCCCAGCAGATAGCGAAGGATAATCGAACCTCCGTAGATCATCCGCGGAGAGGCCACCGCCCCATCCTGTATCCGGCGGCGCTGTTCCCTCAGTTCGCCCCTCCGGCGGTGGAAATCCATGTGGGCCCGGAACACCTCCCGGAAGAAGTCGGGCCGGCCCTGCAACAGGAACACCAGCGCGGAGAGGCCGTCAAGCACCATTCTGAGGAAGAGGATCGCCTCCACCCGCCCGGCAGGCAGATTCTTATAGAGCATCGCCAGATTGTTGCGGTAATTGAGATAGATTTTCCTGGGCGTATTGTTGGGCAGGGTCCCGCCGCCCAGATGCCACACCCGGCTGCGGGGTTCGATCCACACCCGGTACCCGCGCAGTTGCGCCCGCCAGCAAAGGTCGATCTCCTCCATATGGGCGAAGAACTTTCCGTCGAAACCGCCCAGTTCCCGGAACATCCCGGCCCGCACGACCATGCAGGCCCCCGATGCCCAGAAGACCTCGCGGGCCGTGTCGTACTGTCCCTCGTCCCGCTCCAGCGTGGAGAGAATCCGCCCCCGGCAGAACGGATAGCCGAGCATATCCAGAAACCCTCCGCTCGCACCGGCATATTCGAAACGTCCCCGGTCGCCGTAAGCGAGCAGTTTGGGCGCCAGGGCGACGATCGAAGGATCGGACTCCATCCGTTCCACCAGCGGCCCGAGCCACCCCCGCGGCGTCTCCACATCCGAATTGAGCAGGACGAAATAATCGGCTTCCAGTTGTGCGAGAGCGCGGTTGTATCCCTCGGCATACCCGTAATTACGGTCCAGCAGCAGCAAGGTCACCCCAGGGAACCGCTCCCGCAACAGGACCAGCGAACCGTCCGTCGAACCGTTGTCGGCCACCACGATCTCCGCTTCCGCCGGGGTCGCATCCACCACGGAAGGCAGGAAACGGCGCAGGTGCTCCTCCCCGTTCCAATTCAGTATAACGACTTTGACTACCGGCATACGCACATCTCCGTTAAGATTCGGGAACCGCAGGAACGGGCTTGTGTTTCCATCGGCGATGCGACCACATCCACAGTTCCGGACTGCGACGGATCATCTTCTCCAGCTCGGCGGCATAGCGTTTCGTGATTTCGAACTCCTGCACGGGCTCCACGCCGTCGTAAATCGGATGGAAACTCACTTCGTAATGCGCCCGGCTCACTTTGCTGAGGCTCATTACGTAAACAGGCATTCCGAACTTGAGCGACAACTTTTCCACCCCCATGAAAAAGGCGGTCGGCTGGTGCAGAAAATCGAACCAATGGTTGATTTCGGGCTCGGGAGGCGTCTGATCGGCGATAAGCCCCAGTATCTGGCGGCATCCGTTCTTTTTGTTCTGCACAATGTTGCGCAGAAGGCAGTGCATGGCCACCGGCCGCAGACCGAAGCGCGAACGCATATATTTGTAATACTCGTCGAACGCCTTCTCGTGCAGGGGCCGGTAGACGCCGATCACCTGCGAGGCGGTGTGGAGCTGATACGCCCCGAAATATTCCCAACAGCCGAAATGAGCCAGAGCAGCGATCCAATCCTTGCCCTGCATCTGTGCCTCGACCTCGTCGACATTGGTGAAATGTATCCTCTCCTCGAGCTCCCGGCGGCTGATATTGACCAGATCGACCGTATCGACCACGACTTCGGAAAGATGACGGTAAAACCGCCGTTCGATCTCGTGCAGTTGCTCGGGCGTCTTTTCCGGGAAAGAGTTGCGCAGGTTTCCGCGCACCACCTTCAGCCGGTAACGCGCCATCTTGTAGATCGCAAAATAGAGCAGGTCCTGGAAAAAATGGTAGAGAACCCACGTGGGGAGCGCCCCCGCCGCACGGCAGGAGTTCAGCAACAGCCAATATCGCACCCGGGCCCAGAATTTCATTTTACGGTCTTGATAAATTCGTCATACACCAGCGGATTCGCCGCCACGATCTCCCGTCCGAAGATGAAGTTCCCGCCACCCGAATAGTCCGTCACCACGGCCCCGGCCCGCTGCGCGATGAAGGCTCCGGCAGCCACGTCCCAGGCCGAGAGCTTCACCTGCGAGAAGGCGTCCACCCGTCCGCAGGCCACATAGACCAGATCGGCCGTAGCCGACCCCACGCGGCGGATACCGTCGGTGTTGCGCTGGTAGTAGGCGATTCCGTCCAGAAAATCCTCCACCTCCGCGATCGTAGCATAGGAGAACCCCACGGCGATCAGGGCGTTTTCGAGCCGGTCCACCTTCGAGCAGACGATTCTCTCCCCGTTCAGATAGGCGTCCGAACCTTTCCACGCATGGAACAACTCACGGTGCGTCACTTCGTAGACCACGCCCGCCACCACCTCTTCGCCCTCCATCAGGGCGATGCTCACGCAGTAGGGCGGCAGTCCGTGCACGAAATTGGTGGTTCCGTCCAGCGGGTCGATCACCCACCGGAAACGCTCTCCGCGGCAGGAAGCCGTTCCCTCTTCGGTGATAAAACCCGAGCCGGGCAGGATTTCGCGCAGAGCCTCTACGATCATCCGTTCCGACTCCTTGTCCACGTAGGAGACCATATTATGCACACCCTTGAACTCCACATCGCTGAACGAAAAGTGTTTGCGCTGCGAATCTATATATTCCCCGGCCTTGCGGGCCACCTCGCAGACCCGCTCGCAAATCGTTTTGTAATCGGTCATACTATTCGACATAAATCTTCACTTTCGGACTCCGTGTCCGCACCTGCAGCCACTTCGCCAGTTTATCCTCGTCGATCCCCGATTCGGCGGAGACCGGTTTGACCAAGCACACGACCGCCGTATCGAGCGGCCGGCCCGCCGTGTCGTACCTCACCGCACGGGAGAGCGACACCGCCGCGATGTTCCCCACCACGACACCCGCCTCACGGGAAATATCGGCCACGGCCACCGTGTCGAAGGCGTACCGTTCCAGACGTTCCTGCAAACGGGCGATCTGGCAGTTCTTCTCCTCGAGAAGCTGCGCGTAATTCACGTTGATCGAACTGAAATCGAGCTTATCCATCTCCCCCGGCTGGCGCACAGTCAGTTCCGTTCCATAGAGCCCGTAACTGAGCAGCTGGGCCCGGGCGCTCTCGATCATATCCTCCGAAACGGGATCACCCATGAGCAGCAACTCGATCCGCGAATTTTTCCCGTCTCCCTTGTAGGTTTTCCTGTAATCCACCACCTGCGTGCGGTCCAGTCGGAACACGGCATTCACGTACCGGTCCGCATTGGTCTCGAAGATCGTCTGCTGCACGATCCGGTAGGCGATCACCACGCTGGGCACGATCGTCACCACGATGATGAGGATCATCGAACGGCGCACCTTCCGCTCCCGCGCCTTGTCCAGAAAGACCTTCTTGTCGTACTTCAGGAAACGGACGATGAAAAAGGTGGCGAAAGCGATAAAAACCGTATTGATGAAAAACAGATAGAATGCACCGAAAAAATAGGTCAACTGCCCCGTGGCCAGCCCGAAACCGGCCGTACAGAGGGGCGGCATCAGGGCGGTGGCGATCGCCACGCCGGGAATCACGGTCGAGGTGCGGTCCTTGCGCGACTGGGCCACGATACCGGCCAGACCGCCGAAAAAGGCGATCATCACATCGTAGGTGGTAGGCATCGTCCGCGCCAGCAGTTCGCTCTGGGCCGTACTGAGCGGAGAGACCCAGAAATAGAGCGTCGAGGTGAGGATGCTCACCAGCACCATGAACCCGAAATTGCGCAGCGAGCGCTTCATCAGCTCGAAATCGTTGATACCCAGCGAAAGGCCGATCCCCATGATCGGTCCCATCAGCGGAGAGATCAGCATGGCGCCGATGATCACGGCGGCAGAGTTGACATTGAGCCCCAGCGAGGCGATGAACGTGGCGAAAATCAGCACCCAGAGGTTCGTTCCCCGGAACTCGACCCCGCGGCCGATGTTCTCGACCACCTCGCTCTGCTGGGCCTTGTCCTCGTCCAGATCGAACTTGCTCCGCAGGAAACGGCCCAACGCTCCGATCCAGTATCTGTCCCTCCTTATCTTTTTTCCCGTCTCTTCCATTGTCGTTTCCTATTCGTCTTCGGAATCCGCATGCGACATTCTGTCCTTTTTCTCCCGGCCTGCCAGCACGATCACGAATTCTCCCCGCGGCTCGTGTTCCCGGAAATAGTCCATCGCTTCGGCCAGCGTGCCGCGCACCGTCTGTTCGAACTTCTTGGTCAACTCGCGCGACACCGAAACCCTGCGGTCGGGCCCGAACACCTCCGCCAGCTGCCCGAGGCATTTCACCAGGCGGTAAGGCGATTCGTAGAAAACGATCGTACGCTCCTCCCCGGCCAACTGTTGCAACCGTTTGACCCTACCCTTTTTCTGTGGAAGGAACCCTTCGAAACAAAAGCGGTCGCAGGGGAACCCGCTCTGCACGAGCGCCGGAATACAGGCCGTCGCCCCCGGAAGCGTCTCCACCTCCAGCCCGGCCTCGACGCAGGTGCGCACCAACAGAAAGCCCGGATCGGAGATGCCGGGCGTGCCGGCATCCGACACGAGCGCCACACTCTCGCCGGCGGCGATCCGCTCGGCGATCATCTCCACGGTAGCGTGTTCGTTGAATTTATGATGCGACCGGAGCTTCGGCTTCTCGATTCCCAGATGGGCCAGCAGGAAACCCGTCGTACGGGTATCCTCCGCAAGGATCATATCCGCATCGGAGAGCACTTTCACCGCCCGAAGCGTAATGTCGTCCAGATTGCCGATCGGTGTGGGAACTACGTACAGTTTTGCCATGGGCCCGAAGTCGTTGATCCGTCAGGAAAGTTTGCGCACGAGCAGTTCGACCAGCAGTTTCACCCCTTCGCTGTCGGGATTTCCGGTATAGTGGTCGTGCAGGTAGAGCATCGCCTCGTCCAGGTCCGTGAAAGCGTCCAGGGCGGTGATCGCCTCTTCGTAGGCAGCCGCATCACCGGCAAAGAGGTCTCGGATCATCAGGAACTTGTCGTTGATCCCGATCGACTTGCGCAATTCGTCCGTCCGCGTAGCCGCTACGCGGGAAGCCAGATCGTCGTGGGTCGCACTGCGGGCCAGGGCATCGCCGAGCGTCTCCCCCCGGGCGATCACCTCGCCCAGCACGGCCCCGGACTTTCCGGAGGCGAGAGTGACGGGCGGCTCGGTCCGCCCTTCCTCCACGATAGTTTCCCGCTCCGGCCGGAGAGTTTCCGCATCCGTCTCGGGAAAGGATTCCGCATCCCCTGCAGCCTCGGGACCGGCCACACATTCCACCGGCTCGCCGGCAGGTTCCGGACCGGCTGCAGGTTCCTCCACCTGGGTCTTCTCCACGAACCGCTCACAACGCACCTCGGCACGGCCTGATTCGTTTTTCACGATCTCGCAGTTCTCGCCGTAGAGCGAAAGGATCGTACGATGGTCGATCCGCCGACGTACCACGATTTCGTCCATATCGAACAACGGCTGGTCGGAACCGACCCCGTCAGCCGGACGGCCTCCGCCCTCCCCGGCAGGGAATTTCACCTCTTCCGCCTCTTTCGCCTTTTCCTCCGCCTGTCCGGCCAGCACCGCCTCTGCCACTTCGACAGCGGCCTCCCCGGCTTCGGAGGGTCCGGACAGTTCCCGGTCGAATTCACGGAGCATCTCCTCGGCCTGCTCACCCAGCTCTTCGGCCGTCGCCGCGGCCGGGACGGCGATCCCGGCATCCGAGGGAAGCTCCTCCGGGAGGTCCCGTTCGAAAAACATCACCTGCTCGTACAGGCATTTCAATTTGTCGAGCACCAGCTCCCGTTCTATATCGCTTACCGGCGAGTCGCCCCACCGGGAGGTGATCCTCCCGATTTTCGACAACTCCTCGTTGATCTGCTTCAAACTCATTTTCGATGAAAAATATTTGTCCAAAGGTACATTTTCTCACCATATAATACAAATCCGAAACAAAGAAAAAGCGGCATACCGTCGGGATATGCCGCTTTTCGGAGTCTTTCCGCTGCGGATCAGAAGCGCACGCTCACACCCAGCGAGGGAACATACGCCGTGGATTCATACTCTCCGGAGAATGTTCCTGCGGGCAGGGGCGGCAGGTACTCGTAAGAACCGTCGCGTTTGAATCCCTTGATGAACGTAAAGGCCAGATCGAGCGTCATGTTGCGCACGGGCTCGTAGCTCAGGCCGGCCGACACGCCCAGCTTGTTGGCTCCCGGCGTCTCCGGATTGTAGTAGTTGCTCCGCACGGGCGTCTCGTCGAAATAGGCACCCAGACGCACCTGAAGGGTCTTCAGGGCCTGCCACTGCGCACCCAGACGATATACGAACGTATTCTTGTAATCCTTCTTCAGATCCTGGTCGTTGTCGTTGAGCATGTTCTCCTTGAAATCGACCACCAGCCGGTCGTAGGCGTCCCACCCCACGTACTGCAGGTCGAACGACACGATCCAGCGGTCGGTCGGCATGTAGCTGACACCGAAATTCCAGTTCGAAGGCAACGGAAGCGAAGCGGCGAAAGTACCGTTATCCAGCATGGAGACGCTTCCCGAAATAGCCGACTGGATCGCATTGTTCGCATAGGTCAGCACAGCCTCGCCGTTATCGACCGTCATACGGATTTTCGAACGGTACGAAGCGCCGAGAATGATCTTCTTGCAGGGCTGCCACATGATTCCTACGTTGTATCCCACGCGCACGTTCGAACGCCCCTTCAGACGGACCGACACGGGCACCACGTCCTTATAAGCCTCGCCGAAAGCAGGAAGCTGGGCCAGATACCCGGCCGGAAGCACCGCCTTCGAGAGCGAGAAATTCCCGGTCGCCACCATCAGGCCGGCTCCGATGCTCAACCCGTCGAGCAGCTGGAGAGAAACCGTGGGCTGGAAGACGAACGACTTGAGAGCGATGTCCTGCACGGCGGCGGCTCCTTTCCAGTTATTGCCCCAGTCGAGCGAACTCCCGTAAGGGGTGGTCACCGAAAGCCCGGCGGCGATCATATCCTTCCACACGTTGAAGCCTGCATAGAAATACATGGGCGTGCTGATCGAATTGTCTGTATTGGCATGATAACCGCCCTCGCCCCGGTAGGTCACGTCAGTGGCCACGGCGGAGGCTCCGAACGACAGGTCCACCTTCTTGTCCATATAGACCAGCCCCGCAGGGTTGAAATGCATGCTTTCGGCCCCCAGTTTCATGGCCGTTCCCACATGCCCCATACCCGCCTGGCGGGTGCTCTGGAGATTCACCTGATACCCCTCTGCGAAAGCCGTCGCGGAGAGAAACACACTCAAAACAGTAATTAGTTTTCTCATAATTTTTTACAGATTGATTGCGGCACAAAACTATCATAAAATCGACAAATATTATCATATATGAAAAACTTTTCATAATTTTGCAGGGATATATGCGTAATTTAGAGACATTTAATATTTTCATCGAAATACACCATGACCAACAGTATCACGCCCCTTCGCCTCGGAGTCTTTTATGACGGTAATTTCCTGTTGCACGCATCCAACTACTACAACTATATCCACCCCCTGCATACACGGCTGAGCATCAGCGGACTGCACGATTTCATCCGGACCCGGGCCGCGCGGGCGGAAGAGTGTCCGCCCGCGCGGTGCCAGATCGCTGAAGCCCACTATTTCCGCGGGCGTATCAACGCAGCAGAGGCGTCGCAGCGCGGTAACCAGCTCTACAACGACCGCGTGTTCGAAGACATCCTGATGGCCGAGGGAATCCAGACCCACTATCTGCCCCTGCGGAATTTTTCGGGCCGCAAGGAGGAACGGGGCATCGACGTATGGCTCTCGCTGGAGGTGTTCGAACTGGCCATCATGCACCGCATCGACGTGGCGGTGCTGATCCTCTCCGACACGGACTACGCCCCCCTGCTGCGCAAACTCTGTTCGCTCGGCGTGCGGACCATGCTCCTGAGCTGGGAATTCGACTACCAGAACGACGAGGGAGGCAAGGTAGTCACCCGCACCTCGCACGAACTGCTCCAGCTGGCCACCTATCCCATCCCGATGCACGAGGAGATCGAACGCGGGCTGAAACAGGGAGACCCGTTGATCTCGGGCCTCTTCGTCGGAGGCGACAACGCCTCCTCGTCGGGCTCGGGAAGGGAAGTCAGCGAAATATTGAGCCTGAAAGACGGTTACGGCTTCATCAAATACCCGAACAACAACCTCTATTTCCACAACAAGGACGTCATCGGAGATTTCGCCGATCTGGCCCCCGGCGACACGGTGGAGTTCACCGTGGAGCGGAACCCGCAGAAACAGCAGGACGTGGCGAAAAACGTCCGCAAACTCGCACCCGAAGCCGGGGACGAAAAAGAGGAGTTCCCCGGACTGTACGAAATGTAATACGGTTACCGGTAAGAGTACGGATTCCGGTTCATTTCGCTATCTTTGCAGACCTGAAAAACATAAATCAAATATCGACATGGCACTTCAATGCGGCATAGTCGGATTGCCCAACGTCGGCAAATCGACCCTTTTCAACTGTCTTTCCAACGCCAAGGCCCAGGCGGCCAACTTCCCGTTCTGCACCATAGAGCCCAACGTAGGCGTCATCACGGTACCCGACGAACGGCTGGTGAACCTGGCCCGGATCGACAATCCCAAAAAAGTGATCCCCACCACCATCGAGATCGTGGACATCGCCGGCCTGGTGAAAGGCGCCTCCAAGGGCGAGGGGCTCGGCAACAAGTTCCTGGCCAACATCCGCAACACGGATGCCATCATCCACGTGCTGCGCTGCTTCGAAAACGGCAACATCACCCACGTGGACGGAAGCGTCGATCCCGTGCGCGACAAGGAGATCATCGACACGGAGCTCCAGCTCAAGGACCTCGAAACGGTCGAAAACCGCATCGGCAAGGTGCAGAAGCAGGGACAGTCGGGCGGAGACAAGAACGCCAAACGACTCTACGAAATTCTCGTCCAGTACAAGACGGCGCTGGAGCAGGGCCGTTCGGCCCGCACCGTGGAGATCGACAAGGAGGACGCCAAGCTGGTCAGGGAACTCGGTCTGCTCACCGTCAAACCGGTACTCTACGTCTGCAACGTGGACGAGGCCTCGGCAGCCACGGGCAACGCCCACGTAGAGGCCGTACGGGCCGCCATTGCCGACGAACATGCGGAACTGCTCGTGGTGGCCGCAGCCACCGAAGCGGACATCGCCGAGCTGGAAGAGTATGAAGAACGGCAGATGTTCCTCGAGGAGATCGGCCTCAAGGAGTCGGGTGTCAACCGGCTGATCCGATCGGCATACAGTTTGCTGAACCTGGAGACGTATTTCACCACGGGGCCCGACGAGACCAGGGCCTGGACCTATACACGGGGGACCAAGGCCCCGCAGGCGGCAGGCATCATCCACACCGACTTCGAACGGGGTTTCATCCGCGCCGAGGTGATAAAATACGACGACTACGTGCGGCTGGGTTCCGAAAAGGCGTGCCGGGAGGCGGGCAAGATCGGCATCGAGGGCAAGGAGTACGTGGTCCAGGACGGAGACATCATGCACTTCCTGTTTAACGTATAAAACCTATTGCGTATGAAAAACAACCTGAACTGGGCCCTGACGGGTATCTGTATCATCATCACGGCGGCCATTCTGGGCAGCGCCTACAAGTACAAGTATCATGCGCAGGACACGATCGTGGTGACCGGCCTGGGCGAGAAGGAGTTCACCTCGGACCTGATCGTATGGCGGGGCTGGATCGTGCAGCAGAGCCCTTCGGCCGAAGCCGGATACGCCCAGCTGGAAAGCGCCAAACGGAAGGTGCAGGAGTTCATCCGCAGCAAGGGGATCGCCGACAGCAGCGTAGTTTTCCAGTTCGTGAACGTCAACCGCACCACCGAGCCCATCTATGCCAACGGACAGTATATCGGCCAGCGCAACACGGGCTACGAGCTGCGGCAGGAGTTCACGGTGGAGTCGAAGGACATAGCCCGCGTGGAGACCGTCTCGCGCGAGATTTCGTCGCTGATCGCCCAGGGCGTGCAGATCGAATCGTGGCAGCCGGAATATTACTACACGAAACTGGCCGACGTGAAGATGGACCTGATCGCCAAAGCCACCGAGGACGCCAACCTGCGGGCCCGGACGATCGCCAAAAAGGCGGGCAGCAGGCTCAAAAAACTGCGCACGGCCCGCATGGGCGTTTTCCAGATCACGAGCCCCAATTCGAACGAGGCGTTCACGGCCGGAGGAACGTTCAATACCTCCAGCAAAAACAAGATCGCCCGGATCACCATGCGGCTGGAATACCACATCAAATAGAACGGTCACGGGAAAACACGGCATGGCGGTGCAGCGGGCAGACGGCTGCGCCGCTTTTTTCATTCCGGAGAGTCTCTTCCTCTCATTCCGCCCGGCCGCCGGATAAAAAAGTCCGGGAGACGGACGATTATGCAACCCGGTTGCACGATTCTTTGCGTACCTTTGTTCGCAGAACAAAGCAGAGGAAAGAACAGAGCCTATGGCACACAATCACGAACATCACACCCACGGACACGAACACCGGATCGGATCGCTGAACGGCATCTTCATCGTGTCGATCGTGCTGAACCTGCTGTTCGTCGTGGTGGAAGCGGCCGTCGGGTTCCACGAGAATTCGCTGGGCCTGCTCTCCGACGCGGGACACAATCTGGGCGACGTATTCAGCCTGCTGCTGGCACTGCTCGCCTTCAAACTGGCGAAGATACACAGCACGAAACGCTTCACATACGGGTACCGGAAAAGCACGGTATTGGTATCGCTGCTCAACGCCATTATCCTGCTGGCGGCCGTCGGGGCCATCATCCTCGAAAGTATCCATAAATTCAACGATCCCGTGCCGGTGAACGGGGCTGCCGTGTCGTGGACGGCCGGTGCCGGTATCCTGGTCAACGGTCTGACGGCCTGGCTGCTGATGAAGAGCCAGAAGGACGACCTCAACGTGCGGGGCGCCTTCCTGCACATGGCCGCCGACACGCTGGTGTCGGTCGGAGTGGTCATCTCCGGCATCGCAATCTCGCTGACAGGCCTTTACGTCATAGACCCGATCGTCAGCCTGGCAATCGCGGCCGTCATTCTGGTCTCGACCTGGAAACTGCTCGCGGAAAGCCTGAGGCTGTCGCTGGACGGCATTCCCGAAAAAATCGACATCGACCGGGTACGCGAAACGCTCCGGAAAAACCCCGGAGTGGAAAGTGTACACCACATCCACGTATGGGCCATCAGCACGACCGACACGGCCCTGACCGCCCACCTCGTACTGACCCGGAACACGGATGCGGATGCCGTGAAGGAGGCGGTCCGGGAGGAGCTCCGGGCCGCAGGCATCACCCATGCCACACTGGAAACGGAAACTTCCGGCACCTGTTGCCACGACACGGGCTGCCTGTAACCGCACGCGTATGGAAAACAGCAAATGCATCGAAAAACTGACCCGCAAGGGAATCAAGCCGACGGCCAACCGGATTCTCGTACTGGAGACCCTGCTGGCGGCAGCGCGTGCGGTCTCCGTTCAGGAACTCGAGATCATGTTGGGCACGGTCGACAAATCCAGCATTTTCCGGACGCTGACCCTCTTTGTGAAACAGCACGTGGTACACACGATCGAGGATGGCAGCGGTTCGCTGAAATACGAGGTGTGCAGCGGGGAAGATTCCTGTTCCGTCGCGGACATGCACACCCATTTCTACTGCGAAATCTGCCACCGGACTTTCTGCTTCGAAGCGATCCACATTCCCGTAATCGCCCTTCCGGAAGGATTCGCCATGCACTCGATCAACTACATGGTAAAAGGGGTGTGCCGGGAGTGTTCCGGATCGAAATAACCGCGCCTTACCTTCACCGCACCCCCTCTTTCTCCCGACCGGCAGAAACGCCCTGCCGCGACACCGCGGCGGGCAACGCCTCCGTACCATCGGCAGCTTCGCATCCGGACTGTTTTTTCCTTCGGACAAATGGGAGAATTCCCCGTTAATTTCCTATTTTTGTAGCGTTTTTCACAACCGATTCAAAAACACAAACGACGATATGGCAACAGAAAGACGCGTACGGGTGCGTTTCGCGCCCAGTCCCACGGGACCGCTGCACATGGGCGGCGTACGCACGGCGCTCTACAACTATCTTTTCGCCCGCCATCACGGCGGCGACTTCATCCTGCGCATCGAGGACACCGACTCGCACCGCTACGTGCCCGGAGCCGAACAGTATATCATCGACTCGCTCAAATGGTGTGGCATCACCGTCGACGAGGGAATCGAACAGGGCGGTCCCCACGCGCCCTACCGTCAGAGCGAACGCAAGGAGATCTATCTGAAATACGCCCTGCAGCTGGTCGAATCGGGCCATGCCTACTATGCCTTCGACACGCCCGAGGCGCTGGATACCCTGCGGGCCGGGGCCGAAGCCCGGGGCGAAGCCTTTTCCTACAACCACAAGGTGAGGGAAGGGCTCGACACCTCGCTGCGCCTTTCGCCCGAGGAGGTGAAGGAGCGCATCGGCCGGGGCGACCAGTGGGTGATCCGGTTCAAAATGCCGGAAAACGAAGAGGTGCACATGAACGACCTGATCCGGGGCGACGTGACGATAAACACGTCCACGCTGGACGACAAAGTGCTCTACAAATCGGCCGACAGCCTGCCCACCTACCACCTGGCCAACATCGTGGACGACCATCTGATGGAGATCACCCACGTAATCCGGGGCGAAGAATGGCTTCCCTCCCTGCCGCTGCACTATCTGCTCTACCGGGCCTTCGGCTGGAGCGACACGCAGCCCCGGTTCGCCCACCTGCCCCTGCTGCTCAAACCGACGGGCAAGGGCAAGCTCAGCAAGCGCGACGGCGACAAGATGGGTTTCCCCGTCTTTCCCCTGCAATGGACCTCGCCCGAAGGCGAAGTGTCCCGCGGCTACCGCGAGGACGGCTACTTTCCCGAGGCATTCATCAACATGCTGGCCCTGCTGGGCTGGAACCCGGGGGGCGAGCAGGAGATATTCTCGATGGAAGAGCTGATCCGGCTCTTCTCCCTGGAAAGGGTCGGCAAGGCCGGCGCCCGCTTCGATCCGGAGAAGGCCAAATGGTTCAACGCCCAGTACCTGAGGTCCAAGAGCGACGAGGAGCTGGGAGCCCTCCTGCTGCCGATTCTCCGGGAACACGGCGTGGAGAACTGCTGCATCTTCCTCGCCTCGAAAATCGCGGGCTTGATGAAGGAGCGCGCCAAGTTCATGAACGACTTCTGGGACCTGACCTCCTATTTCTTCTTCGCTCCGCAGGAGTATGACGAAAAGGTGGCCGCCAAATACTGGAAAGGAGACAATCCGGCCCGCATCGCCGAACTGAAAGAAGTGCTGGCTTCGGTCGGCGACTTCACGGTGGAAAACACGGAAAAGGCGACGCGGGAGTGGATCGAAGCCAACGGGCTGAGCATGGGGCAGATCATGAACAGCCTGCGTCTGGCCCTCGTGGGAGCCGGCAAAGGTCCCGGCATGTTCGACGTGTGCGAACTGCTGGGCAAGGAAGAGACCCTCGCCCGCATCGACCGGGCACTGGAACGGCTCGGAAAGTAAGTCGCCCGAAAAGGGTAATCCGGAAAAACTCTCTCCGATCAGATAAAAAAGAGAACGGCGGTATCGACCGCCGTTCTCTTTTTTATCTGAAACCCTCCGTTCCCTACTTCACCACATTCATATTGAACATGGCCCAAGTACAGCTTGCCTGGTTATTGAAGGTATAGTAAGGGAACAGGTTTGCATCGGAATAATAACCCGAATGGTCGCCCTTCTTATCCAGTTTCACGCTCCGTATCTTGACATATACGGATTGCGAAGTGACTTCGCTGGGATAGACCCAGAAACCTTCATCGGGACCGACCGACGGCGTAAGGGTCATCATTTTTCCGCCTTCATAACTCTTATTGTAGAAACAGTTCTGCTCCCGGATCGGAATCGAAGGATCGTACTCGAACATATTTATCGGGAAATATTTGGTCGAACCTCCCCGCTGCGTGTGGATATAAGGCATCGCGTAACGGTTGAGGGTCTTGAACCGGAAATGGTACATCTCGCCGATCTTGAGCGTAACAGCCTCATACGTCCTGTCCTGTGTGTCGGCTTTGCCGACTTCATCCGCATAATACAGTTTCACGGGACGATATTCCCCGTCGATAAGGCACTCCAGTTCCAAATCGCCCATTTTCTTACGGACATAATTTTCAGACGCGGGATCGGCCGAAATATTATAGGCTGAAGCGAAGCAGTACACCTCCACCTTGCAGGCGGCCGACACGTTCGAACCGGGTTCCGTGGTCTTCGCTGTGACGGTGGCGATCGCCGGGTTTTCGGGCGACCAGCCGCTCCATCCTCCGTCGGGCAGCATGTCGCCTCCCTTGGGACAGGTCAGGATATAGATATTGTTGCCGGTAGGCGACTTCACGGGCTCCCCTTCGGGACCGAGCTTCTGTTCGATCTTCAGATTCCATTTCTGCGCCTGCGCATCCAGTTCCCACGTCACGTCCGAATAGCTCGGAATCGCCGGATCGAACGACACCTCGATCTCCCGCTTGATTTCCGGCCGCTCCACCATGATGTAGGGGTGACGGTCTTTATTCTTGCTGGCATCCTCGGAGACATCGACGATCTGGCCGTTCACAAACCAGTGGGTCACGACACTCGACCGCTGGTACGGGGAGACCGTGTCGGGAATGCTCACAGGAAGCAGCACGTCCGTCACGCTGAGGGCCATGGAGTTCAGCATCACCATCGAGATATTCACGTCGAGCGTGGTGGAGACTTCCGAATTCACGGCCGAGGTGACCGTGATTTTGGTATCGGCGGCGGTCTGGGCCACCACCGTCACCACACCGTCGTCGGTGCACGTCACCACGGAGGGATCGTCCGAGGTCCAGACGAGAGCCTGACCGACAGAGTTGGGCAGGACGGCTTCACCTGTAAAATTGTAGGCCTTCTCCTGCCCTACCGTAAGCGGCAGATTCAGTTCGGAGACCGAATTCCCGTTCTGGTCGCGGATAATGATTCCGTAATCGCGGACGGAGACCTGACATTCGGCCCGGAAACCGCCCTCCTTCGAAACGGCGGTGACCGTCACCGGCTGGCCGTCGTCCGTGCCCTTTATCGCGGTGATCTTACCCGTTTCGTCCACGGCTACCGACTCGGGGTCGGAACTCTCCCACATAATTTCCTTGACGGTGGCGTCGCCCGGAACCACCGAAGCGAAAAGCGTCCGGTTGTCCTTTCGCACCAGATCCAGTTCGCTTTTGTTGATCTGCACCCCTTTCACCGGAATATATTTTTCGTTCGGGGCCAGATTGTCCGTTTCGCAGCCCGCAAAGAGCAGAACCGCACATCCGATCCACAATAATCTTTTCATATCGAATGACATTTTTTCAACGTTTCACAATCATTTACTCCACATCCCATACCACACGGAATCCGACCTGTACGTCGCGCACACCGGGATAGGCACGCTGCCGGGAAGTGATCCGGTGTGCCATCGGGGAACCGCCCTCGTCTCCCATGAGGAAACTGCCGCCCCGCAGCACCTTCATATCGCCCGAATCGGGACCTTTGGGATCGAACGCCACGTTTTCCTTGCTTTTCGTAATCTCGTCGGACACATAAGTCACCTTCGCCACGCTGTCGGCACACTCCTGATAATAAGTGGGACTGAACCAGTCGCTGCACCACTCCATGACGTTGCCGCTGGCGTCGCATATCCCGTCGCTGGTATCGGTCGAGGTGAAAGTTCCCATGCACGTGGTGCGGTCCTTGGTCGCCCCCCACCCCGTCGTCGTATTGAGCACATAGTTGGACACTTTGTACGAACCTACGGGATGAGGCATGTATCCCCACCGCTCGACCTGATTGCCCTGCGGATCGGTGATGACCTTAACCAGCTGGAAAGAGTTCTGATAGAACCACGTGCAGTTGGTAACCACGTTCCCGACGCTGAAAGTCTTGCGGTCGCGCCACAGATTGCCCGCGACCCATTCCCACTCGGCCTCGGTCGGGAGCCGCCCCCCTAGCCACTCGGCGAAGGCCTTGGCCTCTTTCCAGGTGACGTTCACGACCGGAAAGTTCTCCCGCGAATTACCCTCGTGGTCCGTCCAGCCCCAATAGGGTTCGGGCGGCATCTGCACCTTTCCGGGGTTGGCCTCGACGAATTTGCGGAACTGCTCTACGGTCACCTCGAACCGCATCACCTTGAGCGCCTTGAGCGCCACGTAATGCTTGGGACGCTGATCGGCGGAATATTTGCTGTCCGTCCCCGTGTATCCCATCTCGATGGCGGCCGATACCTGTCCCGCACTCCGCTCGATCATCTCTTCGGTCGAACCGTACTCGGCAATCTGGTCGTCGGGAACAATCTGCGCACGCTCCTCCGGCGTGATGGGGGTCACGTAAATATCGGGGCCGGGATCGGGAATGGCATCGTGGCCGAAATCCGAGGGATCGTCCTCGCACCGGGCGGTCAGCAGCGCCGCCGCCACGACCAGAAGATATTTGCTGAATGTCAATACCGTCTTTTTCATATCTCTTTTCTCTTTTGACAATTGATTAATAACCCGGATTCTGCGTCAAGTTTTTGTTGGCGACCGTCTCCAGGTAGGGAATCGGATGCAGGACATGGTAAGACTGCGGGTACTTGTTGCTGCTTCCCCACACATAGACGTCCGTGAAATCGCCCCGATAGGCATACTGCGGCACGAATACCTTGAACACACCCTTGTCTTTCAACTCGGAGAACTTGCGGTTGAAACGCTCCATCTCGGAAATGTAGGTTCCCGTACGCCGCAGGTCGAAAATCCGGTAGCACTCGTGGGCGAACTCGTGCCGGCGCTCCATCATGATCAGATCGCGCAGTTCGCTCTTGACATCGGACAGGTCGGCCAGGTCGACCGGATCAAGCCCGGCCCGTACCCTCACCCGGTTCAGGGCCTCGACGGCCGGCGAAGGATCGTCGAGTTCGTTCTTCGCTTCGGCATACATCAGCAGGGCATCGGCAAAGCGGATCAGAATCTGGTTGCAACCGGCCTGGTTGTTGACCGTCGCCCCCATGTCGTACCCCTTCATGGGCAGGAAGTAGGAGTAAGGAGCCTGGGAATACATCTTGTACTGCCACTGGTAACGCTTGTCCTTCTGGGCATCATAGGTAAGGATCAGGTCTTCGGTCGGAGCGAATGCGCCCGTCGCACTGGTCGTGGGGCACGGAAGTTCCTCGTCCGTATAGGAGGTTCCGTTGTAGTTCCGCTTCTGATTGGTGGCGATCTGCGCATGCCAGCTGTTATAGATGGCATTATCCTTGCTGGCCTCCATCGTCCAGAGAATCTCCCGTTTGCGCTCCTCGATATTCTCCGTCACCTTCCGCTGGTCGAACACATCTTCGTGGCTGGCCATCAGTCCGTAGAGTTTCCCGGCACCGTCGGCACCGTCGCCGCTGTTGTCGATCATCGGCTGCAGGTATTCCACCACATCCGAATATTGCTTGTGAATCAGATAGGCCCGGGCCAGCAGCACCCGCACGGCACCCTTTCCGATGGTCAGGGGATAGGTAATATCCGTACGGATAATCACCGATCCGGGTTTGTCCGTCAGATTTTCATAGGCGAAGTTCAGGTCCGAAAATATCTGGGCATACACCGATGCCGCCGGAGCCCGTTCGGGCACCAGGTTGTCCTCCTTGATATTATAGGTGGGCAGGGTCTGCAAAGGCACGTCGCCCCACAACTGCACCAGATTCAGGTAGGCCCATGCGCGGATGAACCGGGCTTCGGCTTCGATCAGGTTCCCGGAGTTGTAGGTAACCTTCTCGTCGCTGCGCAGCAGGTTCGTCCGGTCGATCAGGATATTGCAGTCGTTGACCACCTTGTACAGCTTGTTCCACACCGTATAGAAGGTATTGAGCTGCTTGTTGTGCTGCAAGGCGGAAATGGCCTTGTAGGTGTAGTTGGTGCTGACACGGTACTCCATGTCGTCGGTCATACAGTCGGTGACGAGGAAGAAATCGGGCCCGAAGACCGTCGAACGTACCGAGGCGTAGGCGCCGTAAAGGAATTTGACGGCCTCCTCCTCTGTCCGGAAATAGGTGTTCTGCGGAATGCTGCTCTCGACGTCCTCTTCGAGGAACCACTCGCAGGAGGTGCACACGAAGCAGGGGGTGACGAGCGCCGAAGCAATCAATATTCTATATAAAAACTTCATGGTTCAGACGATTTTAGAATTTAAAGTTCACATTCAGCGTATAAAGCCTGGCGGCGGGATAACTGCTCTGGTCGATACCCAGCTTGGAGTTGGACGAACCCACCGAACTGCTCATCTCGGGGTCCATACCCAAATAGTTGGTGAAAGTAAGCAGGTTGGTGCCGCTGAAAGCGATCCTCAGGCCCTTCATACCGATCTTCTTGGTGATCTTCTCGGGAAACGTATAACCGATCGTAACGGTCTTCAGACGCAGGTAGGAACCGTCCTGCACCCAGTAGTTGTTGAACATCGCCTGATACTCCTTGGCGGTGGAACTCTGCGTGTACATCGCCGGCACCGGATATTTGGCATGTACGGAGTATCCGATCTCACCCGTATAGAAGTTGTAGGGACGGAACGAATTGAGGCCCTTGCGGGTCTGTCCGTACTGGTTGCCCTGCCAGCGGTCGAGTCGTCCCGTATTGCCGTCCACGATGCTGTTACCATAGGCTCCGTTGAAGAAGAGTGTGAAATCCAGATTCTTGTAGGTGAAAGTCGTGGTGAAACCGCCCATCAGGTAAGGCTGCACCTGACCGAGTTTCACGCGGTCGTTGTCGTCGATCATACCGTCGCCGTTCCGGTCGTAGTAACGGATCATACCCGGCGTGGTGGGAATGTTGTTGGGGTCTTCCACCCAGAAGGCATCGGGCGAATAGACTTCGTTCCAGTCCTTGAAAATCGTGGTCTTGTGCCCCATGATCGTACCCAGGGGCTGCCCGATCTTCAGGTAGGTGATGTCGTTTGTCATCACGCCCGACATGCGGTAGAGCACCACGTTGTCGTTACCGCCCAGATCGGTCACCGTATTCTTGTTGTATCCGATGTTGAAACTGGTCGTCCACGAGAAATTCTTGGTCTGGATGTTCCGCGAGGTGAACTCGAACTCGATACCCTTGTTGTCGATGTTGCCGATGTTCTTCATCACCGTGGAATAGCCGCTCAGACCGGGGATACGGTACGAATAGAGCAGATTGTAGGTCTTCTTGTAATAGGCATCCAGCGCCATGGAAATCCGTCCGTCGAGCAGTTCCAGGTCGGCTCCGACGTTATACTGCGCGGTGGTCTCCCACTGCAGGTCGTCGTTGCCGATCGTATTGGTCTGCACACCGCCGTAGGCCACGTTGTCGATGATCACGCGCCCCTGCGAGAGCTGCGACTGGGAGAGATAGTTGGAGATGCTCTGATTACCCGTCACGCCGTAGCTGGCACGCACTTTCAGCATCGAAACGGTCGACCAGTTCTTGGCGAAATCCTCCTGGGTCACATTCCACATCAGCGATGCCGAAGGGAAGTAACCGAAACGCTTGTCCGGCCCGAAACGGGACGAACCGTCGGCACGCATCGACAGGGTCACGTGGTAACGCTGGTTCCAGTTGTACATGACACGCGTGAAGAACGAGATCAGCTGGTTGCCGTAATAGTTCGAGGTGGGTTCCGTGGTCGAGGTGAAAGTCGAGGCCCCCAGGTTGTCCCAACCGAAGTCGTAGTCGAACCCGTACACCTTGGCGCCGAACGACTCGTTCTTGGTCTGCTCCCAGCTCTGCCCCAGAATGGCGTTGAAACTGTGCTTGCCGAACTTGCGGTTCCAGTTGAGCACGTTCTCGTTGATCCACTTGCCCGTACCCCGGGTGTCGCGGTTGGCACTCACGTACCGGTTGATATGTGCCTGCTGCTGGAAAATGTCGGCCGGCACATAACCGTAATTGTTGGTCTCCGTATAGCGGTATCCGGCACTCACCGACAGCGTGAAATACTTGTTGATCGACCAGCGCATGAGTCCGTTGATATCGGTATAGAAGGTCTTGCGTTTGCGGTTGTTGTTCATGGCGATCGCCACCTCGGTGGAGATACTGGTGGGTTCTCCCGTCTCGGGATCGTAGAACACGCCGTCGATAAAGTCGCCCTTTGTCGAGGTGTTGGGCTTGATGAGCAGCGTACGCATGATGGCACCGCCGTCGCTGCCGCCGATGATCGACTTGAGCGTATTCTGGCTCACGGCCGCATTCAGGGTCAGCTTCACGTTGCTGGTCAGGTCGATATTGAATTTCGAACGGAACGAAAGCCGGTCGTTCGAGGAGTTGTTCAACAGACCCTCTTCCCGGAGGTATCCGCCCGAAATATAGTAGTTCAACCCTCTCTTGCCTCCGGAAATCTGCACGCTGTAATCGCCCCTGTTGGCCATATCCTTGATAATCATCCGCTGGGCGTCGAACGTTCCGAGCGTATCGGGCATATAGGTATAGGAAGCATTGCCGCTCCGTCCCAGCATGTTCTGACCGCTGTTGATCATGGCCGCCTGCCCGTAGCGGGCAAACTGGGGCCCGTCCATCATCGGGATGTAGCGGCGGGGAGTGGAGATACCCTGCTTGATGTCCAGCGAAACGGACACCTTGCCCTCCTGACCGCTCTTGGTAGTGATCATGATGACTCCGTTGGCGCCCTGCGAACCGTAAATGGCCGTAGCCGCCGCATCCTTGAGCACCTCCATCGACTTGATGTCATTCGGGCTGAGCAGCGAAAGCACCGACTTGTCGGTAGGGAAACCGTCCACCACGACCAGAGGTTCGTTCTCCCCGGAGATGGAACTTCCGCCCCGGATACGGATGGTCACCTCGCCTCCCGGTTCGGCCGAAGTGTTGATGACCAGCACGCCGGACGCATTGCCCTGGAGAGCCTGATCGACCGAGGTAATCATGGTTTTGTTGATGTCTTTGGTGCCGATGGAGGCGATGGAACCGGTCACCTCGCTTTTGCGGGCCGTACCGTAACCGATCACCACCACCTCGTCGAGGTCGGTGGCGCTGGGTTTCATCGTCACGTTCACCAGCGTCTTCCCGTTAACGGGAACAGCCGCGGTTTCGTAACCGATGAAACTGAAACTCAGCGTTGCGTTTTTGGGTGCGGAGATCGTGTACTTACCGTCCGTTCCGGTCGTGGTTCCTTTCGCGGAACCCTGTATCACGATGGTGACACCCACGAGGGGCTGTTTGGTGTCGGAGTCGATCACGCGTCCGCTCACCTTGATGTTCTGGGCCGACGCCATGCCCGATATGAGGCACAGCGCTGCCAGTGTCGCAAAAGACGCGACTCTTTTCGAAAAATTCCGCCAGGAATCTCCGAGTCGATCTCTTCTCATAGGCATGTGAGTTAGTTTTTAGGGGTTATTATTTAAAAGATGGTACATCGAAGTCGGGTTGTATTGCCTATCGATCAATCTGAAAAAGAACCTGCCCGATCCAAAAACGCATCCGAATTACAGGTCTGCGCCCGCAATTCGGAAAAAATGCGTCCGGATCGTTTCCGAACACAAAAATAGAATTATTTTTTAATATAAATACTATATTCACGAATATATTCGTTACCGCATCCGATTCCCGGACATAAAAATCCCCCGGACGGTTTCGGTCCGGGGGCAGAAAACGGCCGGCAGACAGGACTATTTCTGCCTGAAAAATACCTGGATCGGCACCCCGGAAAAGTCCCATCTCGCCCGGATTTTATTCTCCAGGAAACGGCGGTAAGGCTCCTTTATATATTGGGGCAGATTGACGAAAAAGGCGAAAGAGGGGGTCGGCGAAGGAAGTTGCATGGCATATTTGATGCGGATATACTTCCCCTTGGTCGAAGGCGGCGGCGTCTCCTCCACCACAGGCAGGATATAGTCGTTGAATTCCGACGTAGGTATCCGCCTCCGGCGCGAATGATAGACGCGGACAGCCGTCTGCAACACGTCCAGAATGCGCTGCTTATCCGGCACGGAGGTGAATATGACAGGAATGTCGTTGAACGGGGCCAGCTTTTTCCCGACGAACTCCCGGTACTCTTTCATCGTGTTGGTCTCCTTTTCCACCAGGTCCCACTTGTTGACCACCACGACACACCCCTTCTTGTTTTTCACGATCAGGTTGAAAATGTTCATGTCCTGCGACTCCACCCCCTGCGAGGCATCGAGCATCAGGATGCAGACGTCCGAACTCTCGATGGAACGGATCGAGCGCATCACCGAATAGAACTCCAGGTCTTCGGTCACCTTTCCCTTCTTGCGCAGACCCGCCGTATCAATCAGATAGAAGTCCATCCCGTACTTGTTATACCTCGTATGGATCGAATCGCGGGTGGTTCCGGCCACCGGGGTCACGATATTGCGTTCGGCGCCCAGCAGGGCATTGGTCAGCGAGGACTTCCCCACGTTCGGCCGCCCCACGATCGTGATCTTCGGCAGGTCGGCCTCCTCCTCGGCCCCGGCGTCTTCCGGCAGCGCGGCGCAGACGGCATCCATCAGGTCGCCCGTTCCGCTTCCGCTCATCGAACTGATGCAAAGCGGATCGCCCAGCCCCAGTCCGTAGAATTCGTGTGCGGCATAAAGCTGTTCGTTGTTGTCCACCTTGTTCACCACGAGGATCACCTTTTTCGACGAACGGCGCAGCACATCGGCCATCAGCATGTCCAGGTCGGTGATGCCCGTGGAGACCTCGACCAGAAAGAGGATCACGTCGGCCTCGTCGATGGCCAGCAACACCTGCTTGCGGATCTCCTCCTCGAAAATATCGTCGCTGTTGACCGAATAGCCGCCCGTGTCGATCACTGAGAACTCGCGTCCGCACCAGTCCGTCTTGCCGTAATGCCGGTCGCGGGTGGTTCCCGCCGTATCGTCCACGATCGCCTTGCGCATGCCCACCAGCCGGTTGAAAAGCGTACTCTTACCCACGTTCGGGCGTCCGACGATTGCCACTAATGCCATAATTCCAAAGTATTAAGAAAGGGTACAAAGATAGCCAACTTTCGCAATATGGCAATATTTATTCCGAATCGTCACAAATGTTCGCCGGAACAGTCGGGTTTTGCAAAATTTTTATTAATATTGTGTCCGGGATCGCGCACTGCCGGTCCCGGAAACTCTAACTGCAAAACTCAACTTGTAATGGAAAAAACCTCTTCGGGCGGCCTGGTCAGGATGCTGCCCATCCTCTTCGGGTTCTTCGTCATGGGATTCTGCGACGTAGTGGGCATCGCCACGAGCTACGTCAAAAACGATTTCGGCTGGAGCGAGACGATGGCCGGGCTGCTACCCTCGATGGTCTTCGTCTGGTTCCTGCTGCTGTCGGTGCCCTCGGCCATCGCCATGAACCGGATCGGCCGCAAAAATATGGTGCAGCTCAGCAACCTTATCACCATCCTGGGCATGGTGATTCCTTTCCTCGTGTTCAATCCCGTCACCTGCATGATCGGTTTCGCCCTGCTGGGTATCGGCAACACGATCCTTCAGGTGTCGCTCAACCCGTTGCTGACCAACGTAGTGAGCGGTGAATCGCTCACCAGTGCCCTCAATGCGGGACAGGTGGTCAAGGCGATCTCTTCGCTCTGCGGCCCGGTCATCGCCGCCTTCGCACTCACCTCGCTCGGCAACTGGCACTACCTGTTCCCGATCTTCGCGCTGATCACCCTGCTCTCGGGACTGTGGCTGCAGATGACGAAAATCCCACGCGAAACGGTCACCGTGCAGAGCTCCTCGGTCGGAGCCACCTTCGGACTGCTGAAAGACAGCACCATCCTCTTCCTTTTCCTGGGCATCGTGTTCGTGGTGGGCGTCGATGTGGGCATGAACACCGTCACCCCGAAACTGCTCATGGAACGTTGCGGCATGCAGCTTTCCGATGCGGGGCTCGGATCGAGCGTCTACTTTGTCTGCCGCACGGCCGGCGCTTTCGTCGGCACCTTCCTGCTGGCCCGGATGAGCGACGTGAAATATTTCCGGATTCACATCCTGGCCGCCCTGCTCTTCCTCGCGGCGCTCTTCTTCGTGCAGGGCGAGGCAGCCATCCTCACGATGGTCGGTCTGGTCGGCTTCGCCTGCTCCAGCATCTTCTCGGTGATCTACTCCCAGGCGCTGAAAGCACGGCCCGACAAAGCCAACGAAGTTTCCGGACTGATGATCACGGGCGTATTCGGCGGCGGAATCGTTCCCCCGCTGATGGGTGCCGCCACCGACAGTGTGGGTCATCAGGGCGGTTCGCTGGCCATCATTGTGCTCTGCGTCTGCTACCTCATTTTCTGCTCGCTGAAACTGAAAACCTCTAAATAAACGACATACCGATGTACAGAAACGACAACAGAACCGTCGTCACCCTCGACGCCGGAGGCACCAATTTCGTTTTCGGAGCCATACGGGGCAACGAATTCGTCGTAGACCCCATCACCCTGCCCTCCCTGTCCGACAACCTCGACACCTGCATGGGCAATCTCGAACGCGGCTTCCGCATGGTCATCGACCGCCTGCCCGACAAACCGGTCGCCATCAGTTTCGCCTTTCCCGGACCTGCCGACTACCCCAACGGTATCGTAGGCGGTTACCTGCCCAACTTCCCGTCGTTCCGCGACGGAGTGGCGATCGGCCCCTTCCTCGAGGAGACGTTCGGCATCCCCGTCTTCATCAATAACGACGCCGACCTTTATGCCTACGGCGAAGCCCTGGCCGGGGCCCTGCCCTCGATCAACGCGCAGCTCGAGGCGGCCGGCAGCGCCAAACGCTACAAAAACCTGATCGGTTACACCTTCGGCACCGGGTTCGGATTCGGATTCGTGGCCGACGGCAAACTCCACATCGGCGACAACTCCTGCGTGGAGACATTTTGCCTGCGCAACAAGAAACACCCCGACTTTCTCGTGGAAGACGGTGCGAGCATCCGCGCCGTAAAACGCGTGTACGGAGAACTGACGGGCAATCCGGACCATGTGCTCGAACCGCGCGAGATCTGCGAGATCGCCGACGGCACCCGGCCCGGCGACCGGCTGGCCGCCATCACCGCCTTCGAAGAAATGGGCGAGATCGCGGGCGACGCCATCGCCACGGCCGCCACGCTGATCGACGCGCCGATCGTGATCGGGGGCGGCCTGATCGGAGCCCGCAAGTACATCTTCCCGGCCCTGCTGCGCGAGATGAGGGGCAAGATATATGCCATGAGCGGAGATATACTGAACCGGGTTCAGATGAAAATCTACGATCTGGACGATCCGGCCGAATTCGACCGTTTCGCCAAAGGCGCCTCGCGGGAATTGAAGGTATACGGCAGCGACCGCACCGTAATCTACGACCCGGAGAAACGGATCGGGATCACCACCTCGAAAATCGGCACCAGCCGCGCCATTTCGCTCGGGGCCTACGCATTCGCGCTCAACCGGATCGACGAAGGGAAATAACGACACCCTGTCCTTCCCGGAACCCCACACATGGGGACACGCATCACAAATCGGCGTGCCCCCTTTCTTTTATCCGGCAAAAACACTATCTTTGACGGATAAATCCGGACGCTATGATCAGAAAAACCGCACTCGTTTCGCTTTTCCTCCTCTCGGGCCTGCTGGCCGGAGCCCAGGGCAGGATCAAACTGGTTCAGTTCGGCCTCAAGGCCGGTGTCAACACGCAGACGACGGAACTGATCCGCCCCAACGCGGACAACTATGCCTTTTCGACCGACAACCGCAGCGGATTCCACATCGGGCTTCAGTCACGCGTCAATCTAGCCATGTTCCACATCCAGCCCGAGATCGTCTATTCGATGAACAAATACAAGCTGGCCGGCGACCCGATCGGCGACGGCACGCTGCCCGAAACGCGGGCCAAAGTCAGGATCAACACATGGGACTTCCCGATCCTGTTCGGCGTGAAAGCCCTCTTTTTCCGTTTCCAGGCAGGTCCCGTGTTCAACCTCTCGACGCAAAACTCGATCGTACCCGAGAGCAAGACCGTACCCAGCATCCTGTACAGCCGTTCTTCGGTCAGCTATATGGTTGGCATCGGAGTTGATATCATCCGGAAGGTGACCCTCGACGTCCGTTACCACGGGCAGTTCAAACGCCCGGTCCAGGGTATCCTCATCGACGGCATGGAGCAGGAACGCGTAATCCGGACACGCACGCGCAACTGGACTTTCAGCCTGGGATATATGTTTTAAAAACCTGACGATGACTGAAAAAAACATTCTGATAGAAGGGATCGACCCCAGAGAGCTGTACGGGGCCGGAAATCAGAATCTGGAACAGATAGCCGCCCTGTTCCCCAAATTGAAGGTGGTGGCCCGCGGCTCGCAGATCAAGGTGATCGGCGAGGCGGCGGAATCGGAACTGTTCGAAAAGAAACTGGCCTCCCTGCTCGAATACCACGCCAAATACGGACACATCTCCAAAGAGGTGATCGAACAGGTCTATTCGGGGGGGCTGCCCCGCCCGGAAGGGGCGGCGGACAAGGACGTCATCCTCTACGGCAATGCCGGCAACATCGTCCGCGCCCGCACCGTCAACCAGCAGAAACTGGTCCGGCTGTACGAAAAGGACGACCTGCTGTTCGCCGTCGGTCCCGCAGGCTCGGGCAAGACCTACACGGCCATCGCCCTGGCCGTACGGGCGCTGAAAAACAGGGAGGTGAAGCGGATTATCCTCACCCGTCCCGCCGTGGAAGCGGGAGAAAAGCTCGGTTTTCTGCCGGGCGACCTGAAAGAGAAACTCGATCCCTACCTCCAGCCGCTGTACGACGCGCTGAACGACATGATCCCGGCCGCCAAACTGAGCAAATACATCGAAGAGGGTACCGTACAGATCGCCCCGCTGGCCTACATGCGGGGCCGCACGCTCGACCAGGCGTTCGTCATCCTGGACGAGGCGCAGAACACCACCCTGGCACAGATCAAAATGTTTCTCACGCGCATGGGCCGCAGCGCCAAATTCATCGTCACGGGCGACATGACGCAGGTGGACCTGCCCAAACCCGGCGACTCGGGGCTGGTGCCCGCCATCCGGATGCTCGAAGGGATCAAGGGAATCGGCATCGTAGAGTTCGACAACCGGGACATCATCCGCCATCCGCTGGTGAAATACATCGTGGAGGCGTTCAACAGACATGCCGCAGCCGAACAGGGCCGCGAATAAAACAGGAGACAAGACAAAAACCCATACAATCATGAATGAAGCTATCGTAAAAACCGACTTCCGATTCGAAGGCCAGAAAGACCTCTACATCGGCAAAGTGAGAGACGTTTACAACATCGACGACAAATACCTGGTGATGGTGGTCACTGACCGGATTTCGGCCTTCGACGTGGTCCTGCCCGAGGGCATTCCCTACAAGGGACAGGTGCTCAACCAGATCGCATCGAAATTTCTGGACGCGACCAGCGACATCTGTCCCAACTGGAAGATCGCCTCGCCCGACCCGATGGTCACCGTGGGACACAAGTGCGAGACGTTCCCCGTAGAGATGATCGTACGCGCCTACCTCACCGGCAGCTCGTGGAGGGACTACAAGGCGGGGGCCCGCAGCATCTGCGGCGTACCTCTGCCCGAGGGCATGCGTGAACACCAGCGGTTCGACCGTCCGATCGTCACCCCCACCACAAAGGCAGAGATCGGCAGCCACGACCAGAACATCTCCAAAGAGGAGATCATCGCACAGGGACTGGTGAGCCGGGAAGACTACGAACAACTCGAAAAGTACGCCCTCGCCCTCTTCGAGCGGGGCTCGAAAATGGCGGCCGAACGGGGTCTCATCCTCGTGGACACCAAATACGAATTCGGCAAAATGGACGGTGTCATCACGCTGATCGACGAAATCCACACGCCCGACAGTTCGCGCTATTTCTATGCCGACGGCTACCAGGAGCGTTTCGACCGGGGCGAACAGCAGCGCCAGCTCTCCAAGGAGTTCGTGCGCGAATGGCTCATGGAGAACGGCTTCCAGGGGAAACCGGGCCAACAGGTACCCGAAATGACGCCCACCATCGTGGAGAGTATCAGCGACCGCTACATCGAACTCTACGAGCAGATCACGGGTGAAAAATTCGTGAAATCGCCCACGGACAACGTGGCCGAGCGGATGGAACAGAACGTGCGCAACATGCTTGCCCGGCTGCGCTGATTACGGACACCAAAAACAGAACGACCTATGAATAAGAACATCGCAGCTTTACAGCCCCGGAAGGTCTGGGAGCATTTCCAGGAGATATGCGCCATTCCCCACCCGTCGTATCACGAGGAGGGTATCCGTGACTACATCGTGGCATTCGCCCGGAAGCACGGCATCGAATACAAGGTGGACGAGGCAGGCAACGTCCTGCTCCGCAAGCCCGCCACGCCCGGCATGGAAGACCGCAAGGGGATCGTCCTCCAGGCCCACATGGACATGGTGCCCCAGAAAAACGGGGACAAGGAGTTCGATTTCGAGAAAGACGCCATCCAGGCCTATGTGGACGGTGAATGGGTGACCGCCGACGGCACCACGCTCGGCGCCGACAACGGCATGGGCATGTCGGCTATCCTAGCGGCCATGGAGTCGCCCGACCTGAAGCACGGTCCGCTGGAGGGCCTCTTCACCATGACCGAAGAGACGGGCATGGACGGAGCGTTCGGGCTGAAACCGGGCCTGCTGACGGGAGACATCCTGCTCAACCTCGATTCCGAAACCGAAGGGGAACTTTACGTCGGATGTGCCGGCGGACTGGACGCCAACATCACGCTCGAATACCGGGAAGAAGAGGTCCCGGCCGGATACGAAGCGTTTACGGTGACCGTCAAAGGTCTCCGGGGCGGCCACTCCGGCATGGAGATCATCCTCGGCCGGGCCAACGCCAACAAGGCTCTGTTCCGGCTGCTGCGTTCGGCCCAGACCCGGTTCGGACTCCGGATCGCCTCGGTCGACGGCGGCGGACTGCGCAATGCCATCCCGCGCGAGGCCACAGCCGTCGTGCTGGTTCCGGCAGACCAGGCGGCCGGTTTCACCGAAGCCGCAGCAGGGTTCGAAGCGGTTCTGACCGAAGAGTACAAGGGCGTGGAAGATTCCGTCTCCGTCACGGTCGTCCCGACCGGAACGCCGGCCCGCATGATCGACGAAGGCACCGCCCGCAAGCTGGCGGACGCCGTATGCGGCTGTCCCAACGGCGTGTTCCGCATGAGCCCCTCGATGAATGGTCTCGTGCAGACCTCGAACAATCTGGCCCGTGTAGTGTCCGACGGCAGCCGGGTGAAACTGCAATGCCTGCTGCGCAGTTCCGTCCGCAGCGAAAAGGAGTACCTGGCCGACATGATCGCCTCGGTATTCGAGCTGGCCGGAGGCCGCTGCGAATTCGTCGGCGGTTACGACGGATGGAATCCCGACATGAATTCCCCGATTCTGAAGACCATGCGCGAGAGCTACGAGGCGCTTTACGGCAAAGAACCCGCCGTGATGGCCATCCATGCGGGGCTGGAGTGCGGCATCATCGGAGGAACCTATCCCAATCTGGACATGATCTCCTTCGGGCCCACGATCTGCTATCCGCATTCGCCCGACGAAAAGGTGAACATCGCCTCGGTGGGCAAGTTCTGGGAATTCCTGTGCCATACCATCGAAAACGCACCGAAAAAATAGTCTGCGTCTCCGGTCCTTCTCGTTTCGGAAGACGGAGGATCGGAGGCGTTCAATCGCCTTACGCCTATGGAGGAAAATCCGAAATGGTTCGCCATCGTCAATCCGGTAGCCGGCAGCGGCAAGGGGCTGGACGACTGGCCCCTTATCAGCAAACTGATGAGGGACAACGGGATCGTACCCGAATATGCATTCACCGAACGGAAATACCACGCAATCGAACTGGCCGTGGAGGCTGTCAACAAGGGATACCGGAAAATCATCGTCGTGGGCGGCGACGGCACGATCCACGAAGTGGTGAACGGGCTTTTCATCCAGAAGACGGTCCCCACGACGGATGTGCTGCTGGCCGTGATCGCCGTGGGTACGGGTAACGACTGGATTCGCATGTTCGGCATTCCGCGCAAGTATTCCGAAGCGATCAAGGCGATCGTGGCGGGCCACTCGTTCCTGCAGGACGTAGCCCTGCTCTCCTACCACAAGGCCAACTACAAACAGACGCGTTACATGGCCAACGTGGCGGGCGTGGGATTCGACGCCTTCGTCAACCGCAAGTACAACCACCTGAAAGAGGAAGGCAAACGCGGCAAATGGCTTTACGTGTGGAGCACGATAAAAGCCGTACTCTCCTATCGCTCCACGGGAGTCAAAATCTGGGTGGACGGCCAGCCCGTAGCCAACGAACTGGTGTACAGCGCCACGATCGGCATCGGAAAATACAACGGGGGCGGTATGCTCCAGACACCGGAGGCCGTAGCGGACGACGGACTGCTCGACCTGACGATCATCCGGCGCATCAGCCGTCTGGGTGTCATCTCCCGCTTCCGCTCGCTCTACAACGGAAAAATCTACCGGATCAAACGTATCTCCCTCAACCGGGGACGTAAAATCCGGATCGAATCGTCGCCCGAAATCGCCGTGGAGGTGGACGGGGAGGCACTCGGCTATTCGCCGTTCGAATTCGAGGTGATCGACCGGGCCATCCGCGTGATCGTGGCCGAACGCTTCCTGAAGGGCATCGACGACGGGCGGGCGGACTGAACCGCCCGGGACCGTCCGGCATAAAAGAAGAGTATCCGGCAGCAAGCCTGCCACCCAAAACAGAAATCACCCCCGCCAGGGCTTTCCGCAGGGGTGATTCTATTTTTAAACCGGATTCGTCCGGCAAACTTCCTTGTTTCTACAGGGCCAGCATCACCAGCGATGCGGCGGCAAACCCTCCGAAAAATCCGGCGGCCACCTGCGCCGGCGTATGGCAGCCCAGCCACAGACGGGCCGAGGCGAGTAGACCGGAAAGCAGGATGGCAGCAACGATCGTTCCCGTAAAATTCCCGAACCGGGAAACCGCCACGATCAGCAGCATGGCAACGGCTCCGCCGGCGGCAACCAGGTGAAGGCTTATTTTCCAGCAGAAATTGACCGCCAGCGCCAGCAGGACGCATCCGAGTGCCGCATAGAGGAACTTACGTATCAGAAAAGCCACCAGCACGTCCGAGAGCATCAGCGCACAGACCAAATAACAGACGGCCACGACCGCCAGCGGCAGCATCCTCTCCCTGCGGCGCCGGAGCGAAAGGTCGGAAAGCACGCCGAACGTGCGCATCAGGGCGATGAAGATCGCCGGAATGACCAGCGTATTGAGCGCCACGACCAGCACGAAAAACCATTTGAGACCCGCGGCGATATTGCTCATGATCGTATCGCCGAACAACAGGACGAGCACCGTATAGACCGGCACCAGAAAGGGGTGGAGCAACAGCGATATCCCTCGGCTCAGACGGGTGCAAGGCCCCTCTTCCGGAGCTTCGCCCCCTCCTTCTGCGGCGACACCGGAGAGACTCCCTTCCACAGGGGCGGCCTCCGCCGGAAGTATCCCGGCCGTCATTTCCGCTTTTTCCGGTGCCGGGACCGTCTTCCCGTCGGACACCGTTCCCCCTCCTCCGTCGCTCTCTTCTTTCCGGAAACCGTCCTCCGGCATCGTCTCCTCCTGCGTCATTGCGTTCAAATCTGTTTGCGCAGCCGGGCCACCGGAATGCCCAGCATCTCGCGGTACTTGGCCACGGTGCGGCGGGCGATATGGTATCCCTTGCCGTTGAGAATGTCCATCAGCACCTCGTCCGTCAAAGGCTTGCGCTTGTCTTCCGAGTCGATGCACTGGGTGAGGATGTTCTTGATCTCGTAAGAGGAAACCTCCTCGCCGCTGTCGGTCTGCATCGCCTCCGAAAAGAGCTGCTTGAGGGGAATGATGCCGAAATGGGTCTGAATGTATTTGCTGTTCACCACACGCGAAATGGTCGACACGTCGAGCCCTGTGCGGTCGGCTATATCCTTGAGAATCATCGGGCGCAGTTTGCTTTGGTCGCCGTCCACAAAATACTCCTTCTGATAATTCAGAATCTCCTGCATGGTATGCATCAGCGTATCGTGCCGCTGTTTGATGGCGGATATGAACCATTTGGCCGAGTCAATCTTGTTCTTGACGAACTGAATCGCCTCCTTGTTCCCGTCGCTCACCGAAGCGCCGTCCTTGCCCGCCATCTCGCGGATCATCTCCACGTAACGGCGGTTGACCTTCACCTCCGGAACATTGTAGGAGTTCAGACTCAACTCGAACTGTCCGTTCTGGTAGTCGAGGATGAAGTCGGGAATGATATAGGGCGACGCTTCGCTGCCCCCTTCGTTGTAAAGGTTGCCCGGTTTGGGCGACAGGCGGACGATCTCCTCGATGGCGGCACGGAAGTCGTCTTCCCCCACCCCCAGGCGGCTCATCAGCTTTTCGTAATGCTTTTTCGTGAACTCCTCGAAATAGGAGCTCAGTATCTTGCGGGCCAACCGTCCCGATTTGGTCGTGCAGGCCGACGAAGCGTCGAGCTGCAACAACAGGCACTCCTGCAGGGAGCGGGCTCCCACTCCGGCGGGCTCCAGTTCGTGGATGATCCCCACCAGATGTTCCAGTTCCTCACGCGAAACCTCGATCCCGAGGCTGAAGGCGATGTCGTCCGAAATGGAATCCAAATCGCGCCGCAGGTAGCCGTCGTCGTCAATGCTGCCCACCAGATAACTGGCGACGGTCTGTTCGCGCGGTGTCAGGGTCTTGTACCCCAGCTGCTCTTCGAGGTACTCGTGCAGCGTGCGTCCCCGCGTCAGATAGACCGGACGGCGCTGGTCGTCCTTCGAATAGTTGTTCGCATGATATTTGTAACTGGGCGTATCGTCCTCCTTGAGATACTCCTCTACGGAAATCTCCTTGGGCTGGTTCTCCTCCTCGTTCTTCTCCTCGGTCATGTCCTCCTCCAGCACGGGATTCTCCTCGATCTCCTGCTTGATGCGCTGTTCGAGCTGCACGGCAGGCAGTTCCAGGAGTTTGATCATTTGTATCTGCTGCGGCGACAGCTTCTGGAGCAGCTTTTGTATCTGTCTCTGATTGATGTTCGACATAATGTGTTCAGGTTTTGATTAAATAAAAATATTGGATAATTCGAATCTAAGCTATATAAGAAAAAACGGAGAGAGCGGGAAGCGCCCCCTCCGTACAGGCCGGTTAAAATTCCGCGTTCTTCGGGGTACGCGGGAAAGGAATCACGTCACGGATATTGCCCATGCCCGTCACGAAAAGCAGGAGACGTTCGAAACCCAGTCCGAAACCGCTGTGGGGCGCCGAACCCCAGCGGCGCGTGTCGAGATACCACCACAGGCTCTCCTTGCTCATGCCCAGCTCCTCGACCCGGGCGTTGAGTTTGCCGTAGTCGGCCTCGCGCTCCGATCCGCCGATGATCTCGCCGATCTTCGGGAAGAGAACGTCCATTGCCCGCACGGTCTTTCCGTCGTCGTTCTGCTTCATGTAGAAAGCCTTGATGTCCTTCGGATAGTTGATAAGGATGACGGGCTTCTTAAAATGCTCCTCCACCAGGTAGCGTTCGTGCTCGCTCTGCAGGTCGACGCCCCAGGCCACGGGAAACTCGAACTTGCGGCCGCTGGCCAGGAGAATGTCGATCCCCTCCGTGTAGTCCAGCCGCACGAAATCGTTCTCCACCACGAACCGCAGGCGGTCGATCAGCCCCTCGTCGAACATCTTGTTCAGGAACTCCAGGTCGTCCATGCAGTTGTCCAGCGCATAACGGATCAGATACTTGAGGAAGTCCTCGGCCAGTTCCATGTTGTCCTCCAGCTCATAGAAGGCCATTTCGGGCTCGATCATCCAGAACTCGGCCAGATGACGCGGCGTATTGGAGTTTTCGGCACGGAACGTGGGTCCGAAAGTATAGATCTGCGACAGGGCAAGCGCACCGAGCTCCCCCTCGAGCTGGCCGGAGACCGTGAGGTTGCACTCCTTGCCGAAGAAATCCTGCGAATAGTCCACCTTTCCCTCCGGATTGCGGGGCACGTTTTCCAGATCGAGGGTCGTCACCTGGAACATCGCCCCGGCCCCTTCGGCATCCGAACCGGTAATCAGCGGCGTATGCAGATAGTAGAAACCCCGGTCGTTGAAATATTTGTGGATGGCATAGGCCATGGCGTGCCGGATGCGGAGCACGGCCCCGAACGTGTTGGTGCGCGGACGCAGATAGGCGATCTCGCGCAGGAACTCCAGCGAATGGCCCTTCTTTTGCAGGGGGTAGCTCTCGGGATCGGCCGTACCGTACACCTCGATCCGGCGGGCCTGCACCTCGACGGGCTGGCCCGAACCGAGCGAATCGACCAGCAGGCCGTCCACCCGCAGGCAGGCCCCCGTGGTGATCTTCTTGAGCAGTTCTTCGTCGAACGAAGCCACGTCGGCCACCACCTGTATATTATGGATCGTGGAGCCGTCGTTCAGGGCAACGAACGCCACATTCTTGTTTCCCCGTTTGGTTCTCACCCACCCTTTGACCGTCACTTCCACATTCCGGTCGGCGGATTTCAGCAGTTCGGAAATTTTGGTTCTTCCTCCGTTTGACATACAGCTAATAATTTTTCGTACACTCAGATAGACCACAAATATCGGAATTTTTATCACATTTCCCAACCCGGAACGCCAAATAAAACGGCGGACGGCTCTTAAAGCCCGTCCGCCGTACGATCCGCCCCGAGGGGAGCATCCCGACGCACCGATCGCGTCATATCTCCTCCTCCGTGCGCTCGGGCTCGTCCGCCGCAGCCGGTACGGCTTCCCGGTAAAGCCGGTGCACGATACCGTCCACCAGCCCCAGTTTCGGCACCACGAAACGCTCCACACGGCTGCTTTTGGCCGCCGTGAGAAAGATTTTCAGCGCAGGGACGATCACGTCGGCCCGGTAGGTGTTCATACCCATCTTATGGATACGATCTTCGTAGCTGAGCGATTTGATCCGGCCGTAAAGGGATTTCAGGTCGCCGAGCGAAATCGCCTCCTTCTCCTTGCGGCCCATGAGCTTCTGGGCTTTGTTGATATTGCCTCCGGACCCGATGATGGTGGTCGGGGCATAATCGAAAGCAGCCTGCCTCAGCCATTCCCGGAAACGGTCGCACTCCCCGTCGGGCACCGCCCCGCTGAGCATGCGCACGGTTCCCAGCGAAAAGGAGCGGGAGTCGACCCGCCTCCGGCCCGCATAGACCGTCACCTCCGTGCTTCCGCCCCCCACGTCCACCAGCAGGTAGCTGCCCGCGGGGTCCATCAGCGAACGCATGCCCCCGGAGAAAATCAGGTCGGCCTCCTCCTGCCCGGAGATGATCTCCACCCGGACATCCGAACACTCCCGGATCATCCGCACCGTCTGCGGACCGTTGGCCGCCTCACGCATGGCACTCGTGGCGCAGGCCCGCCTCAGCTCCACCCCGTAGGCGTTCATGACATGTACGAACCCCTGCATGGCCTCGCACAGGCGCCTCTGTTTCTCCTCCCCGATCCGCCCCCGGACGAAGACATCCTCGCCCAGACGGATCGGCACCCGCAGGAAGGCGGTCTTCTTGTAGGTCACGGTCCCCGTATAGTCCTCCACGTCGGCGATCAGCATCCGCACGGCATTGGAGCCGATGTCGATCGCGCCCACGCTTCTCTTTTCGATCATGGCTTATCGCTCGGTTAACGATTTCAGATAGTCGTAGATGGCGGTCTGCGAACGGATGGGGTGTTCCGTCTCCCGTCCCGGTTCGCGGCCGACATACTGATTCTGCGCAAAGTTACTCAAATCCCGCGCCTTTACGCGGTCGCTCCACTGAATATCGAAAATTTTCCGCAACAACTTGCGGATTCGGCGGTCGCGCACGGGAATGCCCACCTCGACCCGGCGGTTCAGGTTGCGGGGCATCCAGTCGGCACTGAGGATATAGCTCCGTTCGTCTCCCCCGCCCCCGAAAACGACCAGGCGGGCATGCTCCAGGAAACGATCGACGATACTGATGGCCCGGATATGCTCGCTGAGCCCTTTTTCGCCCGGTTTGAGACAACATGCGCCCCGGACGATCAGCCGCACGTCCACCCCGGCATCGCTGGCCCGGTAGAGGGCCGCGATCATGTCGGGATCGGTCAGGCTGTTGAATTTCGCATAGATATAAGCCGGCCGGCCGCTTCTGGCATAATGGATCTCCCGGTCGATCATGCGCACGAAATGCTCCCGCATGAAATAGGGCGACACCACCAGACGTTCGCACTCGAAATGCTTGTGGGTGTTCTGCAGGAAATCGAAGACCCGGGCGGCATCCCCGGCGACGGTGTCGTCCGCCGTAAGCAGGCCGAAATCGCTGTACAACGTGGCGGTATCCTCGTTGAAATTGCCTGTGCCCACATAGGTGTATCCCCGCAGCCGGGCCCCTTCCCTGCGTTCGACCAGGATCAGCTTGGCATGTACCTTCACCCCGTCCAGCCCGTGGATCACCTTGATGCCGGCCTGCTGCATGACGTCGGTGAAGTCGATGTTGCGCTCCTCGTCGAAACGGGCCATCAGCTCCACCAGCGCCACCACCCGCTTGCCGTTTCGGGCCGCGTTGACCAGCGCACCCACCACCTTCGAACGTTCGGCCATGCGGTAGAGCGTGATATGGATACTCTCCACCTTCGGGTCGATCGCCGCCTCGCGCAGGAAGTCGATCAGATGGTTGAACGTATAATAAGGATAGGCCAGCAGCAGGTCGGACCGCTTCACCACGCTGAGAATGCTCGAAAAAGGCCTGATGTAGGGATGGTGCAGCGGCGGCAGCGGAGTCTCCTCCAGCGAGGGGGCCACCCTCGGGAAACGCATCAGATCGCGCAGCAGATGATAGCGTCCGCCGGGCGAAACGCTCTCCCGGTTGCGGATATAGAATTTCGACAGGATCAGTTCCAACAGGTCTTCGGGCATCTCCTTGTCGTACACCAGACGTACGGGACGTCCGTGCTGTCGCTTGGTGATCCCCTGCTCCATCTTCTGCACGAGGCTTTTGGAGATGTCGTCGTCGAGGGTCAGCTCCGCGTCGCGGTTGATCTTGAAGGTGTGGGCCGTGATGCTCACGTACTCGAACATGAAGAAAATCTCGTCCAGACAGAAACGCAGGATGTCGTCCAGCAGGATGATATGCGTAGTGCCCGGAGGCGAAGGCAGCACCACAAACCGGGGACAGGCCGAACTGGAGGGAATCTCCAGAACGGCATAGCGTCCGCGGCCCGAAGCCGTCTCCATCTTCACGCCCAGGTAGGCCCGGTCGTCGGAGAGGAAAGGCAGTTTCACCCGTTTGCGCAGCATCAGCGGAGCCGTGCGCGGACTGACCGTCGAAGCGAAATAGTTCCACACGAACGCCTGCTGGACCCCGTCGAGCTGCGTCTCGTTCACGATGAAGATGCCGTGCGTCTCCATCTCCCGCAGAATCTGGGCATAGGCCTGTTCGTAGTCGGCCTGCATGGACTGCATGCGGGCGTTCAGCTCGTCGAGCAGGGCTGCGGGCGTGTATCCCCCGGTGAGGGTGCGGCTCCGGTCGGAAGCTACGGCGGCCAGCCGTTCCACGTTGGCCACCCGCACCTTGACGAACTCGTCGAGGTTATTGGAATAGATTCCCAGAAAACGCAGCCGCTGGAGCAGGGGCACGCTTTCGTCGCGCGCCTCCTGAAGCACCCGGCCGTTGAAGGAGAGCCAGCTCAGCTCCCGGTTGTCGAGCGTCGTTTGATCCGTATTTTCCGCCATGGCGTCAGCATTGTTTTTTTCGAAGTTACAAAATAACGGAATTTCCTCCAAACCCCGCAAAAACGCGGGTTAAGTCTGCGTTAACAATCCCTCCGGGCGGAGCAAAAAACATACCTGCACATAAATATCGAAAAAAAAGGGTATCTTTGTCCGTTTGCAAAGCAAAACGTCATGGAAAGAAATCTGACTGCCGGCGAAATCGGACAACTGGAGAGACAGGGTTGCCGTGCCGGCGACTGGAACGGAGTCCTCGTGGGAGACCGCTTCGATCCGGCCAAAATCTGGAACTGCCAGTTCCGGGGACGGGTGCAGATCGGGAACAACGTTTACATCTCCAACATCGGTTCATACATCGCCAACTGCATTATCGAAGACGATGCCTATATCGAAAACACGGGGCTGATCGAGACGACCGGAGAGAGCACCTTCGGCAACGGCGTGGAGGTGGCCGCCGTCAACGAGGCGGGCGGACGCGAAGTCCCCATCCGGGACGGACTGACGGCCCAGACGGCCTACATCACGGCCATGTACCGCCACCGCCGCGAAACGGTCGCCCGGCTCGGGGAGTTCACGAAGGCTCACTGCGCACAGGTCCGCTCGACGATGGGCGTGATCGGCAGGGGTGCTTCGGTCCGGGGATGCAACATGCTGCTCAACGTCAAAGTGGGTCCCTATGCCCGGCTGATGGGCGTATCCGTCGTCGAGAACGGTACGCTGAACAGTTGCCGGGAAGACCCTGTCGTGGTGGGATTCGGCGTGAAGGCCCACGATTTCATCGCCATGCCGGGAGCCCGGATCGACAACGGCACCATTCTCAAACACTGTTTCGTAGGCGAAGCCGTGCGGCTCGACAACGGTTTCATGGCTGAAAATTCGCTCTTCTTCGCCAACTGCGACTGCGGCAGCGGCGAAGCCTGCTCGATTTTCGCCGGTCCCTACACCGTGACGCACCACCGTTCGTCGCTGCTGATCGCGGGGCTCTTCTCGTTCTTCAACGCGGGAAGCGGCACCAACCAGAGCAACCACCTTTTCAAAACGGGGGCCGTGCACCAGGGCATCCATCAGCGGGGCTGCAAGTTCGCCAGCAACGCCTATGCCATGCTCCCGGCCAAGGACGGGGCCTTCACCGTGGTCTTCGGCCGGCACGGAAGCCACTACAACACGGAATATTTCCCGTTCTCCTACCTGATGGATTCGGAAGGCAAATCCTACCTGCTGCCGGGGGCCAACCTGCGCTGTTACGGCATGGTGCGCGACATTGCCAAATGGCCCAAACGCGACCGCCGCAAAGGTCCGAAAGCCGATCTCATCAACTTCCGGGAACATACGCCCTACCTGGCCGAACGGGTGGTCAAGGCGCTCGAAATCTCGGCACAGCTGCTCGCCCGGGAGGGACAGGACACCTACAATTACGAACGCATGCGCATCAAGCAGTCCATGCTGCGGCGCGGCGTGCAGCTCTACCGGCTGGCGCTGGACTCCTCGCTCGGGGCGATCCTCGACGAGACACGGGGTATGGAACCCGACCGGACAGGGGAAGGGACATGGGTGGACATGGCGGGCATGTACGCTCCACGGGCGGCCGTCGACGCCCTGCTCGACGAGGTGGACGAAGGAAAGATCGCCTCGGCCGCAGAGTTGGACAACCGCCTGAGAGAGATACACGACCGGTATCCGCAGTATGCCCGGGGCTGGGCTCTGCACACGCTGGCCGGATTGTTGAAGCACGAACCGACCGAAGCCGATCTGGAGACGGCCGTGCGGAAAGGCACGGAAGCGGCCGCCGCCCTCCGTGCCATGACCGATGAAGACGCCCAGCGCGACCGGGAAGGGGTCATGAACACGGGATACGGCATCGACGCCCTTACGCCCGAAGAGATCGACGCAGATTTCGCTGCCGTCAAGGAATGTCATTAGAACATACGTAATCACCAGGAAATAAAACCGATGAAACATATCGCACTGGGGGCGGCAGGCCTCCTCGCCGCCCTCGCGCTGAACGCCCAGCAGGCAAAAACCGAATGGAACGATCCGGGGATCGGGTCGATAGGGAAAGCTGTTCCGCGCAGCGAATTCATCAGCTACACCGCCCGGGAAGACGCGGAAAAGGGCGATCCCTCGGCCTCGCCTTTCTACCGGAATCTGACCGGCAAGCTGGAATCGCCCCCTACCCCGGCAGGCTCTCCCCGCAAGACCTATATCACGCTGGTAAGCATTCCCTATCCGTGGCTCGACCGTGAACTGTTCCTCCATGTGGAAGGGGCTCCCGGCCTCTACCTCTACGTCAACGACAAAATGGCCGGATACGCGCAGGGCAGCCACACGCCCGCGGAGTTCAACATCTCGTCCCTGGTCAGGGACGGCGTGAACACCATCCGGCTGGAGGCGGTCGCTGACGGAACGGGTGCCGCCCTGGAATCGGCCCTGCCGTGCAGAGACCCGGCCGACCGCACCGCACTGCGCAACGTCTACCTCTACTCCCAGCCCAAACTGCGGATCGAGGATTTCTCCCTCCGCCCCGGCCTCGACTCCACGGGACGCAACGGCATGTTCACGGTGAAGCTGGCCGTGGCCAACAGCTACAACTCGCAGGAGACCGTCACGGTGGGATACGACATTTACGCCCCCACGGGCAAACTGCTCTACTACGACATGCGGGATGTGAAGATACCGGGACAGGGACGCGATACGGTCCGGTTCGACGAATATGTCTACGGGGTGATCCCCCACCTGTGGAGCGCAGAAAACCCCGACCTCTACCGGGTCATGCTCTTCGTACGCCGGGACGGCCGCCTGATCGAATACATTCCCTACACGCTGGGATTCGGGGAGACGGAACTCCACGAAGGAACGATATACCGCAACGGAAAGCCCGTGGAACTGAACGTCGCCCGGTACAACGCGGCGGCCGGCGACCGGCAGCGGACACGGGACGAAATGACGCTCCTGCGCGGGCAGAGCATCAACACGCTGCTGCCCGACCATCCCCAGCCGGAATGGTTCTACGACCTGTGCGACAGCATCGGTCTCTACGTAATCGACCAGGCCGACATCAACAGCGCCCCCCGGGCCGAAGGAGAGGGTCTGCGTCCCGCCCCGTCGAACGACCCGGCCTGGCTGCCCTCGTTCCTCGACCGGGTGGAGGCCTTGCAGGCCCGCAACCGCAACCGCACCTGCGTGATCGGCTGGTCGCTGGGAGGCAATGCAGGCAACGGCTACAACATGTACCGGTGCTACCGATGGCTCAAAAAGGCCGATCCCGGACGCGCCGTGCTCTACACCGACGCACAGGGCGAATGGAACACCGACCTGGAACTGAAAGAGATCCACTCAGGGAAGGCAATCCTCGAAGCCGTGGAGCTGCAGCGCCGGACGGCCAAAAACAGGACCGCCGCCCGCAGATGATCCCGGACGGCCGAAAACCGCTGCCGACGTGCCAAAGCGACAAACGTTATGAACATCGACCTCATCATGATCGGGAAGACCGACTCCCGGCCCGTGGAAGAGTTGATCGAGCTGTACCGCAAACGGATCAACTTCTACGTCCGGTTTGGCGTCGTCACGCTGCCCGACCCGAAAAACCGGAAGACCCTCTCCGATGCCGAACAGAAAAAAGCGGAAGGCGACATGCTGCTGCGGCAGTTCGCGCCGGGCGACTGCGTGGTGCTGCTCGACGAACGGGGCACGGAACTGCGCTCGGTGGAATTCGCCGCGTGGCTGCAAAAGCGCATGAACGGCTCCACACGGAGGCTGTGTTTCGTGATCGGAGGTCCGTACGGTTTCTCCGACGCAGTCTACGCCCGCGCCGACGGGAAACTCTCCCTCTCGCGGATGACCTTTTCGCACCAACTGGTGCGCGTGCTCTTCACCGAACAGCTCTACCGCGGATTCACCATCCTGGGCAACGAACCCTACCATCACGAATAGGAAACGGGGCGAGTATCCGCGATGGCAGAGGGCATGCGGCAGTCCCGGCAGAAGTCACACCCGAATCTTGCGATCCGTTTCCAGACGCTCCCTCCGCCGGGAGCCCTTATTCTTTCCGGGAACACCAACTTTTATCCCTTAAATAAACCGGTCTCCGGACGACAGGCCGGTGCACGGCGAAAACGCCGGCGACACCGGAAACGGACCCGGAGACTCCCCGAAAAAGAAAAGAGCGTAGAACCGCTGCATCCCGTCTCACATCCGGCCCGAGAAAGCCTCGCAGTCGACAGGTACAGCGGCCCACGCCCTAAAGCATGAGATACAAAGCACGTGCCCGGGCATGAGCCGGGCTGAGCCTGCTGCACCGCTTCACTGCTATCAAGTTCTCGGTTCGATGTGGAGGCGGCGAAACACGGACAAAGCCATTGCAAAGGTTTTATCCGAATACAAAAATAGAAAGATTTCCCGGAAAGGGAAATTTTCCGGGAAATAAAAAGCGAAATTCAGGCGAAGCGAAGAGCCGCCCCCTTGCACAGCAGGAATGAAACCGGACAGGATTCTCCCGACATACGGACGGCGTCACCGTAAAACCGGAAGATTTCCCGAGACTTTCCCTCCGAATCCGGCCGGCCGTTGAATAAACCGGCCTTTATTCGTACCTTCGCGGGAAACGTATGCTTCGGCTCAATATCGTCATGCTTATGGAAGACTTGATAAACGGACGCTGCGGCTGGTGCGGGACCGACAGGCTGTATGTGGAATACCACGACAGGGAATGGGGCAAACCGGCCGACGACGACAGGACGCTGTTCGAATTCCTCGTACTGGAGAGTGCACAGGCCGGCCTGAGCTGGCTCACCATCCTCAGAAAGCGGGAAGGCTATCGCCGGGCATTCCGGGATTTCGATGCCGGGGCCGTGGCACGGATGACCGAAGAGGAGGTCGGGCAGCTGATGCGGTTCGACGGCATCGTGAGAAACCGCATGAAAATCGAATCCGCCGTCTCCAATGCCAGACACTTCCTCACCGTACAACGGGAGTTCGGCAGTTTCCGGTCCTATGTCCTGTCGTTTTTCCCCGACGGGAAACCGATCGTCAACCGATTCCGGTCGCTGAGCGAAATCCCGGTATCGAACCCCGTATCCGAGGCCATGAGCCGGGACATGAAAAAAAGAGGCTTCAGGTTTTTCGGACCGACGATCTGCTACTCCTTCCTGCAGGCCACCGGATTCATCGACGACCATCTGACCGGCTGCATATGCCGCAGAAAATAATCCGGACAAAAAGAAACAGGCGGGAATCTCACGATTGCCGCCTGCCCTCGGGGCTTTTGAACCCCTAAACTACTAACCCAAACTTAAATAAATGAAGAAACCTTGTTGTTGTATGTTCACTTCTCTAACTAAACGGGAATAACCCTTGGTTTATTGTCCGCTTCTGTCAGTATAGTGTTCAAACATCGTGCCAAACGGTAAGGAAGGAACTTTGTTAACGTACAACTACTCGGAATAGCTGCAAACCCCGTGCCGGAACCGGCGGGAAGAGAGAAAAAATCATCCGGGGCACCCAGACCCGGAAAAAAATCCCGTTACAAGGGACTGCCCTGGGACATGAACCGGAAAACCGGGCATGCGACGTCCCCGGCAAACGTCGGAACGCCCGCCATCCGAAAATATCAGAAACATGTCACGGGAAAACCGCATGCCCCCCCCCTGTCCGGTTGCAAGCGAAAAGAAACCTCCGCAGCCCGGACACAGGACCTCGGTGCGTCAGAAAACCTACTTCTGTTTGGTACGGTAAGAAGCCTTGTATTTTCCCTTGCTCATCGACGAAAGTTTGCCCCGCAACAAGGTTTTGCGCAACGGGGAAAGACGGTCGACGAACATCACACCGTCGAGATGGTCATACTCGTGCTGGATGACACGGGCGGCAAAACCGTCCCACTCCTCGTCGTGCTCCTGCCAGTTCTCGTCCAGATAGCGGATTCTGATCCGTTCGGGGCGATACACCTCCTCGTGGATGCCCGGCACACTCAGGCACCCTTCGCCCATGAGCACCTCCTCCTCGGAACGCTCGTATATCTCGGGATTGATGAACACCTTTTTGAAGTCGGCCAGCCGCGGATCGTCGTCGGCATTGGGCGAAGCGTCCACCACGAACAGACGCAGGTTCCTGCCCACCTGGGGAGCAGCCAGCCCCACGCCGTCCGAACTGTACATCGTCTCGAACATATCCTCGATGAACCGGGGCGTTATCAGCGAACGGTCGGCAATCTCTTCCGCCGGTTCGCGCAGCACGGCGGAGCCGTACACATACACAGGGAAAATCATATCTTCATCCGTTTTTCTTGTTCTCCATAAATCCCTGAAGGATGATCGTGGCGCTGATGCGGTCGACCATCGCCTTGTCCCGGCGGGCCATCTTCTTCACCCCTCCGTCGATCATGGCCCGGTGGGCCAGCACCGAAGTGAACCGTTCGTCCCAGTAGACCACCTCCACCGAGGGGAACTCCCTGCGCAGCCGCGCCGCGAAGGGCTCGATCAGCGCGAAGGTCTCCGAAGGAGTGCCGTCCATCCGCGTAGGCTTGCCCACCACGATCGTATCGACGGACTCGCGGGACAAATACTGCTTCAGGTAGGGCATCAACTGGGCGGTCGGTACGGTTTCCAGCGCATTGGCAATGATTTGCAGGGGATCGCTCACCGCGACGCCCGTCCGCTTTTTACCGTAATCCAACGCCAAGATTCTGCCCATAACGGATGCAAAGTTAAAAATAAAAAACTATCTTTGCCCACTATAAGACCGTAATACCTCAGAAAATGACACAGGAAGAACTTTTCAAGAAGCTGATCGCACACTCCAAGGAGTACGGATTCATCTTTCCCTCGAGCGAAATCTACGACGGGCTGAGTGCCGTATACGACTACGGGCAGATGGGTGTGGAGCTGAAAAATAACATCAAGAAATACTGGTGGGATTCGATGACCCGACTCCACGAGAACATCGTGGGGATCGACGCCGCCATCTTCATGCACCCCAAAACGTGGGAGGCATCGGGCCACGTGAGCGCCTTCAACGATCCGCTGATCGACAACCGCGACTCCAAGAAGCGCTACCGCGCCGACGTGCTGATCGAGGACTGGCTGGCCAAACAGGACGAGAAGATCGGGAAAGAGGTCGAAAAGGCCCGCAAACGTTTCGGCGAATCGTTCGACGAGCAGATGTTCCGCCAGACCAATCCCCGCGTGCAGGAGCACCAGGCAAAACGCGACCAGATACACGAACGCATGACCAAAGCGCTCAACGACAACGATCTGACCGAATTGCGGCAGATCATCCTCGACTGCGAGATCGCCTGTCCCATTTCCGGCACACGCAACTGGACCGAAGTGCGCCAGTTCAACCTGATGTTCGAGACCAAGATCGGCTCGGTAGCCGAAGGGGCCAACACGATCTATCTGCGTCCCGAGACGGCGCAGGGTATTTTCGTCAACTTCCTCAACGTGCAGAAGACCGGACGCATGAAGATTCCGTTCGGTATCGCCCAGATCGGAAAGGCGTTCCGCAACGAGATCGTGGCCCGTCAATTCATCTTCCGCATGCGGGAGTTCGAGCAGATGGAGATGCAGTTCTTCGTACGTCCGGGCGAGGAGCTCAACTGGTTCAAGCAGTGGAAGGCCACCCGCATGAGCTGGCACCGGGCCCTCGGTTTCGGCGACGACAAATACCGCTTCCACGACCACGACAAACTGGCCCACTACGCCAATGCCGCCACGGACATCGAATTCGAATTCCCGTTCGGCTTCAAGGAGGTGGAGGGTATCCACTCCCGCACCGATTTCGACCTGAGCCAGCACCAGAAGTTCTCGGGCCGCAAGATGCAGTATTTCGACCCGGAGACGGGCGAAAGCTACGTGCCCTACGTGATCGAGACCTCGATCGGCGTGGACCGCATGGTGCTCCAGGTGCTCTCGGCCGCTTTCACGGAAGAAAAGCTGGAGAACGGCGAAGAGCGTGTGGTGCTCCGCATCCCCGCACCCATCGCACCGGTCAAGGTGGCCGTGCTGCCGCTGGTGAAGAAGGACGGACTGCCCGAAATCGCCCGCGAGATCATCGCATCGCTCAAGTTCGACCATAACGTGCAGTACGACGAAAAGGACAGCATCGGCAAGCGCTACCGCCGTCAGGACGCCATCGGCACCCCCCTCTGCGTGACGGTGGACCACCAGACGCTGGAGGATCGCACGGTCACCGTCCGCCACCGCGACACGATGGAACAGCACCGGGTGGCGATCGCCGAACTGCCTTCGATCGTGGAGAACGAGGTGAGCCTGCGCACGCTGTTCGCCAAACTGGTCTGATCCCGACGGGGTCCCGGAAAGAGCGGGACACCGATTCATTTTATACTAAGAAAGCTGCCTTCCGGCAGCTTTCTTTTCGTAACTTCGCCTCCGGCGTATAATGATTCAAAGAGATGAAAATAGAAAAATTACAATCTTTATCAGATGACATTTTAGACGAGTTGCTGTCGGTATGGGAAAAGTCTGTACGCAGTTCTCATCATTTTCTAAAGGAAGAAGATATAGAATACTTCAAACCATTAGTGAGAAACCAATATTTTCCGGCAGTCGAACTCTTCGTTGCACGCAACGAGAACGGACGGATCGCCGCATTTATGGGATTAAGCGACGACATGCTGGAAATGCTGTTCGTATTGCCCGAAGAACAAGGACGCGGCTATGGCAAAGCATTCGTGGAGTATGCCGTCAGCAAATGCAATATCCACAAAGTGGATGTCAATGAAGACAACGAGCAGGCTTACAAATTCTATTTGCACATGGGCTATAAGGTCGTAGGACGGGACGAGTTGGATTCTTCGGGCAAACCTTTTCCCATCCTGCACTTACAGCAACCGCAACAAAAAGGATAAGCGCCTGGAAATCGCACGGTTGCCAAATCGCCACCCGCGGCCTCCCAAATACTCCGCGGCATGTCTATTCCTCAAACGGTTGGGTCTGACCGTTGAAAATCCGACATAACTTCATTGCGCTGAAAGACAAAAAGTGCCGTTCATTACAAGCTATGAACGGCATTTTTCTTATATTTGTCAGACATAACCCGAACTACCATGAAAAAACTGCAACTCCTGCTGGGTGGCCTGTGCCTGGCAACGACGCTTGCCGCCGGCAATCCCGGTGCGCCCGACCTCTCGAAAGAGAAAACCCTCTACCTGATCCCCTACTCCCATCTGGACACCCAGTGGCAGTGGGACTACCCCACCACCATCGACACCTACCTGAAAAGGACGCTCGACGAGGGATTCGCCCTGCTGGACAAATACCCGGAATACCTGTTCAACTTCACCGGATCGCGGCGCTACGCGATGATGAAGGAGTACTACCCGGAGCGGTACGAACGGATGAAAAAATACATAGCCGAAGGACGCTGGATCGTCAACGGGTCTACGGTCGACGAAATGGACGTGGTGAATTCCGGTCCCGAATCCTACCTGCGTCACTTTCTCTACGGAGCCGACTTCGCCCGCAGGGAGTTCGGCGTCGAAGCGCTCGACTTCTCGCTGCCCGACTGTTTCGGGTTCCCCGCCACGCTTCCCACGCTGGTCTCCCATGCCGGTCTGAAAGGATTCACCACCCAGAAACTGTCGTGGCAGGCGGCCAACCCCATCCCCTTCAACTTCGGCATCTGGCGCGGCCCTGACGGCAGCGAGATCTACGCCGGACTGAACTGCATGGACTACACGGGCAAAGTCCCCGAAAATTTCGACATCGACCCCGAATTCACCGACCGGATCAACCGTGCGGGAAAAAGCACGGGGCTCTATGCGGACATGCGCTACTACGGCGTGGGCGACCGGGGAGGCGCTCCCCGCGAGAGCGATTTCCTCAACGCACTGGAGGCCTCGAAGCGGCACCGCAATTTCAACATCCGCCTCTGCGGCATGGATCAGCTGTTCCGGGACATGGAGCACCAGAAGGGTTATTCGCTTCCCACCTACGAAGGCGACCTGCTGCTGGTGGAGCACTCGGCCGGTACGCTCACCTCGCAGGCTTACATGAAACGCTGGAACCGCAAGAACGAACGCCTGCTCCAGGCAGCCGAACGCGCCGCATCGCTGGCCGCGATGCTCGGCACGAGCGACTATCCGGCGGAACGCCTCCACAAGGCATGGGACCTGCTGCTCGGCTCGCAGATGCACGACATGATCCCAGGCTCGTCGATCTCGAAAGTGTACGAATACAGCCACAACGACGAGGTACTCGTGATGAATCTCGCCTCTTCGGTGCTCACCAATGCGGTGGGTGCCGTCAGCAGGAGTCTCGATACGAAGACGGAAGGAATTCCCGTCATCGTCTACAACCCGGTCGAACGACCCCGGCAGGACATTGCCGAGGCGACCGTGGAGTTCGCGCAGGTTCCTGCCTCCGTACGGGTCACCTCACCCGAAGGGAAAGAGGTCCCCGCCCAGATCATCGGAACGGACGGACGGCGCACGAAACTGATCTTTCTGGCCGACATGCCCGCCTCGGGCTATGCGGTCTATTCGGTGACCCCGGCCGAAAAACCGGCCGCCTCCCCGCTTCGCGTGACGGACAACACGCTGGAAAACGACCGCTACAAGGTGATGATCGACCGGAACGGGGACGTCTGCTCCGTATACGACAAACGGGCCCGCCGCGAACTGCTGCGCGAAGCGGCCCGCTGGGAACTCTGTTACGAACACCCCCTGAGGTTCCCCTCGTGGAACATGGAGTGGGCCGACCGCCAGCTGCCCGTCAAGGAGTACGTGTCGGGGCCGGCCCGGGTCCGGATCGTGGAGAACGGTCCCGTGCGTGTGGCCATCGAGGTGGAACGCACGCTGCGCGGCAATATGTTCCGGCAGGTGATCTCACTCGCGGCCGGCGAACCGGGAAACACGGTGCGGTATGACAACACGGTGAAGTGGCAGATGCGGGGCCGGTCGCTCCGCGCCTCCTTCCCGCTTACCGTCTCGGCGCCCAAAGCCACCTACAACTGGGAATCGGCCACCGTACAGCGCGACAACAACCGCTCGCACAAGTTCGAATCGCCCTCCCACGAGTGGTTCGACCTGACCGACCGCAGCGGCAGTTACGGGGTCTCCGTACTGGAAGACTGCAAGAACGGTTCCGACAAGCCGAACGACAGTACCCTGCGCCTCACGCTGCTCTACACGCCCCACGCCAACCGCGAATACTACGGCGTATGGCAGGACTGGGGCGAACACGCATTCAGTTATGCCCTCTACGGTCACGAAGGAAGCTGGCAGAAGGCCGGCAGCGACAGGCGCGGACGCTTCTTCAACGAACCGCTGCTCACGTTCCTGCCCGGGGAGAAGCACGCCGGACCGCTCGGCCGTTCGGTTTCGGCCGCCTCGGTCGACAAATCCAACGTGAAGATGCTGGCCATGAAACGGGCCGAACATGCCGACGGGTACTACATCGTCCGTTTCAACGAACATTACGGCAACACCCTCACCGACGACGTGCAGGCCCGGTTCTGCCGGAAGATCGCGGATGCCTACGAAACGGACGGCCAGGAGCGGCGGACGGGCCCGGCCGACTTCACTCCCGACGGGCTCCGCTTCACGATGGGACGCTACGGCATCCGCACGTTCGCCGTCCGGTTCGAAGCGCCGGAGACGGTCCCCTCCGTACGGTGCACGCCGGTGGAACTGCCTTTCGACACGGATGCGGTGAGCCTGAACACCGACCGCAGCGACGGGGAAATGGCCCAAGGCTCCTCCTTCGCCGGGGAACTGTTCCCCGAAACGCTCACGGTGGACGACATCGTCTTCAGACTGGGCGACACGGCTCCCGGAGCGCACAATGCGGTGAGCCTACGCGGCCAGCGGATCGCTCTGCCCGCAGGAGACTACGACAGACTCTACCTGCTGATGTCCGCCGACCGGGACACCGAAGGGGTAAAAATCAAAGTGGACAGCAAGAGTTTCCCGATCGACGTGCAGAGTTGGCAGGGCTATATCGGCCAATGGGAACGTAGACTGACGGACAACACACTGAGCGACGTGCTGTACGGCATCGAAACGGGTTACATCAAACGCGACCCGGTAGCCCTGCTCGGCACCCACCGCCATACGCCCGAGGGCGATCTCTCCTACCGGTATTCCTATATATACAAATACTCCATTCCGGTGAGCGGAGCTTCGACGCTCGAACTGCCCTCCGCTCCGGGCGTGAAACTCTTCGCCGTCACCGCGGCAGGAGGTACGAACGACCGGGTCGTTCCGGCCATGGACTTGTACGACAATTTCGACGACCGGGAGCCGTTCGAACTGCTGTACCCCACCTCGTACGTCAGAGAGGGCACGGAAGAGTTCGGAAAATCCTGCCACTATCTGGGTTCCAAAGGATGGACAGGGCTCAACCGGCAGAAAAACGGCACGCTGAAAGACCAGCCCGCACGGCTCGATGCTACGGCTTCGGCCGACGATCCCGCGACGAAGTCGAACCGGACTGTCCGGTACTACTGCCTGCCGTTCGGCCCGGAAGCATCGCCGTCGGGCAGCACGCAGCCCGTGGAGTGCCCGGCCATGACGGACGGCAAACTGGGTCCGGACAGGAACCGCACGGCCCGCTACTACGAAGAGGGCGAAGGACGTTATCTGCTCGACCTGGGGCGGACAGTCACACTCAAAGGAATTACGACCACCTCCTTTATCGCCACGAAGAGCGGCCCGGTACGCTACACGCTCTGGGTCAGCACCCGTTCCGGAGCGAAAGCGACCGCGGCCGATCCCGCAGCGGAAGGCTGGACCTACGTGACCACGGTCTCACCCCGCGGCATTTCACCGATGAACGCACAGGTATCCGTCGTGGAGGTCCCGCAGGGCGTGAAAGCCCGCAAAGTGCTGCTTATCTCGCTCGGAGCCCACTCCCCGGAGGCTTTCGACGAAATCGATCTGTTCACCGAATAGAAACGACGGAAAGAGGGACGTATCCGTTCCTCTTTCAAAAAGACCGCCGCCTATCGGCATGGAAGACAATTGCTCCGTCACGGTATCCGCTGACGGAGTAATTTTTCGTCATTTCCACGGATTCGGTCCGGTTACTCACATGATCCCGCCCCACCGGTCGCAGTACCGGAAATTAAAACAAATCCCAATAGACGACCGGGTCCGGTCACACTTAACGCTTTCTTAATCTCCCCTTCATATTCGCGTAACATGCGTGATGTATGTTTGTGCCCGAAAATCAAGTACCGTTCCGATGGATTCTTCGACACAAACACGAAAAACATCCGATCTGCTCTTCATACTCTGGGCCGGCGGGGCCGCACTGCTCTCCTACGCATTGGTCTACGCGCTGCGGAAACCCTTTACCGCGGCGACTTTCGACGGGCTCGAAATACTGGGTATGGATTACAAAACAGCGACCAGTATCGTGCAAATCGCCGGTTACATGCTCGCCAAACTGCTCGGTATCAAGTTCATCTCCGAGCTCAAACGCGAGAACCGGCTGCGTTTCATCATCGGTTCCGTCGCAACGGCGGAGCTCTCCCTGCTCCTTTTCGCCATGCTGCCCCAGCCGTTCAATATCCTCGCCCTCTTTTTCAACGGCCTCTCGCTGGGATGCATGTGGGGCGTAATCTTCAGTTTCCTCGAAGGACGGAGGCTGAGCGGCGTGCTGGCCAGCATCATGGGGCTGAGCATCGCCTTCAGCTCGGGACTGGCCAAATAGCTCGGACTTTTCCTGGTACACGACCTGGGAATCGGCGAATTCTGGATGCCCGCAACTATCGGGGCCGGAGCTTTCCCGCTCCTCGTCCTGCTGGCCTTCGCACTGAACCGGCTTCCCGATCCCACGCCCGAAGACGTGGCATCCTGCACCGAACGTATTCCGATGGACGCCCGGCGCCGCAAGAGCATTTTCCTGCGCTTCGCACCGCTGCTCTGCATGCTCTTCCTCGCCAATCTCTTCATTACCGTCATGCAGGACATCAAGGAAGACTTCCTCGTGAAACTCGTCGATACCTCGCAGTTCTCGTCGTGGGCCTTCAGCGGTATCGACAGCCTCGTCACCCTGATTATCCTGGGGGTGTTCCTGCTCATTTCGCTCATCCGCAACCACCGGACCGTACTCATCGCGCTGCTGGCGCTCGTGACGGCCGGCATGACCGGACTGGCCGGCGTCGCCTACTGGTACGACAGCCTGCGACTGTCCCCCGTGCTCTGGCTCTTCATTCAGAGCCTCGGGCTCTACACGGCCTATCTGAGTTTCCAGACCCTCTTTTTCGAGCGTTTCGTCTCCTGCTTCAATATCCGGGGCAACGTAGGCTTCTTCATCATTACCATCGACTTCGTCGGTTATCTCGGCACCGTATGCGTCCTCGTTTTCAAAGAGGCTTTCGTCTCCGACCTGAACTGGATCGAATTCTACAACACGATGGTCACCGTGCTCGGCTCGCTCTGCTGCCTGCTCTTCATCGGCAGCATCGGCTGGCTGACCCGCAGGGAGGAGCGGAAACCCTATCGCATCAGGCGCAGGGAACCTCGCGCCGTGCTCTCCGTCAATATGCAATAATCCTTTAACATTCGACAGATATGAAACAGATAAAATGCGTCATCATGGATTGGGCCGGAACCGCCGTCGATTACGGTTGTTTCGCCCCGCTGAACGCCTTCCTCAAAGTGTTCTCAGAGGAAAAAGGCATCGAAATCACGCTCCGGCAGGCCCGGGAACCCATGGGGATGCTCAAAATCGACCACATCCGCGCCATTCTCTCCATGCCCGACGTCCGGGAAAAATTCACAGTCCGTTACGGCCGCGACTGGAACGAAACGGACGTCGAGGAGATGTACCGGAGTTTCGAAAAGCACCTTTTCGCTTCGCTGACCGAATTTACCGAACCGATCCCCGGAGTGGTCGAAACGCTCGACTCGCTTCGCAGGCAGGATATCCGTATCGGTTCGACGACCGGCTACACGGCACAGATGATGGAGGTCGTCCGTCCGGGAGCCGCCGAAAAGGGATATGTCACGGACTTCCTCGCCACGCCCGACGGACTTCCGGCAGGTCGTCCGGCACCCTATATGATCTTCCGCAACCTGACCGAATTGGCCATTCCCTCGGTGCAGGAGGCCGTTAAGGTAGGCGACACGCTCTCCGACATCCGGGAGGGCATAAACGCCGGTGTCTGGAGCGTCGGCGTCATTACCGGCAGCAATGAAATGGGGATAACCGAAGCGGAATACGCCCGGATTCCGGACGGAGAGCTGGCCCGCATGAAAGAGGAGGTCCGGCGACGGATGCTCGGTGCGGGAGCCCACCATGTGCTGGACAACATCACCGAACTGCCCGCCTATATCGAAACACTGAACGAACGACTCAACAAATAAGCGAACACAAGACATGAAAAGGAACTATCTGCTGCTGACCCCGGGACCGCTGAGCACATCGGAAACTGTCAGGGAAGCGATGATGCAGGACTGGTGTACATGGGACAAAGACTATAACGAAGGAATCGTCATGCCGCTGCGCCGCGGCCTGCTGGAAATAGCCGGTCTCGACGAAGAGCGCTACACTACCGTTCTGCTGCAGGGCAGCGGCACCTACTGCGTCGAGGCGACCATAGGATCGTCGGTCGGTCCGAAAGACAAACTGCTCATTCTGGCGAACGGGGCCTACGGCAAGCGTATGGCCCGGATCGCGGATTATTACCGGATCGACTACGCACTCGTCTCACTGAGCGAAACCGAGCTCATTACAGGCGATGTGGCCCGCAAAGCGCTGGATGCGCATCCCGGCATCACGCATCTTTCAATGGTTCACAGCGAGACCACGACCGGACTGCTGAACCGCATCGACGAAGTCGCCGAAGTGCTTCGCGGCCGCGGCATCACTTTCATCGTGGATGCCATGAGCAGCTTCGGCGGCGTACCCATCGACATCGAAAAACTGGGAATCGACTTTCTGATCAGCAGCGCCAACAAGTGTATCCAGGGGGTTCCGGGGTTCGGGTTCATCATCGCCCGCCGGGAGAAGATGCTCGCCACGAAAGGAAACGCCCGGTCGCTCTCACTCGACATCTATGACCAGTGGGAAACGATGGAACAGGGCAAGGGCAAATGGCGCTTCACATCGCCGACACACGTCGTACGGGCCTTTTATCAGGCCATGCAGGAACTGAAGGAGGAGGGCGGCATCGCTGCCCGACACCGCCGTTACGAGGAAAACCACCGGCGGCTGGTCGGGGGAATGCGCGAACTGGGCTTCCGTCCGCTGCTCTCCGACGACAAGCAGGGCTGTATCATCACCTCGTTTTACTATCCGTCGCAGGATTTCGACTTCCAGGATTTCTACAACAGGCTCAAAGCGAAAGGCTATGTCATCTATCCGGGTAAAATATCCGAGGCCGACACCTTCCGCATCGGCAACATCGGCGACATATATCCCTCGGACATCGACGGTCTGCTCGCAGCCGTACGGGAAGTGCGCCTAACAGGAGAGTAATCGTCCGTATCCGCCTCGGGGAAATCCGAACCGGGAAACGGCAACGCCTGTGCGGACGACGTTCCCCGCAGAAAACGAAGCTCCCGACACTTTTGTCGGGAGCTTCGTTTCTATTCGGACGTTCCCTTTCACCCGGATTTCTGCGAACCGCCGGGCAGCAGGGGGAACCTTCCTCTACATTCCGAATCCGGTCGGAACCCTATACCCCGCTGAACGAACTGAAACCGCCGTCGACCGGCAGAACCACGCCCGTAATGAAGCTGGCCGCCTCCGAACAGAGGAACTGTACGGCCCCGTTCAGTTCCGTGATATCGCCGAAACGTCCCATGGGGGTCTTCGCCAGCACCTTCTTGCTCCGTTCGGTCAGGCTGCCGTCGGGATTAATCAGTACGGCCCGGTTCTGGTCGCCGATAAAGAAGCCGGGAGCCAGCGCATTCACCCGGATACCCTCGCCGAACTTCATGGCCATCTCCATGGCCATCCATTGCGTGAAGCTGATGATGCCCGTCTTCGCCACCGAATAACCCAATACCCGGGTAATGGCCGAATAGGCTGCCATCGAAGAGATGTTGATCACGCTCCCCGAGCCCTGGCCGGCCATCACTTTGCCCAGCACCAGCGTCGGGTAGACCGTCCCGTTCAGATTCAGACGGGTCACCTTGTCGTAATCCTCGATTTTCATGTCGAAAATCGTCTGGTCCACCGTGAGCGTGGCACCCGGCATGTTGCCTCCGGCCACATTGACCAGGATGTCGATCCGGCCCCACGTCTCCACGATGCGGTCGCGGACCCTCTCGAGGCTCGGAATATCGAGCACGTTCGCCTCGAAGCCGACCGCCTCGCCTCCCGCGGCACGCAACTCCTCCACCCGTTTGTCCAGTTGTTCCTTCCGGATGTCCAGCGCCACCACACGGGCTCCCTGACTGATGAAATGACGGGCGATACTGCCGCCCAGAACGCCTCCGGCACCCGTAATCACGGCCACCTTCCCGGCAATGCTGAATTGTTCGTTCATAGTGAGTTTATTTCGTTTCAGATTCTGCCTTCTTCGATCTCCTTCCGCACCGCAGCCATCATTCCGCGCACCTCCCCAAGCGCATACATGCGTCCCAGGAACGAATAGCCCGGATTGTCTCCCCTGCCCACGTCGCCCGGCATGAGCAAGCCGTGGTCCACCCTCATCGGCACTTCCGGCCGCCGTTTCTCGAAAACACGAATCACCTCGACCAGACGGCCCCGGCCCTCCGTGTGGGGCGCTTCCACGAAATTTCCGTTGTCGAAGGCATCCGTGCTGCGCAGATGCACGAAATGGGTGCGGTCGGCATACCGTCCGGCCAGTTCGGGCACATCGTTATGCAGACCGCTGCTCAGCGATCCCGCACAGAACGTCAGCCCGTTGGCAGGCGAATCCACCGCACTCAGCAGCCAGTCGATATCCTCCCGGCCCGTCACGATGCGGGGCAGGCCCAACACCTGGTACGGCGGATCATCCGGATGCACGCAGAGCCCGATCCCGTACCGCTCGGCCACGGGGGCCACGGCTTCCATGAAGTATTTGAAATTGGCCCGGAGACGGTCGCGGTCGATTCCTTCGTACCGCGACAACAACTGCCGGAAAAGCGAAACCGGATCGCGGTCTCCCTCCCGGATATTGCCGTTGATGAACCCCTGAGTCTTGACGATGATCGTATCCACGAGCCGCTCCCTCTCCTCCTCGGTGACGGTTGCAGCCAACTCCTCGACCGCAGCCAGTTCCTGCTGCGTATAATCCCGCTCGGCCCCTTCGCGTGCCAGTATCCGGCAGTCGAAATAGGCGAAACGTATCCTGTCGAAATAGAGCGTATAGTTCCCCTCCGGGGTTGGACGGAGCAGATCGGTGCGAATCCAGTCGATCACCGGCATGAAATTGTAACACACCGTCCGGATACCGGCCCGCCCCAGATGTTCGAGCGAAACCCGGTAATTCTCCAACAGACGGTCCCGGTCGGGAGAGCCCCACTTGATCCCTTCGCTGACGGGAAGACTCTCCACGACCGACCATCGCAGCCCGGCCCCGGCGATATAGTCCCTCAGCCGCACGATCTCCTCTTCGGGCCAGACTTCCCCGTTCGCAATCCCGTGCAGGGCTGTCACGATCCCCTCTACACCGATCGACTTCAACTCTCTCAATCCGATCCGGTCGTTTTTCCCGAACCAGCGCCATGTAAGTTCCATAATATTCCGTATTCGTTGGACCGATACCGCAAAATTAATCGAAACGGGCTTTCCGCGATCGCAAACCGGTCCGAATCCGTATCACTTTCGTCCGGAAACGCCTTTCAGCCGCTTCGCGGGATCGACGGGCTCACCGAAATCGGGTGTTCCGTCGGCCCGGAAACGAAAACGCTGCATCCGCACCTCCCGGTTCCAGCCGGGCGTCTTCTCCTTTTTCGTGTGATAGATGATGTAATGTTTCCTGCCGTCGGGCGAAGTCGTAAAACTCGCATGCCCCACCCCGTGCGTGTACTCGTTGTCCTCGAACACCGGCTTGTCGCTCTTGATCCAGCTCTCCCGCTTCAGGGGATCGGCGTCGGGCGAACGCAGCCTCAGCCAGGAGAGTTTGTAGGTATCCAGCCACGACTGGCCGCAGGAGTAGACGATGAACGTATCGTCGCCGTGCTTGAGCACCTGGGGGCCTTCGTTGATAGGAAGCTCGCCGCCGGCCAGTTCGTAGGGAGTGTCCGGCTCGGAGATCAGCACGCGGGGCGTAACCGTCGTCCACGGATTCGACATCTCGGCGATGTAGAGGTTCTGTGGGGTCTTGTCGGTCGCCTCGGACGACTCCCATCCCGACCAGATACCATAGAGTTTGCCCCGATGCTCCATCAGGGTCATGTCGATGGCCCAGCGGTTGGAATCCCACTTGCCGAGCGTATCGCCCGTATAGACCATTCCCTTATCGACATAGTCTCCCGTCGGATCGTCCGTGACCGATTCGAGCACCCCCGTCCGTTGATGGACGTAGGGAGGTCCCGACCACCCGGCGGCATAGAAGATATACCACTTCCCCTGCCACCAATGCAGTTCGGGAGCCCAGACGCAGGTGCTGTTCCAGCGCCCCTTCCCGGGCCGCCAGACCAGCTGTCCCTCCCCGATCGCCTGAGGCCGGTCGGAGACGGAGACACAGATACCGCCTTTTCCCCCGCCGCAATAGTAATAACGTCCTCCGCGCTCGATCACCCAGGGATCGGCCCCCCGTTCGAGAATCGGATTGGTATAGTACTGACGGGCACACCCGACGGCGGTCATGCCCGTCAGTGCCAAAAGAAAAAGATTTTTCAGTCCCATGATTCCGCCGTTCCTTTAGTTCCGGATCGCACCGTCACGCCGCATGGATTTCCCTTCCCAAAGCCGTTTGGACGACCATTCGGCAGCAGGGGCCGACCAGAAAGGATCGTCGGCCGGCAGACCCAGCGGCAGGAATACGAACGTGCAGAGGTAGGCGCTGCCGGTGGAGACATATCCGTCCGCCATACCGGGCTGGTGCCCGCAGAAGCCGAGTGTCAGCCATCCGTCCTTGTCGAAGGTCTCCGGCACGAGCTGGCGTTTGATGACGGCGGTCAGGGCACAGCGCACCTGCGCCGGCTCGATATAAAGGGGCAGTTTCTTCATCAGCGACACCTGGGCAAGCGCCTGGAAGGCACCGAAACGGTACCCCATCGAGCGACCCAGCACGGGATAGGTTCCCTCGGGCGAGATCAGTTTCTCCTGCTGCTCGGCGAAACGGATGAACCGGCGCAGCTCGGTGTCGTAGAATCGGGTGGAATCGAGCCCCTGGGCACGCAGTTCACCCAGCACGTCGACCATCATGGGCTGGATCACGTAGCTGTTGTAGTAATCGAGGTGGAAATTGGCTCCGTCGCCGTACCACCCGTCACCCTTGTACCACTCTTTATGCTTGCGCAGGGCGTAGTCGATGGGGCCCATTTCGCACTCGCCCGTGAAATGGAGCAGGGCGGCCTCGATGATGGCCGAAAACATCAGCCAGTTGGACTGGCCGGGCTTGATTTTGCGGGAAGCCTTGAACTCCTTCACGATCCGGGCCTTGGTCACCTCGTCCAGACGGGGCCACACCCGGTCGCGGCTGCGCAGGAGGCCGTGGGCGAAAAAGGCTGCGTCCACCAGCGGCTGGCCGCCCGGACCGTCGAAACGCAGGTAATCGGGCGAAGCGGGATCGACGGCGTTCGCGATAGCCTTCACGACCGTCGCGGTGAACTCCTCCCTCAGCCGGCCTTCCGGCGTGTCGTCGGGCGGAAGGTTGAGCCACGGAGCCACGCCGCAGAACGAACGGCCGAGCGCCTCCAGATGGGTCACACCCTTACGCTTGCCCGTATTCATCCCGTCGTTGGTCTCCACGGGCATACTCTTGCGCAGGGTGTTCCGGCTCAGGTTGTCGAACACGGGGCGGGCGATCTTCACCATCGTCTCCACCCAATACTCCCGGTCGCTCTGCACGGGAGCCTCCTTTTTCTTTTTCCCGGCCTGGGCGCCGCAGACCACGGCACAGGCCAATATCGTCGTAACAATGATCTTTTTCATGGTTTCCCTTGTATTAATACTTCAACTCCAGCATCTCCTTACCGGCCAGCAGGAAGGCTCCCACGCCGTACACCTCGGTCATATCGGCCCGCACCTTGCCGGGAGCCGCTCCGATGGGCTGTACCGACCCGAGACGGCCGTTCTCGTCCACATACCCTTTGAGGGCTTCCCATCCCCGGACGGCAGCCTCCTTGTAGCGGTCGTCCGTCAGGACCTTGTGGTTCACACCCCAGGCCAGGCCGAAGACGAAGAAGCCGGAACCGCTGTTCTCGGCCAGCGGATAGGCCACCGGATCGTACAGGCTGGCATGCCACGAACCTTTCTCGTCCTGCAGGGGCAGGATGGCATCGGCCATGCGGCGGTAAAGGTCGAGATAGTACCCGTAGGTGTAATGGTCCTTGGGCAGGTGCTCCAGGATCAGGGCCAGCCCGCCGAACACCCAGCCGTTCCCGCGTCCCCAGAACACCTTCTTCCCGTTAGGTTCCTGGCGGCCGATGAACCGTCGGTCACGGTAGAAGAGGCCGTCTTCGGGACTGAAGAGCGAATCGGTCGAGAGCTTGTACTCCCGGTCGAGGAACTGGAGGTACTTTTCATCGCCGGTCACGTTGTACATCTCCACGAACACGGGCGGAGCCATGAAAAGGGCGTCGCACCACGACCAGCGGTCGGAACCGCCCTTCACGCCGTGCCACAGGGGCACCGTCGAGGGAAACCACACCAGATGGTCGAGCCGCCGGCGCGTCTGGTCGATCATTTCGGGCCGCCCGAACTTGCGGTACATCCCCACGTACATCTGTCCCACACAGAGATCGTCCGCATGATACACCCGGCGCAGGAAACCCCATTTAGCCTTCTCGCCGATCTCCATCAGGAAATCATAGTATCTGGAATCCCCCGTATAATCGGCCCACTCCAGCAGGCCGCGGTAGAGCGCACCGTTGGTCCAGTCCAGCGGATTGTGCTTCACTTCGGGAAAATGTTCGATCTGCCATGCGGCCACCCGGTCGATCAGACGCCGGTCCTCGGTTTTGTTCTTCTTCGCCGCGGCCGTGCAGAAAACGGCGGCCGACAGCAGGGTCGTCAACAGAATTTTCTTCATTTCATTACTTATCGGTTAATAGATTGCTGCGCGGTCTTCCGACCGTATGCAAAACAACTACTTTTTCGGGCAAGGAAATAAAAAAACACGGTCAAATAATGGAAATTTCCGGGCAATACCCGGGACGGCCGCCTTCCCGTTTCCTTTTTTCCCGGATTGTTTATTACTTTAGGGTCAAATATAGTCAGAAATTTACCATGAAAGGTCTTCTTGCGACCCTGTTTTTCACGCTTTCGGTCTGCGGGACGTATGCCGCGGCCGACGACAACACGCCGCTCCGTTTCCGCCGTCACCAGGTGGACGACGGACTTTCGGAGAACACCGTCTTCTGCATTCTCCAGGATCGGGAGGGATACATGTGGTTCGGCACCAAGGACGGGCTGAACCGTTTCGACGGCATCAACTACAAAATATACCGCAACACGGGCAAACCCGGCTGCCTCGGTAACAGTTTCGTCCGCAGCATGGCCCTCTCGGAGACGGGCGAACTATGGCTCGGCACCGACGTGGGGGTCTGGATCATGGACATGGAACGGGAGACGTTCCGCCGCTTCGACCTGAAAAGCGAGGCGGGTTCGCGGCTGAACCGGGAGGTGCACTCGATCTGCATCGACACGAAAGGCCGCGTATGGATGGGTTCCAACGAGGGACTGTTCCTCTACGAACCCGACAGCGACCGGACCGTGCGGTTCCTTCCCGGGAACAGTCCGCACACGATTCCCTCGTCGGTCGTCTGGAAGGTATTCCAGGACCGGGGCGGCTCCGTATGGGCCGGCACACGGGAAGGACTGGTCAAATACGACGAGGCGACAGGGACTTTCACACCCGTCCTCGACCCGCAGGCGAAAATGGTGGGCGACGACGAAATACTCTCCATCTGCGAGGACGCCAACGGCTTCCTCTGGCTGGGCACCTGGTCCGGCGGGCTGAAGAAACTGGACCGCGGCACCCGGACGTTCACGTCCCGGTTCGGTCACGGCAGCGGAAACGAAATATCCCATATCCGCACCATCTTCGACTTTTCGTCCGATCATCTGCTGGTCGGGTCGGACGACGGGCTCTACCGGGTGAACAAGGCCGACTGGAACGTCCGCCGCATCGACCGTGCGGACTTCGTCTCCGGCCTCAGCGACAAGAACGTGTACAGCATCTACAAGGACCGCGAGGACGGCATCTGGATCGGCACCTACTTCGGCGGGGTGAACTATCTGGTCCGGAACAACATCGACATCTACACGAGAGACCCTGCCGGACGGGCGCTCACCGGACGGGCCGTCAGCCAGTTCTGCGAAGACGCCGCGGGAAACCTCTGGATCGCCACCGAAGACGGAGGCCTCAACTATTTCAACACCCGGACCAATTCCTTCGAGAACCACCGGGTGCCGCACGGGATCAGTTACCACAACCTGCACGCCCTGATGCTCGAGGAAAACCGGTTGTGGATCGGCACCTTTTCGCGGGGAATCGACGTCTGCCGGCTGCCGGGCGGCCCGATCCGCAACTACCGGCACAGCGACCGCGACTCGTCGTCGGTGAGCGACAACTGCATCTTCTCCATCTACCGGAACCCGGCCGGGGAAATCTATGTGGGAACCGCCGTGGGGCTCGACCGCTACGACCGGAAGCGGGACCGTTTCCAACGGATGCTCCGCGTGACGACCTACGTGATCGACATCCGGGAAGATACCCGGGGCAATCTCTGGGTAGCCACCTGCGGCAGCGGCCTCTACCGTTACGACCGGAAAAAGGGAACATGGCACCACTATCTCCACGAGGAGGGGAACGAACATTCGCTCGCCCATAACAAGGCGACAGGTCTCTATATCGACAGCCGGGACAGGCTGTGGGTTTCGACCGAAGGGGGCGGCATTTCGGTGTACGACTACGCGCAGGACTGCTTCACCACCTATTCGGACAGGGACGGACTGGCCAACAACGTGGTGTACGGCATTCTGGAAGACGCCTCGGGCAATCTCTGGTTCAGCACCAACCGGGGGATCAACCGTTTCAATCCGGAAGACTCCACCGCCCTGCTCCACTACACCCAGATGGACGGTCTGCAAAGCAACGAGTTCAACTACCGCTCCAGTTACCGGGCCCGCGACGGGAAGTTCTATTTCGGAGGAATCAACGGGTTCAATGCCTTTCGGCCGGACGACCTGCCGTTCAACGAGACCGAGCCCCCGGTGAAAATCCACTCGATCCGGTTTCTGAACGACAGCGACCAGACGTTCGAAGAGAATATCCGTCGGCAGCTCCGAACCGGCACCCGAATCACGCTTCCACACAACCGCAGTTCGTTCACCGTGTCGTTCGTGGCGCTGAGCTACAAGGCCCCGGCCCGCAACGAATACGCCTACATGCTGGAGGGTGCCGACGAGACCTGGAGTTACCCCACCGACCACAAGAGCGTGACGTACGTCAACCTGGCGCCCGGCGACTACACGTTCCGTGTGAAGGCCTCTAACAACAACGGGGTTTGGAACGAGACGGGCGACTCCCTGCAGATCGAAATCCTGCCCCCGTTCTGGCAGAGCGGCTGGGCCAAATTGCTCTATGCGGCGCTGCTGGCGTGGATCGTCTTCGTCATCATCCGTTACTACAAGTACAAATACAAGAAACGTTCCCGGGTGAAGATGGAGGAGTTCCGCGTCATCGAAGAGAGAAAGAGCATGGAATCGAAACTCAGTTTCTTCACCTCGATCGCACACGAAATACGCACGCCCGTAAGCCTGATCAAGGCACCTCTGGAGGCCGTCCTCTCCTCCGGCGAAGGATCGGAGGAGACTCGGGAAAACCTCCAGATCATCGAACGCAACTCGGAACGGTTGGCCGAGCTGATCAACCAGCTGCTGGATTTCCGCAAACTGGACACCGACCACTACAAACTGCGCTACCAGGCCGTCTCCCTCTATGACTTTCTCAAGGATCTGATCGCCGAATTCGACACGCTGGCCCGGGAACGTGAGGTCTCGCTCATCTTCGAGGCCGATCCCGAGGCCCGCACCACGATCATATCGGACCGGGATGCGCTGACAAAAATCTGCACGAACCTGCTGAGCAACGCCATGAAGTTCGCCGCCGGCAACATCACGGTCCGGCTGAAACGGACGGAAGGCGAGGCTTATACAGTCACAGTGGCCGACGACGGACCGGGCATCCCCGACGCGATCAAGGAACGTGTGTTCGAACCCTTCTTCCAGTCCGATTCGAACTCCGGACAGGGCACGGGCATCGGGCTTTCGCTGGCCCGGCTGATGGCGGAAAAACTGGGAGGCGAACTTACTTTGGGGGACAACAGGCCCCACGGGAGCCTCTTCACGTTCACCTTCCGGTCGCTGGAAAAACCGCAGGTCCGGCCGGCCGACATCACCGAAGAAAAAGAGGAGACCGCATCCGACAAACCCACCATCCTGTTCGTGGACGACAACGAGGAGATCCGCAGGTTCATCCACAACAACTTCCGCCCGCAGTACCACCTGCTGACGGCGGACGGGGCCGAAAGCGCCCTGAAGATCATGGAAAGCCACAGCGTGGACCTGCTGATCCTCGACATCATGATGCCGGGCACGGACGGTCTCACGCTGGCCCGGAGCATCCGCGAGAACCCCGACTACTGCCACATCCCGATCATCCTCCTTTCGGCCAAGACGGGCATCGAAACCAAAGTGGAGGGACTGGAGAGCGGAGCCGACGTATTCATCGAGAAACCCTTCTCTCCGGCCCACCTGAGGGCCCAGATCGACAGCCTGCTGGCCAGCCGCAACCGGATGTACGAAGCCTTCTCGCACACGCCCGTCTCACTCTGCGGCAACCTGGTGAAAAACAACAAGGACAGGGACATGCTCTCGCGGGTCAACGCCGAGATCGAAAAGCACATCTCCGATCCGGAGTACAACGTGGACATGCTTTCGGAGGAGCTGGGATTCAGCCGTTCGAACCTGCAGCGCAAGCTGAAAGGGGTATGCGGCATGACCCCAAACGACTACCTGCGCACCTACCGGCTCAAACGGGCTGCGGAACTCCTTTCGGAAGGCATCTACCGGGTGAATGAAGTCTGCTATCTGGTCGGGTTCAACTCCCCCTCCTATTTTGCGAAATGCTTCGCAAAACAGTTCGGGGTGCTGCCCAAAGAGTACAACAAAGAGCAATAGCACCCCGAACCGGGAATGAAACGTACGGTATGAAACAATCTCAGCGGCGCGAGAAAAAGGCATGGGTCCGCTCGGGCGAGAACAGTTCCCAGAGGGAAGCCACCGTCCAGCCAGGAGCGAAAATATCGTTATAATACCCTTTGCCGTTCTTGCCGTAATCCCAGGCCGTGTGCTGCACCACCTCGGGATAATAGCCCTCGCGGGCCACGCCGCACAGATGCCCCGGATAGGGAAGCAACTGGCGCATGGAGGTGTGGATGACTTTCGAGAAACCGGACAGGCGGTCGTCGCCGAACTCCCCGGCCAGGAAATCGAGTACGGCGGCGAACTCGAAGACGAAGACGTCGATGTGGTTATTCTCGACCGAGACGTTGCCCCAGCCGCGCGTCTTCAGCCCGATGTCGCCGAGCATCTGCCCGGGGGCGAAGGGAACGTCCCAGAGATAGTACCACGAAAGGGCGAAATAGGCGGCTTCCCGGCACAGGGCCGCATAACGTGCCCGCTCCTCTCCGCGCGTCACCAGCGTCAGATAATACATAGCCGTAGAGGCATAGAGCGAAGCCTCCTTGTCTTCGCAGTTGGCGTCGAGCGTGGAGGAAAAATAGTCGGACTTGTCGATGATCTCCCTTTCCAGATAACCGGCCGTGCGTTCGGCACACTCCAGATATTTCTTCTCTCCGAAATAACGGTAGGCCATCACCAGCGGCAGGGTCGCCGAAGAGGTGCTACCCCCGCCGGCATCCACCACCGAGAGGTCGTCCCCGAACTTACGGGGGAAACTGCCGTCGGCACCCTGCAGGCGGATCAGACGGTCGAGCAAATCCGTCACCCGCCGTTCCCATTGCGGGTGGCGGTTTCCGCGCCGCTTTTCGTAATCCAGGTAATACAACAGGGCATAGATTCCTTCGCTCTGGCGGCGAATGCTGAACACGTCCGTTTCGGTACCTTTGGCGAAATCGACCGATTCGCGCAGCAATCCGCCCGGCGTGAATCCGTGGGCCAGGTAACTGTCGAAAACGGCAGCGGCCCGGGCGGCCATCTCTCCGTCACCGTGTGCCTGCCCATACTCCAGCGCATTGAAAGCGTTGAGCAGCACGCGGCCGATGAATCCCACCTCGGCCATGCCGTTGGAACGGCAGTCGGCCGTACGCAAATGAACACCCGAAGTGAACTTGAGCGGGTAATCCGACACGTAAGCCTGAGTAAAATAACGGCTGAGCACCTCCTTCATCCTCTCCGGGGTATAGGGCGTTTCGACCGGACGGGGAGCAAGCGCCGCGTAGGAATACTCCCATACCCGGCGCACCAACTCCGAAAAATCCTCCGCACGGCCCGAAACGATCTCCCAGCCGAGCGTGAGCTCCTCACCGGCCCGAAGATGCTGGAACGCCCGGACGGAGGGTGCCAGCGTCAGTTTCCGCACGTAACTGCGGGGTGTCTCCCGATAGGGAAACCCGAAGCTGAGACAGGCCCGGCCGTCGAGGTTCTCGAAACCGGTGTATCCGAGCGAAGTACGGCCCGAGACGATCACCTCACCCTCCCGGTGGGTCGTCAGGGCGTCGCAGTCCGGCCGGTCGGTACGAAGCACCGACACGTACTTTCCGCCCTGCGGATCATAGACGGCGCAGAGCGGTGTGCTGAGACGATCCTCCCGCACCGTCCAGCTGTCCGCCACCTTGAACGAAGGCGCCCCTTCGGGCGAACGCAGATTCCGCCGGTACCAGAAACCCGGCATCAGAAACTGGCACTCCTCGTGCCGGTAACCGCTGGGTACCAGCTGGGCATAATGGAACCACACATCGTCCAGCGCTCTGAGGCGTACACTCACGCGGGTCGCATTCCCGCACTCCGATACGGTCAGCCCGATGCGCAGGGGCAGCGCCTCGCGCCCCACGAGTTCGTAATTTCCGCTCCCCGCCGGCCGGGCCTGCAGGGCATATTCCTTCGCGGAATTTCCGGGAACTTTCAACGACAAGCCATGACGTGCGGAAACGGGATCGTATGCCGCCTGCGAAGCCGCCGCCGTACCCGACAAAAGAAAAGCTGTACAAAGAATTTTTCCGATGGTTTTCATGCGTATTGATTGATTTTTATATAGGATTCTGTGTCCGGACCGTTCAGTTCTCCGCGACCGGAGTGGGAGGGGGTCCCAGATAGGAGCGTTTCATGCCGCCGAAATCGAGCACGATCTTCTGTATCACCACACCCGGGTCGCCGCAGACGATCTTCACCGTATTGCGCCCCGGCTTTCCGACGTGAAGGGTGGTCTTGTTCACGCGGCAGTTCTTCAGCACGTTCTCGTACCACGTCTGGGCATACTCGAACGAAGAGGTCGAGGGACGCATCAGGGCGCCGTCGTTTATCGTCACGCCGTAGCGCGTCTCCACGTTGGTCGCCTCGTGGCCGGCATACCCGGCTTCCGGCGTCAGCGGGAAGGTCGGCAACATGTAAGTATAGACATCCACGGAACCGCGGCTGAAACAGTAGAAATCGTACTCCAGACAGGGAGCGACGCTGCTGGCAGGGCTCTGCACCGGAGCGAGCGGATCGCCCAGCTGCACGGATACTCCCTCGTATCCCATGCCGGGGATCGTCCTCATTCGGATGTGTTCGTTCTCCCGTTTGCGATGGTATCCGGCGGCCCCGATCGAAACACAGCCGTTGTCTTCCACGAAGAGCCCCCGTATCTCCTCCGTCGATGGGGAGGCAGGATTGAACACCGAAACCAGTATCCGTTGGGTCTCCCCTGCGGCCGTCACCCCGATTTCCCCCAGCACACGATCGCCCACGGGAACCCTGTCCCAGTCGATCCGTACCGTCACCCGGGCCTGGGCGCTCTCCCCTTCCCGGGTATCGCAGACGATCCAGTCGTCCGACGGTTCGACTCTCCAATGCACCGGACCATCTCCACGATTGAACAGTTCGAAGAAATAGCTGCGGCGCGTATATTTGTTGAATGTCGGGAGGGCCCGGAAACTCCCCATCCCACGGAGCACGCTTTCCCCCTCGACCCAAAGTCCGAGAGAAGCCTGCGGAGCAGGTGTCACGGTCTCCGTGTTTTTCGGCAGCTCGAAATAGGAGGTCGTCACCCCCTGCACCATCGACATGACATGGTTCCACTTTCCGCCGCGGAGCGAATTGTATCCGCGGGTAATGATCTGCAGGCTGTCATGGCAACGTCTCACCTCGTCCCGCAGGGCATTGGCCGCAGGACGTCCCTGCATGGCATACCAGCGGTTTTTCTGGGCGGAAAGATGCATGCGGTTCATCAGTTCGGCACCCTTGACGGGATAGTAGACCAACTGATAGAAGGCATCGCGGCTCTCACCGGGCAGCTCCGCCATCAGGCGTCCGGCCTCCCGGGCGATCCGGGCATATTCCGCGAGACGGGATTCGGCCTCTCCGTAATCCGCGAAAGAGAAGTCGGTGTCGGTCACCCGTTCCCGGGGATACTTGTTGCTGTTCCATTCGTAACCCCACCCCATCGCTTCGGGTTTGCGGGCGAAAGCCAGTCGGTAATAGCTCCGCACGATGTCGTCCAGCCGGTCGCGATAGCGGTCGCCGAACATGGTCCCGAGCCACCGTCCGCCGAAAGAATCAGCCCGTTCGTAGCTGAAATCTTCCATATCGTAGGCCATGGCCAGAAAGAGGCTCACGGGAAACTCGCACGATTTGATGTCTCCCGCGTTGAGCAGCCAGATACGGTCGGCCGTAGCGTCGTAGGCCTTGCTCAGCTCCTCGTACATGAGCGAGGGAGGGGTCGAAGCGAGCCACAGATAGTCGTGCGGCTTACCCAGGTAGGAGGCGTGGTAATAGACGCCCGAACGCCCGGAACGTCTCCGTTCGCGGGGGCTGCTGAGCTGTTTCATGTAGCCGTAATTGTCGTCGGGCCAGATGATCGTCACGTCGTCGGGAAGCTCCAGCCCGGCCCGGTAGACATCCAGCACCTCCTTGTAGGGAGTGAATGCCTGCGGAATCCGTTCGGCAGGGAGCCCCGTCACTTCGGTCAGGATGCGGCGCTGGGAAGCGAGCGCGTCACCCAGCGTCTTCACCCGGTCCTTCATGTCCGCCCCGCCTTTCATCGCCTTGTCGTGCAGACCCCGCAGGGCCAGCGTGTAGACGTTTTCGTAGCGGTGGTTCTCCTCCACGCGCCGGCGCAGCACACGGTCAATCATGGCCCCGTTGCCCACGTAGTCCCACTCGCCCATCGTCTTGCGGTTCCATTCGCTGGAGTTGTTGAACAACAGCGGCTCGCAGTGTACCGACCCCATGACGATGGCGAAGGTATCGGCCACCATCTTGTTCTCGGGAATCCTGTTGAAGGCCGTCGAAGCCTCGTGCATGGCCGGACAGAGATAGTTCCCCTTCAGCCGCAACAGCAGTTCGCACACTTTGGCATAGGTCTTCGGCCCGATATTCCCCCGGTCGGTCTCGAACGTCCCGCGCGCCCAGCGGAGCAGACCCCAATCCTCGTCGTTGATGAATATGCCCCGGTAACGCACGGACGGCTCTTTCGACACAAACGGCCGAACCGCCAGCCGGAGTTCCCGGCGGCGGACGACGGGCACGTCGGCCCACCAGTACCACGGACTGACCCCGATCGCCTCCGATACGGAGAGCAAGCCGTAAGCCGTACCACGGCGGTCGCTGCCGGCCACTACCAGCGCCCGCCGCACACCGGGCAGGGGATTTTCGACCACCTGCACCCGGTAACTCTCCCAACGGCCCGAGAGGAGCGCCGTATCCAGTCTGCCCCGTTCGGCCAGCCTCCCGATCAGCCGGCTGTGCCCGACCGTCCCGGCAATCACGCACTCGGCAGGCAGACGCCCTTCCGAAACGGCCCGGACGGGAGCCCTGCGGCCCGTAACCCGCTGAATATCGTCCGCAAGCAGGGAAACCGCTTTCGACACCACGGTGTAATCGGCCGGATCGTAACAGAGCACGGCTCCGGTTCCTCCCCGTGTCAACGGGAAAATCGCCCCTTCCGCATCCGGCGCAGCAAGCCGCACCTGGGCAGCCGCGGAAGCGCCCCAGCCCGACAGGATCGCCAGAGACAGAATCTTTACACAAATCTTTTTCATCGTTTCACATTCATCGTTGTTCCCCGGCGGCATACATCGTTCCACGCCGTCCACTTCACCGCAGAGAGGGAATCGCCGCCGCATGAACCGGGCCCCGCGAGTATGAACGACAAACCCGCGACACACGACAACGACCATATTATCAATCCATTTAAAAGACCGTCCGGTCTGTCCGAAGACAGGCCCGGACGGTCTTTGCCATACTCATTCCGACCCGGTTACAGTTCGGAAGGGAGCGAATTCATCACCAGACGAAGACCGGAATGGTTGCCGCAATCGGCTTCGTTCGTGGTCTTACCGCGGGCGGAAACCCGGAAATAGGCGTTGTGACGGAAACTTCCGCTTCGGATGACACGCTGGGCGTTCTTAGCCGAGGTGACGTTCTCCGGATCGACCGTGGTCTTGCCCACCTGGTCCAGATAGAAGTCCATGTCGAAGGCATCCGAACAATACTCGAAGACGTTTCCGGACATATCGTAGATACCCAGCTCGTTAGGCTTCTTGGAACCGACGATGCTCGGACCGGTCTTGCTGTTTGTATATACGGCCACTTCGGAACTGTTGTTGCTGCCGCTGTACGTATAGCCCTGGCTGAGGTTTCCTCCGCGTGCGGCGAACTCCCACTCGGCCTCGGTCGGCATGCGCACCGTCACGCCCAACTCGGCGGAAAGCCATTCGCAGAACTGGGAGGCGCAGCCCCAGGTGAAGTTGGAGGCGGGCTTTTGATTACAGCCCGAAACCGGCGTGAATCTCAGGTTGGGTGCAGAGCCCGATACATTGAACGAGAAGGTACGTCCGCTGCCATTGTAGATCGCCTGGTCGTAATCGCGGCGGCGCGTACTCTGGTAGACGTTCAGGAAGGCACAGAGCTGCTCGTTGGTCACCTCGTACTTGCACATGTAGAAGTCGCGCGAAATGGTCACCCGGTGAACAGGCTCCTTACCGTAAGTATCCGCGGTAATGCAGGAGGAAATCGTCTCCGTATTGGGTTCGCCCATGTCGTAGGTTCCGTGCTCGACGAGCACCATCTGGTCTTTCGAGAAGTTGGGCAGAATCTCTCCCGTCCGGGTCGTGAACTGGATCGCCTCACCGTAGAAGGTGCCTTCGGCATTTTTGGCATAGGCACGCATGTAGTAAGTCGACCCTTTCTCCAGTCCGCTCGCCAGCGTATAGAAATTACCGATGCCCTGGCCGACTGCGGCATACTCCGCCGTTTCGACGGTTATGTCGGGCTCCGTACCCCAGCAGATACCGCGTTCGGTGGTCTCCGATCCGGCATCCATGACGACCTGGGCCGTCAGATAGGCCGTCCGGAAGCCCGGGAAGGCAGCGACGCTCTTGATGAAGGTCGAAGTCGTGAAGTCGACCTGCTCGCCGTACACCACTCCGTATTCGGCCGTTATGAAGTAAGGTTTCACGAAATACTGGGTAAGCTGCGACAGCCCCGTGAGTGCGGCCGTAAATTCGAAACCGCCCTGCTCCGCAACGACCTTCGTATCGTTCTCCACGGTGGGATCGCCGGTCTGGTTGTAACAGATACCGTATTCCAGCACTTCATTTCCTCCGTTGTCGGCGATCTGCATGACGACATCGGCGGAAATGGCCGTGATGTTCGTCACCTCGTCGATCAGGCACCAGCCTTCCGAAGGAGCGGCCAGCGTGGTGAAAGTGATTTCGTTGCCGTAGTGCACCGCTCCCGCCACGGTGACGAAGGAGCGGCCGTAATAGGTGGTGGCGACATCCAGACCCGAGATGGGAAGGGTGAACGTTCCGATCGGCTCGCCGCCCGTGATCTCCGCCTTATGGTCGTTTACGGTCGGAGAAGAGGTTTCGCCCCAGCAGAAACCCTTCGCCTCGATCGTTCCGATCCGGTTTTCCGTGATGTAGGCGGTACCCACCGCACTGGTACGGGTAATCTCCGAGAATTCGTACGTAAAGACCTGCACGTCCGGTTCGACGATGTCCTCCTGTTTGCAGGAAGCCAGCGCAGCCAGCGCGAACAGGCCGCAGATTCCTATTTTTATGATGTTTTTCATATCGGATTTCATTTATCGCGTTAGTTGAGAGATGCAGGCGCCCAGCCCCAGTTCTGGACTAGATTGCGGTTCTTGTTGATCTCCGACTGGGGGATGGGCATCAGGTTCATGTAATTCTCGAAACTCCGCTTCTCCATCTGTTTCACGGTGTAGATACGGGTTTTGTCGTCATCCTTGAGCACGATGTCCAGCTCATGCACGGCCCGCTGCGTCTCCGGACCGATCATGCAGCGGCGCACGTCCCAGAAACGCTGGTTCTCGAAGGCGAACTCCACGCGCCGCTCGTTGTAGATCAGCTTGCGCAGATTGTCACGGTCAAGCGTCCAGCCCCTGTTGGCGAAAGTCTCCGCCACGTCAGGCATGCCGGCACGGCTGCGCACCTGGTTGATCGCCCAGCAGGCGCTGTCACCCGGAATTGCGGAAGGCATGTCATAATATTCGTTCAGCGCCTCGGCATACATCAGCAGGATATCGGCGTAACGGATGATCGGCATGCTGTTGGGCAGGGTCACCTTGTTGTTCGGATTCAGATCCACGTCGAGAAACTTCTTCATGAAGAAACCGGTGCGGGAGTATCCGGTGATATAGTCCTTCCCGTTCTGTTTCTGCGAGGTGGTTTCCCGGCGCCAGGTCTGGAACTCGATGCCGCAAAAAGTCGATCCGTCGTGCCATACGGTCGCCTCCAGACGCGGATCGCGGCCGGAGAAGGGGTGCAGGGGACGGTAGCCCGAACCCTCCTGTTCGGGCAGCATGCCGTTGGCCATCTCGTACGAAGCTACCAGGTCGTAGGTCGGCAGGTTGTAGCACACCGGACTGCCCTTTCCGTTGATGAGCATGAAGTCGAAAGGCAGGCAACTGTAATAGAGCGTGATGTCCGGACCTTTCAGGCTGGAGAAGATCGACTCCTGACGGGTATCCCGCGTGACGAAATAGGTTTCATAGGCGGTTTTCGTACCCGACTTGGAGGTCCACAGGGAGTATTTTCCGGACTGGATAACAGCACCCAAAGCATCGGCCGCACGCCGCCAGCGCTCCGGATCGTAATCGGGATACCGCCACAGGGCCACGTTCGGATCGCCCGAATCGTACTGCGGATAACCGGCCGGACGGTTGAAGAGCGGACTGGCTGCCATCGTCAGCACCTGCGCTTTCAGGGACATGGCCACCCCCTCGTTGGCACGGCCGAACGTATCTTCCGTAATCGCACCCTCCACCTCACGGAAAATCGCGGCCGCCTCGTCGCACTGGGATACGATATAATCGACCAGATCGGCGAATTTCCAGCGGGAGGACTGCAATTCCGGCGAATCGAAATGAAGCACTTTCTCGACTACGGGCACCCCGCCGAAATGTTTGGCCAGATCGGCATAGAAGAGCGCACGCAGGAAGATCACCTGTCCGCGCAGGTACTCGATCTCCTCCGCACTGGCGACTCCGGAGATCGGGGTGATCGACTCGTAATTCTCCAGGAACTTGTTGCAGGCGCGTATCTGGGCATAGTCGTTCGCCCACACGTCGCCCAGCGGCATCGACTCCGCATTCCAGTTTCCCTCGTTGAAGTGCTGGGCATCGGAATCCAGCCGGCGTGCCTCGGCATTGTCGGTCGCACATTCCAGATAGGCCCCGTACCACGTGCTCTTGGGCTGGTAACCGGTGCCCGGAGTCCAATCCGCTCCCGGCAAATGGTAATAAATATCGTTCACAAAATAGCGCGCATAGGCGGGATTACGGAACACATCGCTCTCGTACAGGGTTCCCACATCCTCCCGGTCCAACAGGGAGGAGGCATCGGTGCAGGAGAAGAACGCAGCGGCCGCCGTGCACAGGGACAGGATATAATATTTCGTTTTCATAGTCTCGGTTTTGCGGATTAGAACTTGATACTCAGACCCATACTATACTGGCTCATCTGCGGGTAAGCCGATCCGTCACCGTCGTTCGATTCGGGGTCGTACTCCTTGAACTCCGAGAAGGTCAGCAGGTTCGTCCCGCTCAGATAGATTCTGAGGTTGGACATGCCGATCTTCTTCACCCAGCGCTGCGGCAGGCTGTAACCGATCTGCACGTTCTTCAACCGCAGGTAGGCCCCGTTCTTCAGCCAGAAGGTCGAAAGGCGGTGGTTCTGTTCGGAACTTGCGGGCGAAAGGCTCGGATAGGTGGCGTGATCCTTGTTTTCGGGCGTCCACCGTCCCAGATGATGCTCCATCACGCCGCTCTGGTTGACGAACTCCCAGTATCCGTATCCGTTCACATAGATGTCCGAATTGGCCGCTCCCTGGAAGAAGATCGAGAAATCCAGCCCTTTCCACTCGCCGCCGAGGGTGAAACCGTAGAAAATCTCGGGAAGCCCCGTGGAACCGATCGGATAGAGGTCATAGCTGTCGGTCCGGCCGTCGCCGTTCACGTCGCGGTATTTCAGGTCGCCGGGCTTCAGGTTGCTCGAAAAACCGGACGGCAGCGCCGCGATCTCCTCATAGCTGTTGTAGAACCCGTCGCAAATCAGGCCGAAACGCTGTCCGATCGGAGTGCCGATCTTGCTCATCCAGGGATAGGTGACGGGGCTCTCCTTGAGTTTCACGATCTTGTTGCGGGCAAAGGAGAAGTTTCCCCGTACGTAATAGTTGAATTTGCCCACGTGGTCGTCGTAACCCAGTTCGATCTCGAATCCGCGGTTCTTCACTTCGCCGATATTCTGCGGGGGGAAACCCTTGTCGGAATCCGACGGGTCGAGCATACCGTAAATCGTGGAGATGGTCTCGTCGTGGTCCAGAATACCCGTCCGGTGTTCGTAGAAGGCATCGACGGTCAGGCTCAGACGCTGGTTGAAGAACTTCATGTCCAAACCGACGTTCGCCTTGCGGGCACGCTCCCATCCCACTTCGCTGTTACCCTCCTTGCCTTCGTAAATACGGTTTTCGGCCTGGTTGGTCCCTCCGAAGGAGACACGGTTGGCGGTAAGCTGGGGATAGGTCTGCAAATAGTAATACGTATCGGAACCGATCTTGTCGTTACCCACCTCGCCGTACGCTCCGCGGATCTTCAGATAATTGAACGTCTTCGCGTTCTTTCCCCAGAAATTCTCCTCGGACACCACCCAGCCGGCGGAGAAAGCGGGGAAAAATCCGTAACGCTTGTCTTTGGAGAACTGCATCGAGCCGTTGTAGCCGGCATTGAACTCGGCCAGATACTTGTTCTTATAGGCATAGGTCACACGGCCCACGTAGTTCACATAACCGATGGGAAGGTTCGCATTGTTGAAATTCTGGAGCCGGTTGTAGGCGAGCAGCCCGGTCACGGCATGGTTGCCGAACTTGCGGTCGTAATTCACGGCCGCCTCCACGGTGAAGTCGCGGGTATGCGGTCCGGCCGAAGTTTCGATGGTGATGGATTCCTCATCCTGCACCACGCTGTAATTGCCGTCCTTGTCATACTTCCACAACTCGGGTTTCTCGTTCAGGTCCCGACGCGACCGCATCGAAGAGACGAAACCGAACATGGCCCGGGCCGAAAGGCCTTTGGTCATGGCATCCAGATTCTGGTTCAGTTTCACCACCGCCTCGAACACGTTCCGTTTGGAGTGGTCGTAACCGTACCGCGAGAGTGCCGCGTAGGGATTCACCAGGTTCAGGTTGCCGCCGAGCGAACCGTTCGGGTTGATGTAATTGAAATAGTTGGGCGGAGTCCTCACCAGCGACTGGTAGAGGTTGTCGCCGTATCCGTTGTTGTGGCGCTCTTCCAGACGGCCCGACAGATCAATGCCCAGGGTGGTGGTCCGGGTCACGTTGAAGTCGAGATTGGAACGCAGGCCGTACCGGCGGAAATAGACGTTGGTTTCGTAGTTGTTGTTGTCGAACGTATTGTAGATACCGCGCTCGTCGAGGAAATTCGCGGAAACGTAATAGCGTACGAACGGCGTGCCGCCCCTTACCACCATGTTATACTGCTGTTTGGTGGTGAAATCCTTGAGCATGTCCTCGAAATAGTCGTTGTCGGGGTGCGTGTAGGGACTGGCACCGGTACGGTACATCTCCAGATCGTGGGGCGTGTACAGGGGCGTCTCGCCGACATTGACCAACGCCTCGTTCATCAGGCGGGCATAGTCGTAGGAGCCCAGTTTCTTCGGCAGGCGGATCGGGGTGCTGAGCGTCACCGAAGCCCTCAGGTCCACGGTCGGCTTGGCCGACTCACCGCGTTTGGTCGTAATCAGGATCACACCGTTGGCACCCCGCACACCGAACACGGCCGTGGCCGAAGCGTCTTTCAGCACCGAGAAGTTCTCGATGTCCTCGGGGTCGATCTGGGAGAACTCTCGTTCCACTCCGTCCACCAGCACCAGCGGCGAAGAACCGCCCGAAGCGTAGGAGGCCCGGCCCCGGATAAAGATCGAGGCGTCGTCGTCACCGGGCCGTCCTCCCGAGGATTTGGTCATCACACCGGCGATACGCCCGCCGATCGCCTGGGTCAGGTTGGTGGTACCCGTCTTCTGAATATCCCGTGCATCGGCCGTAGAGATGGCACCCACCACGGAGGCTTTCCGCTGAACGCCGTATCCGACCACGACCACCTCTTCCATGTCGAGGGTCTCTTCCGCAAGGACCACGTCGATCCGGGTCTTCGCCCCCACGGCGATCTCCTGCGTGGCATAACCGATGAAACTGAACACCAGCACGCTCTTCTCTCCGGAGACCGTGATCTTGTACCTTCCGTCCTTGTCGCTCATCACACCGGTGGAAGTTCCCTTTTCGACGATGCTGGCGCCGAACACGGGTTTTTCGGCGGCATCGACGATGCGTCCCGTGACGGTAACTTTCTGCGCATAGAGTGGCGAACTGATCCCCATCCCCATCAGCGCTATCATGAATATCAATAAAAAGTTCTTCATTGAATATGAATTATGGATTTGACAATGGGGAGTTTTACCAGTTCGGATTCTGCACCAGCGCCGTGTTCTTGTCGAGTTCGGACTGGGGAATCGGATAATAGTAGAACTTCATGGGGAACACGCGGTCCTCGATCACGATCGAATCGCCGTCGACCGTATAGTCGTAACGGATTTCGCTACCCGATTTCGTGACCTTCACACCGTGAACGGGACGGTTGAGCACCACTTCGGCCTCCCTCCAGCGTTTGAGGTCGCCGTAACGGGACTCCTCGAAAGCGAACTCCACGGCACGTTCGCGGTGGATCAGCGTCCGCATCTCCCCGCGCGTGAGCCCCGACACGGGAGGCAGCCCCGCCCGGTCCCTCACTTCGTTCACACATTCGTAAATCCGCTCTTCCGTCACCGGGTCGTCGTCGCCCATGCCCATGTATTCGTTCATCGCCTCGGCATATATCAGCAGGACGTCTGCATAACGCAGGATGGGCCAGTCGTGATAGGTCGTCTTTTCAGGACTGACGATACTGGTCTGGGGGTCGATGTGCTTGTACATCATGAATCCCGTTACGCATCCCTTCACGCCGCTGGAGGCAGGATAGTCCATTCCGCCTTCGAACGTCTCCACGGACCGGCCCCAAAGTTGGGCGCCGCTGTACAGTATGCTCGTATTGAAACGCTCGTCGCGGTTCTCGTATGGCTTCTGCGGATCGTAATCGGGATCGTCCGCCGGCAGCAGACCGTTTTTCGTCTCGTACATATTCACCAGCTCCAGCGTGGCGTTCGTATTGCCGCGGGCGTTCTGGTAACCGGAAGGCCCGTTCGCCTTCTCTACGCTGTTGGTCAGACCCTGCTGTTTCATGATGAGAGACTCGTAGTTCCCTGCACGGGTAAAGAAAAGGCGCGAATAGGGACGGAAAAGGCTGTGGGCCGGAGAGCCGTCCGAATTTTTCAGGTCGATCACCTGCAGGGCGGCATCGGCCGCATATTTCCACCGCTCGTGGTCGGGCGAAGCGTAACGCTGAAGTTCGGTCGAACCCGGAACCGGATTCTCGTTGTAGAGCGGGCTGGCCGCATAGAGGAGGACACGGGCCTTCAAGCCGTAGGCAGCACCGCGGGTCAGGCGTCCGTAGTCGTTGTCGGCGTAGCGGGTGGGAAGCAACGGAGCCGCCCTGTCGCACAGTTCCACCACATATTTTACAGAGGCTTCGAACGTACTGCGCGGAATGTTGATATTGCCCGTCATGTCCAATATGTCGTCCATGATGGGGATACCGCCGAAACGCCGGATCGCCTCGAAGTGCTGGATCGCCTTGTGCAGCGTAGCCTCACCGATGAACCGGTTCTTCCGCTCCTGCGAGACGTTCACGGCATAATCTATGTTGTCGAGCACCACGTTGCATTTGCGGATCGCCTGGTAGATCTCCGCCCAGCGGGCGTCGGGATTGCCCGAGGCAGAGGCGTTCAGGGTACCCTGGGTGAACTTGTTCACCTCGGGCTGATTGCGTACGGGAGTATAGACGGCCAGGTCGGTCACGCAGTCGAACATGGAACCGCCCGTACCGCCGCTTCCCAGCCGGTTGTAACTCTGTCCGGTATGGAGGTAGGCGTAGAGTTCGTTGACGAACATCTCTACCCGGAGACTGTCCCGGAAAGCGATCTCGGGCGGCATGTTCTCCAGCGGAATGTCGTTCATGGCGCAGGAGGAGGCGAGTGCCGCCGACGCGAATAATATGCTTATTTTCTTCATAATTCCTTAAAACTGAATGTTGATACCGATACTATGCACCACCTGAACGGGATAATTGTTGGCATTGGGTCCGCTTTCGGGATCGAGCATCCGCATGTTGTCCCACGTGGCCAGGTTGTAGCCGCTGTAGAAGATACGGGCCTTGGAAATGTACCATTTCTGCGTGATCCTGCGCGGCAGGGTGTACCCCACTTCCAGATTCTTCAGCCGCAGGAAATTGCCGTTCTCCAGCCAGAAACTCGACTGCTGGGTATTGTGGTCCCGGCCGGCCAGCGAAAGGCGCGGATAGGTGGCCGTCTTCCAGGTAGAAGGATCGGACGGGTTGTAACGGTGGTCCCAGTGGTACTGCTGCACGTTTCCGTCGTACTTGCCGCCCGTTCCCGCCACATTGTAGAAGGCAATGACGGCGGCACTGGTATTCTTCATGTAATAGTTCCGGTTGGCCACACCCGTGAAGAGCATATTGAAATCGAAACCCTTCCAGTTGAGTCCCACGAAAAAGGCGTAGTTGGTCTCGGCCAGATTACTGTGCCCCAACCGCTTCTGGTCCTGGTTGTCGACGATGCCGTCGCCGTTCAGGTCGCGGTACTTGATGTCGCCCGGGAAAGCCGTACCGAACGAAGTGGAGGGACTGTTGAGCATGTCCTGTTCGTCGAAATAGAGCCCGTTGGCAACATATCCGAAAATATCGTTGATGGAGTGCCCCACGGTCTTTCGGTAATTGTAGGCATAGGCCTGCTCGTCGTTGAAAAGGATTTCGTTACGGGCATAGGCGATATTACCGCCGACCGTCCACCAGAAATCCTTGTAGTGATCGGTATAAGCAATCTGGGCCTCGTAACCCCGGTTCTTGGTCTTGCCGACGTTGCCGAGCGGTCCCGTCCCCGCACCCATACCCAGCAGGGAAGAGACCGACATGCGCTCGGTCAGAATCTGCGAAGTCTGCTCGTCGAAATAGTCGAACCCGAGGCTCAGCCGGTCCTTGAACAGGCGGATATCCGCCCCCAGGTTCAGCTTTTTGGACTCTTCCCAGGTGACATGCTCGTTGTAAAGACCGTCTTCGACCCATCCGGCCACGTTGGTTCCCGTCACGCCGAAATTGTAGCGGTTCGAACTGTTCAGCTTGAAGGATGGCAGGTAATAATAGTAGGGAATACCGTCGTCGTTGCCCGAAAGTCCGTACGAAGCACGAAGCTTCATGAAACTGAGCACGTTGCCGATATTACGCTTGATGAACGGCTCCTCGGAGAGGACCCACCCCACCGAACCGGCCGGGAAAAACCCGTAGCGATTGTCGGGCGGGAGCTGTTCGGAGCCCTGGTAGGCGAACGAGAATTCGGCGATATACCGCGAGCCGAACACGTAGGTCGCACGGCCGAAAACTCCCTGGTGGAAATTGGTCAGCTTTTCCGTATCGTCCGACTCCTGGTTGTTGTTGTACATCAGCGTGGCCGCCACGTCGTGCTTGCCGAATACACGGTTGTAGTCGACACCGACCTCCACGTCGAAGATACGTATCTTGCGGCTGCCGAACGAGTTGGAGTTGTTCTGGGGTTTCTCCTCGCCCCAGACGTCGAAAATCGGGTTATCGAACTCGTCCACCCCTTTATACTGGTAAACCGGATAGGTCTTGCTGCGGTTGATCGTATTGTCGAAACGCAGGTCGAAAGCCAACGCACCGTGGACGCTCAACCCCTTGACGAAGTAGTCCATGTTTTCGCGCATCTCGATCGAGGACTCCATCGTGCTGTGGATATACTTGGAATATCCGCTGTGGTTCAGGATACCGTAGGGATTGTTGCGGAACTCGTTGGTACCGGCCACCTTGTCCGATCCGTAGTTGAGCGGGAAGATATTCGAGGGAATCGAATAGAGCGTATTGAACAGGGCATTGGTCGTGGTCGTCGCGCCCGGGTTGTTCTGCACACGCTGGCGCCCGTAAAGGCTCAGGGCCAGCAGCGTGGTCTTGGTCAGGTTCACGTCCACGTTCGAACGGATCGAGTACATCTTGAAGCCCGCGTTGGTATTATAGGTATTGACGTCCTTATCCGTTTTGTAGAGACCGTCGTTGTTCATGAACGAAAGGTTGACGAAATAGCGGGCGGCCGAACTGCCTCCGCGGATGCTCAGGTTGTGCCGCTGGGACACGGAGGCCTTTTTCAGACTCTCGTCCAGCCAGTCCACGTTCGGGTGCGTGTAGGGACTTTCTCCCGTGAGATATTTGTTCAGGTCCTCCTCCTTGTAACGGGGCTCAGCCGACGGATCATCGTTGAGCATGGCTTCGTTGTAAAGCGTGGCGTAATGCCACGAATCGAGGAAGTCGGGCAGCCGGGTGGGATACTGGATATTCACCTGCGAATTCCAGCTCAGTACGGGACGCCCTTCGATACCCCGTTTGGTGGTCATCATCAAGGCTCCGTTGCCGCCCCGCAGACCGAGGATCGCCAGCGCACCGGCATCCTTGAAAGCCGAAATCTGCTCGATCTCGTGGGGGTCGACCAGCGAAAAGTCACGACGGTGTCCGTCGATGAACACCAGCGGGTTGCGGTTCTGCCACGAACGGCGTCCGCGCAGGTAGAGGCCGGCGTTGTCCTGTCCCGGGGCTCCGCTCTCCTGGATGGTCAGCACGCCCGGCAGCCGCCCCGTCAATGCCGCATTCTGGAACATGACGGGGATATCCTCGATCTCCTCGCCCCATACGGTGGAGACCGCCGAAGTGATCTTGGACTGTTTCTGTTTACCGTACATCAGATAGATGTCCCGGTCTTTGGCCTTGTCGTTTTGAGTCAGGATCACCTTCAGATAGTTTTCCTTGCCGAACACCACGCTCTGCTCGTTATATCCGTCCAGCGAAAAGATCAGTGTGTTGTACTTTCCCTGGAACTGGACTTCGAACCGGCCTTCGCGGTCGGTGAGCGTGGAAATCAGACTCTCTTTCAGGTCCACCAGCACCGCCGGCAGAGGATTGCCGTCCTTGTCGACCACCTCTCCCTTCACGGTGCGCCGCTGAGCCTGGGCCGAAGCCGGTCCGGCCGCGAGGGTGAATCCCAGCACCATCGAGACAAAGAGGAAGGTCATGCCGCACCGAATCGCGGTTGCGACTGATGAAATCGTAAATTTCCTCATATCGAATTAGCAGTTAGATTATTTTTTCTTGATTCCGAAAAACACGCACTGGTATTTCGGGGCGATCACGTAATGGGACGTCGAAACGATCTTCAAGGGCAGCACGTACTGGGTCCCCGGATCGAGCGTCTGCGTATGGAACGTGAAGGTCAGGTCGCCGCGCTCGGTCCCCTTGCGGATCACGGCCTGCATCGAGGCGGGCGACACTTCGTAGGTGTCGGCCGGAAGCAGGGTCATCCCCGCCAGCTGAGCATCGGTCTGCGCGGCCGAAGCCAGCGAATCGGCCGCCACTTCGATTCCCACCACGATATCCTCCGGAGGCAGGATGCTGCCCGCACAATAGGCACCTATAATAAAGGTGGTATCCCGGCTGAAATCGAACGAAGCCGAGAACAGGCCGTTCGATCCTGCCCGGGTAGCCAGCGGGAAATAGATGCTGGCGTATTCCATCTGTTCGTCCTCGTCGTCGCAGGCGGTGAATCCGAGACTGCAAAGGCACAACAGGAGTGAAACGAGTTTCTTCATAAGCACTGAAAGTTTTAAAGTTTATGATCTTTTTCTTCGGTTCGGGCTTTTTCGGTTGTACAAAAGAATTATTTTATAATATAATCAAGTGCAACGTTATGGTCAAAGAATGACAAAATCTGTGCATGCCCTCCGGAGACCGTTCTGAGCCGTTCCGACGACAAAAATTACCTTTTTCCGCCCGAAAAGTTCCGGATCGCACGGATAAGAGGACACATAAACTATCTAAAAAATCCGCACAAACGCCACTATCGGATAATACACTGAATATAAATCAATTAAATAATCATGAAAAATAATAAGAATTTTGCACCTCAATTTTACGAAGTTCCACGAGTTTTAGAGCTGTATAATTTTCAAACATTTCATCACATATAATTATGCAGCGCATTAATTTTCTGATATTTAAATCCGCCAATCCACAGCAGACACGAAACGACCCACCATCTATCTAAAAATCAACACATAAGAAAATCCATATCTCCGATATGCATTATTATCCTGTTTTTTCGAACTATCAGCAACTGAATACGACATAAATACAACTATCTTTATTCCAAAATTCATTATCTTAGAAGACTCAAAACAACATGTCGTTATAATTATTACACAAACTAAAAATCAAAATTATATATGAAGATATTTTCCGCTGTTTTAACAATCTGTTTGTTTCTATGCCTTCCATGCATCGGGACCCAACTATTTATTGAAGCAGAGAATTTCGACCAAAAAGGAGGTTGGGTCGTTGATCCTCAGTTTTCCGATCTGATGGGATCACCCTATCTAATGGCCCACGGAATGGGAAAGCCGGTCGAAGATGCCGTAACGACAATATATATCCCAAACGCAGGGACATACCATATATACGTACGCACATTCAACTGGACTTCGCCCTGGTCAACTGCACCGGGAGCCGGCCGATTTTTGTTGCGTGTCGGCTCCCGATCTGCCGGAAATGTAGTGGGAGCCACAGGCGACCGCTGGATGTGGCAAAAAGCAGGTGAAATGTATCTTCCCCAAGGAGAGACCGAATTGCGACTGCATGACTTGACGGGTTTTAATGGTCGATGTGATGCCATTTTTCTCACCACAGGATCAAAGGATATCCCTCCCAGCGACCCAGACATGCTCGATAAATTACGACGCAAATTACTGAATCTGCCATCCCGACCTGCGGATAAAGGCTCGTACGATCTGGTTGTGGTGGGTGCAGGTATAGCGGGAATGAGCGCTGCCATAAGTGCCGCCCGCTTAGGCTGCCGCGTGGCACTTATCCATGACCGCCCAATACCGGGAGGCAACAACAGTTCCGAAGTGCGAGTACATTTAGGCGGCCGCATAGAACAACAGCCATACCCCGCCTTGGGTGGCTTACAAAAAGAGTTCGGTCCTTCGCGGGCAGGCAACGCCAAACCTTTCGAATATTACGAAGACCACAAAAAGGAACAGGCATTGCGGGCAGAGAAAAATATCACCTATTTTCCCTGTTTCCGAGCCTTCAAGGTGATCAAAAAAGGGACGCACATCAAAAGCGTCGTGGCCAGGCATATTGAAAACAGCCGCGAAATAGTCGTAAGCGCCCCGTTGTTTGCCGATTGTACCGGCGACGGTACGATCGGTTTTCTGGCAGGAGCCCGCTGGGCAATGGGACGCGAATCAAAAGCGCAGTACGGCGAACCTACTGCACCCGAAGAGGCCGACAGCATAACGATGGGGACATCGGTGCAATGGTACTCGAAACTGGAAAATTCCAAGACATCATTCCCCGAGTTCAATTACGGTTTAGAAATTAACGAATCTAATTGCGAAAACGTAACCATGGGCGAATGGACGTGGGAAACAGGCATGAACTATAATCAAATATCTCAATTCGAACGCATTCGCGACTATGGACTTTTGGTGATATATTCGAACTGGAGTTTTCTCAAAAACCGGTTCTCGTCACGCGAAAACTATGCGAAACGCTCGTTGGAATGGGTGGCTTATATCGGCGGGAAACGAGAATCGAGACGTCTGATAGGCGACATCGTATTGACACAGAATGACATTATCGATTACAAAATATATCCTGATGCCACGGGAAGTACCACATGGAGTATCGATCTGCATTATCCCAATGAAAAAAATCTGGCAAATTTTCCCCAGGGAGCTTTCAAATCGGTCGCTAAACACATCCGTATCCATCCCTATCCGATCCCTTATCGTTGCCTCTACTCATGCAATGTGGACAATCTATTCATGGCGGGACGCAATATCAGCGTAACGCATGTCGCTCTCGGTACTGTGAGGGTTATGAGAACAGGAGGTATTTTAGGCGAAGTGGTGGGCATGGCCGCAACGGTGTGCCGCCGCCATAACATCAACCCAAGGGAGTTGTTCCCTTCACATTTCCCAGAGTTGACAGAGTTGATGAAAGCAGGCGTCGCCAAACCTGATTTACCCAACAATCAGACATACAATCCAGGTCGTTGGCTCGGCCCCAAAAAATAAAGTTTCATACTGAAATTCCCATTAATCACCTCTCTAATATGACCGCTATTTTAAAACAGGCATCGACATGGATTGTCTTGTCATTTCTTTGTATCTCCTCATACGGAACAGAATTTACCGGATCATGCTACGCCACCCTCGAGAACGACACCCTCCGCATCGGCAACCATGCGATCGAGAGAGTTTTCCTGTGGAACGGAGGCAACCTGATAACCCTATCCCTGCATGATAAGGCCAGCGGCATCGACTGGAAAAATAAAGCGGCCGGTCCCGATTTTTTCGTACCCCACACAACGGCAAAGGCCCAGCAGGGAGAGTTGCGCGTTAGACGTCTGGCTGCCAACGCGGTGAGCGGTGAACGATTAGAGGCGGAGGTGACCTTTAGCTTGGATTCGTTGCAAGTCAAACGCATATACCGCATATACCCTTCGAGCAAAGTGCTGGCTTGCGACACCTATCTAAAAGGCAGCGCCAACGGTTTATCGGGGTTCCAAACGATCAATCCCGGTGATCTAAAAAACATCGAATCAAACAAAAGAGAAAAGCGCAGACCCGCCTATCCCCTACTCGACAGATTGAATCTGGGTGGCATTCACTGGGACATTAACGCCGTAGAGTTTTTCGATGTCACCGACCGTAATAACACACTTGTCAGAGAAGTGCGTGCGTCGAGTTATAAAAATTGCCAGTATCGCGGCAATTTGCTTTTCATGCATAACAAACTCTCCAACGCCGGCTTTTTCATCATCAAGCAAGCCCCCGTATCTTCCATCCAACTTGCTTATCCGAATGCCGATTTTTCGATCGATTACGGTAAGGTCAACGTACTAGGAGTTGGCGTCGAAGGGAGCGATCTGAACCCCGACAGATGGACTAGAGCCTACGGTTGTGCCATAGGGCTGTATGCAGGTGATGAACAGCAAAGGCTTACTGAATTGAGGCGTTTTCAAAAACTTGAGCGCAGCACCTGTTCTTCTCGTGACGAGATGATCATGGCCAACACGTGGGGAGACCGTGGACAGGACCGCAAAGTGAATGAAGCATTCTGCCTGGAAGAGATTGACCGGGCGGCACGCATGGGCATCACGCATTATCAGATAGATGACGGTTGGCAATCGGGCAAAAGCGGAAATTCGGCATTCGGAGGATCGTTCAAAAACATCTGGTCGAATCCCCACTACTGGGAACCCGATCCCATAAAATATCCGCGCGGCCTCAAACCTCTGACCCAAGCATGTCAAGAGAAAGGAATCGAATTGGCCCTGTGGTTCAATCCCAGTTCACAAGATCATTTTGCAGATTGGCGTAAAGACGCTCAGGCATTGATCCGACTGTACAAGCGCGACGGGATCAAAGTGTTCAAAATCGACGGCGTGACAGTGGCCGACAAACTGGCCGAAGAACGCCTACGCATGATGTTCGACAGAGTAATGGACTCAACACAAAACAACGTAACGTTCAATATAGATGTAACAGCAAGTCGGCGCGGAGGTTATTTCTATATGACCGAATACGGCAACATATTTCTTGAAAACCGATACACCGATTGGGGGAACTACTATCCCCACTGGACTCTTCGTAACCTATGGATGCTTTCGCGTTACGTACCTGCCGAAAGATTACAGGTCGAATTCCTCAACAACTGGCGCAACAAAGACAAATATCCTCCGTCGCCATACAATCCCGAACACTATTCGTTCGAATATCTATTTGCAACTACATTAGCCGGACAACCATTGGCCTGGATGGAACTCTCGGGACTGCCGGACACAGCATTTACCCTACGTTCACGCATAGACGAATACAAAAAAATCCAACACGATTTTCACAATGGAGTGATACTTCCCATTGGCGACGAACCATCAGGCGAATCGTGGTGTGGATTCCAGTCTATACACGACTCGAGGGGTTATCTACTGCTCTATCGAGAGAACAACAGCCAGAATATCCACACGTTCAAACTATACGTAAAACCTTATGCCACACTTGTGCTTCATCCCGTGTTCAAAGGCAAGGGCATACAACAAAAAGTCAAAGCCGACATGAATGGTAACGTCAATTTCCAAATAAACACCCCCCGTGATTTCGTCATGTACAATTATGAAATAAAATAGATTATGAAACTTAAACCTTTCATTGTTCTGCTGGCACTCGGATTCATTTGTGCAACCGATGCAAAACAACGGCCAGTGACCATATTGGGCATTGGCGACTCGTTAACACAACGCGCAGATTCATATCTTCCTGCTTTATACGACATGTTACGCAACGATGGGTACAACGTAGAGCTTGTCGGCCCCCATACAGGCAAAAGCCGATTTGGAGAATTTCGTCAAGCCGGATTTTCCGGCAAGAATGCTGAGTATATCGCCTCACGGCTAAAGAATATATACAGTACCTATCCCGCCGACATAGTGTTACTCCAAAGCGGACACAATCACTCATATGAGACAAAGCCTGTCAAGGGAATAATTGCCGCCTACAAAAAGATGATCAATACCGTTCTTGAAATAAATCCCCAAGCCACCATCTTCGTAGCCCAAATCGTAGAGAGCGGTAAAATGCCGAAGTATGCTTATATTCCCGAACTGAATAAGGCCATTCGCACTTTGATTCGCGAAATTCATGATAAAAGAGTAATATATGTGCCCGTGGCGCGTGGTTTCAACTGGCAGCGCCATACAGTTGAAGACCGTGTACACCCCAATGTCGAAGGTGGTATTGTAATGGCTAAAAATTGGCGACGCAGTATCGTAAAGTTCATGAAATAGTTTCGGAAACAGCGCGATGCTAAACCATAATTATTTAGAATGATGATCAGAGTATTATTATCATTTTTATTATTGTTGAGTTTAGCTCGCACTCAGGGACGTGAACTCATTTTTTCACATATAGGCAATCGAGGCGAACAGTTGCAGGATGCTATCAACACACTATATCAAGACGAATCAGGACTGATATGGTTCGGCTCGAACAGTGGGTTGATGATGTGGGACGGCACCAAAATCAAATCGTTCAAAGCCATTATCGGAGACTCAACAAGCCTAGTGACCAACAACGTACGCCTAATATGCGGCGACAAGGATGGACACTTATATATTGTCAATTCAAGTGCACTGTTGGAGTATGATTTACGTAAAGAGCGTTTCAGGCGCCTTTTTAACGGCGGAGTAAGTCAAATAAATTATGGCGCATCAGGACTGTGGGTACTAAGAGACAACACTCTGCTGATCTACAATACCCAAACAAGTAGATTCGACATACATCTGCGTTTCAAGGGCAAATTCATCGGAGGTGCACTATTAGAAGCCTCGAATGGTTCCCTGTTTGTGGGATTGCGTCATGGAGGAATGTATGTTGTGGATAAAAACAAAAAACTAACACATTATCTCCAATCTGAAGACGTATATGCCATATACGAGGACAATCATAAAAACATCTGGGTCTGCACGACATCTTCGGGACTTTACCGTATTGATCAACAGATGAACTTCACCTACTTCCGCCATGACCCTACAAATACCAACTCGATGCCCAATGACAACGTAAGGGCGATAAGACAAGACAATATTGGTAACTATTGGATAGGAACAGCACACGGACTGGTCCATTATAAGCCCCAGTCTCAAAGTTTTACGACGTATACACATTGCGAATTTGACCGTTATAGTCTCAGCGGATCATCGATCTGGGCTCTGGAAATAGATGCACAAGGTTCATTATGGATAGGATCGTTCTATGGAGGCGTAGACTGTATTCATCCCGAATATTCATTTTGCGACTACTATACCGTACGCTCCGATGGTAATGGGATATCGGGCTCGACAGTAAGTCAGGTGTGCGAGGATGATCAAAAAAATTTGTGGATAGGTACAGAAGACGGAGGTCTCAACTTCTTTAACCGGAAAACAGAAACATTTACCCACTATCACAATCCATACACTCCTCTTGCAATAAACATTAAAACATTGCTCTATGACAAAGTTCGGCAAGTTTTATGGGTAGGCACCTACGGCGGTTTTTACCGATTCGACATAGATAAACGGGCCTTCACTCCAATCGAGTTCACGGACAACCCCACTGCAGCAACTTTCATCCGCTCCGTACATCCATACAAAGACAAAATTCTGATCGGCAGCCGCAATATGATACATTTATATGACCCCCAGAACAATACATCTGTCAATTTTTTAGATCTATCGGGCCCAAAGGGGAGGACATATACGGTGTGGGATATGCTCGTCGACAAGAATCAGCGAGTATGGGTTACCAATCACCATGGATTGCTCTGCATCGACGGAAAGGAAGAACGGCAGGCACTTAAACGAGGATATGATTCCAAGTCTAAATTACACATCTTTCGCCTGACAGCATTGACAGAGGACAGCCAGGCACGAATATGGGTTGGATCAGCAGGAGGAGTGATATGTATTGATCCCGAAAGTGGAGACGTTCGCGGATACAACTGCGAAAACAGCAATTTGCCAGACAACGACGTTATGGCATTAAGTGAATCGCCATCAGGATATATGCTGCTGGGCAGCACCACTGGCATATCAGTACTCGATCCCCAAACCCACCACATATCCAATTACAAATTCAACACGTTTTTTCCCTTTTCGCGTATCAATGAGCGTGGCATTACCACAACGGAATCCGGCAACATGATCATCAGCAGTTTTAACGGCATGTATATCATGCATGAAAGCGACCTGAATCGTAAAGCCCAAAATTTCAATGTCGTCTTCACACGGCTATATGCCAACAATACGCCTGTTATCGTGGGGGATGAGACAAAAATATTATCCCAATCACTACCTTACTCCGATCACATAACATTAAGAAACAACCACTCTGTAATATCGGTCGAGTACGCTCTGACCAACTACATAAGTTCACTGCGCCCGAAGGTTGAGTATCAGTTAGAGGGTTTCGATCCCCATTGGGTACAGATAGAGAGAGGGAGTCCTATAACATTTACCAATCTCTCTCCGGGAAAGTACACACTTCGGGTAAGAGCCACCACGGAAGACGATAAACCATTAGTCTGCCAACGTCAACTTATCCTAAAAGTACTGCCTCCAATATGGCGTACAACTATTGCCTATCTACTCTATTTCATAATCGCCAGCATATTACTCCTGGTCATTCTATACAACTACACATCACGTATCAAATTGCAGACCTCACTGCTTTTCAGCCAGAAAGAAAAGCAGAGTATCGAAGCGATGAATAAGTCTAAATTGGAGTTTTTCACCCACATATCCCACGAATTAAGGACCCCTATAACACTGATAGCCACACAACTCGACATGACTATTCAGAGCGGGAATATTCCGCAGAACATCTATCGTCGTTTATTGGGCGTGATTAAAAACGTCGAAAAAGTCAAACTATTGATGAGCGAATTGATGGATTTTTATAAACAAGAGCATGGATTTATGCCTCCTAAAGTTAACGAGTATGATTTAATACCTTTTCTAGAACAAATATACATATCGTTCAAGGAATATGCACAAGTACGGCAGGTCGCTCTCAACTACATCCACAAACCCGTTCACGTTATGGTGTGGTTCGACAAGCGACAAATGGAGAAAGTATTCAACAATCTAATATTCAACGCACTAAAGTTCACAAACCCGGGCGGAAACGTAACTATCCTTGTAGAGCAAAGCCAGTCAAAGGTCAGCATCTCAATCGCAGATACAGGTATAGGTATAAGCCATGAAGATCTGCCGAAAATCTTCTCTCAGTTTTTCCAAAGTGAGAGCGGAAAAATCGCAGGAGGCACAGGTATCGGATTGGCCTTGAGTCGCAATATCGTAATGGCACACCATGGACAAATAAGCGTCGATAGCCATATCAGCAAAGGATCGACATTCAAAGTCGAGTTGTTGTTAGGCGACAAACATTTTAATGAGGAACAGAAAGCAGGCGTCAATACCGAGCCTGACGAGTGCATAACAAACATAGTATTACCTGACAATGAATTCATCGAGGAAATACGTTCAACCCAACATCAATCCGACTCACATACCATATCAATACTTATCGTCGAAGACAATATCGAATTACTTGCAGTACTCGAAGAAATTTTTTCATCAATATACAAAGTTTATAAAGCCACAGACGGCCAACAAGGCTATAACATGGCCCTGAAGCTGCAACCCGATCTCGTACTTTCGGATGTCATGATGCCTGTAATGTCCGGCTCACAGCTGTGCCGTCTTATCAAGAGCAATGACGATACGTGCCACATACCTGTCGTGCTGCTTACTGCACGCACTTCAGTCGACAAAATGCTGGAAGGACTGATGATCGGAGCCGACGATTATATAACCAAGCCATTCAACACAAAAATATTGGTAACCCGCTGCCACAATCTAATCAATGGCCGCCGACAACTACAGAAGTCATATTGCACAGGAGAGGTTCAATCCCACCAGTTGACCACAAATCCGTACGATCAGCAACTACTTGAAAAAGCAGTAGAAATAATCGAACATAATATAACCAATCCAGACTTTGACATCAATGTTTTCGCGCGCGAAATGTGCATGGGACGTACAAAACTCTTTACCAAAATTCGGGGCATCACAGGTCAGACTCCCAACAATCTCATCACATCTATCAAAATGAAATATGCCAGAAAATTACTGATTGAATCAAGAGAAGCAAACATCGAAGAGGTTGCCATGAACGCAGGCTATTCCGATTGCAACTACTTCATTCGTCAATTCAAGAAGATATATGGACAAACTCCCTGGCAATATCGTAAAAGTCACATCGGGATGGGCATCTGACAATCCGACGCCCATCCCGACGGTTTGTCACCCATCTCGAAACGCAACACGCCGCCGCGTGCGATCTCACTGTGATCGATCCACGAACGGTCCAAGGCTTTGCCGTTGAGGTATGCGCGTTGAATGTATTTGTTCGCTTCGGAATTGTTGACGGCCTGGACGATAAACTTCTTGCCGTTTTCGAGGGCAATGGTCACCTTGTCGAAAACGGGAGAGCCGATCAGATAAAAGGACTGGCCCGCGATGGGATAAAAGCCCATCGCGGAGAAGATATACCACGATGACATGCAGCCTGAATCGTCGTTACCGGGCAATCCGGCACGGCGGGTGGAATATCTGGTAGAAAGGAGCGATCTGACGACCTCCGCAGTGCGATGCTGTGCACCCACGTAGTTGTACAGGTAGGGCACATGAATGTCGGGTTCGTTGCTTTGGGTGTAGTACTTTCCGATGAACATCGAGTCGAGTTTCGCCTCGAAAGCCCTCGCTCCTCCATGCCGTCGGATCAGACCTGCAAAATCATGAGGCACATACATGGCATAATGCCACGGCGTCCCTTCGTAGTAATAACGATTGGTCACCGACTTGTCCATAAATGTCGGCGAGAAGTTTTCCGCCCATTCGCCCTGCTCCGTCTTAGCCCAGAAAAATCCCGTTCGGGAATCGAAAAGATTGTAGCAATTCATCGAACGACGGGCATAAACTTCGGCCTCCTCCCTATGTCCCATTTTGGCGGCAATCCGAGACATGCAGTAATCGTTATAGGCATACTCCAGCGTGTGCGACACACACGAGATCCGATGGGCGGGGACGTATCCATTTTCCATGTATGAGGCATGTTTTCCAGCCATGACACTCTGATAGTTGTCCCAGCTTTCGTCGGCAGGTACGGTAGCATTCTTCTTAACTGCCAGATAGGCCTTGTCGTAGTCGAAACCTTTGATCCCTTTGGCCATTGCCTCGGCTATCACCACATCGGCATTCGTCCCGCCCTGCTGACGGGCGATACCTCCCACGACCCACGCATCCGGCAGCCAACCCTCATGATCGTATATGTCTATCAGCGAGCGAATCATATTGACATACTGAGAGGGATAAGCAATGGAGAGAAGCGGGAAAACGGTACGGAAAGTATCCCATATGCAGTAGTAATCCCAGAAATGCGGTTCCGAATTTTGCCATTGAGGATTCTCTCCCGTAACATCGGTAGGCATCACGAGGGTACGATAGAGTGAAGTATAAAAGAGTGTCCGTTGCTTTTGCGTTCCGCCCTCGATCCGGAAGCGGTCGAGATACTTCAACCAGGTAGCCCTATTTTCCTCCAGGGCCTGCCGGAAATCCATATCCCCCGAACGCAACAGATGTTCCCGCGCCTTGCCCACAGACAGAGTAGAAACAGCGATCTTAACCGTAATCGCCTGGGGCTGAGAGTCTGAAAACGTCATGTAAAATCCGCAGTTATCTCCCGTAATCACACGCATACCGGGCAATGTTTCACCCCCTTTAAAGGCGCCGAAAGCGCTGCATGGCACATCGGTCTTGGCACTGAAATAGAGGATGTAGGGCTTGTTATGCCCCCATCCTCCCTGAAACACGCCCTGACCTTCGATCAAACCGTCGTCGTTCATGACACCATAGGCAACCACACACCGCCCGTCCGAGGGACGGCTACGAAACCGGTCTATGACACTGGTCATATCGAGCAGAATATGTTTGGCTGCCTGGGGTCCAAAGGTAAAACGCATGTATCCAACCTTTTCGGTGGATGTCAACTCAGCCTTTACCCTTTCGGCCGTGAGGTTTGCGGCATAATACCCCAGTTCGGCCATCTCGTCCGCCACTTCCGAAAGGCGCTTTGAGGGATCGAGCTCACCCGACTGGGGATAGACGCAAAAATTGCCGTATCGCCCACCGCCTCCCGTACCGCTCACTCCGGTCACCGTAAAGCCCGTTATACGGGCACCTATCTTATAACCCGACGTTATATGCGGTTTTTCCATATGGGGATTCATTCGCACGATGCTGAACGGCTGGCAGGGACCTATCAATACATTGCCTCCGCCATTCACGCCGATCCTGGGATCGACAAACGGCACGATCCCGGAATCTGGATTCGACATGGCCGCAGGGACACCCGACAGCAGCAGTACAAGAGAGATGCAGGCTCGTTTCATGACGATTCTATCTGTTTTTTCTGTGATACTCCAAGCTTTCGATATTGAACGTATCGGTAAATGCATCGCCCTCGACGACGAACAGATTGCCTTTGCGACTGAATTTCAAGCGCGATACTTTGTCGCGATAGGGCTGATGCAGCACGCAGAATTCTGCGTTTTTACCCTGGCGGCGGAAAACGGTCATCGGTTTCCTTTCGGGAATCGTCGCCTTGGGGCTTATATCATCCCATCCCCGGATGGAGACAAAATAGGGCGTTTCCGCCGCGATGACTTCGGTCCCGGTGTCGTTAAGCAGGATGGCAACCATGCCTATACCATCGGTGTCGACCATATCGGCCACGACATCCTTTTTAGCTTGAGCCCGACGCACAGCACTGAACCACACGTTATTGGGCCGAGTTGCCTGTTTGTCGATCTTGCCCATCCTGTACTCATCGTTCAGCTGCATATACTCCTGCCATATCCCCACGCCCGAATAGGATGCCTTGCCGACCGAATGGAGGGCATAGTCATAATTGTGCTCCTGGTCGGATTCCAAGGTAAAGATATCGATAACATACTCTTTGGTGACCCCGATCGTCCGCTTCTGCCGAACGCCCTTGTATACCTCGCCCGCAGCCGAAACAATCTGCATGCCATCACGACGCGTGATATCCGAAAATTGCACATCGAACACAGTGGGTTCTGCAAAATCGACGCTCACCGTATTATGGCCGATGATGCGCGGCGAAAGAGGGGTTGCGTTTCTGTATCCGTTCGATGCCCGGGGTGCCAGGTAGTCCCAACGCAGGAACCAATCCTTATATATATTCTTACCGTAGGCATTGATCGTAAGGTTGAAGTGGTCGTTCTGGTTGTGCGATTGCAACGGTTTTCCGCTTCGCATATGCGCCGTTATCGCATCGCTGTTCCAATAGGTCGTGTCTTCGACCGACCTGATGATGGCATTGCCCATACCGGGAAATATCTCGCTCTTGATCTCCGGAGCACGAGTTTCCGTTATCTCGGCTCCATGAGTGAGAGCCGTATAGCCCCAAAAAACGAAACATTTGTTGTCGCGGGCAGGGTTTTGTGCAATAGCCCACGCGAACTTGGGATCGTTATAGCGCGCATTGAACAGCTCCATCTTGTGACAGGAACGGTGAGGTCCCCCCTTGCCGTAAAATATATCGATACCGCCATAGAACACCTTATCTTCATTGATCAGGACATAGTCTCCGAAATCGCCGTTGCCCACCGCCATTCCGTTTGCGTTGGCAATGTCGAAATAGGAGTCGGCCAGCCGCTTGATCGATGCGCCGTTAGGTGCGACATAAGCATAGAGATCTTCCATCGAGTTGTTGCGCGATGCTTCGGCCAGAATCAGCAGGCAACCGTCGATATAGTTGGTGGTGTAGTTGATCGGTTCGGGATTGAACCTGCCCTGGTCGCGAAATTTCGCCAACATGGCCTTGAAGCCGCAAGCACCGTCGATAGCCTCCGCAATGGCAGCCTTGTCGCCACGCATATATCCCGCCATACCGACCACCGTCGTCACCCAAAATCCCGTGTTATTAACGCTTTTCCTACCACGCAGGAAACGATACCCCTGAGCGATGATCTCATCCAGACGATGTTTCATAAGTTCTTTATATGGTACGAGCACAGGGTGGTTTTGCAACAGGTCGTACGCCACCAACAGGTTGGACTTGTACAGGCACCACTCCCAATGAGACCGCAGCCGTCTAGTCGTGTCGGTAAAGAGGGGTTGCTCCGCCTTGTCGAGCTTAAAATTGCTGACAATTGCAGAGAACACATTGGGCAGGAATTTCTCATCACCGCTGATACGGTAGTACAATGCTGCGTTTTTATACCATATACCTACGGCGAACCGCTCGCCTTCTCCCTGCGAAGGGGCGGCCGGAACGGACAGTTCATGCCGGATCTTCGTGTAAATGTCGCGCGCCCATTGGTGATTGTCTATGCGCTGGCGCATCTGCTCGATCATGGATTCGTTGAACAGCAGTTTTTCGCCACCGCCCAAAGACCTGTCGGGCCACTGTCGTGCATACGAAAATACCGTAGTCAGGCACGCAAGCACAGAGAGTATCAACAATTGTTTCATAACATTATTATTTATAGGTTAGGGTTAATACAAGAGTAGTCATTTTAATACAAATACACAAATCGACAGGTTGAGCCATCTCCGTTCTCGAACCAAAACTACCATTTTCGAGCTACTTTCATTCGACAAGCAGACTCGATTTGTAAATTCCAGTCACACACATTTCTACAATTAAAAAATCGGCATAAATGGCTCATGCGCAAACAAGACATATTTTTTCGACTACGTTACCGATCGCGTTTCCGAGGATTTTTTCACTATAAACAATTATTTGTCCAATAATCTTTAATAAATTTAAAACATAATTTATTTCCACAATGAACTTTCAAACAACCTAAAACACAAAAAACATGAGACAAAACTGCAACCCTTCACGCTTCATTAACCTTGATTCGAACAGACCAAATTCCTATTGAATTATGAAAAAACGAATAACTTCGAGATTTCACAATACGATACTTTGGCAATTTGTCCTGTTGAAAGTTGTATTATGCATGATGATGGTGATCGTAGCCGGGGAAAGCTACGCTCAAGCCACAAAAACTTCGTCAACGACCGCTTCATCGCCACGTCACAAAGTCCGCGGTACGATCATAGATGAGGCGGGAACTCCGATCGTCGGTGCATCCGTGATTCTGGAAGGTACTCAAGAGGGGGTTATCTCTGATGCGAAAGGAGCTTTTACCATTTCTGCGCGAATCGGAGACAAACTCACCATATCTTTTATCGGTTATCAAAGCGTAACCATAGAAATAAAAGAGAAAAAATCGCTGACCATCACCCTCAGACAGGATATCACTCAGGTCGAAGAGGTAGAGGTAGTCGCTTTCGCCCGTCAACGGAAAGAGAGCGTGCTCGCCTCCATCTCGACCGTGAAACCATCGGCTTTGAAAACCCCGAGCAGCAATTTGACCACAGCGCTTGCCGGTCGTGTTGCCGGACTTATCTCTTACCAGCGAAGCGGCGAACCGGGACAGGACGACGCCAGTTTCTTTATTCGCGGTGTAACCTCGCTGACCTACGCCAGCGGCCCGCTGATCCTGATCGACGGTGTGGAGATGTCCTCCTCCGACCTGGCCCGGCTGCAACCCGACGATATCGCCAGTTTCTCGATCATGAAAGACGCCACGGCAACGGCGCTTTACGGTGCACGCGGAGCCAACGGTGTGATTCTGGTAACCACGAAAGAGGGACACGATGGTCCGGCGACCATTTCGATCCGATATGAAACATCGCTGTCGCAGCCGACCAAAAATATCGAACTCGCCGACCCCATTACCTACATGCGGCTGAACAACGAGGCTATTTCGACCCGCAACAAACTCGCTCCGACCCCCTATTCGCTGGAGAAGATCGACAACACGATAGCCGGTAAAAATCCGATGGTATATCCGGCTGTCGACTGGCGCGATCTGCTGCTCAAAAACCGGACAGTCAACCACCGTCTCAACTTTAACCTCGGTGGCGGAGGAAAAGTAGCCCGTTACTACATCGCGGGAACATTCAACCAGGACAACGGTATATTAAAGGTAGACAAGCGCAATAATTTCAACAACAATATCGATTTGAAGCGTTATCTGCTCCGTTCCAATGTCAACATCAACGTCACCAAGACGACCGAAGTCATCGTTCGTCTACACGGCACGTTCGACGACTACTCGGGTCCTCTCGACGGAGGTAGCGATCTGTACCAAAAGATTATGCGTACCGACCCTGTAAGCTATCCGGCATACTATCCCCCTACCGGCGAGTATGCAACGGCCAAACACATTCTTTTCGGAAACTACGACGAGGGACAATATCTCAACCCCTATGCCGATATGGTCAAAGGCTACAAACAATACTCCAAATCAACCATGCTCGCGCAGTTCGAGTTGAAACAAGATCTCGACTTTATCACTCCGGGATTGAAGGCTCGTGGACTGTTCAGTACAACACGCTATTCTTATTTTGACGTCAGCCGTCAATACACTCCGAATTATTACACGGTAGGAGGATATGACAAATACACAGACCAATACACCCTGCGCCAGCTCAACACCGACGGCACCGACTATCTGACCTACAAAGAGGGTGGCAAAGATGTCAATACGGTGACCTACTTCGAGGGCGTGGTCAATTACGACCGAACGTTCAACAAGAAACACGGCGTGAGCGGCCTGTTGGTTCTCTCTGCTCGCAGCAAACTCGTCGGTAACGCAGGATCGCTGATCGCTTCGCTGCCTGCCCGCAACCTCGGTCTGGCGGGACGGTTTACCTATAATTACGACTTGCGCTACTTTATGGAGTTCAACTTCGGTTACAACGGATCGGAACGTTTTGCCGAATCCGAGCGTTTCGGTTTCTTCCCCTCAATCGGTGTGGGCTGGATTCTCTCAAACGAACCGTTTTGGAAAAAGAATAAGACGGTCGATATGCTCAAGCTGAAAGCTACCTACGGTCTGGTGGGCAACGATGCGATCGGTACTCAAGAGCATCGGTTCTTCTACTTGTCTCAAGTCAATATGAACAACTCCAGCTACGGAGTCCAATTCGGTAACGAATACACTAACTCCATCAACGGAATCTCGGTCAGCAAATATCCCAACGAACAAATCACCTGGGAACGCTCTTACAAGATGAACTTAGGTCTCGAAGCACGCTTGTTCGATATGTTAGATTTTCAGTTCGATTATTATACCGAAAAACGTACGGGTATCCTGCTCACCAGAACCTATATTCCCTCTTCGATGGGCCTTATGGGCAGTGCCCCACAATCCAACCTGGGAGAAGCTTCAGGATCGGGTATTGACTTTTCGATCGACCTCAACAAATTCATCACAAAGGACTGGTGGATCAACGGACGTGTTAACTTCACCTACGGAACTACCGAGTACACCAAGTACGAAGATGTGGACAATTCCATGACTCCATGGCTCGAACGCGTGGGACGCCCCGTATCCCAACAAAAAGGCTACATCGCCGAACGTCTTTTCGTCGATGACGAGGAGGTTGCCAACTCGCCGACTCAGTTCGGAGTCTACGGTGCGGGCGATATCAAATATCGTGATATAAACGGAGACGGCAAGATCACCACCGATGACCAAGTGTACATCGGTTACCCGACAGAACCCGAGATTGTCTACGGTTTCGGATTCTCGACCGGTTTCAAAGGTTTCGACTTCTCTTGCTTCTTCCAGGGTCTGGCCCGCGAATCGTTTTGGATAGATTCGGAGAAAACCGCTCCGTTCATCGATACGGACGGCTCGTCGAGCATCGTGTCGAAAAACGCCCTGCTGGCAGCCTATGCCAATGACCACTGGTCTGAAAGTAACCGCAACATATATGCCCTGTGGCCGCGTTTGTCGGGTGAACTGGTGGAGAATAACAATCAACGAAGTACCTGGTTCATGCGTGACGGTTCGTTCATGCGTCTCAAATCGGTAGAGTTGGGATACACCCTTCCCGAATCTTTTACAAAAAAAATATATCTGAAAACTGTCCGCCTGTATGTAAGCGGAACCAATTTATTGACATTCAGTAAGTTCAAATTATGGGATCCCGAGATGGCAGGCAATGGTCTCGCCTACCCCACACAGAGGGTGTTCAACTTCGGCATTAACCTAACTTTCTAATGATCAGACCAATGAAAAAATATCACATAGTTTCAACCCTGCTGTTAGTATCGATGTCATCCTGTGCGGGATACCTGGATATAGTTCCCGACGATGTGGCAACCATCGATTACGCTTTCCGGGACAAAGTCAAAGCGGAAAGATTTTTGGCCACTTGTTACAGCTATATTCCCGATATAGGCAATCCTGCCAAGGACCCAGCCATTATGGGTAGCGACGAAACCTGGAACTTTATCAACAAGACCGAAGCAAGTAGCACCGTGGGCAACTACAACAGCTTCTATATCAAAATGGGATTGCAGAACAGCAATGCTCCCTACGTCAACTACTGGGACGGAGAGAATTCGGGAGGTGATCTGTTCGAAGGCATCCGCAACTGCAATATCTTTCTCGAAAACGCCGATAAAGTAGGCCCCCAGTTGGCAGGAGCCGAGAAAGAGCAATGGAAAGCCGAAGCCAAATTCCTCAAGGCCTATTACCATTATTACCTGATGCGCATGTACGGTCCCATTCCGCTCATGCGTGAAAACATGTCGATCGAAGCCTCGACGGAGGAAGTCAAGGTCTACCGAGACCCCCTGGACGAATGTGTGAACTATGTCATACAGCTCATCGACGAGGCAGTACCCTATCTTCCTCTGAAGATCAACGATCCGGGAGTCGACATGGGCCGCATTACGCAAGCAATTGCACTGGCCATCAAAGCAGAAATATTGGTTACTTTTGCAAGTCCCTTGTTTAATGGAAACCCCGATTTCATATCGCTAACCGACAACCGCGGCGTAAAATTGTTCCCTCAGACCCGCGACGACTCAAAATGGGAGAGAGCTGCCCTCGCCTGCAAAAATGCGATCGACACTTGTCTGTTGGCGGGACACGATTTATTCGAATTCAACGATCCCAACTATGTTTACATGCTTTCACCTGAGACAATTTTGCAGCAATCGTTACGGTGTGCAGCTACCGACCGATACAACAAGGAGATCATTTGGGGCAACACGAGTGCCAATTCGAAAAATTATCAATCGCATACCCTGCCTTTCTTCGAGGACTCTTACCAAAGTACGATACCCTGGCGCGGCCTTCTGGCTCCGACGTTCAAAATGGCCGAACTATATTACTCCGTCAATGGCGTACCTATCGAAGAAGACAACGAATATGAATACGGCGACAGGTTCTCCATTGCCACAGCCGACCAAACCACCCACAAATACTCGATTCAACCCGACTTCAAAACGGCGAAACTTCATATGAATCGCGAAGCCCGTTTTTATGCAAATCTGGCTTTCGACGGAGGATATTGGTACGGCAACGGACGTTATGGCGACGTGGACGCCAACGAAGCGACAGCCGCATGGAAAATGCGCATGAAACAAGGTGAGACCATGGGTAAATGCGGTCCCGTACGTTATTCCGTAACCGGCTATTGGGCCAAGAAACCGAGCAGTATCCAGAGCTCTGTTACCTCTGCAGGCCGGTCAAACATTTATCGTTACAGTTTTCCCATCATCCGTCTGGCCGACCTATATCTCTATTATGCCGAGGCGCTGAATGAAACAAAGGAACAACCCGATGACGAAGTGTATTATTACATCGACCTCGTACGTAAAAGAGCCGGCCTGAAAGGTGTCGTAGAAAGTTGGGCCGAACATTCGACTTATCCTACCAAACCGACGACTAAAGAGGGTTTCCGGGAAATCGTTCATCGGGAACGGATGATCGAACTCAGTTTCGAGAGCAAACGATTCTGGGATTTGCGCCGTTGGAAAGAGGCCCACGAAGTGGTCCCAGGGCTAATCCAAGCATGGAATATCGACGCATCGGACGAAGCCGAATATTATCGCGTCACAACGATCGACAACATCGGTTTCCGCACAAGGGATTATCTGTGGCCTATTAAAGACTATGCCATCCGCGTGAATGGCAATCTGGTTCAAAACCCCAACTGGTAATATTTTCTCAAAATGTAAACGGACATGAAAAGTATAAGTTTCATCATTATAGCATGTCTCTGCCTCCTGTATGGTTGCAAAGAGGAGGTAGTGGGACAATATCCTGTAGATTCAACACCTCCACAGATGGTATCGAATGTCGTCGTAACAAATCTCCCGGGCAAGGTATCCATCACCTATCAACTTCCCAACGAACCGGACCTGCTTTACGTAAAGGCAGTTTACACCGACGCTTTAGGCCATCCGCAGGAGGTAAAGGCTTCCGTATTCAACAACAAACTGGAGATCTCTGGTTTCGGCCGGAAAATCAAACGTACGATCAGCTTGATTTCCGTCGACCGCAGCCGCAATGAATCGGGCCCTGTATATGTCGAAATCGAACCTGAAGACTCGCCCATTTATACAGCAGTGGCGCAGCTAAAAGTCAGACCAAGCTGGAGCGGTCTTGTTTTAAACTGGGAGAACCCCACACGAGAACAGTTTATCGTGAGGGTACTGAAAATGGATCAAGACAATAAATTCACAGAAATAGACACTTTCTATTCGACCGAGGAATCCGCACAACGCTCGGTGCGCGGCCAGGAGCCCAAACCCAGCACATTCGGATTCGTGATACAGGATGTCTACGGCAACACATCCGACACAGTCCAAGTCAACTTGACCCCTTACTACGAGATTGAGATTCCGTCCAATCTGTTTACAGCGCTTCCTCTGGCTCCGGGCTATAAGTTCCGCAAAGCACAGGGAAACATAACGTGTCTTTGGGACGGTATCCACGGCGACGGAACGAAACTTCTCTATATCGCTGCGGGCGGCGCTCCGAATCCCTACTTCACCATCGACCTGGGTAAAGAATACCTCATGTCGCGTATGAAAATGTGGCAACGAGCGAATGCCGACTACCAGTTTCAGCTCCACTGCCCCCATATCTTCGAAATCTGGGGAACCTCCGATCCTATGGCAGCAGCCGATCCCTCCAATTGGGAAGGATGGACCAAACTGGCGCTCTTCGAGAGCATTCGTCCCTCTGGCCTGGGCCCGGACGTAAAACCCACGCCCGAAGACCTCGAATATGCCAATGCAGGCGAAGAGTTCGAATTCCCGAATGACATTATTCCGATCCGGTATTTCCGTTTCCGGAGTGTCGAAAACTGGGGTAAAAGTACGGGTCTCCACTTCGACGAGTTGAAGTTGTGGGGTAAGGAAGCGACAGAAGAAGACGGAGAAGACGGAGAAGGTGAAGTCGGCGGAGAAGGAAACGAAGGAGATGAATAACTGTTAATATAAATTGAGATGAAATCGATAAAAAAATTATATGGAATCATCGTTCCGGCGATAATCGGTCTGGTCGGCTGTACGGGCATGAACGAGAGCATCGAGCCCTATTTATCCCAAGGGGAGATCATCTACATTTCGAAACCGGACTCAGCTTTCGCCTATGCCGGAGACGAGCGTTTCATGATCCGGTTTTGGATGTCCGATCCGCGTGCTACAAGAATGCACATATACTGGTCCCAGAGAACCGACTCGTTGATTATACCCATCACTGAGGACGACAAAAAGGATATGATCGATGTCTATATAGGCGATGCCGACAACCCCATAGCCGAGGGTAACTACACTATCGAACTGGTCACCCACGACAATCTGGGCCACAAATCGATCGTAGATGAAAAAGTGGTCAATGTCTACGGTGAGATTTTCGAAAAACGGGTTGTCCCCAAATTCATCAAATCGGCCAAGTATCGCAAAGCGACAAACTATGTTCCTGAAGGTATAGACATCGTATGGGGAAGTGCCGCATCGGAAAAAGAGATCGGCGTGACGCTATACTATACCGGTAGCGACGGAGAACCCAAGGAGGAATTCTATATCTCGTCAGAACTCAAAAACGGCCTTTCTCTGGAAAATATCGATTTGCGCCAGCCGATCAGCTATGTGACACACTTTTTGCCCGAACCGACGGCCATAGATACCTTTAGGACGGTGCATGAGGAGTTGCTCTTTACCGGTTCGCCCTATCAATAATCCGGGGTCATTGAAAAAGTTCCGAGGGTCAAAACCCTATTCGGACAAAAAAATTGCGGGACCGATTGGCCCCGCAATTTTTTAATACAGATTATATTTTCAGATTTTAAACGACGACTCACGAATATTCAATTGAGCCTCGAGACAAACGTTCATTTCAGGGAATTTCTTGTTATCTATCAATTTCAAAATGATCTCCGCCGCTTTGCGTCCCATCTCGGTAAGCGGCTGGGCAACGGAAGTCAACCGAGGTTCGACAACAAGTGCCGAATGAGATTCGGAAAACCCCACAATAGCAATATCTTCAGGAATACTTACCCCCACCTCTTTCAAATAACGCATGGCACCGATCGCCGCATGGTCGTTAAAGGCAAAAATGGCATCGATATTCCGTTTCGACTTCAACAACGTACACGCAGCCTCGTAGCCACCTTCAAGTACCATTCCCCCCGGAACGATGAGCGATCGATCCTCTTCGAGCCCGTATTTAGCCAACGCATCAAGGTAGCCCTTCGTTCTGTCACCCGTTATGTTCAAACTGACAGGACCCGAAATGTGGGCAATATGTCTACGACCGGTGAGTATCAGATGTTCAACGGCCGCAAACGACATTTTGTAGTTATCGATCATCACTCTCGGAGCATTGACCTGCATGGAGGCCCGCGAAATGAAAACAATCGGGATACTCCTTTCGATCAGCCCCCTGTATTGTTCGACATTTTCACCCTCTTGCGTGATAGCCAGGATAATTCCATCGACCATGCAATTTTCGAGAAACTCCATGTTTACACGTTCGGTTTCCATCGACTCTTTCGACTGCATGATAAGCAATTTGTGCCCGGTCTTTTGGAGCACATCCTGAATTCCTTCGATGACCGTAGGGAAAAATGAATTATAAAACTCGGGAATGATTATGCCGATAGTTTTGGTCTGATGCTTCGACAACATCACCGCCATAGGATTGGGTTTGTAGTTCATTGCCCGAGCCGTCTCCAGAACGAGCTCCCGGGTCTTCGGATTGATATCCCACCGATCGGCCAAGGCCCTTGAAACGGTCGACGTAGAGACTCCCAATTTTTTAGCAATATCCTTAATCGTGGTGAAATGTCTCATGGTACTTCTTTTTAGGGACTTTCAAAGATAGCTTTTTTATGCAAAAAAAACAACTTCACGTACGATCGCGGAATTTCGATAACGATACCGGTAACGTAACCGACTATTTTGAGGTCGATTTACCCAGAAAAATTTGCCTTTCTCGGACAATTATTTTAATCTTATACTATTAAACCCTAATAATAATCCATGTTTTAAAGCCTATGGTAGCTTTAGATTATATCACTATCGTACTATGCACTTTGGGGATTCTGATCGCAGGAATCACTTTTTCAAAAGCAGGACAAAGCATCAAAAGTTTTTTTGCCGCAGGGGGTAACGTCCCCTGGTGGATCGGAGGCCTGTCCCTGTTTATGGGATTTTTCTCGGCCGGCACTTTCGTCGTATGGGGATCGATCGCCTATTCATACGGTCTGGTAGCCATCACCATTCAGGCTTGCATGTGTATTGCCGGTTTCATCATAGCCCTGTTGATCGCTCCGCGATGGAAGAGAACCAGAGTACTTACGGCAGCCGAATACATCACTTCGCGTCTGGGTGTTAATGTACAAAAAACATACACCTATCTGTTCCTCTTCATCTCGATGTTCACCACCGGTTCATTCCTCTATCCCGTGGCGAAGATTCTCGAGGTATCGAGCGGACTTCCACTTTACAGCGCCATTCTACTTCTGGGGGGTATAAGCATTTTGTATGTCACGGTGGGCGGCCTTAGAGCCGTCGTGGTGACGGACGTTCTGCAATTCGTCATATTAACCGCGGCCGTTTTAATCGTCATCCCCCTCTCTTTCGACAAAGTGGGAGGTGTGTCCAATTTCATAGACAACGTACCGGACGGTTTCTTTAAAGTCTTTAACGGCGAATACACCCTGTTTTTCATTATTGCCTATATACTTTATAATGCAGTATTTTTGGGAGGAAACTGGTCGTACGTTCAACGATACACCACCGTTGCGACCCAAAAAGATGCACGGAAACTAGGCTTGCTTTTCGGCTCGCTCTATGTCATAAGCCCAATTTTATGGATGCTTCCCCCGATGCTTTACCGGGTTTACAGCCCCGACTTATCGGGTCTCGCCGATGAAGGTGCCTACCTGCTCATGTGCAAAGAGGCATTGCCCAAGGGACTGCTGGGCATGATGATCGGGGGCATGATCTTCGCCACAGCCAGTTCGCTCAACGGAACACTGAACATTTCGGCAGGAGTATTCACCAACGATATATTCTGCCGGCTCAAACCCAATGCCTCGAACAAAACGATCATGCGGGTAGCTCGTCTGTCAACCATCGGCTTCGGACTTCTGGCGGTCATCGTGGCCCTGCTCGTTCCCCATATGGGTGGTATCGTCAATGTGGTGATCAGCTTAGGAGCCCTGACGGGCGTTCCGCTCTACCTACCCGTCATTTGGACGCTATTTTCCCGACGTATTAACAGCAAAGCAGTTATGGCTACGACGCTGATCAGCCTCGGGGTCAATGCCGTCTTTAAGTTCGTCACTCCCGCCCTGTTTGATTTCGCTCTAAGCCGTACAGAGGAGATGGTACTCGGAGTCAGCCTACCGACCATCATGCTGATCCTATTCGAATTATGGTATCGACACACGGGCTATATCGATCCCAGGGCCGCAGAATGCGAACAGGCTATAATGAACCGAGAGAAACAACAGCAAGCCTCTTCACCGGAAAACATCGACGAAGTGAAAAATAACAGATACAGCATAAAAGTAATCGGAATAGGGATTTTGAGCGCAGGGTTAATGGTCGCTACACTGGGAATAATAGATACAGGATTCAAACCAGGTGTCACGATAATTGTCGGTGCAATACTTGTTATTTTGGGTGGTTTTATAATTCTAAAAGCTAAAAAATAATTCTCTATGATAACCAGCGATTTTGTTACCAATAGAAAAAATAAACGCGAGACACTCGACTATGACCTTGTCGTCGTAGGAGGAGGTATTACAGGCGTCACATGTGCCATTACCGCCGCACGTGAAGGTATTAAAGTAGCTTTAATCCAGGATCGTCCCGTCCTAGGCGGCAATGCATCTAGCGAGGTACGTATATGGATGTTAGGAGCCACTTCTCACATGGCGAACAACAACAGATGGTCACGGGAAGGTGGTTTAGTCGATGAACTGATGACCGAAAACCTATACCGCAACAAAGAGGGTAACCCCGTATTTTTAGACGCACTATTGATAGACAAAGTATGTGCAGAACGCAATATTGATCTTTTCCTAAACACCTCGGTCTCGGCCGTCACTAAAAACAATGATAGGATGATCGCTTCGGTGGATGCTTTTAACTCACAAAATTCGACCGAATATAGATTTTCCGCTCCGTTGTTTGCAGATTGTTCGGGTGACGGTATCGTAGGTTACCTGTCCGGAGCATCTTTCCGTATAGGTGCCGAGGACAAAGACGAATTCGGAGAACAATTCATTGCCGACAAAGAAGCCTATGGAGAGGTTTTGGGTCATACGATATTTTTTTACACCAAACAGACAGATAGCCCCGTTGAGTATCATGCGCCGGATTTTGCGATCAAAAACATAGAGCACAAGATAATACGAATCAACAACAGTGAATATTTCAATGTCGAACAACATGGCTGTAAATATTGGTGGATTGAATACGGAGGTCGTCTGGACACAGTTTACGACACTGAAAAGATAAAATACGAATTGTGGCGTGTTGTATATGGAATATGGGATTACATCAAAAATTCCGGCAAATATCCACAAACTTCAAACCAGACTTTGGAATGGGTCGGCATCATACCGGGCAAACGAGAGAGCAGACGTTTTTGCGGCTATTACACCTTGACGCAAAATGATATTATCTTGCAAAACACACATTATGATGCGGTGGCCTTCGGGGGCTGGTCGATAGATCTTCACCCTGCCGACGGAGTATATTCGTCACTGAGGGCGTGCAACCAATGGCACTCGAAGGGTATTTACCAAATCCCCTATCGCTGCTATCTAAGCAAGGATATAGATAATCTTTTAATCGGAGGACGTATCATCTCCGTCTCGCACGTTGCCAATGGCTCGACGCGCGTGATGTGTACCTGCGCCTATGGCGGTGAAGTGATAGGGCTCAGTGCTGCAATGTGCACGAAAAACAACGTGCTCCCCGCGGCCTTCATGGATAAAGAGAAAATCAAACAGCTCCAACGTTCTCTCATCGAAAGGGGGCACCATATACCCAATCTGGATATCTCCGCCATAGATTCACTGCTATCAAAAGCATCAATCAGTGTCTCTTCGACACTCAAACTCGACAACTTAGGCAAGAGCATTGGTTTTATGCCACTCGCCGAATCTGCTGCAACGCTCTTGTCGATAAAGGGGAATTTGCCTCGGATCTCCCTAAATGTACGTTGCTCAGAGCGAACTTCGTTAGAAATTCAACTCAGGACTTCCGAACGAATGGGCAATTTCACCCCCTGCGAAACAATAGGGACAAAAACCATCCATCTTGACAAAGGGGAACAAACTATCGACTTTGGCTTCGACTATACTACAAAGCAAGCTAAATATTTGTTTATCTGCTTTATGCGCAACGAAAAAGTAGAGATTGAAATGGCTTCAGGAATCATATCAGGCGTCACAACAGTATACAACACTGTCAATCCTGCGGTTTCGAACTATGGCAAACAGGTTCCCCCAGCAGACATAGGAATCGAAGAATTTGAATTCTGGTGTCCCAAACGTATTCCAAACAATTCGAACATAGCGTTGCATTTCCATTCACCCATAGATGGATTTGAAGCAGAAAACCTATCCAGACATATTTTTCGCCCTGTCAACTCACCTAATTGCTGGTCAGCCGATTGGAACGACATTACACCTTGGGTAGATGTGCACTGGAATGAAAAAAAGGCCCTTAATACCATACGTGTATTTTTCGATAGCGACTACGATCAAGCTCTTGAAACCGTACAGATGAATCACTTTTTTAATATATCCCCCCATACCGTGCGTAATTTCAGTGTCGAAGACGGCAATGGTAATAACATTGCTCACATAACAGACAATCACAATGCTGTATGCAACATAGTACTCAAAAGAACTGTAATTACAGATAGACTCGTATTCCGTTTCGAACGCATCAGCGACAATGCACCTGTCAGCGTTATGGGAATTATAGTAAAGTAAAATAAAGCGAATTAATGAAACCGACGCGAGAATGAACCAACGGTCCAAACATCAAGTCAAGAATTGCGGAATCGACCTCTTCAAAAAAACTTGCCCTCAACTTTACTTTATTACATCAGGTAATATAATGTCCGATTGAAGATATATCCGGCATTCCCGCTTCTACCGCCCGATCAACAGGCCTGCGGAGAGCAGTACGGCGAACAGCAGCATATTCCGCGAAGTCTCGCCCAGTAGCCGGTTCAGTTGCCGTCCCTCCCCGATCCGGCCCATCTTCCGCCATGCGGCGAAATGCGGCGGCAGATAGAGCAGGGGCAGAAGCCCGGCCCATCTCAGCCCTTCGGCAAAGAAAAGAAGGCAAAGCCCCGCGGCGGCAACTCCCAGCGCCAGGTAGAGCGAGTGTCCGGCCCGGGCGCCCCACGCCACAACGAGCGTGCGTTTCCCGCTGCGGGCATCCTGTTCCCGGTCACGATAGTTGTTGACCATCAGCAGGGTATCGACGACCAGCCCGCAAGCCAGCGAAGCGACCGTCACAGAAGAGGTCCATCCGTGACACATGACATAATAGGTACATCCCACCGGAACGAAACCGAAAAAGAGCAGCACCAGCACGTCTCCCCAACCATGATAGGCCAGAGGATAGGGTCCCGCCGTATAGAGAAAGGCGAACAGGATGCAGAGTATCCCCACGGCGATCAGTTCCGGGCCGCCATAAAACAACAGGCAGAGCCCCACGGCACAGGCCGACGCTGTAACGATCAGGATACCCCGTTTCATGGCGCCGGGCGCGATCCAACCTTTGGAGACGGCACGGTCGGGACCGAGACGGTCCTCGCCGTCGCTCCCCTTCAGGTAGTCGCAGAGATCGTTGATCAGGTTGGCGTCGACCTGCATCAGAAAGGCGAACCCCAGGCAGAGCAGGCCGGGCGTCCACGCGAAACCGCCGGCTTCGGCAGCCAGCGCGCATCCGATCAGCACGGGCACGGCAGCCCCGGCCAATGTCTTGGGACGCGAAGCCAGCAACCATGCCCGCCAGGGAGTCATTCGTTCGGTATCCATCGTTCGCAGGGTAAAAGTCACCGCAAAGATAACCAAAATTCGGAGCCGACGGTCATCACCTCGCCGATACGTCCGCCCCACCCTCTCAGACAGGGGAAACGGCGGCCGATCCGTAAACCGGGTATGACAAACCGGAATATATATAACGGGAAAACGGGAAACGCCCCGTATCTTTGCCGTATCGAAAAAACGACAAGATGGGAACCATGAGTAAAAAAGTACTGATCCTCTCCTCGAGCCCGCGCCGCGGAGGCAATTCGGACACCCTGTGCGACCAGTTTCTGCAAGGGGCGCAGGAGGCGGGACACCGGGCGGAAAAAATTTTCCTGAAAGACAAGACCATTCATTACTGTACGGGGTGCAGCGTGTGCAGCATGTACGGCAAGCCCTGCCCGCAGCAGGACGACGCGGCGGAGATCGTAGAGAAGATGATCGAAGCGGACGTGATCGTGATGGCCACACCAGTCTATTTCTATACGATGTGCGCTCAAATGAAGACGCTGATCGACCGCTGTTGCGCCTGTTACCTGGAAATCCGGGACAAGGAGTTCTACTTCATCGTCACGGCGGCCGAGACGAACATTCCGGCCATGGAGCGCACCGTGGAGGGATTCCGAGGATTCCTCGACTGTCTCGAAGGCGCCGCGGAAAAGGGGGTAATCTACGGCGTGGGAGCCTGGAAAGTCGGGGAGATCGAAGACAAGCCCGCCATGCAGGAAGCCTTCGAAGCCGGGAAAAACGTGTAGCCGCAGGAATCAAGGTCTCCGGCGACAGCCGGTCCCTCTGTCCCGCACGGCCCCGGCCGTCAGCCGAAAGCCAGCGCTTCGATTTCGACCAACAGCTCCGGACGGCACACGTCGGCCTCCAGAAAGAGCAGATCGGCCTCCGGATAGGCAGCCCGTACGGCCTCCTCCACGGCTGGCACGTCTTCGGCGCGTTTCACATAGACCCGTGCCGAACGGACGCGACACCCGGAGGAGACCTGTGCGGTGAGTTGTCCGATATTGCCGACCGTCACTTCCGTCTGCCGGACGGCATCCATCCCGGCGAGCGACTCTTCGCGCCGGATGGCGGCGGTACCGGAGACGTAGCAGAGCGACTGCCCGCCGTACTCCACCACCCTCGCCCGTTCGAACTTAGGCGTCGTGGGGACGGCCCGGTCGCCCGGACGGAGCACCTTTTCCGAATAGACATGCGCGGCACGTTGCAGCGGATTGTCCACCGCCCGCGAAACCAGACCGGTTGCCGCATTCACATCGACCGTGATGCCTCCGCATACGGTTCCGATCCCCGTCGCCGCAGGATAGCCGTTCGTCCAGAAGACCGGAGCGTAGAATTCGCTGCGGGCGTCATTGAGCGCCTGATAGTGCTGGCAGCCGTGCGTTTCTCGGGTGATACCCTCCACATAGTTCCACTGGCGCTGAATGGAATCGATCGGAAACCCCTCCCGGCGCATGATCTCCGCCACCCGGCCGAAAACGACCTCCGCCTGGGCGGGTACGCAGTCGGGCAACCAGGTGTTATGGGGCCCCACAGAGAGGAAAAGCTCCCGCCGCTCCCCGTCGTCGCACACGATATAGGGAATCTTTCCGAAGCACCCGTACCGCACCGCACCCCGCCGCGGCAAGGCATGATAGTGGACCTCGGCAGCCAACGCACGGGCCGGAATACCGCCCGACAGAGGCCTTTGGGCGACGAGACTCCATACGGGCCGTTGCCGGGGATACCGTCCGGACAGCACCTCTCCGATCCGTTCGGCGACCGTCCGGAAAGTCTCCCCTTCGGCCGCATCCGTAAAAAACACGAGGCGGACCGGCACGGTGCCGGAAGGCCGTCCGCCGACCAGCCGCTCCGCCAGCTCTCCGGCACAGGTGCGGACATCCTCCCCGCTGGCGAGGGCCGTCCTGCAAAAATAACCTCCTTCCATCCTATTTCTCTTTATTCGGTTGATCTGCGGCCGGTTTCCGCTTCGCCGGCTGTTTCGGAGAGACGGGCATCATGGCGGTCACGGCAGGGGTAAAGGCGCTGACGGCGGCCACGAAAGCGTTGCGGGCCTGTCCGGCGATCCGTTTGGATGAGGCCTTCACGACACCCGACACGACCAGCTGGGTTGGCACGGCCCGCTGACGGGCGCTTTTGCATTCGATCTCCAGCACCGCCTCCGACTGTCCGGGTCCGACGACCACCGCCTCGGCCTTCACTCCCCGTTCGGAGGAGCGCAGCATCAGCGTGATCGGCTCGTCGTACCCCTCGTCCCGACGTACCCGCACGGTCAGGGGCACCTTACGCTCCGCGGAAAGCGACAGAGGCCGCTCCGGTTCCGCCACGCTGAGCGAGAAGGGCAGCCGGTCGGTCACCTCCAGGCGAAACTCGTCGATCGGCATCAGGTGGGTATAATAAAATGCCTGCATCATGGTCTCCACGGGCCGCGCATCGCGGCGCACGACACGCCCGCCCTCGCCCTCGGCCGTCCCGTAGATTTTCGGCTGCACGACTGCCGTGTCGGCCCCCTCCGGCGCGGTAACCGTCAGCATCAGGCGCTGGCTTCCCTGCGGAATCCGGACGGAACTGATCCGGAACCCTTCGGGCAATCCCTCTACATGCAGGTCGATCGGCCCGCGAAACTGCTGCTTGCGGAGAGCGATGACATTCAGCACTCCGCTTCCTCCCCGGGCGACCGAAACGGTCGCCGGTTCGATATTGAGGGCGAAATCGGCTTCCGCTCTCCCTACCTTCAGACGGTAGGCATACTCCTCCCCACCCTTACCCTGCGACTCGATCAGCCGCAGAAAACAGGTCTCCTCCTGCCGGAACCGGCGGATGATCTGCGGATCGGCATGGTGCGTGAGCAGGTACTCCTCCTTGTCCGGCGTATCGTCCACGTCGGCAAGCACCTTTCCCCGGCTGTCGTAGAGGGTCATGCGCATGTCGGCCGGCGACCCCAGACGGCGGGCCATCACCTCGAAAACGACCGGCTGGCGGGCCGGTACGTCGATCCGGTACCAGTGTACCCGCATCGGACGGTCGACCACCGCATTGAAAACCTCACCCAATCCGATCTCGGCCGCCTGCCCGATCGTGAAATTCGGCCTGCGGGAATCGGCATAGCGCTGGACCTCCGGACCCGACTCGAAATAGACGGTGTTCGACGCAGGTCCGTTCTTTTTCCTCACCGAGACGGGAATCCGGCCCTCCTCCGCAGGTTTCAGCTTCAGAGCGGTTCCGGGCAGGTTCACGCCCCTCAGCATCACGCTGCTCTTCCGGCCGGTCGTACCGCCGAGCGGATAGATCGAGGTGATAAAAGGCAGTTCGCCCAAGTCGATACGATAGACGAAATCCTCCCGCCCGCGGTGAAGCGCATCGCGTATCTCCACCGTATATTCGCCATCCTCCGGCACGTCGAACAGAATGACCGGATCGACCTGGTAACGATAGTCGTCGTTATAGGCAACCTCCTTCATCCGGCTGTCGTAAATCCGCATCACAGGCTGGAACCAGCCCGGCACGGCATCGGCCAGATAGGGAACGAACAGCCGTCCTTTGGCCCGCGCCACGAGCGTCTGCCCCTTGCGGGCGCGGAACCGGAAACGGTCGGCATCGCTGCGCATCACCTGGCCGTTCAGTGTGGCCGGGAGCGTCTCTACGAAAGTTCCCTGCTCATCGTCGGGTTCTTTCCCGAGCACATCGGGCAGTTCGCCCACTTCGAAATAGAGGCGGTTCGTCATGCCGTTGGGCAGCAACAGCCGCAGGTCGCGCAGACCCGGCTCGGCATCGGGAGCCACCGTGAGGCGAAAACACACCTGGTCGGCCAGTTGGAGGTTGTCCTCCTCGCCGATATTCCTGCGGCCCTTGCGTTTCTTCTTCGGCTGGCCCTCGGGCAGAGGGACGAGCTCCCCCTTCACCCCGGCTCCGCTCACGACGATGCCCTCCGCACGGCTCAGGTTCTGGCCGCCGACCGTCACCTCCACGGTGGTTCCCCGGGCAGCTCCGCAGGGATAGACGAAACCGATGTTCCCCTTCTGGGGAAATACGGCACAGGCCGCCGACACGAATATGGCAAGCAACAGATATCTCTTCATAACAGTCTCCATTTAACGCATGATTTCTGTCAACATTCCTCCGCTCTGACCCTCGACGCCGAAAGAGGGCAGGATGGGTATTTCGCCCCGAGTGGGATGTACGACCGTCCGCTTCGGGTCTATTCCCATCAGCGAATAGACCGAGGCCCACAGGTCGGCCGGATAGACCGGCCGGTCGACGACCTGTTCCCCTTTGGCGTCGGTCTTCCCCACAACGGCCCCGCCCCGGAATCCCCCTCCGGCCACCAGATAGGAGAAGGCGTCGCCCCAATGTCCGCGTCCGCCGTTCCAGGGCGGCCCCCAGGCGATACGGGGCGTCCGCCCGAACTCGCCGCCGCACAGCACGACCGTCCGGTCGAGCAGTCCGAATTTCTCGAGATCGAGCAGCAGCGAGGAAACGCCCTTGTCCAGCTCCTCCAACCGGGCATCCATCCGTTTGAAGTGCTCCTTGTGGGTATCCCATCCCCGGAAACGAACGACAACCATCAGCACGCCCGCCTGCACGAGTTTCCGTGCGGCCAGACAGGACTGTCCGAAATCGGTCATTCCGTAGGACTGCCGCAGATCTTCGGGCTCTTCGGACAGGTCGAACACCCGGCGCGTATCGCCCAGGATCAACCGGTAGTTCTGTGCGCGCAGCTCTTCGGCGAGCCGGACCTCCTCCGTGGGCTCGACCCTCTCACCGAGCGGGGCGAGCATCTCCAGCAGCGCCTTCCGCTGCAACAGCAGGGAATCGGGCACCGTGTGGTCGTAAATACCGCTCACGTCGAAGTATTCCTTTCCGGGAGAGCCCCCCGTGTCGTAGGGTTTGTACTTAGGGGGCAGGAATCCGGCCTCGTTGAAGCGGGTCGAAGCGGCCGTCAGCGTAATATAAGAAAACAACGGATTCCGGTATTCACCCTCTTTCAGATAGGAGATCATGGAGCCGAACGAAGGATAGACGATGCTTCCCCCGGTCAGGTCGCCCGTCTGCATACGATAATGGGCCGTCTCGTGGGCGTTGGTCCGAACGACCATGCCCCTCAACAGCGAATAGCGATCCGCCAACTGCGCCAGGCGGGGCAGCTTCTCCCCGATCGTGATTCCGGGCACGTTCGTGGCTATCGGATTCCGGTAATTGCCGACATAATCGCGCCCGGCCTCGGGTTTCGGATCGAACGTGTCGGTCTGGGACGAACCGCCGTCGAGATAGATGTAGACCACCGACCGGGCCCGGCCACCAGCCGGACCGGAAACACCGGGACCGGCAGACCGTCCCATCCCGAAATGCAAACCCGCAAGGGAGGCCAGCAGTCTGTCGGAGAACATAAGTCCCGCTCCGAGTGTCAATGATTCCCGGAGAAACTGCCGGCGGTTTTTCTTCGAATTCATAGGGAGTGTTTTTTGTGCGTAGGTCAGTTCATGAAAATAAATTCGTCGCTGTTCAGCAAAGCCCACATCAGCGATTCGGCCATGTTACGGAGCCGGTTCCGCTGGGGAAGGCCGGCGGCCCATGCCGTGACGGCCCCGACCTCCCGGTCGGATGCGGGACGGCCGAGCACCCGGAGATAAATCTCTCGGACGGTCCCCTTCACACCCAATTTCCGCTGCGACAGGGATTTCAGATAGGGACTCGTCCGCAGTTTGTCGTATACGTTGGTCGAATTGAGCAGATAGAGAAGCTGTTTCGAATCGAGACGGTTGTCACGGTTACTCTCCAGCGCCAGATCGCGGGAGGGACGGCCGAAGAGTTCGAGCTGCGTGGTGGTCACGGTTCCGTCGCCGAGCTGGATGGCCCGCGTCCCTGCCGGATAGTTGGTAAAGGGCTCCGGAGCACGGCTCGAATAGAGATCGGGCACGCCCGTGATGTCGCACACGGCATCATTCAGCTGTTCGGAAGTGAGGCGTCGCAGAGGATAGTGCGAAAACCAGAGCGAATCGGCCTCATTGCCGCCCGCGGAGAGCGAACTCCGCGAAAAGGTCTCGCTGAGCAGGATTTCCCGGGCGAGAGCATGCAGGTCGTACCCCGAAGCGATGAAACGGTCGGTCAGGTATTCGAGCAACGGGGCATTCGAAGGTGCGTTCTCCGGAGACATATCGTCGCACGGTTCCACGATTCCCCTGCCCATGAACCAGAACCACATGCGGTTGGCCATGGCACGGGCGAAGGGGCGGTTCGCGTCCGAAGTCAGCCATTCGACGAACGGAACTCGGTAGTCGGTCCCCTCCCGCAGTTTCACGGAAACCCCTTCGGCCAGCCGCACCGGCAGAGCCGGAGCCGGAACATCAATGTCCAGGCAAAGAATCTCCTCCTTCCACTCCCCGGTCCCCTTGAATCTCAACTGCGTGAAAAACACGCTCCACTCGGGCGGAGCCTGCCGCCGCCCCGTGAACAGGAGGGCGATATTGTCCGCCTGAGTCTCCGGGGCACGGTCGCTGCCCGTACGGTAAATATTGGTCTCCGGCACCCGGAAGTTACTGCCTGTACCGAGCAGAAGAGTGCGCACGAAAGCATCGTAAGGCATATTGGCCCGGAAACGGTCGGTCAGCCACTTGTTGTAAGCCTGCACGGCATTGGGCCAGTGGGTACTCGGAAATTCCGATTTGATACGCAGCAGATCGCCCCACTTGAGCGTCATCTTCTCGACGAATCCCTCACTGGCAAGCAGACTGTCCACCAGCACCTCCCGGTTCCGGTTGCGCAGATAGGACCGTACCTGCTCCGAGGTGGGAATACGGTCGGTGGTCACCAGGTAAAGACGACGGACGAGCCGGGCATCGCTGCACTGCGGCGAAGGCACTACGCCCTGCTGCCGGAGTTTCATTCCGACCAGGCTGTCGATGGAGGATGTCCGGCCGGTCAGTGCGGCCGCGAGCATCAGGGGAAGCAGTAATTTTCTCATGGATTGTTCCTACGCTTGAGTTCCCGATTGATTCGGTTACGGATCGCATTCTCGGTCTGGTAGAACTTCAGCAACTGTCCGGGATCGAGCACCAGGGCGAACCGGTCCAGATAACGCTTCTTGACATCCAGAATGGACTGCGACACACGGAATCCCGTCCGTATCTGCAACAAGGCCTGCTCACGGGTCGGAACAGGTCCGTAAGTGAGGGTATCGGCCCGCATCCGGTTGCGCAGGCTGCGCATCGGAGCGGACGATGCGGCGATCTCCTTCTCGTAGCTCGTGTAGAGCGGAAGAAATGCCTCCTCCTGCTCCGCCGTCAGATTCAGTTCACTCCGCATAAGCGCCGCTTTGGCCTCGATCAGCCGGGCCTGCCGGCTGTTTCCCTGCCCCGCGACGAAAAAGGGCAGCAACAGGCCGAAAAGCAGTATCGTTCCGATTGTTTTCATGGCAAAGGAAAAGTTTTATCCGTTCATACTACATCGTCAATAGAAAGTAGGATCGAGCGAGGCTTCGGCCGCGAGGTTCTTCAGTTCCTCGTCAGAAAGGCCCTGCAAATAACAGTCGAACTGTTCAGTGCCGTCCGACCCGAAAGCGACACTTTCCCGTTCCCTCCCGTCGGAGACACGGAACACTATGGCCACCGCGAGGCAGGCGGCGAACGGTACGACGACTGCAGCCACCCGGACGATCAGCCTCCGTCGGCGTCTCCGGGTCTCGGCCCTCAGCCGCAGCACCGTCCGCCGGGGCAATTCATCGAAAAATCCTTCCGGAACCCGGAAAGGCATCCTGCCGTCCCTCCGTCCGGTCTGAAATACATCATTCATAACCATGTTCCTTTATGAAATCCCTGATTTTATCCGTTGCATAATGGTATGTCGTTCTGGCGTTCGACTCTGTCGTCTCCATTACCTGCGCGATCTGCCGGTACGGCATCCCGTCATAGTAACGGAGCGTAAAGACCGACCGCTGCCGCGGGGGAAGCCGCAGGACCGCCTCCGCAAAAAGGTCTGCCGCCGCATCACCCAGCTCCACCTCTTCGGCCGGAAGGTCCGAAAGGCATTCCACCCCGATCAGGTTTTTCCGGCCGGCCCGCTTCCTGCGAATCCACTGGAGGGCCTCGTTGGTGGCGATCCGGTAGAGCCAGGCGGAAAACGGCCCCTCCCCTCTGTACGACCCGATACGGAAACAGGCACGCACGAAGGTATCCTGAGTCAGTTCCTCGGCCTCTTCGTGAAACAGCACCAACCGTCTGACATGCCAGTAGATACGCTCACCGTACAGCTCGACGAGCATTCTGACCCCAGCCTCCGGGTCGCCCCCGTCGCCCAGCATGGCAATGATACGGTTATCGGTCGCTGAATTCATACTCATTGATAATGATGCAACGGGCAGCGAAATGTTAAATCAAGATAAACGAAATATTCCACATTTCCCGGAAAAACGGAAATTTTTCCCTCCCGGCTCTCCCGAGCGCCCGAAAGGCTGGCGGCACAGGCGATCTCACTACGATATCGACAGGACACTCCATTTGCCGATGATTTTCAACCGCCAACACTTCGGCGACGGGGGCATGCATGTCGATTCCCTGTTCACACAGGTCTGCACGAATCACCCGATACCTACCCCAAATGGCATAAAAAAAGCAACTTGCATTTCTGCAAGTTGCTTTTTTCAGTGACTCCGACAGGATTCAAACCTGTAACCTCTTGATCCGTAGTCAAGTGCTCTATTCAGTTAAGCTACGGAGCCTTGTCTGATTTGCGAGTGCAAATATAGCTAATTTTGACGACCCTGCAAATATTTCGGTGATTTTTTCAGTTTTTTTATGATCCGGCATGATTATTCCAGCCATTCGGCCAGTTTTTTCGCCAATGCCTCTCCTCTCAGGTCGCGCGCCACGATCTTTCCGTCGGGAGCGATCAGGAAATTGGCCGGAATGGAAGTGACCCCATACACTTGTGCCGCATCGTTCGGATTTTCGTCCGCCACCACGTTCGTCCACACAAGACCGTAACGTTCCACGGCTTCCGACCATGCTTCCCGGTCCTGGTCGAGCGAAACGCCATATATGTCGAACCCCTTCGCACGGTATTTCCCGTACGCTTCTGCCAGATAGGGAAACTCCTCCCGGCAGGGTCCGCACCACGATGCCCAGAAGTCGAGCAGCACGTACTTTCCCTCGCCCACCAGCGAAGAGAGCGACACATTCTTTCCGTCCGCATCCGGCAACGTGATGTCGGTATAAGGCTGCCCCACCGCCGTCCGCAGAGCCGTTCCGGCGATCCGCTCCGCCTCTTTCATCATGGGATGAGTCCGCATTTCGGACGAAAACCGCCCGATCGCATCAACCACCCGCGCGGGATCATCTCCCTGGGCAGCCTGGTAAAGCAAAGTAGCACCCAGCATGTTGTCCGTGTTCGCATCCACCGAAGCCCAGAAAAGCGAATCGAACGATGCCATCGCCGCCTCTTTCTCCTCGCCGGACGAAGCCGCCATGTAACGGTCGACGCACGCCGTCAGCTTCCGGCGCACCTCACTGTACCGTTCGTTGCTCAACGTTCCCGTGATCTCGATCTCCATCGGCTTCTCCGCATCCCCTTTCAGCACGATCCGGCCGTTCTCCAGGAAGAAGGTCGTCACCTGTCCGCGTTCGTTCAGAACGGTCGCCGTCGCCGGACGCTCCGTCTTCCCCTCGAAGACAAACTTGCCATCCTTCACCGAAGCCGTATCGGCCATCCGCCCGTCGATATTCAGATACACCTCTCCGGCAAGCCCCTTCAAGTCGCCTTCGACCCGGTATCCGTCCTGTCCTCCGCACCCTGCCAGCATACCAGCCAGCAATAGCGTGCTCCATATCCTTTTCTTCATGGTTTCCGTTTTTGAATTCTATGTTCCAGCGGACACTCCGCACCTTCCGCCACCGGCCGTTTCCCGGACACCGGCCGCACCAACCGGTCGGGATGATCGCTCACGAAACTCTCCCAGCTGCGGCTTCCCTGCCGCGACACGGCCTTCAATCCGCCGCCCAGAGCCTTTTTCCGATCGTCCCCGCAAGCCTCGTTGATCGGGGCCGAACTGACGAAATAGTGGCACAGCGCTACCGCCAGCCCGTCCGTGGCGTCCAGCCTCTTCACGTCGTACTCCACGTGCAGCATACTTTTCAACAGGGCCGCCACCTGCTCCTTCGAGGCCCCACCCTGCCCCGTGATCGCCTGTTTGATCCGGCGCGGGGCATATTCGAACACGGGCAGGTCATGCGTCAGCGCGGCGGCCATCGCCACCCCCTGCGCCCGGCCGAGTTTCAACATGCTCTGGACGTTCTCCCCGAAAAAGGGCGATTCCAGCGCCACTTCGTCCGGACGATACTCCTCGATCAGCGCCCCCACCCGGTCGAACAGATGACGCAGTTTCCGGTAAGGGTCTTTCAACTGGTGAAGCGCGATATCTCCCAGCACGATGCAGTGCACGGCGGCACCCCGCACCTCCAGGAAACCGTACCCGGCCGTATTGGTGCCCGGGTCGATCCCCATGATGATCCTTTCCGGCCGTTCCTTCATCGGAAAAACTATTCGGCAGCCTCCCGCTCCTTCAACAACTTTTCGAGCGCCTTTTCGATCTGATGCACCCGGTTGCTCAAATCGGGCAGGTTCCGGTAAACGGCATGCGCCCGGTGGAACTTGGTTCCCGGCAGGGCGGGCGATCCCATATAGGTCTGTCCGTCGGCGATACTGTTCGACACGCCGCTCTTGGAGGCCAGCTTCACGCCGTCGCCGATGGTCAGATGACCGGCGATCCCCACCTGACCGCCCATCATGCAGCTGTGTCCCACCTTCGTGGAACCGGCGATTCCCACCTGCGAGGCGCAGACCGTATTCTCGCCGACCACCACGTTATGCCCGATCTGGATCAGATTGTCGAGCTTCACACCTTTCCTAATGCGCGTAGACCCCATCGTGGCCCGATCCACGCAGGTATTGGCCCCGATCTCCACGTCGTCCTCGATCACCACGTTGCCGATCTGGGGAATCTTCACGAACTCACCCTTCTCGTTGGGCGCGAAACCAAAACCGTCCGCCCCGATCACGCATCCCGCATGCAGGATCACATTGTCGCCGATCACGCAATCCTCGTAGATACGCACCCCCGCGTTGAGCGTGACGTTCTTTCCCAATCGGACCCGGTCGCCGACATACACATGAGGATATATCTTGCAGCCGTCACCGGCAGTCACCCCGTCGCCGATCACGGCAAACTCGCCTACATAGCAGTTCTCGCCCAGCCGGGCACCGGCATGGATCGAGCTGAGCGGACTGATGCCTGTCTTCTGCGGTTTGTTGGCCACATAGAGCTCCAGCAGCTTGGCGAAACAACCGTAGGGATCGTCCACCCGGATCATCGTCGCCCGCACCGGGCGCGAGGGAACGAATTCCCGGCTCACGATCACGATCGAAGAGTCCGTATCGTAAATGTAATGTTCGTACTTGGGATTGGAAAGGAACGAGAGAGCCCCGGGGGTACCTTCCTCGATCTTGGCGATCGTCCACACTTTCGCATCCTTGTCTCCCGCGATCTCACCGCCCAGGAAACCTGCTATGATTTCGGCTGTAAATTCCATAACGTCGTTGCTTTTATAGGTAATTCTTGATGTCGATATTACTGGGCATCAGCTCGATCGGGTCGTTCCCGTAGGAGACCAGCTCGCGGATCATGCTCGAGGAGATCGCCACGTATTCCGGCGGAGTGAACAGCAGGACAGTAGTGATCTCCGGATAGAGCCGCTGGTTGATCAGCATCATGCCCCGCTCGTACTCGTAGTCCACCGTGTTGCGCATGCCCCGCAGAATGAACCGGATTCCCCGCTGCCGGCAGTAATCCCCCGTCAGTCCGCCGTAGGAAACGGTCTCCACGCAGGGATTCCCGCGGTAGATATCGCCGATCAGACGCTCCCTGTTCTCCACGGTGAGCAGGCCGTGCTTCTCGCTGTTGGCCCCCACCCCGACGACGATGCGGTCGAAAATCCGGAGCCCCTGCTCCACAATGGCCTGATGGCCCAGCGTGAAAGGATCGAACGACCCCGGAAACAATGCGACTCTCTCCATAAAACGAATCAGTTTGACGCGAAGGTAATCAAATTTTGAGACATGCCGCGCAAAAAAGCGCCTTACTTGATTTTCCCGGCTCCGTTTCGCATTCTCCCCGTGCGGTAACAGCCGGACACGGTCAGGAAAAAACAGCGGGCCGGTCCGTTTTTCCCCCGAACCGGCCCGTTTATCGGAAACCGCGCGTTCTACATCATCCGCACGAAGACTTCGATGGCCTGGTATTCGGCCATACCCAGCCGGTCATACAACCGGGCGGTGTTCTGCGTGCGCTCCTCGGCCCGCTGCCAGAACTCCCGCTTGTCGGCACCGGGGAAGGGCACGATGTCCTTCTGCGAAAGGTGGCGGTAGATGGCATGACGCTTGGCGATCATCTCCTCGGGGCTCAGCGGCACGGCCATATCGACCACACCCAGGTCCCACTCCTGCCATGCCCCGCGGTAAAGCCACATGGTGCAGCCCTTCATCCACGGATCGTCCTTCACACGCGACAGGGCCTCCAGTACGGCCTCGATGCAGACGCGGTGCGTGCCGTGAGGATCGGACAGGTCGCCGGCGGCATAGATCTGGTGCGGCTGGATCGTGCGCAGCAGATCGACCACGATCCGGATATCGGCCTCGCCCAGCCGGCTCTTTTTGATGCCTCCCGTCTCGTAGAAAGGCAGATTGAGAAAATGCACGTTTGTACTGTCGTCCAACCCGAACAGGCGGCAGGCCGCCTTGGCCTCGCCCCTTCGGATCGCCCCCTTTACGTCGAGCAGCTCCCTCGGTTCGGGCTCACCCCGTTTTTTGGAGGCAATCACCCGGCGTATCTCATCGTAACGGTCCCCCAGACCCACTTCGCGGGCCGTATCCATCACCTGAAGCACCATATCGTCATGTACGGCCACATTGCCCGAAGTCTGATAGGCAACATGCACGTCGTGTCCCTGCGACACCAGCCGGTGGAGCGTTCCGCCCATCGAAATCACATCGTCGTCCGGATGGGGCGAGAAGACGATCACCCGTTTCGGGTAGGGCTTCGAAGGTACGGGCCGCGTCGAGTCGTCGGCATCGGGTTTGCCTCCGGGCCAGCCGGTGATGGTGTGCTGCAAATCGTTGAACACGTCTATATTGATCCGGTCATAGGTACGCCCCACACTGTCGAGCAGACCACCCAGCGAATGGTCGATATAGTCCTGGTAGGTCAGCTTCAGGATCGGCCGGTCCACCTGCTGGCAGAGCCATACGGCCGCCTTGCGGATGAACTTGGGCGTCCACCGGCAAGGCCCCACCAGCCACGGGGCCTGGATGCGGGTCAGCCCCTGCGCAGCATTCTCGTCCACCACGACCTCTATGTTCTCGTGCTCCTGCAACAGGGTGACGGGCACCTGCACCGTCACCTCGCCCTCGACCAGTTTGCCCACCACGTCGGACTTCTCCTCGCCCCAGGCCAGCAGAATGATCCGCTTCGCCTTCATGATGGTCTCCATGCCGAGCGTAATGGCCATCCGGGGCGTATCCTCAACGTTGTTGTAGAAGATCGGCGAAAGCGACTCCCGCGTGGCGTTGTTCAGGGCCACCAGCCGCGTACGCGAGTTACGGTAACTGCCGGGCTCGTTGAAGCCCACCTGTCCCTGGATGCCCATACCGATAATCATCAGGTCGATGTTCGACGCCTCCATGTCGTAGGCCGTACAGTAGGAGGAGATTTCCTCCAGGGGAATCGAACCGTCGGGAATATGGATATTCTCGGGCAGGATGTCCACATGGTTCAGAAAATCCTCATGGATGCGGAAATTCCGGCTCTGCTGCTCCTGCGCCGTGATCGGATAAAATTCGTCGAGACTGTACACCGCCACCTCGCGGAAACTCACCTCTCCCCGCTCGTAACGCTTCACCAGCTCATGATAGAGCCCCACGGGCGTCCGTCCCGTACTCAGCCCCAGAGCGAAGGGCGTGGCCGAATAGTCGATGCCGGACTCGGCCGCCTCGCGGCTGTGGTCGTTGATCATCCCCACGATGATGTCGGCGGCATGCTGTACGCCGTCGTACTCGGTCGGGAAAACCGAAGTCCTGATCCGCTCGTAGCGGTGAATGATGTCGTAGGGGACACCCTCTGTAATCAGTCCCCCGTCGATCTGCAAATTATAATTGCCGTTCATAACCTCTGGAATTTTATGGAGTGGTAAAAATAGGAAATTTTATTCGGAAACTATGCGCCTTCCGCACGAAACTCCTTTTTTACAAAGATAGCGTCCCCCCTCGGAAAGAACGGCCAATATAGTTCGGAATAGCGGCATATTTCGTCCGCAATTCTCCCCTTATCCGTCGGGGAAAGCGGAAGGGCCCTCTGTCTTCCCCGACGGATTAGTCTTTTTGTACTATTTTACAACGGCTCGGGACATTATTCCGATCCGGGAAAAAGGATTCTGAATTATCTTTGCACGGTAACCAAACAACCTGAAACGATGAAAAAACTGCTTATGATCCTCGGCCTCTGCTCCGTCTTCACGCTACGGGCCGAAGTAAAGTTCCACCCCACCCTCGGCGACCACATGGTGCTCCAGCAGCGAAGCGAAGCGACCATCCACGGGAGCGCCTCGCCCCGCAGCGAAATCGGGGTGACCTGCTCGTGGGACGGCCTCGTCCGTAAAACCAGGGCGGACGGCAACGGCTTCTGGAGCGTCACCGTTCCCACGCCGGCAGCCACGGCCGAGCCCCAGACCGTCACCGCCTCGGGAGACGGAACCGCCACGCTCGAAGACGTACTGATCGGCGAGGTATGGCTCTGTTCCGGCCAGTCCAACATGGAGATGCCCATGCGTGGCTTTCCGTCCCAGCCCACCGACGGGTCCCTCGCGGAGATCATGTCGTCGCCCCGCTACCGGCATCTGCGTCTCTACACCGTGGGACGCAAACCGGCCGACGCACCCCAGGCCTCCTGTTCCGGAGAGTGGAAAACCTGCACCCCGGAGAGCGTGGCCGCATTCAGCGCCGTCGGATACCTGTTTGGGAAACAGCTGAACGAGACGCTCGGCATACCCGTCGGTATCGTCGTCTCCTGCTACGGAGGATCGAACGTGGAGGCATGGATGAGCCCCGCCACGCTGGCGAAATACACTCCCGGCCGCGACTACATCCCGGCCGAAAAGGCGGACATGCCCCACCGGGCCCCCAGCACCCTCTACAACGGCATGCTCACCCCGCTGCTGAAGATGAACTTCAAGGGCGTGGTCTGGTACCAGGGGGAGAGCAACCGTTCGCGGGCACACATCTACGCCCGGCTGCTGACCGACATGATCGGACTGTGGCGCAGTGAGTGGAACCGGCCCGACATGCCGTTCATCATCTGCCAGATATGTCCCTACGCCAGCCGTGAGGAACTGGCCGGGGCTCTGATCATGGAGGCCCAGCAACAGGTGGTGCGCACCGTTCCCGGCTGCTCGCTCGTAGGCACGTCCGACATCGGGTCGCCCAATTTCATCCACGCCCCCCTCAAGGCACCCGTAGCCCGGCGGGCCGCAGCAGCCGCACTGGCAGGCACGTACGGATTGAAAGGCATCCCCGCCTCGGGCCCCCTGTTCAGAAGCGTGGAGTTCGAAAACGGCAAGGCACTGGTCAGTTTCGACCACACGGGACTCGGACTCTCTCCCGAAAAGACCGATCTGGATTGCTTCGAACTGGCAGGCGAGGACCGGGTTTTTCATCCCGCCAAGGCCCGCGTCCACAAAGACCGCAAACGGGTAGTGGTATCGTCCGAAGCCGTCCCGGCTCCGGTAGCCGTCCGTTTCGCCTTCCACAGTTGGCACAAAACCAATCTCTACAACACCGAAGGCCTGCCCGCCGCCCCGTTCCGCAGCGACAACTGGTAACGGCCCGCAGCGGCACCATAACAATCCGGACGGACGATTCGGGGCTTTCGGGCCCTCCTCGCCCGTCCGGGTTGTTTTTTTCGTCCGAACGGACTATTTTAGCAAAAACATTCGCCTTATGCTGACAGACCAGATCGAAGCGATCGTGGCCGGACGTTACGTAGAACAGGAGTATCCGGCCCTGCGGGAACAGACCGCCCGGTGGAGGGCGTCCCGGCCGCTGGATGGGCTCGAGATACTCGACGCCACCCCCATTTTCCACAATACGCTGCTCAAACACCTCGCCCTGCTGGCCGCCGGGGCGCGCCTCACGCTGGGCGTCTCTCGGCGCCTGCCCAACGATGCCGCACTGCTCGGGCGTCTGGCTGCGACCGGCATTCCGTTCGAACGGGAGGAGAGCGCCGATCCGGGAACATACGACCTCGTGCTGGACTGCGCCGGAGCCTTTTCCGGCCGGCAGGCCCGGATCGGATACGCCGAACTCACCCGCTCCGGAGCACGGGCCTATGCCCGGTGTCCGAGGCCCGTCTTCATGGCCGACGAAGGAATCATCAAGCAGATCGAAACCTGCCTCGGAACGGGCGAAAGCTACCTGCGGGCCATGCGCACGCTGGGGTACGGGGAGTGGAAAGGAAAGAAACTGGTGGTCTTCGGCAGCGGCAAGGTGGGCACGGGCATCATTCTCCAGGCATTCCGGGCCGGAGCGCGGGTCCATGTTGTGACCGACCCGGGCACGGCAGGCGGACGGGTGAGGGCATGTGCCGAAGAGATTGCGGACTACAGGGACCGCAGTGCCGTGGCCCGGGCACTGGAAGGCGCCTATGCCGTCGTGACCGCCACCGGGGTTCCCCATGCGCTGGAAGGCCGTATCCCGGCCGAGGCACTCGTCGGATCGGACACCCTGCTGGCCAATATGGGCGTGGAGGACGAATACGGACCCTCGATCCCCGACGAACGGGTACTGGAGCGGAAAGCCCCCCTCAATTTCATGCTGGAGGAGCCCACCCTGCTCCGGTATATCGACGCGACGATGGCCCTCCACAACGAAGGGGCGCTTTACATGGCTCTCCGACCCCGGCCGGCCGGTCCCCTGCTCCCGCCCGAAGAGACGGAGCGGAAACTGCTCGACATCACGCGGCGCGAAGGGCTGATCGGTCCCGAACTCGACCTGCTCACGGCCCGGAAGCGGACGGAGCGCCCGAGAAAATAGGAGACTGACGGGAAAGGGATACCCCCGCCGGCGAATGCCGCGGGGGTATCCCTTTCCTTACCCGGTAAAACTGCCGCGGACTATCTGTCTTTCGGGGTTTTCAGCGCCTTGTCGCACCGGATATCCTCGCCCTTCCAAACCTTCAGGGCCGTCCAGTCGGCCTCCGGATCGCTCCAGAACGGATCGGAGACGGGCAGTCCCAGCGCCACGAAAACGGCACTGCACAAGTAGAGGCTGCCCGTGGAAATATAGGTCTCTCCCACCCCCGGCTGATGGCCGCAAAGTCCGACACGCATCCATCCCTGCGCATCGAACGTTCCGGGCGCCTCGCTCTGGCGGGCGATCACCGAAGTCAGGGCACAGCGTACCTGGGCAGGTTTCAGCGTTCCGGGCAGCATGTGTCGGTAGCTGACGTCGGACAGGGCGTAAAAGGCGCCGAAACGATACGCCAGCGAACGCCCCAGCACGGGATAGGTCCCCTCGGGCGAGATCATCCGCTCCTGCTGTTCGGCGTAGCGCGCATAACGTCGGAGCTGGTCGCGCAGGAAAGCCTCGTCGCCCGCCCCGTTCTTTCCGGCGATCTCCAGCACGGTGGTCAGCATGGGCTGGATCACGAAACTGTTGTAGAAATCGAGATGGAACTCCGGTCCGTCACCGTACCACCCGTCACCCTTGTACCAACTGCGATGACGGTCGAGGGCGTATCGGATACGTTCGTACTCCCACTCCCCGGCGAACTCCTTCAGGGCCGTCTCCACCATGGCCGAAAAGAGCAGCCAGTTGTTTTCGGCGGGCCTGATGGTCCGCGTGGCTTTCAACTCCGCAATCAGCCGTTCCTGCGTCTGCCGGTCGAGCCGGTCCCAAAGCTGCGTGCGGGCCCGGAGCAACCCGTGGGCCAGGAAAGCCGCATCGACCAGCGGCTGACGGTTACGGGTGAAATTGAGGTAGTCGGGCGACGAGGGATCGACCGCATGACGGATCGACCTCACCGCCCAGTCGATATACAACCCGCGCAGACGCCCTTCTGGCGTAGCGTCCGGCCCCAGCTCGAGCCACGGGGCCAGGCCCGTGACCAGCCGCCCCAACGCCTCCAGATGGGTCACTTCACAGCGTCCTCTCAGATCGCGGTTGGACGACTCTACCGGCATGCACTTCTTCAGTTCGCCTCGGCTCATGCGCTCCAGCACGGGACGCGACACCCGGTCCAGCACCGAAAGCCAGCGGGCCCGGTCGGGATTCTCCGACCATGCCGTGCGAATCTCCACCACGGGACGCCCCTCGGCCAGTCTCTTGAGCCTCGTCAGCGCCTCCACGAAATAGTAGTCGGCATAACTGAGCGGCACATCCACCTCCGAATTCTTACCCATGAACCCCACGCTGTGACGCAGGATGAACCCGAAATCGCCGCCCGGCCTGTTCATGTAGGCGGGCGATGCCAGCGACGAGAGCATCTGTTCGGCCAGACGCAGGTACTTTCCGGAGAGCTCTCCCTCCACGAACGTGCTCAGCTCCAGATAGGCCGAGGCCATGATCGCCCCGGCCGAAACGTCGCGCAGGGCGCGGGGAATGCCAGGAGCATCGAAATCCCAGTAGGGAATTTTGTCTTTGGGCAGGCGGGGATGGTTCATGATGTAGTTACCGATCTTCACCGCTTGGTCGAGATAGGCCTTCTTTCCCGTCTGACGGTACATCATCGTGAAACCGTACAGGCCCCATGCCTGGCCGCGGGCCCAGGACGACTCGTCCGCAGCGCCCTGGTAGGTGATCCGGCGCACCACACGGCCCGACAGCGAATCGTAGTCCACCAGATGATAGGAACTGCCGTCGGGACGGAAGTGGTTCTCCATCGTCCGGTCTGCATGCGAGGAGGCCATATCGTAAAAGGTGTTTTCCCCGGTCAGAGAGGATGCCACCGTGAGCAGTTCGAGGTTCATCATGTTGTCGATGATGACCGAAAAGTTCCACCGAGCCCCGTCCCACGAACGCGTGCAGCCCACCACAGGACTGAAACGCGTGGAGAGCGAACGGGCGGCCCGCACGAGCACGGCTCGGTAGGAAGAGTCGCCCGTCAACCGGTATCCGTTGCCGAAACTGCAATTGATGACGAACCCCACATCGTGATTAGTGGTGGTATATTGCTCTTTCCGGACGCGCTCGGTCATGTTCCGGGCGGCCTCCAGCAGAAGGGAATCGCCGCTGTTCTCGTAGAGGTACCAGAGCGTACCCGGAAAGAAACCGCTCACCCATCCTTTGGAGGCGGTCGTCTTCAGTTTTCCCTTTTCCGCCGTCCGGGGCAGACGGTCGGGATAGGCCCCCATCTCACGGTAGAGCAGGAGGGCCTGCCCCCGGGCGGTCTCCAGTGCTCGGTCGGCCATTTTCAGGGTCTGGGGCCGAGGAACGGCACCCCAAAGCGAAGCACACGACAACAGGCCGAATGCCAACAAAAAAGATCTCATCATTCGTTTTTTCAGGTTAAATAATCAGGTTCTCCATGCCGGGACGAAATCGCACGACAGGCAAAAATATCTTTTTTCATCTTCACCCCGCACTCAATGTCCGGCCGTTATCCCTCACATAGCGTCAATTTCCGGAGACAAAAAAAGTGTATCCGTCCCGTTTTCCGCATTACGATCGTACAAAAAAGGGGCGTTTTTGGCAAAATCGTACAAAATGCGTCAGGAACTCAGGTCCGCTCCTTGATAAGCCCGCTACGGTAGGCCACCAGCAACTTGTTCAGATCCTCGATCTGTTTCTCCAGTTCGCGGCCGATATCCGTATCACGCACCATCATGCGCCGCTCGGTGAACTCCAGCACCAGCAGCGCCGACCGGATGTCGAGCCCCTCCTCGATCGCCCGGGCCGCCGACTCGAAAGGTTCGTGCTGCACCAGCTGCAGTCCGTGCGAATTGTAGATCAGCGTATAGCCCGCGATCCCCGTCTCCGGCTGGTAGGCTTTCGAGAACCCTCCGTCGATCACCAGCACCCGTCCGCCCGCCTTCATCGGCTTCTCGCCCCGGAGCGTCTTGACGGGCACATGACCGTTGATGATGTGGGAGCGCGTTCCGTCCAGTCCGAATTCGGCGAAAATGCGGTCGCAGACCGCCTCCTCGTCGCGCAGGGTGTAATAGTGTCCCTTGATCTCGCGCTGCGCCTCCTTGTCCGCGGTGAAATAGCGCTCGAAGGTGGCCATTTTGCTTTTGTCGAAAAGCGGCGAATCGGCCCCGCACCACAGGTACCACATATAGTCCAGCGCGAACTGCCGCTCCCGCCCGTTCCCGCTGCCGAAATAGGCCGTCCGCACCAGCGAGTCGATGCGGTCGAGCAGCCGCCGGCCGGCATACCGTTTCCCGAGCAGGGTCACCTCCCGGAAAGAGCCGTCCTCGTTCAGCGGAATCGATGCATGGAACAGCAGATTGGAATTCCTCACCAGGTAAAGGCTGCCGTGGGCATACAGACAGCGCATGTGGAGCCGCAGTTTCTCGCTGGAGAGAAAGGAGTGGCGCAGTTTTTCCACCAGTTCCTCCTCTTCGGGCGTGAGCCGGTAGGGATCGGCCGGATCGACCGTGGGGAAACGGGTATCCCGCAGGGGTATCTCCCGGCCGTCGATCCGCAGCACGCCCCGGCCGAAATCGACCTTGTCGAGCAGAAGCCGGTCGGACATGCCGAACTCCGGCCGCCGGGCGATGAGCTGTCCTTCCAGTTTGAACTGTACGACCGTGACGGCCTTGTGCATCTGGGCGATCAGACGCACGGTCTTCTCGTCCGGGGAGGCATCGCCGCCGGATTTGGGCCGGAACACGGTGCAGGGATCGTCGCCGTACTGCTCCATGGCGAAGGTGGCCAGCGGCAACAGGTTGATCCCGTAACCGTCTTCGAGCGTGGCCAGGCTGGCATAACGCAGCGCGATCCGCACGGCATTGGCGATGCTGGCCGTATTGCCGGCCGCCGCCCCCATCCAGAGGATGTCGTGGTTGCCCCACTGGATGTCGAAATTGTGGTAACGGCACAGGGTGTCCATGATGATATGGGCCCCGGGACCCCGGTCGTAGATGTCCCCCACGATGTGGAGCATGTCGATGGTCAGACGCTGGATCAGGTGGCTCATGGCCGTGATGAAGTGGTCGGCCCGACCCGTGGAGACGATCGCCCCGATGATGCCGTTGATGTAGTCAAACTTGTTGGGTTCGGCCTGCGACTCATGGAGGAGTTCCTGGATGATGTAGGAGTATTCGGGCGGCAGCGCCTTGCGCACTTTCGACCGGGTGTATTTCGAGGAGACGTTCTGGCACACCCGGATCAGTTGGTGGAGCGTGATCCGGTACCAATCCTCCATGTTGCTCTCGCGGGCCTTGACCAGCTCCAGCTTCTGTTCCGGATAGTAGATCAGCGTACAGAGGTCCCTCCGCTCCGATTCGCGGAGCGTATGGGCGAAAAGGTCCTCCACCTTGCGGCGCACAACGCCCGACGCGTTCTTCAGCACGTGCCGGAACGCCTCGTCCTCCCCGTGCAGGTCGGTCAGGAAATGCTCCGTACCTTTCGGCAGATTGAGGATCGCCTCCAGGTTGATGATTTCGGTCGTAGCGTCCGATACGGCCGGGAAACTCCGTGAAAGCAGTTGCAGGTACTTGAGTTCTTTCTGTACCGATTCCGTTGTAAGCGTACTTTTACTCATGGCAGGAAAAATAAGACCCGGACACGCCGGACAACGACCAAAAATAAGGGATTTTCCATTAATATCCTCCCCGCCCGCACAAAAACGCAAAAAAAGGGCCGTACCTTTCCGGCACGGCCCGCGGAATCAAGTTCGGGTCAGCCCCTCAGAAGCGCAGCCCCAGCGTGAGGGCGGCGGTCGAGGAGTAGAGCTTCTTGCTGTTCTTCACGTCGATGTCCTGCAGACGCATCGTACCGATCACCACGCGGCCGTCGACGAACAGATGTTCCGTAATATCGTAGCTGAGGCCGCCCACCGCGGAAAATTCGTGTCTGCGGGCATCGGTGATGGCCTGAGGCTTGGAGTTCTTCATTTTCTCCTGGGCATTGAACAGATAACCGTACTGCCCGCCCGCATTCAGATCGAGCCCTTTCCAGAGTTTCACCTTCAGGAGCAGAGGTACGTCGATGTAATCGTAGGCCCGGGCCCGGCTTCCGTAGCGGCCTCCGCGGCCCGAATAGAGCACTTCGGCCTGCACGCCCAACCGCCCGTCCGCAAAACGATAACCGACGAAAGCACCCGCCACGGGCGCACACCGCAGGTCGGAACCGTCCTGTGCGAACTTATTGTAGATCTGGGAGACGTTGATCCCTGCCTTCACACCATAGGAAACCCGGTGTTGGGCCGAAACGGCAGCGACCGACGCAGAAAAAAAGAACAGGAGGAGAAATTTTTTCATACGTTCGTTTTAGGGTTGTCAGTTTTCAGGGTAGTTCGTACTACAAATATAAAACTATTTAGGATAGAATAAAATAAAGCGGAACATTTTTATGCATCTTTCCGCCCGGCCGATACGGATTTTCCGCCGGGGAGGCCGCAGGTCAAAGCACTTCTCTCGTGATTTTCAGCACATTTTCCGTCCCAGACCCCAGCCGGAACCGATCGTCGATGCGGCGCCCGACCAGCCAGACGATCTCCCCGGCCCCCTCTCCGCCGTCGACCACTACGAACTGGCGCCGCTTCTCGGCCAGCGGCACTTTGGCGTCGATCAGAAAATCGCTCACCTTCTTGCGTCCCGTCATGCCGAAAGGCACGAAACTGTCCCCCTCGTTCCAGCGGCGCACGACCAGCGGGAAATGCAGCCGGTCCCGGTCGAGCAGCGCCACGTTTTCGGGCTGGGCAGGCGTGTCGATATCGTCTATATCGAGCTTCTCCAGATAGAGCACCGAATTGCCGCAATAGAGTTTGGACATCTCCTCTCCCAGCTCGACCGCACAGGCATCCTCCTCGGCGATCGGGGCCACGAGTATCTTTCCCCGGTCGATGTAGGCCACGTTCTCTTTGGAATAGAAGCGCTTGCCCGTGGAGTCGTGGCGCATGGACCGGCAGAGGGAATCGATCACATCGCCCTTGAAACCGTAGGCGCTGAGCAACTCGTAGATCACGAAATCGACCGGGAAAGCGGGGTCAATCCGGGCGGGGTCGATCACACTCAGTCCGTCGCGCTGTTCGACCACTTCGGCCCGGATGCGCTCCATGCCCCGGCTGATGAAGAGCTGGGCGTCGGTGAGCCGCTCGATGTTGGCGCACATCTGTTCGGTGAACTTGGGATTGATCTCCCGGATACGGGGAATCAGACCCAGCCGCACCTTGTTGCGCAGATACTTGGTGGAGCGGTTCGAAGAGTCCTCCCGGAAAGGAATCCGCTCGGCATGGGCATAGTCGAGAATATCGCGCCGGGAAGCGAACAGCAGGGGCCGGACGATGCGGCCGTTCACGGCGTGAATGCCCGTCAGCCCTCGGAGACCCGTTCCCCGGAGCAGATTGATGAAAAAGGTCTCTATCGAATCGTCGGCATGGTGGGCGATGGCGATCGCGTCGTATCCGTACTCGGCGCACAGCGCATTGAACCAGTCGTAACGCAGCCGTCGGGCGGCCATCTGCACCGATTCGCCGGTACGCTCCATCTCTCCCTTCGTGTCGAAACGCATATTATAAAAAGGAACACCGTAGCGGGCCGCCTCCTGTTGCACGAGCACCTCGTCCTCCTCGGATTCGGCCCCCCGGAGCTGAAAATTGCAGTGGGCCACGCCGATCGCATAACCGCTGCGGGCAAAGAGCGAAAGCATCACCATCGAATCGACCCCGCCGCTCACGGTGAGCAGCACCCGTTCCGAGGGTTTCACCAATTCGTTTTCCCGGATATAATCCTGAAATTTATCAAGCAGCCTTTCCATCGCACTTCTGTTTTATCGTTACCAGACGTTCACTTCCGTTTCGATCCGCACGCCGAAACGCTCCTCCACGTCCCGACGGATGTCCGAAGCCAGCCCCAGCACCTCCGTTCCCGTAGCCCCGCCCCGGTTGACGAGCACCAGCGCCTGCGCCCCGTGCACCCCCACCGTAGGCCGTGCATGACCTTTCCAGCCGGCCCGGTCGATCAGCCAGCCGGCCGGCAGCTTGCAGTGAGCCTCATCCTGCGCCGGATAGAGCGGCAGATCGGGATACCTCTCCTTCAGCCTTTCGGCCACGGAACGCTCCACCACCGGATTCTTGAAAAAACTGCCGGCATTTCCCGTCTCTTTCGGATCGGGCAGCTTGCGGCGCCGGATGGCGGTCACCGCCCGCCGGATATTCTCCAGCGAAGGCCCGCCCAGCGCTGCGGTCTCCCGTGCGAGGTCGCCGTATCCCAACGAGGGCCGCGGCACCCGTCCCAGCGAAAAGACGACGGCCGTGATGACCGCCCGACCCCGGAGCACTCCCTTGAAAACGCTCTCCCGGTAACCGAACCCGCAGTGGGCGGCCGCCAGTGTAAGGGGGGCGAGCGTCCCCGTATCGAGCAGTTCGACCGCCTCGACCGTATCCTTCGCCTCCGCCCCGTAGGCACCGATGTTCTGTACGGGGGCAGCCCCCACGTACCCGGGGATCAGCGAGAGGTTCTCCAGCCCCCACAGACCGCGTTCCACGGCCCATGCCACCAGATCGTCCCACTCCAGACCGGCCTGCACGCGCACCCTCACCCGGGAAACGTCGGACGAGAGCACCTCGATCCCCTTTCCTACGGGGTGAAGCAGCGTACCGCGGAAATCCTGCGTGAAAAGGATGTTGTTCCCGCCGCTGAGCACACCCCATCGCCCGGCGAGTATCTCCCCGTCCGCCAGCAGTTCGCGCAACTCTTCGCGGCTGTCGAACGTCACCATGCGGTCGGCCCGCGCCGGAACGCCGAAACTGTTGTAAGGCGTCAGGTCTATATCGAGAAATCGTTCCATCATAAGGACAAAGGTAGGGGATTTTCGCGCAAAAGACAAATGATCAGAGCCCCTCTTCGGCGGGGGGAGCCACGGAGGAGGCATCCGGACGGCCGACTCCCCGGTTTCTCCACCGTCCGGAATAGAAATAGGCGACCGATCCCGCCAGTCCCGCAGCCCAGCCCACGGGCATGGCCCACCAGATGCCCGTCTCCCCGAACACTCCGGACAGGAAGACGGCCGCAGGCACCCGGAACAGCCACAGGGAGACGAAGGTGATCAGCATCGTGAAGACCGTGGCGCCCGCCCCGCGCAGCATGCCGTTTATCACGAACATGAGGTTGAACAGGAGGTAGGTGGAGTTCATCACCGCCAGACATTCGTACCCGGCGTCGAGCACGGCCGGATCGTCCGTGAAGATACGCAGCACGGAACGCCCGAAAAGAATCAGCACGGCATTGAGCACCAGTACGCAGCCGCTCGACATCCAGAGCGTGTCGCGCAGTCCCCGGCGGATACGGAGCCACTTCCCGGCTCCGGCATTCTGCCCGGTGAACGAGGTGAGCGCGGCGGCGAAATTCATCACCGGAAGGGCCACGAAAGTGTCGATGCGGTTGACCGCCGAATAGGCGGCGATCACGTCCGTGCCGAAACCGTTGACCACCCCCATCAGGGCCACCATGCCCACGGCCACGAAGGTCTGCTGGAGGCCGGACGGAAGCCCCATGCGCAAGCACTGGCGAAACAGTGCCCCGTCGAATTTCGGATTGATGAGATTGAATTTCAACAGCGTGTGTTTCCGGTTCACATAGGCCACGGCCAGCAGGAATGCCGCACCCTGTGCGATCACCGTGGCCCACGCGGCCCCGGGAACGCCCCACCCCAGTCCCACGATGAAGAGCAGGTCGAGCCCCACGTTGAGTACGGCCGAAACAACGAGAAAGTAAAGCGGCGTCTTCGAATCGCCCACCCCGCGCAGCACGGCCGAGACGCTGTTGAACCCGAACAGGAAAACCGAACCGCCGAAATAGATCTTCAGATAGCCAGCGGCCATCGGCACGATCTCCTCGGGCAGCTTCATCAGCCGCAGAAGAGGGACCGAAAAAAGCACCCCCAGCACCGTGACCGCCACGGCCGCCACGGCCAGAAAGATCGTCAGCGTGTCGGCTGTGGCCTGCACCCGGTCGTAACGCTTCATGCCGAAATACTGCGAAATGACGATCGAGGCACCGATCCCCATGCCCACCACCAGCGCGATGGTCATGAAGATGACGGGCGTGGAGGCCCCTACCGCCGCCAGCGCCTCCTTTCCCACGAAGCGCCCCACGATGGCCGTATCCACGAACTGATAGAGCTGCATGAACAGGTTGCCCAGCAGCATGGGCAGCGCGAAACCGAGAATCTGGCTCCACTCGCGCCCCCGCGTAAAATCCTTCATTCCCGTCCTCCTTACGGAAAACAAAGGTGCGAAATTATTCCGACTCCGATGCGGTTTCCGGCAAAAAACTTGAAAAACAAAAATAGTTTACCTTGTCCTATCCGTGTGATTTATCAACATTTAAGGTTTAAAAAATCAACAATGCGAAAACAGTTTCGGAAAAAATGACTACATTTAGACGGTTCGAAAGAAAGACAGGTTCAAAAAGCACTCAATATGTTTACGGACAAGGATTTAATTCAGATCAAAGCCCACGGGCTCACGCCGCAGGGCGTGGAGAAGCAGATGGAGAATTTCCGGCGGGGCTTCGGTTTTCTGCCCGTCGACCGGGCCGCGGTGGCCGGCGACGGCATCCGCATCTTCGACAAGGAGCAGATGGACCGCTTTTCCGACATCTACACGGAGCGAAGCCGCACCGCCCGGATCGTGAAATTCGTCCCGGCGTCCGGCGCAGCCACCCGCATGTTCAAGGAGCTGTTCGAATTCGTGAACGGGGGAAAGCGCGGCAAGGGGATCGACCCGCTGCTGGAGAACATCGGCCGGTTCGCGTTCTGGCCCGAACTGAAAAAGGCCGTGGGCGACGAACAGGACCCCGTGAAGATCGTCTCGGCGATCGTCGGGAAGGGACTGGACTACGGCTCGAAACCCAAAGCACTGATTCTGTTCCACAAATACGCCGACGGCAGCCGCACGGCGGCCGAAGAGCACCTGGTAGAAGGAGCACTGTATGCGGAGGCCGGAGGACGGGTGAACATCCACTTCACCGTTTCGCCCGAACACCGTGCGGAGTTCGACGCCCTGATGGAACGGGTGCTTCCGCGTTACGAAGAGCTGTACGGAGTGAAGTTCCGCATCGACTATTCGGTCCAGAAGCCGGGGACGGACACGATCGCCGTCACACCCGGCAACGAACCGTTCCGCGAAGCCGACGGCTCCCTGCTGTTCCGGCCGGCCGGCCACGGCGCCCTGATCGAGAACCTCAACGAGATAGACGCCGACCTGATCTTCATCAAGACGGTGGACAACGTGGCTCCCGACCGGCTCAAGGCCGACACGGTAGCCTACAAGAAAGCGCTGGCAGGGCTGCTCGTACAGCTTCAAGAGGAGGCGTTCGCCCTGCTCGAAACGCTCGATCGGGTAGGAGCCGACGACGACCTGAACCGCGAAATCGCCGGCTTCCTCGAGGAGGAGCTCTCCTGCCGGCTACCGGAGAATTACACGCAAATGACGACCGAAGCCCGCAGTACACTGCTGCGTTCGCTGCTCGACCGTCCGATCCGCGTCTGCGGCATGGTCCGCAACGAGGGAGAGCCGGGCGGAGGTCCCTTCTGGGTGAACGAACCGGGCGGCGCACAGTCGCTCCAGATCGCCGAGTCGTCCCAGATCGCCCCGGCCCAGGCCGAGCTGATGAAACGGGCGACCCACTTCAATCCCGTGGACCTGGTCTGCGGCGTAAAGGACTACAAAGGCAGGAAATTTGATCTGCTCCGCTACGTGGACGAATCGACGGGGTTCATCTCCTCCAAGTCCAAAGACGGCCGGGAACTGAAGGCACAGGAACTGCCGGGGCTCTGGAACGGGGCCATGGCCCGCTGGAACACGCTGTTCGTGGAAGTTCCGATCTCCACGTTCTCGCCCGTGAAAGTGGTGAACGACCTGTTGCGTCCCCAGCACCAATGATTGTAACCGACAAAACCGAAATAATACCGAATGAATCTATGGAAAACAAACTGGAACAGCTGACCCGCAGGCTCTACGACGAAGGGCTGTCGAAGGGACGGGCCCGGGCCGACGAACTGGTGGCCGAGGCGGAGGCGAAAGCGAAGAAGATCGTCGCCGACGCACGGGCCGAAGCCGAACGGATCGTAGCCGAAGCCGGACAGAGCGCCGCGGAGCTGAAAAAGAATACCCGGACCGAAATCGCGCTGGCCGCTCGGCAGAGCGTCTCGGCGCTCAAGGAGTCGATCCGTACGATGATCGTGGCCCGCACGGCAGGGAAGGCCGTGGGCGGGGCGATGCTCGATGCGGAGTTCGTGAAGGAGCTGCTGCTGGAGACCGTCCGGAACTGGCAGGCCTCGGGAGGCGAAGCGGGACTGAAAGCCCTGCTTCCGGCCGGCCGGAAGCAGGAGCTGGACGCCGCCTTCGCGTCCGCTGCAAAAGCCCTCCTCGACGCGGGTGTGGAACTGGAATACGCGGACGGAGTGAAAAACGGTTTCCGGATCGGCCCGAAAGACGGAGGATACTACCTCAGTTTCACGGATGCCGATTTCAACGCCCTGCTGGACGAATACCTGCGCCCGCAGGTGGCCGGGCTTCTCTACGGCGAAGAGACCGGCAAATAGCGGGGAGACGATGGCGAAGAACTATTACTGTCTGGTGGCGGGCCTGCGCGAATTCACCCGGGAAGGCGAGCACAAGGGTTTCGACCCCGCGTCCGTACAGGCCGAAATCGACGAGGGAATCGGCCGGAAGGACCGGGAGAAGGTGGCTCTGCTGCGCACCTATCACGACATCGGGAACATCGTGAACCTGAAAGCGGGCCGCGCACAGTTCTCCCCCCTGGGCAATTTCGGCCGGGCGGAACTGGAGGAGGAGGCGGTTCGGCCCGTACGCCTGCCCCGGTTCGTGCGCGAAGTGCTGGAAGCCTATGCCGACCCGGAGGGTACGGATTATGAGGAGATCGACCGCAGCAAGGCGCTGGAACGCTCGCTCATGGAGGCCTATTACCGGGCCTGCGCCGCGTCGAAGAGCCGTTTTCTGCGCGAATGGGGCGAGTTCGACCGCAACCTGCGCAACGTCTGCGCGGCCCTCACGGCCCGCCGGCTGGGGATTCCCGTACCGCAGGTGCTGGTGGGCGGAGGCTACGTGGCCGAATCGCTGGCCCGCAGTTCGGCGGCGGACTTCGGGCTGAAAGGCGAGGTGGGATACCTCGACCGGGTGATCGCCGCCGTGGCCGACGAGGAGAACCTGCTCGAAAAGGAACACCGCATCGACTCGCTGCGCTGGGAGATGTCGGAGGAGCTCACGACCTTCGACTATTTCAACATCGAATTCATCCTGGGCTATCTGGTGCGCGTGGGCATCGTCTCCCGCTGGATGTCGCTCGACCGCGAGCGGGGTCAGGAGATGTTCGCCCGGCTGCTGGCCTCGCTGGGCGGGGCGGAACTGATCGGCCGGGCCGAAAGTACGAACGAATAAAAACCGAAAATACGACATGAAGACAACAGGACAGGTGGCCGGCATCATCTCCAACATCGTGGTGGTGAAAGCGGACGGCCCCGTGGCGCAGAACGAAATCTGCTCCGTCTACCTGGGCGACATCCGCATGATGGCCGAGGTGATCAAGGTGATCGGCGAGAACGCCTACGTGCAGGTGTACGATTCCACGCGCGGGCTGAAGGTAGGCGACCGCGTGGAATTCGAGGGCCACATGCTGGAGGCCACGCTCGGTCCCGGCATCCTCTCGCAGAACTACGACGGACTGCAGAACGACCTCGCAAAAATGGATGGCCTCTTTATCAAAAGGGGATCGCATACCGATCCGCTCGACTACGAAAGGCAATGGGAGTTCAAACCGCTGGCCTCCCCGGGCGACACGGTGAGCGCCGGTTCGTGGCTGGGACAGGTGCAGGAGAAATGGATCGAGCACAAGATCATGGTGCCGTTCGCCATGACGGGCCGTTACACGGTCAAAAGCGTGGCCGGGGCGGGCCTCTACCGCGTAAAGGACACGGTGGCAGTGGTGACCGACGCCGACGGGCGCGACCACGAAATCACGATGGTGCAGAAATGGCCGGTGAAACAGCCGATCCGGGCCTATACGGAGAAACCGCGCCCCTCGCGGATGATGGAGACGGGTGTGCGGGCCATCGACACGTTCAACCCCATCGCCGTGGGCGGTACGGGTTTCATCCCGGGACCGTTCGGGGCGGGCAAGACCGTCCTCCAGCACGCCATCTCGAAACAGGCCGATGCGGACGTCATCATCTTCGTGGCCTGCGGCGAGCGGGCCAACGAAGTGGTGGAGATCTTCACCGAGTTTCCCCTGCTGGACGACCCGCGCACGGGCCACAAGCTGATGGAACGCACCACGATCATCTGCAACACCTCGAACATGCCCGTGGCAGCCCGCGAGGCATCGGTCTACACGGGCATGACCATCGGCGAATACTACCGGGCCATGGGGCTGAAGGTGCTGATCCTGGCCGACTCCACTTCGCGCTGGGCGCAGGCGCTGCGCGAAATGAGCAACCGGCTGGAAGAACTGCCGGGACAGGACGCCTTCCCGATGGACCTGCCGGCCATCATCTCCAACTTCTACGCCCGGGCAGGCATGGTGGTGCTGCCGGGCGGAGGGCACGGCTCGGTGACCTTCATCGGTACGGTGTCGCCCGCAGGCGGCAACCTCAAGGAACCGGTGACCGAATCGACCAAAAAGGCGGCCCGCTGTTTCTACGCCCTGTCGCAGGGACGGGCCGACAGCAAGCGCTATCCGGCGATCGACCCGCTGGAGAGCTATTCGAAATACCTGGAATATCCCGAGATCAGGGAGTACCTCGACGAGCGGATCGAACCGGGATGGGTATCCCTCGTGATGGAGGGCAAAACCCTCGTGCAGCGGGGCAAGGAGGCCTACGAGCAGATCAACATTCTGGGCGACGACGGCGTGCCGACCGAGTACCACGAACGGTTCTGGAAATCGGAGCTGATCGACTTCGTGATTCTCCAGCAGGACGCCTTCGACCGGATCGACGCCAACTGCCCGATCGTCCGCCAGCAGTACATGTACAAACTGGTGCTGGAGGTGTGCCGCAGGGAGTTCTCCTTCGCCGGGTTCGAGGAGTGCGCCTCCTTCTTCAAGGGACTCATCAACCTTTTCAAACAGATGAACTATTCGGAGTGGGACAGCGACCGGTTCCGGGACTACCGCAGCCGGATCGACCGGACCGTCGCAGCCAAAACCAAAGAAGCATAACCAGCCATGGAGACGAAAGCATTTCAGAAGATATACACCAAGATCGACAACATCACCAAGGCGACGGTGAGCCTCCGCGCCCGGGGCGTGGGCAACGACGAGCTGGCCACGGTGGGGGGCAAGCTGGCGCAGGTGGTCAAGACCGACGGCGACCGCGTGACGCTCCAGGTGTTCTCGGGTACCGAGGGCATCGCCACCGATTCGGAAGTGATTTTCCACGGCATGCCCCCGATGCTCAACGTGAGCGACGACCTGGCCGGCCGTTTCCTCAACGCCTACGGCGAGCCGATGGAGGGCGGCGCCCGGATCGAGGGCGAGGCCCGCGAGATCGGAGGCCCCACGGTGAATCCCTTCAAGCGTATCCAGCCCTCGGAGTTGATCGCCACGGGCATCGCCGGCATCGACCTCAACAACACGATCGTGTCGGGTCAGAAAATACCCTTTTTCGCCGACCCCGACCAACCCTACAATCAGGTGATGGCCATGGTGGCCCTCCGGGCCAAAGCCGACAAGATCATCCTCGGCGGCATGGGGCTCACCAACGACGACTTCCTTTTTTTCAAGCACATTTTCGAAAACGCCGGAGCGCTCGACCGCATCGTGTGCTTCGTGAATACGACCGACAATCCGCCCGTGGAACGGCTCCTGGTGCCGGACATGGCGCTCACGGCCGCCGAATACTTCGCGGCGGACAAGGGAGAGAAGGTGCTCGTGCTGCTGACCGACATGACCCTCTACGCCGACGCGCTGGCCATCGTGGCCAACCGCATGGACCAGATTCCGTCGAAAGACTCCATGCCCGGCTCGCTCTACTCCGACCTGGCCCGCATCTACGAAAAGGCCGTACAGCTGCCCAACGGGGGGTCGATCACCATCATCGCCGTGACCACCCTTTCGGGCGGAGACATCACCCACGCCGTACCCGACAACACGGGTTATATCACCGAAGGTCAGCTCTTTCTGCGCAACGATTCGGACACGGGCAAGGTGATCGTCGACCCGTTCCGTTCGCTGAGCCGCCTCAAGCAGCTGGTGATCGGCAAAAAGACCCGCGAAGACCACCCGCAGGTGATGAACGCCGCCGTGCGCCTTTATGCCGACGCCGCCAACGCCAAGACGAAACTGGAGAACGGTTTCGACCTGTCGGACTACGACGAACGGGCCCTCGCCTTCGCACGCGACTACTCGGAACACCTGCTCTCGATCGACGTGAACATCGACATCACCCGCATGCTCGACCGCGCCTGGGCCATGTTCGCGAAATATTTCAGCAAGAGCGAAGTGGCCATCAAGGACGAACTGGTGGAAAAATACTGGCCGAAAGAGGCATAGCGTAAATCCGCGGAAATATGGCTATCAGATTTCAGTATAACAAAACGTCGCTGAACGAACTGGGCAAACAGCTCAGGATGCGTACCCGCGCCCTGCCCACGATCAAGAGCAAGGAGTCGGCCCTGCGCGTGGAGGTGAAGAAGGCGAAGGACACCGCTGCGGAGTATGCGCGGCAGTTGGACGAGCTCTCTTCCCGTTACGACTACATGGCCGCCCTGTGGAGCGAATTCGATCCGGAGCTGGTGAGTATCCGGGACGTGGAACTGGGTACGGTCAAGATCGCCGGGGTACGCATTCCCGTGCTCCGGAGCATCGACTTCGAGGTGAAGCCCTACGACCTGTTTAGCAGTCCGGTGTGGATCGCCGACGGGGTGGAGGTGCTCAAGCGCATCGCCACGCTGGGCATCGAACACGCCTTTTACGACCACAAGACGCAGCTGCTGGACCACGCCCGCAAGAAGACCACCCAGAAGGTAAACCTCTATGAAAAGGTCCAGATTCCGGGATACGAGGATGCGATCCGCAAGATCAAGCGTTTCCTGGAGGACGAGGAGAACCTCTCGAAGAGCGCCCAGAAGATCGTCAAGACCCGGCACGGACAAACCGGAGAGGAGGTGCGGCCATGATCGTACCGATGATGAAATACGATTTCGTGCTCCACTACGACCGCTACGAGGATTTCCTGGAGCGGCTGCGGGAGCTGGGGCTGGTAGACATCACCACCACGGGCTGGGAACCTTCGGAGGACGACCGGCAGCTGCTCGTGCAGATCGAACAGCACAGGCAGGCGGCCCGCCGTTTCGAAGAACTGACCGCACGGAAAGAATTCGTCCCGGGCGAGCCTTTCGCCACGGGCAAGGAGGCATTCGAGCGCTACCGGGAAGCCGCCCGGGAGATCGAATCGCTCACGGCACGCATCGCCCGCGCCCGCAAGGAGGCGGACGAACTGGCCGTATGGGGAGCCTTCAACCCGGATAAACTGGCCCGGCTGGAGGAGGCGGGTGTGGAACTCCGATTCTTCTCGGCCTACGACAAGGACTTCGGCGACCGGGTGGCCGGATGGAGGGAATCCTATCTCATCGAAGAGATCGCCTCCCGGGACGGTGTCACCTATTTCGTGGCGGTAGTTCCGCCCGGCACGGACGTGGCGATCGACGCCCAGGAGATGCGCCGGCCCGAGGCCACCCGCGACGACAAACGGCGGGAGGCCGAATCGCTCGAAAAGGAACTGGAGGAATGGAACCGGCAGCTGGCCCGCTGCGCGGCCTCGCAGGATGCGATCGCGGAGCACGAAGCCTCCCTGAGGGAACGTCTCCGGTTCCGGCAGGTGCACAGTTCGGGACGTGCGGAGGCCGACGGCTCGCTGGTGTTGCTGGAGGGTTGGGCCACGCGGGAGACGGCGGACAGAGTGGACGCGATGCTGGAAGAGTATCCCGACCTGTTCTACCTCAAATCCGATCCCACACCGGACGACGACACTCCCGTCCTGCTGAAAAACAACCGGTTCGCGCGGCTGTTCGAACTGATCGGAGGTTTCTATTCGCTGCCCAGATACGGCACGATGGACCTGACCCCCTACTTCGGTCCCTTTTACATGATCTTCTTCGGCTTCTGCCTCGGGGACGGCGGCTACGGACTGATCTTCGTGCTGGCCGGGCTGCTGATGCGTTGGAAGGGGGGGCCGAAACTGCGGCAGGCGGCAGGACTGACCGTCTGGTGCGGAGCGGCCACGGTGCTGTTCGGACTGCTCACGGGTTCGTTCTTCGGCGTCCAGCTGGCGGGTCTGCCCCTGTTCGCTCAGTTCCGGGAGTATTTCCTCTCGTCGGAGAAGCTCTTCAACCTGGCGATCGCGCTGGGCCTGATCCAGATTCTCTTCGGCATGGCGCTCAAGGTGACCATCATCTCGCGCCAGTTCGGATTCCGGTACGCACTCTCCACGATCGGGTGGATGATCGTCATCGTCTCCACGCTGGCGGCCATGTTCCTGCCCGACCTGGGGATCAGGCAGTTTTCGATGGGCTCCGCAGCTTACCTGGCCTGCCTCGGTGCGGGGCTCTTCATGATGCTCTTCCTCAACTCCCCGGGCAAGAACCCGCTGGCCAACTTCGGGGCCGGACTGTGGAACACCTACAACGACGTGACGGGGCTGATGAGCGACGTGCTGAGCTACATCCGCCTGTTCGCCATCGGCCTTTCGGGCGGCGTGCTCGCGCTGGTCTTCAACGATCTGGCCCTCGGGCTCAGTCCCGACATTCCGGTCGTGGGCCTGCTCGTGACGATCATCATCCTGCTGATCGGCCACGGCATCAACCTGTTCATGTCATCACTCGGGTCGTTCGTCCACCCGATGCGTCTGACCTTCGTGGAATTCTATAAAAACGCCGGGTTCGAAGGCTCCCAACGTCCCTTCGAGCCTTTCCGGCACAACAAACATAACGATCGAACACAGAAACTTAACTAAAACCTCAAAACACGTATGACACCTATTTTATTAGCCTATTTCGGCGTGGCCCTGATGGTGGGCCTGGCGGGTATCGGCAGCGCCTACGGAACGACGATCGCCGGCAATGCGGCGGTGGGCGCGATGAAGAAGAACAGCGGCGCCTTCGGCAACTACATGATCCTCTCGGCCCTGCCGGGCAGCCAGGGTCTGTACGGATTCGTCAGCTACTTCATGATCAAGGATTTCCTCACCCCGGAGATCACCATGACGCAGGCGGCCGCCATCCTCGGGGGCGGTCTGATCATGGGCTTCGTCGGCCTGCTCAGTTCGGTCCGCCAGGGCCAGACCTGCGCCAACGGCATCGCGGCCATCGGCAACGGCCACAACGTATTCGGTAATACGTTGATCCTGGCCGCCTATCCCGAGCTGTACGCCATTCTGGGCGTAGCCGCCGTCTTCCTCATCAGTACGGCGATCTGATTTCCGGTCATCCCAAACAGAAAGGAAGACCCCGGAGTGATCCGGGGTCTCCCTTTCTGTTTCCGTTCCCGGCCGGAACAACCGTCACCTTCCAATCCGGCAACATCTACAATCCCCGCAGTTCGTTGACCGTCTCGATCAGGGCCACAACGTTTTCCACCGGCACATTCGCCTGTATGTTATGAACGGTGTTAAGTACGAACCCGCCTCCCTCGCCGAAAATATCGACCTGGCGGCGGACATGGTCGGCCACCTGCCGCGGCGTACCGAACGGCATTACCTGCTGCGTGTCGATTCCGCCCCAGAACACCAGCCGATCACCGAAGCGATCCTTCAGTTCGTGAGGGTCCATGTTCCGGGCATTCACCTGCACCGGATTGAATATGTCGAATCCGGCGTCGATCAGAGCCGGCAGCAGAGGCATCATCGAACCGCACGAATGCTTGAATATCTTCCAGGTAGTATTCCGGTGAATCCAGTCGTTCAGCCGCCTGTAATGCGGCAACCACAGCTCGCGGAACGTCTCCTCGGAACAGAACTGCGACTCCTGCGAACCGAAATCGGTACCGCAGGTATAGATCACGTCAACCTTCTCTCCGACAGCCTTCCACAACCGTTCGCAGTTGGCGATGGCATAGTCCACCTGCCGGTCGAACAGCCGGTGGATATAGTCGGGCCTCAACAAAGTGGACATATACCATTCCGATACGCTCCGGATACCTCTCGGACGACTGAGAGCCGGTCCCGAAATGAAGGCGACATCCCCCAGAGCCGTCCCGACATAGGAGAGGACGACCGCCCGGCCCGTCGCCGCCGCCCGTTCCACCGCACTGACGAAGCAGGCGAAATCCTCGTCTCCGATCAGACCGTATTCTTCCAGATTGTCCTCCGGGTCCAGCCGGGCGTCGTCCACAGTCCCGCACCGTTCGACGGCATTCATGAAATAGCATTTATCCGGCAACACTCCGGAAGGGGGCACCGAACGGTCTCCCCGGGGATATATCCAGATATTCCGGTCGGTGTCGGGCGTCAGATCATAGGTGTCGGGTAGCAATACAGTCTGTCCCCAAGGCGTTCTCTGTTCGTGCAGACGGCGGGTATCGCACCCGAAAAAATCGCGGCATCCGATGGCTGGCTCGCAATCGACATGCATGATCCGTTTCAGTTCTTCATCCACTTCACCCAACATCTGAAGCGTCTCCACGATCCGTACGGGACGACGTTCCAGACCGTAATGGTCGCGTAACGCCTCCACGACCTTACAATGAATGCCCGTCACGGCCGTAGCGCCGAAATCGACAGGAAAACGATCCGGCCGTTCATGCGAAAGGACCTTTCCGACCCGCTGTTTCGATGGTTCCATAATCCGAATAATATAAAAACAGTTGATCCCGGAAAACAGGCTCTCCGCAGAGACACGGAGAGCCCGCCGGAGCATCTAAAGGTCCAGCCGTTTCACATCCCCGGCAAAGAGAGTCTGCGGCAGACCATAAAAATCCATGAAATCACCGGCCGATATCTGACCCGGATAGGGTGCATAATAATGATTCGGACGCTCACGGGCATTTCTCCACACCAACACGTAGGAAACCGGATAGCGGTCAAGAACGGGATGCAGCACGCGCGTCCACCACGTAGAGTCGGGCACGGTTTCGAAACCCGTTTCGGTCACCGCAATCGGTTTGTCATGCAGTTTCGACATGCCGACGAGCCGTTTCAGATTGTCGTCCATTACACGCACATAATCCTCCTCACCCGCCGTTCCGTTCAACTGATAGTAGTCGAAACCGAGCAGATCGACACGGTCGTCGCCCGGATAACGGGCTTCCGAGTCCTCCTGCGGAGCACCGCCGGCCGGAGAATAGGCATAGAGCAAATGGCGAAGCCCCTTCTTCCGCAGGTAATCGTGGGTCATCGTCCAAAGCTGCCGATACTCTTCCGGCGTACAATGTTCCTTTCCCCACCAGAACCAACTGCCGGTGTGTTCGTGCCACGGCCGGAACAGAATCGGGACCTTCACTCCTTCTGCCGTTTCGAAACTGTCGAGATAGGAAGCCAGACGATCCAGCCATCCGAGAAATTTCTGATGATTGGCCCCGCCGGGCAAAACAGATGCCACCACGGCCGTTCCTCCGCTCGTGTCCCACGAACTGCCGCCCGTGAGAGGGTTGTCGAGATGCCAACTGACCGTGTTGATACCTCCGCGCTCGAAATGTTCGATGCAGGCGGAGCGGATACGGTCGAACGGTACGCTGTCCAAACTGACCGGATCACCCAACTCGATATGGCCGATCTCCCATCCGCACACGGCCGGATAGTCGCCGCAGACGCTCTTCACGTCGCTCCGGTCCCTGTCGCCGTCCCAGCCGATGCCATAGACCGTCGCATCCTGATGTCCGAACATATATCCCTTTTGCGGCACTTCGCGTAATGTCCGAAGAAGGCATTCCGTCTCGGGCGTCAACGCGTCGCCGTCCCGTTCACAGCAGGCGGACAGAAGCACCGCCGCACCCAGTATAATAACCGATTTTTTCATCTCCATAGTTATTTACCGATGTGATCGACCACATTCCGGCACCCGCGCAACATCACGGCCGGCAATTCCGGATTGGAAGGCGACGGCGCTGCCGTCATGTTGTTCAGCCGAAGATTATCCACTTTTACCGCCTCGATGGCATGCGTATAATGCGGCCGGTCCACTCCGTCCCAACCGATATTGCCCTGGTTGAAATAGACATTTTTCGCATTCTCGATATAAATCACGGGAATGTCCGATTTGAAAATCTCCTTTCCGGGGACCGTACAGGGCCGCAGGTCGAAATTACCGCCGCTCACTGCCTCCAAAGGACTTCTGCGCAGCACGAAATCAAAATTGTTGAAATAGACGTTTTCGATCTTGCTCTCGTCCGAGGCATACATCAGCACGGCATTCTCGCCGTTGCAGGTGACGTTGGTGAAGTTGATGTTACGGATCTCGCCGATCGGATTGTCGGGTACCCCGCGCAGGGCGGATATCTTGATCGGCTCGCCGTTGCCCCACCAGTCGCCCGTATGCATGCGGGTTTCGATCCGGATATTGGTGAAGTTCACGTTCTGGATCGACCCCGAATCGCGCACCGTGAGGTTGATACCGCAATTCGAATCGAAGATCGTAATATTGTCGAAATTATAGTTCGACATGTGGTTCTGGTCCCATCCTCCGATCCGGATCGCACTCGAACGCGACTGGAAAATACAGTTCGATACATTGATGTTGCGCGACGGCATCAGCACGTTTTTGAATCCCGGATCGTCGAAATGATGGGCGTATCCGGCCAGTACGATCGCGTCGTCACCGCATTTGAAGATACAGTCGGAGACGTTCACATCCTGACAGGAGACGATATCCAGCCCGTCGCTGTTAGGAATCAACAGATTGTTGTCGATCGACACTCCCGAAACGGTCACCTTCGTACAGTTGACCAACAGGATCGTCCAATAAGGGGCATCAATGCAGTCGAAATCGCGGAGCGTCACGTTGCGGCAGCCGCTGAAAACCACCATCTGGTGATAACGGTCTTTCGGATTGACGGGACCATCGCCCAACCCGTTCTCCACCTTACGGAAATCGTACCCCTGACGGATATACTTGTTGACTTCACCGACGATCCTCTTGGCCACATCCTTCTCCATGAATTCCATTCCCTGACCGAAAATCCGTCCTTCACCCGTGATAGCCACGTTCTCCGCATTTTCGGTATAGAACACTCCGGCCGGATGCTTGGCCTTCTCGGGCACCTTGTACTGCGACAGATCGGTGGTGGCCACCAGAACGGCCCCCCGCCGGAGGTTGAACTCCACATCGGAGCGCAGGCTTAACGTACCGACCAGGTACTGTCCGCTCGGCACGCTCACCACACCGCCGCCTTCCTCGTGGCAACGGTCTATGGCTGCCTGTATCTCTTTCGTAGTCAAAGTCTTCCCGTCGTTTTTCGCCCCGAAATCCATCACATCGTACACCCCGGCCGAGACCGTCAGAACCGTCCCCGTCATCAGGGCCGATAAAATCATTCGTTTGATCTTCATTTTCTGTTTCGTTGATTGTTAGAGGGGACCGTAGCCCCATGCCGGACACGGGCCTACGGTCCTATATACAATTTTTTCCGTTTATCTCTACTGCCCGTCGGGATATTGCAGGTACGGGCCGTCCGTGATATAGATCTGATCTATGTTAAGTTTCATCTGCGGATTGACGAAAACGCCGCCGGCGGTCGTCGTGCCGTCCCAGTAACCGGCATTGATCTGTTTGAGGATCAGTTCCACCGTATTGATATAACCGTTCGGATCGAACGTATTGCCGTTTCCGGTCCAGTTTTCGTTCAGAATAGTCGAAAGACGGGCACTCACCCATTGCCACTCACCCTTCGTTGCGCGGAGAGTCCACGCATCGTCCGGATTGTCGGTCGAACCGGGAGTGAAATACCCTCCGAACGTCGTGCCGTTCTGAACCACCGAGAACTGGAAATTACCAATGTTGTCGGCACTGTTGTACAGGAACGTCACGTGCGGATCGTTGAACATGATCAGATCGACACCCGGTGTGTATTCCACCTTGACCGACCCGAGGTGATCCCAGTTGGAGGCGATGTTCTGCGCATAGAAACTCAGGTAATAGTTTCCTCCCTGCGGAGCCGGAGCTATACCTTCCCGGTTGATCTGCACCGTGTAATTCGAGAAAGCGGCGGCCGGTACGAAATGCGTCTTCTGATCCTCAAAATCCATCAGTAACAGGTCGGGTTCGGGTACATACGGATCGGGCTTGTTTTCGATGGCCAGTTCGGCCGACTCGATCGTATTTCCGAGAACGGTTCTCAGCACGATTTTCGAAGAGGTTCCAGCCAGGTCGGACGGCATCATCTGCACGAGGCGCTCGGGTGACTGCGATGTATAATTGACCGAGAACGTGGTATCGCCGATCGTGATCTCGGTCACCAGATCCACATTCCGCCCACGCATCACCAGCGGACGCCCCCGGTAGATCTTCTCGGGCCACTCGTCCACTGCGATCTCCTCCGCAGACGGGTAATTGGGCATGATGACGATGTTCTCCTCATTCTGGTTCAGATAGGCATTGCGAATGACGATCGGAGCACCGGTGAAGATACGAGGCAGAACCGCCTTGATTTCCGTCTCGGTCTCCGAGGTGACGGTCATCGAAATGCCGTCGATGCTCACCGTGTTCGGAGCGGCGAAATTTTTTCCCGTAATCGTGATCTCGCTGCCTACGGAAGGATTTTCCGTCACGGAGACAACGACCGGAATCGGATAATTCAGATCGGAATGAGTTCCGAAGTCATCCTCCTTACAAGCAGCGAGAGCGAGCGTGCAGGAGACGACCATGAATAATTTGCTGTATGTTTTCATCTCTTTGTCTTTGTCTGATCGGTTAGCCTATTACATCGGATTCTGTTCCAGTCCCCAACCCGAAACCTCTTCCGAAGGGATCGGTATCACGGGCACGCCGCGCAACTGGCGGCGCTCGAAATTGGCTCGGGTCGCAACGTCCAGCGTCTCCGCATAGTCGCCCCAACGTACTAAATCCCAGTATCGCAGCGACTCCATGGCAAGTTCCACACGGCGCTCATGTTTGATGGCGTCGAGCAAAGCCTCGCCGGTCACCGTATCCTCTATATCGGGCAGGTTATCGGAAAAACCGGTAGGCGAATAAATATTGGTCCCGGCAATATATCCTTTCGGATAGGCCGACTTACGGGCCCGTTCGCGCACCTTGTTGACATAATCGCGGGCCGTATCCTCATCATTGAGATGGTAGGCCGCCTCGGCCTTCATCAACAGCACGTCCGAATAGCGCAGGATACGCTGGTTGGAAGGCGAATCGGACTGGTTCGATGGGCGCAGCGAAGGTTCGATGGCCAGTTTGCGGGCATGATACCCCGTCAGATAGTCGGTGGTCTGGTCCACTTCCTGGAACACACCGTAAAGATAGGGCGTGATACCGTTGCCGTGCACCGTGCACTCCCGGCGCGGATCGTTCGCCTCGAACTCATCCACCAGGTCCTGTGTCGGGCAGTTGAAACCCCAACCCCATTCCGGATTTTCGGTCGTACCGCGGTTGGCCACATAAATACCCGAACAGCTTCCCTGATTCTCGAAATTGTAACCGGTATTGGTCGTGGCGTATTGGATTTCGAACAGCGATTCTGCACAATTCTCTCCCTCGGCCTCGAACACCTCGCCGAAATTGGGCAGCAAGCGGAAATATCCCGACCGTTCGATCTCGTCGCACAAGTCATACACATCCTGCCAGGCCGATTCGGGCATGCACTTGAACATTCCTATCGCATACATCACCACCCGTGCATGGAGCCCCTTGGCGGCGTAACGGGTCGCACGTCCCAGGTCTTCGGCCGAATAGCTCTCGGGAAGCACCTTTCCGGCATCCTTCAGATCGGTGATGATATGGGAGATCACCTGATCGAAAGGCGTACGGCCCAGACTGCCCATTTCGTCCACCGCCACCGGCTTCGAGGCATAGGGAATGTCGCCGAACAGTTTCACCAACGTGAAATAGGAAAAAGCGCGGATAAATTTCGCCTCGGCAATAAACTGGTCGCGTTTGTCGGGATCGAATGTTACAGAAGGAAGTTTCTCGATCGCTACATTGGCCCGATGAATGGCACGGTACCAGGCCGTCCAGGTATTGGTCAGATAGGAATTGGTACTGAGTGCGGTCCACTTTTTCAACTCCTGCATGTCGTTGGCGTCCGTGGCGGTACCGCCACCCTTCCAGACATCGTCCGACATGACATCGCCGTATATCCACTGGTAGGTGGAGAGATCGTCCTCATAGGTGAGACCGTTATAGCAGGCGATGATCGCCATGTTGGCATTGTCGAGATCGTCATAGTATTCCGGAGTGTCGGCATTCTGCCCGAGCACCGGCTGCTCGAGGAAATCGGAACAGGAAGTCGCCAGCACCATGACGGAAACCAGTCCCGCAGCAAACGATATAAAGTTCTTTTTCATGGTCGTAATGTTAGAAAGTTAGATTGATACCCACCGTAAAGGTCCGGGGCAGCGGCGTACCGCCCACGTCGGAACCGGCGACGAGCGGATCGCCCCACTGGTCGGTCACGTCGGGATTGTAACCCGTATATTTGGTAAACGTGTAGAGGTTGTCGATCGACAGATAAACACGAAGATTCGACATCTTCGCCCGTTTGATCCATTTCGTCGGGAAATCATAGCCGAACTGCAGGTTACGGATACGGAAATAGCTTCCGTCCTCGATATAGCGGTCCGAGAAACGCATGTTCTCGGCCATGTTCGCCGTGGTCAGACGGGGCTGGTTGTTGTACGGGGTATCTTCCGTCCAGCGGTCGTTGTAATACTTGTAAAGGATATTTTTGTCCATCTGAGTCGAGTAGAGGTCGTAGAGGTTCATGTTGGCGATCTGGTTGCCGTACACGAAGTCCGCGAAACACGAGAGGAAAAAGCCCTTGTAGGCCGCACCGAGACTGAGTCCTCCATTGAACTTCGGCATGTAGCTGCCCAGATAGTCCAGGTCGCCTTCGTCGATCTGGCCGCTGCCATCACGGTCGATGTATTTCACGTCGCCCACCTTCGCATTCGGTTGGAGGGGCTGACCGTCCTTGTTCACGTGAGCAGCCAGTTCCTCGGCGGTATGGAAGATGCCGTCGGTCCGGTACCCGTAGTAGTAGGCTATTTCGCGGCCCTCTTCCGTACGCGAAGTACCCGTAAGGCGGGAATCATAAACCGTCTTGACGATCGGGGCGCTGCCGCCCAGCGAAGTCACCTTGTTGCGGATGAAACTCATGTTCAACCCCACGTTGTAGGAAAACTCGCCGATCCGGTTGGTATGGTTAAGCGAAAACTCGAAACCGCTGTTGCGCATCGACCCCACATTGGCCGGGGCAGGGTCGGCACCGGCGTAGGCAGGCACAGGAGGCGTGATGATCATGTCTTTCGTATCCTTCACGAAATAATCGAGCGTGGCAGTCAGCTTACCGTCGAAGAACCCGGCATCGACACCGACATTGAACTGTTCCGCCGTTTCCCACCGCAGATCCTCGTTCGACAGGGTGGTCGGAATACGGCCCTCGTAGACCTGGCCCCCGAGGACATACTTGAGGTTATTGGCAATGACAGCCTGATAGGCACCGATACCGACGCTCGCTTGATTACCCACCTGTCCCCAACCGGCACGCAGTTTCAATTGGTTCAGAGGTTTCCAGTCACGGAGAAACGATTCCTCGGCCATATTCCAACCCACGGATACCGAAGGGAAAAAATCGCTGCGGTGGTCCTTCGGAATCCGCGACGAAGCGTCATGCCGCAGGGTGGCCGTCAGCAGATAGCGGTCCTTAAACGAGTAATTCACCCGGGCGAACTGCGAGAACAACGTACTGATACCCTGGTCGGAATCGGCATTATAATTATTCGATTTGGCCGCAGAGATATAGCGCATGTCGGCATTCTCGGCCACGTCATAAGCCGTGGCCGTTATCGAAGTGTAATTGTCCTTAGTGGCCTCCACACCCAGCATGGCCGTCAGCCGGTGGGCCCGCGGCAGGCTGAAATTATAGGTGGCCACATTCGACCACACCCAGTTGAAAGAGTTCTGGCGGAATTCGCTCAATTCGCTCAGATCGTTCTTCTCCTGCTGACTCACATAATATTCGGGCACATAATCCGAATTCCGGGTAAACGTGTAGTCGCCGCTGAACGTGCTGCGGAACGAAAGTCCCTTGAGAATATCCACGTTCAGGTAGAAATTACCCACGAACTTGTTTCCGTGGCGCTTTTTGTAACGCTCCTGGTCTATGACGCGCACGGGGTTGTTGTCCTGCCCCATCGTACGGAACCAATTACCTTCCTGATCGTAAACAGGCGACACGGGAGCCGCCCGGCTGGCCAGCGTCAGTGCCGAACCGTACATATTGCTCAGGTCCTGTCCGCTCATGTCGTAGTCGACAAAGGCAATGTCGGAACCGACCGTCACCGACTTGTGCAGTTGATATTCGGTATTGAACTTCAGGAAAAGTTTGTCCACAAAACTGTTTTTCAGTACACCCTCTTCCGAATTGTAGGTGGCAGAGAGATTGTAGCGCACTTTCGACGAGCCGCCGCGTACAGCGATATTGTAATTCTGCACCGTGGCCGTACGAAGCACCTCCTTCTGCCAGTCGGTTCCGCCCAGATTATTGTCGATCACATAGTTCAGCATGGCCAGGTCGTTGGTGTTCATCGTGGCGTTGTCGTTCGCATAAGCCTCGATACGCGCCTTGGCATAGTCGGTCGCATTGAGCACATCCAGATACCGGCTCGATTTACGGATACCGAAATAAGCGTTGACCGACACACTGGTCGGGCGGTCGGCACCCTTCTTCGTGGTGATCAGGATCACGCCGTTCGAACCGCGCGAACCGTAGATCGCACTGGAAGAAGCATCCTTCATGATCTCCATCGACTCGATGTCCGAAGGAGCCAGGTAGGAGATGTCGGTCGTCTGGTAGCCGTCCACCACATAAAGAGGATCGGAATTGTTGATCGTACCGATACCCCGGATACGGATTTTGGTCTGTCCGTCCGGCGAACCGCTCGAGACAACCTGTACACCGGCCGTACGCCCCGCCAGAGAGGCACCGACATTGGGCGTAGAAAGGATGTTCAGATCCGCTCCCTTCACAGTGGCCACAGAACCCGTCAGGTCACTTTTGCGCACAGTACCGTAACCAACCACGACCAGTTCGTCCAAACTCACCGACGAAGGCTCCAGTTCGATTGTCATGCCGTCGGCAGCGACTACGGTCCGGGAGACGTATCCCAGGTAACTGACCGAAAGCTGGGTCCCGGGGGCTACCGACAACGTAAATTCGCCTTTCACATCAGTCGAAGTCCCGACGCTCGTATTGGCCTGGGAGACCACAGCCACCCCGACCAGCGCTTCCTTCGTGGTCTTGTCAATGACACGCCCCTTGATCCTGTCCGCTTCCTTGGCATACGATATCGTCGCCAGACACACGGAGAGAATCAGCAAGAATAATTTTCTCATAGTGTTCATTATTAAGTTAAAGATTAGTTCAAATTCCGCCTGCGAAAAGAGTCCGGACGACAAGGGCCGCCGCATCCATAAAGCCGGATGGCGCATCCCGATCGGTTTTTCCGGAACAGCCATCCGTTCCGACACGCATCCGACCTACACGCTCCGTCCCTCCGTCTGCAACCTTACCCCCGCCTTTCCGGTAAATCCGTCCGCACGACAATTCAGCGGTACTGTCCGGGTGTCAACCATATTTATTGCAAAAATAAGAGATAAAGTCGCGTATATATCATATTATAAAAACCAATAATGATACTTTTTTATCATTCGGTTTTTTTCAAGAAAAAATCGTTTGGAGAAACGGAAAATATCCCATAGTTTTGCTCTACATAAAAGGTAAATATCTCTGTATCGTGAATTCATCGCTGTTGTCCGCGAGAGTGTCAACCCGAACAAACAACGAACATTCGATTGGTTACAAAGATGTTAAAAGCAAAACCGAAACACAGGAAATTCTTTCCTTCCGACACAGAAGGAGACGGACACCCTCCGAAACGGCTTCGCGGAAAAGATGGGTACAGAATTCCCAGTCCTACCGTCCGCATCGGAACAGAAATCCACTCTTCCAAACATTAACAAGGAATAAATTCATTTTTCGGTATTTTTTTAACATCATCCGGCACTATTCTCCCGACCGGTTTTTCTGCCCGGAAAGGGGATCGGAACGGATTCCATTCGAAAAAAACACAAACAGATGAAAAAACTGTTATTTGCACTATTGCTGTACGGCCTCGCCGGATGCACTGCAGGGAAAACGGACCGGTTCATCCGGGTGAAGGACGGCCGGTTCTACAAAGGGGAAACGCCCTATCACTTCGTAGGGACAAACCTCTGGTACGGAGCCATTCTCGGTTCGCAGGGCGAAGGCGGCAATCGGGAAAGACTGCTGCGTGAGCTCGACTTTCTGAAAGAGAACGGGGTAGACAACCTCCGCATTCTGGTCGGAGCCGACGGCCCGGAAGGGGTGACGGCGAAAGTCGAACCGACTTTGCAACGCGCCCCGGGCCAATACAATGACGAGATTCTCGACGGGCTCGACTTTCTGATGGCCGAACTCGGCAAACGGGAGATGTATGCCGTGCTCTATCTGAACAACTCGTGGGAGTGGTCGGGCGGCTACTCCCAATATCTCGAATGGGCCGGAGCGGGCCCGGTCAAAATCCCCGCCATAGACGGCTGGAACGCTTTCACGGAATATGTGGCCCAATACGCAAAAAACGAACGGGCCCAGGCTCTTTTCGCCCGGTACGTGGAAGACATCGTAAACCGTACGAACCGTTACACGGGTGTGAAATACACCGACGACCCGGCTCTTATGGCATGGCAGATCGGGAACGAACCCCGCGCATTCGGAGACGACAACAAGGAGGCCTACCGGCAGTGGATGGCAGACATCGCCGCACGGATACGGGCGCTCGACCCGAACCACCTTATCTCGACCGGCAGTGAAGGGAAAGCCGGCACGGAAGGAGATATCGGACTTTGGGAAGCCATCCACGCCGATCCGAACATCGACTACATGACCATCCACATCTGGCCCTACAACTGGGGCTGGATCGGAAAGGAAAACATGCGGGAAAACCTCTCCTCCGCCATTGCCAACTCCAAAGAGTATATCGACGAGCACCTGGCGATAGCCTCCCGGCATCGCAAACCGGTTGTAATGGAAGAGTTCGGTTTCCCGCGCGACGGACTGGCCTGCGACAGGACAACCTCCACCTCAGGCCGGGACACTTACTACGAAGCCATATTCTCCTACATACACGACAATATGTGTAACGGCGGCCTGTTCGCCGGCTGTAATTTCTGGGCCTGGGGAGGTTTCGCCGCACTGTCGGACGATCCATCGAAATGGCGCAGAGGGGACGACTACACCGGCGATCCGGCACAGGAACCGCAGGGATTGAACTCGGTATTCAGTTCCGACACCACCACGATCGAACTCATCCGCAAGTATTCCGGTTTGCTCAGCGGCCGACAGGCAGAGACCGCCGCTCCGTCAACCGAACAATAACACTATTCCAAAACAACGATGAACGAAACATCCTTCAGAGAAAAGATCCGGGCTCGCCAACGGAAATTGGAGGCGCTGCTGACCCGGAAGAACGAGCCGGCGGATTCGAACGGCGTATGGACCCGCTACAAATATCCCGTCCTGACACGAGAACACGCCCCCCTGCACTGGCGCTACGACCTGAATCCCGAGACCAATCCTTTCTGCATGGAACGCATCGGCGTCAATGCGGTATTCAATGCCGGCGCCATTAGGTTCAACGGCAAATACGCCTTAGTCGTACGGGTAGAGGGAGCCGACCGCAAATCCTTTTTCGCCGTCGCCGAAAGCCCGAACGGCATTGACAATTTTCGTTTCCGGGACAAACCTATCGTCATGCCTGAAACGGACGATCCTGACGTGAACGTTTACGACATGCGACTCACAGCCCACGAAGACGGCTGGATCTACGGCATATTCTGCTCCGAGCGGAAAGACCGGAGCAGGCCCGGCGACCTTTCGGCCGCGGTAGCCACAGCGGCCGTAGCCCGCACGCACGACCTGGTCCGATGGGAGCGTCTGCCCGACATTCGGTCCGCCTCGCAGCAACGCAATGTAGTGCTTCATCCGGAGTTCGTCGATGGAAAATATGCGCTGTACACCCGTCCGCAAGACGGTTTCATCGACGCCGGCAGTGGCAGCGGAATCGGCTGGGCGCTGGTCGATGACATTACGAATGCCGTGATCAGGGAAGAAAAGACCATAGACCGCCGGTATTACCACACCGTCAAGGAGTTGAAGAACGGAGAAGGCCCCCATCCGATCAAAACCCCGCAGGGGTGGCTCCACATCGCCCACGGCGTGCGGATGTGCGCGGCCGGGCTCCGATACGTTATCTATATGTACATGACGGCACTCGACGACCCGACCAGGGTGATTGCCGAACCGGCCGGACACCTGCTCGCACCCGTCGGCGAAGAACGGGTCGGAGACGTTTCGAATGTACTGTTCACCAACGGATGGATCGCCGACGAAAACGGAACCGTCTACATCTATTACGCCTCCTGCGACACGCGGATGCATGTGGCCACCTCCACCGTCGAGCGGCTTGTGGACTACTGCATGCACACCCCTGCCGACGGATTCCGTTCGGCCGCTTCAGTGGCACGCATCAACGAACTGATCGAACGGAACAGGCCGTTCATGGAACTTCTGAAACCGTGACGTCATGGGAAACAGCGCGACAAAGGTAACACTCAAGGAAAAAATCGGCTACGGGCTGGGCGACGCCGCCTCTTCCATCTTCTGGAAACTGTTCGGCATGTACCTGCTTTTTTTCTACACGGACGTGTTCGGCATGCCGGCCGCCGCAGTGGGGACGATGTTCCTCATCACCCGCATCTGGGATTCGCTCGTCGATCCGGTCGTAGGCATACTCGCCGACCGCACCCGTACCCGCTGGGGACGCTTCCGCCCCTTCATCCTCTGGTTCGCCGTTCCGTTCGGCGTGCTGGGCATCCTGACCTTCACGACGCCCGATTTCGGAATGACCGGAAAAATCGTATGGGCCTATGTCACCTACACGCTGATGATGATGGTCTATTCCACGGTCAACGTGCCCTACGCTTCGCTGTTGGGCGTCATATCCCCCGATCCGGACACGCGCACCGAACTCTCCTCCTACCGTATGATCTTCGCCTTTCTGGGTAGTATCCTTGTCTTGACCTTCATCGAACCGCTCGTACACTATTTCAGCCGGTTCGGTGGACAGGCGGCCGGATGGCAGTATGCGGTAACGCTCTTCGCAATCATCACGGTCCTGTTCTTCTTCTGCACGTTCCGTTGGACGCGCGAACGGGTGATTCCGGTCAGAACGGAAAAAAATTCCCTGAAAGAGGATGTCTCCGACCTGTTCCGCAACCGTCCGTGGTGGATACTCTTCGCGGCCGGGGTCGGGGCACTGATCTTCAACTCGATCCGGGACGGTGCCGCAGCCTACTATTTCAAATATTACGTGGAAGCCGCCCGTAGCGAAACCGGCCTCGGATTTACGGGGCTGTCGTTCTCGCTGACCACACTTTACCTCGTGCTCGGACAGGCGGCCAACATTCTGGGCATCATTCTGGTTGTACCCGTTTCGAAACGGATCGGGAGGAAAATGGCCTACCTGTGGGCGATGGCAGGAGCGGCCGTGCTGAGCGTACTGTTCTTTTTCGCCGGACCGAACGATGTATGGATGATGATGGGCCTTCAAGTGCTGATCAGCATGTGCGCCGGGTCCATTTTCCCGCTGTTGTGGTCGATGTACGCCGACACGGCCGACTGGTCCGAAGTCAATACGGGCCGGCGTGCCACCGGTCTCATCTTCTCCGCATCGAGCATGTCGCAGAAGTTGGGCTGGACTTTCGGAGGAGCCGTAACCGGATGGCTACTCGCCTATTTCGGATTCGAGGCCAATACGACGCAGACACCCGAAGCCCTCAACGGTATCCGCATGATGCTGAGCCTGTTGCCGGCAGCCAGTGCCGTCCTCGGAGTGGTCTTCATCTCGATCTATCCGCTCAGCGAAAAGAAAATCAACGAGATACAGAACGAACTCAAAAAACTGCGCCATGAATCCTAAAGCAATACGACTGGCTGAATCGCTGCGGACAGAACTTCTCGACAACATTCTGCCCTTTTGGATCACCCGCACGCAGGACGAGAAAAACGGCGGTTTCTACGGGCAGGTGACGTTCGACGGGACCCGGGTTCCCGACGCCCCGAAGGGAGCGGTGCTCAACACCCGCATTCTGTGGACCTTTTCAGCGGCTTACCGGGTGTTCAAACGCCCGGAATACCTCGAAATGGCGACCCGCGCCCGCGATTATGTCCTCGACCGCTTCATCGACCGGGACTACGGCGGCATCTACTGGTCTCTGGATCACGAAGGCCACCCGCTCGACACGAAGAAGCAGAGCTATGCCATCGGATTCGCCATCTACGGTCTGAGCGAATACCACCGTGCCACGGGAGACGAACGGTCGCTCCGAGCCGCAATCGAACTGTTCCGCTCGCTGGAGGAACATGTCCACGACCCCGTGAACGGAGGCTATTTCGAAGCGTTCGGACGCGACTGGTCGCCGATCGAAGACATGCGTCTGAGCGAAAAGGACGAGAACCTGAGCAAAACGATGAACACGCACCTGCATATCATCGAACCTTATACGAACCTCTACTGCGTCTGGCACGATCCGCTGCTCGGGCAGCGACTGCGGGAACTGCTCTCGATCTTCGCCGAAACGATCGTCGATCCCGAGACAGGACATCTGGGGCTCTTTTTCGACGATGCATGGAACCTGCAAAGCAATACCGTCTCTTTCGGACACGACATCGAAGCCTCATGGCTGCTCCACGAAACGGCGCTGGTGTTGGGCGACCACGATACGCTGCAGCGTATCGAACCGCTCGCCAAGAAGATCGCACAGGCAGCCGCAGAGGGACTCCGGCCCGACGGAAGCATGATCTACGAATTCGACCGCACGACCGGACGCTACGACCACGACCGCCACTGGTGGGTACAGGCCGAAACGGTAGTCGGATATTTCAACCTCTACCACCATTTCGGTGACGAGACCGCTCTGGAACGGGCGGTAGAGGCATGGCAGTACATCGACGCACATTTTTCCTTGCGGCCGGCCGGAGAGTGGCTCTGGAGTATCCACGGAGACGGCCTCGTGAACACGGAAGGAGACCGCGCCGGATTCTGGAAATGTCCGTATCACAACAGCCGCATGTGTCTCGAACTGATCGGGCGCACAGGCATCCCGGTCGGAGGGAAATAGAGGGAAACCATAGCAACAACACAGACATGGAGAAGACAGGAAGCAGCGTATTGCACGAATTGCCGCCCCTTTCCGAGGCGGACTGCATCTACGTGATCGAACGCCGAAAAAGCGAATTCAACTTCCCGATCCATTCTCACACGGAATTCGAGATCAACTACGTGGAGAACGCGACGGGAGCCCTCCGTGTGGTGGGCGATTCGATCGAGGAGATCGGCGACTACGACATGGTGCTCATCACGGGCGAAAACCTCGAACACGCATGGCAGACCCATCATTGCACGACGGGCAACATCCGCGAAATCACGATCCAGTTTTCGGGCGACTGGCTCTCGGGATCGGTGCTCAACAAGAACCAGTTCAAATCCATCCGCGCCATGTTCGAACAGGCCCGCAAGGGAGTGGCGTTCTCGCTGTCCACCATCCTCAAGGTACGTTACCTACTCAATTCGCTCACGCTGGAGGATGTCGGGTTCTATTCCGTACTCAATTTCCTTACGCTGCTGTACGAACTCTCCATTTCGAAAGAGATGCGCACGCTGGCCAGCAATTCGTTCGCCCAACAGAACGGGAGCAGTCTAAGCCGGCGTATCCGCAAGGTGGACAAATTCCTCAAGGAGAACTATTCTCAGGACATCACCCTGAAAGATGCGGCCGCGATCGTCAGCATGAGCGAAGTGGCCTTCAGCCGCTTTTTCACGGCACACGCGGGCAAGACCTTCACGGAGTACCTGGCGGACATCCGGCTCGGACACGTCTCCCGTCTGCTGGTGGACTCCAACAAGAGCATCGCCGAAATATGCTACGAGTGCGGCTACAACAACCTGTCGAACTTCAACCGTATCTTCAAGCGGAGAAAGGGGTGCTCGCCCCGCGATTTCCGCAGCATGTACCGCAAGAAACAACTGATTCTGTAACCACACCAAAACCACAAAGCCATGAATCCAAAACTGAATGAAATACACGCCCGGCTGCGCACACCCCAAACGGCCGACGGACGGATTCCGTTCCACCCGATCCTGATGATGCACGCCTCCCACGTGAGCGGCATGACCTACGAAGAGCTGATGCGCGATCACAAGAAGCTGGTCGCCGCGAATCTGAAATGCCTCGAACTGTACGACCACGACGCCGTAAGCGTGATCTCCGATCCTTACCGCGAAACTGCGGCTTTCGGGGCAGCGATCCGCTTCGCCGGCAACGACTCACCTTCTGCGGAAAAAATCGTGCACGACCGCACCGACATCGACCGCCTCTCCCTGCCGGACGTATACGCTCACGAACGGACCCTCGACCGGATCGAAGGGGTACGGCTGTTCCGCAGGGAACTGGGCAGCAGATTCCCGGTCATCGGCTGGGTAGAAGGTCCGCTGGCCGAAGCAGCCGACCTGATGGGCATGAGCGAAGCGATGATGCAGATGATGCTGGCTCCCGACGACATCCATGCCCTCTGCGACAAGACGCTGGCAATGGGCAAGGCCTTCGCGGCAGCCCAGATCGAGGCCGGAGCAGACATCGTCGGGGTAGGCGACGCGATCTGCTCGCAGATACCGCCAGATATGTACGAGTCATTCGCTTTCGACCGACATCGGGAACTATTCGATTTCATCCATGAAAAAGGAGCCCTTGTCAAGTTGCATATCTGCGGAGACATCACTCACCTGCTCCCTCTCATTGCACGCGAAGGGGCTGACATTCTCGACATCGACTGGATGGTGGACATGGCTGCAGCCCACCGGGCGATGGGGCCGGATGTAATGCTGAGCGGCAACCTCGACCCGGTGGCCGTCATTCTGGAAGGGGACAGGGAGCGGATCGGCGCAGCATACGAAACGGTCCGCAACTCCGTTCCCGCCGAAAACTGGATTCTCTCGGGCGGCTGCGAAATCCCGATGATGACGCCACGGGAAAATATGGTCCTTCTGCGGCAGTTGTCGCTGTAATAGGACCCGGAGACTATCCGGAACGGAGCGCGACTCATTCCGTGCGCTCCGTTTTCTATTTTCCAGCCTCTTCCAGCGTCATCTCGAACGTCTCGGCGGCACCTGCCGGAATCTCCGCTTCGAAGCCGACGATCACCGTACCCTCGTTCGAGGGCTCGTACGGCCGCGCGGGCTTCGTAGGCCAGGTCCTGACCGCGAGGGAGCGCGTTCCTTTGAAACGCATCGTCATCGTCTGCCCCCGCTGGGTGAGCCGGATCGTCTCCGCATCCACGATCTCGGCCTGCGCCGGGGTCACCATGCTGAAACGCAGCACCGCCGGCCGTTCGCCCCCCACGACCCGGTCCTCGACCACCAGCCGCTTCTCATCGACGATCACGGCCTTGCGCACCGCACTTTTCAGATCGGGGAACAGGGCCGACAAGTCCATTCTGCCGCCCAGTTCGCGTCCCTCCCGGTACACCCGTGTAACGGGCACGAATCCGTGCACGTCGTGCAGGCGGCCGTTCACGGTGAGCGTATTGTGAGCGTAGTTATTGTAACGGAATATCGTCCAGCGCTCGGAATTCTGCTTCCGGCCCCAGAGCTTCACGCCCCGGCTCTCCAACGAATTGTAGTCCACCATACCCAGGTCCATCGCCCATCGCAGGCCCCCCGCATCGTAGACGAAAGAGCCCATGTCGAGGTGAGTGTGGCTCAACTGGGCCGACCCGCCCTTCATGGCAAGATACTTGTCCTGCAGATCGTCTTTCCATCCCGTCCGCACCAGCACCACGGGATTGGGTCCTCCGCCCGCCCATACCTTTTCGGCCGGCGGCGCCACCCTGTCGAAATCCAGGCCGCGGGCGAACACCACCAGCGCGGGCAACAGCCGGTCGCGGCCCGGGTCCGAACCGATCAGCCGGCTCTCCGTCCACACCCAGGAGGGATTGCCGTAACGCTGCGCGAACCAGAACATGGCGGGATGCACGTTCACCCCCGGCCCCGAATCGGAATAGTTGAACGCCAGCCCGGAAGGGCCCGTCATATAGAGCATGTAACCGGCCGTCCGGTCGAAACCCGCGAAACGGGAGAGCCCGGCATCCGACCCGAAAGCGTGTTCGAGCGCGGCCAGCATCATCACCTCGAACGAGGTGCCGTATCCCCAGTAGCTGTATCCCTCGGGATAGACGCCGTCGGGCGCGTACATCTCCATCACGCCCGGATTGTTCTCCACGGCCCGGACGATCACCCTCTCCGCGAGCGCCCGGTCGGTGTCGAGCACCGCCAGCGCCCCGTAGACCATCCCCGCGTGGCACACCTGGTTCCAATTGTTCTTGCGCGTGGTGAACATTTGTTCGTACCGAGGCACCAGCGAAGCACCCAGACCCTTCTCCACGATGGCCCGGCGGACATTTTCCTTCGTTCGGGAGGAAAGGTCGCCGTAGAGCCAGTCGTAGCCGATCGCCACAGCCATCGTCATCTCGGCGCAGTCCAGAAAATGGGACGGATTCCAGTCGGAGAATGCACTCACGGCATCGAGTTCCTTCGCGGCCCGTTCCAGATACTCCGTCCGGCCCGTCATGCGGTAGGCATAGGAGAGATAGAATATCCGCTGCAAGGCGTTACGGGAAACCGACAGCATACGCCGCCCGAGCATCTTGCGTTCGAGCACGGGTTTTTCGAGAAATCCGTCGCAGAGTTCGAGTATCCGGGCATGCACCGCACCGAGCGGAGGATTCTCCTTCACGGTTTTCCGGAGCTGCCGCATCTCTTTTTTCCCGAGCAGGATGCGGGGATGCGCCCCTGCCCGATCATAGTCGAACCCCGGGTCCGCAGCTGGCAGACGGACCGGCAGGCAGAAGAGGAAAACGGAGAACAGACAAAGGATCGGTCGCAGAATTTTCATCGGAATCTGAAATTTTAAGGTTTAACGGAGACAAAAATAGCACAATTCTGCGAATATCCGCTTCCGCGGGGCCGTTTTTTCATCCGGAGAGTTGCAGGAACCGGTTCCGCGGCCCGGCCTCCGGACAGAAGAAACGCTCCGGCGGAGAGATTCGCACGCCTTTTCGCCCGTTTTACGCGAAATCTTCCTATCTTTGCGGGGATCATGGCAAAGAGCGGAAAAACCACATTCAAGGAGAGCGTAGCCGAGTTTGGTCGGCTGCAGAAGGAGATCGCGGCCCGCCGGTTCGCCCCCGTCTACCTGCTCATGGGCGAGGAGGGGTACTTCATCGACGAACTGTGCGACAGGCTGGCGAACGGAGTGCTCACGGAGGCCGAACGGGCCTTCAATCAGATCGTGGTCTACGGCAAGGACAGCGAGTGCGGAGCGATCATCAACTTCTGCCGCCAGATGCCCATGATGGGAAGCTACCAGGTGGTGATCGTGCGGGAAGCGCAACAGCTGCGCAGGATCGACCAGCTCGCGCTTTACACCCAGGCACCCGCCGCCACGACCGTTCTGGTACTCTGCCACAAGGAGAAGAGCCTCGACAAGCGGACACAGCTCTACAAACAGATCGCCCAGCGGGGAGAGGTGTTCGAATCGGTGCGCCCGCGCGATTACGAGATCGGTCCGTGGCTTTCCGACTTCATCCGCTCGAAAGGGTGCACGATCGAGCCCAAGGCACTCACGATGCTCACCGACCACCTCGGCGTGGACATTGCGAAAATCTCCAACGAACTGGCCAAACTGCTCACCTTCCTGCCCGAAGGGACGAAGGCCATCACGGCCGACCACATCGAGCAGAACATAGGTATCAGCAAGGATTTCAACAACTTCGAGCTGACGCGGGCCCTCTCGGAACGGAACATGGAGAAAGCGCTGCTGATTGCCGACCACTTCGCCCGCAACCCGAAGGAGAACCCGCTGATCGTGACGATCAGCACCCTGTTCAGCCATTTCCAGCGTATCTTCATCCTCAACTACCAACGTTGGCTGGTGCGCAACCGGGGTGTGCAGATGCCCCCGGACATGGAACTGAGCCGGATGCTCAAACTGCCCAATCCGTTCTTCCTGAACGAATACAAGCAGGCGGCCGGTCTTTACCCCAACAAAAAGGTCTTCACGATCCTGGGCCTGCTGCGCGAGTACGACCTCAAGAGCAAGGGGATGAACGGAGGTTCGGCCGCCGAAGGGGAATTGCTGAAGGAGCTGCTGCTCAAAATCTTCTATCTATAACCGGTCGCCTGTTTCGGCCGCCCCGCCGCCATGAATATCTTCGACCGTCTGCCGCAAAGCCTCCCCACGAACGGCGCATCCGTGCCCGACGGCATGGAAAATCTCTCCGAGGAGGAACGGGCCTGCATAGAGGAATTCGGCAACCGGATCGGAACCATATCCATCCCGGCCAAAACGCTCCTGCTCGAAGAGGGGAAAGTAGCGGACATCCTCTACCTGATAAAAAAAGGCTGCCTGCGTCTTTTTTTCCTCGACGACGGCAGGGACATCACGTTTCAATTCTTTTTCGAAGGGGATTTCGTCGCTTCGTTCGACAGCATGCACAGGCATCTGCCGAGCCGGTTCTCACTGGAAAGCATCGAAGCAACGGAAGCGGTCGCAATCGGACGGAACGACCTTTACGGTCTGCTCCGCAATGTGCCCTCCCTGAGGCTGCTGTACGAGGAGAAACTGACAGACAGGTTCCGCACCTACCAGCAGCTGTTCCTGTCCCGCATCAGGGACACGCCGCGGCAGCGCTACGAAGAGCTGCTGCGCGAGCGCCCCGACATCGTCAGACGGGTGCCCCAGCACTATATCGCCTCCTATCTCGGCATCACTCCGGTGTCGCTAAGCCGCATACGCAACCGCCGATAGCCATTTCTTAACAATTGTTATCGTCCGTTCGTCCCGTTTCGGGTTCCTTTGCACCGAAACCGAAACTTCTCAGGAGATGAAACAAAAAACACGTTTCCGCACCGACCTGGCACTGGCCGTCCTATTCCCTCTCTCGTTCCTTTCCGGCATCGGCATCCACTACGCCGGCCATTTCCAATCGCACACGGCCTGGCATCAGTGGTCCATCGTCCACACGCTGGCGAACATCGCATTCGTGACCGCAGCGGCCATGCACATCGGACACCACCGGACATGGTACAAACCGCGGCCGAATCCGCGGCGCCGCAGAAACAGGATCACGGCCGCACTCACCCTCGTCTTCCTGTCCGCAGCGGTTTCGGGAGTGTATCTGCTGGCGTTTACCCGGGGAGAGGGCTCCCGTATGGGAACCGTACACTACGGGACGGGAATCGCATTCGGGATACTCGGCATCGGACACATGGTCAAACGATGGAAAATCCTGAAAAAAGGAGTGAGCGGGAGACCCTGAAAACAGACATTCCTCTCCGGAAATCTTCCGTACGACCGCCCCGCAAACCTCGAACCGCACGGAAACGGCCGCAAGAGACAGAAAAGAGAGGGTTTTCTCCTTTCGTCAGCATAAATTTCATACCTTTGTCCCGTCGGCGGCGAACACCGACCGTCCGCCGATCACAAAAAACGGAGACAAGATGACGTACATACTGATATTTCTGACGGTCGCGGTCTCGATCGTATGCTTCGGCAACCGAAATCTGGTCTCACGGCTTTCGATGAACCCCTATGCCGTGTGGCACCGACGGGAGTGGTGGAGGCTGCTGACCCACGGGTTCGTCCATGCCGACTACACTCACCTGCTGGTCAACATGTTCGTCCTGTGGTCGTTCGGAGCACTCATGGAACGGATATTCAAAATCCAGGAATTCGCGGGCGTCATCTCCGACGCTTACCTCACCTACTTCCTCCTCTATTTCGGAGGTATGGTCGCAGCCTCGCTCTACGACTTCTTCAAACGGAGGGACGATCCCCGCTACACCTCGATCGGCGCTTCGGGAGCCGTGTCGGCCGTGGTTTTCGCCTCGATCTTCTTCCAGCCGCTGGGCATGATCTATTTTTTCGGCGTGATCCCCATACCGGGCATCGTCTTCGGCGTGCTCTACCTGCTCTACGAACGGTGGTCGGCCCGCCGCGAAGGCGACCGTATCAACCATTACGCCCATATTTTCGGAGCCGTGTACGGGTTCGTCTTCCCGCTGCTGATGAGCCCATCGCTCATCCATGTTTTCCTCCAGGGATTCAGATTCTGAGGCGATGCGGGGCGACAGGGTCTGTATCGACGGTACGCTGAGGGAGCGGAACGGGACGGAGTTCGACACCGACCGCCTGCTCTCGTCGGGATACCTCTACCAACGCATCCACACGCTGGCGCACCGTCCCCTCCACCTCGCCGCCCACACGCAGCGGCTCACGGAAAGCTACCGGGCCCTCTACGGCACCGTCCCTGCCGCGGACGAGGAGACCCTCCGCCACGAAATCGCCCTCACGCTGGAGGAGAACCGCTATCCGGCCGTCAGCAATCTGGTGACGCTCTACCTCTTTCCTCCGCGGGACGGGCGACCGGGACCACGCATGGTCAGCTGCACGGAAACCCTCGTCTACCCCGGCTACACGCTGTGGCACTCCCGTCTGAAGGCAGTCACCCTCCCCTACGACTATCCCTTCCCGGAGCACGAGACCGCCCTCTCACGCATCGCCCACACCTTTGCCGGAGAGTACGCCCGCCGGACGGGATACGACCTTGCGTTGACGGAAAACGGACAGGGCGTCGTCACGGGCGCAGGCGAAAACCCGCTGTTCGCCGTATGCGGCGACACCGTGCTCACCACACCGGTCGAAAGCGGAGCGGCAGAGAGCGTATTGCGGCAGCTGGGACTGGAACTCTGCCGCGAAGCGGGAGTGTCCGTACGGGAGGAGACACTCACGGTGGAAACGCTCCGCCGTTGCGACGAACTCTTCTGCCTGACGCCGCAGGGCGTGGTAAGCCTGTTGGAGTGGGACGGCCGGATGGGTTTCAACATCACGGCCGAAAAACTGGGCGCGCTCCTCGAGCGGGCGGCCCGGAAAAAGAATTTCGAATTCGGCATCCGCTGACCGGCACAACTCCGGAAAGAGTGCATATATCCGGGAGAAAAATCAATCCGGAATACACCGACGGGGTACGAAACCACCGGCCCGTACGACGCCTCCGAAGATCCGAAAAACCGCACGGACGACACCCTCTCCCCGCTCAGCGCAGGAAAACTCCCTCGTACCGCGCTTTATTTCCCTTGCCGTCGGTCACCTCGAGCGTCACACAGTGGCGTGCCCCCGTAGCCGGACGGGACGGATCGAAACGATGGGTGATGCGGCGGCTCCTGACATCGTACTCGAACAGTTCCCAACGTCCGTCCACCGTAGCCCGGAAATCGGCCACTCCCGAAAAGTCGTCCGAAATCACGAACGAAACCTCCGTGGCCCGGCGCAGGTCGGCCCCCTCGCGGAAAGCCGGAGCGATGCGGGGAGGCACGGTATCGGCCGCCACGCAGTAGGTGCCCGCTTCACGCACCGAGGCCGTCACCCAACCCTCCTTCCAGCTGCCGCCCGCATAGGAGAGCGTCCCTTTCGGGGTGATACGGGCCAGACAGGCCCCGGCCCGGAGCGATGCGGGAAGACCGTCGGCCCGGAGCCCGACCGTCGCGGAACGGTGCAGGGGAATGTCGGGCGAAAGAAATGTGAAGGCCGGCGAATAGACCGGCCGCCGGACCGAAGCCGGAATCTCCGCGCTCTCCTGACGGTAGAAAACCGATTCGTAGAGCGCCCGGGCGGGAATCGACACACGCATCCCGTCGCGGTCGCCCGTGAACGGACGGCGACAGTCGACTATCCGGGCCGCACTGTCGGCCGGAAACACGGAGAGCGCACCGCTCCCGCCCCGCCGGATACGGAACGAAAGCCGGGAACGGTTGCCGTTGTCGTCCTCGATCTCGATCTCCGCGGCATGGGGCAGCGTATCCGGCAGGGCGATCAGCCCCCGGTTGTGCACCGTGCGGTAGGAGGGCAGGAAATTGTTCGTCTGGAGCGCCAGCCGGTAGAACTCGTTACGGGCGCCCCGCTGAAGGGGATAGACCGACACGGAGTTGACGTAGCGCGTATTGGAAAAGAGGAAACCGTCCTTGCTCAGATCGAAGAGCGTACGGCCGTCCAGCCGCAGGGTCACGCGGTAGGCCCCCATCGTGTTGGCCGTGCCGTTCTTGCGGTCGGTGGTCTCCACGGCAAAATAGCCCCGGGACCCCACCTCCAGCACGGCGGTGTCGACCGTCCGGTAACGGCCCGGACCGCACTCCCGGAGCGCGACCGGGCGGGGTTCCGAATGAACGGGCACCCCCCGCAGGGTGTCCACCCCGAACCAGTAGAGTTTCACGATACGGGGCGGCAGATCGTCCTTCACCGGAAACAGGCGCAGGGCGAGCGGATTGACCGTACGCTGCGAAGCCGTCTCGCGTACCTCGAAATGGAGGTGGGGTCCCATAGAGAAACCCGAATTGCCCGAATAGGCGATCACCTCTCCCTGGCGCACGGGAAACCGCCCGGCTCCGGGAAAAAGATCGGCCTTCCACCGCTCCCGGCGGTAGAGTTCGTCCCTCAGATAACGTTCGACAGCGGGCGTGAAACGGTCGAGGTGTCCGTACACGGTGGTCGTCCCGTTGGGATGGGCCACATAGAGGGCCCGGCCGAAACCCGAGGGGTTGAGCACCACGCGCGCAATGTAGCCGTCGGCTGCGGCCAGCACGGGATGTTCCACCGTACCGCCCGTCTTGATGTCGATCCCGGAATGGAGATGGTTGGCCCGCACCTCTCCGAAATTGGCCGAGAGCAACGCGGGCATATCGAGCGGGAAGCGGTAGTAACCGGGCTCCGGTTTCACCGCAAAGGCAGCCGGGGAACCCGCCGACCAAAGGCAGCATATCAGGACGGCCGCGACTATCTGTATGGAAAACAGCTTCTTCATCGGAAAAATCACTCTTCGTTCATCAATTCGTCCGTCAGCGACAACACCGTCTCGTAGTCGTAGCCCAGCGAGAGACCGTAGCGCACGAGCCGGCCCTTCGTCCGATAGGGCGTATCGGCATCCATCGAACGCATGCGGCGGACCATCGCCTCGCGCAGACGCCCCTGCATGGCCTCCCCGTCCAGCTCCGACAGCGCGCCGTCGATCACCTCCCGGGCGATCCGCTTGGCCGAGAGGGCGGCCCGTATCTTGTAGGCCCCCCATCCACTCAGCCGGATTTTCTCCCGCACGAAAGCGGCGGCATACCGCCCGTCGTCGATAAAACGCTGGTCGGTAAGGGTTTTCAATATCCGCTCCTGCGCGGCCGGCTCCACCCCCCAGCGGGTCATCAGCCGCCGGGCGTCGCCGGAACATTTCTCCGTCTTGGCGCACAGGTTCATCAGCGAACGCAGGGCCTGTTCCGGCGTTTTCACACGCGGACCGGCCGGACGTTCCCGCTTCAGGTCATCTTTCTGCATCGGATCATTCTCGGTTTATCGTTCATATCGCAACGGAGTTCCACCTCCGTGTACCCCTCCGTCTCCAACAGGCGGACCGTCTCGGCAGCCAGCCCCTCGTAAATCTCGAAGTAGAGCCGCCCTCCCTCCGCGAGGGTTTCCCGGCCCCGGCGGGCGACGGCCCGGTAGAAGAGCAGCGGATCGTCGTCGGGCACGAAAAGCGCCTCCCCCGGCTCGTAATCGCGCACGTTGACGTGCATCGACGCCCGGTCGGAGGCGGGCACATAAGGCGGATTGGAGACGATCGCCTCCCAGCGGTCCCCGCCGCGCCACCACGGATCGTCCGCATCGAGCACATCCGCCCGCTCCCACCGCACCGCGGCACCGAGCAAGGAGCCATTCTCCCGCGCGAAGGCCAGCGCCCGGGGCGAAACGTCCACACCCGAGACCTCGGCCCCCGCCAGCTCCAGCGCGAGCGAAAGGGCGATGCACCCGCTGCCGGTGCCGACATCCAGCAGGCGGAGCGGCCGCACGGAACGGTAGTCGGAGACGATCCACCACACCAGCTCCTCGGTCTCGGGACGGGGGATCAGCACGCCCTCTCCCACCCGGAACTCCCGGCCGCAGAACGGAGCCGCTCCCAACACGTACTGCACGGGGCGCCCGGCGGCCAGTTCCCCGACCATCCGCCGGACCGTCCGCTCATCGCATCCGGGCCGGAACGCCACTTCGGCCAGAGGCTCGACCGCCGCGTCCAGCCGAGTGAAGCCGCCGATCCGTTCACAGACCCGGCAGGCGACGGCGCGGGCCTCCTCCTGCCCGTACAAGGGTACGAGCGGTTCGCAAAGGGAAAGGAAAAGCGCACGGCGTGTCATCGGTTCGTCCATTTACGGAACAAAGATACCGAAATTTTACCGGTTTTCCGGACGCCCATCCGCCGAAAGTTCGCCGATTCCTCCCTTCCGAAAATCATTTCTGGCGGATTTTGACTATTTTTACCCGGGGAAAGGACGGCAAAACGCACCGCCGGCCGGGCACGCAGGCCGGTCGCGCCAGAACCGGAACGGCCGTCGTTCCGGCCGCGGCAAGCATTCCGAAGAATGGGCCGCCGACACCCGGACACCGCAAAGGAAACAGAACACATCATTCCATACAACCGAAAACGAACGACCATGAACGGATACGAAAGAATCAAGGCTGCGCTGGAGGGACGGATGCCCGACCGCCGGCCCGTCATGCTGCACAATTTCCTGCACGCCGCGGAACTCGCCGGCATCAACATGAAACAGTACCGCGAGAGCCCCGAACTGGCGGCCCGGAGCCTGATCGAATCGGTCGAACGGTACGGGCTGGACGGCGTGCTGTTCGACGTGGACACCGCCCTGCTCGCCTCGGCCATCGGGGTAAAGACCGACTACCCCGATGACGAACCGGCGCGTACCCACGAGCCGCTGCTCGAAAACCTCGCCGACGTAGATTCGCTGCAACAGGTGGATATCTCGAAAAGCGTCCGCGTACAGCACGCACTGGAGACGGTGCGCATCCTCAAGAACCACTTCAAAGGAGAGGTCTACGTGCGGGGAAACTGCGACCAGTCGCCCTTTTCGCTCGCCACCATGGTGCGTACTCCGGCCAATTTCATGATGGACCTGATGCTCGACGAGGAAAATTCGGTGAAACTGCTGCGGTACACGACCGGTATCACCAAGCAGATGATCGGTCTGATGGCGGAAGCGGGCGCCGACATGTTGTCGAACGGCGACAGCCCGGCCGGACCCGACATGATCTCTCCGCAAATGTACCGGACATTCGCCCTGCCCTACGAAAAGATCGTGAGCGACTACTCCCACGCATGCGGGAAACCCTATCTGCTGCATATCTGCGGCAACACCGATCTGATCCTGGAAGAGATGGCCACCATCGGGCTGGATGCCGTGGAACTGGATTACAAGACGCCCATCGACCGGATTTACGGGGTGATGCACGACACCTGCACCCTGTTCGGCACGGTCGATCCGAGCGGAGTAATCACCTTCGGATCGGTCCGGGACGTGGAGGAGAAGACCATAGAACTGCTGCGGCGGTATGACGGCTGTCCGCGGCTCGTGGTCAACGCCGGTTGTGCCATACCGAGAAACGCACCCCACGAGAACGTGAAAAAATTCGTCGAAACCGCCCGGAACTGGGCCCTGTAACTCCGCCCGCCGTACCCGCCGCGGCAGGGGTAGCGACAGGGCAAACTGCGGAAGGTACCGGAGGACAGGATACAAAGAGGGCGCACGTGGATCACGTGCGCCCCCGGTTCATTTCCGGACCTTCTCTCAGAACCTCCAGCCCACGGAGAACTCCAGGGCTCCGTTGGTCATGGGATTGGCCGAGGCCACCCGCAGCATTTTCGTGGCGCCGATGTTGTAACGTCCCTCGATAATCATCCCGAAATCGAAGTCGTAGGCCAGACCGGCCAGCAGGTCGACGTCGTAACGGTTGATGGCGTCGCGGATCGTGTACTTGTCTCCGCCGTCCACATCCTCCTTACTGGTCACCAGATACCCGAACCGGGCCCCCAGCTGGAAATTGAGCCCGTCAGTCAGGTAGAACTTGGCCACCACCGGCATGTAGATGTAGTCCAGGTTGATCTTCGACTTGACACCGTTATCGCCGTGCACGCGGAATCCGTTCATGGCGTAGAGCAGGTCGGCTTCCACGCTCAGCCAGTCGTTTATCATCCGGTCGGCGAAGACACCGGCCACCACGCCGGCACGCATCTTGGCGCCTTCGACGCCGTTGACCGTGGAAAAGGAGGCACCCACCTTGGGACCGAAACCCCAGGGCTGGGCGTTGGCACAAAGGCCGATCAGGAATAATCCGGCAACGGACAGTAAAATCTTTTTCATAGCTTCTTGAATTTAATGATTAATATTTTCTTCCATACAATACTACGGGGAACGTCTCAAAAAAAATGCCAAATAAAAAAGCGGGGATTCCCGCGGAAAGCCTTACCTTTACGGTAAAAACGGGATGCCATGTATAACAAACTGACCAGGGAAGAGTTAAGGATTATCCGCGAAACGGCCGGCGAAGGCGCTCCCTCTCCGCGGCGCAAAGGAGCGGCCCTGCGGTCGGCGCTGTTTCTGATCGCGGGACTGTGCGTCATGGTATTTCTGGCGTGGCTGCTGCTGTGGCTGAGCAGCCGGTGGGCATAGAAGCCGTCCAACAGAAAAGAGAGGGGAAAGGGCAGGTTCCCGAACTGCAGGGGCAAACCGACCGTCCAGAGGAACAGAACGTCAGGGTCTATCCGCAGACGACCGGACGAGGGGCGATTTTCCAAACGGCCGTACAGGAAAGTACGGCACTCGGAGAAGCGGTCCCGTGAACGCCGAAATGTTTCGGCGTCCGGCACAGGCTCCGCCATGAACCGGCAGACTCCCCGGCACTCTCCTTCCGGCGGCCGGAAAAACGGAACGATCGTGTGTAGCGTCGCTACCGGGCAAGACGGTCAGCGATCCAGCGGGTCAGCTCAACGAACTGCGGAACGCCCAGCTGTTCGGCCCGTGAAGCGAAAAAAGGATGTTCCTCGCCCCCGAAATCGCCGAATACGGCCCGCAGAGAGTTGCGGAGCATCTTGCGGCGCTGGCCGAACGAGGCCTTGACCACCCGGACGAAGAGCCTCTCGTCGCAGCCGAGTTCCCGTACTCCGTTGCGCCTCAGCCGGATCACGGCGCTCTTCACTTTCGGGGGCGGACTGAACACGCCCTCGCTCACGGTAAACAGGTAGTCGATGTCGTACCACGCCTGAAGCAGGACGCTCAGGATGCCGTAGTCACGGCTGCCGGGAGGTTCGGCGATCCGCACCGCCACCTCGCGCTGCACCATGCCCACCGCCTCGGGAACCAGATCGCGGTGTTCGAGAATACGGAAAAATATCTGCGACGAGATATTGTAGGGGAAATTACCGATCACGCGCACCCCCCGGGGAAAGAGTTCCCGCAGATTCATCCGCAGGAAATCGCCCTCGATCAGCCGGGACTCCAGCTGCGGGTAGTGACGGCGCAGATAGACGACGCTCTCGGTGTCGATTTCGGCCGCATAAAGTTCCATATCCGTCCGCTGCAACAGAAACTGCGTCAGCACCCCCATACCCGGCCCGACTTCGAGCACGGCGCGGGGCAGACATTCCTGCTCTCTGGCCGCCTCCCGGGCGGAGGGACACTCTCCCCCGCTTCCGGCAGCAGGTCCGGCCTCTTCCGCCGGAGCGCACGGCCCGGCCGGAGACAGGCTGTCGCAGATGCGGCGGGCGATATTCAAGTCGGTCAGGAAATGCTGGCCGAGCTCTTTCTTGGCACGGACGGCTTCTCCGTCCTTCCTTTCCGTACGGCGGGCTCTCCCCTCTCCATAAGGCTCTCCCGCACGCACTCCCGCGGCGGGACGGCTTCTCTCTCTGCGATCCTTCGTCACGCCGGCCGTCAGTTTCCCTGTTCGCAAATGAACTTGATCCGCACCAGACGAATCTCCTCTTCCGTGAAATCGCTGCCCAGCTCCTCGAGGGCCTCGTCGAGCGAATCGCTCTGGGCATCCTCCTTAAAATAGAGGTAAATCTCGTCGGCCTTGTCCTCGTCCATCGCCTCGGAGATGTAGTAGTTGATGTTGAGCCGGGTTCCGGAGTTGACGATCGCCTCGATCTCGGTGAGCAGTTCGTCGAACTCCAGGTCGCGGGCCCGGGCGATGTCCTCGAAGTCCATCTTGCGGTCGATGCTCTGGATGATGAAGACCTTGTTGCCGCTGCGGTTCACGACGCTCTTGACCACCATGTCCTGCGGACGGATGATCTCCTTCTCCTCGACGTAGGCCTTGATGAGCTTGATGAAAGGCTCGCCGAACTTTTTGGCCTTGCCCACGCCTACGCCGCTGATGTTCTGCATCTCCTCGAGAGTGACGGGATACTGGATCGACATATCCTCCAGCGAAGGGTCCTGGAAAATCACGAAGGGAGGCAGGTCGTGCTGTTTGGCCACCTTCTTGCGCAGGTCCTTGAGCATCGAGAAGAGCTCCTCGTCGGCGGCGCCTCCCTTGCCCGTGGGCAGGGCGGCCTCCTCTTCCTGCTCCTCGTCGTAGTCATGGTCGAGGGCGATCATCACCGAGAAGGGATGCTCGATATACTCCTCGCCCCGGGCATTGACCGACAGCAGGCCGTAATTCTCGATATTCTTGTCGATCAGCCCCAGGATCAGCGCCTGGCGGATGACGGCTCCCCAGAAACGGTCGTTCTGCCCGGCGCCCGCCCCGAACCACTCGCTCTTGTGGTGGCCGTAGGACTTGATCAGCGCCGTGGTACGCCCGATCAGCACGTTGATCAGGTAGTCCATCTTGAACTTGTCCCCGATGGCCCGGAGCACCTTCAGCGCCAGCTGCATCTGCTCCCGGCCCTCCGTCTTCGGCCGGGGATGGGTGCAGTTGTCACAGCAGCCGCAGTTCTCCTCCGGATACTCCTCCCCGAAATAGTGCAGCAGGGTTTTGCGGCGGCAGATGGCCGACTCGGCATAGGAGACCGTCTCCATGAGCAGCAGTTTCCCGATCTCCTGTTCGGCGACCGGCTTGCCCTGCATGAATTTCTCCAGTTTCTGAATGTCCTTGTAACTGTAAAAGGCGATGCAATGCCCCTCGCCTCCGTCCCGTCCGGCACGGCCCGTCTCCTGATAGTAGCCCTCGAGGCTCTTCGGAATGTCGTAATGGATCACGTAACGCACGTCGGGCTTGTCGATTCCCATGCCGAAAGCGATGGTGGCCACGATCACGTCGACCTCCTCCATCAGGAACTTGTCCTGATTCTGGGCCCGCTGCGCGGCATCCATGCCGGCATGGTAGGCCAGCGCACGGATGTCGTTGGCCTGCAGGAGCTCGGTCAGCTCCTCTACCTTCTTGCGGCTGAGGCAGTAGATGATACCCGACTTGCCCTCGTTCTGCTTGATGTAGCGGATGATCTCGCGGGCAGCGTCGTGCTTGGGCCGTATCTCGTAGAAGAGGTTGGGACGGTTGAACGACGACTTGAACACGGTGGCGTCGAGCATGCCCAGGTTCTTCTGGATGTCCATCTGCACCTTCGGGGTGGCCGTGGCCGTGAGGGCGATCAGCGGCGCATGGCCGATGTCGTTGATGATGGGACGGATACGCCTGTACTCCGGACGGAAGTCGTGCCCCCACTCCGAAATGCAGTGGGCCTCGTCGATGGCGTAGAACGAAATCTTTATCTTGCGCAGGAAGGAGACGTTGTCCTCCTTCGTGAGCGACTCGGGTGCGAAATAGAGCAGTTTGGTCCGGCCGGCAAGCACGTCGTTGCGGACCTTGGTGACCGCCGCCTTGTTGAGCGACGAATTGAGAAAATGAGCGATGCCGTCGTCCGCGCTGAAGGTGCGCATGGCGTCGACCTGATTCTTCATCAGGGCGATCAGCGGCGATATGATAATGGCCACCCCGTCCATGATGAGCGCGGGCAGCTGGTAACAAAGCGACTTACCCCCGCCCGTAGGCATGAGCACGAAGGTGTCGCGGCCGGCCAGTACGTTGCGTATGACCGCCTCCTGATTCCCCTTGAACGACGAGAAGCCGAAATACTCTTTCAGCTTATCGTGCAGCCGGGTATCTTCCTGTTGATTCATCTTGTTATGCGTCCTGAAATATTCTGTTTCCGATCGTTTTTAAACACTTCATCACCTAAAGATATTCATTTTTTTCAAATTTCCGTCAATATCCGGAAAAAATTCATCAAAAAAAGGGAACGGCCCCCGCCCTGCCGCACGGTCCGCGCCGTCGTCCGGGCCTCTCCCGGGAAACGAAAGCCGCGGAAAATCAGCATGCCCGCATCCGCCTTACCGCCGGAGCGCGGTCCGGGGAGAACGGAAAAGGAAGAAAAACGACCCCGGCAGGAAAAAACAGGGGCGCCGTTTTCCCGTTCGGAGTAAAAGAACTATATTTGCGGGATAATGCACAACGAACCATCGGAGCGCAGATGAGACTATACACGCAAGACCTCGTAAAAAGATACAAGACACGTACCGTCGTCGACCACGTCTCCATCGAAGTGGAACAGGGGGAGATCGTGGGCCTGCTGGGCCCCAACGGAGCCGGAAAGACCACCACGTTCTACATGATCGTTGGGCTTATCAAGCCCAACGAAGGACGCATTTTCCTGGAGGGAGACGGCCAGACGCTCGAACTGACCAAGGAGCCGGTCTACCGCCGGGCCCAGATGGGCGTGGGCTATCTGGCCCAGGAGGCTTCGGTGTTCCGCCGCCTGAGCGTGGAGGACAACATCAAGGCCGTGCTGGAGATGACCGATTTCACCAAGGAGTACCAGAAGGAGCGGCTCGAAAGCCTCATCGAGGAGTTCCGGCTGCAAAAGGTGCGCAAGAGCCTCGGCATCCAGCTCTCGGGCGGCGAGCGGCGCCGGACGGAGATCGCCCGGGCCGTGGCCATCAATCCCCGGTTCATCCTGCTCGACGAGCCGTTCGCAGGCGTCGACCCGATCGCCGTGGAGGACATCCAGAGCATCGTGGGAACGCTGAAGAACAAGAACATCGGAGTCATCATCACCGACCACAACGTACACGAGACACTGGCCATCACCGACCGCACCTACCTGCTGTTCGAGGGCAAAATTCTGAAAGCCGGTTCGGCCGAGGACCTCGCCAACGACGAGACCGTCCGCAAGGTCTATCTCGGCAAAGACTTCCAACTCAGATAACGCGCCATGGAGAAGACCATCACCCCGGGACGGGTCGCGGGAACCGTGCTGGCCCCCTCGTCGAAAAGTTACGCCCAGCGAGCGCTGGCCGCCTCGCTGCTCTGCGAGGGGGAGTCGCGCCTCACCAACATGGAACTGTGCAACGACACGCGAGCCGCGATGAAGATCGCCGAGGCCCTCGGCGCCAGGATCGCGCCCGTCGAAGGAGCCCGGTGGGACTACTCGGTGCTGGGAGGTGTCCGCGAAGGGACGGTGTGCCCTGTGGCCGACCGGCTCAACGTCGGGGAGTCGGGGCTGGCCACCCGCCTGTTCACGCCGATCGCCGCCCTGTGCGGACGCCGCATCTCGCTCACGGGCGAGGGCTCGATCCTCGTGCGGCCCGTCGGCATGATGGAGGAGCCCCTGCGGCAGCTGGGAGCCGAGGTCAGGACAAAAAAGGGATTGCTGCCCATCACGGTGCGCGGTCCGCTCAGAGGAGGCGAAGCCCGGGTGGACGGTTCGCTCAGCTCCCAGTTCATCACGGGACTTCTGATGGCCCTGCCGCTGGCGCAGAACGACACTACGCTGCACGTGAAGGGTCTCCGGAGCCGCCCGTACATCGACATGACGATCGCCGTGGCGGAACGTTTCGGCATCCGGATCGGACACAACGACTACGAGGAGTTTTTCGTGGAGGGAGGCCAGCGTTATGAGCCGGCCACCTACAACATCGAGGGGGACTGGAGCGGGGCTTCGTGCCTGCTGGTGGCGGGCGCCACGGCGGGCGAAGTGACCGTGGAGAACATGAACACGCTTTCGCTTCAGGCCGACGTGGCCGTGATCGACGCGCTTTCGCGGGCGGGAGCCGAAGTGATCTCCACGCCGGAGAGCGTGACGGTCCACCGCAGGGAGCTCACGGCTTTCGAATTCGATGCGACGGACTGTCCCGACCTTTTCCCCGCCCTCGTGGCGCTGGCCTCGGCCTGCGACGGAGTGAGCGAAATCAGGGGAACCCGGCGGCTGATCCACAAGGAGAGCAACCGGGCGGAAACGCTGGCCGTAGAGTTCGCCCGGCTGGGCATCCGGGTCGACATCTCCGAGGAGAACGTGATGCGCGTGGAGGGCGGACCGGTTTCGGGCGCCGTGGTCGAGAGCCACAACGACCACCGGATCGCCATGGCACTGGCCACGGCGGGACTGCGGGCCGACGGAAAGGTGACCGTACTCGGCGCGGAGGCGGTCGACAAATCCTACCCCGATTTCTGGGACGATCTGGAGGTCCTTATGGAAAAAGGGGCAACGAACGGTTAAAACCACAAAAGACAATGAACAGTTTCGGACGCAAATTCAGGGTATCCATTTTCGGGGAGTCACACGGCGGGGCCGTGGGCGTGGTGCTGGACGGGGTGCCGGCCGGCATTCCCCTCAACGAGGAGGATTTCACGGACGATCTCGCGCGCCGCAAGAGCGGACAGCGGGGCACCACTCCCCGCAAAGAGAGCGACCGGCCCGTGATCCTGTCGGGACTGTTCGAGGAGAAGACCACGGGGGCTCCGCTTACGGTGGTCTTCGCCAACGAAAACACGCTCTCGAACGACTACCGCAATCTGGTGACCCACCCGCGTCCCTCGCACGCCGACTGGGTGGCCCGGCAGAAATTCCACGGTTACGCCGACTACCGCGGCGGCGGACACTTCTCCGGACGGCTCACGCTCGGGCTGGTGGTGGCCGGTACGGTAGCGAAAAAAATTCTGGAAGGGGTGGAGATTACCTCCCGGATTCTGGAGATCGGGGGATGCACCGACGCTGAACGCTGGCCCGAAGTGGTGGAGAATGCCATGCGGGAGAGCGATTCGGTGGGCGGCATCATCGAATGTCGGGCCGAAGGGGCCGGCGTGGGATTGGGGGAACCTTTCTTCGATTCGGCGGAGAGCGTCATCAGCCACCTGCTCTTTTCGGTACCGGCCGTCAAGGGAGTGGAGTTCGGGAATGGATTCGCCTGCGCCCGCCTGCGCGGCTCGCAGAACAACGACCCGATCGTCGATCCTTCGGGCCGGACGGCCACCAACAACGCGGGCGGCATCTGCGGCGGCATCACCAACGGCAACCCGGTGGTGGTACGCGTGGCGGTCAAGCCCACGGCCAGCATCGCCGCCCCCCAGCAGACCCTCGACATGACCACGGGCACCGTACAGGAACTGCGGATCAGAGGGCGCCACGACGCCTGCATCGCCCTGCGCGCCCCGGTGGTGATCGAATCGGCCGTGGCTATCGCGCTGGCCGACCTGAGGCTGCTCGACCGCCCGTAAAACCAGAGAAAAGGGTTTCTTCCCGCCGCGGTCACCTGTCCGCCGAAACGCAGCCCCGGATATGAACGGGAGGCCTTCGACGGTCCCTTTTTCCTCTGCACCCCACTCCACCTGCCCCCACAAAACGTCGGGACGTATGTTGCAGAGGGGACACGGTACCTCCGCTTGCGGAGCAAACGAAAAAAGGCGCCTTTTACAGGCGCCTTTTCACTGATTCGAGGCAGTTCGTCCGCCGTCCGGTACGAACACCTTATTTCACTTCGATCTGTTTCTCCTTCTTGGCTTCGGGAACCTCCACCTTCTTCGGAATGTCGATGTTCAGCACACCGTTCTCCATTTTGGCCTCGATCCGGTCGCGCTCGATGTTGTCGGGCAGGATCATCGTCTGCTGGAACTGCGAGTACGAGAATTCACGGCGCAGATACTTGCCCTTCTTCTTGTCCTCGTTCTTCTCCTCCTTTTTCTCCATGGAGACGACCAGCTGGTTGTCTTCGTTGATCTTCACGTTGAAATCGCCCTTGTTCATGCCCGGTGCGGCGATCTCCACCTTATAGTCCTTTTCCGTCTCGATGACGTTCACGGCAGGCGCCGTGACGTTGGCGCGGGTCATCCATTCGTTGTCGAGAAAATCGTTGAAGATGTCGGGTAACCACCCCTGGGTTCTTCTGATAGGTAACATAATCAATCCTCCTATAATTTTAGTTAAACATTCCTTTTGTTTCCGCAGCCCCTGCGGGCCGCTTTCGCATAGGGAAAGTTCAAATTCTGTGCCACCGCCCGAAAACGGGGACCCAGTCCGGAGAAAATGACGAAACGACAGAAAAACTGCAATTTTTTCATGACCGTCAAGACATTTTAACATCTGACAGTCAGCACATTATGACAAATTTTCAGACACCGGGCAGGTCCGGGCCTCCGACCGGGAACCCCACCAGCGTCAGCCCGCCCCACTGGTTCACGTCCCAGAGACGGTCGACCGCCGGCTGCCCATCGCGCTCCACCACCAGCCGTGCCTGAAAAGGCGGCGAATCGCGGATCACCACCGAAGAGGGAAAGGTGTTGGCGATGACATACAGGTAAATCTCGATACGGTGGCAGGGGCCGGTCGTGATCTCGGCCCCGCGGTCGTTGGTGTATCCCTCGGGAGCGGTACGGTCGTCACTGCCATCGTCCACGTCGTAGACGCGGTCGATGAAGTTGCGGTATCCCGTTTGCCGGTTCCCGACGTCGTACTCCACCACCGTCATGAATATGTTGTAGCGCCACCACTGCTCGTAATCGCACAGAAGGCGCACTCGGTAGATGCTTTCTTCCATAGATTTCGTTTCCGGTCCGGAACATCGCCTGCAAATATCCTGCAAGGAACGGAAGCCCTTATGCAGGGGATGTTCAGCCGATAAAAGTAACGAAAACTTTGTAATTACAGTAATAATTTTTACCTTTGTGCTCTATTTTCGGACAGAAGTGGATATTTTGAAAAAATACGCCATACCCTACAAAGGGCTCAGCACCGGCAAACACCGTTTCGAATTCGAAGTGGACGACCGTTTCTTCGAGGCGTTCGAGAACTCCGAGATCAAACGGGGCCGTGCCCGCGTGGAAGTTGAGCTTGACAGGGGTTCCGCGCTGCTGACCCTGGAGGTGGAGATCGACGGGGAGGTGACCGTGGAGTGCGACCGCTGTCTGGAGGACTGCACGCTTCCGGTGCACTACCGGGGAGAGTTGGTCGTCCGTTTTTCGGAGACGCAGGAAGAGTACGACGGCGAGGTCATGTGGCTCTCACCGGCCGAAACCGAGGTGAATCTGGCCCAGTACATCTACGAAAGCATCTGCCTGAGCCTTCCTTATCAGCGGGTGCATCCGACGGACGAAAACGGCCGCCCCACATGCAATCCGGAGATGCTCGCCCGCTTCCGGATCGTAACCCCGGAGGAGTTCGGGCGCATCGAGCAGGAAGCTGCGGAGCACGGAGCCCCCAATCCCGAGTTCGAAAAGCTGAAAGCGCTGAAAGACCAAATGGAATAGAGAACATAAAGTCAAACTTATAATTCATTTTCAACCATGGCACATCCTAAGCACAAAGTCTCCTCGACCCGGAGAGATAAAAGAAGAACCCACTACAAGGCGGAAGTTCCCACGGTGGCCGTCTGCTCCAACTGCGGTTCGGCCGTCCTGTACCATCGAGTATGCCCCGAGTGCGGTTTCTACCGCGGTAAACTGGCCGTAGAAAAGAAAGCCGAATAGGCGGGCCGCTCACCAAGCAACTGTGATATGCTGAAAATAGGAATAGATGCTATGGGCGGGGACTATGCCCCGTCGGCTGTCGTCCGGGGTGCCATCGCGGCGCGCGCGGAGCTCGGCAGCGATAGTAAAATCGTCCTGTTTGGCGACCAGGCGCAGATCGAACGGATTCTCCGCGAAGAGAACCTACCCGCAGACACCTTCGAAACGGTACACACCACGCAGGTCATCGAAATGGGTGACCATCCGGCTCAGGCGTTCGCCAAGAAGCCGGATTCGAGCATCGCGGTCGGTTTCGGCCACCTGCTCCGCAAAGAGATAGACGGCTTCGCCAGTGCGGGCAGCACCGGAGCGATGATGGTCGGCTGCATGTACACGGTCAAACAGATCGAAGGGGTGATCCGTCCGGCCATCTCCTCGATCATCCCCACCATCACGGGGACGCCGTCCCTGCTGCTGGACGTAGGGTTGAACGTGGACTGCAAACCCGACGTCCTGCTCCAGTACGGCATCATCGGCAGCATCTATGCCAAGAACGTGCTCGGCATCGCCGAGCCCCGCGTGGCGCTGCTCAACATCGGGGAGGAGAAGGAAAAGGGCAACCAGCAGACCAAAGCCACCTACGAGATGATGGAAGAGGCCGCCGCGTTCCGTTTCGTGGGCAACGTCGAGGCCAAACACCTCTTCACGGGGGACATCGCCGACGTGATCGTATGCGACGGCTTCGTGGGCAACACGGTCCTCAAACAGGCCGAAGGCTTCTACGAAATCGCCAAGGCCCGGGGCGTGCACGACGATTTCATCGAACAGTTCAACTACGAGCGCGTGGGAGGAACCCCCGTACTGGGTATCAACGGCGCCGTCATCATCGGCCACGGCTGTTCGAGCCCCCTGGCAATCAAGAACATGATTCTTCAGACCGAAAAGACCGTCAAGGCCGACCTGGTCAACAAACTACGAGAAACTTTCAATTAATGGGAAAAATTACAGCCGCCATCACCGGCGTCGGAGCATACCTGCCCGAATACATACTCGACAACTTCGAACTCAGCAAGATGGTCGATACGTCCGACGAGTGGATCATGACCCGGATCGGTATCAAGACCAGGCATATCCTCAAAGGCGAAGGGTTGGGCACCTCCTATCTCGGCGAACGGGCCGTACAGGACCTGCTCGAGAAGACCGGCGTGGACCCGCTGGACATCGACCTGCTGATCTGCGCCACGGTGACCCCCGATATGTTCTTCCCTTCGACCGCCAACCTGATCTGCTACAAATCGGGGCTGAAAAATGCCTTCGGATTCGATATCTCGGCCGCCTGCAGCGGCTTCCTCTTCGCCCTCAACACGGGTGCCCAGTTCATCATGAACGGCACCTACAAGAAGGTAATCATCGTGGGGGCCGATAAAATGTCGTCGATCATCGACTACGAAGACCGCAACACCTGTCCCATCTTCGGTGACGGAGCCGGTGCCGTCCTGCTGGAACCCAACAAGGAGGGCCTCGGCATTCAGGATGCCATCCTCCATTCGGACGGCGGCGGAGCGCAGCACCTCTACATGAAGGCGGGCGGTTCGGCCTATCCCTCCACGATCGAGACCGTCACCAACAAATGGCACTACGTGCATCAGGAGGGCCAGGCGGTATTCAAGGCCGCCGTCTCCAACATGGCAGACGTTTCGGTGGAGATCATGGAGCGCAACCACCTCACCCCGGATGACATCCGGTATCTGGTACCCCATCAGGCCAACCTGCGCATCATCGAAGCTACGGCTCACCGCATGGGCCTGCCCAAGGAGAAGTGCATGATCAATATCGACAAATACGGCAACACGACGGCCGGAACACTGCCCATCTGCCTGTGGGATTACGAAAGCCGCCTGAAAAAAGGCGACAATCTGATCCTGGCCACTTTCGGCGGCGGATACACCTGGGGATCGACGTTCCTCAAGTGGGCGTACGACGGCGGCGATTTTTCGAAATAGCACCACCCTTTCCGTCCGGTGATTACGGATCATCGGACGGAACGAACGACAAGTATAAGCCCTTGTAGGTCAATGGATAGACCCTCGGTTTCCTAAACCGGTAATCCGGGTTCGATTCCCGGCGGGGGTACTTGGAACGGCTATAAATCAAACGATTTATAGCCGTTTTCGTTTTTTCGGACAAACAAAAGGGAACCCGTCAAATAGGCATAAAAAAACAGCAGGAATCCTCCCTGCAAAGGGTTCCTGCCATATAATAACGACGATCGGACAAGCGGATACGAAAATTCCGAAGTCCGGCACGAACCGATGATTTAAAAACGATAATACATCATGCCCCTGCCGCCATCCGCCCGATCTATTTCATGCCATGTTTCCTGAGTATCTTCATGATCGGTTTCTTGATGGATTCCGCCCAGCCGAGATAGCCCATATCGGAAGGATGGGTGCCGTCGACAGAACTTTCACGGCTGTTCTCGCCGGTATCGGTCCGGATAAAATACACATTGTCATACTTTCTGACGGCCTCGGCCATGAGCTTCGCGGCCATATCCATCTTCGCCTGTTCGTAGGCGTCGCTGCTCGTGCTGAAATTCCGGCTTTCACGATAGATCGTCTGCATGAAAATCAGAGGGATGTCGGGATGAGCTTTCCGGAGTTTCTCGATGAACGGGAAGAGGCGCTCCTCGATCATCTGGGGCGACGGATTTGAAAATGCATCGAATACGAGGGCATCGACATTCGCATCGCACAGCACATCGGCGAAATAGGGCTGAAGCTTGCAATTTCCGCTGCACCCCAGGCTTAGGATCTGTATGCCGGTGCGGCGCATCAACTGCATCGGATAGCTCATTCCCGAACGGCTGATGCTGATGCCCTGCGTGAAACTGGAGCCGAAGATCCCGACCCTGTATCGGAACGGCGACTCCATCGGAGAGATATCGGAGCCCTTCTCGACCCCTATCTTGAGGGAGTACAGTTCGCTGTACATAGGCAGATAAAGCATGCACTGCTTCACGCCCTGCGGCAGGTTCTTAATCAACACAAGGTTGTTCTCCTCCCTGCCGTCGGCAGGCGCTTTTGACGCGGCATAGAGCCACTTCCCGTCTTTCATGATATACAGGTCGTATCCGCGCAGGGCGATCCCCATGGTGTTGCCGCTCCTGTTCATATAGCCGTAGTCGGGTTTTACGGATATGGTCGAAGAGTTGGTCTCGAACAGCACGGCCAACCCCGCCGAACAGCGGACCTGGGTATTCTCCCCGCTTGTGAACCCCTTGTATTTGCAGGTGTCCACCCGGTGATACGGGTTCGGGGTATTCTCGAGAATCTTCCCTATCAGGTTCAGGGTCGATGCCTCGGTATAGACATACTCTACATCTTTCGGTGTCTGTGCACGGAGTGCAGACACGGCGAACAACAGCACAAAAGCTGTGAAAAACAATCGGATCGGTTTCATATTCTTTGGGTTTGTCTGTTTTATTCGTGTTTTCCGGCGCACTAATTTAACAATTAATTCCGAGAGATCATACTTCTGTTCCATTTTCGGCACGGATTCCGACGGAAGGAAACCGCAGCCTGCCCGCAATTCCTTACGGATGGACCGCAGGCGAACAAAGACCGCGGGATATTTCAGGCGGACGGTCGCACGGAAGATTTTCCCCTGTCCTTCCGAAAAGGAGCGACCGAATACAGGCTCTCCCCAACCCGCCCACCGCTCTCCCCCGGCCGTATGTATTCGGCTCCGTCCTTTCCCGGGAAAATTTAACGAAAACTTATCGCACGAAACGGCAGGGCATTCCCGCGCCCCCCTATATTTGTATTGGATTCGAAATAATTTCGGACCGAACCTCTCAAATACCACGTTATGTTATCGGACAAACTTTTCGCCAGACAGGGGAACTGGCTGTTCCGCTTCCGGGGAATCATCCCCGTCGGCGTACTGGGTGCGGCACTGTACGAATATTACCGCACCGAACTGGAACCGGGACTCTTCCCGCTGGAAGGAACCCGGTGGGAATATCCGTTCGAGATGGGCTGTCTGCTGATTTCCCTGATCGGATTCGCCCTGCGTGTCTATACGGTCGGACATACTCCGGAGGGCACCTCCGGCCGGAACACCGAGCGCCAGGTGGCCGACAAGCTCAACACGACAGGCATCTACTCGGTCATGCGGAATCCGCTGTACGTGGGTAACTTCTTCATGTGGCTGGGAATCGCCCTGCTCACTGCCAACGCATGGTTCGTGATCGCATTTATCCTCTTCTACATCTTATACTACGAACGAATCATCTTTGCCGAGGAACAGTACCTGCAAGAGAAATTCGGGGAGACCTACCGGCTCTGGGCCGACCGGACGCCGAGCGTCCTTCCCCGCCTGCGGAATTTCTGCCCCCCTTCGCAACCTTTCAGCCTCCGGAAAGTACTCTTCCAAGAGAAAAACGGTCTGTTCGCACTGATCGCCGTTTTCAGCCTGATGGACGTCTCCGGAGAGTGGCTGGCGGGCGAGGCACCGAAATACGGCTGGCTGCGTTCGCCGGCGCCCTGCTCTCCCGCTCGCTCCGCCTCGGAAGAGCCGTCCGGCGCACCATCGTCATCGAAGTCGGCATGCAAAACGCTGCCCAAGCCATTGCGATCGCCACCTCCCCGCTCATTTTCGACAACGGGGAGATGGCCATTCCCGCCATCGTCTACGCCCTGTTGATGAATGTCATCCTGCTCTCCTATCTGAAACTCCTCCGCCCCGCAACAGTCTGATTTCCGGGAAGACATATCCGCCCTCCGGCGCGGCAAACCGTCCGAAAAAGGGCTCACCACCGAACCAGGGCATACTGTACCCCCACCCCGACATAAGGCGAACAGAGGCCGACCCCCGGACCGATCCCGTAACCCACCTGCACACCGATACCCCAGCGGGTTTTCCTAACCGTTTCACGGGTCATGTACCGCGTGACCGTCCGCGTCCGCGGGTAGACCTCCATCTCCACCAGCGACGGCCGCCAACCCTCCACCACAGCCCGGTATTCGTTCGTCCGGTAAATCCTGCGCTCGACGGGAAGCAACAGGCGAAGGCTGTCCCGGCCGGCGGCCTCCCCTCCAGCCCCCTGTCCGGCCGGACAGGAAGTTGGTGCAGGAACCGTATCGCCCGGACCCTCCGTCTCCGCAGCGAGAGGGACGAGAGCATCCGCCGCTATCCACACCGTATCCACCCGTGCCACATACACGTTCCGCGGAACCGGCACCGTATCCCGCACCGTGTCCACCCGTAGCACGGTGTCCGGAAAAGGAACCGGACGGAACGTCTGTGAGCGGCGCCCCACCCCGACGCCGAGCAGGAACAGCACGGCGCACGGCAGCAAAACCCAGATACCCCCGATTTTCATCCCAGATGCAATATTTGACAGCGGTTCTCCGCCGAATAGGAAACATGTATCCACGCATAATTCCGCTCGTCAATCAGCTGATCGAATTCCAAACCCGACCTGCGAATCAGTTCGAACAACTTGCGGTTATCCTCCGGATTGCCGACCGTAATGTCGGCCGCCTCGCCCTTTACGTGCTGGGACGAGGGGACCCCTCCCACCGCTTCATTCAGACGTGGCGATCGGAAACCGCTGGTCACTGTAATCGGACCACCCCACATTTCCCTGACTATGTCGAGCAGGCAGTCGATCAACTGATTCAACCTAATCTCCGCATCCGGCGGCGGCGTGTTGTCGATCCCCTCCCGTCGGGCCACGGATGAACGGGTCAATTCACCTATACTGAAATACTTTCCCATACATATAGAGTTATTTATATTCAGGCAACAGATACTGGATGTTCATAGCCGCCGCATGCATGATCTCCCGAGCACTATCCTCCGATACAGATATCGGACGGGTGAACTCGCAGAAAATGCTCCCGATCCAGTCGTGTCGGTTGTCGTTGAGCCGTTTGATGATGGCTGCCTGGCATCCGTAGCTCGAAAGGATCGATTTCGCATATTTATCCTCCACCTGGCCGTCGATGTCCGTGATGTACAGAAAGAGGTTCCGCACGAGGTCACTGCTGAACTTGGCCACCTCCGAGATCGGAAGGTTTTGCACGTGGGGTTTCATCGGCTCAACTCCTTTGCGCTTCACCTCGTAATAGATGGACAGCAGGCTTTCGTTACCCAGCGGGTGCGGCTGGACGACATAAACCCGGTCGGCATCCAGTTCATGCAAGACGTTCCATAACTCGCCATACACGATGGATGAGTTGTCGGCACGGCGGATACTCTTGATCTCCTCTTCCTTTTTGAATTTTTCGATCTTCAGGTCCGTCAACTTGTTCTTGCTGTACTGATTGTAAGCAAACCATGCGGCAATGATGGTTCCCAGGGCGCTGATGATCGCAGGTAAATATTCCATAACATTACCCGACCCACACCATTACCTGAATCACCCCTCCTCCGGCGACCGTAGCCACGAAATCACGCCAGTCTGCATTAGCGTGCTTCCAGTCATCCACAAACTCCCTGATCGCCCCGGCAAAGATCACCGGCACCACCGGAGCCTCCATCGGCAGCACGATGGCGAAGAAGGCCCCGATCACCAGGCCGGCGATTACGTGCCACAGTTTGTCCTGGGGAATGGCCGTCAGCCACCTCCGGAATCTGTCAAACAGCCGTTTCATCATCCAACATTTTTTGTTCTTCGAAAAATTTTCTCTTTTCCTCTTCGGTCAGCGACATGATCTCCGAATCCGCCGGAAAGACAATGTCTGTATCCATATAGGCCCATATCTCCGACCCCACCTCACCGACAGTCTTTCCCCCGTACAGGTCGCAAAGAATGCTCCCGTCCTCGTAAATCTCTTTTACCTCCGCCTCCTCATACGGCGGAAACTCTATCTTCTTTCTCATGTTCTTTACTGTTTTAAAAACCTATCCATCGGCAAAGTACCTTCACCCGCATGCCCCCTTCGGTTGTGTTTCCCGTCGCATTAACTGTTACAGGAGTCGCTTTCGAGGAAGCATAAGTCTGAACATATTGGATTCTGTCAAATAGTCCAACACCCGGAGCAACCAACGTATCACGTCCTCCCACCATAGAAATATCCTGATTGTAAATGAAGTATTTATCCGAATAGTTATTCAAAACACTCACGCCTGTAAGTGACTGACCGTTATAACTTTTCACAACTACCGTATCAACGGCATACCCTTCTGGAACGGATATGCTCTTGCCCGCCACTCCCGAGGCTATATCCGTATAGAACACCCCCGTGTCGATCACGACTTCCCGCTGGTCGGGGAGTGGCTGATAGCTCAGGACCGGAGAGCCGGTTGCCATAAGGTCGAGGCCCTTGCCCGACGTGCCCCGCCACCGGTCCGGAAGCAGGCCGCAGGGAAGGTACTCGGCGATACAGCCCACCTCCTTCACCACAACGTCTTTAACGTAGTAAAAGCCTTCCTGAGCGGTATTGAACCTCGAATAAAAAACGATACTGTCAAGAATTGCGGCAAAGTTGTTTACTGCCTCTACCGTAAATTCCTGCCAGTCTGCGCTAAGTGCAACCGGAGTGGCGGCGTACATGCTGGCCCCATTATTCCCTGTTATTCCGAAAGTACACCTATTCCCAGGGACTGAAGACTTTAATTTTACTGTAAGAACAACCTTCTTGTTTCTTGTAAAAGCTCCCAAATTTCGAAATATGCCGTTTTTATAGGATGCCACGGCTGTGGCATTGAACGCGCATTTTATCGCACCATCCTCGATTACCGGAGGTATATCAGTCCCATCCGGGGTACTCCAACCATCCAACGTCATGGGAGACATGAAGGAATAATTATGATCCGGATCAAACCCTTGCATCTCCTCCGGAACCACATACCCCCCCGGTCTCCCCTCGTTCCACAACTCCTCCGCCTCCCCGTCCGATAGGGCATAATTGTACAGGCGGACGTGACGGATAACTCCGGTAAACAAACCGTTTCCCGATTCGGAAGTGTTGTAACTTCCCACCAAAAAAACATCGGAAACCGCAACCGAAGAGGGCGTTATGCTTCCATGCAGCACTCCGTTCACATACATTCTGCAACTCTGTCCGGAAACAGTAGCCACAACATGGTATTCCGCACCGAACTCAAACGGAAAGGCCGGGAAACTCACGTTCCCCACCACAACGGATATTCCCTTCGTAACCGCAGACAAGCGGATCAGCAACCCGGTCACCGCATTGGATACGGAGTTATAAATCGTCATAAATCCCGATATGCTGTCCGGTGCCCGGAAAAGCACTTCCACACTCCGGTCACCTTCGAACAGCAGTTCCGGAGCTGCTGAACTGAAATAACCTTCCGCTGTTCTTACACCCGTCTGACGCCCCTGCAACGGGGATACCTGATCCGCCAGCAGCTCGCCCTCCCCGTCCAGCCGGGCAACGCTCCCCGGGGCGATCCCACTGTCCTCCAGATTCCCTTCGCCCGTCAGGCCCGCAAGGTTCCCCGAGGCTGTCGGAACTACCTTGTCCGCCTTTTTCGCCAGATCGGACTGGATGCCTTCGCGGGCCTCGTCCGCCGCCTCCGCTGCCCCGTTCGCTTTCGCGGCGGATTCATTGGCCGACGCTGCCGCCGCATCAGCTCTTCCGGCAGCTTCCGTGGCCGGCTTTTGAAGCTCGGCGATCTGCTCCGGCGTGAAATCCCCGTAAGTAAACGGATCGCCTTGTAGCCCCTGTTCTCCCTGCGGACCCTGCGCCTTCACTCCCGTATCTTTTCCCCCGATCCACCAATTCCCGTTCTCCCCGATAGTCGGCGTATCTCCGTCCAACCCGATCCGGTTGGATAAGGTCATTTCCAGAGAGATACGGCGTCCCTGCCGCCCACTGCCGCAGATTTCGATTCCGTCTTTCAGAACCGTACACTTCAATCTCATAGCCTGCCCAGTTTGGATTCCGACACCTGCAAGACGATCCGCCGGGCGATCTCCCGCACACCGGTCGTCCGGTCCACCTTCATCACCTCCAGTTTCAGGGGCCCGGCCGTAAAGGAGGCCGTTTTCTCACCCGGGACGTTCACGAACATCGTCGAGCTGTCCTTCCGAACGATCAGCAGCTCCCCCCGCCCCGCCGTCGAAGCCAGCACCCGGCATCCCAGTGCCGAAGTGTACAGCAACAATTCGAAATCGAAACCCGACACATCTTCGGGAGTCTCCTCCCCGTCGGACAAAGCCTGTAACAAAAGGGAGAAATCCTCTCCCTGACAAATCGTTTCCGTCGTCATATCCATATCGTTTACCCTCAGATTATCCGGATCGAGACCTCTTCCCCGGCAGGGACACGCCCGCGGACCGCCCCGATCCTGCACAAAAGTAATCCCGTCCCGCGCCTCCCGTTTCTACGAATTCCGCCGCCCGTCCCGTCCGAAAACATATAAAGATTCCGCCGCTCCGCCCCCCTATTTTTGTTCCCGGCGACAGGACGTCCGCATCTGCGGCACCTTCATCCGCCGCTTCACGAAAAACCGATCCGACCATGAAAACGACCACGACCGTAACCGACGAACTGTATGCACTCCTTGCCTCCGGACTCTGGTGGGAAATCCGGGAACGTTCCTGCCGTACCCTTCTTCCGCCCCGGGGACTCGAAGCCGACCAGGGCTCCCTCTACGCCACCCTGTACGGCACGTTCCGGATGCGGTGGCTGCGGCTCCCGGACACCGACGGCTGCCCGTTGCTGCGTCTACTCGACATCGCGGGCGACGGAATCACGCTCCTCACCGCACGGGACGGCGTCGAGACCCGGAACGACTTCCGCTGGCCCGTCCTCCGCCGCTGGATACTCGACTGTTACGGATACTAAAAAACAAAACAGACCATGAAAAAGAATGCGAACCGTTTCTTCTGCACACTGCTGCACCCGTTTACCCGCCACACCGAGGAACCGGCCCTGCGGACGAAAGCCCTCTCCCAGCGGGAGACCGTCCTCGCCCACCTGCGCCGCGGAGAGGAACTCACGACCACGGAAGCGATCGAACGATACGGCTGTCTCCGGCTCAGCGCCCGTATCCGGGAACTGCGGGTAGCCGGGTATCCGATCGTCACCCGCCGTTTCCGGGGATGCGACGGGAAACACCTGGCTGCTTACCGGCTCACCGTCCGCGACAAACCGTGAGACACAAAAAAAGCAAGCCCGCACCGTCAATCGGTGCGGGCCTTCCCGGCAGACGAAAAAACGCCGAAACCTATTTCGCCGCGGCTTTGGCACGCGGACGGCTGGTGTGGGTGTAAATCTTTCCCTTGACCTCCTGATTACGCTCCTGCGCCAGACGGGTCGGCGTGGGATATTCCAGCTTTTCGAACTCGCTGATGGCGGACTGAATATCCGAAAGGAGCATCTCCGCCATGTCCATGCTGAACTCCTGACGGGCCACCACGCGCATCACCACCATCTGTTCGAGATTGGCGGGCAGCGTATAGGCCGGTACCATCCAGCCGCTCTCCTGCAGTTTGGACTGTAGATCGTAAAGCGTCCACTTGGCCGTCTTGGCATATTCCGGTTTCATGTACCAGATAAAGAGAGGATTGACTACCTCGTCACTATAATTCTTGAAGGGAGCCATACGGCCGATCTGGTCATGCAGGTATTTCGTGATCTTCATACCGTTGCTCTGGATATCCTTATATCCCTGAAACCCCAGCCGGATGAACTGGTAGTACTGACCGAGGATCTGGGCGGCCGGGCGCGAGAAGTTCAGCCCCACCTGCGTGATGTCAGCACCGAGGTAGTTGACGCTGAAAGACATCGAATCGGGCAGGTACTTCTTCTCCTTCCACACCACCCAGCCCAGACCGGGATAAACTAGGCCAAACTTGTGTCCCGAAGTGCTGATCGACAGTACCCACTTCAGCCGGAAGTCCCACTTGTGCTCCGGTTTGAGGAACGGCAGGATGAAACCTCCCGAAGCGGCGTCCACATGGATCGGAATATCGTAACCGGTCCGGGCGTTGAAAGCGTCGAGCGCCTTGTCCAGCGCCTCCACGTCGTCGTTCAGGCCCGTCCACGTCACACCCATGATCGGCACGATGCAGATCGTGTTCTCGTCGCACATCTTCAGCGCCGCCTCCGGATCGAGCGTATCCTTCTCGAGGGTCAGGGGCACCGTCCGCATCTCGATCTGCCACAGCTGGGCGAACTTCTCCCAGACTACCTGGAATCCGGTCGAGATCACGAAATTGGGCTTGTCGTAAGGTTTGCCCTGCGCCTTTCTCCGGTCGCGCCAGCGGAGCCATGCAGCCACGCCGCCCAGCATACAGGCTTCGGAGGAGCCGATAGCCAGCGCTCCGGCTTTCCATTTGGCCTTTTCGGGCGTATTCCACAGATTGGCCACGATGTTGATACACTTGGCGCACATCACGGCCACACGCGGATATTCCGTCTCGTCGATGTAGTTGATGTTGATGGCCTCGTTCATCAGACGGGTGGCGTACTTGTCCATGTAGGTCGTCACGAAAGTGGCCAGATTCAGATGGGGCAGCGTCTGCGGATAGGTCTCGTCCTTGACCATGCGGTAAGCGATCTCGCCCGTAGTGGGACCATCAGGAATTCTGTCAACCGGAGCCTGGTGCAGCATCTCGTCGGAGCCGTAGACAGAGGTGTCCACCGTGTCTTTTCTTTCAGTCGTCGTTGTTTTCATAGATATAAAGGTTTTTGAAATGGAGTTTCGGTATCCTCGTCCTTTTTCGCAAAAACCATACCCGTATGACACGGCGGCGGCGCCCCTGCGAAGGGAGCGCCGCCGCACCACGAACCTACTCCGCTACCTATTTGAAGGTTACGGAGGCATTTTCCACGCTGAATTTTCCCTGCCCCGCATCGGTGATCCGTCCGCCCCCGATCCGCAGATTCTCGAACCGCACCCGGACCCGTTCCGGATCGCCACCTTTCGGACCCGAAATCCGCGAGGGCTTCGGGAAAAAGCCGAGCACCTCCGTGTCGCGGATCTCGACGTCGATCCTGCCCAGCGGACATTCGGGCATCCGCTGTCTGAGCCCGATATTGAAAGGCGACTGTTTGGCATCGGGATAGTGGCGTTCGATACGGTTACCCACCCAGCGGATATTCGTACACTCCGCCCCGTCGTAGCAGTAGAGCGAAATGCCCCGGTCGGCCTCCAGCACATCGTTGTCCTCGAACAGGATGTCGGTCATGCGGGCCGCCACGGTCTCCGTACCCACCTTGAGCGACGATTTCTGGGTGAGGAAGACACAGCCGCGCACGGTGATCCGCTCCACGTCGCCCAGCAGACCGCAATACTGCGAGGTCTTGATCGCCACGTTGTCGTCGCCGCAATAGCCGAAACATTTCTCGATCAGCACGTCTTTCGACGAATCCGGATCGAAACCGTCCGTATTGATATTGCTGTGGTCCACGTTCAGAAAGTTGTCCGCCACGGGAGCGAATTCCAGTTCGTTGAGAAGCTTCACGTTCCGTGCCGTCACCCGTTCCGAGAGCAGGATGTGGGTGTTCCACGACCCGGGGTCGATGGCCATGTACCCCTCCAGCATTACGTCCTTCGACCGGGAGACCAGCATGCAGCGGTACCGCCCTTTCGTGGCCTTCTCGTACTGCCGGAGCGCCTGTACGCGGGCGTCGAATCCCCGTCCGTCGATGATCCCGTACCCGGAGATACGCACGTCCTCCGAACGGTCGATCGCCACGAAGGCCGGCGCCGCGGCACACTTCCTGCCGGGAAAGTACTTATGGGGCACCGACTTCCCGAAACGTCCCTCCGTGGAGTAACTCTCCAGATCGTCGATATCGGCCCGCAACCTCGCGCCCCGGCACAGGTGGATTTTCACCCCTTTCTTGTCGTAGATCCGCACCTGGGAGACCTTATAGGTACCGGCCGGAAAGAGCAGCGTCTTCTCCGTGCCGGCCACCTCGTCGATGGCCTCCTGCACCGCACGGGTCACGTTCTCCTTACCTGTGGCGTCCACCCCCTTCGAAAGGATGTTCACGGTATTCTCCGGCAGCACCTCCGGCTCCTCGGCGAACAGGCACACCTTGAACCCGTTCAGATAGACCACGTAGGCACCCGGCGCGGGCAGGGTGAAAAGCGCCCGGTTCCCCTCCCGGCGGCACTCCACGCGGCGGCTGTACGGACGTACTTCCGCTTCGCGCAGCGGCTCTTTGTAGTCGATGGCCCACACCGTCCCCGGCCGGAAATCGGTGGACACATAGGCATAGGTCTTGAAAAGCGTGTAGCGGAGCACCGTCGGCTTCGCTTTCTGCGTCTCCGCCCGGGAGACCGGCGGCGACACCAGCAGCGCCAGCAACAGCGCCGCTACCGTCGTTCCGCTTCGGAAAACATGTTTCATAAGCTATCGTTTTTTTTAGGGTTGAGTCATTCGAATTTCACTTCGGGTCCGGAGGGGGCGGCCGAAGGGTACTGTACGGTAATCCGTCCGCCCTCCGCATCCGTCACGGGCACACCCGCCACCGTCACCCCGGCAAGGGTCACCGACAGGTCGGAGGGATCGGCCCCGTCCCGGTACACCACGCAGGAGTTGTTCGGAAACGCCTCCTCCGCCCGCAGACCGCGTATCTCTACCTGCGCCCGGCCGACCCGGCTCGTTGCCACCCTTTTTTTCACCTCGATGAAAAAGAGCGCCTGCCGCACGTCGGGATAATTTCGCTCCACGCGATTGTTCAGGTAGCGGACGTTACGCATCTCCGTCCCGTCGTAGTTGTACAGGGAGATCGCCCGGTCGGCCTCGATCACGTCGTTGTCCTCGAACAGGATGTTGCTCATGGAGGCGGCCGCCGTCTCCGTCCCCACCTTGAGCGAGGACTTCTGGGTGAGAAAGACGCAGCCGCGCACCGTCACTCCGTCCACGTCGCCCAGACGGTTGTTGTACTGGGAGGTCTTGACGGCCACGTTGTCGTCCGCACAGTAGCCGAAACACCGCTCGATCAGCACGTCCGACGAGGAGTCGGGGTCGAAGCCGTCCGCGTTCACCCGGTCGTGGTCGATACGGAACGGATCGTCCCGCGTGGGGGCGTAATCCAGTTCGTTGAGCAGCTTCATGTTACGGAACGTCACCCGGCGGCACAGGATGGGATGCACGTTCCACGACCCGGGATCGAGCGAGAGGATACCTTCCACGGTCACGTCCTCCGAATCGGCGATCAGCAGGTTGCGATGACGCCCCCGCGAATCGCTGTTCCACCGCCGGGTGGTCACCACCCGCTGGGCGTAGCCGTTGCCGTCGATGGCCCCGTATCCCGAAATATGCACGTCGCGCGAGTTGAAGATCACGATGAAGCCCCTCGCCACGCCGGCCTTCTTGCCCGGTTCGCGCACCGACTCCTCCGCCTCGCCGAACAGGTCGGTCACCCCGAAAGGATCGGCCTCCGAGGTCCGCGCCCGCAGCACGGCTCCCCGGCACAGGTGGATCTTCACCCCCTCCCGGTCGCAGATCCTCAGTTGGGACACGCTGTACGTCCCGGGCGGGAAAAGCAGCGTACGGCCCGTGCCGGCCACTTCGTCGATGGCCGCCTGTATCCGGACCGTCTCGTCCCGCCAGCCCGTAGCGTCCACCCCTTTCGAGAGGATACTCACCGCATTCTCCGGCAGCACCTCCGGCTCCTCCACGAAGAGCAGCACCCGGAATCCGTTCAAGTAGACCACATACTGGCCCGGCCGGGTGATCCGGAACCGCGCCCTCTTTCCCTCCTTCATGCAGGCCACGCCCCGGCTGCGGGGCGACACGGAGGCCGACACGAGCCGCTCGGGATAGTCGATCACGAAGTCCCGGTCGGGACAGAGGTCCGCGGAGACATAGGCATAGGTTTTGAACGGAGTGTATTCGAGCGTCACGGCTCCGTCGTCCTTTTCCGGGCCTCCTCCGCCCGGATCTTCGGGCCAGTCGATACCGGAAGAGGCGCAGCCGGCGAACAGCAGGCAGGCACAGACGAAAACAGGCAGACGGAAACGGGCAGGAAACGGCATAGGGCGTCGTTTTTAGAGTTAGTCTTCGGGATGGGTTCGTAAAAGTAATATTTTTTCCGCGATTCATTCCGCCCCGGCGGAAAAAAGCGTATATTTGTAACATATTATTACAAAAACCATGACCAAACCGTTGAGTGCATGCCGGTTGTTCCGGGACGTGGAACCGGAACGGATCAGGCCCCTGCTGGAAGAGGCCGGCGCCCGTACGCGCACCTACGCCAAAGGGGACGTGATCGCCCCGCAGGGAGCGCGCCACACGCAGCTGCTGATCCTCACAGAGGGCACGGTGAGCGCCGAGACGACCGATTCGCTCCACAACACGCTGCACGTGGAACGCATCGCCGCCCCGTCCCTGATCGCCCCGCTCTGTCTCTTCGCGGAGAACGACCGTCTTCCGGCCGGCCTCACGGCCCGTACGCCCGCGACGATCCTGGCGCTGGGACGCGACGCCTTCACGGATCTGCTGGGCCGGGAGCGGGCCCTGCTGGTCAACTTTCTGGAAATCCTCTCGGCCCCGAACACGTTCCTGTCGGAGCGGGTGGTCTACCGCACCTACAAGACCATGAAGGGCAAGTTCGCCAACTACCTGCTCAACCTGATGGAGGAACAGGAGGGCTGCGAGCTGAACAATGCGCTCACCCAGCGGGAGATGGCCGACATGTTCGGCGTGACGCGTCCGGCGCTGGCCCGGGCCATCGGGGAGATGGCCGCCGAAGGGTCGATCTACGTGCAGGGCAAGCGGATCACGGTGCTCTTCCCCGAAAAACTGAAACAATACGCGAAAAACTGAATCCATAAACAGAATAAAGCCATGAGCGAACTGAAACAGAAGATATGGAATGACATACAGCAGGTGAGGGAGCACTCCCCCCTGGTGCTCAACATCACCAACTACGTGGTCATGAACAACACGGCCAACGCCCTGCTGGCAGCGGGAGCCTCGCCCATCATGGCCAACGCCCCGGAAGAGGTAGAGGACATGGTGGCCCTGTGCGCCGCCACAGTCATCAACATCGGCACACTGAACCACGACTCCGTGGAGAGCATGAAGTTGGCGCTGAAAAAGGCCGACGGGCTGGGCAAGCCCTCGGTGCTCGACCCCGTGGGTGCCGGAGCCACCCCCTACCGCAACCGCACGGTGGACGAACTGCTCGGCGTGGCGTCACCCACCTTCATCCGGGGCAACGCGGGCGAGATCATGACGCTGGCGGGAACGAGCGTCGCCTCGAAGGGGGTGGACAGCGCGGTCGCCTCGGCCGGCTGCGAGAAACAGGCCAAGAGCCTGGCCAAAGAGCGCGGATGCGTGGTCAGCGTGAGCGGCGAAACGGATATCATCACGGACGGAGTACACGTGGCCTACGTGGACAACGGCGACCAGCTCATGTGCCGCGTGACGGGACTGGGCTGCACGGCATCGGCCATTCTGGGCGCCTTCGCGGCCGTCGAGCCCAACCGCTTCATGGCGGCCATCAGCGCAGCGGCCTACATGGGCGTCTGCGGCGAGATCGCGGCCCGCGAGTCGATCGGTCCCGGCTCGCTCCAGCTGAACCTTTACGACGTCATGCACACCCTCACCGAACGGCAGTTTACCGAGACGGTGCGCGTGCGCGGCAAATAAACCTGCCGGACAATGGCCGAAATCTATCTGGTAACGGACGAAGGGCTGCTGTCGGGCAAGGACCTGGCCACCACGGTCGCCGAAGCCGTACGCGGAGGCGTAGGCATGGTGCAGCTCCGGGAAAAGGAGTCCTCCACCCGGCTGTTCGTCGAACGGGCCGCCGCCCTGAAGCGGCTGCTGGCCCCGCTGGGTGTTCCGCTCATCATCAACGACCGCGTGGACGTGGCGCTGGCAGCCGACGCCGACGGCGTGCACGTGGGACAGAGCGACATGCCTCCCGCTCTCGTGCGGCGTCTGCTCCCCCCGGGAAAGATCGTGGGCCTGTCGGTCGAAAGCCCGCAGCAGGTGCTCGATGCGGAGGGGCTGGATGTGGACTATATCGCCGCCAGCCCCGTGTTCGCCACCCCCACCAAGACGGACACCCGTATCGAATGGGGGCTGGAGGGCCTGCGTTGGATACGGCTCCACTCCCGTCACAGGCTGGTGGCCATCGGGGGAATCAAACCCGGAAACGCCGCCGACATCGTCCGGGCGGGAGCTTCCTCGCTGGCCGTCGTTTCGGGCATCTGCTCGGCCGCCGACCCCTGCGAGGCCGCCCGCCTCTACAAACGCATCGCGGACGAAGCCGAACGGGAAGCATAAGCCGGCCAGCACTCTCCGCGGAGAGAATCCGGAGCCTCCAGTTCCAGAAGGGAAGGGCATTTTTCCCCTGAGAAAAAAAAGAGTGCCGGAAACGGAACAGAGAAAAACCGGAAAGGAGGACCGGCGGCGGCATCGTTTTGAAGTTTCGAAAATAGTGCGTTCCTTTGTACATTTCAAAAAAACGGAAAAGAGAGTGACGGATCGTTTCAAGAAATGGATGCTCCCCGTGGCCATGATCGTGGGAGGCGCCGGATACGAATTTTTCGAAAGGCTTTCGCCCCTGACCCCCTATCTGATCTTCACGATGCTGCTGATCACCTACTGCCGGGTGTCGTGGCGTGAAATCCGGATTCTCCCCCTCCACCTGTGGATGCTCGTGCTGCAAATCGCGGGGGCAGCGGCCGTCTATGCGGCACTCCTGCCGCTGGGACCTTCCGTGTCGCAGGGAGTATTCATCTGCGTGCTGGCACCCACGGCCACCTCGGCCGCCGTGGTGACGGGCATGCTGGGCGGCAGCGTCGGCACGCTGGCCACCTACACCCTGCTGAGCAACATCGCCGTGGCGGTGTTTTCCCCGTTCGTCTTCTCGGTGATCGGCGAAAACGTGTCGCTTCCCTTCTGGCAATCGTTCGGAATCATCGCCCGGCAGATAGTCCCCCTGCTGATCCTGCCGCTGGCGGGCGCCTTCGCGCTGGAACGGTTCTGGCCCCGCGCCCACCGTATTCTCCGGAACCGGCAGTCGGTCTCCTTCTATCTCTGGTCGGTGGCGCTGACGATCGTCATGGGACGCACCGTCTCGTTCCTCGTGCGACAGGAGCGCAGCCACTATTTCACCGAAGCGCTGACCGTAGGAATCGCCCTGATCGTCTGCGCCCTGCAATTCTACACGGGCCGCCGCCTGGGACGCCGTTTCGGCAGCGCCGTGGCCGGAGCCCAGGGGCTCGGACAGAAGAACACGATCCTGGCGATCTGGATGGCCGGCATCTACCTCGACCCGATCGCCTCGATCGGCCCGGCATCCTACGTGGTGTGGCAGAACATCGTCAACTCGTACCAGATATGGCGCAGGGGGGACAAGAAGTAGGAAACGGGCAAGCCTGAACGACACCGCGCCCGCAAAGCCGGAGACGGCCGCGGGCGCAGAGTTTGCGATACGGGAAAGGGATCAGTCCACAGGCTCCAGGTCCACCCGGAAAGCGCGGATACGCAGAGATTCGGTGCGCAATGCGTATCCTCCGTTGCCGTATTCGTATGCATATTGAGTCCAGCCCCCTTCTGCTCCGCCGCCGCTTTGTGCATACCCGGTGGGGTGGGTCAGATCGACTTTGGTTGCACGCGCCCGCTGGGCATTCTGTCCATTCCCGCGGCCAGCCGCCTCTCCCGCCGAAGCGCTCCAGTAATAGGATGTCTGGAACTCTCCGTACGTCGTGTAATACTGGGTCAGCGCATCTTCCATCTGGCGGATACCCGGAAGGAACCATTTGCTTTCGTTACTTTCCTCTTCATAAACCCTGTCACCCACCAACCCGCCGGTTCTGCGGGGCACATATGCCGTCGTAATGGTGCCGTCCGCATTGCGTTTGTTCCGGTTGTAGCAATATTCGAATGCTGAACGGGGTTTGCCGTTCAAAGTCATGATACCCTGATCCGCCCGATAGATGATGAAACCCGTATAGGGATACCCGTCGTTGAAAACCTGTCCGGGTGGATCATACGGAGTCGAGGTAAGAGCCGTTAAAACCCATGTTTCATATAACTGTTCTATCGTGAAATTATCGAGACCGGAATTCTTGTCGGCCCAGGGCAGTCCGGTGTAAATCTGTTCGGAAGCGTATCCGTCCAGCGGATCGTAGTGGTCCAGATACTCTTCGAACTGTTCCATATAGAGCGTTCCGCCGTCCCGCATCGTCACCGGCAGCAGATAGGTCTGTTCGAGCCGCAGGGTGCGGCGCTTTACCTCCCGGCCGTTCTCCTTGTAAATCAGGGTGACAGTCGCCGTACGGTTCTCCTGTTTCAGCGAGCCGTCCGGATTCTTGTCCAGATTCTCGTCGAGATAGAAGTAGACCCGGTCGCGCGAACCCTCGACCGTGACCTGCGTACCGTTGGAGAGGGCCCCGCCGGATTTCAGCAGGCCTTTCGTGAAGAAGGCCCGCTTGCCGTTGCCTGCGGTCCACGGCGAACCGGCCGCCAGGTGGGTGCCGCCCTGTCCGTAGGGCGTGAATCCCGAATCTGTCACGGTGCCGGCCGCCATATCCGCCGTCGTGATCCGCTCCATCCGGATCCAGTCGGGTACGGTTCCCGGAAGCGGCACCTCACGGCCCTCTATCACCTCTCCCAGGATCACCTCCATCGTAGGGTGCCGCCCGGCCGGCGCGAAGAGATAGACGTCCATGGGCGTGACGCAGAAATGGGCGTCGTGGTTGCGTTCGCGCAGCATGGCAATATAATACTCGTTGTCGTTCTCCTCGACGTTCACGCGTGCATCGAGCGTGTATTCGCCGGCGGCCGAACTCTGGGAGGTCAGTCCCTTGATCGTGATATCGTTCTTGTACTGGTGGTTGCGCTTCACCCGGAAATCGTCGGTGTGGTTGGCTCCCAAGTAGAGCGTGTAGGTAACTTCGTAGGTGGCGTCGTTGTAGGTGGTGTAGAATCCGTGAAGCTCCACGGCCGCCGCGTCCGCATGGGCCAGATAGGGCTTGTAACGTTGCTTCTGACTGTCGGAAATGCTGTCCGGATAGAGAGCCTTCGCCCGTTCCTCGTCGGAAAGCTCTTCCGGATTCACGTTCGGGTCGACCCAATTTTCTCCCTCGTCGATTTTCCATTCGGCATTCTGCACGTTCTCGAACATGTAGAAAGAAAAGTCGATCTGTCCGTTCTTGTTGTAGATGGTACGCTGGAGCGGGGTATTGATCTCCTTGGTCCATCTCTCCGTCCATCCGGTCCGGCCGTCCCCGTCCGGAGCCGTAAAGGCCGCCCGGGTCGGAAGGTTCCTGGCCGTCCAGTCCATAAGGTAAAAAGCGGGCAGATTGTTCTCCTGCACGTCGCTTTCGAGCCGGATGCTGACGTCGATCCGCGCCATCAGAGCCTGGAGTTCGACACGCCGTTCGTCTTCGGGCGCTCCCCCGGTCAGGTCCAGCACCTTGTGTCCCACCATCGGCATACCTTCGGCGGGCAGGCCGAGGGAGACCCGCCCGGGATCGAGGCTATAGACGAAGTTCTCCAGATCGGTCCGGTTCCGGATGGTGTCGGGCCGGCCGTCCCCGTTGTCATCGCTCCCGAAGAGACCGGGATCAACATTCGCCACGGCATAGACGGTAGCGCTCCGGGCCAGATCCGGATCGTCGAAGAGTTTGCTGTCTATCTTCAGCAGGCTCACGCCCTCTCCCGCAGCATAGTATCCCCCGTTGTCGGGAGCGTTGGGATAGCCGGTGAGATAGTCTCCGTCCAGGTATTCGCCCCCGGCATCGAAAAAGAAGATATAAAGCCGGTTGATGCGTTTCTCCTCCTCGTCCTTCATGTCGGAGGAACGGGTCGTCACCCGGTGCAGGGCCATCGGGTCGCTGACAAAAGCGAGGGTGGTCGCCGTGCCGCCGCCCGGAGCGGACGGCCCCGGCAGATCGTCCTGCCGGCAGGCGGAGAACCCCGCCAGCAGCAGGAACAGCACAGCCGTCGTCCGAAAAATCTTCGTTCGTGTCATATCATCAGGTCTTCCTATTCGAATACGATGTCGTCGTTGTCCTCCCGGCCGTCGTCCGCCCCGCCGTCCTCCCACTGTTCGCCGTTGTCCACCACGAACTGGAGCACGAACGTCTCGCCCACGAAATTGAGCTGGGCCGTGTACTTCACGCCCGGCCGCGGGGTAAACGTCCCGGGACGGGCCATTCGCTGGTCGCCCGGCTGTCCGTTGAACGTATATTTGATATTCACCGTGACGTTTTCCCCGAAGCTGGTGCCCGTACCGGAGATCAGCAGCAGGTGTTCTCCGCCGATCAGCCCGGAAGAGGTGGCCGTCGTCCCCTCGGCGGGAGCCGGCAGGGAGAGGTCCTCCGAAAGCAGGGCGTAGCTTCCCGTGTAGCGGGCGGAAGAGAACGAGAACTGCGAGTTATCGCCCGTCAGGTCGATCGTCACGTCCTTGTAGAAGCTGCCGCTCAGAGAGACCGAGTGCACCGTGAGGTCGTACTCGCTGAGGTTGTTCACCTGGAAACCGATCCCTGTGAGCACGTGGCTGAAGTTGAAACGCAGGTTTCCGTCCTCCTTCGTGCGGTTGTAGAGCACGGCGACCATGGCGTCGGGCGTGTTGCCGTGTTCGAGCGGATCGGAAAGGGACGATCCCGTCTGGGGCATGGTGAAGGTGAAGACGGGAGCCCCCGCCTCGGCGGAGCCGTTCGGCCGGTCGATCGTGAAGGCCCCTTCGTAAGGGTACCAGGCAAAAAAGGAGTAACGGTAACGGTCCGTTCCGACGATGGCGCCGTTCGCGCTGTTGTTCGTGTCGTAACCGTCCCGGTACCAATATTTCGGGTCGTTGTCCGTACCGCCGTTGCGGTCGTAGCGGCAGCCGTTCGCCCCGACGACGACCCGCTGGTCGTAGAACACCTCGGGCGGACACTGGGCCTTTTTCAGCACCCACGGACTGCTCCCGGCATTGTAATCGGGTGCGGTCGTTCCCACGGTGTAGGGAACGCAGTAGCCGAGTACGCCGAACTCGTCGCCCGGGTCGAGGGCATTCTTGAAGGTGCTGCGGGTCTCCACGGAGAGTACCGGAGTCCCGAAAAGGATACGGTCCGACGTCCCGGCAGCCGGGTCTGCAGGATATTCCCGTTCGCAGGCCGCGACTCCCGCCAGCGAGACCACCCACCATATCAATCGTTTCGCATTCATGATTTATCGCTGTTTTTCCGGAATCAGTCCACGATGATGATGCCTCCCACAGCCTCGTCCCATGCGTTCACCGTGGGGGTGTCGAACAGGATACGGTCATTGTCCGACACGCTGAAGGTGTAGCGGTACTGCCGTCCGGCCTCCCAGACCGTCACGGGAAGCGAAGTCAGTCGGACGGTCCGGGTCTGCCGGTCGGTGCCCGTACCGTCGGTCGAATACACCACCTCGACGTAACAATCCTGCGTGATACGCTGCGGATAGGGTAAGGCGTCGAGCAGGAGCGTCCCTTCGGCCGTCGCCTCCTCGCCCCCGTCGGAGATGAAGGCGGCCAGGGGGGCATCGGAAGTCGTGATACCGGGCGCGGCCGTCCATGCGGCCCGGAGCGCCTCCCGGTCCGCCAGGTCGGCCGCGGAGAGGGAAAAGTCGCCTTTCCCCGGCATCCCGTAGAGCCGTACGGCATGGATACGGGGTGTGAATCCCACGATTCCGGCCGTGGACTCGCTGCGCTTCCCGACGATCTGTATCCGGGTGAGCAGGTGGGTGAACGTGAAGGGCACCGGTGCCGGACGGCCGCCGTCCATCCCCGTGGCACAGGCCGCCATCAGATCGACGCCGCGCGAGGCATCGAACCCCGCGACGGAAAGGATTCCGTCGGCGCTGCACGAGGCAGTTCCCGGCAGGGCGTCCGCGGCGGGATGCAGGGCATAGAACGCATAGGTCTTGCCGGCTTTCCAGAAACGCATGCCCTCGTAGCTCCAGGAGGTGCCGTCGGGCGTCGAGACCTTCGTGGCGTCGAACACCCGGCTGAAAGCGTCGTCGGGAGCATACCAGCCCCACACGGCGAAGGCGTCGCCCGCCGCGAAATCCTCCTTGGCCGCCCGCGTCACATCCGTTGTGAAACCGATCGCATCCTCGCCGCCGGGCCCACGCTCCACGGTGGTCTCGGAACATCCCGCCAGCAGAAGCAGCGCCGCGGCGCACGGACCGATATGCCGTATAATTCCTTTCATTCGTCGTCGTTCTTATTGATTCGCTTGCGACCGAAAGGGGACATTCAACCCCTTCCGGCCCGTGCCCGGCTCACGGCCGGACACATCTTTTTCGCCAGGAAGGAGGTGCCTACTGAAGCGGCAGATCCTGATCGCCGTCCTCTGCCGGTTTCCACGTATCGACCACCGGATCGGAGAATTCGATATAATCCAACTCCACGCTTTCGGGCGTGATCGTGGCCACGTAATTATATTTGAACCCGGGGTCCCATGTGGTAATCGTTCCCACGGGAATCTCCGAAGTGAATTCCTTTCCGGAAACGAGCTCTTCTCCGGCAGCGGTGGTCACCGTCACCTTGAAAGCGATCTCGACGGCATTGCCACCGGTCGGAATGGTCTGCGGAATGACGACGATATTATCGGCGGACGTGCCCTCGGGCTCCGTAATACCGGCAATGGTCAGGCCGAACGACTGCGGATCGGATGCCGCACCCCAGGTGCCGCCCAACTGGTCCGAGCCGGTTTCGCCCGAAGCGGTGAAGGTCGCCTTCGAGGGAACCTTGTTCACCTTCACTTCCGAAACAGTCAGTTCGGTGTCCTCGCCGAATCCGCTCTTGAACGTGACCCCGACGATCGAGAGCAGGTGCTTGAACGAGAACTGAACCGCGGTATTGCTGCCCGCGGCCTGGCCGATAGCTATCTTGGCGGCATAGATCAGGTCTTTCTGATTGCCGGCCACGCTGTAATCGGTCAGCGTGAGGTAGCCGGCCTCGTTCACCTGCGGCGAGGTCAGCGCATCGGCCGGGGCGTAGGCGGCGAACACGTACTGGGCCCCCTCGATCCAGGGCCGGAGTCCTCCCGTATAGGTCCAGCCGCCCCCTCCCCCTTTGGTGACGGTCTCGTTGTCGAATACCTTAACAGGCTCACTCTCCTTCGTGTACTGTCCGAAGACCTGGAACTCAGTTATGCTCTGGTCAAGCTCGGTGACCGAACGGGATTCCGTCGGATAACTGATATGGGCACCGTCGAAACGGATGGCCCCGACCGGCGACTGGTCTACCGTCTCGGTCTTGCTGCAACCTGCCAGCGCCGCAACGGCCATGGCATACACAAATACATTTCTCTTCATCGTTCTATTGGTTTATAAGTGGTTAATAAATATTTCTGCTTGTTGCGTCATCCCAGCGGCAATTCGATGTCCTCGTACCGGCCCCAGCCGTCCACGTCCACGTCGAAGCCCGATTCGTTGCCGGCCTCCTCGTCCGTCACCTCCAGGCCGCCGACCGTGATCACCCCGCCGCGCGGTTGTGCGGACAACTGATCGGTGACATCGAACTCGAACTCCTTGAGCTTGCCGTTCTTCATCATCACCTCCAGATTCAGCATCTGCCGCTGTCCGTCCCGCTGCACATAGTGATCCCCCGGGAAACCGGGCACACCGAACGAGGCCAGTCTCACCTCGACGCCGTAACTCTTCAGTTCGCACTCGAATAGAATGGTCGCGGTCTCCTCTCCCGTATGCCCGTCCTGCAGATAGACCGATTCGGCCATACCGGAGAGCGCCCCGCGGGCCAGCGCCACGTGCTCCAGTCCCCGTTCGAACTCGTAACGGATCAGGTAGGTGTAGACCAACGGGCGCAGCGTGACGGCCATCGGAGAGGGTTCGGAGGTCGGAACGGCCGTGTAACGGTCGATCCAGGTGCCGTAGAGCATGTCCGGCGCATTGACGGTCTTCTCCCCGGCATGGTCCTCACTGTAAGTGGAACGGCTGCGTGTCCGGGTGGAGGCCGAGGCCGTCGCCCACGAATTCAGACCGTCGAAAACGATATAGCGGGTGTCGTCGTTGTAAAACAGAATCGACTTTTCGCCCTCGCTCATCGGGAGCAGACCGCCTTCGCCCGGCAGGTGGCGCTCCGTGCGCGAACCGTCCTCGTGATAGACGAAAGAGACGATGCCCGTGGCCGCGGCCGGACGCAGCGATGCGTAGGTCATGCCGTGTTCGGCCGGCCAGTTCTCCTCCCAGGCCCGGCCGTAATCGCGCTCCCATTCGCATTCCCATTCGGGCCGCAGCAGGACCCGGACGTTGAGCCCGTGCAGGTCGTGGTCATAGCAGAGGTCCTTGCGGCATCCGCCCAGCAGCACGACGCCGCCCAACAGCAACAGGGAGAAGAGAGACGGGACTTTCATCGCGCACCTCCTTTCCGGTTCCGGTCCCAGAGCCGCCAGGCCAGGGAGAGCCTGAGTTTCACCGGACCGAAATAGTTCGTCTGGCTGGTCTGCTGATAGACATAGTGTCCGTCCACGGGCAGGTACTCCTCATAGGAGGTGTGCAGGAAACCGATTCCGATACCCGTCTCCAGCGAGAGGGAACGGCCGATGGGGAACATATATCCGTAGCTGAGGCCCGTCATGACCAGTTCGCCCTTGTAGCCGCGTCCGCCGTTCTCCAGGTCGTACCAGCTGCCGCCCACGAAAGCCCCCACGTAATGACCGTGCCACGGTTTCCTCGTCCGGAACCAATAGCGTCCTTCGGGGCCGATCGTGGCGATCTGATAGTATTTGTGCCGGTCTTTCTTCGACCACCAGGCCACTTCGCCCTCGAGATTGACCGACCATCGGTCGTCGATGCGGTACTCCACCTCCAGCGAAGGCATCAGCACCGCATCGTAGAGCAGGTTCGTCTTCAGGGCCAGCCGGTGCAGAGGTTCCCTTTCTTCCGGCTCCGCATGTCCGGAAGCGGAACCGGACGAGGGCTCCGGCACCGCCTCCCGCGACGGCAGACTGTCGGTCCCGGAGGAGGGGACGGCCGGTCCGGATTCCGGCTCCGGTTCCGGAACTCCGACAGGCTTCTCCTCCGGCTGGACGACGGACGCGACCGTATAACTCAGGCGCAGGGATGCGTTGCGGAGCCCGGGGAAGAAATGTTCCAACAGATAACGGTAGGTCCGCCCCCCGTCGAGATCCATCAACTGTTTTTTACGACTGTCCACGATCCGTCCGCTGTCGTCGAAAACCCACACCGGCGTATGGCGCAGAATATCCAGCGCCCGTTCGCGAGCCGGCACGCGAGGGTCGGCGGCAATCCGTTCCGCAAGGCCGTCCCAGTCGATTCCGCCGGCCACGACACAGACCAGCGAATCGGGCAGCGCCACCCGAAGGCGGATATATTCCAACACCCGTTTCGCCCGGTTCCCGCTCAGACGCCGGTTGGCTCCGAGGGTACCGTCCGGCGAGGCATTCCCCTCCACGCACAGGGAGACGATATGCCGGGACGTATCGGCCAGCAGGGAGTCCAGACGTCCGACAAACGCGTCGAGCGTCTGCCGGTTGTCACGAAACGAAAGGTCGAGTACGGAATAGCCGCGACGGAAATAGACACGCACCGAATCGACCGCAGACTGCGCACAGAGACATCCGCAGCAACCGATCATCTGAAACAATATCAACATACGGTATATCATACCCGTTCCGTATTATTCATAATCCGACGCCCCGTTCCGCATAACGAGATGGAAGAAATTGATATATAACCACCTACGGACGGTTTTCCGCATCGAAAAATCGTTCGTTAAATCGTCAGTCCAAAAGAGGGGAAGCGCTCCGACAGAGAGTCTTTCGAATACCTTTAAAATTATATTTATAAAAAATTAAAAGGCAGACATTTAGCAAATGGATCATCATTTTTTTTCAAAAAAACACAAAAAATTCACATTACATTTTATACCTTTGCTGAAAACCAACGATTTAACGAACATCAAATCGTACTTTCGAACCCCAAAATGGCCCGGAAGGGCACTGAAGTAACAAAATCGGCAATTCGTTTATAAAATTAGCGGATGAAAAGTGATGAAAAATCACAGACAGTCCCGATTCGTAAAAAATCGGGTCGCCATTCGTAAAATCTGCCGTCTTTTTACGTTTCGCAATGCAAATCACCCGTCGAAAGAGGACAAAATAACCTGCACCAGAGAAGGTACAGGCACGGCGACAGGAAAGGACAGTATTCGCCTACACGACATTTTCCCGCCGGTAGCGATTGGGTGTTACGCCTCCGTGGCTCTCGGCGAAAACACGATGGAACACCGCAGGAGAGGAGAAACCGCAACGGTAGGCCACCTCCCTGACAGGAATCTCCGTGCGGAGAGTCAGAAGCCGTTCCGCTTCCCGCAGACGATAACCACGCACGACCTGACAGAAACTCTGGCCGAAACCTTCGTTGAAAACCCGGGAAAGATAGCTACGGTTGAGTGGCAGCAGTTCAGCCACGTCCATCAGTTTGAATTCCTTGCGCAAATAGGGCTTCGACTCCTCCATCCATGTCTGTACGGCATCCCGGTAGTCGGGTAGTTTCATCCGGAAGTAACTTTCGGATTCGGAGACAACCGGCAGCCCATACGGTTCCTCACAAGACTCTGCCCCGGCACAAGCCTGCCGTTCGTCGAGCACACGGACAAAGTGTTTTTCGGCATAGGGATTTTCGTGAAACAGCCCCTTATAGAGCGCCAGTCCGAAAAATGCCTGCACCACGACGTTGTGTACCACATTACAATAGAGCCCTCCATCGAAAATCAGCCAGAAGTAGGGTACCGCAATACAGGCGATCCCGACGGCATAGTAACGCAACCAGGATATTTCCATGTTTTCGGTGGAAGCATAGTTCTCCTCGCACCATTGCCTGTAAGAAGTCTCGTAACGGAAAATGGTCCGGAACAGATAAACGAGATACCCCGTCACGGAAAGGAGAATCACCAGGCGGAACCAGACATTGAATTCATCGACGCGATCCAACATATCGTCGATACTGTCCAGATCGGCGGGAGACTGGCTCAGAAAAGCGACGCCCAAAAGATAGACGGCGGTCACCGAAAGAAAGGGCAACAGCAACAACGACACCCGCCGCAGCGTGAACCATCCCGGACGGATCACTTCAAGCGGATAGGGAATCAGCACGATCAGATACAGGTTTCCGACCAGCAGGTAGAGGGGAGAGAAGGCTCCGACATCCGCGACATCGAACAGACTGAAAGCGAGACCTACCGTCCGTCCCAGGTAGATCAGTCCCCATGCCAGCATGGTGAAGGCCAGCAGGCGCCGCGAACGGGAACCCGAGGAACGCAGCGACAGCAAAATGAAGCCGCCCAGGCAGATGGTCATTGCCATCGGGATCAGCATTTGCAAAATATCTCCGTATATCTCCATATCCATTCCTGCAAATTTAGCACATTTCCCCGAACGGCGAACACCGCTTTCCCGCAAAAGCGAAAGGGAAGCTCCGAACAACCGGAGGGAATCGTACTTCCGCCTGGAACAGACCCAATTCCGGCATGGGGAAACTGTATATCCGCCCGCCGTACATCGCCCCCCTCCTGTCACAATATCCGGAAATGTCCGATTCTCAGAGTCTCCAAGACGACAAAAATTAGCGGATTGAGGGAAGAAGCGCTTGCAGCTTCCGAAAGAATCCATATATTTGTATAGAGAAAAACGCAGAGCCCATGAATTAAACGACTTGCCGACCGATTTGACATACAGCAAATAGCTTTAGCTGTTTTATTCCGCCCTGAAAACACCAAATTTTAAGCAGGAAATAAAACGGGTAAAGTCTGTGTTACGAACGTAGCACGGGCTTAACTTGTTCCTGCGAGGTATTGGTGTTACCATAGGGGCGGACAATGTTAGGTACCGTGCTACTTTCATTATACAGATTCCTGTACATCAGATGCGATACACACCTGCAAATTCCGTGCAAAATACTTCAAGACCTATACTCCCGGCCGACCCGGCCAGAACCGCAGGCATCACCACCTTCCCGGTCACGGGCCTGCCCTCCTCCAAAGCCTCGCCAAGGTTATTGCACATCCTTCCCAATGCCCTGGACTCCGTGTTCGGGGAGATCGTCCGCAAGGGATACGACACACTGATCTTCACGCTCGACAACGCCGCGGAAATCGAAGCGGCCGAAACACTCATGCGGATGAGAAGGGGTCGCTCCCTGCGGATGATTCTTTTGTCGCCCCAGCCCCGGCAAGTACTGATGCAATGGCTGAAACAACTCGATCCCGGACTGGTAAAACGCTATTCGGATCTGGTCATGCAGGCCGACGGAGAGATCGTCATATCGCCCGTTCCCGGTCAGGGAAACTCCGCACTGCTCTGCCAGGAGTATCTCAGAGAGCATTGTTCGCTCATCATCCGGCCTTGAGGGCCTGCCTGACCGTACTGCCTGCGGAATCCCGCGGCACACGGATGCACCGGTCTTTCCGGCCTCCGCACCGAGCGGCCGAACCGGAAACCTCCGAACGGCGAAGAGCCGCCGCCAAAACGGAATGGCCCGTCTTCGCATGGCCGGAAACATAACGAAAAAGGGACCGGTCCGAGACCGATCCCTTTTATCGCGGAAGAATCCCCACCCTATTTGGCGGCGTTCTTCTTATCGTAATGCTTTTGATAGCGGCTCATAAACTTATCAACGCGTCCAGCGGTGTCAACCAACTTCATCTTACCGGTGTAGAACGGGTGGGAGGTGTTGGAAATTTCCATCTTGTACACGGGATAGGTTTCGCCATTCACTTCGATCGTTTCCTTTGACTGAACGGCGGACCTGCACAAAAACACATGGTCATTCGACATATCCTTGAATGCCACTAAACGATAATTCTCCGGATGAATACCCTTTTTCATGTGTGTTTTTTGTTTAATGTGTAATATGGGCGCAAAGATAGGAATAAATTCCCGATTTGCAACCGATGCGGCCCTTTAATTTTCCGCAGGCGGAGAGATTTCCGCCCCACGACTCCGCAAGGAAGCGGCCCCCTACCCGCCTCCGGCCTACTTGTAGCTGATTACAAGCACTTTCGAATACTCCCAAAACTTGTCGCGGTCGGTGATGACCAGCGACGAGAACACCCGGTTGTCATTCATCACGAACTCATACGACCCGGCGGGGTGCGAACTGACCAGCACGACGTCCCGCTTGCCGATAATCACCTCATCGAAATTCCGGATATCCACCTGCGTGAAACTGTCGAGACTGCGGTTCTCGTTGATCTTGAGCGTGCGCCCGATGAATCCGGACTTGTACACGATCTCCTTTTCGAGCAGTTCCTTCTGGGAGCCCACGATGTAATAGGCCACGCTGAGCAGGTCGTCCCGGGTCTTCACTTCGCCTTCCAGACGGTTTTTCGCCCGGTTGAGACTGTCGACCTCCGTACCCAGGCCGCTCACCTGCGTATGGAGTTCTTCCACCTCGACGTTGAGTTTTTTCAGGTCCTTCCGCAGGGCGGCGATCTCTGCATCCTTCGTCTCCACTTGGGCGGACATTTCGCCGATCAGTTTCTCCAGGGAGGCGACCTTCACGTCGGCCTTCTTCAGCCGGGCAGCGCTGCGCTCCAGACGGGCGATCGTCTCCCGGTTGCTCTGCAGCAGACGGTCGATCTCCTCGATGTCCTCGCCGATCTGGACGGTCGCCTGCTTCCGGATCTCCCCGTTGCCGACCGCCGTGGTGATGATATTCTCACGGACTTTGATGGCATTGAGGTTCTCCGCAATGTCGTTCAGCGAAGCGAACACTTCGTTGATAACCGAATCCTTGGCTGCCAGCGCCAGCGACAAGGAATCCTTCTCGCCCGCCAGCCTCTCCGCATTCCTCTTGCCCACACAGGAGAAAAGGGGTGTCAACAAGACAATCAGGTAAACGATCTTCTTCATATTATACCCTAAATAATTAACCGTCGTTCCGACCTCCCGCTACCCACCGGCATCCCTGCGGGAATCGCTCACGGCGGCAAAAATAGCAATTAATTCCATTGCCGGATTATTTTTTTCACAAATTTTGCAAATTGCTCCCGTTTATATATTTTTGTGTCCGCATCAGAACGCCCCGTCCCTCCGGAGACAGCGGAAAATCACGCGGTTCCGGAACAGCATGACCGGTACGGTAGCTGACAGCAGGAACAGCCGGCGAAAATTGCCGGTAAAAAACGATACGGACCCGTAGCTCAGTTGGTTAGAGCAGCGGACTCATAATCCGAAGGTCGTGGGATCATGCCCCTCCGGGTCCACCTATAAAGCAGTTGCATTTCGTACAGCTGCTTTTTCTATAAAATACAAACATTCAACCGACTGCCACACGCACTGAAAAACGAGTGCTGTTTTATCCTTTCTTCCCAGATATATTCATCTGTCTGTCAAGCCAATACGTCCATAGATTTGTTATGCGGTTCGTCCGGATATAAGTCCCAGCATATTCCTGATAACAGCCCCCCTCCTCGGTCGTTATCCGAAAGTTGTCCGCAATTCACCAAACTCGAATACCTCTGCCGCAGTCATCGCTGAGGGTCAGATATAACTAATCTGCACCGACAGTCCGGAAAGAAAGCCCTTGTACCGGCCACGAAGTTTTCAATGACTGTTCCGTATTCACCCTTTTCTCCTCATATTTCCGCAGATTACGTGGATATGCACAAATTCCTCTGAAAGCAGGCCCATAACGTTCCTAAAATTCATCACCAAAACCCACCACATCAATATGACTATCCGGCGCATCGAAATACAGCCGAAAAAGACAGGGGAAAATGAATTTTACGGCCCTTCCTTTCGGCCATTTATTTTATAATATAAAATTATATTTTTTATTTGTAAAATATAAAATAATTACATTACTTTGTAACAACTCAAAGTTAAATAGTTAAAGAATATGAGAAGGCCTTTCCATTTGACGCTTTATGCGATGATGTTGGCACTCGCCAATCTTTACGCTCAAGAGACGCTACGACCCAATCTTCTCGAAGAGATCGAGGCATCCGATAATTTCGCCCCCATGTTTCCGTTCCAGCCGACCCACAATGCACCGGAAAACATCACAAATGTCGGTACATGGAAAGCCGTTGTGCGGCAAAATGCAAGACCGAAAGGCTTCATATCTCCCGCAGGTGAATTTCTTGTCGATGAAACCGGTCGGCCGGTCCGCTTCATAGGCACCAATATCGGTATGACGGGATGTTTCCCCGACCATGCCTCTGCGGATAAACTGGCCGAAGAGCTCTCCCGTTACGGAATAAATATCGTGCGCATGCACTATGTCAGCCACCGAACACCTAAGGAGGGTTATCCGTTTTTCGATTCTTTTATCGAACCGGTGCAATTGGAGCGTTTCGACTATCTTTTCGCAAAGCTGAAAGAGAAGGGCATCCATATCTATTTTCAGTTAAACATCGCAAGGAAGGTCAGTTGGGTGAATGGATTCGTGAATGCCCACCTGCTCCCTTATTACAAGAATGGCATCGACAATGTCAACGAAAGAATGGTCTATCTGCAGAAGAAATTTCACGGAGAGATCCTCAACCATATAAACCCCTATACCGGCATTGCTTACAAGGACGATACATCGATCAGCATGATGGAGCTCGCCAACGAGAACTCGATCGTCCATTCGTGGTTCTCTCCCAAACATAAGTTCACGGCCCTTGTCGAACCCTACAAAAGCGAGATAATCGAGATATGGAACGATTGGCTTTTTGACAAATACGGCGACATGGAGACATTGAGAACGGCATGGGGAAAAGGGACCGAAGCGAATGTGGATGAAATTCTGCCCAAGTCGAAAAATTTCAAGAAAAAGAACATCGATTGGCCCTATAAATACAATTGGTCTCGGTTTCCCCAGCGGGCAAACGATTTTACCGAATTTCTGGCAGGACTGGAATCCAAATATTTCGCGGATCTATATGCCAATACAAAGGTAAACCTGAAGATCCGCCAGCCGGTGACCGGCACGCAATTGGGTTACGGATTCAATCGGGCCCAGGCGGCAACGGACTACTGCGATATTCACGGTTACTGGTGTCATCCCGCGTTTCCCGGAGGGAAATGGAACAACGCCCATTGGAACCTGAGAAACGGTTCTGTGGTCAACAGCTACGGACATCCAGGCAATACCTTCACCAAAATGGCACAGGCACGTATTCTCGGCAAGCCTTTTACGGTCAGCGAATACGACCACCCGAACCTCAATTTCTATTGTGCCGAAGGCAACGTGATGCTGGCCGCCATGGGCGCATTCCAGAACTGGTCGGCGCTTATGCAGTTTGCATGGATTCTCGATACGGACTACGAGAGAGGGCACATTTGGCCGATGTTCGACATGTGTTCCGCACCCCAGAAGCTCGTCCACTTTCCTGCCTGTTGGGCTATGTTCGTGCGGGGTGACGTGAGAAGCGGCGACGACCGTCTGGTTTTCGCTTTCCCGTCGAAAGAGGAGAGCGATATATTGAAAGTGGCGGAAAAGCAGGCGGCAAACGCCCCGGGGCTACATGGATCGGGTCTTTTGAATAGCCTTCCGTTGGCCGTACGGTCGGGAACCCAAGTCGAGGAGTATCCCCGCCTTTTCTCAAGCGAGGGGCGTACCGTGATCCGAAGCGAGGCGGATGTGCCCACGTCAATAAAAGAAGCTTACAAAAACAGGCTGATGCAGAGCAGTACGGGTGAACTCACATGGAACTGGCAGGAAAAAGATGCCGGATTTTTCATGGTGGATACCCGGAATACCAAAGTTTTCTCGGGATTCGTGAAAGGAAGGACTTTCATGTACAGAGGAATGCGGCTTATCCCGGCCAAAACGAGGCTGGATTGGCTGACCTTATCGTTGACCCTTGCATCGCCCATAGGCGAATCGGTCCCGGGAAACCTACTGCAGACAGGATCTTATCTGCTTGCAGCAACAGGGCTTGTCCACAACACCGGTATGAGGATAGTCGAAGTCGGAAAGGGAAAAATCTCCTGCTCCGAACCCGACGGGGGAAGATTGGGCAGGGCTCCCGTTCTGTGCGAGGGCATCGAGGCACAACTCGCTTTCGCCGGTTTGGGCGGCAGAGTGAAGTGTTATGCCCTGGATTCGGAAGGGAAACGCACCGAAGAGGTTCCGGTCATTGAAAACGAATCAGGAGAGGCGATTCTCGAAATCAGTCCGAGATACAAGACTTTGTGGTATGAGGTGATAGTAGACAATTCAACCAACTAACACTAACCATATACTAACCATGAATCACAAACAAATTATTGCTGTTATCTGCCTGCTGCTGGCCGGTCCACCCGCACGGATTTCCGCCCAAGTCGCAGTGATAGATTCACTTTGTGTCGGAAAGACAATCGCCATGAGTCCGGAAGAACTGATCAGAGGTGAGGTTTCCGGGACGAGGGTCTCGTCCATCGATGGCAATCCCAACGGGGCTTTCAATGTCAACATCAGAGGACTCAACACCTTAAGAGGGAATTCGCAACCGCTGTGGATCGTGGACGGAGCAGTGATCGGATCGTCTGTACACCAGAATCTGAATGCCTTCTATCTCAATGGAGGCTCGACCGCAAAAGGGGATGCGCTTCCCGACTATTCCGGACGGAGCTACACTTCTCCCGTCGGCAACTTCGGGTGGCTCAACCCTGCCGACATAGAGTCGATAGAGGTCATCAAGGATATGTCGGCGGCAGCGTTGTACGGCATGTCGGGAGCCAATGGCGTCATTGTTATCAAGACGAAAAGAAACTCCTCGAACGCCCACGACATTCACCTTTCGTCGAATGTCGGTGTCGATTTCTCCACCCAAAAGGGAGATGCTTTCGAAGCAGGCATCAACCATATACACAAGGCAGGGATCAACGGTGCGGCCGGAAACAACTCCTATTACAACATATCGGGTTTCCTGCGCCAGAACAATACGGCCATAAAGGGCACCAATTCGATCGTCGGCAGCCTGGCAGCCAATTTCGAGACGATGGCCAACAAAGTTTTCATGTTCGGTCTCAACACGAATCTCAGTTATGGCAACTATCACTCGACCGGAGGAACGAACTACATCGGAGCACCTTCCACGATGATGGGCTCGCGCTATCCCGACATATTTCCCTACGACAAGGTCACCGGATGGCTGGAATCCTACGATGACGAGGTTTTGGATTACCGCATTGTCAGTTCCGTGTGGCTGCAGATCAATATTATCCGCGGCCTTCATTTCAAAGTGACAGGAGGCATGGATTACCAGAATCAGTCGCGCTACATCTGGTTCGGCGACGGTACCTCTTTCGGTAAAGATTTTTCGGGAGCAGCCGGTATTCTCAACAATTTTCTTTTCACCTACAATGCCAAGGGAGAACTCAATTACAACAGAAATTTTACCGTGAAGCACCGTTTCAATGCCTCTCTGGCTTTCGATCTGAAAGGCAACATGAACAAGACCAATGCCATGTGCGGCACCGATTTCGACCTGCCCTTCCTCCGGGGCAAGGGTTTGTCCGGATCGGCGAGCCAGCATGCGATCCGGAAGTTCGACCGCAATTACAACCAGTGGGGTGCCTACGCACACGTCGGCTATGATTTTGACAGCTATGCAGGAATCAGAGCTACGGCTCGGTTCGACAAAACCGGACGGTTCGAAAATGCCCCCACGTTTTTTCCCGCAGCCGACGCCTATGTGGACATCAAAAGGCTTGCAGGGGCACGGACACAGACCATATCCTCTTTGAGAATTACGGGTGGATTCGGGAAAGCAGGCCGTGAGACAATTTTGCCGTATGAGTGGCTTGCAAACTATATCTCTGATGTTCCGGCAGTCGACATTGGTGCGGAACCCTACTTCGACGGCATCAACCGCCTTATCAGTACGGAATACAACATCGGTTTCAACATCGGATTTATAAAAGACAGGGTGAATTTTGCATTCAAGTACTATGACAAAAAGACCGACGACAACTTCAAAATCTACAATTTCGGAAAAGTATTAGCAGATTTGTGGGTCAGGACAGCCAAGTGGTCCGTTTTGGAGGAGAGATATTCCTCTATCGAGAACAAGGGGTTTGAAATCGACGCCGACTTCCGTATTGTCGGGCGCAAGCATGTGGCTTGGACACTTTGGGCCAATGCTTCGTTCAATACCAACAGCGTCGTCTCGCTCCATGAAAAAGACGCTCCCGGTCTTGCCAATGGGATCTATATCGCAGCCAACAAAGAAGGCGAGTCGGTAGCTCAGGCATACGGCTACAGGTTGAACGGGAAGGGAGAACCTGCATCTGCAGATCCCGATATTCTCGGCAACACCCTTCCGAAATATGCCGGAGGACTCGGAACCACACTGCACTTGTATGGCCTCACCGTTGATGCCAAATTCTCTGCAGCCGGCGGATTTCACATCATCAATGCCAACAGGGCCGTTGAAAAAGGGCGGGATTATATCTCTTCGGACGATCTGGAGCGGGGAGATTACCTCAGACTCGACTGTCTGTGCTTCTCCTATGACATTCCTGTCAAAGTCAAGTGGATAAAGGATTTCAAGGTAAATCTTGCCGCACGGAATCTTTTCACCATTTCAGGGTACGGCGGCTGGAATCCCGATGTCAACTGTTTCGGTGTAACGACGCGAAGCAATGGCGTCGATTACGGCTCCTTTCCCCTTATCCGTTCCGTCATTCTGGGTGTGAGCCTCAAATTTTAACTTTTCAAGAGCTAATGACCATGAAAATAATATACACTATATATGCCTGCTTCCTAACGGGATTACTCTTGATTTCAGGGAGCGCTTTCGCCCAGAACAGCATGACTGTCAAAGGAACTGTCAAGGATTCGAAAGGAGAGCCCGTCGTCGGCTCCACTGTAATGGTCGAAGGCAGCAACACAGGTGTCGTGACCGATAAGGATGGGAAATACTCCATAACCTTCAAGACAAAAGAGGGGAAGACATCGAAACTCGTCTTCTCCAGCATCTCGTATCTCACCCAAACCGTCGAAGTGGGAACACGTACCGTTATCGACATCGTCCTCGAAGAGGACAGAAAGCAAATCGACGAAATCGTGGTAGTCGGTTACGGAGCCATGCGCAAGAGCGACCTTACGGGATCGGTGACTTCAGTGAAGATCGACGAAAACCGGGCCTCACAAATCTCCTCGATCGACCAGCTTCTTCAGGGACAGGCCGCCGGCGTGCAGGTCGTCTCGAACAGCGCAGCTCCGGACGGCGGCGTCAGTGTCACTGTCCGCGGTGCCAGTTCGTTCAACTCCTCGTCTCAACCCCTCTATGTCGTGGACGGCGTCATCATGAACACCTCCGGCTCGATTTCCGTAGGCGGACATGGCGGCAGCGATTCCGGCGTAACCGAAGACAACAACGGCCTGATGGGTATCAATCCCCAGGACATCGCTTCGATGGAGATTCTCAAAGATGCATCCGCAACGGCAATCTACGGTTCGCAGGGAGCCAATGGAGTTATCCTCATCACGACGAAGTCCGCCAGCAGGGGGCGGCCGATCGTAACCGTCTCCAGCGGCATTAGCATCAGCAACATATACAAAAAGTTCGACCTGATGGATGCCGACGATTATGTGAAATACCTTGACCTCAAAGGTGTCGACCATAGCTCGACCCTATACACAGTCTTTACGGACAAGGTAGACAACGGCACCTACGCCCCCGTGGATTGGCAGGATTACTCGACCCGCACGAGCATAACGCAGCGTTACTATCTGACGATCGCCGGTCGTCCCAACAATACCGATTACCGTTTCTCGATCGGTTATTACGACAATGAGGGAATCATAAAGGGTACCGGATATGAGAATCTGACACTCCGCCTCAATCTCGACAAGACTATCGGTAAGTTCAAGATCGGCACCCGGACTTCCTTTTCCTATCTCAACTCCTACATGACTCAGGGGGCGGGTGCGACTGTCGCACAAACCCCGGCCACTTCAATGGTATTGAGTATGCTCATGACAAGACCTTTGCGCCACATCGTCGAGTATGACGACGAAGGATCGGAGGTCGATGACGACGGTGCGCCCATCTCCGGGCCTGACAGGTGGCTCAGCGACTACCAGAGCGAGCGGACCGAAATGCGCGTCACCCCAAGCATTTACGGACAGTACGAGATTCTTCCGTGGCTGACCTTCAAAACCACGTTCGGCTCCGATTTCCGAACCAATGAACGACTGATGTTCAAGTCGAAGCGAATCAATACGCAGGCGACAGGATCGAACGGCGCGATCACCCATGCGGAACTTCTTAATTTCAACTGGGACAACCTTCTCATGTTCAACAAGAAGTTCAACAGACACTCCATCTCCGGAACGCTGGGGCAGTCGGTCTCGCAATCCATCACCAGAACGCAGAGCGTCGAAGGAACCAACATAGACCAGTGGAAAGGCATGACCTCATCTCTCAATTCGGCCCCCTATACGTGGCTTGGATACGGTGAGTCGCAGAGTCAGTTGATGTCCTTTTTCGCCCGCGCAGTTTATAATTTCGACGAGAGGTATATCTTCACCGCCACTTATCGTTTCGACGGATCGTCGAAATTCGCCGCCGGAAACAAATGGGCACAGTTCCCCTCTTTGGCATTCGCATGGCGTCTGAGCGAAGAGAAATGGTTCAAAGTTCCCGCCATTTCATCGGCGAAACTACGTTTAGGTTGGGGAATGGTCGGCAATCAGGGAATCCCTTCGTATCAGACCATCAAAAGATATTCGACCAGTTCGGTATCGACGCATGACAACGATACACACAAGCTGATTTCGGTCGCTTCGCTCAATCTGCCGTCGAAGGACCTGAAATGGGAGACCACTTCGCAGTACAATGTGGGCCTCGATCTGGGCCTCCTCGACAATCGCATTTCTCTTGCTGCCGATATATATTACAAAAAGACGGAAGACCTCCTCCAGACCAAGATCCTCGCAGGATCGGCAGGGGTCACGAACCCTTATGTGAACATGGGGTCCATCGAGAACAAGGGTTTCGAACTCACTCTCGATGCCGTAATTCTCGATAACAAAAACATCGGATGGACCGTCGGAGGTAACTTTTCGTTAAACCGTAACAAAATCCTCTCGATCGATCCGAGCGGAACAAGCAGGGCGAAAATGTATGTGTACCCCGACCAACCCATTCAGGAAGTGGAATACTTTTCGGGAAATCTGCTCTCGTCGGCGGCTGTCTGCCATGACTACATCAACGTCTTTATCGTCGGACAGCCGATGTGCCTCTTCTATGCAATGCCGACCGATGGGCTCGTTCCCGCCAGACAGACCGGAATCCCGTTCGCTGACGGTGAAGTGAGGGGCGAAGGTTCCGTCAACTTCGTCGACACGAACAAGGACGGAATGATTACCTCCGACGACAGAGTGGTCGTAGGCGATCCCAATCCCGACTTCACTTACGGCTTCAATACGGCGTTTCGCTACAAGAAATTCCAGCTCTCTGCATCGTTCGTCGGCTCGTACGGCAACGATGTCTACAATCAGCAGCTGGCCGCTCTCAGCGATTTGTCGACCAACAGCCAAAACAGACTCAGAGCCGCGGTATTCGATGCATGGACCCCCGAGAACCAGGGAGCGAAGTTCCCTGCCGTTTCGGCTTACAGAACGAGCGACGTGAGCTGGTGTACGGATCGTTTCGTCGAAGACGGTTCCTATCTCCGGCTGGCTAACCTTTCCCTTTCATACAATATCGGGATCAAGAATAAACGCTCCATACTCAAGAACATCTATGTTGGCATTTCCGGAAAGAACCTCTTCTGCTGGACCAAATATTCCGGATATGATCCCGACGTGAACATCTACGGGAACGTCCTCCGATACGGTGTCGATATGGGAGCCTATCCCGCTGCACGTACTTACATGTTCGACCTTAAACTAACATTCTAATCATGAAAAAGGCTATGAAATATATATTCGTCTTCGTAATATTTCTGGCAGGCTGCACGGATTTTCTCGACGAGAAAGTAACCACATCGTATGACGGTTCCGTGATGGTTTCCTCCCCGGAAGCCCTCGAGGCCAATGTTCTCGGCATCCACAGACAACTCGCCTCGAGCGGATTCAAATCCGGCACGTTCTGCGAATGGCTGGCGCCCGCTTCCGGCCTCGCTCACTGGAGCAACACCAGCGCATTGACCAATCCCCTCGAAAGATGGACATGTTGCCTGAAGTTCACCAGGTTCTCACAGCATCCCGAGGCGTATGACTCCTTCACGAGTTTTTACAGATCAATCTACCTCTGCAACTCGCTCCTCGAAGCGATGAAATCGAGCCCGGTGGATGAAGACTATAAAAAAGAGATCGAAGGAGAAGTCTATTTCCTAAGGGCGATGGCCTACTTCTATTTAGTACGTCTCTATGGCGATGTTTCGCTCCATACCGAAGCCCCTACGTCATTGAGTGAAGTGTATAGCGCCAGAGAGAACTTTTGGGTCGTATATTGCCGGATTATCAAAGATCTCTATGCTGCAGAGACTCTGATGCGCAGCTACGACAGGATGATCGAAGTCGCGGGAGGCAATGCTTCCGGCAGAGTGTGCGACTATGCAGCCGTGGCCTGCCGCTCATTGGTCTATCTTACCATCGGCACTCTTCTCGCCCATCCGGACGACAACTTCTGGGTCAACCGTACCCCCGATTTTTCAGAGATCGGAATCGCCGATGCCGAAGATGCTTTCCAAAAGGCCCTTGCCGATGCCGAAGACGTAATTCTACATGGACCGTTCGAACTTTGTCCCGATTATCGCCAGTTATTCCGATGGACCAATGCGGAGGATTGGCAGCTTAAAGAACGCATTTGGGTCATGCCTCGCTCCCCGGAGGCGGGCGACGGAAACAGCGGACTGACCATGTGGGCTTTGCCGAACCGCTATATGGGAACCTCCAATGTGGACAATTTCGGGCGTTGCCGCCCCGACCGCTGGTTTTTCCAGAGGTGGTGCGAGGATTACGGCGGGCAGAAAGGTACCGGAACCTACAATAAGAACGTATATGTCGACTGTCCCGACCCCCGGTTGAGTGTCAATCTGATTTATAACTCCTACCCCGGACAGAACAATACCCCCTACAACTGTTATCCTGCAAACAACCGTATTTTCCCCGGGAACGAGACCTTGATGAAGCACTATGGACTCCCGTATTACAAGAAATATTACGATCCGACCTACGACAATAGCGTCGGCAACGCGGATCTCTACGTGATGCGTTTCGCAGAGGTATATCTGATCGCTGCCGAGGCTTGCGCGAATCTCTGCTCCTCCGTTTCGGATCTCTACGGAACGAAGGCTATTGACTATGTAAACGTGATTCTCGACCGTGCCCGCAAATCCGTCGACGGAGAACCCGCGGCCGAACCTCGGGCCTGGACAACTTCGAGATTCGATTCGAAGGAAGACCTTATCAACGGCATCTTCTGGGAGAGATGTTATGAAATGCCGTTCGAGCATCATGAATATTTCGACACCCACCGTATGGGGGCCAGATGGCTTGCCGAAAACATTGCCAAGCCCAAGAACGTGTTTCTTTATCTCGACGAGCAGGAGGATTACACCAACAACGGGATCGATTACAACGGTTACCGCACACTCTATTACGGCCAGAACTTCAGGTATGACGAGGACTGGACTCTCGTACGCAAAGGCCTTATCAGTGCCTATCCCTACGATGAACTTATATATAACACCTGCCTGGACGTGAATAAGTCCGATCCGAACCTCGGGCAAAATCCCACGGAAGTATATTGGAGATAACGGTTATGAAAAATATGAAAAAGATAATTTTTGGTCTCTGTTTTCTTATCGTTTCGCCGCTGTTGCTGGCCGCGAACATCGAAGGTCCTTTCCTCATCCTCTCGACACCCTACCATGCCGACGGATCGGTCGACTATGCGAATCTGGTGAAAGAAGCTCGTTTCGCCGCCCGGTGGAATACACCTGGGGTAATATGGCCCCAGTCGAATGATGCGATAGACCTCCTGACAAAGGAAGAGCGTTTCGCAGGCATGGCAGCGCTGGTGGAAGAGTGGCGAAAGAATCCGAAAAAAACCGTCCTCGTGCTCGGTGTCAACGGAGACGACCTCGAGGAGATGCTCGTCTTCGCCAATGAAGCCGAGAGGCTCGCAGCCGAGTCGGGTGTCGATATTGTCCTTGCGGCACGCCCCCCTTACTACGGGACTACCGAGGCCGAACAGCTGGCATATTTCGAGGCGCTTGCCGGAGTGGCCAGGAGACCCGTCATCATCCAAACTTACGTAAATGACGCCTGCCCGACACCGAGCGTCGATCTCCTCGTGGGGCTTGCCCGAAAGTACCCCGACACTTATGGGTGGATCAAGGAGGAGTCCAACAAACTCGAGGCCAATATCCGGCAGCAGAATGAGATCGAGGCCCGCGATGCGATCAAAACCGTGTTCTCCGCCTGGGGTGGATGGCAATGGCTTTACCAGCGACGCCAGATCGGTACGGCCGGCCTCATTTCGGAGAGAGTCGCCTATGCGCCGATCACCTCGACGGTCTGGAAACTGATGGAAGAGGGTGACAAGAAGGGACGGCTCACCGAGGCGTATGCGCTTTACCGTCTTCTGATAGATCAACGATTCCTGCCCTACGACAGTCTTCGCGGCTATTCGCTTTATTATCTGGTGCGTCTCGGGTTGTTCGACAACATGCTGTCCAGAACCTATGCCGCAGAACCCGATGCCGCGAACGGGACATATACGAGGGAAAACAAGTCGAAATGGGTGCTCAGCGATATCAAACTTACCGAACGCCAGAAAGCCGAACTCGACAAATGCTATGACGATATGATGAAATTCGTAAAAAAACATTACCGATAATGAAAGAAATTGAATTTGGAGGAAAACTTGTCGTTGTGACAGGTGCCGCAAGCGGAATCGGGCTTTATGCGTCGAAAGAGTTTGTCCGGCTCGGCGCAAAGGTCATCATGTGTGATGTCAACGGAGAGATGCTGAAAGCCGAAGCCGAAACTATCGGAGAGGCAGCCATCCCCGTGACGGGCGATGTCCGCGACTTCGGCTATGCCATGACGGTCGCCGCTGAGGCCGAAAAACAGGGCGGTGCCGATTGTCTCGTGGCATGCGCCGGAGGATACGAAGCCCGCTGTCTGAACAGCATGGTCCCCTTTTACGAGCAACCGATCGAAGTAATTGACTGGGGACTCGATGTGAACCTGAAAGGTCCTGTCTATTTTTCGAGGGCACTGATGCCCCAAATGATTGCGAAAAAGTCCGGTGTAATTGTCGTTCTCGGTTCCGTGACAGGATTCGAAGGCGACGGTATGGGCGCCATGTACGGCACAGCGAAATCGGGCCTCTTCAATTTCGTCAAAGGCCTTGCCATTGCAGGGGCTTCTTCCGGAGTGAGGGCGGTTTGCGTCACTCCCGGCCCGGTACTCTCCCGTGCGGCAATGTCCGGCATGCCTACGCTTCTGGGCCGGGCCGCCGAACTCGACGAACTTGTGGACGTAATTCTATTCATGTGCAGCAAAAATGCCTCGTTCATCACAGGCAGCAACCACGTGGTCGACGGAGGAAGACTCTGTATGTATCAGAAAACCTATTGAACAACATAACTTCGCTATAAAAATGAATATTCTATTAACAACTCTGCTGGCCGCAACAATGAATACACCGGGTGTCGTGATCGACGACAGCCCTACCAGAGTACAGACCGACATCAAGATCGACATGGAGATCATGGGGACCCTGAAACCCAGGTCCGTATCGGAAATCTCCTCGTCGCGCTGGACACTCGACTGCGGCGGCATGGACCGTGAACATGCCGACTGGCGTGCCGTTCGCGGTTACGTGGCACCTCTGGGTATAGCTCGCATCCGCCAGCAGGCGGGATGGGCCCGCTGCGAGAAAGATCCCGGGATGTACGATTTCGCATGGCTCGACCAGTGTGTGCTGGATGCCAAGAAGATGGGTGTCAACGTGTGGATGGAACTCAGCTATGGCAATCCTGCCTATGAAGGCGGCGGCGGACGTCATCTAAATGCCGGATTTCCCTCTTCGGAAGAGGGCCTTGCCGCCTGGGACAATTGGGTCAGGGCAATCGCGGAGCACTACAAGGATGTGGTGATCGACTGGTGCATCTGGAACGAGCCGAATGGCAAGACTTCAGGCAACACCATAGAAGAGGCTACGGATTTCGCCATCCGCACGGCCGAGATTCTGCGCAGTGTCATACCCGATGCCAAGATTGCGGCATTCGCCCTGACGGAAGCCGATCCGAAATGGATCGAACCCTTTGTCAAAGAGCTAAAAAAACGCGGGAAAGCCCATCTTTTCAACACCATTGCCTACCACCACTACAAACACAATCCCGATGCAGGATATGAAGAGATCGAAGAGAGCCGCAAGATTGTAGCCCGATACACTCCGAACATAAAGCTCATGCAGGGAGAAGGCGGTACCCAAAGCGAGTGGTGCAGGAACGGTGCTCTTTCAAACGTATTCTGGACAGAACTGACACAGGCCAAATATAACCTGCGTCGCTCGCTCGGCGACCTGGGACACGGCGACGACACCGAGGTGTTCCACCTCTGCGATCTCGAATACAGAGCCGTGAAGCGCCACTGGGGATTGCTCCGATATGGACTTCTGAAAACCACCGGACAGGCCGACGGTTTCCGTGTACTCAAAGTCAAAACGTCGTACTATGCGATTCAGAATGCGGTGTCGGTTTTCAACGATGCCCTGAAGTGCCTCTCCCCCCAGCATACAAGTTCGACGCTACAAGGAGCGGAGAACTGCGTCGTCTATGACTGGGAGGATCGCGAGACCGGCACCCCGGTAGTCGTTTTCTGGGATGCCTCCGCCATGCCTTCCAATGAAAATATCACCAGAAAGGCAACGGTGTCGGTAAAAGGAAAACCGATTCAAAACCCCGTTTGGGTCGACCTGCTTACAGGAAATGTCTACAAGATCAGTGAATCGCAGATCGGAAGTTCCGGGGAAAGAACCACATACTCCGTCCCCGTGTATGATTCACCGACGTTCATCACCTCCCAGGATATTCTGACGCTTGATAAATCATGGTTTGTCCGAGAGGGCAAGAACATGAAGAGATATCATTGATCGCCGCCATGAAGAAGCTCCATAAAGGGAAAATGTACAAGTGGGAGGTCCTGCTTCTGCTATGGATGGCCTACCTGCTGAATCAGGGGGACCGCCAGGTGTTCAACACCGTTTTGCCTGCGATCCGCGATGCGCTGAACCTGACCGATGTATCCGTCGGCCTTATCGCCACCATATTCAACCTCGCCTTTGCCATTGTCGTACCGATCGGAGGATGGATGGGCGACCGCTTTTCGCGCAAATTCGTCGTCACATTCAGCGTTTTGTTTTTCAGTATTGCGACCATGTTCACAGGCTATGCCAACAGTTTCGTCATGCTGATACTGCTGCGTTCTATCGCCACGGGCGGAGGCGAAGCTCTTTTCGGTCCCTCCAACTATTCGATACTCGCCCAGTACCATACCGACACCCGGGCGCGTGCGATGTCGATACACCAAACGGCCTATTATATCGGCGTTATCCTGTCCGGCTGGCTGGCCGGTCTGATCGCGGATAAGGTGGGATGGCAATATTCGTTCTTCTTTTTCGGTGGGGCTGGCATATTGTGGGGCATCCTGATGATCGTCCGGCTCGACAACATGCCGGTAAAAGCTCCCGCCGGCGATACTGCCGCCAGATCGAAGCCAGGCTTTCTGGATGGTTTCAAGACCGTACTCACCACCCCCACCGCCCTGATGCTGACGATCGGTTTCAGCGGCCTCATCTTCGTAATCACGGGATTCATGACATGGGTTCCGGCCTACCTTCAGGAAGAGTTCGGACAGACTCAGGCGGAAGCGGGCTTCAATTCGATGTTCTGGACCTACGTAGCCGCTTTCATCGGCGTTCTGCTCGCAGGCTCGCTGTCCGACAGACTCGCTCTCAGGCAAAACAAATATCGTATGTATCTTCAGGCTTTCGGTCTGGTGTGCGGAGCGGCATTTCTGAGCTTCATGGGCGGAGATTCGTCTCTGGCGATAGTCTATTTCTGTTTCGCAGGATGGGGGCTCTTCCGTGCCTTCTTTGATGCCAACACCTACTCTGTCCTTTACGACGTTACGCCCGAAAGGCTTCATGCCTCCTGTGCAAGTGTGATGGGTATGATAGGTTTTGCAGTCGGCGCCTTCGCCCCGCTGATTCTCGGCAGCATTAAACAGAGTATGGGGACTCTCCGATCGACGTTCCCTATACTCGCAATTGTCTGGGTAATTTGCGGCATTCTGATGTTCGTGGTGGCAAGAGTCTATTACGAAAGAGACCGCGAGCGCATCCGCAGCCAATCGAATATATAAATTTTCAAAATTTCCGGTCTATGAAAACGAGATCATCCATGATTCTTTCTCTCGCCGTTCTGTTTGCAACCGCTTGCGACGAGAATGTCGACGAGGGTACGGTATGGGACAATCCAAATTTTATTCGTATCACCGTCTCTTCCGAACTGATGACAACTACGAACACTGAGAATAAAGTATCCTGGGACAGAAGGGACTCGCTCATTGTTTTCGACAAGAACAACACGGGAATCAAACTCGGCACGACCGACGACGGGACCAAGGCGATATTCTATTCGCACAAATGGAGCGGCAACGCCCCCACGTATGCAGCCTACTCCACCTCCTCCGACGACATTTCGTGCACCACGGACGGCATTTTGAGCGTAATGCTGGACAGAGAACAGCAGGTTGGAACCGTAAATGCCTGGGCGGAGAATGCGATAGTCGCCGTGGGTAAGATAAGCGGCAATTCGACAGCTTACAAAATCAATCCGATGAAGAATGTTTCGGGGCTTATCAAAATTGCCATGCACGACTCGACGGCAAGGTCCATAACCATCGAGTCGATAGGCGGCGAAATCATGACCGGTTATGTCGACGTGAATTATGCGAACCTCGAACTCGGAGACAAGGCATTCTGGAGTGCGACGCCCGGCAAACCGCAATCATCTTCCGTCACGATCGCTCCCATAAGCGGATCAGATGCTTCGACACTCGACGGATGTCTGAAGGCAGGTTCATATTATGTTTCCGTCCTTCCTCAGTTCTATGCCGATGGTCTGCGCATCACGGTCAATTACAGCGACACCACCCTTGTCCGTACCCTCGGTGAAGCGGATGGCATTACCGTTCCCCGCAGCAGTTTCAGAGCGTTCGACGGAGCACTGGACGACACGTTACCCGACGTGATAACGATCGAACTCAACTTTTATAACGAAAACGACGAGAATCCTTTAGGCACCTTCGTGCCTGTAGCCAATCAGCAGACCGGCGGAGAAAAGTATTCCTACACCTACCATTACACACTCGATGGCACCCCGGTCAGCAAGGATTTCACATTCACGATAAGCAAAGGCAACAACAGTGCAACTTACCAATACTTCAAAGCTTCGGGACTCGACCATAACGTATTAATCTTCGGTGCTAAAAATAACGCATGGATCGAGCTTCCCGGAATCCCCGGAAGATACCTGAAGTCCGTATCCATGAGTCACGGCAATACGACAGCCAAACGGTTCAGGGTACAGGAAGGCCGGAACCCGGTTGGAAAATATTATTCATCTCCTTTGCTTTCGGCGTCCGGTTCGACGACACCTGTTACGGAGACTGTAAACTTTCCTACAACAGCGACATCGGATGCCCAAATCATCAATACCATCGAAGGAAAATCCTATACGATGGAGTTTACCTCGGGAGCTTCGTTGAGAGTGTTCGACATTACGGTCGTATACTCTAAAACACTCGAAGAATAGACGGCAGCTCTACATAACGGGTGATATCGAAGCGGGTGTTAGCGTAATCACTGTTAACACCCGCTTCGGTTGTCGGGTCCGCTCCGGACGTTTCCGGGAAAGGCCGACAAATTTTGAACAAGCCCTTAAAGAGATATATGAAAAATAAGACTAACTTTGTCGACTAAAAGTAAGCCACTTAAGTACCGATACATGATACAAGTCATAAAGAGAGTCGAGGAGATACTTGTCTATCTTTCGAAAAACAGGAAACGAGAAGTTCCCCTGTCGGAAATAGCAGACACGCTGGATATGCACAGGGCCACCTGTGCAAATATTCTCAAGACTCTCAAGGAACTCGGCCTCATAGAGCAGATGAGCTACCGCAAAGGTTATGTTCTGGGTGAGAAACTTTATGCCATTGCGGGGGTAAACAACGATCCCGATCGGATCGTGACATTGCTGAAGCCTCTTCTCGACTCGCTATGCAAAGAGGTCAACGAAAATGTCATGCTGTCGGTCATAAAAAACGACAAACGTATAAACCTTTACAGCGTAAAGGCCAATCATGCGATAGAGGCAAAGATAATATACGAGATGAAGGCGTGGCAGGCCACGACTGCGAAGGTCATAATTGCCCGTTACAGTCAGGAGAAACTCAATAACTTTCTCAAACTGGCCGGCATGCCGGGTAAGGACTGGCCAGAAATCAGAACAAAAGAGGATCTGCTGAATCGTCTTTCGGAAATAAAGGCAAAAAAATGTTTCACGGTTATCAATCAGCACTTCGCCTGCATCGCAGCACCCGTATTCAAGAATGGAGAGGTGGTGGCCTCAATCGGATGCTATCTTCCCGATATGCGTCTTACAACGGCTACACACAAGAACCTCGAGGATAAATTGAGCGAAACCGTCCGGAAGGCAGAGACACTGCTCGGTTAATCGGAGTACAGATATTCACTGCGACTTCCTTTTATTTGGCCTGTTCCTGCCGGGTTCTGCTATTGACGCTTATACCAGACATTTTCCCGATTTTCGACTATGATCTATTTCATCATTCTGCTGGCCGGATTGTTGCTGGGAAACGGCTACGTCTATCTCAAGGGATTGGCCTTCCTCTCCTTCGCTCCGCTCTGGGGACGGGTTTGCTATTCGGTGCTTTTCGCCGTGCTCGCCCTCTCGTTTTTCATCGTCATGTTCGCGCTTCGCCACGCCAAACTGCCCTGCGGGGCAATGCAGACGATCTTTCATATCTCCACAGGCTGGCTCGTGTTCATCCTCTACATGGTGCTGACCCTGCTGGCTTTCGACCTGCTGCACATGTGCAGGGTGAGGGTTCCGGGTTCTTTCCTTTGGGCTGCGGGTATCGTGTGTACGGTACTGACCGTCGGGTATCGGGCGCACCGCCATCCTGCGGTACGGGAAATTCCCCTGCGGATCGACAAAAACTGCAACCTGCCGCAACACAGGCTGCGCATCGCCTATTGCAGCGACATACACCTGGGCTACGGCACGGGGCCGGAACGCATGGAGAAGTTCGCGGCGATGATCGGGGCGACGGCTCCCGACGTGATCCTGATCGGCGGCGACCTGATCGACAACGGCGTGGAACCGCTCGAACGGATGCACATGGAAAAAGCAGTGGCCCGGCTGCACGCACCGCTGGGTGTCTATATGGTTCCCGGCAACCACGAATACATCAGCGGGATCGGCCGCAGCCTGGCGTTTCTGAAGAGGACTCCGGTCCGCGTCCTGCGCGACAGCGTGGCGACGCTGCCAGGAGGCGTGCAGATCGTGGGACGCGACGACCGGAGCAATCCGTCGCGCCGTCCGCTCGCGGAACTGCTGGAGAAGGCCGATCCGTCGCTTCCGGTCATCGTGCTCGACCACCAGCCGAACGAGGTGGAGAGGGCGTCGGCGCTCCCGGTGGACCTGCTCCTCTGCGGCCACACCCACCACGGACAGGTGTGGCCCGCCAACTGGATCACCGACCGGATCTTCCCCCAAAGCCACGGTTACCGTCGCTGGGGAACGATGTACGCCTACGTCTCCTCGGGGCTTTCGCTCTGGGGCCCGCCCTTCCGCATCGGAACGCGCGGCGAACTGGTCGTATTCGACCTATCGTTTTCGGAGACGCCCCGCGAAGCGGTTCCGGCAGAACAAAACTGAATGACTCCCCGGAAACCGGAAATACCGGCATTTCGCCCGTAAGGTGCCTCGACGGAGCCAGGTTTCACCGATCCCGATTTTTTTACTATTTTTGCACCGTATTTCCATACATACATGACGACTGCCGCTGAGAAACACTTTCGTACCCTTTCGCCGGACGGGACGACTCTTTCCCGCCGGGGACGGCATACCCGGCGGCATCCGAATTTCCAATATCATTCAAATAACACACACCTATGAAGAAACTTTACATTTGCCTGCTGGCGGCATTCGCCGTATCCTACGGGGCCGCAGCGCAGGAACCGGGACAGCCGGACGACAACGCCCGCAAGGCGGACTCTCTGCAAACGGTAGTCAATTCGCTCAACGCCCGCGTACAGTCCGCCGAGCAGACCGAATTGGACCGGGCGATCTGGAAAAACCGCTCCAAGTATTTCAACATCGGCTACGTCAACCAGAAACTGACGGACAAGACCTACGGCGGTGAACTCAAAAGCGATTTCGGCGTGTCGCTGAGCTGGGGAAAGACTTATTACCTGCACAAAAAACCGCTGTTCGGCATGATGAAATTCGGCCTCGACTGGTCGTGGCTCGACATCAACTACGCCAAATCCTCGATCGACGATTTCGACATGGAAACGTACGAAACCATCACGGACGACATCCACCAGGCCGAGTTCGGCATGCAGTTCGGACCGTCGGTGACGGTGAACCCCGTACACCACCTGAAAGTGGGAGCCTACTTCCGCGTCACGCCCTCCTACTCGCTGCTGTATCTGGACGAAACCGTCCACCACCACTATGTGACCTTCTGCAATGCCGGTCTGACCGTGGCCTGGAAAGTAGTGTCGCTCGGAGCCGAATGGCGCTGGGGAACGGCTAAATACGACGGGATGACATTCGACGAATCCGAGTTTGACGAGGACGACATGAGCGATCCGTCGGTGGACGACGTTCTCAAAAACGTTCCCGACCGCAAATTCAAAACCAGTTCGTTCCGCATCTATTTCGGATTCCGGTTCTGAGAACGGGGCAGCGGCTCCGCCGCATCCGGCCGGACCCTCTCCCGATCATTTCGACGGGGGATTCGAACCGGAACGACATAACGCAAAAAGACGATCGAGACGGCCCAGCAACCGTCTCGATCGTCTTTTACGGCAGTCACCCGATCCGGACCAAACATACGGACGTATTTTTATCCGCGGGGGGAACGCCGGATTCCGGTTTTATTCCGTACTTTTGTCCGCGTATGAAAAAGAACAAATTAGTGATCGTCGGCTGCGGAAGGCTGGCCGGGATCGTAGCGAACGCGGCGGCCGGAGGGCTGCTGCCGGAGTATGAACTGACAGGCGTCTATTCGCGCACGGCGGCCAAAGCCGGACACATCGCGGACATCATGCACCGATGCGGCATGTCGTGCACCGTGTGCCCCACCCTGGACGAACTGCTGACCTTGAAGCCGGACTATCTGGTGGAATCGGCATCTCCCGCCGCCATGAAGGAGATCGCGCTGCCGGCGCTGAAAAACGGTACCTCCGTCATCACCCTCTCCATCGGGGCTTTCGCCGACACCGATTTCTATATGGAAGTTCAGGAGACAGCCCGGAAATACGGCACGCGCGTATATATCGCCTCGGGAGCCACCGGCGGATTCGACGTACTGAGAACCGCAGCCCTCATGGGCAACGCCTCGGCCGAATTCTTCAATGAGAAGGGGGTCGCCGCCCTGCGCCGTTCGCCCGTGTACGACCCTGCGCTCGAGACCGAATCGCGCACCGTATTCTCCGGCACTGCCAGGGAGGCGATCGCCACCTTCCCCACGGGGCTCAACGTGTCGGTCGCCGCCTCGCTGGCTTCGGTCGGCCCCGAAAAAATGCGGGTACGCATGCAGTCCACCCCCGGATTCATCGGGGACACGCAGCGCGTGGAAATCCGCAACGACCAGGTGCACGCCGTGGTGGACGTGTACAGCGCCACGCCCGAAATAGCAGGATGGTCCGTGGTGAGTACGCTACGGAATATCGTTTCGCCGATCGTATTCTGACAGGTTCGCCAGCACCTTTTCGCTGAGCCGGTCGAACGCCTGACGCGTGCGGCCGGTCGATACCTCCATACACCTCACATGAGGGTGATCCAGGAACTTTTCCGCCCCCAGCGCCCCCAAGGTGTCGCAGAAACAGAGGTTGTCGCCGCCTATCCATTCGGCGAAGGCGGATTCGTCCCACGCGGGAGAGAGACCGGTGTTGAACAGAATCTTACGGTCGCCCAGCCGTTCGAACTCGGCCCGGTGCAACAGTACCGTGTTCTTGTTCAGACAGCAGCAGACCACCTCGCTCCGGGAGAGGAGCTCGTCCAGAGGCAGGAACCGGTAGCCTTTGGCCCGGGCTTCCGCCTTCTCGCTGCGTGCGAAATAGGCGATCTCGGCACCGAAGAACCTCAGGGCGTCGGCGATCATGCCGCCCGACTTTCCCAGACCGACGATACCGGCCTTCAGCCCGGTAATCTCCCGGGGTATCCCGTCCCATGCAGGCTGGCCGAATCCGTGGAGGCACCGCACCAGTTCGCTCACCACGTACTCCACGACGCCTTCGTCGCCGTAATCGCGGATACCGGTCACCGCAATGCCCCGCTCGCCGGCATAAAGAATGTCCACGTTGGCGCTCTCGGGCGAGTAGAGCGAACAGCACATGCCGATATATTTCACATCCGGGCATTTTTCCAACGCTTCGCGGCCGAGCCGCGTCGTATAGCTCAGCAGCACGGCATCGGCATCGCCGATGCGCCGGGCCACCTCTTCGTCCCCGTCCGGTATGTCGGGATACAGGATCACCTCTTCGGCAAACGAACGGAGGGCCTTCTCTGCCGACGGCACCAGACTCACGGGCTCTATGGCAACGAGTTTCTTGAACATGGGAATCTGTCTGTTTTAAATGTTTTTCTCGGAACAAAGATAGGGAAAACTTCCCGTAAACCCTTCGCCTGCGGCCGGAATCCGCATGCGGCCCCAACCCGGGTCCGTCCGTTTTCCCCGTCCGCCCCGAACCGCACACAGGAAAAAGAGCCGTTGGAACAGTTATTGATAGTCGTATTCACGACAAAACGGCGTCCGGTTCCCCCGAGGAACGGAACGCCCTCTAACCGGCAGGCAACTGCCAAACAGCTGTTCCGAAATGTTGAAAGAAGGTTTCCTTTTCATGTTCGTCTCCTCCTTCATGGCGCTGTTCCCGGTGGCGAATCCCGTGGGATCGGGATTTCTCGTCAACGGGTTCCTATCGGGCCTCGACGACCGGCAGCGAAAGGTCGTCATCCGCAAAATCGTCGTCAACTACCTGCTGATCGGACTGGGCAGCCTGGCCATCGGGCATTTCGTACTCTCCCTGTTCGGGCTCTCCGTGCCCGTCATCGAACTGGGCGGGGGACTGCTGATCTGCAAGACGGCCCTGCAATGGCTCAATGATTCCGACTCCTCGATCAGTGCCGCACCCAACAAGGCCGTCGACCCCATCGCCATGTCGAAAATCAATTCGCAGGTATTCTATCCGCTCACCTTCCCGATCAGCATCGGTCCCGGCAGCGTGTCGGTCATCTTCACCCTGATGGCCTCGGCCAGCGTAAAGGGCGACATCGTAAGGAGCGCGCTGAACTACGCGCTGATCGCTCTGGTGATCCTGCTGATGTGTCTGATCCTGTACCTCTTTCTCTCCCAGGGACAGCGAATCGTCAGCAGGCTGGGCCGCTCGGGCAGCATGATCATCAACAAGATGATCGCATTCTTCACCTTCTGCGTCGGGATACAGATCGTCACCGAGGGCGTGGCGAAAATATTCCGCCTCAACGTACTGCAATAACCGGGTCGCAGACAGCAGCCCCAAAACCATACGGATATGGACTCACGGATACTCATAAACGATGTCGAGATTTTCAACGGTCAGGACGAGGCGACCGCACGAGGCAACATTCTGATCGAAAACGACCGGATCAGACAGATATCGGCCGGTCCGATCCCCGTCGATCCGGCAGCCGGAACCCAGGTGCTGGACGGCAGAGGACGATTCCTGATGCCGGGACTGATCGACGCACACTGGCACGCCTATCTGTGCTGCAACACGATGACGGACCTGCTCTCTTCCGATCCGTCGTTCACCCATCTGGTTGCGGGACGCGAGGCCGAAGCGACGCTGCAAAGGGGATTCACCGCCATCCGCGATGCGGGCGGCCCCGCCTTCGGGCTGAAACGGGCCATCGACACGGGACTGCTGCCGGGCCCCCGAATATTCCCCAGCGGAGCCATGATCTCCCAGACCTCCGGACACGGCGACTTCCGGATGATATACGAACGCTCGCACACGGGCTGCGGCTGCGAGGCGGCCCACGTCCAGGAGATAGGTGCCTCCTGGATCGTCGACGGACCCGACGCCGTCACCACAGCCGCACGCGAGAACCTGAGGCAGGGAGCTTCCCAGATAAAACTCATGACGGGCGGCGGAGCCGCCTCCCTTTACGACCCACTGGACGTGACCGAGTTCTTCGCATCCGAAATCGAGGCCGCCGTGCAGGCTGCCGAGGACTGGGGGACCTACGTCATGGTGCACGTCTACCACTCCAGGGGAATAGCCCGGGCGCTGAAAGCCGGGGTCAGAAGCATCGAGCACGGGCATCTGATGGACGAGCCCACGATGGAGATGGTAGCCGAAAGCGGCGCATGGCTCTGCATGCAGCCTTTCACCGCCGAGGACAACACCTATCCTTCGCCCGTGCAACAGGCCAAACACCTTCAAATATGCGAAGGCACCGACCGGACATACGAACTGGCCAGAAAATACAAGGTCAGACTGGCCTGGGGAACCGACCTGCTGTTCGACCCCGCTCATACGAAAAACCAGAACCACGGGATCGTGAAACTGCAGAAATGGTTCTCAAATTTCGAAATCCTGAAGATGGTCACCTCCGGCAACGCCCGGCTGCTGGCGATGTCCGGAGCCCGCAACCCCTATCCGGGCAAACTCGGCGTCATCGAAGAGGGAGCCCTGGCCGACCTGCTGCTCGTGGAAGGAAACGTGCTCCGGAACCTCGGCCTGTTGGAAGACCCGGCCGGCAATATCAAAGTCATCGTCAAGAACGGCACAATCTACAAAAACACGCTCTGATTTTCCCGGCCGGCCAGCGGCTTCACCGCAGACATCAGCAAAATGTGCGGCCACGACAAACAGTGATCCGGATCTGTCGAACTGGCAAGTTCATTCTTTCCTGCCCCGTATCCCATTCCGGGAAGCCCGGACAATCACTACAATTCCCTCCCTTCCTAAAAATATTTACGGTATGACATAACGATACCCCCGCTCCAGATCGTGACTGGAGCGGGGGTACCCATAATCAGCCGGACGGGACCCGGCTTCGGACGCACGAGGTAGCGTCAGAACACCACCTCGATGTCGGCTCCGAGCGGCCCGCCGGTAGTGGATGCCGTCGCCGACCGGAACGAAGGCGCGTAGCGGAAGGTGAACATCTCCCCGTTAATGACACCGATGACACCGTCTTCGTCGGAGTCGAACGGTTCGGTACAGTCGGATTCGCTAGGATTGGCAAAAAAATACTGTATGTAAGCCAATGGCAGTGCGGGCGCATAATCGAAGGTCAGCACTTCGGAAATATTGTTTTCATACACGAACTGGTCCGCACGCAGCCCCACACCGGTCGCATTCGACAAATCGGTCCTTTTGGAGCCCGGATACTGCGTATAGAGAGCTTCCACTTCCGGAGAAAAATAGAAATTGTTGTTACGGATGGAGATCTTCAGATTATCTTTCATCGTTTCCCGTCCGCTGAAAGCCGACAGATCGAATACCCACTGCTGAGGATTCTCGGGATTGTTCTTGAGGGGTTTCCATCCCCAGTTGGCGAAAATATTGTTTTCGAAAACCATTTCATACGGACAGTCGAGATTCTGCACGTTCGCCACATTCCAACAGGTATTGTGCGACAGTTCGTAATACTTCGTCATGCTGTTGTCCTGACGCAGTATCTGTCCCGTAACATTGTATATATAGTTGTTCCGCAGCACAATACTATCCTGATCGTGTCCGCGTGTATCGACCACGCGGCCGTTGGAAGCGCTCGTCGGCCGGGAGATGTTCCGGATGACGGAATTCGAGATGAAAATATTGTTGTTCGAATTGTCGCAGCGGAAAAAGGTCGAGGTCGCCGTCTCCAGAATACAATGGTCGATCTCCACGCGGGTAGGCGTACCGGTCAGGCGGATGGCCCGGTCATGCAGGTTACCCGTAGCGGCATCCCGAAGCAGAAAATAGACGTTCTCGAACCGGGCGGAATCGCATTCCAATTCGAAAAGATAATTCGGCATCGCCCCCTGTTCATCGCTGATCGGCTGGATGACAGGCATCTGCCCTTCACCCTCTTCCGCCTTGACGACGATATTGGACTGGTAGGGATGCTTTCCCTCCACATAGTAGACACCGTTGCGGCGCAGAATATAGGTACCGGCCCCATAGGTTTCGACGGCCTTCGCCAAAGCATTCACCGAGGTGATTCCATCGTCGGGCTCGACGACAATCTCCACTCCGGACCCCTTTGGGGGAATTTCGAGGTCGCCGATACTCATAATATCCTCCTGTTCGCAACCGGTCAGCGAAAGGGCCAGCAGGGCTCCCAGACTAAAAAATAATATATTCCGTGCTTTCATGATTTATCTGTTTTTAGTGATCGGAACGGTTTATTTGAAAAGATCATACCTCAGCCCGAGATAGAACGTGGAACCATAGTATTCCACACGGGTCGGGAAGTTGGTGATGTCCCGGCGCTTGCGATCGGACGAGTTGGTGAAGTTGGACATCATGAAATAGACCGAAAGATTCTTGGTCGCGTTGTAGCGCAACTGGGCGTCCCATTTGGTGAATACGCGAGTCGATTCCACGTCGGCCCGGTCCTGACGGTGCTGTTCCGAGATCAGCACACCGTCCTGGTAGTTACAGGAGATACGGCCCGAAAAACGCTTGTAGTCGTAACCCAGCGAGATGTTGAACAGCAGCGAAGGCTGATTCAGCAGACGGTCGACATACACGACATCCTTGTTGACCGAAACGAACGGCTTCTCCGTCGTGCTTCCGGTCACATAATTCGGGTTTTTCTCCCTCGATTTCAAAGTTTCGAAATAGTACATTTTCGAATCCATCAAAGTCATGTTGGCGCTGAATACCAATCCTTTCAGGAAATTGTTCATCCGGCGGAACTGCAACTGCACGTCGAATTCGAGTCCCTTCAGATCGGCCGTGTAAGGGCTGTTCAGCGGATAGGTGATGTTGAAGCCCGCTTCGTTGGCAGTCAGTCCGAAATTCGACGGATCGGTACCGGTATCGGTCAGCAAATAGGCGGAACGGGTATAGATGAAATTCTTGATCTTCTTGTAGAAACCGCTGACGGTAAACAATCCGTAATCGGGCGAGAAATACGAGAGAATGACGTCGTAGTTGGTGGAAAGCACCGGTTTGAGGTTGGTGCGGTTCCACGAAACCTCATTGACCGTGGGCCGGATAATGGTTCTCGGGGCAATCAGGTCGTAATCGGGACGGGACAGTGTCTTCGTGTAGGCCAGGCGGATATCCAGACCGTCGAGGGGTTTGATCCGCAGGTGTATCTGGGGCAGCCAGTATCCGAAACGCTCCGAATCGACCGTCTGATCGATGTCCAGATCGTAGTATTTAGATTCGCCGTCCGGAATGTTGTTCCCGCTGTATGCCTTGTAACGCAGATAAGAGTAGTCGTAACGCACGCCGGGAATAAAGGTGATGTATTTGCCCAGATTCAGTTCGGCCATCAGATAAGCGGCCCACAGCTCTTCACGACCGGAATAGTCCCTACGCACTTTCGAAGTGGGAGTGTATTCCAGCACGTCCTTGTTCGTATTGTAAAAATTCTGCATGGCTCCGTCGCTCAGTGCGAAATCGTAACGCAGGTTGGGGTATTTCCCGTTCAGGAACTCCCTGGACTTGAAGTCGTCATCCAGGAAACTGCGGATACCGATCAGGTCCCGGAACGAGGAACGCGCCAGATCCGGCATGTTCTCGAATACGGGTTCGAAACCCGAGGCCAGGTCCATACGACCGTAGGAACGGGCCGTCTCCAGCTTCCTTTCCTTTTCGCGGAATTTGCCTCCCAACTTGATATAACCGCTCACCTTATCACCGAAAGAGAACGGGGTTTTCCAGTCGAGCCAGGCGGTGTATTCCGTCTCTTTGGTGGACTCTTTCTCCATGGAAGTCTCATACAGATAGAACTTGTCGATGTCACTCTCGTCCACGAACCGTTCGTCCATGATCAGATAGGGAGCCAGATAGGAAAGTGCGCTCAGGTTTACGAGGAACGGAGCGTCCACTCGGAACTCCATCGTATGCTGGTAAGGAGTCCTGTTCATGACCTGGCTGCGTCCCGCACCGACGTTCAGCGTGGAGTTTCCTATGTTGAAATCGCCCTGAAGGATATTGGTCAGGTTCGAGGTATTCGATTCGACGTCGTCCTGCGAAAACCGCAGACGGCTGCCGCTCAGATCGTAATATTTTTCCCGGATATCACGGTCGCGGTTCATGCGGCTGAACAGGTTGGTCATTTTGATCTTCGAACCGTTGCGCATCTTCCAGTCGAGGTTCAGATTCACGTTGTAACGCTGACGGTCTTCGAGATTCGACTGGAGAATGGTACTCGTAAGCCACGGCTGCGTATAGTTCTTGCCGGGAGTGATTTCGTTTCCGCTGACATCGTAGTTCGCCCGGAAGGTGTCGTTGCTCCGGTCGGTCTTGTCCGCACTGGCGGCCATGATAACGCCCAGCTTGTCTTTGAAGAAACGGTCGCTGAACGAGAGGCTCCCCTTATAGCGGCCCCATCCGTTCTTCTGCGAATGGTAACCGGTTTCGAACATGCCGCTCAGTTTCATACCGCTCGGGGCGTCCTTCATGATCAGGTTCACGGTTCCTCCCATACCGTCGGCATCCTTGTCCGCCGTGTTGGCCTTCAGCACTTCGGCTCCGGCGATCATATCCGGGGAAATCATGTTCAGGTCGGTACTCCGGTCGGTGGTACTGGTCGCCGGAGCGCTCATGCCGTTGATAGCTACGGCGTTGTATTTGGGGTCCAGACCTCGGATGACGATTTTCTGGCCCTCGCCGCCGTCGCGCTGGATCATCAGACCCGGCAGACGGCCGATGGCATCGGCCACATTGACGTCGGGCAACTCGCGCAGCTTCTCCTCCGACACGACGTTCAGAATACCCGGAGCATTCACCTGGCGCCGGATCGCCGCCATCTGTCCCTTGGCCTGCGTACTCACCACGAGGCCCTCCAGCTGAACGGCATCGGGCACCAACTCGATATTCAACGTCTGCACTTCGTTAGCCTTGAACTCGATTTCGCGGGTCTGGGTCTGATAACCGATAAAGGAGAACTCGATGGTCTGTTTCCCTACCGGCACGAGCAGTTTATACTGCCCGTTGGCATCGGCCACGGTGCCTTTCGTGGTACCTTTGACCAGGACACTCGCACCGACCAGATAGTTCTTGGTATCCTTACCGGTAACGATACCCGTAATCGTCGCATTCTGAGCCGCAAGATTCCCTGCGAACAGAACAGTTGACAACAAGGTTAATAGTTTTGTTCTCATAACAGTTTGATTTGGTTAGTAATGGTTTCAGGTTTTCGTATTACGGTCCGGGGACTCTTCCGGAAACGGCCGTTCCCCTATCCTGTTCCGGCCGCAATGTCATTCGTTTGTCAAAAAGTATTTATATTATAAAAAAAATAAAAAAATATCCGGCCTGTCATATTATTTCCCGATTTTCGTCGTATAACCCACTTTTCCCTTATCGTCGACAAAGTAAAAGTCGAGCGTATCCTTCGAGACGGAATAGACCGTGAATCCCGGAGCATTCTCACAGGCCAGCGTCCCGTCCGTCGGCTCCACGGGACGACTCGTATGGGCCGAAGGATTCACCACGTAATTCGCTTTACAACCCTCAGGACGGATGAACTGAAAACTGTGGATATGACCGCAGATATAGAGATCCGCCCCGTGTTTCTCGACGAGGGTCCCCACCCTTTTCTCCATATCGAGCCGTTCATTGACGTTCTTCGCCGTGAACGCATAGACCGGATGATGTCCGATCACGATCTTCCATCCGGCCCGGGATGTCGTGAGCACGGAGTCGAGCCAATTCAACTGGCCCTCCAGGCTCTGCTCGAGAATTCCTTTGCGCCGCGGGTCCTTCCGGTAACTGTCCATAAGGGGTGTCGTATCGAGAAAAACGAACAGGCAAGGCGGATTGCCGTAACCGAGGCTCCGCTCGAACGCGAAATAGCGCGACGGGGCATTCCATCGGGGACTCCTGTGCGAATACTCCGCCAGGGCAGGGACGCTTCCCTTGTATTCGTGGTTGCCCGCCACCGTATACCATGGCAGAGTGTGCAGCGCCGACGCCGAAAACAGGTTCTCGAAACGTGTCGTCCACTCGGGATCATCCACACTCTGTACTCCGTTGCCGTGAATCGCATCGCCCGCAACGGCAATGAAATCCATGCGGTTACCCGCAACCATACGGGCCACATTTTCCGCGACGGCCGCAGCAGCGACCTGCTTATCCGGAGTGGTTCCCATATCGCTCAGTACGATAAAATTCAAATTCCCGGGAGGAAGCGACGGCAACTGTGCCTGTGCATAATTCCCGAGCCACAACACAGCCATGGCCGTCAAAACGGACACTCCGATCCTTTTCTTCCGCAACGACATGCTTTTCATCTTAAAACACTTCATTCAGGTTAGTAAACAAATTAGCGCATCCAATTATGATATATTCCGACTCACCGTTCCGACGGACTATTCCGGAGAGATTTCATACAGACACATCGAATGTCGGGGCAATGCTTCCTCTATTTCGGCCCGGCCGTCCCGCACCCGGACCGTGAACGGCTCCGGCACGAGATCGCCTTCCCGACGCAGTGCGGCCACGACCTCCCGATCCGCAACCGGCCGGCCCATCCTCTCCCAGGCCCGGAATGTGTTGTGATGCGTACGGTCCATACGATAGGCCTTCACGAGATAATTACCGTCCGCCAGACCGGACAGATCGATCGCAAACAGGTCCGTTCGCCGCAGATCGTCGTCCGTCTCCTGAAAATTGTAGGCCAGCAACTGCACTTCCTTCCCGCTCCGGGCGGCGAGCACCCCGTAACGGCCGCCCGGCTTCGGTCCACCGACTTTCAACCGGTCCGGTCCGAGCCGGGCAAGCATCTCATAGGCGGTGAGGATCGGTTTGGGCACGTTTCCCGTAGTCATCAAGTCGCGCGATCCCATAAACAGAGGACCGGTCGCAGCATTGTACCACGCCCCCCAGTAGAGCATCAGTTCCGTCCGGAAACCGAACCGATCCTCAATGCGGTAGAGACAATCGACCAGCTTGACCATGAACAGGGCCGAAACCTCGCTATTCCGGTATTCGAGTTGAGGAAAACGGTCCACGAATTTGCTGTCGCCGTGGGAACAGAGCCCCCATTCGTTCAGGTGTATCTCGACCCCACCGATACCGGGATAACGCTTGGTCAGCCGCTGGAGCCACAGCATGTCGGCCGTGAATTTGGAAACTACGGGAACGATCTCCGGCGCGGGATCGAGCCACGAACCCGACAGTCCGTAAATATGGAAGGAGAGAAAATCGACCGGAGAGCCGGTCTCTCCCGTCACGTAATTGGTTCCATAGACGACATGGTCGAGAAACGCCTTCATGAAATAGAGGTTATAACAAGCGGGGCCTCCCACCCGGAATCCGGGATCGCAGGACTTGACCGTATGGGCGAAAACGTCGTAGAGCCGGAAAAAATCGGGCACCTCCTCGTACGACCAACCGTCCGGTTCGTTCCACACCTCGAAATACCATGTACGCATCTCCTCCGCCCCGAACTCTTCCATCAGGTTTTTCATGAAGGCATCGAGCAACTCCTGCCACTGACCCCAGTCAGCGGGAGCTCCTGTCCTCGCCTCGAGCGACTCGTCGTTCCGGGAGGCCTGTGTCGAAGCCGAATAACCGTCCGGATAGTAGTCGAACTCGACGATCGGTTTCATACCGCGTTTCACATACTCCCGGAACGTCCGGTTGACGAGCGAAAAGTCATAGGATATCTTACCATCGGTTCCCCGGCGTATCACACGGCCGCATACATTTCCTCCGGCCCGCTTCTCGACCACGGTATGGTCGCTGAACGTATAGTGGGTACGGAAATAACGCACGGAATTGTTTTTCCGTGCCCGGTCCAGAAACTCGGCTCCCTCCGGTTCGTTGACGATCTTGAACAGGAAATCGTAGCCGATGGCTTTCCAGAATCCGTGGTTGTCGCCCGCCACCTCTCCGCAATCCACCGAAAAAGCTGCGGTCGGCCGTTCGGTAACGGCCGGCTCTCCCCACACGGCCAGCGGAAACGCCAGTGAAAGGACCGACCATATTTTACACAACGCATTCATAAATTTCGTTTTATCTGTTTTCCGGAACAAGAATAATACTCACCGTCGCCGGCACGTGTCTCACCAGGTCTCCAGCGGTCCCGCCGAGGGTTCGAAAACAGTCCAGGCCTTTTCCGGCACAAGGTAGACGGTATAGGAGGCTTTTTGTGAAGGAGTCAGCGTGGCGGTGAATCCCACCATGACGGTTCCCGGCTCAGGTTCGTCATAGAAATGGGGAGGCGGAGTGGTCGGCCACACGGCCATGGACACACCTTCCCCCTCGACGACTACCCGGAGTCTCTCGCCTCCCTGGACCAAAAGCGCCGAATTCGGACCCGTGAGCGTCACCTCGGAAGGCGTGAGTATGGCCCAGCGCAACGGGGTCGTCCGATCCGAATTGACCACCTCGTCCCGGACCACTACATAGGCATCGTCCGCGATGGCCACACCCCGAAGATGGGAGCGGACCGCCGCACTGTCGATCCGGGAAAGATCGGTCACGGCATGGATGAAACCGGCCTTTTCGCCATGCCGGTCGATCCGTGCGACGGGCCGGACCCGTTGCAGCGAATCGGAAAACATCATGATATTGTGCGACCGGGGACTCCACCGGAAAGGTTCCCAGCGGGAAGAGTACTGACTGCGGTCGCCCAGCGCGATTCCATGTTCCAGCACCGTATGGTATCCCTGGGCCCCCATGTCGACCACCCAGTCGGTCCGGCCCACAGACATAACGAAACTGCCGATGTCCATGTGGGCGTGATTGATCTCGCACAGACCGCCCTTGAGCCCGAGAAATATCTCATTGTCGCCGCCCCAGCGATTGCGCAACAGCGCCACGGGGACACGCCCCTGTCCAACGAACACGGTCTCCGACGGAGCCTCTCCCCGGGTCAGGTCGTCCGGAGCCCAAAGCATCAGCGAAGGCAGGTAACGCACGCCCAGCATGTGATCCTGCTCTCCCTGCCCGTTCATGTAGTCGATCTTGTCCATCTCACGCCACAGCATCGTCTTGTCTCCCGTGCGGCGGGCGAACCAGAAGACGGGCAGGGAGAACTCCACCCCTTTCAGATTACAGTCGGCGTACCGGAAACAGTCGAGATTCTGCGTCGTCATATGCAGCATATAGTAGGGTGAGCGCATGAAACCCTCGTTCCCGGTCATGCCGAACGACGAGCCCACAGCCTTTTCGAGCGCGTCGATCAGCATGACCGCGAATCCCGTACCGTAATTCCAATAGGTGTATCCTTCCGGATAGTTTCCGTCCGGCAGATACTCCCTCAGCGCCACGTCCCTCACCAGTTTCACGGCCCGGCAGACGACCCTCTCCGACAGTCCGGGATTGTCCTCCCACGTGGCAAGGGCCCCGAAGGCCATTCCCGTATTGCAGACGGCATTCCAGTTGTTTTTCTTTTTGAGCCACGAACAGTTCCGTTTATCCGTCGCCGTCTCTGGAAACGACTCTGCGATTCCCTTTTCGAGTATGGCCGCACGAATCGTCCTGCGCGAAGAGTCGGACAGCCGGTCGTAGAGCCAATCGTACCCGATGGCCAGCGCCATCGTCATTTCGGCGGCATCCAGAAAATGCGAAGGATGCCAGTCCTCGAACCGGGCGGCAGCCAGCATGATCCGTTCGGCCCGGCGGGCATACCGCTCCTCTCCCGTCATGCGCCACGCATAGGAGAGGAAATAGACCTGCCGGAAAATCTTGCGGGACTGGCCCAACAGCACGTCGCCCTCGATCCGGCGCACCGGATCGGGCTGGTCGAGCCACTCCTCGCACGAAGCGAGAATATGATCGTGCACCTGGCCCAGGAACGGATTGGCGGCGATCTTCTCCCGGATCGTCCGCTCCTCCCCGGCCAGCATCAGCAGACGGGGATGCCCTTCCAGGACCTCTATGGACGATTCTTTCCTCGTACAGGCCGAAAGCACTGCCCAGACCCAACATAGACAAAAGAGGTATTTCATAGCTTGCTGTTTTCGTTTCTCCCACCAAAATAAAAGACCGGATTTCGTATTCCGGCATCCGTCGCAGAGCCCCTGCGGCGGAACCGGTCCCTGCTACCTGGATTTTTTACGGGAAACCTTCTTATCCTTCAGTTCCCCCGAGTCCGAAATCGTCAGTTTGTATTTCAGATCGCTTCCGATCATGCTGATCTCGTAAAGGCTGTCGGCACCGGCCCGTCTGCGGGTGATTTTCGACTCGTCCACGGGAACCTTTCCGATCACCTCCACGATCGTCTTTTTGATCGGAGCCGGCAAGCTTACGTAGGGCATCGCTTCGGCCTTCGTGCTGGAGACCACCGTCCCGTCCTTGTCGAATACCAGCGTAGTGATATCCTGCCGTGTACGGTCGTAATAGTAGGTCGACTGAACTGTGTACATCCGGGCGGGATCGTCCGAATATTCCATCTTGTCGAGCAGACCGCCCTGCAGGGCCTCTTCGATCCGGTACTGCACCTGCAACGGCACCTCCCGTCCGATGAAGTGCTCCATCAACGAACGGCTCCCTTCCACCGGTTTTCTGCGTCCGCCGAAGGCCATATACTCCTCGATCCGGGACGTCAGCCGGCGTGCCACCATCAACCGGCGTCCGGGTCCTCCGATCCGGACACTGTCCGGCAGAGTCAGCGAAGGCTCAATCCGGTACACGCCCTCTTCACGGGGCATCGTGAACGACAGTTCCCGTGCGACGGCTCCCGATGCGGGCACGGTGAGGCGCTGTCGCTGCACGGAAAGGGTCTCGCCCGCTTCGTTCGCCAGCCCCACCGTCAATTCCACCTCCACCGGTTCGTTCCGGTCGTTCCACACCCACACTTTTTTCGCATACCGTCTGCCGGGTGCATAGAGCGTCTTGTCCTTGTACCACTCGCGCGCCTGGAGCATCTCCACCGAAGTTCCTACCGGCTCGTTCAGTTTTTTGAGCACAAGCAGATTGGGTTGCGGAGAGAGCGAATCGGCGATATTTCCCTTGTAAAAATTATGGCCGTTCACGGCACCGCTCAGCAGAGCGAAGGGAGCCCATGCCTGAATCCGGCGCGAACGGTAGAACGTTCCCAGATCGGCATGCAGGTCGGCGAGCAGCCGGGCCACGTCCTCCCGGGTGTAGTTGAACAGGCCCCATCCGCTGGCGGTACGGCTCGTCTTGAAATTCTCCCTCGGTTCCAGCAATCCGTACTCATTCGTCCACAGGCGGCAGGATTCGAGCACCGTGGAGGGTTTCGTCCCGGAAATCGCGTGTTCGGGGGACTTCACGATGTTCTCCGTATACTCGTAGATGTGCCGTGCCTCGAAATCGTCCTCACCCCACAGACGGGTGGGATCATACCTGCGGAGGGCTGCCTTCAGCTCTTCCAGTTTCACGTTTCCCTCGTTCTCCTGGTCCCAGGTCACGATGGAGGGATGGTTGACGTTCTGCTCCACCCAGCGGGTGAACTCCGTCACGGCATCCTCCCGGTCCTTGCCGACCGGCTCGTCGTCGTGCATGTAGCGCCACTCGTCCTGCAGCATGATGCCCTCCTGATCGGCGATATCGTACCACTTGCCGTATGCGTGCCCCAGATGGATGCGCAGATAGTTGAAATTATACTCCTGCACGGCCGCCCGGAGAAAGGCCCGTATCCACGCCTCGTCGAACACCGCATCCGCCCACCGGCTGAGCGCCCGTACGAACGCGACGTTCTCGGCCCGGAACAGGATTTTCTTTCCGTTTAACAGCACATCGCGGCCGGCCACCTCGATACTGCGGTAACCGAAATCGTCGCTTTTGCGCGAAAGCAGCCGCCCGTCGGAAGCGGTCACCGCGACGGTCATCCGATAGAGTTTCGGCGTTCCCTCCTTACCGGGACTCCACGGCCGCAACATCCCGCTCGGCACCTTCAGCACCGCCTGTCCGTCCCCGACCGCAGGCACCTCCAGCAACGTCTCGGCCCGGCTCACCTCCCGGTCGCCGTCCATGACCGCCGCCAGCACCTTCACCGTCTGCGACCCGCGCTCCCGGTTGTCCACCGTCACGACACACTCCGTCGAAGAGGATTTCAGGTCGGGCAATATCTTCATGTGTTTCACGGAGACGTTCTGTCCCAGTTCGAGCGTCACGTCGTCCCAGATACCGGGAGCCCGGGAATTCCGCCACCACTCGGCCGAATTCTCCTTCGAAGGAGAGGTGGCCGTATTCCAGCTGCCGACCCGCACGACCAGCCGGTTCTTTCCGTTCCGGACGAGTGCGTCCGACACGTCGAACGTTCCGTGCGAATAGGTCGTATGGAGGTCTTCACCGATCTCCTTACCGTTCAGAAACACCTTCGCATTGTATTTGGCCCGCAGTTTCAGCACCGCCCGAGGATAATTCTCAGCCCCCCGCACCTCGAATTCACGCAGGTACCACACATAGTCGTATCCGACCGTATCCGTCCCGTTGGCGTCGAGGTCTTCACCCAGCGACGGAACGGCCTGCGTAATGACACCCGGCACGGGAACCTCCGAACCGAACACGGCCGGTTCTCCGTCCGAAATGGCGACATTCCATCGTCCGTCGAGCGAAATGCAGCGGTCGGGGCGGGTATTGTAGACGACCGGACGGCCGTTCATCGTCACGCCGCTCAGTTCCACCTCCTCCGCATGATTGATCCGGAGAGGTTCGGGCGTCCGGCCCAGCATCACGTCGCGGACCGTCACCTCACGGACAGGCAGGGCGGCGAATCCCCCGATCTCGATGCCGCACTGCCCGGCCACTCCGCAAGTCATCTCCTCGAACAGGAACCCCCGGAAACGGGTGGGATAGTTCTCCCGGCTCTCGGACTTGTAGTCGGATTCGAACCGGATCAGGGCCTCTCCGAGCGTATCGGCCCTGATCCCTTTCACCCGTACGTTTTCGACATAGCCGCCCCGGTCGAGGTTCGACTTGAAATAAATCCCGTTGCGGCTCAGCGGAATGTCGCAATCCATTACGCACACATTCCGCACACCGCCCGAAATTTCGCTGCCGATGCAGACCCCGTTGGTCCTGGAACGGAACGTACAGTTGCGGACCAGAACATTCTCGGTAGGCTGCCCGATCCGCCAGGCATCGTTGTCGCGTCCCGATTTGATGGCGATGCCGTCATCGCCCGTCGTGAAGTTGCAATCCTCGATCAGCACGTTCACGGAGGACTCCGGATCGCATCCGTCGCTGTTCTGGTTGAGGCTGTACACCGTCACCCCGCGCACCGTCACGTTCTCGCAACTGACAGGATGGATCACCCAGAACGGCGCATCGACCAGCGTAATGCCTTCGATCAGCACATCGCTGCATCCCACGGGTTCCAACAGGGCGGGACGCAGACGGTGTCCTTCGCCGAACAGTCGTTCGGAGAGGGGACGGACCTCCGTCCCCATCCGGCGCAGTGCACGCTGGTCGGACTTCTGGCCCGGTTTCCACGTGGCGAAATTCTTCGTACCCTGTCCGTTGACGACACCTTTGCCCGTCACACCGATATTGTTCACGTGATACGCGTAAATCAGGGGAGAATAGTTGAACACCTCCGTCCCCTCCCAGCGGGTGGGTACGGCAGGCAGATAATCCTTCTCGTCACTGCTGAAACGCAGTTCGGCCCCTTCGGCCAGATGCAGTTCGACATGGCTCTTGAGCACGACCGGACCCTTGACGAAATAGAGTCCCTCGGGGACGAGCACGCGCCCGCCCCCACTCTGCGTGCAGGCGTCGATGGCGGCCCGGATCGCCGTAACATCCGATGTAGGGGCCGATATCCTCACACACCAGGCAGAGGATATTGGGACGGTCCGTCGCATGAGGGGTACGTTCCCCGGCGAAACCCGAAGCCGCGGCCGCCGTCAGGACGGACGAAAGAATCAGCCGGTCGGTCCTCATCGCGTCACAGATTTTTGGGTTTATCGACCGCTTTGGTGATCGACACCCTCTTCTTCCAGGCATCGAACATCTCCCCCATCCGCTTCACCCGGTCGGGCTGTTCCGCCGCCAGGTCGCGCGTTTCGGTGGGATCGGCCTCCATGTCGTAAAGCGACCAGGGATTGTCCAGCCCGTGCTTCACGATCTTCCATCTGCCCTCGCGCACGGCCTGTCCGTACTGCCACTCCCAGAAGATCGGCTTCCGGCGCCCGGTCTCTTCGCCCCGGATCACCGGCAGAAACGATTCGCCCTCGCAGGGAAGCACCCGGTGTCCTCCGTACTCTTCGGGATAGGGCACTCCGGCGATCTCCACGAACGTGGGCATGATGTCGATGAAGTGTCCCACATGGCCCGTTACGGTGCCGGGCTTTGCCAACCCCCTGGGCCACGTGACGATCATCGGTGCGGCGATTCCTCCCTCGTAACTGTAATTCTTGTAGAACCGGAACGGCGTATTGGCCACGTTGGCCCAATTTCCGCCCAGCGAGGTCCAGTTGGTCATCGTACCGATCTCCCCGTAACTCCCCTTCAGATCGACCACCTCGGCCGAAGCTCCGTTGTCGGAGACGAATATGATGATCGTATTGTCGTATTTACCCTGCTCCTTCAGTTTGTCGATCACCTTTCCGATCCCCTGGTCCATCCGGTCGATCATCGCCGCATAGACCTCCATTTTCCGCTCCTCCTCCGCTCTCCGTTCGGGCGACAGGGAGGCCCACGGCTCGAAAATGGGTTCGCTGAGACGGAACCGACCGTCGATCAGCCCCATGTCGAGCTGCCTGCGGTAGCGTTCCCGCCGGATCGCTTCGTACCCGTCCCGGTAACGCCCCTTGTATTTGGCAATGTCCTCCGGCCAGGCCATCAACGGGTCGTGCGGCGCATTGTAGGCCAGATAGAGGAAGAAGGGGCGGTCGGCATCCTTGTACTCATCCAACCAGCGCAGGGCGTATTTGGTGAAATAATCGGTCGTGTAGAAATCCTTCTCCTTCGGGGTAAAGGGGGCATAGGTCTGTTTTTCCACACACCAGAAACGGTTTTTCACCTTCTGGGCAGGCACTCCCTCCCCATCGCGCTGGCAACCGGGATTGAAATAGTTGCAGGCTCCGTCCCGCAGGCCGTAATAATGGTCGAATCCCCGCGTACGCGGATTCTCCGCCCCGTGGTGCTTGCCCGACCACAGGGTGATGTATCCGGCACTCTTCATGTACTCGCCCAGCGTGACACAGTTCTGCAACGGAGCCCGGGCATTCTTGAAATAGCCGTTCTGCTGGGCATACAGCCCGGTCAGCAGGCAAGACCGCGAAGGAAAACTCTTCGACGTATTGTGGAAGGCGGTGAAGCGGATTCCTTCAGCGGCCAGCCGGTCGAGGTTGGGCGTCTGCACCTCGCTGCCATAGCAGCCGATGTCGGACCATCCCAGATCATCCGCACAGATCAGCAGCACATTGGGGCGGGCATCCCGCGGAGCCTCTTTCCGAGGCTTCTGGGCCTGGGCTCCGGCACAGCAGCAGGCTGTCGTGGCGAGAGCCGTCAACGAAAAAATTCTGGATGTATTCATATTCGGATTCTATTTTACGACAACGGATTCATTCTCTTCGGGAAACAGCCTCATTTTCCCGTTCAGCCTCGGATAACGCTCCCATATCTCGGGATCGTCGCCTACCGCACGGGGATCGCCCGTTTCGGTCAGACGCGCGTCCAACCGCCCCCTCAGATTCTCCAGCACGTCGGCATAGGTCATGTCTCCGGCCACATTGTGCATGCAATCCGGGTCATTTTTCAAGTCGAACAGTTCGTACTCGGGCCGCTTGGCCACCGCCGCATCGAAATAGGGTCTTACGGACGGGTCATCCCTCCGGTCGATCAGATAGTCCTTCGAAGGTGCCGCGTCTATATCGTAATAAGCTCGGTGCATCGGCATCAGCGTCGTTCCGTTCTTATCGTAGGCGCGGGGATCTCCGGCAGGCCAGCGTTCACTGTGGAAATTCCGTACCAGCAGGTAGTTGCCTACACGCACGCTCCGCATAGGGTACCCCAGATTGTCGCGGCGGGAGCAGGAATGACGCTCCCGTCCGGCATAGACGGCATCGGTCCCGTACCGTTCCCGCCGCCCCGCAAGCAACGGCATCAGGCTCTCCCCGCTCAGCGGATAATCACCCTCGTATTCAATCCCCACAGCATCGAGCAGTGTGGGAGCGACGCTCACCATGCTCACCAGGGCATCGACCACCTGCCCGGGCCTGATCCGGTCGCCCCAACGGACAGCCAGCGGCACGTGCAGTCCGGCATCGTAGCAGTTGGCCTTCGCGTGCGGAAACGACATGCCGTTGTCAGCCGTCACGATCACGATCGTACGATCCAGCTCCCCGATCCGCTCCAACTCGTCCAGACAGGCAGCCAGATGCCGGTCGAACCACTCAATCTCTACGGCATAATCCGAAATATCGCCCCGAACGGTGTCCGACCCGGGCAGGAATCCCGGCACCTCGGCCCGGTCGAGTTCACGCTTCTCTTTCACCCACGATCCGTTCTCGAAGGGCCGGTGCGGTTCGTGCGTGCCCAGCCAGAAACAGAAAGGCTCACCCTTGTCCCGCCCGGAAAGGAATTTCTTGAAATTGGCCGCATAGTCGATCTTCGAGATGCCGGAGTACGGGGGATCGAGACGGCACTCGTTGTATTCCGGCCCGGCCGGATTGTAAGGACGTCCGGACACCTGCCAGTCGCCGGGTCCCCAGCCTTTGCCCGTATAGCCGATCCTGTATCCGGCTTCCCGGAGCATATCCGGGAAACAGGTATATTCATCCGGGAAGGAACTGGCATGCGTGCCGGCCTCCTCGATCTGCCACGGGTACAGCCCGGTCAGGATGCTCGCCCGCGAGGGACTGCTCCCGGGAGAGGTGACGTAGGCGTTGGTGAAAAGCACTCCCTGCCGTGCCACCCGGTCGAATCCGGGTGTGGAAACCGTCCGGCACCCGTAGGCCCCGGCATAGGGATAGGATTGGTCGTCGGCAATGACGAACAACACGTTGGGCTTCGTCTCCGTCTTCTCTCCTCCGCAGGCGTATAAGCCTGCCAAAGGCAGCAATGCGGTATAAACAAAACGGTTTTTCATGGCTGATTGCGATTTATGGTAACGAACGGACCGGAATGGCCGTCCCTCCTGAAAGTTTACTCCAATTTACGGGGTACGGCCAGCGGACGGTCGAACCGGAAGCGGTACTTCCCGCCGTCCCGCGTAAGGCTCGGATTGATCTTCACCAGGTAGTCGAGCACCTTTTCCCGCTGCTGCGGTCCGAATTTCCCGAAACCGGGATGCAGCAGAGCGACGGCCCCTTCCAGCGAAGAGGTGTAGGCCGAGTAACGGTAGGTCGTATTGCCGTACTGGATCGTATCGGCTGCCGTCCCCTTCGGACGGCGGATATAGACTATGTCTATTTCGCGGGGAATCGCCTCCAGCATACGGACCTCTCCTTCCACATCAGTCAGTTCGCCGCGTTCCAACATTGTCTCGGCATAATATTTCTTGAGCTCTTCGGCATAGGCGGGATGGAAATTCCTGCTGTCCACCACCCGTGCCAGCATCCTCACGTCGTTGTACGTCCGGGCGATGAAATTGTAATCGTCTTCGGTCAGCTCCCCCTTCACGCCGGCCACGTAATCGGACAGACGTTTCACCAGACTGCGGAACTCCACGCAAGAAGAGTCGATCTGCGGATTGCGTTCCATCACGAATCCGCGCATCCGGTCGGCATACTGCCGGGGCGTATCCGCGTCGATCTGTTCGGACGAGTCGATGGGTTTCATCTCCTCGACATATTTCACGACCTCGCGGAAAGCGGTGTCCTTCGCCACCCGCTCCCGACCTTCGTCGCTCAGTTCCGGCTCGTAAATCCCCGTACCGACGGCCCTTTCCACCGCTTCGGTTCGGATCGTCACCTCGGCCGGTTCCACACCCGGCGAGGAGACCCGGACGGTGATCGTCCCCGGCCGGCCGGTCGAGCGCACCACATTGGGAACGGGCGTCACCACATACCCCGTTCCTTCGGTCGCAAGCGTCTTGTCCATATCCGACGTATAGAGCCCGGGGCCGACCAGCGTCCCCTCGCCCGAAACCTCCCAAGTGAGGGGTGCCGTCACACCCAGCACATGATTGCCCCGATCGTCCACTATGTCCGCCATGATGATATCCACTCCGCTGCGGTCGGCGGGAATGACTCCCCGTTCCGCCTTCAACACGATACGGGCCGGTTCGCCCGCCATTTCGATCCGCGACTCGACCCGTTCCCCGTCCCGCACGGCGACCGCTTTCAACTCACCAGGAACAATTTCCACGTCGGAAAATTCCACGGTGAAAAAATTCTCCTTCGAAGGATATTTCACACCGAGACTGCGTCCGTCAACCAGCAGCTCCACACTTTCGCCGTTGCTGTCCACCTGAATGGTCCTGCGCTGCCCGACATATTTACGCTGCCAGTGATGGGGCTGCACGAACACCATCAGTTCCGGCAGGTAGTTGGCCTGCCAGAGATAATACATGTATTTGGGCACACGGTACAGATCAACCCATCCCTTATAATTGATATTCTTCAGCGGAGAATCGGTATAGAGCCGGTCACAGCCGTGGTCCTCGTAGAGCCATCCGAGCACGTTGCCGTCGATCCGTCCCCGGATACTTCCGTCCTGCACCCGCGCCATCTTATGCTGCCACTCCTCGGTACCGGCGAGCTGACCGCTCTTGAGCACGCGCGCGTTGTTCCGGGGCTCGAGATTCTTCACATCCTTGTCATACCAGCCCCGGATCGTCACCCGCAGCAGGTTCTCCATGTCGAGGTTCGAAGCGTGGTGCGTGACATAGTCGCCGTACATTTCGGTCTTGCGCTCGTGAATAATACGCGTAGTATCCTCTTCGTATGTCCACTTCGAATCGGCCGCCTGCGTCGTCTCGTTACCCACGCTCCAGAAAAAGATCGATGGATGGTTCCGGTCCCGGCGGACCATTTCGCGCATATTGTCCTCCTGGGTTCCGCGGTCGTAGCGGATCGCCTTCAGATTGGGCACCTCCTCCACCGTGATGATACCGTGCCGGTCGTTGAAATCGTACACCATGGGATCGTGGGGATAGTGGGCCGTACGCATGAAATTGGTGTTCATTCCGTAACGGATGTCCGTCATGTCGCGTTCGGTAAGCCATTTGGGCATGGCATCCCCCAGCCAGGGATACTCCTGATGACGGTTCGTGCCGTGAATGTGTATCTTCTCTCCGTTCACCACCAGCGTATTGTCGGTATAATCCCAATGGAACCAGCGGAATCCCAACGGACTGCGATAGGTATCCGTCAACCGGTCGCCATCGTACACTTCCGACCATACCGTATATAAATACGGCGACTGCGGACTCCACAGACGGGGCCGGACCAGCGGACCGCCATGCTGCACAAACTCGGCGATACGGCCGGGCTCCACCCGCCGCGAAGAACGGAGCGTCAGGACGACCCGCCCGGCGGAATCGGTCACGACACTTCTGACCGTCACCTCTCTCGGAACGGACATACCGTTCCGGACGTAGGTTTTTACACACACGTCAGCCTCCTTTTCGCACACCTGCGGAGTAGTGACGAAAGTTCCGCCCTCGTGCAGGTAAGAACCCTGGAAAGGAATATGCACCGGGTCCTTGACCACGATGCGCACGTCCCGGTAGATTCCCCCGTACACGTTGAAATTCCCCGCCGTTGCCGGAGCGATGGTCCCGAACCGGTCGTCCCTGCGGTTGGATACCTCCACGCAGAGAAGATTCTCCTCTCCGAAACGGACGTGGGGCGTCAGGTCGAAACAGAACCCGCCGTATCCCCCTTTGTGGTCGCCGAGCAGGGCCCCGTTGAGGAACACTTTGGCATACTTCTGCACGCCGTCGAACTCGACGAAAATACGCTTTCCCTCCAGTTCTCGGCCGAAAACGATACGCTTGCGATACCAGCCCCAGCCGTTCCACCAGTAAGGGTCTTCCCGTTCGGAAGCCGACATGATGTAGGGATGCAGGTCGCCGGTCGTCTCGTAGGTCATCCATGTATGGGGAACCGCAACGGCCTGCCATTTCCGGTCGTCGAACGCGGACCCTGCCACCGAGAGGTCCTCCTCTCCCGACGGCAGGTAATTGAATGTCCAGTCACGGTTCACGGTCTGCACGATACGGACCGTCCGGGGAACGTACTCCCCCGCCGCGAGAAAAGTCGGGAAAACGAGCAGGAAGATAAGGTACAATCTCTTCATTCGGAAACGGTATTTCAGGTCGGTAGGTTTCAAATACAAATTTATTCAGGACTTTCCTATTCCGAAAGCCGTAAATCGTGAATTGTGGTGGAAAAATCCGCTCCCGGCGAAATGATCCGACAGCGGTAAATATTGTAAAAATGTTGACAAATCCGACAAATACGTCACATAAAACACTGCATACAAAACACTTACAAACAAGACGCACTTTCACGAAACTTTTCGGTGAAAATCCGTATTTCTTGCCCGATCCGGCGTTTTTTTATTTTTTTCGGTTTAAATTTGTAGACGGTGTCATACACGGGATATTATGCGCAGCTTGTTTCGGTTTTTCATCCTCGTCGCTTTATCGGGAAATGTTTCGGAGGCAGTCGGAATCGTCGATTACCGCCATCCCTATTTCGGGCAGCCCCTGCTGAGCGGCAATATCTCGGCCATCGAACGCGATCCCTACGGTTTCGTCTGGGTCGCTTCGCACGAAGAACTCGCCCGTTTCGACGGACTCTCCTACCATTCGCTCGACAACGACATCAACCGTCTCCTGTTCGAAAAGGGCAATCTCGTCCAGTGTCTCGTCTTCACCGGTCCCGACCTGCTGTGGGCCGGCAGCAACGAAGGGCTCTTCCGGATCGACACCCGGACCCACCGTCTGTCGGTCGTAGAAGCGTTCCGCGGCATCCGGATCAACGAATTTCTGACGGACCGTTCCGGCAACCTGTGGACGGCCACGGACCGGGGCGTTCTGGCCTACTCGCCCCGCAGCGAGAAGATGGTAGCCTATTTCTCCCCGGCGGCGACCTCCCCGGAAACGACCGTCTCTCCACGCAGCAGTTTTTCGGAAGACAGGGACGGAAACCTCTGGTTCTCCCACGGCAACAGTCTCGTACGGCTCTCCGCGAAAGGCGGACTGCTCAACCGCGTTTCGGCCGACTCCCTACCCGAAGTGCGCATCGACACCGTATTGCACTTCGAAACCCCGAAAAGAATCCGGATCGACCGTTTCGACATCCTCTGGCTCTGGGACCGACAGGAGTTGAGAGCCGTCCGTCTGTCCAACGTCGGTAAAGAGACCCGGCCTCTCTACCACTCTCTGAACATCGAGACGACCGCCCTTCTGCCGCGGGAAAACGACGTACTGATCGGCAATCGGGGGAAAGGGTTCCTGGTGCTCTCCCGCGACGGAGAGGGACGCATCACAGGCAGCACGGGACACACCATCAACAAATACTACAACGACCTGAGCAATACGACCAACGGGTTCTGCGACGAGGGCAACGGCAATGTCTGGCTGGCCACGCGGGACGGCCTCTATTTGGCCGAAGGAAAACGGGAAGCCCCATTCATCAACATCCGCAACGACATCGGCTCGGAGAACACCATCAGCCACAATACGGTCTCGGACATCTACATCCAGAACCGCAACACGGTCTGGATCGCCACGGCATTCGGTCTTAACAGGGTGGAATTCACCGATCCGACCCACCGGCACTATACCATAGCCCGTTATTTCGACCGCCGGCCGGGAAGCGGCTATATCCAACGGAACAAATTCGAATGTATCGCCGAAAGTTCCCAGGGAGATTTCTGGCTCGGGACCAAAGACGCCGTCAGTTTCTTCGATCCCCGCGGCAACCGGTTCTACAACCGCCCCAAAATCGACGAAGCCGTAAAGGGCTCTTCGTTCGTACGCGCACTGATGCGGGATTCCCGAGGCAATATGTGGATCGGATTCGCCAACGGCGGCGTATATGTCCACGACGCGAAAACCGGCGAAGTCTATCCGGCCGGCAAGGGACAGAGCGACATGCTGGCGGACAAATGCATGTCGATCGCCGAAGATCGCAGCGGAATCATATGGGTAGGCATCCAGAACCGGGGTATCGTCCGCTTCCGTTACGAAGGGGCCGGCAGGATCGAGGAGATACGCGATTATTCGTTTGCCGAAGCAGGAACGGACGGGAAGACATCCCGCACGGTCGTATGCATCTATACCGATCCATACAACAACATCTGGGCCGGCACCTCCGAAGGCCTGTACCGTTACGATTACGACCGGGACCGGTTCGAGGAGACACCCATGCCGGACGCCGCCCGTTCGAACCACATCAGCAACATCATCGACGACGACCGGGGCAACCTCTGGCTCTCCACGCTCTCGGGCGTCTACAAATACTCGCTTTCGAACAATCAGTTCCAATACACGGAACTGTACGGAGGAAGTTTCACCCGGCGGGGGTTCGTGTTCGGAAGCGCCAAAGATTCGGACGGATACCTATATTTGAGCGGCATCAACGGCGTCACCCTGTTCAATCCCGCCGAAATAAAAGCAGACACCGCACATTACCGGCTCTTCTTCGTCGATTTCAAGGTGCACAACCGGACGGCGACCGTCGGGTCGGACATCCTGGCCCAGGACATCAACCGGACCGACCGGATCGTTCTCGGACACAAGGACAACCAGTTCTCCTTCGCGTTCTCGGCGCTCGCCTTCCCGCAGCGGGAGAACATCCGCTACGCCTACATGCTCGAAGGCCTCGACACGGAGTGGCTCCATGCCGGGTCAGGAAACCGGTACATCGCCTATAACAATCTCCCCGCAGGTACCTATACGCTCAAGATACGCAGCACCGACGCTTCCGGCACGTGGCTCGACAACGTGCGCAGCCTCGTGATCCGGATCCGCCCCCATCCGCTGTGGTCATGGTACAGCATACCCGTCTACCTGCTGCTGGCCGGCCTGCTGGGTTGGTTGCTGTTCCACATGTGGCGCATCCGGGAACAGTACCGCACCCAGGCGATCATCAACCGTTCCCGGCTGAAATTCTACACAGACGTTTCGTACAGCATCAAAAATCCGCTGATGCTGCTCCAGTCCCCCCTTCAGAATCTGATCGAAAACTACGATTCGATGTCGCCGGACGAGGTGAAATACCAGTTAGGGGTGATGAACCGCAACGGCAACCGCCTCTCCCGACTGGTCGACCAGTTGGTGCAGTTCCGCAAACTGGACCAGGGAAAACTCCCGCTGCATCTGGCCGAAGCGGACATCGTCCATTTCACAGAGAGTATTTTCGTAGCATTCCGGGAGTTGTTCGCCTCCAAACAGATCGGCTTCACGTTCGCATCGGACCGGGAGAATTTCCCGATGGTATTCGACCGTGAGAAGATCGAGACCGTCCTGTTCAACCTGTTATCGAACGCCTATAAATTCACTCCCGAAGGAGGACGCGTGGAGATTCGCTGCGAATCGGGCACAGTCCGTGACCGGTTCCTCCTTCGGGTCTCCGACACGGGCGCCGGCATCCGGGAAAAGGACAGGGAACGCGTCTTCGAACGTTTCTGGACACGGGACCAAACCGGCACCGAACGGCACAGCGGAGCGGGCATCGGCCTTTCGCTGGCCAGGGAACTGGCGGAACTGCACCACGGATCGCTCACGGTCGATCTGCGACCCGAAGGAGGAACCGTATTCACCCTCACTTTGCTGACCGGCAAAGCCCATTTCCAGAACGCCGAAATCGAGCGGCCGCAGAAAGAGGAGGTTTCCCCTGCGTTCATCGGGGACTATATCGACACGATCGAAATCAAAACGGAGCCGCAGAACGAAGCGAAGACGAAACTTCCGCTGGCCGTACTGGTCGACGAAGACGCCCAGACGCTGGAATATCTCGGAAAACTGTTACACGACACGGTGCGGGTCCGTTCGTTCGGCTCGGTCACGGAAGCATTCAGCCGGATCGTCGAACTGAAGCCTCAACTGGTGATTTCGGGACTGGTTTTCGACGGTGAAAACGACGGTCTGAACCTGTGCAGGCAGGTGAAGACCCATCCGGCGACGAACTGTATCCCGTTCATGTTCCTCACCGGACGTACCCGGCCCGAAGACAAGCAGGCCGGATACGAAAGCGGTGCGGACGCCTACGTCACCAAACCTTTCGAGGTGAAATATCTGAAAATGCGGATCGCACAGCTGCTCCGCTCCCGCGAACGGATACGGGAGCGGATCAAACAGGAACTGATCATCAGCCCCCGGGAGATGCAGCTTCTCTCGGCCGACGACCGTTTTCTGGCCAAAGCCCGGGAAGTGGTCGAGAAAAACATCGCCGAAGAGAACTTCTCGGTGGACCTTTTCGCCGACAAGATGCATTTGAGCACTTCGATGCTCTACCGGAAGATCAAAAGTCTGACAGACCTTTCGTCGAACGAATTCATCCGCAGCATCCGGCTGAAACGGGCCGCACAGTTGCTCGCCACGCGGGCCTACACCGTCTCCGAAGTAGCTTCGCGGGTCGGCTTCACGGACATACGATATTTCAGCACCTGTTTCAAACGGGAATTCGGCTCGACACCATCCGCCTACCAGCAGCAAAAAGCCCCTGAAGAGGAACAGAAATCTGAATAACAAGCACATAAAAAGCCGAATCGTGGGATTTTCAAACATTTTCACACGATTCGTCACGGGCGCACGGGAAAAAGATGCAAGAAGCGGCAAATCCTTTTACAAGATTTACCGCCTCCGAATCCGCAACTATTTCGGGATATTTGCAGAAAACCCAAACATTACCGACCCGATGCGAAAAACGACCCTTTTGCTGTTGATTCTCCTGGCCGGCAACGTCCTTGCGCAGGGAGGGAAAGAACCCGCATTCCGTATGATCCCGTCACACCCGCGCCTGTTGCTGCTTGCCGGAGAGGAGGATTCCCTCCGGAAGAAGGCGGAAGGGAACGAATTCCTGAAACGGGTGCACCACTGGATTCTCGCCGAAAGCGAAAAGATGCTCCGGGCTCCGGACCTCGCCTACCGGGTGATCGGAAAGCGGATGTTATCCGTCAGCCGCGAAGCATTCGAACAGATCTACTACCTGTCGTACAGCTACCGGATGACCGGCGACGAACGTTTCGCCCGTCGGGCCGCCGAAGTCATACGCACGGTGTGCGCCTTCCGGGACTGGCATCCGAGCCACTTTCTCGACGCCGCGGAGATGACCGCGGCCGTCGCCATCGGCTACGACTGGCTGTACGACCGGTTGGACGAATCCACCCGGGAACTGGCCTGCCGCTCCATACTGGAAAAAGGACTCCGGCAGTCCTTCCCCGAAACGGCATCCGATCCCCGGAACTGCCAATGGCTCAAGAAAAAGAACAACTGGAACTGCGTCTGCAATACGGGAATGGCCTTCGGGGCCATCGCCACATGGGAGAAACATCCGGAACTATCCGCCCGCATCCTCGGTCGTTCGGTCGAACTGGTGCGGGACGTGGCCCTGAAAGAGTATCTTCCCGACGGCAACTACCCGGAAGGATACAGCTACTGGAATTACGGCACCGGATTCGCCGTCATGCTGATCGACGCTTACGAAAAAGCCACCGGACTGCCGTTCGGCGCAGAAGAGAACCATGGCTTCATGCGGACACCCGAATACGTTCTCCAGATGACCGCCCAGCAGATGAGTTGCTTCGCCTACTCCGACTGCCCTACCTCCGTCGGATGTTCCTATCCGATGTTCTGGTTCGCCCGCCGGCTGAACGATCCGTCGCTGCTTTGGGGGGAAGCGGAAAAGATCCGTTACATGAACGCCCGCGGACAGGAGGAGAAGATGTTCGGTATCCGTTACCTGCCTTCACTGATGCTGTGGGCTCCGGCGGACTGCCTCGCCCGGCACATGGAAGCGCCCTCCGAACTGCTCTACGTCGGACAGGGTCCCACCCCCGTCGCCCTGATGCGTAACCGGTGGGGCGGACCGGACGAAATCTTTGTCGGGCTCAAAGGCGGTTCCTGCTCCACGAATCATGCCCACATGGACAACGGGAGCTTCGTTATGTACACCGGGACCAGGCAGTGGGCCACGGATCTCGGCCGGCAGGACTACCACTCGCTGGAACGCCACGGGGTGACACTGGGCGACCGTTCGCAACACTCGTCCCGATGGGCCGCCTTCCGGCTGGGCAACCGGTCGCACAACCTCATAACCTTCGCCGACTCCCTGCAACGGGTTGATGCCAAAGCCGGAATCGACAGCTACGGAGAGGAGCCCGGATTCCGCTATGCCGTCTCCGATCTGACGGCCGTGAACGGCGGAGCGGTCGCCTCCTATCGGCGCGGCATAGCCATCGTCGACGACAGCTACGTGGTCGTCCGGGACGAAATCGTCAATACCGACCGGACCATGCCGCTGCGCTGGGCCATGGTGACCCCGGCCGAAGCAGAGATCACGGACACCTGCACGATCAGGCTCACGCAGGACGGAGAGACGCTTTACATGAAGGTCGAAGGGTCCGGTTTCAGGCTGGGTACCTGGTCTACGGCTCCGCCCCGCCATTACGACGCCCCCAACCCGGGCACTGTTTTGGTCGGATTCACGGCTGAAGCCGCTCCGGATGCCCGTCTCAACTATACCGTCTACCTGATCCCGGAGAAAGCCAATGCGAATTTCCTGAACGGAATCCCGGCCCTTTCGCAATGGGGAAAACCGTGTGAAAACGACAGAAAACCATACGAACCAGATAACCGATAAATTCACCGCTATGAAAAGACTGATTCCGGCCCTTCTGCTGGGCATTCTGTTTCCGGAACCGGCGCTGACCGCCCGAAACCGTCAAGACGCCGACCGTGCACTGACCGACCGGGTGGCCAAATGGCAGATCGAACACTTCGATACGGTCTCCTTCCCGCTGGGGCACTGGACCAATGCCGCCCTCTACCGGGGCATGGCCGAATGGGCCGCCAGGACAAATGCGGATTTCATCTACGATTTCCTGCGGGAAATCGGCCGCAAGAGCGACTGGGACATGCCTCCGAGAATCTACGACGCCGATGACCTGTGCGTAGGGCAGACCTATTTCGAACTGTCCGAAAAATACGACGATCCCCGGATGATCGCCAAAGTAAAAGACCGGGTCGACTACATCATGGCACACTCGCAAACCGGATCGCTGCGCCTGCCCAACGGCAAATACAACCGCAACCGCTGGGGCTGGTGCGACGCCCTGTTCATGGCTCCTCCCGTTTATGTACAACTGTATTTGAAAACCGGAAAACGCGATTACCTCGACTTCTGCACCTCCGAATACAAAGTGACGGTCGATTCCCTTTTCGACCGGAACGACAATCTTTTCTACCGCGACCTGCGGCTGGTGAACGACCGGGGAAAGAACGGGAAGAAAGTATTCTGGGGCCGGGGCAACGGCTGGGTCTACGCAGGTCTGGCACTGATGCTGCAACGGATTCCGAAAGACGATCCCGTGTACGGTTACTACCTCGACCTGTTCCTGAAAATGTCGCCCGCCGTACTCCGTTGCCAGGACAAGGCCGGATCGTGGCACTCGAGTTTGTACGCACCCGAATACTATCCCCAGCCGGAAAACAGCGCATCCGGATTTTTCGTCTACGGGATGGCATGGGGCGTGAACCACGGCATTCTCGGCAAAGAGTACAGAAAAGCCGCACAGAAAGGGTGGAATGCCCTGAAAAGCCATGTGAACGGAGAAGGGAAGCTGGGATACGTCCAGCCCATCGGGCATGCCCCCGTCGAAATATCCGGGGAGATGACCGCCGTCTACGGAGTGGGAGCCTTCCTTCTGGCAGCCAGCGAAATGATGGAGATGAATCTGTAACACAGGCACCGAATACACATGAAAGGGCTTTGTTGAAAAGCCCTTTCATTTTTCCCCGGTCCGGAGGGACCCGTCAGCCCCTATCGTCACCGTTTCCCTCCGGCGGAAACGTTCCCGCTGATTCTTCCCCTTATCCCCTGCAAAAATGCCAGGGAAGGACTATCTTTGTTTCGTATCCCAAACACACGTCCCATGAGATACGGATCATTGCCGCTTCTGCTCCTGAGTTGCCTGCCCCTGACGGGCCGATGCCTGCCCGACGGAGAGGAATTGCGCACGCAAACCGTCAGTCTGAACTGGGTAAACACACGGGAGGGATGGAAACTCACCCGCATGGAACACACGAAAACCGGACGGGAAATCCCGTGGGGCGTCGCCGACGGCAGCTATTCAATCCTCTACTCGAAGGAGAAACCTTCGGATACTCCCTTGAAAATCACCAATCAAAAGGGCGATTCGATCGTCTTCGTCGAACAGAAGATGACCCATATCAAACAGAAAATCCTGCGGGCCACTTCGTCCGTTCCCATGAACCGGGCAGGAAAAGAGTACCGTCTCTATCCCCGGCAGGCCGAACGTTCCGGAAACGCGCTGCGCTTCACCGCCGAATGCCCCGTCGGGAGCCTGACCGCCCGCTGGTGGCCCGACCCGCTATTCCCGGATGACATCCGCGTAAGTCTCCGGTTCATTCCCTCCCGCGACGGGTATTTCTCTCTCCTCGCCCACTCCGGCCACGCTGCCCGAAAAGGATCTGCAGTGGGGCGTCGTTCCCGGATGGTTCCAGGGCGACCGTCTCCTGCCCCGGTTCCGACTGCGTAAAGAAGCCGAGAAATTGCTGGCGTGATAACACCCGGACAGCAGTTTCGCTGCAGCCTATGACAAACGAACCCGTCGTCCCATCGATACCGACTTCGAAAACCTCCGACCCACCCTTTCCGATGCACGGCTGGTGGCAGACCGGATGGATCGCCGACTATCTGATGGCCAGTTCCGCAGACGGCATCCGTATCCTTCGTCCGGAAAGAGGCACAGGCACCCGGAACGCCACCGACCGTCCGCCAGCCCCCGGTCCTCCGCCAGGATACGAGTTCCCCCGCAAAGACAGACCGTCTGCAGGGCCACTTCCGAACATGGCCGAAACCTTCCTATACCGGCCCAGATCCGCTCTTGTCCTTTTCGGGCCGAAGAGTATGCCAGGGAATACCGGAAATCGCAGACAGGTCGATCTTCCCGGATTCGATCAATCCGCTGACAATGGCGTCGCGCGCATCCGCACTCTGGAAAGGATAGAGTTCGAAAGCCGGCAGCACCGATACGAAATGTTCCATGATCTCCGCCTGAATGGACTCGTAACTCGGCCAGTTCTTATTGGCCGAGAAACAATATATCTGCACCGGCAGACCGTTCCCCGTCGGGGCCAACGTACGCACCATGAGCAGCAGTTCCCTGCTGACGGAAGGGTGACGGCGCAGGTAGAGGGTCATGTAGGCCCGCAACAATCCGAGATTCGTGTCGATGGTTCCGTTTACCAGTCCGGCAGGATTGTCCGTGTTGACCGTCTTCCCGTCGGCCGCCTGTTTCTGTTTTTCGATGATGAACTGCGCCAGCTCCGTGTCGAAATCCTTCATCCGCTCCAGGAATTCAGGTGTACAGGGTTTGATATAGTCGAGCTTCAGGGTATACTCGCGCATGATGCGGCGCCCCCCGGATTCGCTCATGCCCCGCCAGTTGACGAAGGAGCCGGAGACCAGCGAATAGGGAGGTACGGTCACGATCGTATTGTCGAAATTCTGCACTTTGACGACATCCAGCGAAATATCGGTCACGATGCCGTTGATGCCGTTCTGCGGCATTTCGATCCAGTCGCCGATCCGCAGCATGTCGTCCTCGGAGATCATCACGCCCGCGACGAGCCCCAGAATGGTATCCTTGAACACCAGCATCAGCACGGCTGTGAAGGCTCCCAGCCCGGTGATCAGGTTGAACGGGGACTTATTGATCAGAATGGAAACGATGACGATAACGGCGACACAGGTGAAAACCACCTGAAAAATCTGGATGAACCCTTTCATCGGCCGGTTTTTCAGTTGCCTGTTGTTTTTCAGGGCATCCCCCACCGTATTCAATATGGCGTTGACGGAGACGATCAGGGCGATGAAAAAATAGATCCAGGTGACCTTGTCCCCCACGATGAACCAGGCGGAATCCTTGCTGAAGGCGAAAGGCAGCAGGGCCGAGACGATCAGGGGCGGAATGACGGCCGTAAGTTTTCTGAAAACGCCGTATTTGACGAGCGTATCGAGTACCCCGGCATTCTTCCGTTTCAGAATCTTCCTGGCAAAATGGACCGACACGGCATGCACCACGGCCGCGAAAAGAAACGCGATAACGACAATAAGCACCAGAAAGAGTATCTCATCCAGTTTGTCGAGCATGTGGCGCGGAACACCTATCCACGTCAGAAAATCCTTTATTCCCGACAGCAAAGTCAGGGCAAATTCGTTGGTATTCATAATCGGTCGTCTGGCTATATCCCCGGATACGGCAGCGCCGGGCAATCGGACTGTACGGCGCATCGCTCCTTCAGCCACCTTAAGACAACAAAGAATATGCCCCGATTCCGGAACGCTTACATTCCGATGCAGAAACAGGTTATAAAGACATACAGATGCCGTAGCCGACCCCGGATTCGATCTTTTTCCGGCACGATGTTTTTTCCGGAATTTCAAATCCGTTTCAAAATCGGGAAAGACTTTTGCAGTACCGGACAAAAAACAAATTGTCGAATCGAATACACTTACGAAAACCATGAAACGGAAAATTCTGATGTTGATGGCCCTGCTGGCCGGAGCGCTTGCCTTCCACGGATGCGACGACGATGACGAAAAGAGAATCGGATACGCCGACCTGCCGCAAACGGCCCGAGAGTTCATCGGCGAGCACTTCCCGGACCGGAAGGTCAACCACGTCGAACAGGATACCGACAACGGGAGAAAAGAATACGAAGTGGTGCTGGACAACGGCACGGAACTGAGTTTCGATGCCTCGGGCGTATGGCAGAGCGTGGACTGCAAATTTTCCACCCTTCCCGAAGGTATCCTGCCCCCAGGATCGCCGCACACATCGCGGAAAACTATCCGCAGGCGGCCGCCTACAAGATAGAGAAGGAACCGGGCGGCTACGAAGTCTCCATCACGGGGAACCGCGAACTGATCTACACCTCGGACGGAGACTTCGTCCGGGAAGAGATGAACTTCTGAAGCATACCCATACGGGGAGAAGAGGCTCGTACGCGGAGCGACAACGACGTCACCGCTGTACGAGTTTCTCTTTCCGGTACTGAAGGGGAGACATTCCCGTATGTTTCCTGAAAAAACGGGCCATCGACGACTGATTGGCGAAATGCGTACGGTACACGATCTCCTGGATGTCGAGCCGGGTATCTTTCAGTAACGACTTGATCTCGAGCACGACATACTCCGAAATCCACTCCTTGGCCGATTTCCCGCTCACCCGCCGGACGATCATCGTCAGATATTTAGGCGTGATGCACAGTTGGTTGGCATAGAAAAGCACTTCCTTATGCTGTTCGTAATGGTCGATCAGCAACCGGAAAAAACGATTGGCCAGATCCTCCTGCCGCTCTTCGGGCCGCTCTTCCGAACGGCTGCTCGCTATCTGGTAACCGTTATACATATCGAGGAAAAAAATCCTCAGCACATGAATGACGGACTCCCTGCGGAACAGATTGCCCGGCGAAACCGCTCGGTTTTTCAGCAGCGTCAGATAGAGTTCCATCCGGGAGACATTTTCCCGGGAGAGAAGGTAGTGATAATGATCCCGCATGTAGAAATAGAAATGCGGAGGGAAACGGCGTATACCGCTGAGAACGTCGTCGAACAGAATCTGTTCCACCGTGAAATATTCGAGCCGGAAATCCCGGCTCATTCCCGACACCGATACGAGCTGCCCCGGCAGCAGAACCAGCAATTCGTCTTTCACCAGCCTGTGTCTGTGGGTATAGACGCAGAGATCCGCCCACCCTTCCCGGCAGAGCCCGACCAGACAATGCGGATTCCGGGAAACGACCGAGGCGAAAGGGAGACGGCCCTCACGGATTCCCAGCTCTTTACCCAGTTCTCCGACAGAACTCCCGTCCTCCACGAATATATCTTCCGCCATACACGACATTTTGCTTTACATTCAAACCTCTGTTTTCCGACAAGAAGTACGGTATCATTCCCCGGAAACCGGAACCAAATTACATGAAAAAACGCGCATAAAAAAACAAAAGGACGAAAAACAGGGAATTCCCTCCGCAATTCCGCATATTTTCGAATAAAATTTGCATAAAATCAAATTATCCCTATATTTGTCGGACAAATACCACAAATAAAACCGGAACCCCGGAAGGGAGACCGGCAAACTATCTGAAACCGATATTCCGAACCTATGAAACCCATGCTGCTACCCTTTCTGTCCCTGCTGCTCCTGACAGGGACATCCGCCGCCAGGGGCGGTTCACCCGCCGTATCTTCACCGGAAACGATTTTCCAACGCCAGACGGAGGGTTACCACACATTCCGCATCCCGTCGCTGACCGTCACGGCCGACGGCACTCTGCTCGCTTTCGCCGAAGGACGGCGCAACAGCCGTTCCGACACAGGCGACATCGACCTGGTCCTGCGCCGCTCCACGGACGGAGGCAAAAGCTGGGGGCCCCTCATCACGGTGTGGGACGACGGCGAAAACGTCTGCGGCAATCCGTCTGCGGTGGTGGACCGGGCCACGGGACGCATCGTCCTGGTCACCACCTGGAATCTGGGCAGCGACCACGAAAAGGAAATCAACGCCCGCACGTCGAAAGACACGCGCCGGGTGTTCGTGCTCTTTTCGGACGACGACGGGATAAACTGGTCATCACCCCGGGAGATCACCGCATCTGTCAAAGACCCTGCCTGGACCTGGTACGCCACCGGTCCCTGCCATGCCGTCCAACTGCAAAAAGGAAAACACAAGGGGAGGATCGTCGTACCGTGCGACTACGGGGAATTCACAGGCAAGGGTTCCGTCTACCACTCCCTTCTGATCTACTCCGACGACGGCGGAGAGAGTTGGCACACCGGAGCCCGGAGTCCGGTCGGCGGAAACGAAAGTACCGCTGCGGAACTGAGCGACGGCAGCGTCATGCTCAATATGCGGGGCGTGCGCGGCCCCGAACGGGAGAGGAACGGCTCGTGCCGGAGCGTCGCCGTCAGCCGGGACGGAGGCGTCACGTTCGGTCCCGTACGCCACGACACCGTACTGATCGAACCCGTATGCCAGGGCAGCCTCCTCAACTATGCCCCCAAGGGCAAACCCACCCGTACGCTTCTCTTCTCCAATCCCGCCTCCAAATCCAAGCGGGTCGACATGACCCTGCGCATCAGCCGGGACAACGGCCGGAGTTGGGAACAGGCCCTAAAGTTCGATTCCCGGCCGGCCGCCTACTCCGACCTGACCGTACTGCCCGGAGGCGACATAGGGATTCTCTACGAAACCGGGGAGGCCTCACCCTACGAACGCATCGTCTTCCGTACGGTCCCGGCTTCGGTCATCACCGGCAAAACGAAACTTTCCGCACAATAGAAACCTTTCCATTCCTAAACCCGACTCCGATCCATGAAACCCAGACTTCTCTTTCCGCTTCTGTTCTGCCTGCTGGCAGGCTTCTTCACGCACCCCCTGCAAGGTGCCCCCGCCGTCGACGTCCGACAGACAGGCACTCTGCCGCTTCTCTCCGACTCGACCGCCAATCCCGGCGTGGCCGGAGCCTTCGCAGGGCTCTCGAACGGCCGCATCATCCTGGCCGGAGGGTCCAACTTTCCCCAGGGCTACCCGTGGGAAGGAGGCCAAAAACACTACTCCGATGACGTATATCTGCTCACACCCGGCCCGGACGGCAACTATGCCTGCACCCTGCTGCCCGATGTCAAATTCCCGGCCGAAGGCAAGGGCCTCGCACACGGTGCGTCCGTCACCGCAGGCAACCATCTGTACTGTTTCGGAGGGACCGGGTCCGACGGGCTCAACCGCACCGTCTACCGGCTGACCTGCACGGGAGGCAGCGTACGGATCGACTCCGTCAGCCGCCTGCCCGACGACTTCACTCCGGTAGCCGCAACAGCAGCAGGAAACAACCTCTACATCCACGGCGTCGGCCCGTCCGCGAACCTGCTCTACGCCTACACTCCCTCTTCCGGCCGGTGGAAAGAGCTGGCCGCCTGCCCGGCTGCCCGGCGTTCGGAAGGTGCCGTTCTCGTCCGCCAGCACGACGGACACGAAGAGGCGCTCTACCTGATCGGCGGGCGGGACGTGACGGACGGCACGCTGACCCTTTTCACCGACGTATGGGAATACACGCCGGTCCATAACACCTGGAAACACAAGGGCGAGATCATCCCCGACGGCGACCATGCACCCGTCGTGGTGATGGCTCCGGCCGCCGTTCCCTACGGATCGGGACACATTCTGGTACTGGGAGGCGACGACGGCCGTGAATTTTCACGCCGCTTCGCCCTGGAACAGGCGATCGCTTCGACCGACGATCCGGCCGAACGGGATTCACTGAGCCGGGAACTGACCCGCGCCTTCACGGAACACCCCGGTTTCTCCCGGGATATCCTCGCCTACCACGCCATCACCGACACGTGGATACGGTTGGGTACTTCCGCCGAACCGCTGCCCGCCGTCACTACGGCCGTGCTTTCGGGAAACAATATAGTCCTTCCTTCGGGCGAGGCCTCCCCCGGTGTGAGGAGCGACCGGGTCCTCTCGGTCCGGATCGCGGAACATGCCTCTTTCGGGTGGATCAACTATTCGGTCGTGGCCCTTTACCTGCTCATCATGCTGGGCATGGGCTTCTATTTCATGCGCAAAGAGAACAGCACGGAACAGTTCTTCAAGGGCGGCAGCCGTATCCCGTGGTGGGCGGCCGGCATCAGTATCTTCGCTACGGCCCTGAGCGCCATCACCTTCCTTTCGATTCCGGCCAAAGCCTATGCCGCCGACTGGAGCATGTTCATGTTCAACATGTCGATCCTGGTCATCGTCCCGGTAGTCATCTTCTTCTACCTGCCGTTTTTCCGCAAACTGAGCGTGGCCTCGGCTTACGAGTACCTCGAACAGCGGTTCAGCCGTCCCGTCCGCTACATCGCGGCCGCCTTCTTCTGTGTATTCATGTTCGCCCGGATCGCCATCGTGCTCTTCCTGCCCTCGCTGGCCCTGAATGCCGTGACGGGTATCGACATCTACCTCTGTATCCTGCTCATGGGCGTAGTCACGCTGATCTACTGCACGATGGGCGGAATCGAGGCTGTGGTCTGGGGTGACGTGATCCAGGGCTTCATCCTCGTGGGAGGAGCCATCGCCTCGCTTTTCTACATGATCGGAGGCACCGAAGGCGGACTCTCGGAATTCGTCTCCGTCGCCGTCGAAGACAGTAAGTTCCACATACTCGACTTCGCGTTCGACCTGACCAAACCCGTCTTCTGGGTGACCTTCTTCGGCGGATTCGCCAACCAGCTGCTCACCTACACCAGCGACCAGTCGGTCATCCAGAAATACATGACCACCAAAACCATGTCCGGAGCCAAGAAAAGCCTTTGGCTCAACGGACTGCTGAGCGTCCCCATCACCGTGCTCTTCTTCTGCATCGGCACGGGCCTCTACGTCTTCTTCAAATCGCATCCCGAACTGCTCAGCATCGGCATGCAGAACACCGACTCCATTTTCCCGCATTTCATGATGTGCCGCCTGCCGGCCGGCATGGCAGGTCTGCTGATCGCCGCCGTCTTTGCCGCCGCCATGAGCACCCTCTCGTCCAACATCAACTCCATCTCCACGGTGCTGACCGAAGATTTTCTCGGCAACCTGCGCAAGGGAGCCAGCGACCGCAGCCGAATGCGCTTCGCCCGCTGGTCGGGCATTCTGGTGGGCGGACTCGGTATCCTCATGGCCGTTCTCCTCGCCTCGTTCGACATTGCTTCGCTGTGGGACCAGTTCAACTTCTTCCTCGGTCTCTTCACCAGCGGACTGGGCGGCTTCTTCATGATGGGCATCTTCTTCAAACGGATCGGCACGGCCGGGGCCATCACCGGATTCGTGGGCAGCATGGTGGTCCTGCTCCTGTTCAACAGCTATTCGAACGTCTCTTTCCTGCTTTACGGACTGATCGGGCTGGTCTCCTGCTGCGCGATCGGTTACCTCTCCAGCTTCCTGTTCGGCCGGGGCCGATAACCAAACGTCCCCCGACGAAAAGAAAAGAGACCGCGACAAACGGTCTCTTTTTCTTTATGCCTGCGGCACACTCCGCTTACAACTGCGCGGAACTTCCGCCGTTCCTGAACGGCACCGCCGTACTCTTTCCCCCCACCGTCACGGAGACCGACTCCTGCGTCCGTTTCTCTCCGTACGGATCGGCTACCGTCACCTTCACGGCACCGCCATTCCCCTCCGCGATCAGAAAACAGGGCTTGTCGGCCGAAAGGGCGCCCAACCCGTCGGCCTGCACACTCCCGGCCTCATAGAACACGGCCATCGTCCGGCCCGTCCTCACATCCTGAACGGCCTGCACCTGCGGCGTATTGGCGAGAACACGGTAGTCCTCCCCCGTACGCCCGAAAAAATCTCCGCGGCTCACGGCCGGATAGACCGCATAGGCATACGAACCGCCCTGCCGTCCCGTTCCGTGGTCGAACGAAATACAGAGTACGTCCCGCTTGCCGCTCTTGTAGATCTCGGCCGCCGGGACACTGCCCGCTTCGAAACGATACCCTACATCGTTATGCCACAGACGGCTGAAAGGCGACGTGTTCCCGGCCCCCGCCAGATCGGATGCCGCACCCGACGCATCCGCCAGCGCCACCTTGCCTGCCAGCAGGGTCTGGTTGACAGTCGTTTTCGCAGGCGCGTCTCCTCTCTGCGAATTGATTCCGGCCCCGAGCGCCACATAGTAGTCGTCGAAATAGAACCAGCCCTTGCGGGCTTCCAGACTGTCTTTCGCGTAAATGAATCCGCACACACCGTTCCGTCCGTCGGAGACACCCCCGGCGAAATCGCTGCCCCCGGCACCGCCCTCGCCCCACATAGGCGCGGGCATCTTGCGCGTATCCTCGATCACGGTGGTACCGGGAATCCGTTTCCAGTTCCACCCCGCCAGAATCGGCGTATATTCGTTTCCGTGCACCTTGACATAGTTGGCCCCGTCGCCCGTGTGATAGTTGTCCAGACCCTCTCCGTTTCCGGCCTCGTTGCCCACCGTCCGGGTCGAGGTCATGCGCGATACGACCATGGCTCCCTTCGGCCGGTGCACCATGTAGTCCATTCTCCAGTACATTTTATTCCCGTTGAGTTCCCGGCTCCCCTTCATCATGGCGATTACGCCTTCCAGCGCCTCCTTGCGGGGAGTGCCGAGTGCCGCCAAACGCTGGGTCAGCACCACGAACGAAGGTCCGGTATTGTCCCGGAGCAAACCCCGTCCGCACTGGTTGAGGTCCATTTCGTTCTTATACCAGCCCCATGCGACACCTTCCAGAAAGAACTCCTCGAACAGAGCCACCTTCTCGGGAGCCAGTTCGAACGAGGTACCCGCCACGAACTCCATGAAATAGAGCACTCCGTCGATATACTCCCGCCCGTAGGTACCCAGATAGAGCTGACGGCCGCTGCCGTTGTGCTGGGCGAAGGAGTAATCGGGCTGGATACCCTCCTCCCGGTCCCCGGCTGCGATTTTGACCAGTGAATTGACCTTTTCGATCACCTCGCGCAGCAGGGTTTCGTTCTCTGTAATCACGGCCGCGGCGAACGTGAACTTGCATATATCCGTCCCGTTGGCACCCTCCTGCGCCCGCTGTTTGGGCACCGACCAGGAGTAGAGCAGATAATCCGTACACTTCCGGTAGAGCTCCTTGTCGTACCGTTTCATGTCGTCGTTCAGCAGCACCACCGTCACCATCATGTCCTTCGGGAAACCGATGATACGGTGCCACCAGTTCGGGTCTTCGTAATTGTTCTCCACCCAGTAGGCCAAAGCCGAGGCAATGGCATTGTAGAGATCACGGTTCTTGTAATACGTTCCGCCCGGCGTCTCATAGGCCCGGGCCAGTTTTGCAAGATTGGCCAGATGCTTCCGTTTCTCGCCGCCCGAGTTGAACTCCTCCGAGGAGTAGTCCACATCGGAGAAAGAGCCGTCCGTACCGATCTCCTTCATCAGTTCCGCCACCACGGCGTCCGAAGGCTTGCCGGGCAGAAACGAACGGTGCATGCGTTTTTTGATCGTCCGCATCTCCCCCTTGTTGGGCTTCGGAGCGGGAGCGGAAATCCCGGCCGAGACAGTCTCCGCACGGACTTCCGTCCCGAAGGAAGGGAGCAGAGCCAGGACAGCCGCCGCTGCCGCCATACATAACTTCTTCATACGCAAATTCTTCTATGTCCGACCCCTATTTCCATTTCCGGTTTCCGCCCCAACCCTCGTTCTGTTCGCTCTGCGGAATCAGGGCATTCCGGCTGATCTCGCTCTGCGGAATCGGCAGGATTTCATGGCGGGCCGCATTGAAATTGACGAATCCGGCGAGCATGGCCGTCGTCACCCACGAGGCATTGGGCTGGGGATTCTCGTAGGTCTTGGCCGCCTCGCGCACCTTCGTCTCGTAAAGACCCCAACGGATCAGATCGAACCGGCGTTTACCCTCGTAGCAGAGTTCCCGGGCCCGCTCGTCCACGATCAGACCGAACACCTCCTCTTTGGAAGGCATCGGACTGTCCGGGATCGCCGACGCATGGGCACGTGCCCTCACCTTATTGATCTGGGCGATCGCACCGGCCTGGTCGTCACTGCCGGCGTTGAGCGCCTCGGCATACATCAGGTGCACGTCCGCGATCCGGTAAATCGACAGCCGGGCGCCGCTGTAATTGATATCGCTCGACTCGGCCACCGTGTTGGCGAAAATCGTCCGCCACTTGCCGGGGAAAAGCCGGTAGATATTCCGGTGCTGTTTGTCGATCTCCACATAGACCGGGGACCCGAGTTTCGATCCGGCACCGATCCTTGTCCACGGACAGTTCCAGTCATAACGGTCGTCGTTCTCCAGATCGTCGGCCGACAGCTTGCCGTAGAGGTTCCGCAGCGGAATGCCGGCATAAATGGCCGCGCGCGCATTGTACACTCCGTCCACCGCATTGCCCATGCCGTTGTACTTACCCAGCCGCGAGTCACAGCGATACCCCTCCTCGATCATATACTTGGGTTGCAGTTCCCAAACCTGTTCGGCTACGTTCGTGACGCTGCGCACCTGGTTGAGGAAAACGGTGGAATACTCGGTCGCCGCAATGTCGTGGGCCGGATTGGCCAGCACCTGTTCGCACCAGTAGGCGGCCCGCCGGTGCATCAACTCCGAGGTGGAGTCGGCCGGAAGCCGGTTCTTCATCAGTTCGCCCGCCAGATTCAGATAGACGTCCGCCAGCGCCGTCTGGGCGGCGGTCTTCGAAACCCGTCCGTAAGAGACCTCAAGAGGATCGCCCAATTCTCCCTGCGCCTTCTCCAGCTCCTTCACGATGAAATCGTAGACCTCCACCGCCGAAGTGCGGGCGATATCCGTATTGACCACGTCGAACGTGGGCTGCGTCCGGAAAGGCACGTCGCCGTACAGCCTCACCAGCGTGAAATAGAAATAGGCACGCAGGAAACGGGCTTCGCCCATACTCTGCGTCTTATTCTCCCCGTCAGGAACGTACAGGTCGGAGTAGTAGAGAAATTCGTTGGCTGCGTTGATTCCCTGGTAGAGCACCCGCCAGTTCTCCTCGACCAGGTCGCTCTGCGAGGTGTGCGAATTGTTTTCGGGCGACCCGCTGGTCGACATGCGTGTAATCTGCACGTCGGTGGCAGCCTCCAGCCGGATAGGAATCATGTTGCCCCATGTTGCATCGTTGTAGAGCAGGGAATAGATACCCGTCAGTATCTGGTTGCGGATCACATCGTTCTTGTAGGCCATCTCCCGGTCGTTGATTTCGTCCTTGGGAGCGATCTCCAGTTTGTTGCAGGCCGCCGTGCCGAGCAATCCGGCCATCGCAGCCACTATCATGTATTTTTTCATCTCCGGTTTCATATTAAAGGTCAGAATTTGAGGTCGAGTCCGAAAGTGAAGGTCCGTGCCCGAGGATAGGAACAGTAATCGAGTCCGCGGGTCAGTGCCGAGGAGTTCGTGTTCACTTCCGGATCGTAACCGGAATAGTCTGTAATCACGAACAGGTTGTCGGCGGCCGCATAGACGCGGATCGCGGTCAATCCGAGTTTCTTGAGGAACTTCACCTTCCGCGCGTCGAGGTTATATCCCAGCGTCACGTTGCTCAGCCGCAGGTAGGAACCGTCCTCCACCGAACGCGAGGAGACCCACTTGTCGAAGGACTTCGGCGCCGACATGCTGTTCGAAGGATTGGTCGGGCTCCAATAGTTCAGCGACTTGGCCAGATAGTTGTTGCGGTAATTCTCGAATGTCGTGAAATAGACGTCGTTGGCATTCAGGATGTCGTTGCCGTACGACCAGGTGAAAAAGACGGACAGGTCGAAATTGTAGAGGCGGAAATTGTTGGTGAAACCTCCGTAATGTTTCGGATTGGGATCGCCGATGACCGTCATGTCGTTGGCATCGATCGTGCCGTCACCGTCCAGGTCCCTGTACTTGATGCTGCCCGGCATCGGAGCCGACGCACCCACGAGCGAGGGAAGCCCCTCTTTGACGATATACTTCCCGTCCACGTAATAGAAATCGCTCGTCTGATAGATACCGTCGAACACATACCCGTACATCATCGAGGCAGGCATGCCGATCTCGGCGATATACTGGTCCTGCGTGTACTGGTGGTACCAGTTCGGATTGGTCAGCATGTAACGCTGGCCGCTGTTCAGCGCCAACACCTTGTTCCGGTTGAAGGAGATGTTGAACGACGAGGTCCAGGTAAAGTGCTTCCGGTCGATATTGGTGGTGTTGAGCGAGAACTCCCAGCCGGTGTTCTGCACCGATCCCACATTCTTCTGCGCCTTGCTGTACCCCGACGAATTGGGCAGGTCGGTGTTCAGCAGCAAGTCTTTGGTAACCTTGTGATACCAGTCCACCGTCAGGCTGATCCGGTTGTTCAGTACGGCGAAATCCACACCTACGTCGGTCTGACGGGTCGTCTCCCATTTCAGCAGGGGATTGGCCACCCGCGAGGGCAGGTATCCCGTCACATAGTCGTTGTCGAAAGGATACCCCGTAGCATTGCTGCTGCTCAGTGCACCGTACACGCTCGACGCGCCGATCCGATTGTTACCGGTCATACCCCACGAGCCGCGCAGTTTCAGATTCGACAACCACGCCACGTCCCTCAGCCACGGCTCCTGCGACATGCGCCATGCCACGGCCCCCGAAGGGAAATATCCGAAGCGGTTGTCTCCGAGGAATTTGCTCGAGCCGTCGGCACGGAACGAGGCGGTCAGGATATACTTGTCGTCGTAGACATAGTTGATCCGTCCGAGGAACGACATCGAAAACCACTCCTCCAGCGAATTCTGGGGCGGAACGGGCGTTCCCTGGCTCATGTCGTTCATGCCGAGAATGTCGGTCGGGAACTTGATCCACTGGTTGAAGATATAGCGGTTCTTGTATCCTTCCATCGTGTATCCTCCCATGGCGTCGAAGCGGTTCTTGCCCCATTTCTTGTTATACGTCAGCGTGTACTCGTTGAACCACGTGTCGCGCACGGTATTGGCTTTCGAAGCGTTGATCCCGTTGGCCGAAAGGATCGGATGGCCGTAGCGGCTGTTGGCATTGTTGAACACGTCGGCCAGCACAGTATAGTGGGTGTAGCCGCCCCGGGCCATAAAGCGCAAGTTTTTAATTATCTGATAATTGAGCGAACCGTTGAAGGTCAGCTGGTCGATATAGGTCTCCCGGTAGGCGTTGTTGATGTTGCGGATCGGGGGATAGGTCAGGTTGTTCTCGTCCGAATCCACGTCCGTGGGCACGTCGCCCGATCCCAGGTCGCCGTACTTGATCGGATTGACCGGCTGGTATTGCAGGATGTCGCGGATCACCGAGTTCCGTGCGCCCTCGGAGCTCTGGAGCCCGTGGCGGCGCGTGGCGTTGTAGTTGACCAGCGCGGTGAACTTGATCTTTTTGCTGAGTTTCTGGTCGAGGCTCGCCCGGATGTTGTACTTGTCGATCCCCGTCTTGAGCAGAATACCGTCCTGCAGAAACGCGTTCATCGAAACGCTGTACCGGGTCTGGTCGTTTCCTCCGTTGACGGCCACCCGGTGCGAATGCGTGTAGGCCGTTTCGAAAGCCTCGTCCTGCCAGTTGTGCATGTAGGAGGGATAGTTCGCATAGTCCTCGATGGTCAGCTTCTCCCAGTCGGCCGCGTTGGCATAGGTGAGCGGAATCCTGTTGCCGCTCCCGTCGAGCATGTACTCTCCGCCCGGAGACACCCTTTTATAGAGGTCGTTCACCAGATACCGGTCGTCGAAGTTCGTCGTCGAACCGTCGCTCGAGTTCTGGGCCGCAATGGCCCTCGACAGCCGCAGGAAGTCGAGCCCCTGCACCATCTCTATCTGGCGCGATTTGGGCAGACTGCTGATCGAGAACGAGCCGTTGTACTCCACGTTCACCTTGTTGCCGGAAGCACCCTTCTTCGTTTCGATGATGATGACACCGTTGGCGCCCCGGGCCCCGTAGATCGCCGTGGCGGAGGCATCCTTGAGCACCTGCATCTGCTCGATGTCCTTCGAGTCGATCGAGAAGGTGTTCGGATCGTCCACCGGAAATCCGTCGATCACCCAGAGCGGGGCATTGCTGCCCGTAAGCGAGTTGCCGCCCCGGATCGTGATGTCCACCCCGGCACCCGGCCCGCCTTCGGAACTGGTCACCTGCACGCCGGACATCCGGCCCGCCAACGCGTCCGAAAGGTTGGCCGACATGGTTTTCTCCAGATCGGAGAGCTGCACCGTCGCCACGGCCCCCGAAAGGTCTTTTTTGGCCACCTGGCCGTACCCCACGGTCACCAGCACCTCGTCGATCTTGTTCACGTCGGGCTCCAGCTTCACGGAGAGCCCCGTCATGCGGTCCTTGACCTCCATCACGCGGTTCTTGTATCCGATGAAAGAGAACTCGACGTGCTGTCCCTTCTGCGCCTCGATCCTGAACTGACCCTTGGCGTCCGACACGACACCCTTGTTCGTCTTCTGGATGATGACGGTCACGCCGGCCATCGGCTGGTTCTCCTCGTTGTAGACCGTTCCGGCCACAGGAACCGTCTGTGCCCGGAGCACCGTCGCTCCCAGCAGCGCGACCAGCGTAACGCCTATGTTTTTTACGATTCGTTTCATAACGGTTGATGTGAAAGTTTATAAGGTTCTTGGGTTATTCGGTCATCCGGTCCTCCACGCGGAGCGATTCGATGCGGTAGGTCCGGCTGTTGTTGTTGGTCGCCGCAGGATTCCAGAAACGGAATGCGATCCGCACGGTCTTCCCTTTATAGGCCGATACGTCGAACGAACGGGGAGCCGGTGCGAATGTTTGCAAACTACCACCGCCGCTCACCAGGTTATAGTCGATCTTGGCAGGAATTTCCCCATCGTTTTTGTCGGTCGTAGCCAGTGCCACCCACGGCAGATCGGACGGCACGGCATCCATGCCCCGGTCGTCCTGGGCCTCCTCGCCCTTGACATACACGTTCGAGGCATTGATCTCCACGATATAAAGTTCCAGAATATTCTGCGCATCCGTACCGTACTGGTTCAGGAAGTTGAACTGAACGGCAGGATGGAACGAAGTCGCGGGAATCAGGAATTCGGAAGAAACCAGCCAGTCGTTGTTCTGGTTCGTGTTGCCGGGCCACGTATTGCCCGTATTCACCCCGACGAAATCCACGCCGACAATTCCGTTGACCGTCGGGTTGGCCGCCTTGCCGAATGCGTTTTTCACCTGGATTGTGGTCGGTTTTGTCTCCGGCTTACCCTGGTTGCTCTGAATCTGTCCCGAGAAGGAGTAACGGTCCATGTTGAGGATACCGCTGTTCGTCGTGGCATCGGAAGAGGAGTTCGTCCCCAGCTCCACGGCCCACAGCACGGGGTTCACGAAGAAATCACCCACCTGCGCCTCGAAACCTTCGTCCATACCCGAGTTCTTCACGCTCACAGTCAGCTTGTTATCCTCAGCGAAAGGCATGCGGTGTCCGGCAGCCATCGAGATGACGCCCGTTCTCTCGTCGATCGTCACGCCCTCCGGAGCGCCCACCAGCGCATAGCGTACTCCGATCGCGGCTCCCGTCACCGTGGGACGGCCCGAGGTCCACGCCTCACCCGGTCCCAGTTCCACCGGGAAGGCATCCGGATAGCTTACTCCCGTGATCGGGTCGATCGGCTTGTCGGGATCGAGGATCACTTCGTATACATCGGTAAAGGTGACGGTACCGAGACTGTTAGTCACGTCCACCGAAAGTTTGTAGCTTTTGTACTCGCCCGGCAGCGCATTTTCCTCGGGAAGGGAAATGACCCCCGTCGCGGCATCGATACTGAACTGACCGTCGAAATTATTGGCCAGGGCATAGGTCACCGTCTCCCCGTCGGTCTCCGAAGCGGCCCGCACGGTCGGCGCGGCGGAAACGTGCCCCTCGCTGGTTACCAGCGTCACCCGGGCGGGATCGTATGCCAGCTCGTAGGGTTCGCTCTCCACGATCAGCGTGGCCAGATCGGAAAAGACCGTCCCCTCGGGATTGGTCTGGTTTTTCACACCCACAGAAATGGGATACAAACCGGCCTCGGCCGTCCCGTCCACGACGAGAGCGCAGTTTTCCGGGTCGATCGAAATCCCCTTGTAGTCCTCGGCCGTCTTCCCTTCCGGCAGCACCAGCGAGAAAACAGTCCCCTTTTCCTGGACGAAATAGGCACCCTCCACCGGGAAGGTCCTCTCCTCTCCGCGTGAGACTTTGGTGTCGCCGAAAAGGATGCCCTTCACCACCAGCCGGAAAGCATCGTCGTACAGGGTGCTCCCTCCATTATCGGTCACGCGCACCGAGGCCAGATATTCGCCGATCCCTTCCGGATCGTCCACGGCAACGGCCGTAATCACGCCGGTCGAGGCGTCGATCGTCATCAGCGTCTGGTCGTTCAGCACCGTCCCGTTGTGCTTCACACGCACAAGGTCGAAAGAGGGCGTACCGACGGCATAGACCGAAGGCCGGGCAGAGACGTATGCCTGGCCCAATGCCACTTCGCCGTCGGAATAGGTCAGTTCCGTCAACCGGTTTCCCGACGTGTCGTCGTCATCGCACCCCGTGAAAAGGAACGCGGCGACCGCTACCGAAAACAGGCCGATCAGCAGATTAGCAAAGGTTTTCATAAGCAAGTAAAAGTTTAAGGTTCATGTGCGACATTTTAATCGTATGGCTAAAGTAGAAAGTCCGGAAAACATAGAGGTGTTCCTTTAGTCCTTCGAATGTGTAAAATCGTCCATATTTTTCCGGACACCCGCCACACAGCGTTCTGAAAGGGTTCGGAACCTCCTGCAAAACACGGAAAAACAGCGCCGGGAAAAGTCCCTTCGACCGCCTGCGGGATGAAAAATGAGCAATTCCGTACGATTTTCGCCACACGGTAAACGGAAAAATACCGTTCTTCGTACATCGAAAATCCATCTAACCTGACACGACTATGTTCAGCAAAGTTTCCTTCCGGCAGGGTATCCTGCTGCTGCTTTCCGCACTGACCGCCGGCCCCCTGGCCGCCCAGATCGTCCGGCACGAACGGCTGCTATCGTTCGAAGAGAAGACGGTACCGACCTTCCTGTCGGCGGAAAATTCCGAAATCTCCGTTTCCGGCACCCACTACAAGGACGGGACGCAGTCCCTGTGCTGGAGTTTCCGGCCCGGGGGAACGCTCACCCTGCGCCGCGACGTAGGCTTCGAGCCCCGCATCCGCGGAGACCGCGACCTGTACCTCTCCACATTCGTCGTCTGGGTCTACAACGAACGGCCCGTAAACGATTCTGTCCGCTTCGAGTTCCTCCGGGACGGACGCAGATGCTCCTGGTTCTCGATGTGGACCGGATTCAAGGGCTGGCGGGCGGCATGGGTCTGTTTCGAACGCGACATGCGGGGCACCCCCGAAAAGGGGATGGACGAAATCCGTATCGTGGCCCCGGGAACCTCCGGCCGCCTATGGATCGACCACCTGATTCCGGCCGTAAAGACCGATCCCCGCCACCAGACGGCCGACCTGCAGGTGCCCTTCGTCAATGCCGCCTGCGACAACCACTGGCTGGTGGTGCTCAAACGCTCCCGCATGCGGCCCGACCTGCCGCTGGAGGAGACCGTCACCCCCCGCCAAAAGGAACAGATCGCCGAAATCGAGCGCCGTTTCCGGGGAGTGATCCTCAATCCCGGCAAACCTTCCGACAAGACGGTGAACACCCTGCGCGCCGCCTACGAAAAATACGGTATCCGGTACGACAGCCGGGGACGCGTAAGCGGCCTGCCCATCTTTTTCGGCCGGGCACAGGAGGCCTACGAACGGCTGATTCCCGACTGGAAACGGATCATGGAACGCAACGGCATGGAAGTCAGGGCCTACTTCGATCTGATGAACCGCATCGCCGTGGCCTATAACAACGCCGTGAAGGAGGAGCACCGGAAGCAGTTGCGGGAGATGTTCCTCGCCATGTACGACCACATCACCGACCAGGGGGTCGCCTACGGCAGCTGCTGGGGCAATTTCACCCACTACGGATACAGTTTCCGGGGATTCTACACCTCCTATTTTCTGATGAAGGAGGTGCTCCGCAGCACGGGCCGCCTGGACGACGCCTCGCGGGCCATGCTCTGGTACGCCACCACCAACGAGGTCTATCCCGCCCCCACGATGGCCGGCATGGACATGGACTCCTTCAACACCGTCACCACGGGACGCATCGCCAGTATCCTGCTGATGGAAGACTCCCCCGAAAAGGTGCGGTACCTCCGTTCGTTCAGCCGTTGGATCGACAACGGCTGCCAACCCGCTCCCGGACTGGCCGGAGCCTTCAAGACGGACGGCGGCGCATTCCATCACCGCAACAACTATCCGGCCTACGCCGTGGGCGGCCTCGAAGGAGCCACGAACATGATCTACCTGCTCCACGACACCGATTTCGCCGTTTCGGAATCGGGCCATTCCACCGTGAAACACGTGCTGCTCACCATGCGCTTCTACTGCAACACGCGCTATTTTCCCCTCTCCATGTCGGGCCGCCATCCCAACGGGAAAGGCAAGCTCAGCCCGCTGCAATACGCCACGATGGCGCTGGCCGGCACACCCGACGGCCGACAGGAATACGATCCGGAGATGGCCGCCGCTTTTCTGCGCCTGGTCGCCCCGGGAGAGAGCAGGGACAATCCGGAATACATGCCTTACGTTCCCAAAGGACGTGAAAAGCGGATGCAGCAGTTCCTGCTCGGGAAGGGATTCCGTCCCGAAGAAGACCCGCAGGGCAATATCGCCATGGTCTACGGGTGCGTATCCGTACAACGCCGCGACAACTGGTCGGCCGTGGCCCGCGGCCACTCCCGCTATCTGTGGGCTTCGGAGCACTATGCCGCCGACAACTTCTACGGCCGCTATCTGGCCCACGGTTCCCTCCAGATACTCACCGCAGCCCCCGGAGCCGAAGTGACGCCCGCCACGAGCGGCTGGCAGGAGGAGGGCTTCGACTGGGGACGTATTCCCGGCACCACCGCCATCCACCTGCCCGTAGAACGGCTGCGGGCCCGCATCTACAACGTGGATGCCTACTCGGGCAACGAGGAGATGCTTCTCTCCGACGAAGCCTTCGCCGGAGGCATTTCGCAGGAGGGACGCAACGGAGCATTCGGCATGAAACTCCACGAGCACGACAAATACAACGGTTCGCACCGCGCCCGAAAATCCTTCCACTTTTTCGACGGACGTATCGTCTGCCTCGGTTCCGACATCGAAAACACGAACGGGGAGTACGATACGGAGACCACGGTATTCCAGCTCACCGCACCCGATTCCGCCGCCCGCGCCTACTGGCAGACATACCGTCCGGAAGGGGAAGCCTGGCTCGACCACCTGGGTACGGGCTATTTCATCCCGGACAAACCGGGCAACCGTCTGAAGTTCGACCGCCGCTTTCCCCAGCTTTCGCTGGGCGAGAAAACCGGAAAGGAGACACGCGGCGACTGGGTGTCGCTGACAATCGACCACGGCAAAGCCCCGCGGGGCGCCTCCTACGAATACGCGATCCTGCCCCGGACTTCGTCCGAAGCGTTGCAGGCCTTTGCCCGCAAACCGGCCTACGAGGTCCTGCAACACGACCGCAGGGCCCATATCGTCCGCGACCTGCCGACCCGCACCACATCTTATGTCCTGTTCGAAACGGCCGGTACCCTGCCCGGAGGAATCGTCCGCAGCGTGGACACCGCCTCGCTGGTCATGTTGCGGGAAATAAGCGGGAAAGAGGCCGTGCTGACCGTCTGCAATCCCGACCTGGCCCTCTACCGGGGTCCGGCCGACGAAAAATACGATAAGGAGGGCAAACGCATCGAACGCAGCGTCTACTCCCGTTCGTGGATCGACAATCCCAGCGGCACGATTCCCGTCCGCGTCACCCTCGAAGGAGAATGGAATGCCGCGGGATCACCCGAGTGCCGGGTGGTTTCGTCCGACGGGAAAACCACCGTCCTCGAATTCTCCTGTCATGACGGAGCATCGTTCGAGGTACGTCTCGAACGCAAACGGTAAAACCGTCCCGCCGAACCGAAAACATCCTCCGGCTCCCGCATCTCCGGAGGATGTTTTGTTTTCACGGCGAACGGAATCCCTTGACCGCAGGGACATTCTTCCTCCGGAAGCGGCACCTTCTCCCCGCAATCGGACTTCCGCGGCCTCCTCTCTCACCCGGACGCACAGGATACCCGGAGGGTATTATGTATTCCGATTTTTCCCGTTTCGGAAGAAAATCGTATATTTGAACCCGAAGCCCCGCCGTAAAGGCGGACCGGCACATGCGACAAACCCTGAAAAGACGATAAAAAAGATGAAGAAGATTTCCATTTGGGCAGCGGCCCTGCTGCTGGGCTCCACCGCACTGGCCGTGCCGAAAAGCGACGAACCCTACTCCCGCCGGATGGCCCGTTCGCAGGGCAGGGAGTGGACACACGGCAAACCGTGGGATTACGTGAACGGCCTGGTGGCCAAGTCCATGCTGATGATGTGCGAACAGTACGGCGACGCACCGTGGACACAGGAATACTACGACCTGGCCAAAGCCTACGCCGATGACGCGATCAACGAGGACGGCACGTTCAAGAACTTCCGGAAAGGCAACATCGACAACATCAACGCCGGCAAGGTCCTCTTCGAGCTCTACCGCCACGAGAGCCGCCTCGACCGGAAAAACGGCACGAACCACGCGGCCCGTTACAGGAAAGCGGCCGATTTCCTGCGCGACTACCTCAAAAACGACTACTCCCGCATCCAGCTGCCCGCAGCCGAAGGATGCTTTTTCCACAAGGACATATACCCCAACCAAATGTGGCTCGACGGCCTCTACATGGGCGCCGCCTTCTACGCCGAATGGCAGAAGAATTTCGCACCGGACGACATGGAGTCGTGGAGTGACATCGCCCGCCAGTTCATCGTGGTCAACGAACGGACCTACGATCCCGAGTACGGGCTGAACTACCACGGCTGGTCGGCCGATCCTTCCGACCCCAACTCGTTCTGGGCAAAAAGAGAGGCTCCGTTCAAAGGGTGCTCGCAGGAGTTCTGGGGCCGGGGCATGGGTTGGTATTTCGCAGCACTGGTGGATGTACTGGAGGTCATGCCAAAAAACCATCCCGACTATCGGAAACTGGTCGGAATCACCGAACAGGTCGCCAGGGGCCTGCGCCGCTGGCAGGACAGAAAGAGCGGCGTATGGTACCAGCTGCTCCGCTACGACGACACCTTCAAGGGCGAATGCGGCCTGCCCAACTACCTCGAATCCTCCGCCTCGGGCATGTTCGCCTACGCCTACCTGAAAGGCGTCCGGATCGGCGTCCTGGGTTCCGAATACCTTTCCACGGCCGAGAAGGCTTATAAAGGCGTGCTGAAAACCTTCATCACCCGCAATCCGGACGGCACGATCAACGTCGAGAGTTCCTGCCGTTCGGCCGGCCTCGGTCCCGCCCGCGATCCCCACCGCGACGGTACGGCCAGCTATTACCTCTGCGGAAAGGACGTGACCCGCGTCAACAACGAAGGGAAAGCCATCGGTCCTTTCATCATGGCCAGCCTCGAATACGAAAAGTTGAAAAACCGTTCGAAATAACCGTCCGAACCGCCCGGAAAGGGATGCGAATTTTCCGGCCCGAATCATAACCCGACTGAAAATCCCCGGCAGCGATCACTGCCGGGGATTTTTCGTTAACCGGGATTCCGATCCCTTATGTATCATTCTTTTCCTTCCGCCGCCCCGTCGTCCCCGTCCGCTTCGGGGTCCTCCGAAAGTCCCTTCCGGTAAGAGAGCGGACTCACATGGAACAGGGCCTTGAAACACTTGCTGAAATAGCGGGCCGAGCTGAAGCCCGTGCAGTCGGCAATCTCCGAGACGTTCAGTTCCGGATTGTTCCTCAGCAGCGACGCAGCCCTGCGCAGACGGATCGTCGAAACGAACTCGTTGGGCGTCGAACCGGTGATGCCCTTTATTTTGGCGAACAGATTCGTGCGGGCCATCCCCATTTCGCGGGCGAAGGTGCCGACGTTGAATTCCGGATCGTCCATATACCGTTCGATGATCGACATCGCCCGGTCCATCAGCTGCTTGTCGACCGGATTGGTAGCCAGCATGCGCGGCGAGCGGTCGGGCTGCCGGCTGAATTTTTCCCGGAGCACCATCCGGTTGTTCACCAGGTTGTTGCAGCGCGAAAGCAGCAGCCCTACGTTGAACGGCTTGGTGATGTAGTCGTCCGCCCCGATCCGCAATCCCTCGATATTGTGTTCCACGGCCGTCCGCGCCGTCAGAAGCACCACCGGAATATGACATGTATTGACGTCCGTTTTGATTCGCTTGCAAAGCTCCGTTCCCGAAAGTCTGGGCATCACCACATCCGAAAGGACGATCTGAGGTTCCCGTGAGAGCACCAGCGCCCAACCCTGCTCCCCGTCCGAAGCGGTATCCACCTCGTAGAAGGGTTCGAACAGCCGGACGAGCATCTCCCTCAACTGTTCATTGTCCTCCACGATCAGGATACGTGCCCCCCTGATCCGGTCGTAAACCCCTTCGTCCATCTCCTCCTTTTCGCGCAGGAAAGCCTTTTCCGGGGCCGCATCCTCCGCTTCCGGACACTCCGCCGTCTCCCGGACGATCTGCTCCCCGGAGAAATGGGCGTTGCCCAGCGGCAGCGACACGGTGAAGGTGCTTCCCCGCCCCGGTTCGCTATCCACGCCGATCGTTCCCCCGTGCAGCTCCACGATTCCTTTGCTCAAAGCCAAACCGATACCCGTGCCCTGCGCGGCCACCGAATCGGGATGGCGCATCTGGTAGAAACGGTCGAAAATATGGTCCGCATCCTCCGGCGCGATCCCCCGGCCCGTATCGCTCACCGAGAAGAAGGCCCGATCGTCCCCCCGCCACACGTGCACGGTAATCGTCCCGTCGCGGGGCGTATGTTTCATCGCATTCGATATCAGGTTATTGACCACCTTCTGCATTTGCACCGGATCGTACCATACCGCGAGTTTATCCACGCCCCTGTCGAACAGCAGATTCAGATGCCGGTAGCCGGCATACTCCATGAAAATCAGAAAATTCTCATACAGGAATGCCACCAGATCGTGCTCCCCGACCCGTATCTTCATGTGTCCCTGATCCTGCTTGCGGAAATCGAGCAGCTCGCCCACCAGCTCCTTCAGTTGCAGGCTGTTCTTGTAGATACGCAATATCTTGTTGTAAATGGTCGGCGTGAACGACTGCACCTGCAGCAGCATCTCCACCTGACCGATAATCAGCGTCAGCGGCGTGCGGAATTCGTGCGAGATGTTGGTGAAGAAACGCAGCTTCGACTGGTTCAGTTCCTCCACGTCACGGATATGCTGCTGTTCGTAGCGCAGCGACTCCTGCAGCCGGATACGCCCCTTGTAAGTCCGGATCAGAAACCAGAGAAGCGCCCCCGCAGCCGCCAGATAGAAAAGGCAGGCCCACACCGTACGGTAGAAGGGCGGCAGCACCCGGATCGCCAGCCGTGCCTCGGGGGTGTTGGCCCCGGAGTCTTTGGCACTCCGGATGATAAGCGTATAATCGCCGGGATTCAGATTCGAGTAGGTGATCGTATGCTGTCCCCGCGCAGGGTTCCAGTCCTCCGAAAAACCTTCCAGCTTGTACACGATCTCGTCCCGGTTGGCGGGAACGAAATTCGACGTGGCGAATTCGACACTGAAAATGGTATGCCGGCTTCGGAGCGTAATTCCCTGACTGTAACAGAGCGAATAGTCCAGAATCCCCGTCCCGTCGCCCGCTTTCACGGGCCTGCCGTTGACCGTCAGCCGGCTGGGCACGATGCGGTAGGGTTTGGGTGTGAAACTGAGCGACGTTTCGTTGAACGACACCATGCCCTGCGTGCCTCCCAGGAATATCTGTCCGTCACGCGTCAGGCAAATGGCGTTCTCGTTCACAGCCGAAAGCGGGAAGCCGTTCCTGTGGTTGTAATTCTCGAAACGGCCTGTCACGGGATCGAAGCGGGACAGCCCCTCGTTGGTCGCCACCAGCAGCCGTCCGGTCGGGGAGTCGCGCACGTCGTACACGCAGTCGCTGGAGAGTCCGTTATGCCGGGCGTCGTAATTCTCGAAATCGTCGCTCCCGTAGCGGTAACGGTCGAGCCCCGTGCCCGAAGTCGCCAGCCAGAGGTTTCCCTTTCGGTCCTGCACGATGCTGTTGATATTGTTGCTGCTCAAGCTGTTCGGATCATCCGGATCGTGACGGTAGGCTTTCAGTTCCCGCGTGTCGAACCGGTAGGAAAACAAACCCTCGCCGGTCGCCGCGATCCAGAGCGTCCCCCGGTCGTCTATATGCAGATCGGCCACGGTGCCGATCGTCCGGCCCTCTTCCGTATCACCGAACAGACGGTCCGCACGGCCCGTCGCAGGGTCGAACAGGCACACCCCATCCGCAGTGGCCACCACCAGGCTCCTCCCCCACGGCACGATGTCCCTCACGATATCCGACGGCAGCGTCGCGGGATCGCCCTCCCGGTGCCGGTAGACCGTGAAACGGCCCGTCGCCGGATCGAGCCGGTTCAGACCGCCCAGATGGGTGCCGAACCACATCGCACCGCGTTCCCGATCGTACAAGATCGCCTTGACATTGTTGTGCGAAATGCCGCCGGGCCCGTGACGGTACCATGTGAAACGCCCCGTCTCCCGGTCGAGTACGTTCACCCCGCCCCCTTCCGTACAGATCCAGAGCCGTCCCCGGTCGTCTTCGATCATCTTGCCCACGATGGGGGAGCTGAGCCCCTCACCGGGCGTTTCCGACACACCGTACCGCGTATAGATCTCATACTCGGGATTGAAATAGTTCACTCCTCCGAAATAGGTGCCCGCCCAGATCGTCCCCTGCGGGTCCTTGAGCAGACACCACACCGAAGAGTGGCTCAGACTGCCCGGACGCCCGTCGGCCACGAAGGCGTCCATTTTCCCCGTGCGTACGTCGAGCCGGTTCAACCCCAAAAAGGTTCCGATCCATATATTTCCCTGATTGTCCTCGCACACGCTCCTCACGAAATCGGACAGCAGGCCCTTCCCCTCTCCCCGGCCGCTCCGCAGATTGCTCCAGCGCCCCTCCGCATCGCGCCGCCAAAGGCCGTGCTCCCAGGTTCCCACCCAGACATTCTCTTTCGAATCGCGGTAAAAACCGATCACGTTACCCTCCCGCACCGGATGGTCCGGCCTCCCGTCCCGGTCCAGTGAAAAAATACCCTGCCGTTCGGTGCCGATCCACATCACACCCTCCGGATCGCGGTACAGGGCCGTGATTTTCCCCTGTGCGCCCCCCGGCAAGGTGTACCACGGCTCGAAAGTCCCCGCCGCGGGGTCGTAACTATCTATCCTGCCACCCCGTGCCACGTACAGCACGCTGTCGTAACAGATGGCCGACACGCTTCCCTCGTACAGGGTCGTGAACTCGTCCCGGTGAAGGTCCAACCGGGCGACCCCGTCGGTACAGAGCAGATAGATATTGCCCTCGTTATCGCCGGTGATCCTCAACACGTTGTTGCAGAACAGACTCTTCGGGTCGTTCTTGTCGAGGCGGAACGTTCTGATGTCGTTCCCGTTGTAAAGGTTGAGCCCTTCCCTCGTACCGATCCACACGAAACCGCGCGCGTCGATGTAGAGCGCATTGACCGACACCTGCGACAATCCGTTGTCCGGAGTCAGGTGCCGGAACGTGATGTTCCGGGCGGAGAGCGGCAGGACGGCCACCGCCGCGAACCATACCGGCAACAGCCTTTTCAGCGATAGTCTTTTCAGCGATTTCGGCATAGGGAAAACATATCTTATATAACAAATATACCATTATTATGTAAAAATAAACCGTCCGGAGACCATTTTTAGTACACGAACCGTATCGTTTTCCGCTGTTTTCCCCGCCCGGTTTCCCGGAACAGGCGAGGTTTTCCCCGAAAAAAACACTATCTTACCCCGAAAACTGAGACTACGATGAAACCGCTTTTCGTCCCCCCCCTGCCGGCCGGCATTCCGGCCGCCGAACTGCCGGAAGTCATGGACACGTCCCGGCTGTCCTGGCACCCGATCGCCTCGGCCAACTGGGCTGAATACCCTTTCCGTCCGCAGGCCGCTTTCCGCATCGCCTACACCCCGGAAGGCTTCTGCCTCCATTTCCGGGTCGGGGAACCCGACCTGCGGGCCCGGTACGGAGAGGACAACGGATCGGTATGGACCGATTCCTGCGTCGAATTTTTCCTGCAGCCCACCCCTGACGGGCCCTATTACAATATCGAGTGCAACTGCATCGGCACCCTGCTGCTGGGCGTAGGGACCGGACGCCACGACCGCGTCCGCATTCCGGCCGGAGAACTCCGCGCCGCAGACCGCTACGCCTCGCTCGGGCGCACCCCCTTCGAAACCCGCCCGGCACAAGGTGCGTGGGAAGTGGCCCTTTCGGTTCCCTACGGACTCTTTTCCCGGCATACGCTCGCTCCGAAACCGGGCGACACGATGCGAGGAAATTTCTACAAGTGCGGAGACGAACTGCCCCGCCCCCATTTCCTTTCATGGAACCCGATCCGTACTCCGCAACCCGACTTCCATCGCCCGGAGTGGTTCGGAGAGATGATCTTCGGCTGAAATTCCGCATAAAAAGGCGGTTCAGATGATTTTGGACGATTAATGTACGATTTTATCCCCCCGGAACAGGTCGCCGTGCCTACTTTCGTACTCGGAAAAAAATCTCAGCAATCTTCAAAATCAACCTGTACACACTATGAAGGGACTCTCAAAACTTCTCGGTCTGTCGGTACTTCTGGCTGCCGGATGCGGTTCTCCCTCCGCCGACAAAGGGGACTTTATCGAAGAGAACGTAGCCCATGCGGCGCAGCAGCTCACCCTGCAGACCGACCTGATCGAACAGTCGGGACACGTGCTCAATCCCCGCACCACCCTACCCGACGGCAGCATCAGTTACGTGCCGATCGACGACTGGACGAGCGGCTTCTTCCCGGGCACCATGTGGTACATCTACCGACTCACGGACGATCCGAAATGGCTGCCGCTGGCCAAAAAGTACACCGAAGCCCTCGATTCGGTGCAATACCTCACGTGGCACCACGACGTAGGCTTCATGATCGGGTGCAGTTACCTGAACGGCTACCGCACCGATTCCGTACCGGCCTATAAGGATGTGATCGTGCAGGCGGCCCGTTCGCTGGCCACCCGTTACCGTCCGGGAGCCCGCACCATCCAGTCGTGGAACGTGGACCGGGGCTGGCAGGCCGAACGCGGATGGAAATGCCCGGTCATCATCGACAACATGATGAACCTCGAACTGCTTTTCGAAGCCTCGCGGCTCTCGGGCGACTCCACGCTGTGGAACATTGCCGTCGACCATGCCAACACGACGATGGCCAACCACTTCCGGCCCGACAACAGCTGCTACCACGTGGTAGACTACGATCCCGAAACGGGGGCCGTACGGGCACGCCAGACTGCCCAGGGATATGCCGACGAATCGGCATGGGCCCGAGGACAGGCATGGTCTCTCTACGGGTACACCCTCTGCTACCGCTACACGAAAGACGAACGCTATCTGAAACAGGCCGAAAAGGTCGCCGGATTCATTTTCAACGACAAGAACCTGCCCGCCGATCTGGTTCCCTACTGGGACTACGACGCACCCGGCATCCCCAACGAACCGCGCGATGCCTCGGCGGCAGCCTGCACCGCCTCGGCCCTCTATGAACTGAGCACCTACGTACCGGACAAGGGCTACAAGGAGACCGCCGACAAAATCGTGGAAAACCTCTCCTCGCCTGCCTACCGGGCTCCCGTAGGAACGAACAACAATTTCATCCTGATGCACTCAGTAGGCAGCATTCCCCACGGGCAGGAGATCGACGTGCCGCTGAACTACGCGGACTATTACTATCTGGAAGCGCTCCTGCGCAAACGCGAACTGGAGAAAAACGGGAAATTAGGATGAAACGCCGTATCCTGCCCTTCGTGCTGGGCGGCTGCGCTGCAGCCGCCCTTCCGGGTTGCGGGTCCGGCCTGCAGGAGACCGCCGGACCCAACGTGATCTACCTCTTCCCCGACCAGATGCGCAACCACGCCATGGCTTTCTGGGGCGAAGAGGGCTTCCGCGACCGGGTGGACTTCCGGCCCGATCCGGTCCACACCCCTATCCTCGACTCGTTCGCCCGGCAGGCGCTCGTACTCACCTCGGCCCAGAGCAACTGTCCGCTGAGCAGCCCTCACCGGGGCATGCTCCTCACGGGCATGTATCCCCACGAAAGCGGGATTCCGCTCAACTGCAACTCCTCGCGGCCGATCTCCTCGCTGAAGGAAGACGCCGTCACCGTCAGCGATGTATTCAGCGGCGCGGGATACGACTGCGCCTACATCGGCAAACTGCACGCCGACTTCCCCAGGCCGAACGATCCCCAGCGTCCCGGACATTACGTGGAGGACCGGATTCCCGCCTGGGACGCCTACACCCCGGCCGAACGGCGCCACGGGTTCAACTACTGGTACTCCTACGGCACATTCGACGTACACAAACGGCCCCACTACTGGGACACCGAAGGCCGCCGCCACGAAATCCGCGAATGGTCGCCCCGTCACGAAGCCGACCGGGCGATCGCCTATCTGCGCAACGAACACGGGGAGCGCAGCGGCGACAAGCCGTTTTTTCTGATGATCGGTATGAATCCGCCCCACAGCCCCTACCGTTCACTGGACGACTGCATGGAGCAGGATTTCGACCTGTACAGGGACATCCCGCTCGACAGTCTCCTGATACGCCCCAATGCCGATCCCCGCATGGAGAAGGCCGAATCGGCCCGCTACTACTTCTCTTCGGTAACGGGTGTCGACCGCGAATTCGGACGCATTCTGGCCACCCTGCACGAACTGGGACTGGACGACAACACGATCGTCGTCTTCACCTCCGACCACGGGGAGACAATGTGCAGCCAGGGCACGGACGACCCCAAGAATTCGCCCTACGCCGAGTCGATGAACGTACCCTTCCTCGTGCGCTGGCCGGGCCGGATCGCCCCGCGCGTGGACGATCTGCTGCTCTCCTCGCCCGACATCATGCCCACCCTGCTGGGCCTGAGCGGACTGGGCGACCGGATTCCCGCCGCCGTCCAGGGCCGAGACTTTTCGTCCCTGTTCCTGGCCGATACGACCCGCGGTCCCGTCCGCCCCGATGCGGCGCTCTATATCAAGAATATCGACGGAAAGACCGACTCCGCCGGGCTGGTACGCGACTACCTGCCCGTGGCACGCGGTCTGAAGACCGAATCCCACACGCTGGCCCTCTACCTCGATCCCGAAACCCTGCAACTCGACCATGCCTTGCTTTTCGACGACCGGAAAGACCCCTACCAGTTGCGGAATATTCCCCTTTCGGAAGACCCTGCCCTCACCGAACGGCTGCTCGCACGCCTGGCCGCCGAACTGGAAACGGTCGGCGACCCGTGGTACCGGGACCGGATACTGTCCGACCTGCTGCCATACCGGTAATTCCGCAGGCATACGGAATAAAAAAGGGAGGAGGCACCCGTTAGACAGGTGCCTCCTCCCTTTTCATCGTCAATAAACCGCAATCAGTACAGTTCGACGAATTCGTAGCTGTTTCCGCACCCGTTCAGGAACCGGAGAAATTCCTCCCGGGCGATCACCACGGTAGCCGTATTGTCGTTCGGATGAAAACTGAGGCTCTCCTCCCGTTCCAGATTTTTGTCCAAAAACAGGTGCACGTGGTTTTCCGTGTCGTTGATCAGTCCGAAAGGAGACACCGAGCCGGGCCTCAGGCCCAGGTAACGCTCCAAGCGCTGCTCGGAGGCGAACGACAGTTTTCCCTGCCTCAGCCGGCGCTCCAGATCGTGAATGGCCAGGCTCCGGTCGGCGTCGAACACTACCAGATAGTGCCTGTTTCCCTTGTGGTTCCGGAAAAAAAGATTCTTGCAATGACGCGATCCGTCGCGGTGCCAGTACTGCCGGGCGATCTCGACCGTCGGCGCCTCCGGATGATCGTAATACGTGTACCGGATACCCGCCCGGTCGAGGTAGTCGTAAACGACCCGTTTGCGATCCACTGTCTCTTCCATCACCGGTCCTGTTTCAGGTCCTCGTCTTCATCCTCCGCCGAGTAGGACCGTTTGAGTTTCACATCGTACAGATCGCTGCGACGGTCTTTCAGGTTGCGCACGCTGCCGTAGGTATGCAGTTCGCTCAACAGGTCGAGGTCGACGTCCGAAACGAGGATCATCTCCGTATTGGGCGTGGCCTCGGCCCGTTTGCCGTCGGTGGGGAAAGCAAAGTCGCACGGCGTGAAGACCCCGGACTGTGCATACTGGATATCCATGTTATGCACCCGGGGCAGGTTGCCCACGCTGCCCGCAATCACCACGAAACACTCGTTCTCGATGGCCCGGGCATGGGCACACACCCTCACGCGCGAATAGGCGTTCTGCGTATCGGTCAGGAAAGGTACGAAGAGAATCTGCATTCCCTGCTCGGCCATGATGCGGGAGAGTTCGGGAAACTCCACGTCGTAGCAGATCTGCACGCCGATCTTCGCGCAGTCGGTGTCGAACGTGCGGATCGTCCGGCCGGGCGACAGCCCCCAGCTCTTGATCTCGTCCGGCGTGACATGGATCTTCTCGTAGGTCTCGTAACTGCCGTCCCGGCGGCAGAGGAACCCCACGTTGTAGAGCAGGCCGTCCTTCTTGATGTAGGGCATGCTGCCCGTAATGATGTTGATATTGTAGCTGATCGCCAGATTGATGAAACGGTCGCGGATGCCCAGCGTGTATTTCGACAGCTCCCGGATCGCCTCCGACTCGTCCTTGTCGTTGAAACCGGCCATCAGCGGCGCATTGAAATACTCCGGGAAAAGGATGAAATCGCTCTTGTACCCCGACACGGCGTCCACGAAGAATTCGACCTGTTCGAACAGTTCGTCCACGTCGCGGTAATTGCGCATCTGCCACTGCACGAGCCCCACGCGTACGGAGGTCTTCGGGGTGATGTACTCCTGCGTGGGGGGCGTGTAGTAGATGTTGTCCCACTGGAGCAGCGTGGCGTAGTGCTTCGACTCCTCGTCGTTGGGCAGATAGTTGGTCATCACCTTGCGCACATGGAAGTCGTTCGACAGCTGGAATGTAAGCACCGGATCGAAAATCTCCTTCATCTTCACCTTCTGGATATACTCCTTGGGGCGCATCTTGTCGGCATACTTGTGGTAGTTCGGAATCCGGCCGCCGAACATGATCGCCTTCAGATTGAGGCTCTCGCATATCTCTTTGCGGTAATCGTACATCCGCCGTCCCAGCCTCAGCCCCCGGTAGTCGGGATGGATGAAGACCTCGATTCCGTAAAGAATGTTCCCGTTCGGATTGTGCGTATCGAAGGTTTCGTGTCCGGTCACCTTGTCGTACGTGTGGTCGTTCTTCACCAGATCGTAATCCACGATGATCGAAAGGGCGCACCCCACGATCTTGTCGTCCACCACCACCACGATCTGCCCCTCGGGGAAGATACGCAGCAGTTTGGCGATCTGCTTGCGGGTCCAGAACACGTCCGAACCGTCGGAGTACACCCGCGTGAAAGACTGAGAAAGTTCCTCGTAATCCTCCATCTGGAGATTACGTATCTGGACTTTGTTGATTTTCAAAGGATATTCCATGATTCCGTCGTTTAACGGCTGCAAATTTACAACATTTCGGCATAAATTGTCCCGCCCGGTCCTCCGAACCGCCCGGAGACCGGAAATTTATCGCCGGTTTTAACCAAAAGATAGAACAATCGGGGCAAAAACCGGAAACTATTCACTTACAACACTGACAATAAACACCTTAAATAAAAAGCAAGCGATTTGCACAACCCCGGCAGACCCCCTATCTTTGAAAAAAACCGAAAAACAACCGTTATACTATGACACTTACCCGACACCTGATGATCGTCCTGGGCTGCCTCTGTGCACTCCGGGCAACGGCTTCCGGCCAGGGCGAAAAGGTCTCCCCGACCGTAACGCCCGCCGTCTCCTACTTCATCCCCGGCACGGTCCGGCTGAACGAAGGCCCCCTGCTCGACCTGCAGCGGCAAGGCGAAAGATACCTGCTCCGGCTCCAGCCCGACTCCCTGCTCCACTTCGTGCGCACAGAGGCGGGTCTCGTCCCGAAAGCCAGACCCTACGGAGGCTGGGAGTCGTGCAACGTGTGGGGCGCAGGCCCCCTGCGGGGCGGTTTCGTAGGCTACTACCTCTCCGGACTGGCCCTGATGTACCGCACCACCGGCAATCCCCTTCTGCTCGAACGCCTGCGCTACACGCTGGCCGAACTCGACACCTGCCGCCGGGCCGGAGGCGACGGATACATCATGGGCATCCGCAACGGAAGGGCCCTGTTCCGCGATGTGGCCGCAGGAAAAATCAAAACGGACAACCCCACCGTCAACGGTTCGTGGGCCCCTCTCTACCTGATCGACAAGACAATGCGCGGACTGGCCATCGCCTATGTCACCTGCGGCGAGGAACGGGCCCTCACCCTGCTTACCGGACTGGCCGACTGGTTCGGCCGGGAAGTGATCGACCGCCTCGACGACGACCAATTGCAACGCCTGCTCATTTGCGAACACGGCTCGATCAACCTCTCCTATGTGGAAACCTACGCACTCACGGGAGACAAACGCTACCTGGAATGGGGACGCAGGCTCCACGATCGGGCCATGTGGGAACCTCTCTCGCAAAACCGGGACATTCTGCTGGGCTGGCATGCCAATACCCAGATACCCAAATTCATCGGTTTCGAACGCTACTATGCCTTCACGGGCGACGAACGGTTCGACCGGGCGGCCCGCGCCTTCTGGGAGATCGTCACCGGCCGACATTCGTGGGTGATCGGCGGCAACAGTGCCGGCGAATTTTTCTTCCCCGTCGGAGAGTTCGAAAAGAAGATGCTTTCGGGCGGCGGTCCCGAAACCTGCAATTCGGCCAACATGATGCGTCTGACCGAAGCCCTGTTCGCCTACACGCCTACGGCCCGCATGGCCGATTTCTACGAACGGGTGCTGCTCAACCACATTCTTCCGGCCTACGATCCGCAGAGGGGCATGTGCTGCTATTTCACACCCATGCGGCCGGCCCACTACCGTATCTACGGCTCCGAGGAGGGCTCCTTCTGGTGCTGCAACCAGTCCGGACTGGAGACACCCGCCAAACTCACCCGCTTCGTATTCACCCGGCAGGGAGACGACCCGATGGTCAATCTCTTCGTACCCGCCACCCTCGAATGGAAAGATCAGGGCATGCGGCTCGAACAACAGGCTTCGATGCCCGAATCGGGACGGGTCGTTCTCCGGTTCCGTCCCGGAGACAGCCGGGACGTCCGGCTGCTCGTACGGCGTCCCGGCTGGGGGGAAAAGGCCGCTATCCGGGTCAACGGCCGGACCGTCACCCCGACGGTCGGCCGCAACGGTTACTGGGAGATCGAGACACGTTGGAAAAAGGAAAACACGATCGAAATCGACTTCCCTCTGCAACTGCGCACCGAACCGCTGCCCGGTTCCGACCGCTACGCCGCCCTTCTTTACGGCCCCTACGTGCTGGCCGGACGCATGGGTACCGAAAATCTGCCCGCCTCCTTCTGGGCCGGCATCGACAACATCGCGCACAACAAAATCCCCGTTCCCGACCGGAGTGTCCTTCCGGCCGGAGAGCCGCCCCTGCGGCATATCGTCCGCCGGAGCGAACGTCCGCTTACGTTCGGTATCGACGCCCCCGGCTACGGGCAGGTCTCGATCGAACCCTTCTACCGCATCCACTTCGAACGATACACCCTCTACTGGCCATTGGGCACGGCGCCGGAAGAGTGATCCCCTTACCTCTACGTAAAACAGTCGGAGCGGAACCCTTTTCGGGGTTCCGCTCCGACTGTTTTACGCAGAAGGTCAATACAGATGCTCGTCCGCCGAGGCGATCTCCTCGCGGGTGATCTTCCTGCGGTTCATCGCCCGCCATGCATACCAGATATAGGCCACCACGAACGGAATCAGCACCGAAACGATACTCATGGCCGTCAAGGTAAACTCGCTCGACGAACTGTTGTAGATCGTAAGCGAACTCTGCATGTCGGACAGCGAAGGATAGTAGGCGGTATCGTTATATCCGGCCAGCAGGAAAAGGCACACGACCGTCACCACCGTCCCGGACCCGCTCCACCAAATTCCCTGCGTACTGCTCTCTTTCCGCAGATCGCGCACGATTCCGGTCAGTACGGCCAGTACTCCCGCCGTGAGCGCCGCGAAAAGGAGCGGCATCGCCAGCAGATTGTGCCAGTATTTATAGGGCTCCACAGAGATCGTTCCCGTAGCCGGATCGACCGCCCACCCGTCTGAAAGCAGGATGCTCACCAGAAAAAGCAGGAAGCAGAGGACAAACGGGACCCCGTTGAACCAGAGCTGACGGCGCGAACGGGTACGGATCGACTTGTCGTCAATCGTATTGAGAAAATACTGCGCCCCCAGGACCCTCGACAGGAAGAGCACGGCCAGCCCCAACGCCCAGTTGCGGTAGTCGGCCAGTGCGTCCAGCCCCCTCCACGGGGTCGTCCACTGCGAAATAGTGGTATCGCCACCCACGTTTGCCAGATTGAGCCGGTTCACCGTGAAATTGGCCCCCGTAAAGAGCGTGCCCACAGCCACGCCCAAAAGCAGGGCACCCAACACGCCGTTTATCATCAGAAACCATTCGTAAGTCTTTTCCCCGAGGAAATTGTCGGCCTTGCGGCGGAACTCGTAGGCCACGGCCTGGATGACGAAGACGAGCAGGATCAGCATCCACACGTAGAACGCACCGCCGAAACTGGTGCTGTAAAAGAGCGGGAACGAGGCGAAAAAGGCGCCCCCAAAGGTGACCAGCGTGGTGAAGGTGGTCTCCCACTTGCGTCCCAGCGCATTGACGATCATATCCCGTTCCATACCGCTCTTTCCCACCGTGTAGAGCATGCCCTGCCCTCCCTGCACAAAGAGCAGGAAGACCAGCAGGCCGCCCAGCAGGGAGATCAGAAACCACCAGTAATGTTGTAAAAGCACATAGGTATCCATAACGTGTTCGCTCTTATTCGTTCGCATTCGTTTTATCCCCGGCCGATGAGGTCGCGGTTCCGGCCTCCGGCGAAAGGTCTTCGGGACCGTTGAGTATCTGCCGTCTCATAATCATGACCTCGGCGACCAGCAGCGTAGTGAAGAGGGCCACGAAAAGGAAGAAGGTCACCATCACCGACGTGGAGTCGATCCTCGACACGGCCGCCACCGTGGGCAGCAGGTCCTGGATAGTCCACGGCTGGCGCCCGAGTTCCGCCACGATCCACCCCGCCTGCGAGGCGACATAAGCCAGCGGAATCGACCACAGCAACACCCACAGCCACCAGCGCCGGGATTCGATACGCCCCTTCTTCAGCAGCCACAGCGTGAAGAGGAACGAAAGGATGAAGAAAACCCCGGCCCCCACCATCACGCGGAAACTGTAATAGACCAGCGGTACGTTGGGCACCACCTCGTCGGGCGAGGAGAGGTAACCATAACCGAAATAGCGGAAATACTCTTTGTGGAACGCCTTTCCCTCCGGCGTCTGCGGGTCGAACTTGGCCAGCACCTCCCGCATCGCTTCGCGGTCGCCCGCCTGTTTCGCCTGGCGGTAACGGGCCAGTTCGCCGATGGCCACTCGGCCCCGTTCGATCTTCTCCTGCGTGGAGATCATACCTCGCTCCGGATTGCCGTTCACCAAATCGTTGATCCCGGCCACATAGGCATCCACATCACGGTAACTCATCAACGAAAGCATGCGGGGAATTTCGATGTTCAACCACCCCGCCTTCTCTTCCGCGGCACGCTCCGCTTCGGGTTTCAGAACGCTGATCACCGTCAGCGGGGCCCCTTTCTGTCCGTGGTAGAGCGCCTCCATGGCCGCCAGCTTCATGGGTTGCGTGCGGGCGATCTGCACGCCCGACCCGTCGCCCGTGGCCGCAGCGACCAGTGCGAAAACGAGCCCGAACACCGAAGCCACCGCCATGCTCCGCCGGGCCATCTGCCGTTCACGGCCCCGGAGCAGGAACCACGCGCTGATTCCCACCACGAAAACGGCCGCCAGCATATAGCTCGAAGTGACCGTATGGAAAAACTTGTTCATCGCCACCGGTGAAAAGAGCACGTCCCAGAACGAGGTCATCTCGTTGCGGGCCGTCTCCACATTGAAAGTCATGCCCACCGGATACTGCATCCAGGCGTTGGCCACCAGAATCCAGAGCGCCGAAAGGCTGGCCCCCACGGCCGTCAGCCACGTAGCCGTCAGGTGGAACCCTTTCGACACCTTGTTCCAGCCGAAGAACATCACGGCGATGAAGGTGCTCTCCAGAAAGAAGGCCATGATTCCTTCGATGGCCAGCGGCGCCCCGAAAATATCGCCGACGAAATGGGAGTAGTTGGACCAGTTGGTCCCGAACTCGAACTCGAGGATGATCCCCGTAGCCACGCCGATAGCGAAGTTCACTCCGAAAAGCCGCATCCAGAACTTGGTCGTCCGTTTCCAAAATTCGTCGCCCGTGCGGTAATAGATCGTCTCCATGATGGCGACGATAAAGCCCAGCCCCAGCGTAAGGGGCACGAAAAGCCAATGGTAGATGGCCGTCATGGCGAATTGGGCCCGCGACCAGTCCACCACGCTCATCCAGTCGGCAGCAGATAGCATCATTGCTCGTTACGGTTTAGTGGTTAATTGCTCCAGCACGTAATCGCTGCGCTCCTCGGGCGTGAAATGCCCCAGCACGTCGGGGAAAAAAAAGAGTTTCAGCACGGCGAACATGATGAAGAGTTTCAGCAGAATCACGGCCCAAAGCGTGCGTCCGAGGGTCATTCCCCGGAAACCGTCCCGGTAGAAGCGATACACCCGGACTATGACATTTTCCTGTGCCATGTCGTCTGTCTGTTTTGTCCAAAAATAGAAACTTTTTCAACACAAACAAAGCCAAAGAAAGAGGACGGAGCGGAAAAACTTCCGCCCGTCCTCTTTTGGCATAAATAGGTCCTCCGAAAAATTACCGTATCTCCTTCGCGGCTTTTTTCCGATCCGCCCGGGTTTGGCGCGTAGCCTTTTCATAGACGGAATCGTACACCTTCATATCCTTCTCGCGCAGCGTATTTTCACCGCGGCCGCCGCCCAGCGCATGGTAGAGGTTCACCACCGCCTCCATCCGCTGATAATCGTCCTGCACACCCGAAAGCTGTGCACTCAAAAGCGACTGCTGGGCCGTAATCACCTCCAGGTAGGTGGCCGATCCGATCTGCATCAACTCCTTGGTATAGTCCACCGACTTCTCCAGCGAGGATATCTGCTGATCGCGCCATACGCCCTTGTCGTCCGCCGTCTTGTACTGGTAGAGGGCATTGCTGACCTCCGAACCGGCATTCAGCAGCGCATACTGGAACGCCAGACGGGCCTCCTCCTGCTGGGCTTTGGCCACATTGAGCCGTGCCCGGTTGGCGCCCTTGGCGAAAAGAGGCTGCACGAGCGACGCGGTAGCCGTGGCGATCATCTTACCGGGATTGATTACCATCGAACCGGCATCGTTGGTCCATCCGAAAGCTCCCGTCAACGAAAGTCCGGGGTAGAACGAAGCACGGGCCACATTGGTATTGGCATAAGCCGTAGCCAACGCCATTTCGGCCTGTTTCACGTCCGGACGGTTCGACAGCAGCTGGACGGGAATCCCCGCAGCCAACCGGTCGGGCAGCCGCTGTTCTTCGATCGTGCCGCGGTCGATCGCCTGCGGCGTCTGGCCGAGCAGGATCGAGAAAGAGTTCTCCGTCTCCCGGATACTCTGCTTCAGATCGGAGAGGGAAGCCACCACCGAGAAGTAGTTGGCCTCGGCCTGTACAACGCCCGCTTCGTTGGTCATACCGGCCGACTTGAGCGATTTCATCATCTCCACCGTGAGCTTCAGGTTCTCGGCCGTCTCCTCGCTGATCGAGAGCTGGCGGTCGAGCATCAGCAGCGTGTAATAGAGATTGGCGACCGTGGCGATCACCTGCGTCCGGACACCCTGGCGCCCGGCTTCGCTCTGCAGCAGGGCGGCCTTGGCCCCCCGTTTCGAGTTCAGCAGTTTGCCGAAAAGGTCCACCTCCCAACTGGCCGACAGAGGCAGTTGGTACGTCCACGTGGCCTTCCTCTTGTCGAAGCTCGCCACCGTTCCGCTGGGGGCCAGCGAGAAGCCCGGGGCAAACGCCGAACGGGCCGAGGTCAACTGGGCCTGCGCTTCCTTCACGCGCAGGATGGCCGTCTGCAGATCAATGTTGTTATCGAGCCCCTGCTGAATCAGTTTCTGCAACTTGGCGTCGGTGAAAACCTCCTGCCAGGGCAGATTGCCCATGTTCGTCGTATCGCCGCGCAGGGTGTCGTTCACCGAAACGGTATCGCGGTAGAGCCCCTGCACCTTCATGTCGGGGCGCTTGTAGGGCCGGTAGATGTTACAGCCGCTCAGCACCACGGTCACGGCCAACACGGCCGTCACCCCCGCATATCTTTTCATTCCCATAATCTTTTTCATCGTTTGTTACTGTTACTCTTCGACATAACCCTTGAACTCGGCATCCACCTCGCTCGAATCGGGATCGTTCCACTGAATCGGTTTCACCCGCTCCTGCAGATACTGGAAGGCCACGAACAGGGTGGGCACGATGAAGATCTGGCAGATCATACCGATCAACATACCGCCCACGGCTCCGGCACCCAGCGTGCTGTTACCGTTGGCACCCACGCCTTTGGCGAACATCAGCGGCAACAGTCCGACCACCATGGCCAGCGAGGTCATCAGGATAGGCCGCAGACGGGCTGCCGCACCCAGCATGGCCGCCCACGAAAGGGTCATTCCCATCTTGCGCCGGTCGAGCGCGAACTCCACGATCAGGATGGCGTTCTTGGCAAGCAGACCCATCAGCATGATCAGCGAGATCTGGAGGTAGATATTGTTCTCCAGCCCCATCATCCGGGCGAAGAGGAAGCTGCCCACCAGACCGAACGGAATGGAAAGAATCACGGCCAGCGGCAGAATGTAACTTTCGTACTGGGCGCTCAGCAACAGGTACACGAACACGAGACAGAGGACGAAGATGATCGCCGTCGTACTCGTACCGGTGCTCTGCTCCTCACGGGTCATGCCCGAATATTCGTAACTGTATCCGAACGGCAGCGTTTCGCGGGCCACCTCCTCGATCGCGGCGATCGCCTCGCCCGAAGAGTAGCCGTCGGCCGGCGCACCGTTCACTTTCATGGAGGTGAACAGGTTGAACCGGTTGATATTGTCCGGACCGTACACCTTGCGCAGGGTCACGAACTGGGTGATCGGCGCCATCTCGCTGCCGTTGCGCACCTTGATGCTGTTGAGCGTCTCGGGGTTGATACGGAACGCGGGATCGGCCTGGATCATCACACGGTAGAGCTTACCGAAACGGTTGAAGTTCGACGCATAGATACCGCCGTAGTAACCCTGCAGCGTGGTCAGAATGTCGCTCGGACTGAGTCCCGCCTGCTTACACTTGGCGGCGTCGATGTCCACCATGTATTGCGGGAAGGTCGGGTTGAACGAAGTCTGTGCCGACGCGATTTCGGGACGTGCCTGCAAAGCGGCGAGGAAATTGTTCGCCACCTCGAAGAAGTCGTCCAGGCTGCCGCCCGTACGGTCCTGAAGGTTGAACTCGAAACCGTTGGTGATACTGTAACCGGGAATCATCGGGGGCGAGAAGAGCAGTACCCGCGCATCCTTGATCGAGTGCATGGCCTGCATGTAGAGCATGCCCACCACCGAGTTCACGTCCATTCCCTCGCCCTCGCGCTCTTCGAACGGTTTGAGCCTTCCGATGATCGTACCGTAGTTGCTGCCCTGTCCGGCCAGGAAACTGTATCCCGTGATCGTGGTGCGGCTCTGCATGGCGGGATGCGATCCCACCAGGCTGTCCACCTGTTTCATAATCGCATTCGTTCGTTCCTGCGACGTTGCAGGCGGAAGGTCCACCACAGCGAAGATCGTACCCGTATCCTCGTTCGGCACCAGACCGGTCGGGGTGAACTTCATGAACAGCATCAGCACCACGATACTCAGAGCCACCGTTCCGAACGACATCCAGCGGTGATGGATGAAGAAAAGCACGCCGTTCTTGTACTTCTTCAGGGTCGTTTCATAAGCCGCATTGAACGACGTATGGAAACGGTCTATCAGCGAGGGTTTCTTTCCGGTTCCTTTCTGGTGCGGTTTCAACAGCACGGCACACAGCGCGGGGGTCAGCGTCAGGGCGTTCAGCGCCGAAATACCGATGGCGAAGGCCATCGTCAGACCGAACTGACGGTAGAAGGTACCCGACGTACCGGACATGAAGCTCACCGGGATGAATACGGCCATCATCACCATCGTGATGGAGAGGATGGCGCCCGAAAGTTCGCTCATGGCGTCGATCGAAGCCTTTCTGGCCGAAGTGTAACCCTGGTCCAGTTTGGCGTGTACTCCTTCGACCACCACGATGGCGTCGTCGACCACGATCGCAATCGCAAGGATCAGAGCGCACAGAGTCAGCAGGTTGACACTGAACCCGATAATGTAGAGCAGGAAGAAAGTGCCGATCAAAGACACAGGAATGGCAATGGTCGGAATCAGCGTGGAACGGAAATCCTGCAGGAAGATATACACCACGAGGAACACCAGAATGAAGGCCTCGATCAGCGTCTTGAGTACTTCGTGGATCGACGCGAAGAGGAAGTCCGTGGTATCCATCATGATCTCGATCTTTATACCGGGAGGCAGCTGCCTCTGAATCTCCTCGAGCTGAACCTTGATGTCGGCCACGATCTCCGTGGCGTTCGACCCGGCCGTCTGGAAGATCATACAGGTCACACCGTCATGGCCATTGATAATGTTATTGAAGCCATAAGTCAGACGTCCCAGCTCCAGCGTGGCGATGTCCTTCAGGCGAAGTACCTCGCCGTCCGGAGTGGCCCGGATCACGATATCCTCGAACTCCTGTTCGGACTGGAGGCGTCCCCGGTATTTCATCACGTACTGGAACGACTGGTTGCCCTGTTCGCCGAACTGACCGGGAGCGGCCTCGATATTCTGCTCCGAAAGGGCAGCGATCACATCGGTCGGCATCAGGTTGTACTGGGCCATCACGTCCGGCTTGAGCCAGATACGCATCGAATAGTCGGAACCCATCACCATCACGTCGCCCACGCCGTTCACACGCTTGATGATCGGCACGAGGTTGATGGAGGCATAATTCTCGATGAACTGTGTATCGTACTTGTCGTCGGAACTGTAAATAGAGAAACCGAGCAACATACTGGTCTGACGCTTGGAGGTGATCACACCCACCTTCGTCACCTCGGCAGGCAGCAGGTTCTGTGCTTTCGCCACACGGTTCTGCACGTTCACCGCCGCCATGTCGGGGTCGGTTCCCTGCTTGAAATAGACCGTAATGGTGGCACTACCAGTATTGGTGGCCGTCGAAGTCATGTAATCCATGTCCTCCACACCGTTGATCTCCTCCTCCAGAGGGGCGATCACGGAGTTCAGCACGGTTTGCGCATCGGCACCGGTATAGGTCGTGGACACCTGCACCGTCGGAGGCGCAATGTCCGGATACTGCATGACAGGCAACGATACGAGGCCCAAAATACCCAGTATGACGATTATCACGGAGATAACCGTCGAAAGGACGGGACGGTTAATAAATTTATCTAATCTCATAATTCTCTTTCTGTAATTATTTTACCGATCATACCGTTCAACGGAACAGTACGCCCTATTCGGCGGCCTCCCCTGCTTTCCCGGCCTCTGCGGCAGGCTGCACAGCGGCGGCTGCACCTTTCTCCACAGGCTGAATCTTCATGCCCTCGCGCAGCGAAACCACACCTTCAACCACGATCTTTTCACCGGGATTCAGACCGCCCGTCACCACATATTCCGCACCGTTGTCAACCGGAGATATCTGAATCTCACGCGTAGACACGGTGGCGCTGTCGGTCACCACATACACGAACTTCTTGTCCTGCAATTCGAAAGTGGCTTTCTGGGGCACCGTCAGAACCGAATCCATCTGCATGGGAACCAACACGTTACCCGTTCCGCCGCTACGCAGGATATTCTTGTCGTTGGGGAAAGTGGCCCGGATCGAAGCGGCACCCGTGCTCTTGTCGATCACGCCGCTCAGCGTCTCGACACGTCCCTTGGCGGGATAGATCGAACCGTCGACCAGCTTGAGCTGCACCTCGGGCATCGCGGCGAGCAACTCCTTCACCGTACCGCCGTTCCGCACGAACTTGAGCAGGTCTTTCTCGGTCATCGAGAAGTAAACGTACATCTTGGAGATATCCGATACCGTGGTCAGCGGCTGTGCCGACGAAGCGCTCACCAGCGCTCCCACCCGGTAGGGGATCGTTCCCACCACACCGGCCGAAGGACTGGCCACGGTCGTGAACTCCAGATTCTGACGGGCGGAAATCAACTGGGCCTTTGCCTGGGCCAGCTGAGCCTCGGCCGTGCGCAGATTGTTCTGGGCGGTCAAAAGATCATATTCCGAAATGATATTCTTGTTATACAGGTCCTGTTTGTTGTTCAGCGTCAGTTTCGAAGTAGCCACAGCAGCTTCGGACATCTTCACGGCAGCCTCGGCAGAGCGCACGGCAGCCTCATACTGCACCTTGTCGATCAGAAAGAGCGCCTGCCCTTTTTTCACCACCGCACCTTCATCCACACACAGCTTGGTGATGTAACCGCTCACCTGGGGACGAATCTCCACGTCCTGCATACCCTGAATGGAGGCAGGATAGGAGGTGTTCAGACTCACCGAAGTGGGCTCCAGCGTCTGTACCGCATAGGCTTTCACACCGCCCATGCCCATTCCCCGCTGGTTCCCACCGCAGGAGACCGCGGCCAGCGCCATCGAAGATAAAACCATCACACGGGCGAGCGAACCTGTCACTCCCCGCACGTTTCCGTTCCGTTTGCTTAAAACTCTTCTACTCATACTATTTGATCTTGAACGTTACATTCACTCTTTTGAACGGGCAAATTTAGTATTTATTTCGCAGATAAATACTCTTTTACATCCGGCGGTACCCGGAACGTACTGAAAGTTTTCCGAAAACCGGTCTTCAAAACACACTGGTTTCCAAATATATGCCAAAAAGGTCGTCGGATAATATATTTTTCAAAAAAAATTGAAAGTTTTCTGTACTTTTTTCAGAAACGCCCCGTCCGCCCTCCCCAGAAAGCATCGGAAGGGAGAAAACCCGGAAAAATTTTCTATCTTGTGTCGTTTTTCCGCTCCGGCGGACCCCAAAAACGCAAACCGATGACAACCGGACAATTCGAACTCTTTCTCTGGATCATGATCGCCCTCGCCGCGGTCGTTTTCGTGGCGCTTTACTTCGTCAAGGCAGGATACGGCATGTTGCGCGACGGGCGCTGGGGACCGAAGATCGACAACCGGGTGGGATGGATCGTGATGGAAGCGCCCGTTTTCGTGGCCATGACGCTGCTGTGGTGGTTCTCCGACCGCCGGGACGATGCGGTGCGGCTCGTCTTTTTCGGGCTGTTCCAGCTCCATTACCTGAACCGGGCCTTCGTCTATCCGCTGCTGATCCGCACGCCGAGCCCCATGCCCCTGGGCATCGTCACGATGGGCGTGGTGTTCAACGTACTGAATGCCTGTATGCAGGGCGGATGGATATTCTATTTCTCACCGGAGGAGGCCTACCCGCTTTCATGGCTCGGTTCGCCCCAATTCCTCGCCGGCACCCTACTCTTTTTCGCAGGCATGGCGATCAACCTCCACTCCGACCATGTCATCCGCCACCTGAGAAAGCCGGGCGACAGGAACCACTACCTGCCCCGCGGCGGATTTTTCCGCTACGTCACCTCGGCCAACTATTTCGGAGAGATCGTCGAATGGACTGGATTCGCCGTTCTGACCTGGTCGCTGGCGGGAACGGCCTTCGCCGTATGGACGTTCGCCAACCTCGTTCCCCGGGCCAACACCATCTGGCACCGTTACGGAGAGATGTTCGGAGAAGAGATGCGCGGGAAAAAACTGAAACGGGTGATACCTTATATATATTAAAATAAAAAAACGGGGCCGGATACGTCCGCCACGATCATACAAATACGTCAATCCTGACCGGTACGGCCGGCAGGCAAAAAGGATAAGGCATGAAGGATTCGCTACTTTTCACGGAGGGGAAGATCGGCCCCCTCAGACTGCGCAACCGGACGATCCGGGCCGCCGCATTCGAAGGCATGTGTGCAGGAAACGGCCCCACACAACTGCTCTACGACTACCACCGCAGCGTAGCGGCCGGAGGAATCGGCATGACCACGCTGGCCTACGCTTCGGTCACACGCAACGGTCTTTCGTTTCCGCACCAGCTCTGGATGCGGCCGGAAGCGGTGCCGGGACTGCGGCGCATCACAGACGCCATCCATGCCGAAGGCGCGGCGGCCTCGATTCAGATCGGCCACTGCGGCAATATGTCCAAACCGGGTATGGCGGGTGAAACGCCCGTCTCCGCCTCTTCGGGATTCAACCTCTATTCGCCCACGTTCGTGAGGGGGCTCCGGGCCTCCGAACTGCCCGAAATGGCGAAAGCCTTCGGACAGGCCGTCCGCCTGGCACGCGAAGCGGGTTTCGACGCAGTGGAGGTGCATGCCGGACACGGGTACCTTATCAGCCAGTTCCTTTCGCCCTATACCAACCGGCGCCGGGACGAGTACGGAGGTCAGCTCGGAAACCGCATGAAATTCATGCGCATGTGCATGGACGAAGTGATGGAGGCGGCGGGCAGCGATATGGCCGTGCTGGTGAAAACCAACATGCGGGACGGTTTCCGGGGAGGGCTCGAAATCGACGAGTGCCTCGAAGTGGCCCGGGCGCTGGAAGCCTCGGGGGCCCACGCGCTGGTACTCAGCGGCGGATTCGTGAGCAAGGCCCCGATGTACGTCATGCGGGGAGAGATGCCGATCCGTTCGATGACATGGTACATGCATCCGTGGTGGCTGCGCTGGGGCGTGCGGATGGTCGGACGGTGGATGATTCCCTCGGTGCCCTTCAAAGAGGCCTATTTCTACGAGGATGCGCTCCGTTTCCGCGAGGCGCTGAAACTGCCGCTGGTCTATGTGGGCGGCCTCGTATCGCGCGAAAAGATCGACATGGTACTCGACTCGGGATTCGAATTCGTAGCGATGGCGCGGGCCCTGCTCAACACGCCGGATTTCGTGAACCGCATGAAGGCCGGTGAGGCGTGCTGCGACTGCGGGCACTCCAACTACTGCATCGCCCGGATGTACTCGCGCGAAATGGCCTGCCACAAACACCTGAACGACCTGCCCGGCTGCCTGAAACGGGAAATCGAGCGGTTGGAAGGCAAATAAAACGGATAAAAACATGAAAGAGACGGAATCCTCTCTCCGCCGACGGGCGCTGGTCACGGGAGCCAGTTCCGGAATCGGCCTCGAATATGCCCGACAACTGGCGGCGCGGGGCTTCGACCTGCTGCTGGTGAGCAACCAGGAGGCCGAACAGCAACACGTGGCCTCGGAACTGGCCGGACGGTACGGGATCGACGCCCGGCCGCTCTGCATGGACCTCTCGCGCAGGGAAGCCGCCGAAGAGTTGTACGGATACTGCGAACGGGAGGGAATGGAGATCGAGATACTGATCAACAACGCGGGCATCTTCTTTTTCGACGACGTCGTCGAGGTGAACACCTCCCGGCTCGAAACGATGACGGGCCTGCACATGGCCACTCCCACCCTGCTCTGTCACCTGTTCGGCAGAGCGATGAAACGGCGGGGACACGGCCATATCCTCAACATGGCTTCGATGGCGGCTACATTCGCGGTGCCCGGCATCGCGGTCTATGCGGCCAGCAAAAGTTACCTGAAAATCTTTTCGAAAGCGCTGTACAACGAACTGTACGACTACGGGGTTACCGTAACAGCCGTCTGTCCGGGCGCCGTAGCTACCGATCTCTACGGGCTTCAGCCCCGACTCCAGCGGCTGGGCATCCGGCTGGGCATCCTGATGCGGCCCGAACGGCTGGCACGGAAAGGACTGCGGGCGATGTTCCGCGGGAAACGGTGCGTCATGCCGGGGGCGATCAACCGGCTGTTCGTCCTCATCCCGCCGCTGATTCCCTCCCCGCTGGTACGGTGGATCAAACGTCACGCAGGATTTTACCGCTATGGAAGATAAAAAACCGCATACCGCAGGAACGGACACTTCCCCCGCCGGGACCGCCCGCCCCGGAAGAACGGATGTTCCCGAACCGGCATCCGGCAGGGCGGCAACCTGCACACCGTCCTCTCCGGCAGGACCCTCGTCCGGCTCTGAGAGGGAAGGCTGGTATGTGGTGACCGGAGCGAACGCCGGTATGGGCCGGGCACTGGCTGAGGAGCTGGCCTTCGCAGGGAAACGGGTCGTCATGGCCTGCCGCAGCATGGAGCGGAGCATGCCCGTCCGGGACGAAATCGCGACCGCGACTGAAAACCCGGACATCCGGCTGCTGCCGCTCGACCTCTCCTCGTTCGGTTCGATCCTTGCTTTCGCAGGGAGACTGGAAAGCGACGGAATCGCCGTAAAGACCTTAATCAACAACGCAGGTGTGATGAACGGAGAGTTTCGCACCACGGCGGACGGACTGGAGCAGACCATAGGAGTGAACTACACCGGCACCTGGCTGCTGACCCGTCTGCTGCTGCACCGCATGGGGCCCGGAAGCCGGATCGTGAACACCCTCTCCTGCACGTGGCGCATCGGCCGGCTGGGCCGCGACCCGTTGCGGCCCAAAGCTGAAAACTACTCCCGTTTCGGAGCCTATTCCCGTTCGAAACTCGCCCTGTTGCTCTTCACGCTGGAACTGGCCGACCGGATGAAGGAACACGGTATCGGCGTCTGGGGCGCCGACCCGGGGGTGGTGAGCACGGGGATGATTACGATGGGCCGCTGGTTCGATCCGCTGGCCGATCTTCTCTTCCGGCCGCTGATCCGCACGCCCCGGCAGGGTGCCGACACGTCCCTGTGGCTGGCACTCGGAGGTGCGGCACCGGAAGGAGCCGTCTATTACGCCGGCCGCCGGCCGAAACGACTCCCCCGGCGGGTGACCGGCTCACCCTGCCGCCGCACGCTGTGGGAGGAAACGGAACGGCTGGTCCGGGAAAAAACCGGTCTCGAAGAGATCTAAACGACACCATACCATGAAAAAAACATCTATTCCGGCCTTGCTGCTGATGTTATCGGTCACGGCCGCGGCCCAAGAGGCCAAGACACCGAAAGAGGTGGAGGGGACGACGGTGAAAACGGTCGTCATCCGCGACACGCAGAACAATCCCCTGCCCCTGCCCGAATTCGGGAAGAAGAACCTGCTGATCTTCTATGTCGACCCCGACCACTACAAACAGAATGAGGAGTTCGTGGATTACCTGACGAAAAATCCGGTGGAAGGTCCCACACTGCGGGGTTACGGGGTGACCAACCTCAAGGACGCCCCCCTGCTGCCCAACAGCGTGCTCCGCGCCGTGATGCGTTCCAAGCAGAAATCGACCGGAGCGGCCATCTACACCGATCCCGACCACAGCCTGCGCGACGGATGGAATCTGGGCGACTGCAACAACAAGTTCGTCGTCCTGCTGGTCAGCCGGAACGGCGTGATCGACTTCTTCCGCTACGGGGATTTCACCGAACAGGACAAAAAGGATTTCTTCCGGGTCATCGAAAAATACAGGGCCGAAGAGAAGAAATAGACCCGCCCGACAAAGCCGGATACGCGGAAGCGGCAAACCGCTTCCGCGTATCCTCCATCCGGGAAGGCGGATACCGGACCCTGCCCGTCTCTGCACGGTTTCCGGAAACCGTGTTTTGATTTCTCCCTTTTTTTCGCTATATTTGTCCGAAGTACAGTTTCCCGGCGGCGGCACTGCACAATTCTTGCGGTCGATTCTCCGACCCTCGCGCACGAGCCCGCCCCGTTTCCGGGACGATCAGCTCTACATGCTCGGTGCCGCACGCGGAAAGTTCTGCGGGATATTGCCGTATCCCCCTTTCCGGAGAAAAACGGGATGCCCTGACTTCGAACGAAGAGACGAAAAACAGAGACAGGCTATGACATTACACGAATTACTGACACTGCCCACGAAACGGATCGTGGAGCATTTCCGCCGCAAATATCCGCAGATCGCCGCATTGGCCGACGAGTCGCCCGACGCAGAGTCGTTCCGCGACGGACTCCGCCGCTGCCTGGACGAAAGGAACGGGGAGCGACCGACCCCGGCCCGGGAGGCCGAAGTACACCTGCGCCGGCTGCTCGAGGCGGAGGGGACGACCGTAACCGACCTTTCGACCGGCGAGAAGGTACCTTGCCGTACGCTCGCCCTGCTGCGGGGAGCGCTCCGGGGCGAAGAGACCCATCCGGATTTCATGCTGGAGATGACCGAACTGTTCCGGCAGCTGGAAGGGCATGAATATCCCGTTCCTAACCGGATCGCCGTGGCCCGGGAAGCCGGACGCTGGGTTTCGGGGCTCGACCCGCAGGTGCGGGCCGTGCGGGAGCGGAACAAGGAACGGATCATCGACCTGCTGATCGAAAAAGTGGAGCACAGGACGGGCACCCAAAGCCGGTTCGTTTTCCCGGAGGGTCTCTCCCGGGAGGAGAAACGCGAGACGATCGGCCGGTGGTGGAACGACCACCGTTTCCACCTGGCGATGGCCGTGCGTTCCCCCCGTGAACTGAACCGCATGCTGGGCGGATCGCTCTCCCGCGAGACGATGGAACTGCTGCAGGAGGCCCGGCACAAGGAGATTCCCTTCTTCGTGACCCCCTACTACCTCTCGCTGCTGAATCCGGGCCCCGACGGGTACGACGACCGGACGATCCGCAGTTACGTGATCTACTCCCCGGAGCTGGTGCGGACCTACGGGACGATCCGGGCCTGGGAGAAGGAGGACATCGTGGAGGCCGGCAAACCCAATGCGGCAGGATGGATCGTACCGGGACACAACATCCACCGGCGCTATCCGGACGTGGCGATCCTCATTCCCGACTCGATGGGCCGGGCCTGCGGCGGGCTGTGCGCCCCCTGCCAGCGAATGTACGATTTCCAGAGCCGGAGGCTGGGGTTCGAATTCCAGAACCTGAAACCCAACGAACATTGGAATACGAAACTGCGCAAACTGATGCGCTATTTCGAAGAAGATTCCCAACTGAAGGACATCCTCATCACGGGCGGGGACGCGCTGATGAGCCGCAATGCCACGCTGCGGGGTATTCTGGAGGCGGTTTACCGCATGGCCCTGCGCAAGCGCCGGGCCAACGCCCGGAGACCGGAGGGAGAGAAATACGCCGAACTGCAACGGGTGAGGCTCGGCACGCGCCTGCCAGCCTACCTGCCCATGCGGATCGACGATGAACTGGTGAGTATCTTGCGGAGTTTCAAGGAACGGGCTTCGGAAGCGGGCGTACGGCAATTCATCATCCAGACCCACTTCGAATCGCCCCTGGAGATCACGCCCGAGGCACGCGAAGGCATCCGCCGGTTGCAATCGGCCGGGTGGATCGTCACCAACCAGTTGGTATTCACGGCAGCCGCCTCGCGCCGGGGACACACCGCACGCCTGCGGCAGATGCTCAACCGGGAAGGAGTGATCTGCTACTACACCTTCTCGGTGAAAGGTTTCGGGGAGAACTATGCCCTGTTCGCACCCAATGCCCGCTCGATGCAGGAACAACGGGAGGAGAAACGCTACGGAGGGATGACGCCCGAAGAGGCCCGTGAGTTGATGCGGACATTCGGACATCCCGAACAGCTCCGTACCCGGCTGAGGGAGTTCATGCAGGGGAAAGGCCTGCCCTTCCTGGCGACCGACCGCAGCGTGCTCAATCTGCCCGCCATCGGAAAGAGCATGACCTTCATCCTCGCAGGCCTCACCCCGGACGGCAGGAGAATCCTCCGATTCGACCACGACCGCGGCCGGCGCCACAGTCCGGTGATCGACCACATGGAGCACGTCTACATCACGGAAAACAAGTCGCTGGCGGCCTATCTGCGCCAACTGGCCGGAATGGGAGAAAATCCCGACCACTACCGAACGCTGTGGAGTTACCGGGACGGGGAGACGGAACCCCGTTTCGCCCTGTTCGAATACCCGGACGACGGAGTGCAGGTCACCTCCGCAATCACCAATATCGCCCCGGACGCGATCTGACCCGCAGGGAAAAGCCTACACTTTCGTCCGGGCCGCCCTTTCGGCCTCGAGCTGTGCCCGCGACTTACTGAGGGTCACGATATAGACCCCGGAAAAGACCAGCACGGCGGCAACGCCCTTCACCCAGTTCATCGAATCGAGACCGATCAGCACGGCCACGAGCGAGGCGACCAGCGGCTGCACGTAGTTGTACATGCTCACCACCGTGGGACGCAGCGTCCGCTGCCCCACGGGAATCAGCATGTAGGAGAGGAACGTGGCGCCGCAGACCACGTAGGCCACGCGCAGGGAGACATCCCACGTGAAACGGGAAAAGTCGGTGGATATGAAATCGTCCCAGCAGAAAGTCAGGTTGCACAGAGCCGCGAAGAGGAACATCCACTTCATCAGCGTCACGGAGGAGTAACGGCCGATCAGTTTTTTGAACAGCACCAGATAGGTGGCGAACGAGGCGGCACTCAACAGACAGAGCAGGTTCCCGGCCAGGTGCGACTCGCCTCCCGAGGCGCCTTGTCCGCCCGTAATCAACATGATGGCTCCCGAAGCCCCCACCAGCACGCCGATCACCTTTTTCCATGTGATGGGTTCCTTCAAGTAGAGGGCGGAGATAATCATGGTGATGATCGGCACGGTCGTCGCCACGATCGAGGCATCGACCGGAGCGGTCATCGACAGGCCGATCAGGAAACTCACCTGGTTGAGCTGCACGCCGAACAGCGAAGCGGCGAACAGCAGCAGCACATCGCGCAGGGGCACCTTTTCCCGGCGGCAGAAAAGCGACGCGATCCAGAAAAGAACCGCCGCACCGCCCATACGGAACAGGTTCAGCGTGTAGGGCGTCACGAAATCGAGCGAAAGCACCGTCTTCGAGATCGGCATATTGAGGCCGAAAATCACATTGGCACCCAGCAGCGCCAAATGGCCGGAAAGTTTCTTGTCGTCGGTCATCATCCTTTCATTTTGGGCGCAAAAATACGAAACAGTTCGCAGATAACGCAACCTTCCGCCGAAATAGAGCGAAGTCCGGAAAAATTCCCGGATTATTTCATCATACAAATAGGATAAATAAAAATAACCCTTATATTTGTCAGACAAACGACAGCTATCCGAACACACGAACGATGAAACCACTCGACCACACTGAAATACGGGGTAACTGGGCCACCCTGCTGCTGGCTACGGGTCCGGACGGGACAATGGATTACGCCCGGCTGGAAGAGGAGATCGACATACTGATCGACTCCCGCCCCTGCGGTATCTATTCGAACGGCACGGCCGGAGAATTCTACTCCCAGGACGAAGAGGAGTTCCTGCACATCAGCGAACTGCTCTCCGCCAAATGCGAGGCGGCCGGAGTACCCTACCAAATCGGCGTGAGCCATCCCTGCGCCCAGCGTTCGCTGGAACGGCTGCGGGCCGTCCGCCGTCTGAAACCGGGAGCCGTGCAGGTGATCCTGCCCGACTGGTTTCCCGTGAGCGACGCCGAAGCCGTCGATTTTCTGAAAGTCATGGAACAGGAAGCCGAAGGGATTCCGCTGGTACTCTACAATCCGCCCCACGCCAAACGGAGGCTGGCGCCCGGAGAGTGGATGGTCCTCAAACGGGAAATACCGTCGCTGGCAGGCGTCAAAGTGTTCGACAACGACTGCGACCCGGCATGGTACGACACGGTAAACCGCGAAGTACGGGGTCTTTCGGTCTTCGTCCCGGGACACCATCTGGCCACGGGTGTCCGGGCCGGCATGCACGGAGCCTACTCGAACGTGGCCTGCCTGAACCCGTATGCCGCCCAGCGATGGTATGAACAGATGCTTTCCGACCTGCCGGGAGCCCTCGAACTGGAAAAACGGATCGGACTCTTCATGGCGAGCTGCATCACGCCCTTCATCACCGAACATCACTATCCCAACCATGCCTGCGACCGGTTCATGGCGCTCGTGGGCGGCTGGTGCGACGCGGGCGACAGGCTCCGGTGGCCCTACCGGTCGATCCCGGCCGACTACGCGGAAACGGTACGCCGGAAGGCCCGGAACATCATCCCCGAATTCTTTCCGGCCTGAAGCGGCAGCGCTCCGGCATCCGCGGGCACGGCGAAGGTCGCCGTGCCCTATTATCTATGACCACCGCTCACACGATCCTCGCCGGGGAACCGTAACCGGCATTGATCCGCTCCTGTCCGACTGGCAGTGGCTCCCGCCGTATCCTCCTGCGGCAGACAGGAGCGTATGCGGAGAACCTTCCTTTCTCCACCCGGGACGGAAGCGTTCGACGGCAAAAAACGGCCGTTCGTCCGATTCGTTTCGGGGTTCGGTTTTTGATGGGTATGTTTGCCGCAAACCAAAAACAGTAAGGCAGACATGATCCGGATCATACCGACAACCGCCGCCCTCCTGCTGCTGGCAGGGACTCTTTCCGCACAGGAGAGCGGATCGCAGCCGTGGACGCTGAAGCGCTGCATCGACTATGCGCGCCAGAAGAACATTCAGATCGAGGAGAGCCGCATCTCGGCCGAAATCTCCCGGGTGGAACTGCACGCTGCCAAAGGCCAGCGGCTCCCCTCGCTCGGGTTCAGCACTACGCAGAGCGTCATCAATCAGCGCCGGGAAAATGCCACGGGCGCCCTCGGTTCCGCCGCCAGTTACTCGGGTAACTACGGGTTGGACGCCGGATGGACCCTCTACAACGGAGGCAAGGTCAAAAACACCGTGCGTCAGCAGGAAGCACTCGTCCGGGGCGGACAGTACGACGTGAACAAGGCGGAGAACGACATCGAGATCGCCGTCACGCAGTACTACCTCGAAATCCTCTATGCCAACGAGGCACTGACCATCGCCCGCCAAACGCTGGAGGTTTCGCAGGCCGAACTGGCCCGGGCCGAAGAGCTCTGCAAGGCCGGGTCGATCTCGGTCAGCGACCTGGCTCAGATCAAGGCCCAGCGCAGCAGCGACAACTATCAGGTGACAGTAGCCGAAAACAGTCTCGCGCAGGCCCGCCTCGACCTGAAACAGCTGCTCGAACTGGGGCTCGACGAACCGTTCGAGGTCAGTTTCCCCGAACTGTCCGACTCGCAGGTGCTGTTGCCTGTCCCCACGCTGGCATCGGTTTACCGCACCGCACTGGAGACGATGCCCGAAATCCAGAGCAGCCGAACCGGCATCGAAGCGGCCGAACTCGAAGAGAAGATCGCCTCGGCAGCCCGTCTGCCGACCGTATCGCTCAGTGCAGGGATCGGAACGGGCAACTTCTCGGGATCGGGCATCTCGTTCGGCAACCAGCTCGACCGCAAATTCAACCAGAGTGCGGGGCTGAGCATCAGCGTTCCCATTTTCAGCAACCGGCAGGCCAGCAGCTCCATTGCCCGGGCCAAACTCCAGACCGTTTCGGCCCGTCTGGAACTCACGGCAGCGGAAAAGGAGCTGCTCAAAACGGTCGAATCGCTCCATCAAGACGTGGTGTCGGCCCAGAGCCGCTACCGGGCGGCCGAAGACCAGACCGAAGCCACTCGACAGAGCTACGAACTGGTCAGCAAACAGTTCGACGCCGGCATGAAGAACACCGTGGAACTGCTTACTGAGAAGAACAACTACCTCAGCGCCCAACGCGAACAGCTCCAAGCCAAATACCAGGCGATCCTGTCGCTCAAACTTCTCAATTTCTACCGGGGGGAATCCATCGAATTATAACGAAAAACAGATAGCAGAACCCATGAAAACAGGCAAGAAAATCGGAATCGCCGTCATCGTCCTCGCCCTCGTGGCAGGCACGCTGACCTGGGTACTCACCCGGGAGACGAAACCGCGCACGAGCTACGACACGACGACCGTGCGGCGGGGACAGATCATCAACACGGTAACCGCCACGGGAACGGTGGAGCCGATCGTACAGGTCGAGGTCGGCACACAGGTATCGGGCATCATCGACCATATCTATGCGGACTACAACTCGGTGGTCAAAAAGGGGCAGGTGATCGCCGAACTGGACCGTTCGACCCTACAGGCCGAACTGGAATCGAGCACCGCCACGTTGGAATCGAACAAGACCGAATACGAGTACCAGACCAAAAACTATCTCCGCACCAAAGGGCTGCACGAGAAAGGCCTGGTGAGCGACACGGAATTCGAAACGGCGGAATACAACTACATGAAATCGAAAAGCGCCTACGAAAAGTCACAGGCCGACATGTTCAAAGTGCGCCAGAACCTCGGCTACGCCACCATCACCTCGCCGATCGACGGAGTGGTGATCGGCCGCGAAGTGGAAGAGGGACAGACGGTGGCGGCGAGCTTCGAAACCCCCACCCTGTTCACCATTGCCAACGACCTGCGCCAGATGCGGGTGATCGCCGACGTGGACGAAGCGGACATCGGCAGCGTGGAGGACGGGCAGCGGGTGACCTTCACGGTGGACGCTTATCCGGACGACGTGTTCGAGGGTTCGGTGACGCAGGTCCGCCTGCAGGCCACCACCGAATCGAACGTGGTGACCTACGAGGTGGTGGTCGATGCCCCCAATCCCGACCTGAAGCTGAAACCGGGGCTGACGGCCAACATCACGGTCTATACGATGGAGAAGAACGACGTGCTGATCGTACCGGCCAAAGCCCTCCGCTTCACCCCCGAAGGGATGGAAGCACCCGAGGCCGACCCGGCGAATTACCGGGCCAAGACGCTCTGGCTGGACAACGGAGGAACGCTGAAAAGCGTGGCCGTGACGGCAGGGGACTCGGACGGTATCTTCACCGAAGTGACGGGAGAGATCAAGGAGGGAGACAAGGTGGTGACCGGACTCGGTATGGGAATCGCCGTAACGGAGGCCCAGAATCCGGAAGGGTCGAGCCCCTTCATGCCCCAGCCTCCCGGACAGCGGAAAAAGAAAAAATAATCGGTTCAACGGAGGAATCGTCTTATGGAAAAGTATATCATACGGGCTGAAAAACTACGGAGGGATTTCACGGTGGGCGAGGAGACGGTGCACGCCCTGCGGGGTGTATCGTTCGACATCGCACGGGGGGAGTTCGTCACCATCATGGGAACGAGCGGTTCGGGTAAATCCACCCTGCTCAACATTCTGGGTTGCCTGGACACACCCACCTCGGGCGAATACTACCTCGACGGAATCCGCGTGAGAGAGATGGGCCGCAACGACCGGGCCACGCTCCGCAACCGCAAGATCGGGTTCGTCTTCCAGTCCTACAACCTGCTGCCGAAGACCACGGCGCTGGAGAATGTGGAACTGCCGCTCTTCTACAATCCGGCGGTGAGCGCCCGGGAGCGGAAAGAGCGGGCCGAACAGGCACTCGTGGCCGTCGGACTGGCCGACCGCATCCAGCACCGTTCGAACCAGATGTCGGGCGGACAGCAGCAGCGGGTGGCCATCGCCCGAGCGCTGGTCAACAACCCCGTGATGATCCTGGCCGACGAGGCGACAGGAAACCTCGATACGCGCACTTCGTTTGAAATACTGACGCTCTTCCAGCGGCTGCACGCCGAAGGACGCACCATCGTCTTCGTGACGCACAACCCGGAGATCGCCCAGTTCAGCAGCCGCAACATCACCCTGCGGGACGGGAAAATCACGGAAGACGTGACCAATCCCGAAATCCGATCGGCCCGGGAAGTCCTCGAATCGCTGCCCGTGGAGAACAACTAAAACCGGAAGTAAGGAATGAACTACAACAATCTGATAAAGATCGCACTCAAGGCCCTTGCCAACAACAAGCTGAGGGGTTTCCTCACCATGCTCGGGATCATCATCGGCGTGGCCTCGGTGATCGCCATGCTGGCCATCGGACAAGGGTCGAAGCGGAGCATCCGCGAACAGATCTCCCAGATGGGATCGAACATGATCATGCTCCATCCGGGAGCCGACCGCCGGGGCGGCGTGCGCCAGAGCGCCAGCGACATGCAGACGCTCAAGATCGAAGACTACAACACCATCGTGCACGAAGCCTCCTATGTGAGCGCCGCATCGCCCACGGTGAACGCCAGCGGGCAGGCGATCAACGGAGCGAACAATGCCCCCACCTCGCTCTACGGCGTGAACGGCGACTATATGACCATCCGCAAGCTCTCGGTGGGCGAAGGCGAAATGTTCACCGACCAGGACGTGAAACGGGCCGCCAAGGTGTGCATCGTGGGAAAGACCGTGGTGGAGAACCTCTTCCCGAACGGGGAGGACCCGCTGGGCAAGACGATCCGGTTCGACAAGATTCCGCTGAAGATCATCGGGGTACTGACGCCCAAAGGCTACAATTCCATGGGACAGGACCAGGACGACCTGATCATCGCCCCCTACACCACCGTCCAGAAGCGGGTGCTGGCCATCACCTACCTGCACGGCATCTTCCTTTCGGCCGTGAGCGAGGAGTTGTCGGACAAGGCGATCGACGAACTGACGGCAATCCTGCGCCAGACCCACAAGATCAAACCCGGAGAGGAAGACAACTTCACGATCCGCTCGCAGGAGGAACTCAGCTCGATGCTCAGCAGCACGACCAACATGATGACCGTCCTGCTGGCCTGCATCGCAGGCATTTCACTGCTGGTGGGAGGCATCGGCATCATGAACATCATGTACGTCTCGGTGACCGAACGCACGCGGGAAATCGGCCTGCGCATGTCGATCGGCGCCAAAGGCCGGCATATCCTGTTCCAGTTCCTGATCGAAGCGGTCATCATCAGCGTCACGGGCGGCATCATCGGCGTGCTGCTGGGCGTAGGAGCGGCGGCGGTCATCAAATACGTGCTGAACTGGCCGGTTTTCGTACAACTCTACTCGGTGGTGCTCTCCTTCGCCGTCTGCACGCTGACGGGTATCTTTTTCGGCTGGTATCCGGCCCAGAAAGCCTCCCGGCTCGACCCGATCGAGGCCCTGCGTTACGAATAGACGAAAAATCATTATCTTGCATTCCCAAACCGCCATGAACATGCCACAATCCCGGCGCAACGATCTGCTGGTCGCCCTGATCCACGTCATCGGCTGGGGCATTCTTTTCGGACTGCCTCTGCTCGTGTCGCCGCGGGACGGCAACCCGATGACGTGGAACCGGTATCTGGGCTATATTTTCGTGCCCGCGGCCTTCATGATCGTCTTCTATGTCAACTATTTTCTGTTGATCGACCGGCTGCTGTTCCGTCGCAGGTGGCTCGTATTCCTGGGCGTCAACCTGCTGCTGATAGGGACGGTGTCGGGCCTGCTCCATCTCTGGCAGGGATACTATTTCTCCCATCTGGCCCAGATCACGAAACCTCTCCGGGGACCGAAACCGGACATGGTGATGTTCATCCTGCGCGACGCGACCATGATGATGCTGACGGGAGCCCTGAGCGTGGCGATCAAAACCACATCGGGATGGTACCGCACCCAGCAGGAGAAGGCCGAAATGGCGAAAGAGCGGACGGAAGCGGAACTGCGCAACCTGAAGAGCCAGCTCAATCCCCACTTCCTGTTCAACACGCTCAACAACATCTATTCGCTGATCGCCATCGACCGGGACCGTGCGCAATGGGCCGTACACAGCCTGAGCCGCCTGCTGCGCTACGTGCTCTATGACAACAACGAAAACAAAGTGCCGCTGGAGCAGGAGATCGCCTTCATCCGCAGTTACATCGAACTGATGAAACTGCGGCTGGCCGGAAACGTGACCGTAGAAGTCTCCCTGCCCGACGACTGCCGGGGAGTGCGCATCGCCCCGCTGCTGTTCATCACGCTGATCGAAAACGCCTTCAAACACGGGGTCAGCACGGAAAAGCCCTCATTCGTACGGATCAGGATCAGCCTGCGGGAAGACGACATCGTGATCTGCACGATCGAAAACAGCTGTTTCCCCAAATCGGACGACGACCGGAGCGGATCGGGCATCGGGATGCAGAATCTCCTGCGAAGGCTCAACCTGCTCTATCCGCAGGCCCACAGCCTGCGCCAGCAACAGATAGGCGGCACCTTTCTCACGCAACTGATCGTAAACCTGTAACCTGTATGACCCTCAACTGCCTGATCGTAGACGACGAACCGCTGGCACTCGACCTGTTGGAAGAGTACATAGGACGTACACCGTTCCTCACCCTCGCCGGCCGGAGCAACAGCGGAGCCGAAGCCCTGCGGATACTGGGGGGAGGCGGAATCGACCTGCTTTTCCTCGACATCCAGATGCCCCACCTGAGCGGGATCGAACTGTCGGAAATGATCGGCCAGCGCCCGCGGGTGATCTTCACCACCGCTTTCGAACAATATGCACTGGAAGGGTTCCGGGTCGATGCGCTCGACTATCTGCTCAAACCGATCAGCTATGCCGAATTCCTTCGGTCGGCAGGCAGGGCTTTACAATGGTTCGAGAAGGACGAGGCATTCCGGGCGGGCAGGAAGTCCGCCGTATCGCCGTCTCCCCGTTCGATCATCGTCAAAGCGGATTACAAACAGCTACAGATCGCGCTGGACGAGATCCTCTATATCGAAGGAGTGGGCGATTACGTGAAAATCCACACGGTCGACGGTACCCGCCCCGTTATCACCCAGATGAGCATGAAAACAGCGGAGGAACGGCTGCCCGCCGACCGGTTCGTACGGGTCCACCGTTCGTACATCGTGAACATGGACCGGATCAGGACGATCGAGCGGGGCCGGATCGTTTTCGGGAAAGAATATATCCCCGTTTCGGATTCCCACAAAGAGCGGTTCGCTGAACTGCTGAAACTCAGGTCGCTCGGATAACCGGATTTTGTTTTTTGCCTGAAAATCACTACCATTGTACCCGGATCGGACTGCCGGTCCGGTTTGGTGCGTTTTATGCAGCAAAAATCCGAAACCCTTTAATGTATTCTGTTATGAGTTTTTTATCCGATTTCAAAAAATTCGCCATGCGCGGCAACGTGGTGGACATGGCCGTGGGTATCATCATCGGCGGTGCGTTCGGCAAGATCGTCAGTTCGCTGGTGGCCGACGTCATCATGCCCCCGATCGGCCTGCTGCTCAGCGGTGTCAATTTCGCCGATCTGTCGGTGACGCTGAAACAGGCCACGGAAACAGACCCGGCCGTGGTGATCAGTTACGGAAAGTTCATCCAGACGGTGGTCGATTTCATCATCATCGCCTTTTCGATCTTCGCCGTAATACGTGTCATGAGCAAACTGGAAAAGAAGAAGGAAGAGGCTCCGGCCACACCTCCCGCACCGTCGAAAGAGGAGATGCTTCTGACCGACATCCGCGACCTGCTCAAACAGCAGAACAGCGAAATGGCCCCGAAAGGCGGCGGAAAATAACCCGGACTCACCGACATGCACGCTCCGCTACTTTCCGGCGGAGCGTGTTCGTTTGAAACGGTCGGTGACGTAGACCGTGAAGACCGGCAGCATCAGCATGCCGAGCCCCGGAAGAACGACCGACAGGATTTTACCGATGGTCGTGACAGCGAAAATTTCGGCTCCGACCGTGGTGACATTCATACAGGCCCACCAGAGTGCATCACCGAAGGAATCCAGCTTCGGATTGGGTCCGTGTTCGAACGAATAGAAGATCAGCGCGGAAAAATAGGTAAACCCGGCCACCGTGAAAAGATAGGCATAGAACAGACTGCGCACGCGGTCCCGGGTGAACCCGATCAGAATCAGCATACCGTAGAAACCGCGCACGAGCGGAGCGGCCTTGAAAACGATATACCACGACCGGGAAAGTTCCACGCCGAACCACTCCATCAGATTGAGCAGCGGCACGGAGACCAGAAGCAGAATCCAGTTGCGGGCCACGTAATGCTGCTTGCAGGGTGCCGTCGCCAGGCGTACGAAAAAGTCGGCCATGAAGATCAGGCAGACGGCCAGTTGCAGATGCAGGAAACCGGCCCCCAGATAATACTGCCGCTCGAACATGATGTCGAACGAAAGCGACACCAGGATCAGAAGGCTGCCGGCGAGAACCAATCCGTTGAAAATCCGGCTGACCGTCTGTCCGCCGGAAGGAGCGGCTCCCCGCACGGAAGTCTCGGGCCGGAGATCGCCCCGGTTTCCGTACTTTTCTCTTTTCATATCGCTATTCCGTTTATTATCAGCATAAATACCTAATCTTATCAAATTAAATACCACTTTCGGGGCAACCGGTTTGCAATCCCCGGGATTTGCCCTATTTTTGCGGAGGTTATGGAAAACAACTACGGATTATGACATTGCGAACGAACCTCTCCCTCCTTTTTCTGCTCGGCGCCGTCACGGCAGCCGGACATACCGCAGCGGAGCCCGTACCGGCAGACACGTCCAGGACCCAGACGCGGGGAACGGACATTCCGGTCCGCAAATCGGGCGAAATATCCTATCTGCCCCAGGTCTACGGAGCCGTCAAGGCCAAAATGGAACTGAGCACGACCGACGGCGAATACCGGTTCAACGTACGCAACTCCCGGATCGGCGTCAAGGGATTCGTCAGCCCCAGCATGCGCTATGCCGTCCAGGTCGATTTCAACAATGAGGGGAAAATTTCGATCCTCGATTCGTACGTCACCTATTTCCGGAAAAATTTCGAATTCACGCTGGGTCAGCAACAGTATAAATTCAGTACCGATCTGGACCGGGGACCCAGTTCCAACATGTTCGCCAACCGGTCGTTCATCGCCAAATACCTCACGTCCTACTACGGCAGCACCCTCGCGGGCGACCAGGCCGAGGAGTACGTGAAGACGATCGGTTCGCGCGACATCGGCGCCCTGGGCCGTTACAGTTTCCGGGCCGGAATTCCGATGCGCGTCACGGTGGGTGTGTTCAACGGGTCGGGCAGCAACAATCCGGAGTGGTCGAAGAGCGTGAACCTCTCCACCCGGCTGGACATCGGCAAACGCGAAGGACTGGGCGGTGCGGCCAGCTTCTACACGGGACGCACGCCGCTGGACGTACACGTCGTGGAAACGGACGGAGTCAAGAAAGAGGAGGATTTCACCCAAAAGATACGCATGTGGGGCTGCGAACTCCACTATGTGGGCGACCGCTTCCTGATCGAGGCGGAGGTGGCGCAACGTATCCTGTTCGACAAGGAGAAGGATGTCATCACGGCGGCCCACATACAGGGGTATTACCAGTTCGGACTGCCCCGGAACGGTTTCGCGGAACATATCGCACCGATCGCCCGCTGGGACACAGGGCATGGAGTGGACTTCCTGAACTCGCAAACCAAACTGCACGACCGGTTCAATGCGAACCGCATGACGATCGGGGTCAACTTCGGACTGTCCCCGAAACTGCTGAAATCGGAATTGCGGCTCAACTACGAAAAATATTTCCTCGGGCATCACAAACCTTCGGATTTCGCCGCAAACAAACTGCTGCAGGACAAATTCACGATCGAAGTGGTCGCATCGTTCTGATCCTCTGTCCGCGAGCAGGATAGCCGATCCGGAGTTACTTTTCCCGACACGGAATGTGTCGTTCCGGAAATATTTTTCACCGCACGGGTTTGGACTTAACAAAAAAATGATTACTTTTGCACCTGCCTTTAAGGAAGATGGCGGGATAGCTCAGCTGGTTAGAGCGCATGATTCATAATCATGAGGTCGAGAGTTCAAGTCTCTCTCCCGCTACTCGAAAATCAAGCAGTTACAAATAAAGTAACTGCTTTTTCTTTTTAAAAATAATAATAAAGAGGCAAAATCCGAACCATTCAGAACAGTACAGCACAAAGCATCTATCGTGCCTTCCTATTATACGACTTGAGATTTTCATCTACGTATTTTCTCGTCGCAGAACCATCCCGATAAACAACGACTACAGAAAAACTTTTGCAGTCTTATACGAAATATCTATCTTTACCGTGGAAGACGAACGAGCCTCATCATTCTCGACGCCCCGGACAGAGAAAGAAGACCAAGAAAAAACGCAGGGATTCTATCGTCTACCGATGTCCGGCAGGAAAGAGTGGAGAAATGGGGGTTCACAGTCCTCCACGAAAAAGAACGGAAATCCGAACCGAAATCGGAAATTCCGATCGGAAAAAAGATTCCCGACCGCAACCGACCAAATTTGTCACCGCACTATGAAACTCACTTCCAGGCAACGGATACAGACGGCCATGAACCTGCAAAAACCCGACAGGGTACCTCTTATGTGCCAATTCAGCATCGGCTCCATGATGATGCAGCTGAAACCGGACCCCGTAGAATTCTGGTATAACGAAGATAGGTTCGCCGACGGACTGGTTTCACTTTGCCGGCAATTCCGTTTCGACGGTATTCTGGTCAGCCTGCACGGCCATTCCGATGCATGGAAAAAAGACCTCATCGAACGCGAGGAGATAGAACCCGGCAAAGTACGGCTGCATTATCCCGACAGGACGGAGACCCACTCGTGGATAGACCTGCCCCTGGTTGAATTCAAATCCCCCGGGACGACTCCGTCCATCGAAACCGTCGACATAGAGAAAGATATCCCCGACGAGATAAATTATATCCCCGTTTCCAACAACCTGCACTTTCCTCTCTGCAAGGACCGGATGTTCGACATTTTCGACCTGATTCACGGGAAAGTCGGCGACGAGGTATCCATTCACGGGGAAATCACCTCTCCGTTCGACTACTTTCTGGATTTTCTGGGATACGAGAACGGATTGATCGCCCTGCTGCTCGAGCCCGAAAAAAGCAAACGGATACTCAACAAATTCACCCGAGGCATTACGGCTTTAGCCGAAGGCATGTGCCGCGCACCCATCGACGCCGTCAAAATATCGTCGCCTTTCGCCGGACAGGGATTCATTTCGACGGAGGCCTACCGGGAATTCGTGCTCCCGTTCGAGACACGGATCATAGACGCCATCAAGGCGGCCGGCAAAAAAGTATATATCCACACCTGCGGCTCCATCGGCGACAGGCTCGAACTGATGAGGGAAAGCGGTGCCTCCGGGCTGGAATGTCTCGATCCCGCACCGGTCGGGAACGTCGACATCGAAGATGCCTTCAACCGGATCGGCAAGTCGATGTTCATCAAGGGAAATATCGACTCGATCAATACTCTGCTGTTCGGTTCCGACGAAAAAATCCGCAACGACGTACGGCACATTCTGGAAACGGGCATGACCAAAGGGCGGGGTTTCATCCTGAGCACAGCCTGTTCCATCGCCCCGAAAGTTCCGAAAGAGAACATTCTGAAACTGTCCGAACTCGTCGAAGAATTCGGATATTACGAGTAGCAATCCTATCCCATACAGTCATCATTTCCCCATTTTTCTATATTTGCACCATACGATCGAAACCTACAAAACGACGAACCATGAAGAACCTAATCCGGATAACGGCCCTGTTGCTGCTGGGGGTTATCCTGTCGTCGCCCTTACGGGCGCAACGCTCCCGGGAGCATACCTACGTAAAAATCCTGCTCACACCGAACCATGCCGACTGGAATTACCGGGTCGGCGAAAAACCGGAATTCACCGTATCGGTCATCAAGGACAACTTCCCTCAAAAAAATGTGGAGGTGACCTACGAATGGGGACCCGACATGCTGAAACCCGTCACACAAGGCAAACTCGACACAGGAGAGGGTTGCCGGAAACTGACGGTCGACGGAATGGACAAGCCCGGCTTCATGGCCCTCACGGCGAAAGTCCGCATCGGCGGGATCAACTACTCCAATTACATCAAAGTGGCTTTCGCCCCCGATAAGATCCAGCCGTTCGCCCAACTGCCCGCGGATTTCGACGAATTCTGGGAACAGACCCTCTCGTCCAACAGTAACATTCCGCTCGAACCGGTGATGACCCTGTTGCCCGAACACTGCACGTCCAAAATGAATGTCTATCACATTCGTTTCCGCAACGGGAACGCGGGCCGTTATATCTACGGTATGCTGTCGGTTCCCAAAGGCGAAGGCCCGTTTCCCGCCGTACTGCAGGTTCCGGGTGCCGGCGTAAGACCTTACCTGCCGGACAGGGAGTACACCGAAGCCGGGGCCGTCACCCTGAAAATCGGTATTCACGGAATTCCCGTCAACCTGCCGGACGAACTCTACAACAACCTCCGTTTCGGCGCGCTGAACGGCTATTACTATTACAACATCGACAACCGCGAGAAGTATTATTACCGGAACGTCTACGCAGGGTGCGTCCGGGCCGTCGATTTCCTCTGCACGCTGCCCCAGGTCGACAAGGATCGCATCGCCGTATGCGGAGGGAGCCAGGGCGGAGCGCTGTCCATCGTCACCGCCGCCCTCGATCCGAGGATCAAATGCCTGTGGGCCAACTATCCCGCTCTCTGCGACCTGACGGGTTACCACCGGGGCGCTACGGGCGGCTGGCCCCATATCTTCCGCGACCCGAACGAGAGCAATCTCGAAACGAAGATGAAAGTGTCGGAATATTACGACGTGGTCAACTTCGCCCGGAAGCTCAAGGTCCCGATCCTGTTCTGCACGGGATACAACGACGCCACCTGTCCCCCGACCTCGACCCTGGCGGCCTATAACGTAATCACTTCGCCGAAAGAGCTCCGCCTCACACTCGACGCGGCCCACTGGACCTACCCGGAAACCAACAGATTCGAACGGGAGTGGCTGCTCCGTCAACTGCGAAAATAACCATCCGACGTTACCGCCGCTAACCTACGATCAAATCCGCCCCTGCCGCCTACACCGCACAGGGGCGGACTCGTCGATACCGAAAAACATCAGAGGCCATAAGCGACACGGCAGCGTGCAGGTCCTCCCGATGCGGAACACACATTATCCGTCCCTATCGGGTCCCTCCGAGCGAAAAATACCCTATCTTTGCGGAAAACAATCAGCACGGAGATGGCAGACAACTACCTCGGCAGAAAAATGGAAGAGTATCTGGCCCGGCCTGCATCAGACCGGAATCCCCGCAAGCCGTTGGCCACACTGGGCAGACTGCTTCTGAAAAACCGCAGCCACCGCGGCTACGACAGCCGCTTCATAGTACGCGAAGACCAGTTGCGGCGCATCATCGAAGTCAACACCCGGATTCCGTCGGCACAAAACCGGCAGGTCTTGCGGTTCAGACCCGTCCTGTCGGACGAAGCCCCCGCAATTCTGGCCGGCATCCGCCTCGGCGGAGCCCTGCCCGACCTGCACCTGCCTCTGCCGGGTACGGAACCCAACGCTTTCATCATTATCTGTTCGACCGTGGCCGAAGACCGTTACGTCGATATCGACCTGGGTATCTCGGCCCAAAGCATGCTGCTCCAAGCCACGGAGATCGGCCTCAACGGCCTCTGCATCGGCTCTTTCGACCGGGACCGGATCAGGCACGAGTTCCGGCTGCCCTTCGAACCGCTCCTGATCCTGGCTATCGGCCGGGGTATCGAAAAGATCGAACTGATTCCCGCCGGTTCCGGCGACAGCCTCGCCTATTACCGCAGAAACGGCACCCACTACGTTCCCAAACTCCGTACGGAAGAGTTGATTATTTCCAGATAACGGGCCCAAAGCCGAAGCCCCGCCCGCACCCCGCAGAGACAGGAATAAAGCCCCGTCATTCCGGTACCTTCATCCTGCGGGCGGGAACGAGCCGGACGGGACCGATCAGCCCCGACTCCAGCAGCGGAGAGTCCTTGCGGTAATGCTTCCATGTGGCGAACGCGATGCGCCCCCCCGCCGGTTTCTCATCTCCGTTCCGGTACCACTCGGGCAGCGAACGGATCGCACCCCGGCTCAGCGCCGCAAGACCGTAGCCGCCCCCTCCCGGCACGTAATCGTTCTCCTCGGGCAGTTGTTCGTCCCCGATCAGGCGGTTGGTCCATTGATTGGTCACCCGCACCGTCAGCGTATTCCTGCCCGGCTTCAACGCATCGGTAACATCGACCCGGTAGGGTTTCGTCCACAGAATCCCTTTGTTCACCCCGTTCACCTCCACTTCGGCCATCACCTCCACCCGGCCCAGGTCCAGCCAGAACAGACGTCCATCGCCCAGAAGCGAAGCATCCACGGTAAATTCCTTCGTATATTCCGCCGTGCCGGAGAAATAGCGCACACCCTCCTGCGGATGCCGGTGCAGCGATCCGAGTTCCGGGAGCGTAATCCGGCCGGGAGCACCCGATCCGGCAGGAAAGCGGACGCTCCACGCGCCATCGAGCCCCACAGGACGACCGATATTCCGCACCGGCACCCGACGGCGCGTACCGTCCGATGCCACCGTCACGTAATCGCCTTCAAGCCACACCAGCCAGGCATTCCCCGAGAACATCCAGTCGAGGGCCCGCCCGGTCTCCTCCGGAGCGAATCCCCGGGCCCGCATCCGTCCGATCTCCCCGGCGTCCACCGCCCGGCGGATCAGCACGAGACGGGTCATATCCCCGTTGTAATAGGAAGCTCCCTCCGCCAGTGTGGCTGCATTCAGCCCGGGATGCACACTCCTCCGCGACTTTTCGCCCCGGGCGGCCAACATTCCGTCGATATAGACCGAGGGCACGCCTCCCTCGTAAACCAGACACAGATGAGTCCAGCCCGACAGAGGCCGTTCCGCCGCCAGCCGGAATTCGGGATAACCCTTCTCGTTCTCCCACACGGCCACCCCGTTTCGGCCGACGGCCACTCCGCAGGTTGCATGTCCTTCACCGTACAGAGCCGCCCCTCCGGAGGGATATATCGCATAGTACTCCGTCCACGGATGAGGAATGTACCCCATCGGATTATCGGTATTCAGCATCACGTCCGATTCGGGCTTCACCCACAGGGCGACCGAAAAATCGTCCCGCACATCCGGACAAAGCGTCCGCCCCTCTTCTCCGGTACCGGAGGCGGAGGCATCCGCCACCACGCTTCCATCCCGCAGGACCGCAGTCAGCACCTTCCGCGGCTTCCCGGGCCGGAAGACCACGAACACGGAGCCGTACTCCTCCAGCTGGACGGGTACGGAAACATACTCCCCGTCGGCCCGGTACATCACGGCAGAAGCGACTTCGCCCGTCACGGGATTCCAGAACTCGGGCACTTTATCCCCCACCCGGAACCGGCACACGACCTCCCCGGCACTTCTCCGCTGATTCGACACGAAATAGGCATCGGCCTCTCCGATCCTCCGGTGGATATAGCGTACGGGAATGTTCCCCGGATTGGAGACCACTTCGAAATCGGGTCCCAGTTCCAGTCTGTCCACCGCCTCTTCCATCTTCATCCCGGAGAGAACACGGCCCGCACCGATCCTCCTGTCGACGACCGGCCCGGTCCCGGTCCCCCACAGACGATCGCAAAGCCGGACGAACGACGCCTCGTTCTCCGGCGAATATGCCGCCAGCCCCAGCGAATGTTCCGGCCGCGGTCCGATCAGCGTCAATCCCCCGGCAACCATCGCATCCAATTTTTTCAATACCCCCAACGTCATGCGGGAACGGCCCTGCAACACGAGTGCCCGGTAACTCATCCCGTCCGGCAGCACCATACGTCCATTCTCCACCCGGGCCCTCCGCAGCAGGGTCTCGGAGTTCATCAGGTCGTAATCGTACCCTTCGGGAGGCACCGGGGTCAGGTCCTTCCGGTGGACATCGGTGTAGCCCACCACCTCCTCCCCGATGAAATAGGCGAAATCCGCCACGAACAGACCCTCCTGCAGGACGGTCTGGCAACGGTTCAGATAGTCCATCCAGGCCCGGGCCGGTTCCCACCACGTATTGGTACGGTCGAAATGGATACCCCATGGCCCGAGGGTCATGGCCGGCGCCGCCGTCGGATGCGGCTGCATTGCGTAGCGGTGGACGACCATGCGGTTGATACCTTCCGTAAAGGCCTTGTCTCCCACGGCTTTCAGGGCGAAGGGATACTCCTGCCAGCGGCCCGACTCGGGTTCCGAGGTGAATGCCTCGGCCCCTACGATCCGCTGCCCGTTGGTGTGGGCGATCGAAGAGGCCAGTTTGGTGGTGCGGCGCATCATCAGGTTGTTCTGGAAAATCGCCGAAAGTCCGTTCCAGAACTCACCCATCACCCCGTCCACCCTCGCACCGATCTGCAACTCCTCCATCGGACCCCGGTCGTAAGGTTCGCAGTAGGAGATCAACCCGTAACGGTTGCACAAACGGCGGAATTCCCCGTAATAGTTGTCGGCAAGCAGGTCGGCCTGAACCCTGCGGACATCCCACAGGAAACGTTCCGTCCGTTCACGGTCCCCCACGATCTTGCCCGTCATCGCAGGCAGGAAGCGGATCGGGTCATAGCCGGCCCGCCGGAGGAATTCGTCCTCGAACCCTGCCGTCCAGTTCTGCATGCCGACCTCCCAGCTGTCGATCTCCAGCCCGATCCGGATTTTATCCACATAGGGCTCGATCAGCGGGTACAACCGGTCCATCATTTTATTGAAATGCAGACGGATCGCCTCTTTGCTGAACTTGTCGCATTCGAGCCCTACGCCCGTATCGGGAGCCGCGCAGTTCCTCTGTCCGGTGGAGGTATGTCCCAGCCGGATGACGGTCCAGCGCCCCTGCGGGACACGCCACGAAAGACGCCCTTCCGAAATCAGATTTCCGGAAAGGTCGACGACGGTGGCCGGGTCGATGACCTGCTGCCGGTCATACTCCTGTATCCCAATCCTCCCGTCATGATTGAACACACTGTTGTTCAATCGCTTCCAGTCCGAAAAAGCGACCGGCTTCCCGTTTTCGAACGAAGGGAAGGCCAGCACAGCCACATCCCGGTAATATCCCTGTACGGTCGGCGGCTGCGGCAGCAGCGTATCGGCTTCCGCTCCCCCGGTCAGTTCGATTTCGCTCCAGGTCAGTTTCTGCATGGAATATTCGGGGGTGATCCACGGCCCTCCGCTCGAGGACCACCCCGGACAGTTGTGCATCACGTAGTCGATGCCGAGACGGGCCGCTTCGGCGACGGCGTGAGCCTTCAGCTCGGACCACTCCCCGCTCAGATAAGTGACGGGACCCTTGGGAATGCCCGTTCCCCCTTCCAGATTGAAAACCCCGCCCACACCGATCCGGTGCATGGCCTCCAGGTCCTTCGTGATGCCTTCCTTCGTAATGTTGCCGTTCATCCAGAACCAATAGGTATAGGGACGCGCCTTGTCGGAGAGCCGTTCGAAATCACGTTCCAGTTCGGCGACCGGTTTGCACCGGCCAGGTTCGGTCCGGTTGAAAAGGGGGACGGCGCTCCCGCCCTCCTGCCCGCAGAGCGACAGCCAGCAGCACGCGGCCGCGGCACACAGTAAAAGTCTCGGCATCGTTCAGGAATTTTATCGCATGTTCTCTTTCAATACATCCCGTTTATAACGCACCAGTGCCTCTACATAATAATAATCGGCATAGGTCAGCGGAACGTCCACCTCGGACTTGCCGGGATAATTCCCCACCGAATGTTTCAGGATGAAATGGCAGTTCGTCCCCGGCTCGGCCAAATACTCGGGGGAGGAGAGCGTCTTCAGCTGGGTCTCCGCCACCGAAAGGCACCGTTTCGAGAAATCTCCCTCCGTGCAGAGGCTCAGTTCGATCAAAGCGGAAGCCATGATCGCTCCGGCCGAGGCATCGCGCGGGGCATCGGGAATGTCGGGAGCGTCGAAATCCCAGTAAGGAATCTTGTCTTCCGGCAGCCGGGGATGGTCCATGATGAAGCGGGCCACATTCCCGGCATGATCCAGATATTTCCTGTCGCCGGTCTCGCGGTACATCATCGTGTATCCGTACAGGGCCCAGGCTTGTCCCCGGGCCCACGACGACTCGTGGGCATATCCCTGACACGTATTCTTTTTTTCGGGCTGTCCCGTAATCGTATCATAGGAGACCACATGGTAACTGCTGTGGTCCGGACGGAAATGATGCTTCATCGTCACGTCGGCATGCGACCGCGCGATCTCCGCGAACTTCGGATCGCCCGAATATTTCGACGCCCACGACAGCAACTCCAGATTCATCATATTGTCGATGATGACCGGATACTGCCACACCTGCCGGTTCCAGTCCCACGAGCGGATACATCCCACCTGCGGCCGGAACCGCGTACTCAGCGACCGGGCTCCCTGCAGGAGCACTTTCGCATACTCCTCATTACCGGTCAGACGCAACCCGTTCCCGAAACTGCAATAGAGCATGAACCCCACATCGTGGTTGTCGGTCGTGAACTGCTCCTTCTCCACCCTGCGGGTGAAATTCTCCGCATACATTTTCAGCGAATCGTCGCCTTCCGCCTCGTACAGATACCACAGCACCCCCGGAAAGAAACCGCTCGTCCACCAGTTCGACTTCGAGGTCATCAGTTTCCCGTCCTTCCCGATCGTCCGGGGCAGTTCGTCAGGCCTGTCCATCAGGCTCTCCGCCATCCGTTCCGACTGCACGGCAGCCGTGTGCAGACTGCCGTTCACGAGTGCGCTCATCTCTTTTTCATGGGTGGAACACCCGGCGACGGCCAAACAGCAAAAGACCGCTGCCACCGAAGAATAAATTTTCATTCTCTCTTTTGTTCAATAAACAAGCTCCGGTTTTTCCGGACACCTGCAGGTTAGCACTAAAAATTCCGCGGGCCGCGAAACAGCCCCCGCCGGACTTCTTCATCCGACCGCACTTCCGGACAGGCATTCCCGAAACGACTCCGTCTTCCCGCCATACGGAAGGCATGCCCACAAAAATAAAATTTAGCCCGGAAAAGACGATACACCCGGCGGGACAGTCCCTGCATCTGACCGGATACTGCCATTTTTGACCGGATAATCTCAGTTTTTCCTTTTCGTCCCGTTCCGGCAAAAGACAGGGTACAAGCACTTTCCCCCGGAGGAAAAAGATTCCGCCCCGATTCGTTCATCGTGTTTCGAATTATTTATTTTATATTTGTATACAAGAAAACCGTCCTATGCTCCGCATCTTACTGCCACACCGTACGGTTGCCGCTGTCACTCCGGGTTTCGGTCCGCGGCGGCGGATTTTGTCCGTGCTGTGTTTCCTGTCGTCGGCCTGCACCGCCCTCGCAGGAAGCCCCGAACCGCTGCTGCACGAACTGGACCGTGCCATCGGAAACGAAAAGGAGTACGTAGCGCGAAAAGAGGCTTATCTGGAGAGGCTCAAGGGACAGCTTTCCGAACCGGGGCTCTCTCCGGAAACACGGTGTTTTATCTGTCTGAACCTGGCCCGGGAGTACGAAACCTACAAATGCGACTCGGCCGTCAGCTACTCCCTGCGGACCATCGCCGAAGCCCGGTCGCTCGGGAACACGCAGTGGATGAACGACGGGAAAATCCAGTGGGCGCGGAGCGAGGCCAAGGCAGGCATGTTCGCCGACGCCCTCGACATTCTGAATTCGATCGCAAGCCGCGACCTGACCCTTCGGCAACGGGTCGAATACTACAAGACCCACATCGAATGTTTCATCTACCAGATCGAATACCAGGACGGGCACAACCTCGACCAGCTGATCCGGAACAGGGGGCTCTATCAGGATTCTCTGCTGAGGATCGTCGATCGCAACACCTTCGATTACGCGATCTATTCGGGACACCGCTACATCGCGCGCAACCGGCTCGACAGTGCCGAGAAGATACTGACGGACTTCCTGCCCGGCGTGGAGCCCGACACGAAGGAGATGGCTTCACTCACCTCCGTTCTCTCGCACATCTACGGAGAGAAAGGCGATTACGACCGCCAGAAGGAGTACCTGACCATCTCCGCCCTATCGGACGTGAAAGCCAGCATCAAGGAGAACATTTCGCTCCGGGCGCTGGCCGTACTCCTCTTCCAGGAAGGCGACCTGCGGCGGGCCAACCGCTACGTCAAAAAGAGCCTCGACGACGCCAACTTCTACAACGCCCGCCTGCGCAACATCCAGACCTCCAAAGTGCTCCCGATCATCGACAAGGCCTACGAACTGGACAGGGCCAGCCAGCAGCGCAAACTCCGCATGATGCTGACCATGATCAGCGTCCTGTCGGTCATTCTGATCGGTGCCGTAGTATTCGTCGCCCTCCAGATGAAGAGGCTCTCCCGGGCCAACAAATATATCGAGAACGCCAATTCCCGCCTCAAGAACCTGAACGCGATCCTGCAGAACGCCAACCGCCGCCAACAGGAGACCAACGCCCACCTGGCCGAAGCGAACCATATCAAAGAGCTCTTCATCGGAAACTTTCTGGACATCTGCACGGAGTACATCGAGAAACTGCGAGCCTTCAAAGTAACGGTCAACCGCAAAATACGGGCGGGACAGAGCGCCGACCTGCTCCGGCTGACCTCCAACACCGAGGGTACGGCCCAGGAACTCCGGGAACTCTACGTCAACTTCGACCGGGCCTTTCTTAACATCTACCCGACTTTCGTGGAGGAGTTCAACGCCCTGCTACGCGAGGAGGAGCGCTATCCGGAGAACGAAGACGGGTCGCTGAACCACGAAATGCGCATCTTCGCCCTGATCCGGCTGGGCATCCGGGATACGAACAAGATCGCCACCTTCCTGAACTACACCGCCCGCACCGTCTACAACTACCGCAGCAAGGTCCGGTCGAAGGCCCTCAACACGGGAGAAGACTTCGAAGAACGGGTAAAACGGATCGGTTCCGAAAGCATCTGAACGCCCCGGGAACAAAAGGGATTTTTACTCCGCGAAAAACAGGAGAGGTCCACAACAACCTTGTTTACAAACAGATAAAAAATCCGAATCCCGCTATTTTTTACCTCACGTTTACTTCGGAATACCCTGAGTATATATTTCGCATAGTTTTGTATCGGGCTCCGGCCCTCACCTGAAACTATCGAACGGAACCATGAGAAAATTGTTCTTCACGATGCTGGCCCTCGCGGCAGGCATCCAACTTTTCGCCCAAAGGGACTATGTACGATATGTCGATCCCGTCATCGGATCGCTGAACGACCCCGGACTTTCGAACGGAAACCTCTACCCCTGCATCGCCCGCCCGTGGGGAATGAACCATTGGACCCCCCAGACCGATGTCAACGGAGACAAATGGCAATACTCCTATACCGACAGCCACATCGTGGCCTTCAAGCAGACCCACCAGCCCAGCCCGTGGGCCGGCGACTACGGCATGCTCTCGCTGATGCCGACCGTAGGGGAACGGGTCTTCCTCGAGGAGGACCGCCGCAGCTGGTTCTCCCACAAGACCGAAACGGTCGAACCGGCCTATTACAGCGTCTATCTGGCCGACCATGACGTCACGGCCGAAATGAGTCCCACCCCGCGGGGCTGCATGATGCGGTTCGCCTTCCCGGAGGGCCGCCGCTCCCACGTGGTAATCGACGCCTTCGCAGGGAAATCCTACGTGAAGATCATCCCCCGCGAACGAAAAATAGTAGGTTACACGACCGATTCCTACGGATTCGGCCCCGAGCGCAAACCGGGCAACTTCAGAAACTACTTCGTCATCCGTTTCGACCGGCCGTTTGCCTCGGCAACCCTCTGGCGCGACGGCGGCTTCGCCGAGGGCGACGAGTCGGAGAATGTCTCGCGCGGAGGCGCCGTCGTGACGTTCGAGACGAAACGGGACGAACCGGTAACGGTCCGCATGGCCACCTCGTTCATCAGCCCCGAACAGGCCGAACGCAATCTGGCCCGCGAGATCGGGGAGAAAGATTTCAACCGTATCCGCCGGGAAGGACACGACGTATGGAACAGCCACCTGTCACGATTCGCCGTGGAGGATGATGAAGCCGGCGATGCCATCCGCCTGCGCACGTTCTACTCGGCCCTGTACCGCATGCTCCTCTACCCGCGTGAACTGCACGAATACGATGCGGACGGGAAGCTCGTCCATTACAGCCCTTTCAACGGCAAGGTGCTGCCGGGCCGCATGTACACGGACAACGGATTCTGGGACACGTTCCGGGCCGTGCACCCCTTTTTCAATCTTTTCTACCCGGAATTCAGCCGGAATTTCCTGGAAGGGCTGGCCAACACCTACCGCGAAAGCGGCTGGCTGCCCGAATGGGTATCCCCGGGCCACGTGGACTGCATGGTGGGCTCCAATTCGGCTTCGGTTGTGGCCTCGGCAGTCATCCTGAACGGCGTCAAAGACAATCTGGACGTACTTTGGGAGGCCGTCTATAAGAATGCCTACCACGCCCATCCGACCATCACGTCGGTCGGCCGGGCCGGTATCGGCCTTTACGACCGTCTGGGTTACGTCCCGACCGACGCGGGAGTGAAAGAGAGCGCCGCACGCACACTGGAATACGCCTACGACGACTACTGCGTGCTGCGTCTGGCCGAATACATGAACAAGGACGAAAAGACACGGAAAGTTTTCGCGGACCGTTCGCTCAACTACAAAAACCTCTTCCACCCGACCTGCGGACTGATGGCCGGACGGGATTCGAAAGGCGGGTTCCGAAACGATTTCGATCCGTTCGCCTGGGGCGGAGAATTCACCGAAGGCAACAGCTGGCACTACTCCTGGAGCGTGTTCCACGATCCCGCCGGACTGATGGCACTGATGGGCGGCCGGCAGCGGATGGTCCGCATGCTCGACTCCGTTTTCAGAATGCCGCCCGTCTTCGACGAATCCTTCTACGGCATCGTGACCCACGAAATACGCGAAATGCAGGTGGCCGGCCTCGGACAATACGCCCACGGCAACCAACCCATCCAGCACATGATCTATCTCTACGACTGGGTCGGACAGCCCTGGAAGGCGCAATACTGGAGCCGCCAGGCGATGAGGCGACTCTACCGTCCCACGCCCGACGGCTATTGCGGCGACGAGGACAACGGACAGACCTCGGCCTGGTACGTGCTGTCGGCCATGGGCTTCTATCCGGTCTGTCCCGTCAACGGCGAATACGCCCTCGGCTCCCCGCTTTTCCGCAAAATGACGGTCACGCTGGCCGACGGGAAGAAACTGGAGATCAACGCTCCGGAGAACTCCGACCGGAACGTCTACATCGACCGCCTGACGATCGACGGACGTCCGTACGACCGGAACTACTTCACCCATGCCATGCTGCAACGGGGCGGACGGCTCGATTTCTCTATGAGCGACCGGCCGAACCGTTCGAGGGGGACCTCGGACGCGGCACGCCCCACCTCGTTCAGCGACGCTCCCGGACGGGCGGCGCGATAAACCGGACGAACAACCTGAATGACAAATAAAAATCCGAACCCAATGAGAAGAAAGTTGAACTTTATGAAGATCGCGTCTCTTTTTGCGGCGGTTCTCCAGCTGTTCCTTCTCCAGAGCGCCGCGGCGGCACAGCCGGGCACGGCCAAAGGAGTGGTGCAAAACGAGAACAGGGAGCCGCTCGTCGGCGCGGCCGTCTATGTGAAAGGCACGTCGAACGGGGTTTCGACCGGCATCGACGGGCGTTTCGTGCTGCCGAACGTCACGGTCGGCGACACGCTGGTGTTCTCCTACATGCAGGTGACCCGCGAGATCGCCTTCAAAGGACAGACGGAACTGGTAGTCACCCTCGAGGAGAACAAGACGCTGGAACAGGTCGTGGTGGTCGGCTACGGCCAGATGCGCCGGCAGGACGTCACGGGATCGCTGGCCAACGTGAAGATCGACGATGCCGTCCGCGGCTTCACTCCCAACGCCCAGGACCTGTTGGTGGGCAAGGTGGCCGGCGTGTCGATCATCAACGAAGGCGGAGCTCCCCAGAGCCACTCCCGCATCCGTATCCGGGGCGGCTCTTCGCTCTCGGCCAACAACGAACCGCTCATCATCCTGGACGGGGTCTACATCGACAACCAGGAGATCAACGGCGTGGGCAACATCCTCAGCACGCTCAACCCGTCGGACGTGGAGTCGTTCACCGTGCTCAAGGACGCCTCTGCGACCGCCATCTACGGTTCACGCGCCTCGAACGGCGTGATCCTCATCACCACGAAGAAGGGAACGCCGGGCAAACTCCGGATCACCTACGACGGCAACGTATCCGTCGGGACGCTAAAAAAGAAGGTGGACGTGATGACCGGCGACGAATTCCGCGTCTTTCTCAAGGAGGCCTATTCCGATCTGCCGATCTACGAAAAGATGAAGGAAAGGCAGGGACTCGTGAACACCGACTGGCAGGACGTCATCTTCCAGACGACGGTCAACACCGAGCATAACCTCAGCGTGTACGGTTCGGCCGGAGACTGGATGCCCTACCGCGTCTCCTTCGGCCTGACCGATCTCGACGGTATCCTCAAGACCTCGCGCACGGAACGCTACACGGGCAGCTTCTCCCTCACGCCGAAACTGTTCGACGACCATCTGAGCATCACCCTCAACGGGCGCTTCATGTACGTCAAGAACCGCTTCGCCAACTGGGATGCCATCGGAGCCGCCGTGGCGATGGACCCCTCGCAGCCCGTCTACGACAAGGACAGCCCCTACGGCGGTTACTTCACCTGGGTCGGCGACGACCACAAGGTCATCCAGGTGGCGACCAAAAACCCGCTGTCGATGCTCGAAATGTTCCAGGACAAGGCCCACGCCTTCAACTTCAAGGGCAACGCCCAGTTCGACTACAAGCTCCACTTCTGGCCCGACCTGCGGCTGAACCTCAACCTCAGCCTCGACGCCTCGAACAGCGACGGGTTCAAATACTACGACGAATTCATCCCCTCTGACTACACCTACGGGGGCGGCGAATTCAACTGGGACCAGAGCATCCGCAACTCGACGCTCACGGCCTATGCCAAATACGAGAAAAAACTCGGGTTCCTCGACAGCCACATCGACATCATGGCCGGCTACGAATGGCAGCGCTACTGGCGGGAAGGGAGCAGCATCGGCCACCGGCTCAAAGATTTCGACGAATACGGCAACCCGCGTCTGATCGAAGACACCAGCTACGAGAACGAACACTACCTCATCTCGTTCTTCGGCCGGCTCAACTACAACGTCAAGAACCGCTACCTGCTGACGGCTACCCTGCGACGGGACGGCTCCTCCCGTTTCGCCAAGGCGAACCGCTGGTCGCTTTTCCCCTCGGTGGCGCTGGCATGGCGGATTTCCGAAGAGAGTTTTCTGAAAAACTCGAATGTGGTGAGCGACCTGAAGCTCCGGCTCGGCTGGGGAATCACAGGACAGCAGGAGATCAACATCGACTACGGACATCTGCGCGCCTACCTCCACTCGACCGGCACGGAAGTGGGCTACCTGCGCGGATTCGATAACGGCACCCCGATCTGGGTGGCCCTCCTGCGCCCCGAGTCGTACAATCCCGACCTGAAATGGGAGTCGACCATCACCAAAAACATCGGACTCGACTTCGGGTTCCTCAACAACCGCATCGAAGGAACGTTCGACTTCTACCACCGCAAGACCGAGGACCTCATCAATCTCCAGACCAAGACGACGGCCGGCACCAACTTCAAGGAGTTCGTGGCCACCAACATCGGAAGCCTCGAAAACAAAGGCATCGAGTTCGGCTTGAACGGCCACATTATCCACAAGAAGGACCTCCAGTGGGAAGTGGGATTCAATGCGGCCTGGAACCAGAACAAGATCACCAAACTGACCGACGGCGACGACCGCAACACCCGGCTCCAGAGCGGCGTGGTGGTCAACATGGTCGGATACGCTTCGAATATGTACTACGTCTATGAACAGATCTACGACGAACACGGCAAACCGATCGAAGGCCTCTACAAAGACCAGAACAACGACGGCAAGATCAGCGCCGAAGACCTCCGTCCCTATAAAAAGGCGGCGGCCGACTGGACGTTCGGTCTGAACACGAAACTGACCTGGAAGGCGTGGGATTTCGCCATCGCGGGCCACGGCAGCCTCGGCAACTACAACTACAATGCCGTGGCGGCGAACGGAGCGGGCCTGAGTCCCACGTCGGTCTACGTGAGCGAAACGCTCAACAACCGGGTGAAGAGCGCGTTCGACACCAATTTCCAGATCGCGCAGCCCCTGTCGGACTACTATGTCCAGGACGCCTCGTTCTTCCGCATCGACAACATCGTGCTGGGCTGGTCGTTCCGCAAATCGAAATGGTTCCCGCTCAGCGGCCGCATCTACACGACGGTGCAGAATCCCTTCGTCTTCACAGGCTACAAAGGCATCGACCCCGAGGTGTTCGGCGGATACGACGGGACGCTCTACCCCCGTCCGGTCACCTACCTTTTCGGCGTCAATCTGAATTTCTAAAACTCCATGACCATGAAAAAAACATATATTCTGTTTCTCCTTTCGCTCGGTCTCAGCACGGCTCTGCCCTCTTGCCTGAGCGATCTGGACACGGAGCCGCTGACCGAAAGCCTGCTCCTTCCCGACCAGGCATGGAAAGACCCCGTCTCTTACGAGGAGTTCCTCGCCAAAATATACGCCGGACTGGCCCTGTCGGGCAATTCGGGCTCTTTCGGCGAACCCGACATCACGGCCGACGACCAGGGCGAAGCCACCTTCCTGCGTACCTACTGGAACCTGCAGGAGCTCTGTACCGACGAAGTGATCGGAGCCGAGGACAACGAGTCCATGCGCGGCCTCTATTTCTGCCAGTGGAACTCGTCCAACAAGTTCGTCTCGCTCAACTATACCCGCATTTTCCTCAATATCGCCTACGCCAACGAATACCTGCGCGAGACGACTCCCGAAAAACTCGCCGAGCGGAACGCGGACGACCGGCTGAAGGAAAAGGTGGCCGGTTTCCGGAACGAAGCCCGGGTATTGCGGGCCATGAACTACTACTTTCTGATGGACCTCTACGGAAACGTCCCGTTCATCGACGAAAATTTCCCGATCGGTTCGAACGAAGTGGTCCAGCGCGACCGCAGTTTCTTTTTCCCGTGGATCGAATCCGAACTGAAGGCGGTGGAAGGCAAACTGCCTCCGGCCGACAAGGCCCACTACGGCATGGTGAACGACCCGACCGTGTGGATGCTGCTGGCCAAAATGTACCTCAACGCAGAGGTCTACACAGGACAGGAACGCTACGACGACTGCCTGTATTACCTGAACAAGGTGCTGGGCGCGGGATTCTCCATCGACCCCACGTACAGCAACATGTTCTGCGCAGATAACCACAACTCTCCGGAAATCATCTTTCCGATCGTCTACGACGGACGCAGGGCGGCCACCTTCGGCGGCACGACCTTCCTGATCGCGGCCTCCCAGAAGACCGACATGAACCCCGGGACGAACGTGGGCTTCACGCAGGCATGGTCCAACATCCGGGCCAAGGAGAGCCTCTCCGAACTCTTTGCCGACAACGACGTGCGGGGCATGTTCTGGAAACAGGACCGCACGCTGGAGACCTCCGTATGGTACGACTTCACCTACGGCTGGTCGGTGGTCAAATACTCCAACCTGAACAGCGACGGCACGCCGGGTTCCAACACGGCCCACGCCGACACCGACTTCCCGATGTTCCGGCTGGCCGACGCCTATCTGATGTACGCCGAAGCCGTGTTGCGCGGGGGTGAAGGAGGTACCAGGGAACAGGCGCTGATCTACCTCAACGAACTGCGCGGGAGGGCCCACACGGATGACATCGAATCCGTGGACCTGACGCTGGACTTCATCCTCGAGGAGCGTTCGCGCGAACTCTACTGGGAAGGTCACCGGCGTATGGACCTGATCCGCTACGGCCGTTTCACCGAAAACTACAAATGGCCGTGGAAAAACGGAGTGCATATCGGCGTGACCAACATCGACGAGAAGTACAAGATATACCCGATCCCCGCTACGGAGGTGACGGCCAACACCAGAATCAAACAGAATCCCGGTTACTAAAGGCATACAGAGATGAAATCACGCATCCTATCATTTTTCGGTCTGCTGGGGCTGCTCGCAATGACGGCCTGCAGCGGCGACTTCGACACCGAACCGGCCCTGAACCGGGTGGTTCCCAGCACGCTCGACCCCCTGCCGTCGCAGACCTACGTGCTCCGGAATCCCGGCAACTCCGATCCCGTACTCTTCACAGCCACCTGGACGGAAACGCTCTTCTACCTCGACGGTTCGCAGACGCCGACCCCCGTGGCCCCCGTAGAGTACACGCTGCAGGTCGACAAGGCCGGCAACGGCTTCGAATCGGCCAAAACCGTGACCATCACTTCGGCGCTCGCCTCGAACGTCCACCTCAAGGAGTTCAACCTTCTGCTGCTCGACAGCCTGGGCGCCTCGGCAGACGAGCCGTTCGACGCCGAACTGCGTCTGAAAGTGAACTATGGACAGAATACGCCCCGGACGCTCTTCTCGGACAATACGATCGCCCTGTCGGTCACTCCGTTCGAGGACCGCGATCCCCTGTCGCCCGTCTATATCACCGGCGACCTGACCGGATGGGAGAACGGGAACACGAGCCGCATGCTCGTCATGTTCAAGGACAACAGCGACGACAACACCCAGACCTACACCTTCACCGGATATTTCCCCGACAACTGCGACTTCAAACTCGTGCCGGGCGAATCGGTGGGCGGAACTGAAGCCTGGTTCGACGGGGGCGGCAACACGCTGGAACTGGCCGAAAGCGGCACCCCGCTCCACGTGGACGCGGGCGGATACAAGACCGTGACCATCAACCTGAGAAGCATGGCCTGGTCGATCGAGGACTACGACGAATCGGGTGCCCTCGACTGGAACATCCTGGGCTTCATCGGAAGTTTCTGCAACTGGGAAAACGAACCGCTGATGACGCAGATCTCTCCGGAAAATCCGCACATCTGGCAGTTGGACTACACGCTTCCGGAGCTCGGCGAAGGAGAGATACACAACGTCAAGTTCCGCGGAGCGAGAAGCTGGAACAGCCGCTGGGCCGCGGTCAATCCCTACGACGTGCCCTACGGGAAGACCGTCTACCTGACGGGGGACGAGGCCGACCCGAACGTCATCCTCGAAGAGGGCGGCGCCTACCGGATCGTATTCAACGACCTGACGGGACACTACGTCATCCTGAAGCAATAAATGCCGCAAACGAAAAAACAGAACCGATGAAAAACATACGAATCCTTTTGAGTGTTCTCTGCCTGTCGGCCCTGCTGCCGGCATGCAAGGAGGACGATCCGGAGACCTTCGCGCCGCAGCCGTCGGTGATCGCCTCGCTGGAGGAGAGCAGTTTCGAGCTGCCGGAAGAGAGCGAAAACCCCTACTTTTTCCGGATGAACTGGACCAAGACCAAATTCTTCTCCGCAAGCGGGGAACCGGTCTGGGTGGACGGCATCGAATACGAAGTGCAGGCCGACCTCTCCGACAACGATTTCTCCGCTCCGGTATCGGTCGCCAAGACCTCCGGCCTCTATCTGGACATCTATGCCCAGACGCTCCGGGACATTTGCGGCCACTATGCGGAGGATGAGAGCGAAGAACCGCTCGTACTGAGTTTCCGGATCAAATCGACCGGAGGCGGCATGTCCGTCTGCTCCGAACCGGTACTGCTCACGGTCGTGCCCTACACGGCGCCGCCCGTCATCACAGACATCGAGGAGAGCACGCTGGATGAGCTCCAGCCCGACACCTACACGCTCGTCTACCAGGGCGTGAAGGACCCGAAGGTATTCACCGTCACGTGGAATGCCACGCAGTTCTACCTGGACGACTCGTCCGAGCCCTCTCCCGTCTCGCCGGTAAGCTACACGCTGCAGATCGACCGGAGCAACAACGACTTCGCCGATCCGAGGACGCTGGCCACCACCTCGTCGCTCTCGGCCGACGTTCACGCCAACGCACTCAACTCCATCCTGATGAACGATTTCGGAGCGACGGCGGGCCATGCCTACGAAGTGGAGATGCGGCTGCTGATCGCCTACGGCGAAGGCGAATCCGCCGGGGAGACCGTATCGTCCAACCGGCTCACGCTCTATATCGTCCCCTTCGCCGACTTCGATCCGTTGCAGGCGGTCTATATCTACGGACAGCACATCAACGACTGGGGCCTGTCGGACTTCACGGCCATGTATCCTATGTTCAAGACCGACAGCGAGACGTCGAACTACGTGTACACCTACACGGGATACATGCCCCAGGGAGCCTACAAGTTCATGCCCGAAATGTCGCTCGGCACCGACATGGCCTTCTGCCTGGTGGCCGACGGAGCGCCGGACGTGGAGATTTCGGCTACGGGAATAGCTTTCTGGAATCAAACGGCCGGATTCAAGACCATCACGCTCGACACCCATAACATGACGTACAGCATCGCCGATTACGATGCGGGAAGCGCCACCGTATGGAACACGATGTGCTTCTTCGGGACATTCTCCGGATGGGACCCCTCCCGGATACCGATGACCCGTTTCTCCGACGAGAACAACCACATCTGGACGCTGGACACCTCGATCGAGCCCTCCGATCTGGGATACCACTGCGGGAAATTCATCGCGGACGGCAGTTACGACAACTTGTGGCAGAACATACTCGGCAAAGACTGGTCCACACCTTACGGTACCATGATTTTCCGGCAGGAGACGGACGTAAACGTCTATTTCGGACCGGAAGCCGCCCGGCTGCGTGTGGTCTTCAACGACCTGACGGGACAGTACGCGATATTCCGCAAATAACAGGGAACCGACCGGGCTCCGCGCCTGCGGGAAAAGCGGTGCGGGGCCTTTCAAACAGATCAAAAACAGGAACGATGAATGCGATAAAATGGTTCATGGCAGCCGCTGCCGCCGCACTGGCGCTGGGGGGCTGCAAAAACGACGACGACAACACATGGTCCGACCTGCCCAACAGCCAGGTGCAGCCGATCACCGCCGGAAACCGGGTGATCTACGAAGCCAACGTGTACAGCTACTCGAACGGAGGCAGAGGCGACTTCAAGGGGATCGAAAAGGACCTGCCACGCCTGAAAGAACTCGGTGTGGATATCCTGTGGCTCATGCCGATCCATCCCATCGGAGAGGAGAACCGGCAGGGAACGCTGGGCAGCCCCTACGGCGTGCGCGACTACAAGGCCATCAACCCCGATTTCGGCACGGAGGATGATTTCAGGTCGCTGATCGCCGCCGTACATGCGCAGGGCATGGAGCTTTGGATGGACTGGGTAGCCAACCACACGGCCTGGGACCACGTCTGGGTAAAAGACCACATCGACTACTACGCGACCAACGACCAGGGCGAACGTCCCTACTCGCCTCCCGGCTGGAACGACGCCATACAGCTCGACCACAGCAACCCCGAAATGCGGGCGGCCATGATCGACGCCATGCAGTATTGGGTACGAGAGTTCGACATCGACGGATTCCGCTGCGACGCAGCCGACTACGTGCCCCTCGATTTCTGGCGCGAAGTGCGCCGGCAGGTCGATGCCGTACGGAAAGTGACGTGGCTGGCCGAAGGTTCCGATCCCGACTACATGGAGGTGTTCGACTACAATTATGCCTGGGAGTTCGCCGACGCGCTCAAGTCGTTCGGACAGACCAATGACGTACCGGCTCTGGTCGAAGCGTGCAAAACACTGCACAAAGACCCAGTATACAGGGACAAGGGACGCATGGTCTACCTCACCAACCACGACCTGAGCGCCTTCGAAGGTACGGAATTCACCCGCTTCGGAAGCAACGTGCTGCCCCTCACCGTACTGACGTTCACGATTTTCGACATGCCGCTGATATACAGTGGACAGGAGATCGGTATGGACAAGTCGCTCGTCTTTTCGGAAGTCTGCCCCGTGGAATGGGACCCGGCCAACAAGATTTTCATCAACCTCTTCAAGAAACTGACCCAGCTCAAGCGTACCAACCCCGCACTGGAAGACGGCACGAACCGGGGTTCGCTCAAGATCTACCCCACCACGAACGAGAATGTATTCGCCTATTCCCGCGTGCGGGGAGACCACGAGGTGCTGGTGATTCTCAACCTGGGCAATTACGCGGTACAATGCCGTTTCGAAGGAGAGATTCCCTCCGGTACCTTCAAAAACTATCTGAACAACACCTACGAACAACTCACCGAACGAGGCATTCCGCTGCGCGAGAACGGCTATGCCATTTACGTCCGATAAACCCAATCCTACGCAACGCATGAAAAAGACTCCATTTGTTCTGTTCCTCCTGTTCGCCCTGGCTTTTACAGTGCAGGCCGGAACTTTCGCCCCGCAGCGCAACGTCTGCGACATCCGCAAATTCGGTGCGAAAGGGGACGGAAAAACGCTCAACACGCAAGCCATCAACGCGGCCATCGAAGCCTGCAACGCCCGGGGCGGCGGCGTGGTGCTGGTACCCAAAGGAGTGTTCGTCACGGGTACGATCCACCTGAAAGACAACGTCCGCCTCTATCTGGAAGCGGATGCCGTACTGCGGGCCACCGCCGACCTCGACCGTTACGAATCCTACGTCCCGACCAAGGACATCTCCCGTTTCGACAGCGGAGGAGGAGGCCAGAACGCCAACAATTCGCGTGACGCCCGCTGGAACCGGGCGCTGATTCTCGGCGTGGGACTGAAGAACTTCACCATCGAGGGCGAAGGGACGATCGACGGCTGCCATGTATTCGATCCCCGCGGGGAGGAGAAAATGCGAGGCCCCCATACGATCATCGTAGCCGAATCGCGCAACTTCTCGATGGAAAACATCACGGTCAACAACGCAGCCAACTACGCCTTCATGGCCTACGAAATCGAAAACTGCACGTTCCGCGGCCTCTCCATCAACGAAGGCTGGGACGGCATCCACATCCGCGGCGGGAAAAACATCGTCATCCACGACTGCGAGTTCCACACGGGCGACGACGCCATCGCGGGCGGTTACTGGGACAACATGTCGATCAGCGACTGCCACATCAACACGGCCTGCAACGGCATCCGCATGATCATGCCCTCGACCGACCTGACCATCGCCCACTGCGATTTCCAGGGTCCCGGCCGCTATCCCCACCGCACCTCCCGCGAACTGCGGCGTACCAACATGCAGTCGGCCATCCTGCTGCAGCCGGGAGGATGGGGCCGGGCCGTGGGCGACATGGACGATATCCACATCCACGACATCCGGATCGACAGCGTGACCAATCCGATCATGATGGTGCTCAACGAAGGCAACGAAGCGGGGGACATCCTCGTGGAACGGGTGACCGCCACCCGGATCACCTTCGCCGCAGCGTCGGCCGAGAGTTGGCGCGGGGGACGTTTCGACAAGCTGGTGTTCCGCGACATTTCGTACAGCTACGCGGGCAACGACAATGCGGCCCTGCGGAAACTGAAGGTGGGACAGCCGCCCGCCGACTCGCGCCAGCTGCCCTGCTGGGGCTGGTACCTGCGCAACGTGCGCGACGTCCTCTTCGAGAACGTCAGCCTGACGTTCGAAGGCGAAGAGACACGTCCCGCCCTCTGGTTCGACAACGTGGGACGGGCAACGCTCCGGAACACGCGATACAAGACGAGCGGAAGCGAACAGGGGATCGTCAGCATCCACACCGGTACGATCATAAACGAATGACAGCCATGAAGAGAATCCTCCTGTCCGCCATTTGCAGCCTCATCGCGGCGTGCGGCGTTTCCCAGATCCGCCTCCCGGCCATTCTGGGCGACAACATGGTGTTGCAGCGATCGAGCCGGGTCAACCTCTGGGGATGGGCCGCCCCGTCGGAAACGGTAACCGTCACGCCCTCATGGAGCGGACAATCCGCCACGACGACGAGCGGCACCGACGGCCGCTGGCTCGTGCGGGTAAAGACCCCGCAGGCCGGAGGTCCCCACAGCCTGCGCATCGTCTGCGGTACCGACTCGCTGACCCTGCACGACATACTGACCGGCGAGGTGTGGATCTGTTCCGGCCAGTCGAACATGGAGATGCCGGTGCACGGGTTCTACGGCCAGCCGGTGGAGGGCAGCGTCGAGACGATTTTCGAAGCCTCCCGCTATCCCGACATCCGCATGTTCACCGTCCCGCCCACACCTAAATCCGAACCGCAGGAAGACTGTCCCGGAAACTGGCTCAAATCCACACCCCGCAGTGTGGGAGATTTCAGCGCCGTAGGGTACTTCTTCGGCAAATACCTCCACCGGGTGCTGGGTGTTCCCGTCGGGCTCATCACACCCAATGTGGGAGGGATCGCCATCGAGCCGTGGATGACCGAGGAGGCCATCCGTTCGACCGAGGGGATCGACCGGGAGCTGGCCCTGACACCCCGGGCCGGACACGATGCGGCGAAAGCCTCCTACCTGTTCAACGGCATGATCGCCCCGCTCACGAAATTCACCGCCCGGGGATTCATCTGGTATCAGGGCGAGTCGAACCAGCACAACTATTTCGACTACGACAAACTGATGGCCTCGATGGTACGGCTCTGGCGTTCGGAATGGCACAACGACGACATGCCGTTCTATTATGTCCAGCTGGCTCCCTTCACCTATGACGGCAAGGAGCGCATCACCCTTCCGCTGACCGTCGAAGCCCAGTACAGAGCTCTCGAACGGATACCGAACTCGGGAATCGTGCCCACGACCGACCTGGGACACCCCACCGCCATCCATCCGCCGCATAAAAAAGAGGTGGGTCAGCGGCTGGCTTCGCTCGCGCTGGACAGGACCTACGGCATCAAGGTGCTTCCGGAACCTCCCGTCGTGGATACGGTGGTGTTCACGGCAGGAAAGGCCGTCGTCACGTTCCGCGGAATCTCCGACCACGCTCCGGCCGCATGGGGCAGTTTCAGCTACTTCACCGGCGAACTCCGGGGCTTCGAGCTGGCCGGCGCCGACCGCCGCTTCCATTCGGCCCGGGCACGGCACACCGAAAACCGCAACGAGATCGTAGTGACCTGCGACAGCGTCCCCGAACCCGTGGCCCTGCGCTATGCGTTCCGGAACTGGACCGACGCCAACGTAACGACTACCGAGGGACTGCCGCTGGCCCCGTTCCGCACCGACCGGTGGGACGACGCATACTGACACGGACCGTCCGGACAGGCGTGATTCGACCCCTTCTCCGGATCACGCCTGTTTCCGGTAACTGAGGGCGGCCCAGCCGTTGAACAGGACAGCGAAGAGAGTCAGCGCCGCATAATCCGGCCACAGTTCCGCGACGGACGATCCCTTGAGATAGACCGAACGCATGGCGTCGACGAAATAGCGGGGCGGCAGGAATCGCGTGATCCACCGGGCCCACTCGGGCATCGACTCGACGGGCGTGATCAGGCCGCTCATCAGCACGAAAATCATCACGAAGAAGAACATCACGAACATCGTCTGCTGCATGGTCGCCGAGTGGTTGGCCGCCACGACGCCGATCCCCGACATCGTGAGGATGAAAAGCGCCGCCGCCAGGCAGATCGCCCCGAACGACCCGGCGGGTACCAGGCCGTAAACGAGCCAGGCCAGCAGCATCGCCAGCATCAGCACGACCAGCCCTATCACCCAATAGGGAATCAGTTTGGCCAGCGTAAAAGTCAGACGGCTCACGGGCGTGACGTTGATCTGTTCGATCGTCCCCGTCTCCTTTTCCCCTACCATGTTCAGTGCCGGAAGAAAGCCGCAAAGCATGATGAGCAGCATGATCATCAGCGCAGGAATCATGTAGTGGCGATAATCCAGCGTCGGATTGTAACGGTTCTGCACCACGACCGGATCGGCCGCCGGAGGCAGGCCCCTCTCGCCGCGCAGTTCCGAAAGAGTTCCGTTCACCACTTGCAGCAGATACTGCATCCCGAGGCTTCCTTTGACGGCATTCACCCCGTTGGCCGAAATGCGCACCCGTTCGGACGGCCCGCCCGAGAGCGAGCGCTCGAATCCGTCGGGAAGTTCGACGATGGCATCCACATCGCCCGCATCGAGGGCTGCCAGCGAAACGGCATAGTGTTCCTGTACGCTCCGCAGCGTAAAATAGTCCGAGGCGGCGATCTTCCGGATCAGTCTCCGCGAAGCCGGCGAGCGGTCGTTGTCGACCACCGAGACGTTGATGTGCCGCACGTCCATCGTGGTGACCCACGGAATGACGAGCATCACCATCAGCGGAAACATGACCACCATTTTCGGCAGGAACGGATTGCGGACGAACTGCCGGAGTTCCTTATCGAGCAAAATACGGAGGATTCTCATCGCTATTCGAGTTTATCGTTGAACTTGCGGAGCGACACGACGATCAGAACGAGCGTCATCGCCGCCAGAATGGAGAGTTCCTTCAGCACGGCGGCCAGCGGCAGCCCCTCGATCATCAGTTTGCGTACGGCCTCGATATACCAGCGCGTGGGGACGACACACGAAAGAGCCTGTAAAACGCCCGGCATGTTTTCGATAGGGAAAGCCAGTCCGGAGAGCATGATGATCGGCATCAGGAGCAGCATCGCGGAGATGATGAGCGCCGTCGCCTGCCGCTCCGCGACGGTGGAGATGAAGAGCCCGAACGCCAGCGCCAGCACGAGGTAGAGCAGCGACAGCCCGACGATCGGAACCAGATTGCCCGACATGGGCACCTCCAGCACGAACCGGGCCAGCAGCAGGATGGTCAGCAGGTTGACGCACGAGAGCGTGAAGTAGGGGATCATCTTGGCGAAGACGATCCGCAACGGGCGCACGGGCGACACCAGCAGCACCTCCATCGTTCCGGTCTCCTTCTCACGGACGATCGACACGGAGGTCATCATGGCGCAGATCAACATGAAGATCATCCCCATGATACCCGGTACGAAACTGTACGAACTCTTCATCTGGGGATTGTAAAGCAGGTGCGTTTCCGGCGCCGAAGCGGCGGACATGCCGCCCAGCAACACGCCTCTCAGATAGCCGGCCCCGGCCGATGCGGTATTGGTATCCGAAGCGTCGAACACGATCTGGAGCGCCGCCTCCCCGCCTTCGCCCCGGGAGAACGCCCCGATCCGGCGGTCGTAGTCGTCGGCGAAGACGACCACGGCATCCGCCTCCCCCGAACGGAGCGTCGCGTCGACCCGCGTTCCGGGCACATACCCCTTGAACGTGAAATAGGGATTGGACGACATCCGTTCGACGGCCTGCCGGACCGCCTCCGTGGGATGCGGAGCCACGACAGCGACATCTATGTTGTTCACCTCGTTGGATATGGCGAAACCGAAGAGAACCATCTGTATGACGGGCATCAGCAGCACGATCATCATCGTACGCGGATCGCGCACGATATGCAGCGTCTCTTTCCGGACAAACGACATGAAACTCCCCTTCATCACTCCGATCGTTTTGCACCGCGGGCCAACGTACGGAACACTTCGTCCATCGTCTCCGCGTCGAATTGTTTTTTCAGTTCGGCCGGCGTACCCAGCGCGCGAATCCGGCCGTCGACCATGATAGACACGCGCGAGCAGTATTCGGCCTCGTCCATGTAATGCGTGGTGATAAACACGGTCGTCCCGCCGGCCGCCGCCTCGTAGATCAGTTCCCAGAACTGACGCCGGGTCACGGGATCGACCCCGCCCGTCGGCTCGTCCAGGAAGACCACCTCGGGGCGGTGCACCGTAGCCACCGAGAAAGCCAGCTTCTGCTTCCACCCCAGCGGCAGGGAACCCACCAATGTAGCGGCTTCGGAGCGGAAGTCCAGACGGTCGAGCAGCGTGACCGCCCGGCGCATCGTCTCCCCGTGCGTCAGTCCGTAGATACCGGCATAGAGGCGGATGTTCTCCATCACCGTCAGGTCGTCGTACAGCGAAAACCGCTGGCTCATGTATCCGATGCGGCGCTTGATCCGTTCGCCCTCCCGCATCACGTCGAACCCGGCCACCGTGCCGCAGCCCGAGGAAGGATAGCTCAATCCGCACAGCATGCGCATCGCAGTGGTCTTCCCGGCCCCGTTGGCTCCCAGGAAACCGAATATTTCTCCCCGGGCGACATCGAAGGAGATGCGGTCGACGGCCGTAAAGTCGCCGAACCGTTTGCTCAGTTCCCGGACGGATATGATCGGATCATTCATGGCGCATCAGTTTGATAAACACATCCTCGATTCCCGGCTCGGCAGTCCGGACAGTCACACCCCGGAACCCTTTCCGGACCAGCGCATCGGCGAACCGCTGCGGATCGAACCCGGGAGCGGTTACCAGATGGTGCGCCTCCCCGAAGGGATAACACTCCCTCACGCCCTCCGCCCGGCGGGCTTCGAGCAGCAGTCCGTACATATTCTCCCCCGAGAGGGCGTAAAGCGGTTCGTCGAACCGGGCGACGATCCCCTGTGGAGTATCGATTCCGAGCAGTTTCCCCTCGTTGCAGAGGGCGACCCGGTCGCAGCGCGTCGCCTCGTCCATATAGGGCGTGGAGACGAGCATCGAAATCCCCCGTTCCTTCAGACGGGCCAGCATGTCCCAGAACTCGCTGCGCGAGACGGCGTCCACGCCCGTGGTCGGTTCGTCGAGAAAGAGCACCGAGGGCCGGTGGATCAGAGCGCAGCACAGGGCCAGCTTTTGTTTCATACCACCCGAAAGTTTCCCGGCCCGGCGCGTACGGAACGGTTCGATCTGCCGGTAAATGGGGGCGATCAGGTCGTAATGGTCCCCTGTCGAAACCCCGAATAAGGCGGCGAAAAAGGAGAGGTTCTCCCCCACCGACAGATCGGGGTAGAGCGAAAACCGCCCCGGCATATATCCGACCCGCTCCCGGATTTTCCGGTAATCGGTCCGGATGTCGAACCCGTCCACCGCGGCCCGTCCCTCGTCGGGGTCGAGCAGCGTCGTCAGCAACCGGAACAGCGTCGTCTTCCCGGCCCCGTCGGGACCGATCAGCCCGAACAACTCGCCCCGTCCGACCCCGAACGACACCCGGTCCAGCGCCGTCAGCGGGCCGTAGCGTTTGGTCAGTCCGTCCACTTCGACGGCATACTGCGTATCCATAATCTCTATCGTCCTGCGGGTTCGTCAGTCGTCCAGCCGCACCTCTCCGTACAGCCCGATCTTCAGTTTTCCGTCGTTCTCGACGGCGATCTTCACGGCATAGACCAGATTGGCCCGGGAATCGCGCGTCTGAATGGTTTTGGGCGTAAATTCGCTCTCGGAGGCGATCCACACGATGCGCCCCGGGTAATCCACCTGCTGCTCTCCGCCGAAATCGGCCGTGACGGTCACCCGCTGCCCGAGTTCCAACCCGGCCAGCTGATCCGAGGTGAAATAGGCTCTCAGGTGCATATGCTCCAGGTCGGCCACCTTCATCAGCGGTTTCCCTACCGAAGCCAGTTCGCCGGCTTCGGCATATTTGGCAAGCACCGTCCCCCCGATTGGAGAGGCGATGCGGCATTTGGCCAGACGGTCCTCGATCTGCGCGATCTGAAGTTCGATCGCCGACGAGTTCTCGTCGATCGAGAGCGCGTTGTTCTCCAGCGTGGAGAGCAACGCATCCAGCTGTCCGTTCAGCACCCGCAGCTGGGCATCTATGTCGTCGAGCTGCTTGGCGGTCGCCGCACCGTCCCGGAGCAGGCTCTCCACACGCCGGCGTTCGGTCTGCTGTTTGGCGATCTGCTCGCGCAGCGACGAAGCCTGTTTCGAAATATCGGGCCGGCCGCTCCGCACGGAAGCCCGCTGCCGTTCCATCTGCAACTTCTGCAGATAGAGCTGCACGGTGTCGATGGCACCTACCTGCCGGCCCGCCCCGAGCACATCGCCCTCCTCCGCATCGAAACAGAGGATACGTCCGGCCGCTTCGGCCGATACGACCACTTCGGTAGCCTCGAAAGTTCCCGTGGCATCGAAATCCCCGCCACGGCCGCATGCCGTTACGGTCAGCGATACGGCAGCACAAATCCAGATTCGTCTCATCATCGGTTTATCGTGTGTTTCAGTTCGTAAATGGCTTTCAGCAATTCGATCTCGCGGGCGCTGCGGGCGATGGCGGCCGTGCTCTCCTCGGTGATCTTCCGCAACAGGTCGTTGGTGTCGATCACCCCGTTGCGCAGTTTCGACTCGGCCGCCTCACGCACCGAACGGCGCAGGCCGACGATCCGGTCGTCGTCTGCCAGAGCCTTGCGCAAACGGGCGATCTCCCCGCTCTCCTCGGCCACCTGCAAACGGGTGTTGAACAGAAAGACGTCGCGCTGCACACCGATCTGCTCCCGGGCCGTACGCAACCGGTTCAGCGAATTCTTCCGGGTATAATAGGCCCCGAAATTCCACGACATCTTCACACCGACCAGCGCGTTCCACGACCAGTCGTCCGACATCATGCTCTCGAAGTAATCCATCCCCGGATACCCGTAGTAACCTTGCGCGAAGAGCCCGAAACGGGGCCGTACGGAAGATTTCACCAGCGACTCCTGCGCCGACAATTTTCCGATCCGGGCATCGAACAGTTCCAGTTCAGGACGCCGAGGTTCGTAACCGGAGGGCTCCGCGACCGAAGGCCGCTCCAGACGCAGACCGTCCGTCTCCCGGCCGATGAAGACCGCGAGCATTCTCCGGTAGCTGTCGCACGCCGCTTCGACTTGCCCGAGCTGCTGTCCCACGGAGAGCAGTTCGGCCTCCACCGCATCGGCATCGGTCTGCATGGCCACACCGTTACGCTGCATCGAACGCACCTTTTCGAGATTGCTGCGCAACAGGTCCGCAGTCAGTTTCGTCTGCCCGATCCGTTCCTCGAGCAGCAATATCCCGAAAAAAAGGTCGTCCACCCGTCCCTCCAGCGAGTAGAGGTCGACATCCACCGAACGCTGCGACTCCAGCGATTCGGCCCGGGCGACATCCCGGTCGGCCCGGGATTTCCCGCCGTCCCAGAGAGTCTGGTTCAACTCCAATGCGACTTTATACTGATCCTTGTTCATTCCCGGGATACGCAGTCCCTGCCCTGCGAGCATTCCCGTCAACGCCTCCGGAAATCCCGGCACATCGGTCTGCCAGGTGGCCTGCCCGGAGAGCGCCAGCTGCGGCAGATACGCCCTGCGGGCATTCGAAAGAGTGTATTCCGTGCTCTGCCGGATCAGATCGTACTGCCGGATCTCCGGATAGTGCTCGCGGGCCAGCCGCCGACATTCGTCGAGCGTAAGCTGGGCCCACGCCCCGGACGAAACCAGCAGACAGAAACCGGCTATCAGAATTCGTTTCATCATTCACCGTTTTTTGATACGACGTAAAATAACCTCCACGTTTTCCGCTTTGCGCAACCGGTAAAACGTCTCCCGGTCGGCAGCCAGGTCCCCGACCAGCGGTTCGATGATCGGCATGGCGATGAACGAGAATATATTGAGCGAAACGATGTCGAGCATCAGCATCCTGACATCTATCCGTTCGGTCTCCCCCCTGTCGGCGGCCTCGTCCAGCTCGTGCTGCAACCCTTCGACCACCGCACCGAGCAGATAGCCGATCCTGCGCTTAAATGCCTCGTGACGCTCCGGACGGGACATCACTTCATTGACGATAAAGCGCGGAAGGCCGGGATTCTCGACCACGAAATCGAAGTGGTTTTCAATGCCCTTGCGCAGCCGCTCGACCAGCGGAAGCCCCGCCTCCCCGAAAGCCATCAGCACCGACCGGCTCATCAGCCGCATCTTCTCGTCGAGAATACGATTGAAAATATTCTCCTTCGTACGGAAATAGTAATGCAGCATGGCATGCGTCACACCTGCCGCTTCGGCGATCGAAGTCGTGCGGGCCCCGTCGAAGCCTTTGGCTATAAACTCCCGCTCCGCTGCCTCCAGGATCGCCTCCTCTTTATTCCGGGATTGTTCTGTCATCGCTTTTCAATGAATTAACAATTTTATTTAACAACATTGTTGATGCAAACATACGAACAAAATCCGTATCTGCAAATTCTTTTTTGATTTTTTTATATTTTATCCCATAATTTATTTATATTGCGGTCCGTATCCGGATGCCGCCGTTTTCCCGATCCGAAATTATCCGTTTGCATTCCGCCCCCCGATCCGGACGAAAGCCGTCCTCTACGGCAAAGAAGTCCGACGCCATCGCAGGACGGAAAGAGGAACCGGATATTTTTCCACTATGCACGGAATGACCATGAACAAGGATACGGAACACGAATATCTGCTCAGGATGAGCACGGGCGATACCCGTGCCTTCGAATCGCTGTTTCTGGCCTGGCAGCCGCGGCTGGTATGCTTTCTGGAAGGGTTCGTCAAAGACGAGGAGGCAGCCCGCGACATGGCACAGGACATTTTTTATACGATCTGGGAACAACGGGAGAAATTCGCCGAAGTGCAGTCGTTCGGAGCCTACCTGTTCCGCATGGCCCGCAACACGATCTACAATTATCACGACCACAGGCAGGTACGCGGCCGTTTCGAAACGGCCGCGGCCAGACGGACGGCACCCGGATCGAACGAAACGGAAGAGACGATCTTCGCCGAAGAACTGGAAGCGCTGATCGGGCTGGCCGTGTCCCGCATGCCGCCCCAGCGGGGACTGATCTACCGCCTGAGCCGGGAAAAGAATCTCTCCAGCGAAGAGATAGCGCAGATGCTCCGGATCAACAAGCGGACCGTAGAGAACCACCTTTCACTGGCACTGAACGACATCCGCAAAGTGGTGAAAATCTGCCTGATATTCTTCTATTTCTGAAAAATTCCGCTTCCGGCCGTGCGTAACGGGCCCCGTCGCTGTCTTATAGGTACAAACGGCAATTATGGAAGAGGGAAACATTCGGCGGATCATCGGTACGTTTTTCAAAAACAGATTCTCGGCACAGACAGCCGGGCGTTTCTTCTATTGGTTGCGTATCGACACCGACATCCGGGAAAAGGAGGAAGCGCTGGAAGAGATATGGGAACGCACGCCCTCGATGGCCACGGATAAGACCCGGGCCGACTTTGCCCGGCTGCGGGCACGGATCGAAACGGCGAGACGGCCGGCCGGCCACCGTCACCCCCTCCGGCGCATTGCACGTTACGCCGCCGCGTTGGCCTTGTTGGCGGCAACGGGACTGGCGGCCTATTTCGCTGCGGTTTCGTCCGCGCCGGACACCTCCTCGCCCCGCATGGCAGAGCATTTCGTACCCTACGGGGAGAGTCAGGAAATAACGCTGCCCGACGGATCGGTCGTCTGGGTGAATGCCGGTTCGGTTCTGATCTACCCCGAATCGTTCACCGGCAGGACACGCAGCGTCTACCTGAACGGAGAGGCCGACTTCAGCGTGGCGAAAAATCCCAAAAAACCCTTTGTCGTACATACCAAAAACATGCAGGTCGAGGCACTGGGCACCGTATTCTGCGTACAGTCCTACCCCGGCGCCCGCTACGTACGCACCTCGCTGGAGGAGGGCAGCGTCCGGGTCCGGGTAAGCACGGACGGGGGAGCCGAGCTCTATTCGGCCGTACTGACTCCCGACAAGCAGCTGACTTACGCCCGGCATACGAACGAAGTGGCGATCGACGACGTGGACGCAGCCTCGCTGGTCATGTGGCGGGAAGGACATCTGATCTTCCAGAACGCACCGCTGGAGGAGATCGTACTCAAACTCGAAAAACGGTACAACATACGGATCAGCTACAATGCGGCCCTTTACGAAGGCAGGTACTACTATATCAAATTCCAGCCGCACGAAACCGCTGAACAGGCCATAGCGATCCTCGCCAAACTGATCGGAGCCTCCTATCAGTTCAACGAATCGGTGGTCTACCTACACTAGCACTCTATTCCCTTTCCGACACACCATACAGCAACACTCTGACAATCAAATCCAATCCGGTCTACTAACTAAAAACGACAAAGCATGGAATTTTGGACTTTAGTACGTCTGCACAGGAGTAAACACTTCTGGCAGGCAGTGCTCCTGCTGGGGTTTCTTCTGGTCGCACCGCTGGCCTACGGGCAGAATCAGCGGGTGACGCTCACAGGAAACAACCTCACGCTGAGGGCCGCGTTCGAACAGGTGGAGAGACAGACCTCCCTGTCGGTCGATTACGACGCCCGGCTGATCGACGTCAAAAAGGTGCTCGCATCCGTACCGGCTCCGGGTACGGTCAGCGAAGTGATGACCAAACTGCTCGAGGGCACGGGATTCACCTTCGCCATCAAAGGAGCGCACATCGTGATTTCCCGCCAGAAATCGGGCGGCAGGGAGATCCGGACCGTATCGGGCCGCGTTCTCGATGAGAAAGGCGCCCCCATCGTCGGCGCCAACGTCATCGTCAAGGGCACGAATACCGGAACCAGCACCGGAAGCGACGGCCGGTTCACACTCAATGTCCCCACCGACGGACGCCTGCTGTTCACGTTCCTGGGCTACGTTCCCCAGGAGGTCGAAGTGGGCAGCCGTACGGTCATCGACATCCGGCTGAAAGAGGAGTCGGTGGCAATGGAGGATGTCGTAGTGGTCGGCTACGGAGTACAGAAAAAGGTGAACCTTTCGGGTTCGGTCGCCTCGGTCGACATGGAGAACCTGGGTGAGACCCGCGCCATCACCAACATGAGCCAGAGCCTTCAGGGCGTCATGTCCGGCGTGCTCTCGCAGCAGAGTTCCGGGCAGCCCGGCGCCGAATCCACTTCGATCACCATCCGCGGCCAGGGCACCCTGAACAACTCTTCGCCGCTGGTGGTCGTGGACGGTATCGTGGGCAGCCTGAGCGATGTGGCGCCGAGCGACGTGGCCTCCATCTCGGTGCTGAAAGACGCGGCATCGTCCTCGATCTACGGCTCGCGGGCGGCCAACGGCGTGATCCTCGTGACGACCAAACAGGGCAGCAAGGACAAAATCCGCGTTACCTACAACACCTATCTGGGCAGTCAGCGCCCGACTTTCAACATCGACGTGGTGGACGATTATGCCCTCTACATGGAGACCATCAACAAAGCCCTGAACCGGGCCGGACAACCCTCTGCGTACAAGGACGACATCATCGCCGAATGGCGTGCCAACTCGCCCCTCGATCCGGAAATCTACCCGAACACCAACTGGTTCCGCGAAGTCTACAAATCCGCCTTCATCCAGGAACATACGCTGCAGGCCAGCGGCAGTTCCGGAAAAGTGGACTACATGATCTCGGTGGGTTATCTGGGCAACAACGGCTCGATGCCCGAAACGGACTACGAAAAATACAGCTTCCGCAGCAACGTGAACGCACAGGTCACCCCCTGGCTGAAAGTGGGGACCAAAGTGAGCGGGTATCGGAGCATCCGGGAGAATGCCGACGTAAGCGCCTACATGGGATACGTCAGCAACTCCTCGCCGGGTACGCTGCCCCGCAGTTCGGACGGCCGCCTCGGAGCCGAATGGGCCCCCGGAGGCAACCAGCAGGCCAACAACGTCTTCGCCAATTTCGACGAGACGGACGACATGTACTATACCACCCGGGTGCTGGGAACCCTGAGCGCGACGGTCAGCTTCACGAAGAACCTCACGTGGCATAACAGCGTGAACGTCACGTTCGACAACAGTTTCGAGAATATCCGGCAACAGCCCGTCAAGCTGTGGAACCTGAAGGAGAACACGGTGGTCCGCACGGCCGGAGCCAGCCGCACCACGCTGAAGAACGACGACAACCGCTACTACCGTCTGATCGTGGACTCCTACCTGAACTACTCCCTGCCGATCAACGCCAAACACCAACTCGATTTCATCCTGGGTTACAACCAGGAGTACGAAGAGTCTTCCAACACGATCGGCACGGCCTACGACCTGCTGAGCTACGACACCGACGTGATGAATTCGGCCGCATCCCCCTCGACCATCAAGGGCGGCTTCTCCAACCGTGCCCTGCGTTCGGGTTTCGGACGTATCAACTACAATTTCGACGACAAGTACCTGCTGGAAGCCAACCTCCGCTACGACGGCTCCTCCAAGTTCGCAAAAGGCCACCGCTGGGGTCTGTTCCCCTCCTTCTCGGGCGCATGGCGCATCTCGGAAGAGAATTTCATGAAGAACATCGGCTGGCTCGACAACCTCAAGCTCCGCCTTTCGTGGGGTACGCTGGGCAACAACCGGACGGACGATTACGGAACCCAGTCGATCTACAAATCGGCCAATGCCGTACTGGCGGGACAGGTGACGACGGGCGCCGCCATGACCAATCTGGTCAACCGGAACCTCACGTGGGAATCGACAGCCATGACCAACGTGGGTATCGACTTCGACGTACTGGGCGGCCGGCTGGGATTCGTGGGCGACTTCTTCTACAAGAAGACGAAAGACATCCTGCTCCAGCTGCCGGTTCCCCTCGTACTGGGAGGACTTTCTGCCCCCTACCAGAATGCGGGTATCGTCTCCAACCGGGGCGTGGAACTGAACATCCGGTGGAACGACGCGATCCGCGACAAATTCCGGTACGGCATCAGCGCCAACTACACTTTCGTCCGCAGCAAAGTGGACCGCTACCGCGGAGAAGTGGCCACTTACAGCGGACAGCGCATCCTGCTGGAAGGTATCCGCCTCTACCCGTTCTACGTGCGCGAAGTGGAGTGCATCGCCACCCAGGACAAAATCGACGAGATGCTGGCCAACGGCTACAAGTTCTATCCCTCCACCCCCAAACCGGGCGATTTCATCTACAAGGACCAGCAACAGCCCGGCGAACCCGGCTACAAGATCATCAACGACGACGACCGGGTCATCAAGGGGAACTCCGTACCCGAACACTATTTCGGGCTGACGCTGAACGCAGAGTGGAAAGGCATCGACTTCTCGGCCCTGTTCCAGGGCGTGGCAGGCGTCCACAAATACCTGAACAGCATGTGGTACACCAACGTGCTGAAAAACGGGTCGCAGATCAACAAGAAGTTCCTGAACGCATGGAGCGAGGAGAACCCCACGAGCAACATCCCCGCCGTCACGACCGACGACGGCGGACGGAACACGGCCAACAACGACTTCTGGCTGCAGGACGCCTCCTACCTCCGGCTGAAAAACATCCAGATCGGCTATACGTTCCCGGCCAAATGGACCCGGAAGTTCGTCGTGCAGCGTCTGAGAATCTATTGCAGTGCGGAGAACCTCTTCACGATCACCGGTTTCGAGGGCCTCGACCCCGAACTCTCCGGCGCCGATGCCTATCCGAACATGAAGCGCATCGTGGGCGGTATTTCAATCACCTTCTAATCGGTCATCAGTCATGAAAGGATTTTATATGAAAAAAATATATTGTGCAGCGGCACTGTCGCTGGGAATGCTGCTGTCGGGCTGCGACAACGAATTCCTCGACACCAATCCCAAAGACGGCATCGGATCGAACCAGATGTGGAACACCGAGGAAGACGCCAAACTCGGCGTGGTGGCCATCTACAATTCGGTCCGGACCAAACTCGCGTTCAACATGTACGGCATCAACGACTGCCTCACGCCTCAGGCATGGTGCGTGAACGGAACCGGCACCACGTTCGACGAGTACCGCTTCTACAAACTCTGTATCAATACGGCCACGGCCAACGAATCCATTTTCAAGGAAAAATGGACCACCCTTTACAAGGGCATAGCGCGGGCCAACGATGCGATAGCCCACCTGCCGGGCATGAACATCGACGAAAAGACGAAGAACACCCTGCTGGCGGAAGCCAAATTCTGCCGGGCCCTGTTCTACTTCGACCTGCTCAGTTTCTTCAGCGGCCATGACCAGAGAGACCCCGGCGTACCGCTCTACACCGAACCCACCAATTACGAAGACGCCTATCTGCCCCGCAGCAAGCCGGCCCAGGTACGCGCCCAGATCATCAAAGACCTGAAGGAAGCGATCCCCGACCTGCCCTTCACCTCGTCGGAGGCGGGCCGGGCCAACAGCGCCGCCGCCCAAATGCTGCTGGGCAAGGTTTACCTTTACAGCGAACAATGGGAAAAGGCAGCCGGAGCCTTCGGCGCCGTGGTCGCCCAGAACGAACGGGAGCAGAAATACGAACTCTATCCGGACTACTACCTACTGTTCCAGCTCGACGGCGAAGACAACAAGGAAGGTATCTTCATCGTTCCCAACCTCGACATCCAGGATTACGGCAGTTTCATGATGATGATCTACGGCAGCCGCTCCTCGTTCGCCCAAGGAGGCAACGTATGCGTGCCCACACCCTATCTGGTGGACTCCTACCGCAAAACGGACGGCTCGGAATTCCGCTGGAGCGACATTCCCGCCGCAGCCGACCAGAATGCCTTCTGGAATTCGCAAACCGAAGTGGAAAAGGCGTTCAAAGACCGCGACCCGCGTCTCGAGGCCTCCGTCATCCGTCCCTGGGCTTTCTTCGAAGGAGCCTACAACTCGACGAAGAAGTCCTCGACCTACCAGTATTATCCCGCCTCCTACACGGGCAAGAAGGAGTACATGGCATTCGCCACCAACAACAACGTACAAACCTATGCCTGGAGAAAATTCGTCAATACGGGCAACCAGTGTCCCATCCGCCGGAACGCTCCGATCGACATCCCCGTCATGCGTTATGCCGACCTGCTGCTGCTCTTCGCCGAAGCCAAGAACGAGGCGGAAGGCCCCGTCGACAGCGTCTACTGGGCGATCAACAAGGTGCGCCAGCGTCCTTCGGTGGAGATGCCCCCGCTGTCGGGTCTCGGCAAGACCGAAATGCGGCAGGCCATCCGCGACGAACGCATGTGGGAACTCGCGGGCGAAGGCCACAGTTTCAACGACTATCGCCGCTGGTACAAGTACGACTCCTCGTACGACATCGCCACAAAACTCAATTACAAAATAACCGGCTTCAATACGTCCATTTACATTTCGGACCGTGTCTTCACCGAACGCAACTGGCAGTTCGCCATTCCACAGGCCGAAACCGACATGAACCGTTACCTGACCCAGTATCCCGGATGGGAAAACTAACCGAAACGAAAAAAACAGAGAACCATGGAATACATAAAATCAATGCGATCCTTCGGGAGGCGGCTGCTGAGTTCCGCCCTTCTGCTGGGCCTTCTGCTGCCGGCCGTCTCCTGCACGGTAGACCCTATCCGGCTGCCCGTCACGCCCGATCCCGAAGCCCCCTATTCGCTGCCGGCGCTGGACGATCTCTGGGCGAAGGTAAAAGCGAACAACGACGGACTCGAATCACGCGACATCGCCGAATTCCTGCTCCAGGCCACTGCCTACAACTGGAGCCAGAACCGGCTGAAACTGGCGCTGACCAACCTGACCGACCTGCAAATCCGCGACCAGAGCGACCCGGAATACGGGCAGTACTACGGTAATTTCCACTTCGCCAAAGGGAATGCGGAAAAGGGTGTCAAGATCGACGAAAACGCCGCGGAGTTCTGTATGGAAAAGCTGGCCGTGCTGCGCAAACTCTACTACGGCAATCTGAACGCAGAGAACAAGGCCATGCTCGACGAGATGATCCGGCTGGCGATCGTCGCCATGCAGCGGCACAACGTAGCCGTCACCTACACCAATATCTACGTGATGAAAATGTGGTCGCTGAGTGCGCTCGGGGAGGCGACCGGAGACAATGCAGCCGCACAGGAAGGATACGGTATGCTCCGCACCTGGATGCAGGAACTCGCCCGGAACGGAGTGGCCGAGTACAACAGCCCCACTTACAGCGGAGTGGCCGCCGTGGCCCTGGGTTGCATGGCCGCCCTCACGGACGATGCGACCGCAAAACAGGAGGCGAACATCGCACTGGAATATTACAGCCTGCTGCTTTTCGGCAACTACTTCAAGACGGGCATGTATCTGGGCGGCCCCCATTCGCGCGACTACAACTATTTTTCGAGCCGCTCGGGCACTCTCGACGGACTGATGGCCCACTATCTCCGCGGCTGGGACACCGATTTTTACAGTTCCCATGCCTTCTGGACCCCGACCGGACAGGCCCTCTCCCTGATCGACAAAACGCCCCGGACGATCGTCTACAAAACGGGGGCGGACGCCGACCAGTATGCCATCTCTTTCGTGGGCGACAAGGTGAACATGGGAAGTGCGGGACATACCTACGGCTATGAGGACAAGAATTTCGTCATCAACCTGTCGAGCGCGGCCCGCAAACTGGTAGTCAACATCTCATCGGTGCTCGAAGGCCGCAACGATCCGTACGCCGAAAACCAGGTGGTGACCGGCCAGGGCCACACCAAACCTCGCCACCTGCGCGACAACCTGCTGGCACGGGCCCAACGCGACGTGACATCGGGAGGAGCCGTGCGCGGCAGCGAAATGGTGTTCCTGCTGGCGGCCGACGGCAGCGAAACCTCCGTCATCAACGACAAGGTACGCTCGCACGTCATCATTCCGGCCAGCAAGATCGACGGAATGTGGAACGGCAATACCCAAATCACCGACTGGAGCGCAATTTCCGAACAGCCCCTCTCGACCGACGACAAACAGACCTTCTTCCTCCGTTTCGAAGACGTGGCCGTGGGCATCCGTTACCTGCTGGTCCAGAACGATGAGGACGCCGCCGTTCCGGTCAGCATCGTCAACAAGAAGAAAACCGTCTCCAACATGGGCGACGCGATGCACCTTTCCGCCCAGCTTTCGGCCGGCACTCCTGCCAAAGGCAAGTTCGGCGCCGTAGCCATGTGGTGGCGCGTGGAGGAGGGCATCACCGACGATGCCGCCTTCGAACGGTTCCGCAAGACGATGATCGACGCTGCCGTGGAAATTTCCACTCCGGCCGATGCCGGGGGAACGGTCTACTCGGCCTACGTGACGCCCGCAGGCGGCGAAAAACTGGGAGTGGCGGCCGACCGCGAGACAAAAAAAGCGACCGACATCACCGGAGGCATCACCCTGCCCTCAGGCAGTGTCTATGCAGTGGACGGGACGGATGTCGCCAACGGAATCTTTGCCCGGTCGTCCTACGCCAAATAATTTCACCGTTAACACAAACAAGGAGACAACATGACAACGAAAAAAATACTGACAGGCATGCTCTCGGCCGTCCTCATGCTGACGGCGGGCGGATTCAGCGGATGCAGCGACGACGATACCGAAAACGGTTCCGCATCCGTGGAGACGCTCGATGCCGAGAACGTCACCGTTTCGTCAGCCGACCTGAAAGGGAAAACGGCAGGCAATACGTCGGGCATGATGGCCCGGGGTATATGCTACAATACGCTCGGAACGCCCACCGTAAACGACGACATGGTGTCGGCGACAAAAGGTGCGGGCGAATACACGCTCACCGCCTATGAGCTGAAACACAGCACGAAATACTTTATCCGTGCTTTCGCCATGTACCCCACGGGTGTCGTGTACGGCAAGGAGAAGAGTTTCACCACGCTGGCCGTGGCGGTGCCTACGGTGACCATCGAGGAACCGACTTCCGTCACTTCGATTTCGGCACTCTTCACGGGCGAAGTGGTCTCCGCCGGAGGGTTCCCGATTCTCGAGGCCGGTTTCTGCTGGAGCACCGAACCCGATCCCGACATCGAAAACGGGGAGAAGTACAGCGTAGAGGAACCGGGAGTGGGACCGATCCTGTTCGACAACCAGCTGCTGGCCAACAACACGACCTACTACGTACGTGCATTCGCCCGGACCGAAGCCGGCGTGGGGTACAGCGAGACGATCACGTTCACGACGCTCGACCTGAAACTGCCCGAACTGACTCTCAACCCGATCGGCAAGGAAAACACCGGCATTTTTACGCTCGACGTGGAAGCCGCGATCACCGAAGCGAACGGCACCGTGACACGCAAAGGTTTCTGCTGGTCAACCTCGCCGAACCCGACGGTCTCCGACAACGTGGTAGAAGCCGGCGGCGAGACGTTCACGGCCCGGATCGAAGGACTGAAACCCTACACGAAATACTACGTGGCGGCTTTCGCCGTGAACGAAGGCGGTACGGGTTACAGCCAGGCACAGGAGGTCCGGACCTTCACCTACGGCATGGGCAACGACCGTCTCGTGCTGATCACACCGCCCGCCTCCGCCTACCTGATGGGATGGACTTCGACCAAAGACGGACTTTTCACCGAACAGACGCAGATCGACCGGAACAAAGACGAAAAGAACCCGATGCCCATGCCGGTTCAGCCCGAAGAATTAGGAACCTACTATATGGGTAAATACGAGGTGACCAACAGCGAATACGCCGAGTTCATGACCCTCTTCCAGAAGGAGACGATCGAGGTGACCGACATCATCGACAAAAAGGAGACCACGTTCACCGTCAAGATGTTCGATGCCTCGACCATCAAAATCGAAAAGGTCGGCGATACGTGGAGGGCCAAAGGCGGCCACGAGAACAAGCCCGTAGCGGGAGTCACCTATTACGGCGCGCTCGAATTCTGCAAATTCTACGGCGGCACGCTCCCCAACGAAGCGCAGTGGGAATTCGCGGCCCGGGGAGGCAAATACACCGATGCGGACAAAACCATGTACGCCGGAAGCGACAATATCGACGAAGTGGCCTGGTACAAAGGCAACGCTTCGGGTCCGCAGGACGTCGGGCAGAAAGCCCCCAACGGATACGGACTGTACGACATGTCCGGCAACGTGTCGGAGCTGACCTGCACCTGGTACCAGAACTACAAATCCGACTGGGAGACCTTCGCATCCCAGCAAAACAACGGGTCCAAGGCGAGAACCATCCGCGGAGGCAACTACTCCAACGACGTTCCCTCGAATAACAAGAGCGATCTCCGCTGCATCCACCGCAGTACGTTGGACAACACGACGGACGGCACGTCCAAAGGCAACGTGGGATTCCGCTTCTGCCTGCCCGTGACGGAATAACGGAACGATACACCGGAAAACGGCAGGGGAAAGAAACATTCCCTGCCGTTTTCACAAAAAACAGAAAAATGTCCGGGCAGTTTGCCCGGACATTCCTACGAACCTATTTCGAAAATGAAAAAAACGATCTGTTTCGCCGCCCTGCTGCTCTCCTCCGCGGTCCGGGCGATGGCCGGCGACTACAACATTCTCGATTTCGGCGCCGTCGCCGACGGACGCACGCTCGCCACCGCAGCCATCCAACAGGCGGTGGACCGCTGTTCGGCACAGGGCGGAGGACGGGTGGTAATACCCTCCGGAAACTACTATACGGGGGTGATCTTCATGCGTTCCGGCGTGGAGCTGCATCTGGAGCAGAACGCCCGGCTGATCGGCAGCACCGACTACAAGGATTATCCCGACATGGAAAAGGAACGCAAGGGACTGATCCACTGCGCCGGTGTTTCGAACATCGCGGTCACGGGCTTCGGGGAGATTTACGGCAGCGGGGAGTGTCCCGCCTTCCAGGTGGGAGGCCAGAACGAACTGCGGCCCCACTGCATCCTGCTCGACGACTGCCGGAAGGTGAACGTGCAGGACGTCACGCTGCGCAATGCCGGATTCTGGACGTTCAAGATCCATGACAGCCGCGAGGTGTTCGTCCGGGGAATCCGCATCTACTCCCACAGCAATTTCAACAATGACGGCATCGACATCGACGGCCGGGACATCGTGGTATCCGACTGCCTGATCGAAGCCACCGACGACGGCATCTGTTTCAAGAGCGAAAGCCCTTCGGGCGAACCCTGTCAGAACATCGCCGTAACCAACTGCGTGGTCGCCTCCAACTGCAATGCCATCAAATTCGGCACGGCGGCCAAATGCGGTTTCCGGAACATCACCGTGAGCAACTGCGTCATCAAGACCCCGGCGGAAAACGATCTGTTCAGCTACAAATCCCACATCGTTCCCGGCGTTTCGGTACCGGTGCACAACAATTCGGGCATAGCGCTGGAACAGGTGGATGCAGCCGTCTTCGAAAAGGTGACGATTTCCAATATCGTCATGGACAACGTGCTCACCCCGATCTTCATCCGGTTCGGGGCCCGGCGACCGCGCGAACCGCGCTTCTTCCGCGACGTGGTCATCTCCAATATCGTTGCGAACGGAGTGAGCCACATGAGCAGTTCGATCACGGGTATCCCGGGCCACCGGGTGGAGGGAATCACCATCAGCAACGTGACGCTCAACGTTTGCGGAGGCGGCCTGATCGATGCTGTGGAAAAGGAGGTGCCGGAACAGATCAGGATGTATCCCGAGAACAAGATGTTCGGCCCCTCCCTGCCCGCCTACGGCTTCTATCTGCGACACGTGGACGGAATCGTGCTGGAAAATATCCGGGTCAACCTCGAACACTCCGACCGCCGGCATGCTCTCTGGCTGGAAGACGCGCACAATGTGCGGATTTCCGGCCTCGAGGCGAAGGACCACACGTCGGAACAGGCCCTTGTCCGGATAAAGGAGTGTACCAATGTGACTTTCACCGGATATGACGGACGAGGCCGGATTCCCCTGCTGATGCGGGTGAGCGGTGCCGGCACCGGACGCATCAAACTGGCGGGAAACGACCTGACCCGGGTGGAACGCCACGTAGAACGCTCGGCCGAGGTAGCCCCCGAGGCAATCATAGAAAAATACAATTTCGAATAAAGGAGAGACACCGTTTATATGAGACACGCTATGAAAAGAACCTGGACGGTCGCCCTGCTTCTGCTGGCAGCCGCCGTCTCCCGGGCCGGGGAATCGCAGGTAAGGCATTCGCTGGTGCATTGGGCATTCCGCGTACCTCTGAGTTATCTGATGGAACAGGCCAGACCGCTCGACGTCCACACGATCGAGGTCGTGGGCCCCGGACAATGGCGGCAGATACAGTCGCAGGGATTCGACATCCTGGTGGCCGACGGGGCCGATCTGGGAATCGAACGGGGCTTCGCCGATCCGGAATACCAGCCGGAACTGATCGCCCGCTACAAAAAAATGATCCCCCGGGTGGCCAAAGCGGGGATTCCCTATCTGATATGCTACTCCGGCCTCAACACCCGCCATACGTCCGAAGAGGCGCTGGAAATCTGTGCACGGGGGCTGAAGGAGATCGTCCGCAGCGCAGAGAAAAACAACGTGACCCTGTTGCTGGAACTTTACAGCAGCAGGGAGGGAAAGGACCTCTACTTCAAACACAGTTTTCCCCACTACGCCGCCGACTCGCCCGAATGGGGCGCACGTTTATGCGACAGGGTGGGTTCCCCGAATCTGAAACTGCTCTACGACGTATGGCAGATGTACGACATGGGACGCGACGTCTTTTCCGACGTCAAACGGTACGCCCCCTACATCGCCCATTACCACATGGCGGGGATCGAGGGCCGCAAGCCTTTCACCGACCGGGAGCCGCTGGATTTCAAGGCGCTTTCCGAAACCATCTATGCAACGGGATACAAAGGGTTCATCGGCCACGAATACATGATCGAGAAAGAGGTGCCCGCCAAGCTGAAAGAGGCGGTCGAACGGCTGACGTTCGACGATCCGCAACCGCCGTTCGCCCTGCGCAGTTGGGGCGATTCGCTGGTCCACTATTCGACCGGCTGCTACCTGCCTCCCTCGAAATACCGCTGGAACTGGCGCGATGCCGTCCTGCTGCGCGGTATGGTAGACCTGTACGAGGACCAGCCGGAGAAAAAGGAGGCGGCGATGCGGTACGTCCACAGCTGTATGGACCGCCATCTGGAACGGGCCTACGGAAAACATCCGAATGCCGTGGCCTCGGCACTCGGACTGGCGTTCCTGGCCCGCCACACCGACGACCCGAAATACATGGAAGCGGCACACAGGGTGTACGGCGATTACCTGAAAATACCGCGGACCTCGAACGGCGGCGTTTCGCACCGTGCCGACGTCACCGAACTGTGGGACGACACGATCTACATGATCGGGGTCTTTCTGTTGGAAATGTACCGGGCGACGGGCGACGAATCCTACCTGGATGAACTTTCGGTCCAGATCATCGCCCATTACGACAAACTGGGCGACCCGCACACGGGCCTCTGGTACCATGGCTGGGACAACGACACGACGGTGACCGACGACGGCTGCTGCCAACTGAACTGGAGCGCCAACCCGCAGCGACGCAACGACGAATTCTGGGGTCGCGGAAACGGCTGGATCGCCATGACGCTGGCCGACTGCCTGGCCACCATGCCGAAGGATTACCCCGGCCGCAGGGAGTGCCGGAAACTGTTCGTCCGCATGATGAACACCCTGCTCCCCCTGCAGGATGCCCGGACAGGACACTGGCTCCAGTTGCCCGTCCACACGGAAGACCTCGGCCGGGGCAACTTCATCGAAAGCTCCTGCACGGCGATGTTCGGTTACGCCATGGCCCGCGGAATCGAAACGGGAGACCTGCCCGCCCGCCGGTTCATGCCCGCCGTCGAACGGGCACACGAAGGGTTAGGAAAGTACAGCATCTTCCCTACGGGACATTACGTGACGATCGGGAACGTCTGTGCGGGAACCTGCATCGGCGACAGGGGGTATTACTACCGCCGCGGCGTGGTACAGGGGACCGAATTCGCCCTCGGAGCGGCTATCCTGTTCGACAATACCTACCGGAAACTGAAAAAACAGGAATAACCGCCTCCGGGCAGGGACCGTGTTTTTCTTCTGTCAGAAAAGCATCCTGAATTGAAAGATTTTTATCCGAATTTCATCCGAAAACGATCCCGAAATGCCGTCAGAAACCAATTCGAGGATTGGCAGTCTCGTTTTTTCTTCCTATATTCAACCTGCTTTCCGGTCTCCGCTCCGGCGGTTCGGATCGGAATCTCCCTCCAACAAAAACGATCAAAAAGACAAACAAACCTTCACACTGCAAACCGTTATGAGAAACCTACGATCGACCCTTCTGTCCGCGTGCATCGCGGCGATCGGAACGACGGCCTGTAACAGCGGCCCCGCGCCGGACCTGATCCGGCACGTCAATCCCCAGACCGGAACCGGCGCGAGCACGACCGTCAGTGCCCTGACCTTTTCGGCCGGCACGGAATCCCTCGCCCAGACCACACCCAACGTCTGCACTCCCAACCCCATGACTCTGTGGACGCCCCAGACACGCGCCACCGAGGTGAAATGCGTCGCTCCGTATTATTATAAAGACTCTCTGATGCAGGGTTTCCGCGGCTCGCACTGGATCAACGGAGGCTGTGCCGCCGACTACGGGACATTTACCCTGATGCCGGTCACCGGCACCCCTTTCCCCACCTCCGAAACGAGGGCTTCCCTCTTCAGCCATGACAGCGAAATCTCCACACCGGCCTATTACTCGGTTCGCCTGGAGCGTTACGGAATCGACGCGGAGATGACCGCACTGCAACGTACGGCCATTTTCCGTTTCGACTATGAAGGGGACGAGACGCCGGGAGCGATCGTCCAGATCAACAACGACCGCGGGCTGGGTTTCATCGAAATCGACCCGCAAAAACGCGAGATACGGGGCTACAATCCCGTCAACCGCCAATACCGGATGAACCATCTTTCCGCCCATCTGAACGGCTATTTCGTGGTGCGGTTCGACCGAGACTTCGAATCGTGGAGCATTTTCGGCGACAGCACGATACAGTCGGGAGCCACCACCGCCCGGGACCTCAAGGACATGGGGGCCACGGTGACCTTTAAAGACGGCACCGGAAAAATAACGGCCAAGGCAGGAACTTCCTTTACCGGTCTGGCCGGCGCACAGGCCAATCTCGACGGGGAGATACCCGAATGGGACTTCACCGGAGTGAAGAAAGAGGCCGAGAAACAGTGGAACGAGCACCTGTCCAAAATCAGGATCGAAGGGGCCACCGACCAACAGAAAGACATTTTCTACACGGCCTTCTACCATACCTCCCTGCTGCCCCGCAAGATGAACGACCTCGACGGCCAGCGCCCCGCCTTCACCACGGGCGAGACGGTCCCGACCGCCTACGAGGGCGACTACTACGACGACTTCTCGATGTGGGACATCTACCGCGCCACCCTGCCCCTAACCGCCATCATCGAACCGCAGAAGACCAACGACTACGTCAACTCCTTCATCGCCAAATACGAAGAGGGAGGCTGGCTGCCCATCTTCCCGCTCCACAACAACTACACGTCGGCCATGATCGGAGACCACGGCATCGCCATGATCGGAGACGCATGGTGCAAGGGAATCCGCAACTACGACATCGAAAAGGCCTATGCCGCCATGCGTCAGAATGCCTTCGATTCGCCCGATTCGGCCGACTACAAGATGGGAATGGGCCGCCGGGCGCTGAAATCCTACCTCGAGTACGGATACGTACCGCTGGAAGACCCCGTCCTGGACGCTTTCCACCGCGGGGAACAGGTGAGCCGGACACTGGAGTACGCCTACGACGACTTCGTACTGGCCCAGATAGCCAAAGACCTGGGCAAGACGGACGACTACGACAAACTGACCGCCCGCGCCGCCAACTACAAGAACGTGCTCGATCCGGAGACGAAATGGGCCCGGGGCCGCTATGCGGACGGCCGGTTCATCGAGCCGTTCGATCCTGCGGTCAAAGTCCGCTACATCACCGAAGGCACACCCAAGCATTACACGTGGTACGTGCCCCAGGACGTGCAGGGACTGATCGACTTTATGGGCGAAGAGACCTTCGTGGCCAACCTCGACAGCATGTTCGCCCACCACTTCTACTGGCACGGCAACGAACCCGGCCACCAGACGGCCTTCCTGTTCAACTGGGCCGGTCTGCCGTGGAAAACGCAGGGCTACGTGCGCGACATCCTGCGCACCGAATATGCCGACGGTCCGGGCGGGCTCTGCGGCAACGAGGATTCCGGACAGATGTCGGCCTGGTACATGCTCTCGTCGATGGGTTTCTATCCCGTATGTCCCGGTGTACCGCAGTATGCCATCGCCAGTCCGATGTATCCCAAAACGGAAATCGAACTGCCCGGTGGCAAGGTATTCACGATCGTTGCCAACAACGCTTCCGACGAAAACGTCTACATCCAGTCGGCCACGCTCGACGGGAAACCCTACGACAAAAGCTACTTCACCCACGACGACATAACGAACGGCTCCACGCTGGTCTTCGAAATGGGTCCGGAACCCAACAAGGCATGGGCCGCCGGCAAGGAGGCCCGGCCCTACTCCATGACTCCTGTACGTTAACCGATCCGATCACAGTCATACCATGTTCATTCCGAATCTCGAAAAACACCTCGAACGCCTGAAGGACGTAGAGGTGGCGGTCATCGGGGATTTCTGCCTCGACGCCTATTACCGGATCGACCCGGAACACTCCGAACTGTCGCTGGAAACAGGCCAGCCCGTACGGGCCGTCAGCCAAATGCGATTCTCGCTGGGGGGCGCCTCCAACGTGGCCAACAACCTGATCGACCTGGGCGTCCGCAATGTCTACGCGGTGGGCGTAGTGGGCGACGACTGCTTCGGCAAGGAGCTGTTCAGACTCTTCGACGGCAAAGGAATCGACCGCAGCCATATATGCATCCAGTCCGGGGAGTGGGATACCCATGTTTACAGCAAGGTGATCGACGGCGAACGCGAACTGGAGCGTATCGACTTCGGCACGTTCAACCGTCTGAACGCCGAAACCGAAAACCGTCTGCTGGAGGCGATCCGCCGGCTGGCGGAAAAGGTCGGCCATTTCGTCGTCAACGAACAGTTCGTACACGGCATCCATACCCCGGGCTTCCGGGAGGGGCTGCGCCGCATCATGAAGGAGTTCCCGCAGACGGTATTCATCGCCGACTGCCGCGACTACAACACCGAGTATCCCGATGCCGTCCATAAACTGAACAACCGAGAGGGCTCCATCCTGTGCGGTCTGCCCGATACGGACGACCCGTTGGAGGAACAGGCCCGCGAAGTGGCCGGACGGCTCCGGGAAATGTGGCAAAAACCGCTCTTCCTCACCCGGGGGGAACGGGGCTGCCTCGTCTGCGACGAAAACGGCATACGGACGGTCCCGGGCTTCCACATCACCGCGAAAGTGGATACCGTAGGTGCCGGCGACAGTATGCTGGCAGGCATCGCGGCCAGCCTGGCCGCAGGCTGCCGCCCGGACGAAGCCGCCGAATTCGGCAATATGGTGGCCGGGGTCACCATCCAGAAACTCTTCACAACGGGAACCGCCACTCCCGCCGAAATCACCGCATTCGCCGCAACCGCCGACTACGCCTACAACCACGATCTCGCGGAATCGGTACGCCGTGCCCGTTATTTCGAAGGCTCGGAGATCGAAATAGTCACCGGCCGCGAATCCCCGCACGACTTCGCCTTCGCCGTATTCGACCACGACGGCACCTTCTCCACCCTGCGCCAAGGATGGGAACAAGTGATGGAACCCGTCATGATTCGCGCCATTTTGGGCGACCAGTACGACAAAGCAAGCGAAGCCCTGTTCGAAAAAATCGAACAGGACGTACGCCAGTTCATCGACAAAACCACCGGAATCCAGACCCTCGTACAGATGCAGGGACTGGTAAAAATGGTCCGAGAATACGGTTTTGTACCCGAAGAGCAAATCCTCGACGAATTCGGCTACAAGGCGCTGTATAACGAGGCACTGATGGAAATGGTGAACCGGCGCATCGAAAAGGTTCGCCGGGGGGAACTCGGACTGGAGGACGTCACCGTAAAAGGATCGTTCGGTTTGCTGAAAGCCCTCCGCGAAATGGGCGTACGCCTCTTCCTGGCCAGCGGGACCGACGAGGAGGATGTCCGCCGCGAAGCCGAACTGCTGGGATATGCCGGCTATTTCGACGGCGGCATCTGGGGCGCGGTGAACGACATCAAACACGAACCCAAGAAAATCGTGCTCAACAACATCATCAACTCGGTGGGACGGGAGAATGCATCGCGCATCGTCACCTTCGGCGACGGTCCCGTGGAAATCCGCGAAACGGCCAAAGCCGGAGGCTTCACCGTAGGCGTAGCCAGCGACGAAATACGGCGTTACGGACTGAACGAAACCAAACGCCGACGGCTGATTCTGGCCGGGGCCGACATCGTCATTCCCGACTACTCGCAGCTCGAACAGCTCAAACAACTGATATTCTGAGAACCATGAACCGTTTCGAACTAATCATCAAACCGCTCTCCGAACGCAAGAACAAAGTGTTCGCGGAAAGGGACATGATCTCCCCCGACACGCCGCCCCGGCACCTCTCCGACCGGGCCCGGGACACGGTCGAAACCCTCGTTCCGCTTATCCTGCAGGCCCGCCGGGAGGGGCGTTCGGTGATGCTCACATTCGGAGCCCACACCATCAAGAACGGCATGGCTCCCACGCTGATCGCCCTAATGGAAGAGGGGTGGTGCACCCATCTGGCCACCAACGGGGCAGGCATCATCCACGACTGGGAGCTGGCCTTCCAGGGACAGACCAGCGAGGACGTGCGGGCCAATGTCTGCCGGGGGGAGTTCGGCACCTGGCAGGAGACCGGCTTCAACCTCAACCTCGCCCTCAACGTAGGTGCCTGGCGCGGATTCGGCTACGGCGAATCGGTCGGCCGTCTGGTCGCCGACGACGGATTGCCGATTCCCTCGACTGAGGAGCTGGAAACCTTTGCGGCCGAACACATGCGGGACGATCCCCAACGGTCGGCGGCGGCACTGGACCTCTGTACGGTGATCCGGAGGTTCGGACTGCAACCGGGGTTCCTCGAAGTGAAACACCGTTACCCGCAGTACGGTATCCAGGCCGCCGCCGTGCGGCTGGGCATTCCCTTCACGGCCCACCCCATGTTCGGCCACGACATCATATACACCCATCCGATGAACTGCGGGGCCGCCGTGGGACGGACGGCCGAACGGGATTTCCTCCGCTTCGCCGACAGTGTGGCAGGCCTTACCGACGGAGTCTACATGTCGGTCGGTTCGGCTGTCATGTCGCCCATGGTTTTCGAGAAATCGCTCTCCATGTCGCAGAACCTCGCCCTCCAACGGGGAGAGACCATCCACGGACACCGGATTTTCGTGGTCGATCTGGCCGAATCGACCTGGGACTGGAACCAATCGGGCGAGCCTCCGATGGACAATCCGGCCTACTATCTGCGTTACTGCAAGACCTTCTCCCGCATGGGCGGACAAATGAGCTACACCACCGCAGACAACCGCGACTTTTTACTGGCACTCTATCAGGAACTATCCAAACAGACACTACGATGAGTATCGACAGAATCAGGGAAGACTTCGCCGAAGCACGCACCACCCTCGATGCCTTCACGGCCGACGAAGCCAACTGGGATGCGATCCGCCGGGCCGGCGACCTGATGGTCAAGGCGCTCCGGAACGGAGGCAAGATCATCACCTGCGGAAACGGAGGGTCGATGTGCGACGCCATGCACTTCGCCGAAGAGCTGACAGGCAGGTTCAGGGAGAACCGCAGGGCGCTGGCCGCCGTAGCTGCCGCGGACGTCTCCCACCTCACCTGTGTGGCCAACGACTACGGGTACGAATACGTCTTTTCGAAATACGTAGAGGGAGTGGGACGTTCCGGCGACGTCTTGCTGGGCATCAGCACCAGCGGCAATTCGGCCAACGTGATCGAAGCGATCCGGACGGCCCGGACCATGGGAATCGCCACGGTAGCCCTCACGGGCAAAAACGGCGGAGAGTTGTCCTCGCTTTGCGACGTGGAAATCCGTGCCCCCCAAACCCGTTATTCCGACCGGGCGCAGGAGATTCACGAAAAAGTGATCCACGGCCTGGTCCATTACATCGAACTGGAGCTGGGTGTGGGGGAATGACATGTCCCGCCGCGCTCACCGGATCGTAAAACGGACCGAAACGCTTCAGTCCTGCACACCCGCCCACGACAGAGCTCAGGCCTTACAGACATTTTCGATCCGCCTTTCCGACTTAACCCCCCCGTGTTTCCCCAAAAATTCCGGCCGGACAGGGACCGGACTGAAAAGGTCCGGCCATTCCCCGGACAGAAAAGAATCGTCCAGCCATCCGGCACGAATCGTACATTTTTTCTCTGCCGCAAGTTTGCTACTTTTGTAAAAATTCCGAAACGACACCCTAAACGATGACACAGGAAAAAGAATTCGACTTTTCGCTGTCCGACTCTCAGGCTACGGCCGTGGAACCGCTGACCCCGGAGAAATTCGACATCCCGGCCTACGAAGCCTACGAACAGGAACTCAACGAGCGGTGCGACGCCTTCTGGAAGGGAAAGGAAGGGGTGCTGGTCTATCGCCGCATGCGTGTGAAGGAGGTTTTCTCAACCGACTGCCGCGACATGCGCAAATCGCTGGAATGGCAGTTGGGCGCCCTGCGCAAAAGCATGGAATTCAAGGCCGACGTCCCCAACTTTCTGGAACCGTGGTACGGACTGGGCACAGTGGCTTCGGCCTTCGGATTCGGATACGTATGGAACCCGGGGCAGGCCCCGGCTGTGGACGGACATTTCGGCTCGGTCGAAGAGATGCTGGCCTACGACGCCCGGCCGGTACGGGAAACGGAGATCGGACGGCATACACTGGAGATGGTGGAATATTTCCTGGAGAAAACCGGAGGACGGCTTCCCGTCTCCTACTGCGACGTGCAGTCGCCGCTGAACGTGGTGGGAAATATCGTCGATTCGAACCAGTTCTATATGGATTTCGTGCTCAACCCCGATCTGGTCCGCCGGGCGTTCGACCGGGTAGCCGATCTGTTCGTGGAATACATGAAAATCCAGCGGGAGATGATCGGCGGCGCGCTGGCCAAACCCGGCCACGGATTCTCGTCGAGCCGGACCTTCGAGGGAATGGGCATGAGCGATGACAACGCGGTGATGCTCCCGGGCGACATGTACTCCGAACTGGCCGTACCCGCTTTCGTCAAGGCATGCGCGCCGTTCGGCGGCGGTGTATTCCACTCGTGCGGCAACTGGTCGGACAAGAAGCGCCTCGTGGCCGGCATCGAGGGGCTGCGCATGGCCGACGGGGCCTTCACCAAGGCGACCGATCCCGCGGCCAATCCTACGGAAGGATTTGCGGAGGCTTTCGCCGGAAGCGGTGTGGTGCTGAACGCCCGCATGGTGGGTTCGCCCGAAACCGTCGGACAGAAAGTGCGCGAACTGTGGCGACCGGGCATGAAACTGATCGTGGTCACCTACTGCGAAACGCCCGCCGAACAGGAAGAAACCTACGACCGGATACACGAGATATGCCGGTAGAAGCAATCCGCCCTCATCGGCAGGCGAATCACTATATCATGCCCGAAACGGATGAAGTCCGGTGCGGAATGTCGCATCCGGCGTTCCGCATCCGCCCTCGTCATTTTAACATGGGACCCGGCGCAACGAACCGGAACGAGAACTTCTCCCCGTCCCTGAAACGGCAGGTCCAATCCATATCGTAAAAATTGCCGTTGAAAGCCTCCAGTTCCAGGTCTCCGATCTTCTGGTCACGGTCCGTGAACACGACCACCGCCCGGGACAGATTCTTGCCGATCAGCTCGCCCATCAATTCGTTGGCCCGTTCCTCCCCCATATCTTCGAACAGGGACCACAATTCATAGATATTGCCAATCTGATTGATCGTTCCCCGGACGCGGATGTTATTGTACTCCATCTTCATTTCCATATCCGACCCGACGGTCAGCACCGAAAAGAGATGCGAGGCACCGCCCTCCTTTTTCAACAGATACTCGGCCGATATGCTGGAAATGACGAAACGGCTCAGCGATACTTCGTTACGGAACCGCCTCATCGTCGCGGAATAGGGAGGAACCGTCACCGCCCCCTCCGACTTCGTATCGGACACATAGCGACTGCTACGCATCTGAAGTTCGCCGTTGTGATACAGCGAAAATTCCAGCCATTTTTCCGAAGCCGCCACGGTGCTGTTAATCACCACTCGCAGATCGTTTTTCGAATCGTCCGTCACCGACGAAGGGAAGAGCACCTCCACGACCGCACCGGCATTGATCGTCGTGTCGAAACCCGGTGTACTCTTGTCGGGATTCCACGTCAGCTTCATCCCCACGAAAGAGTTCCCGGAAGCGCTCCGCACCTGCGGCGAGGAGAAGTCGGAGGTGATCGTAACGAAACCGAAATCCACGCCGTAATGCTCCATAGCTTCGGCAAAGCGATCCTGCACCTGCTCCACATACGTTCCGAAATCGGCCTCCTGCCGCTCGCACTGGTCCAGATTGTCCTGCATCAGACTCCGCAGCTCGGCCGAAGAGTGCGGGGCAAACGGTTTTTCATCGTCCGGCACGAACAGAGTGTCGTTGCCGTCGTCGCTGCATGCTGCAAAAGCCAGCATACACAGCAGGGAGCAGAGCCATTTATTCATCATTGTCATTCGTTTGAATTTACCAATCGGATGCAAACATACGAATAAAGCGGGAAATTTCTCAGGAATCACCGCAAAAAGGGGAAAGGCCACTCCTTGCCGACCGGCATACCCCGGCCGCTCCGGGAAAGACAGAAAATAAATCCGTCGCCGGACGATTCCGAAATTCAGACAGCGCTTTGTAAGCCGGAATCCATATTTTACAAAACTATATACACCGGAGAGAAGTAAACCTATTCCAGAAAATGATTTTCATCGTTGTTCGTCGCAGCGAACTTACGCAGCGACTGGAAATGGCGGCGCAGCATCTTGGCCGCCCCCTCCTCGTCCTTCTCACGGACAAAGCGCAACAATTCGCGGTGTTCGAAGCACACTTCTTCCGACGGCACGGAACAGACGCGATAACGCTGGTAATAACGCAATACATCGGGCGTAATAACCAACAGCAGCGAGGCGATCACCGGATTATGGGCTCCGCGGGCGAGTGCCTGGTGATAGGCAAAATCCTTCGACACCCGGTCGTCGGTATAGAAACCCTTCTCACATTCGACCAGAGCCTCTTCGATGGCAACCAGATCCTCGTCCGTACGGTTACGGGCACAGAGCTTTATGGCCTCGATCTCGAGCAGGACACGCACGTAAACCAGCGAAGCGAAGTCGTACTGCTCGATCCGGAGTGCGTCGGTAATCATGCTCTCCAGCACCTGCATCTTCTCCTGCGCGACGACGGTGCCGCTCTGGGGAAAGGTCTGGACAATGCCGTAAAACTCAAGTTTCTGAAACGCAGCACGCACATGAGTGCGTCCCACACCCAGCTTTTCGGCCAGACGGCGCTCCGCCGGCAGGCGGTCGCCCGGTTGCAAACGTCCCTGATAAAGCTGCTCCTTGATATGCTTCAATACGATATCGACCTGTTTAATGTTCGTCATTGCACAAAAACTGATTAAACAGATGCAAAGATCGTAAAAAAACAATTATCCCAAATTATTTGGAAACCTTTTCGACCGAAAAATCCGCAAAACGAAGCACTTCATCACGCAGCCGGGCCTTGAGCGATCCGCCGGCACCGAAACTGCGGTAAATTCCCCATTTGGGCCGTACCCCCGCCGCACCTTCACGCCACATGGCCAAACCGGTCTCGGAAACGGAAACCAGCTCCCGGCCGTCATCGAGACGTTTCACACTCACCCGGTAACTGCCCTGCATGCCGCACACGACACGCTCCTCGACCTCGACCCAGCGGCCCAGAAACTCCGCAAGATCGGCCCGTGCGAGATAGACGTTGCCCGTGGAAGCGGAAGAGGGTCCCACGAAGATCACCTGAAACTGCTGTTTGCCGTTGGAAAGCGTACGGGCCGTAAAGGTAATCAGAGGATTGCCCACATCCGCCGTCCCTTCCGCATTGTCGATCCCCTTGATCTGATGCAGGTGGCAAAATTTTTCCGTGGTCTTCATCTCCTCGGGCAGACGGAATTTCCAGCGGAAAATCATTTCGTCGCCCTGTTGCCCCACCATCGAAGCCGGCGACTTGGCATCGGTCTTGATTTCGTTGCGCTGCCGGTCGGTAATGTTCGGCAGCCCGCGATCGTCGTCGATGTCGATGTGGATATAGAAATCGAAAACATAGGCCCCCAACTCCTCGTCATAGGACTGACGGATATGCTGGAACGGCTCCCGTGCATGGGCGTTGGAAATGTCGGGCGTCTCGTAATTGTACCCGCTGCGGCGGATCAGCGCATAGGTCCCGGGGGTATCGCCGTCGGCGACCAGCATCCCGGCAGCAGGTTCGGACCCGCCGTCCGGAGCGCCGGGAGCGGGTTCATCCTCCGGAACACCGGCCGAACAGGCTGAGCCGAGCAGCAAGAAACCCATGAAAATTAGTCGTTTCATCATTTGGTCATGTAATTTTATTCGGCTATATTTGTTCACGGAAAATTGGTTGACCAAAATTCCGTGAACAAATATAGCAAAAAAACGAACCTAAACGTGAAAACAATGAAAAAAATCCTCTCTGCGGCATTTCTGGCCGTGATCTTCACGGCTTCGGCACAGCAACCCGCGCAAAAAGCCGAGCAGATCACCAACAGGTATGCCATGAAGCTCTCCCGGAACGACGACGGCAGCTACTCGCTTATCAATGAAAAACGTTACGCCAAAATCCTCGACCTCTCGGAAATCGAAGACCTGCTCGTCCCCTACACCTATAAGCGCGACCGGTTACAGACGCAGGATTACCGCGGGGTGGAGGTGCGCGAGTTCGTCTATACGACCCACAAAGGCTACGAACTGCGGATCGCCGTAGACATGGCCGAGAGCGAACGGCCCACACCCGTCGTCTTCTACTGCCACGGCGGGGGCTGGGCGCGCGGCAACAACGGTGTCTACCGCACGCTGTCGCAATACATGGCCAAACAGAAAGGCGTGACAGGCGTGCGTATCGCCTACTCGCTGGCCCCCCAGCCGGGTGCCGACGTACGCGTGTCGATCGCCGATGTTCTGGCAGCCGTGCAATATGTCCGCGACCACGCCGGGGAGCTGAACATCGACCCTTCGCGCATGGGCTTCGTCGGATCGTCGGCCGGAGCGCATCTGGCCGCCGTAGGGGCGATGCGCACGCCCGAAGCCAAGGCGTTCGTCGGCTACTCGGGCATATACGATCTCGAAACCGCCGCGATCTGCCAGCGATCGAAAGACGAGCAGCGCATCGCCTATTTCTGCAACCGCGATCCCGAAATCCTGCGTGAGGCATCGCCTGCGAGCATCGTTCCCTCCGGACATGTACCCGCCGCGCAGCTCTTCTGCGGCACGGGCGACATCACGGTAGAATACACCCAGAGCGAAAAGTTCGCCGAAGCCCTGCGCAAACGCGGCGGCAAGGTGGATCTCCAGGTGTATCCCGGTTACGACCACAATCTGAGCAACAAGGCTTCGGACAAGATGGAGGAAATTTTCTTCAAGAGCGTGGATTTCCTTACCGCAAACCTCTGAACGCATGAAACGCGCATTCTTCCTGCTGCTTGCGGTCCCGGCCGCACTGACCGTCCACGGCAAAGTTCTCCTGCCCTCCGTATTCGGCGACAACATGGTGTTGCAGCAACAACAGAAAGTCCGTGTCTGGGGCGACTCCGACCAGAAGGAGGTGACGCTTTCGGCTTCGTGGCGCGACACCCCGGTACGCACCGAGGTAATCGAAGGACGCTGGACGGCCGAAATCGAAACTCCGGCCGGATCGTACGTACCGCAGACCCTCACGGTACGCGACGCCGATTCCGAACTGACGCTCGGCAACGTTCTGATCGGAGAGGTATGGATATGTTCCGGACAGTCCAACATGTACATGCCCCTGCGAGGCTATACGGGACAACCCGTCGAAGGAGCCATGCGCACGGCACTCGAATCTCCCCTGTACGGCAACCGCATCCGCATGATCACGCTGCCCAAGAAAGAGGCGGAAACCCCGCAGCGCGACTTCGAAGGACACTGGGAGATACCCTCCCCCGCCACTTCGCTGCGCATGAGCGCCGCAGCCTACTATTTCGCGCAAACGCTGACCCGGACGCTGGGTGTCCCCGTAGGCATCATCTCGGCCAGCTGGGGCGGTTCGAAAATCGAAGCATGGATGAACCCTGCCTCGCTGCGCGGCATGGGTTACGATGTCGACAAGATCAATGCCGATCCCGATATTCAGCAACGTGCCAAATGCGGTCTTCTCTACAACGGGCTGATCGCCCCGGTCGCCGGATACACGGCCCGCGGATTCGCCTGGTACCAGGGAGAATCGAACCGCCGGGAGTCCGGTCGTTATGCCCGGCTGATGCAGGAGATGGTCGGCTTTTGGCGCGCCCGGTGGGGCGACACGAAGGCCGCGATGCCCTTTCTCTATGTGCAGATCGCCCCATACGACTACAAGGACGCCGATGCGACGGACGGCGTGCTGGTCATGGAAGCCCAGAGCGACGCGCTGAAACTGATCCCCAACGCGGCGATGATCGCCACGACCGACCTCGGCGAGAAGACCTGCATCCATCCCCGGAAAAAGAGGGAAGTGGGTGAACGGCTGGCCGCCGAAGCGCTGATACGCGCCTATGGCATGCGTCTCGAGTGCTGGTCCGGCGTTCGGTTCCGCCATGCGGAGTTCTCGGACGGCAAGGCCGTCGTGACCTTCGACAATGCCCGCTACGGACTGACACCGCAGGGTGAAGACATTCCCGGCTTCGAACTGGCAGGGGCCGACGGGATTTTCCACCCGGCCGTGGGCCGCATCGTTCCGTCGAAACCCATCGTAGAGGTCACCTCCGAAGCGGTAGCCGTTCCGACCGCCGTGCGCTACGCTTTCCGCAACTACACGCCGACCAATCTGCGCAACACGCTCGGGCTCCCGGCGTTCCCGTTCCGCACGGACCGTCCATAGTCTCCGGAAACGGGAAAGCCGAAGACCGGCGCACCCCTCATTCACGGAACCGCCCCTGTCGGAGTTCTTCCGACAGGGGCGGTTCCATTATCTACGTTTTGCCGGCCGCCATGTTTCTACGGGAATTCGCCGGTTTATTGCAACTCGAAGAACAGCAAAGCCGCAAAATCGGCCTTGCCTTCCCCGTATCCGATACGACGGGCAGCGTCGATCCACTCCGAACGGCCGAGAGCGACTCCCGCCTCATAGAGCAGGGCCGCACCGCGACGGCGTTCGAAAGGTTTGATCTGGGGATACGGCCACGTATCGGGCTTTTCGTAATACGGCAGCAGGAACTCCAGCACACGTTGCGCTTCGGGCATTCTCCAGAGGTCCACACCCGACGGGAGGGCCATGTTACGAGCCGTGGAAAGGGCCTCAAGCACGAAGGTCGAATAGTGCAGCGAAAGCGTACGCTCCAACTCTTCCGGCAACGATCCGTCGGCAGCCACCTGGGCAGTGAAACGGGGTTTCACGGACTTTTCTGCGATCTCCCGCACCCGTCCGCCGAGCCCTGCGGCCTGCGCCGTCATCAAGCGGATGGCATCGTACCAGAGTCCGTGGTTGTTGGACGCGTGCAATTCCTTCTGCCCGTTGACGCTGTGCTCCAACCAATAGAGGAACGCCCGGGCCCACTCGCCCAATGCAGCACGGTCCCCGTCGCTCCAGGCGGGAGAGTTCCCGATCAGCGAGGCGGCATTCAGTGCAAAACACATGCGCCGCGCGTCGATGATCCCCGTACCCCGGATCGTCGTACGGCCCCGGATCAGCTGCGCGTAGGTCATGTTGGGATTCATTCCCTGCTCCGGATCGAGAAACCACGTGCGCAGCAGTTCCGCACATTTGGCGGCATACCGCTCATCTCCCGTGACATGATAGAGAACGGCCAGTGTCCGTGCGGCATATCCGAGCCTGTCACCGTTTTCCCGTTCGGGAAAGTCGTAGACTTCGGGATTGCGCTCCCCGTCCCGGCGGACATAGGGAAGGCCGTCGGGTTTCGACCGGTCGGGCCACCAATAGGGAGACAAGGACATGTAATCACGCCTGTCGCCGCTGGGCGGCAACTGTTTTTTGGAAGTCACCGTCATCGGTTCCATCTCCAGAAGCTCTCCGGAAGCCGCGATGACCCGTTCCGCAGCCCTCACGGCACGCGGATCGCCTTCGCGGTAAGCCGCAGCAAAGCGTCCGAGCAGCTCGGGACTGAACGCATACTGCGCTACGGCCGGACAGACGGCCGTTATCGACAGCAAGAAAAGAAAGATTCGTTTCATAACAACGGTATTAGGAAAAAGGCGGACGATACCCTCGCCGAGGATCTCGTCCGCCCTGCATGAAAACGTCCGGAAGCCTTACGAGAAAAGCGTACCGCCGTTGATGTCGATATTCGTACCCGTGAGGTAGCTCGACTCGCTGCTGGCCAGGAAACATACCAGGTCAGCGACCTCCGAAGCTTCGCCTTCACGACGCAGCGGAGCCGTATGATGCAGGTTCTCCCGAGCCTCGGGCTTGGTGAAACGGTCATGGAACGAGGTATTGATCATGCCCGGAGCCAGCGCATTGACACGAATGCCCTTCGGACCGAGTTCTTTGGCCATGGCACGCGTGTGGCACATCACCGCCGCTTTGGCAGTGGCGTAGACCGAAGCGCCCGGACCGCCGCCGTCGCGGGCGGCCTGCGACGAGAAGTTGATGATCGAACCGCCGGCAGGCATCATCGGAACCACCTCGCGCGTGCAGAGGAACACCGACCGCATGTTGACGTCCATCAGGAAATCGTACCACTTTTCATCCTGTTCGGTGATGAGTTTGCGGCCCACGATACCGCCCACGACATTCACCAGAATGTCCACCTTGCCGCCGTAAGCCTCGCCGGCCTTGGCGAAAAGATTCTTCACGTCGGCGGCTTTCGTCATGTCTCCCTGCACGGCAATCGCCTCGCCGCCGTCGGCCTTGATCATGGCAAGCGTCTTTTCGGCATCCTCGGGATTGTCGAAATAGTTCAGACATACCTTGGCGCCTTCGGCAGCCAATTTCACAGAGATCGCACGACCCAGGTCGCGCGCGCCACCCGTAACGATGGCTACTTTTCCACTTAGTCTCATATCTTTTCTGATATTTAAAAGGTTATTGGTTATTTCACTTGCTGCTCAATCCGTCCGCCGAACAGGAACACGCACAGGAGGCTGGCCGGCACGAGCGCCGCCCCCAGCACGAAAAACAGCGTCCAATCGCCGCTCTGTGTCAGGTAGGGGATGAACAGGATCGAAATGATGGTTCCCAGCACAGCGGCCGCTCCGCCCAGCCCGGCCAGGGAGCCGACGGCCTTGCCGGTCTGCAGATCGCTGGCCAGGGTCTGGATATTGGTCATTACGAACTGGTATCCACCCAGGATGAAGGCCATCATCACCACGGCCATCGTCGCCGACGATGCCACTGCGGCCAAGGCCATGCCCGGAACGATAAAGCAAGCCCCTACAATCATCGCGGCTTTGCGTGCAAAGTTGACGCTCTTACCCCGGTTTATCAGCAGGCCGGAGAACCACCCGCCGGCCACCGACCCAATGGCGGCACCCACGTAAGGAACCCAGGCCGACATGGCGATCTGCTTGATATCGAGTCCGAAGACCTCGATCAGATAGATCGGCAGCCACGTCACGAACATCCACCAGATGGGATCGAGGAAAAAGCGGCCGAGGATCACGGAGTAATTCTTCCGCTCGCTCAACAGCGTCCCCCACGACTTGGCCGTATCGCACGACACGCGGCACTCGGGCTGACCGGTGAGGATATATTCACGCTCCTTCTCGGTGATCCAGGGATGCTCCTTGGGACCTTTCTTATTGATGATAAGCCACGGAATAACCCAGATGATACCCAGCGAACCCACGACGACGAACGTCACGCGCCATCCGAAAACCAGGAAGAGCACGGGAATCAGCACGGGAGCGATGATCGAACCCACCGAAGCGGCCGCCCCGAAGATACCCTGCGCGAAAGCGCGCTCCTTCTGCGGGAACCACTCGGCATTGGATTTGGTGGTGCCGGGCCACGGTCCTGCCTCGCCCAGTCCGAGCAGAACCCGGAAAAAAGTCAGCGACTTGAGACCCGAGGCCATCGAAGCCAATGCATCGGCACCTCCCCAGAGAATGGCCGAAAGGGTGAATCCGCGACGGGTCCCGATCTTATCGTAGATCTTGCCCGAAACCAGCTGGCTAACACCGTAGGCGACCATGAAAAACATGGTAATGACGGCCAGCAGGCTCTTGGCCTGCCGCTGCTGCTCCTCGGCAGGGGCCGAGGTGTCGATCAGTCCCAGCTCCTTGGCGATACCGCCGTGCTTCACGTATTCGATAGCTCCGTCGGCAAGCGGAGTCACATCGCCGGCCGGCAGCACGAAACGGTCCCCGCCGGAAGAAACCGCATAGGTGTCGGATTCGGCGTCGAACGTATACTCCCCGGCGGGACATACCACCTTCGTATTGGCCACCCACATGTAGTTGAGCGTCCCCCGGTCGAGATAGTTGATGATCGTCACAATGGCGATAAGCGCCAGGACGATCCATCGCAATCCTTTTATCTTCATTCGAATATCCGTTTGCAGGTTACTTCTTCAGAAAATCCTCCCGGTGCGGCGAAAACGTATCGATAAGAATACCCGGTTCAAGGCATACGCAACCGTGAATCTCGTCGGGAGCCACATAGTAACCGTCGCCGGCCTGGAGAATCTTCTTCTCACCGCCGATCGACAATTCGAATTTGCCGCTGGCCACATAGGTCGCCTGGCTGTGGTAATGTTCATGCTGCGCTCCCACGGCTCCCTTGTCGAACTTCACCTTCACGATCATCAACTGTCCGTCGTACCCCATGATCTGGCGCCGGATGCCGGGAGCGGGGCTCTCCCACTGCAGCTCGCTCTCGAGCTGAAAGGTTTCACTGCGTGTTTTCATCTTTTTCAATTTTTTATGGGTTTGTCATTTCATTTTCACATCATAGGGTCCCGTCCATTCGAAACGGCCTTCGGGGGTCTCCACGCTGTGACGCTCCCCGGTACCGGCCGTACGGTTCGAGACACAGAGCGTAACGCTGTGCCCCCCCGCATAGTCGGCCACCGCGACCGTATAGTCGGGCGTATCGGCCACGAGCCTCACCCCGAGACAGGAAGAGGTCAGATTGTCGGACTGTTCCACCTGCAGATCATAGGTCCCGTGGGTCTCGAGCGAGGAAAAGAACGTGTGGTTTTTCTTTCCCTTTTCACGAACGATATACGCCTTTTCGGAACGCAGGTTGAAATCGGGATCACCGGCTCCCGCCTCGACGCACACCATTTCGCTGGCCGGGGTCGTTACGGTCGAAAGCGAGTAGAACCGATTTCCCGTGATCCAGGTGAAGATACTCGTTCCCGACGCTTCGTTGCGCCCTGCCGCCTGCCGCCATAGATGCTGGTACCCATTGGCCGTTCCCAGCGCCGTCATCGTCGAAAGAGCCTTTTCATAGGGAAAATTGAAACTCACCGGATGGCCGTTGTACCACATCGGATAGTCATACCGGTGCTCCGACCCGCTCTCGGCCCGCAGGATATCGAGAATCAGCGGATATTGCAGAAACGGCGTGGTGACATAGGCCAGCGTGCGGTGCATGCGCACTCCCGGACAGGCGTTGTCCTCCTTGGCCGAGACGACCTGCACGCTGTCGTGTGCAAAATCGGCGAAATAGATGTCCGAATGGTGCTTCATCGACTCGTCGTAATCGCCGCCGAAATGAGAACGTTCATCCACGACCAGCGTGTTGTGGGCGATGGTCTGCATGGCGAAGGTCTTGTTTTCACGGGTGTAATGCCCTTTGTATTTGGCCTCTATGTTGAGCCACCGGGCAGCGCCGTAGTCCGCCAGAACCTCGTTGCCGTTGTCGTAATAAGCCATCGTCAGTTTGTCGTAATGACCGTGGCTCAGTCCGTGTGACGTGGCCTTCAGTGTCAGGGCACTGTTCAGCGCAGGGTCCGTGGAACGGATCACCGCCATCCCTCCTTCGTCGCCGTCGCGCCCGTCGCGGAAAAGCGAACTGCGGAGAACGAGCGGTCGTGCCTCGCCGCGGGCGATATCGCGCGCCACGGCGAAACCGGCATCGGTCGGCAGCACCCAATCCTGCCAGCGCGCCGCTACATCCAGCAGCATCTTGTTCGTCGGATCGGCATTGTAGGCTATATTCACGGCATAGATCAGCTCCTGAGCGTCGTAACCCTTCTCCAGCGAATCGTTGAAACGCATAAAACGCCCGTTGTAAGCCAGCTGCAACAGCGTAGAAACCGCTTTGAGCAGAATACCGTCGCGGTAGGCAAAGATATTCAGGTCGGCGCGGTTGTGCTCGATACACTGCGCGAAAACCATGAAAGGCCAGATGGCATACCGCTGGTAATAGGCCCCTTCGGTGAAGTAACCATCGGGCGAAAAGAGATAATCCAGCTGGCGGATGAACCCGCCCGTCCGGCCCGTTTCGTCGGTGCCGTAAAGCGCCTTGTTCACCAGCGCGCCATCCCCCATGGCCATGCCGATCATGCCCACGGCCGAGGTAGCCCATGTGGCATGGTTATGCATCTTATTGAACACCTTGTTATTGCCGCGGTTTCCCTCCATGCCGTTCATCAGGAAATCAGCCATCGGACGAAAGAGGTTCCGCTCCACATCGTCCCGCTGCGAGGGGGTCATGTAATCATAGACGCAATCGTAGGCCATCGCGGTATGCACCAGCCACACGCTTTCGTTGAGCGTCTGCCAGAAAATGCGGCCCGGAGTCTTCGACAGCGTCACGGGATGAAATCCCAGCGTCGGATAGAGGTCGGCATAAGCCTCCAGCATCTTCACGACACGACGTGCATATTTCTCCTCTCCGGTCACCTGCCAGGCGATGCCGCAGTCGACCATTTCGTAATAATTGAGTTTGTGGCGCTCATGCGTGTATCCCCCTCCTCCGTCGCGGGGCTCGGGAACGACGATCTCCGAAGCCACGGCAGCATCGGCACCGGCCAGCGTACGGGCTATCGCGGCATCGAACGCCGGAACCTGTCCCCGGGCCTCGCGCATGGCGGCGACGCCCTTCTTCGTAAGCAGCAAAGAGGGGTGCTCCCCGGCCGTCAGGGCAAACGTCAGGAGCGTAAACACAACGGTATAAAATATCCTTTTCATCGTCTCCACTTATTTTTTCACACCGATTCCCAGTTGCGCCAGACGGCTGCCGGGACGTTGCGCGAAGTCGTGTCCCTCAGGATCGGCATAGTCAGGCTCCACATCGTAAAGTTTCCCCTTGACGACATTGCCCGTCATCGAAAGGATACCCCCGGCATTCCAGAAATTACAGTCCGCAATGGAAATTTTCTCCCATGTAGCCTCGTCGAGACGGATCGAACGCCCCCCCCGGCCGCTGTTCGAGAAATTGCATCCTGCAATATCGAGCACCTGCGGCCCCACCAGACGCATCACGGAACCACGCTCCTTGTTACAGCAGTCTTCGAAGTTGCAGTTGCGGATTTCGACATAGGGTCCGGCGGTCGATTCGTCGCTGCCGCCGCGGTAGATATTGATCGGCAGGCCAAGTATCCGGTAGAACGAGCAGTTCTCGATCAGCATGTCGTCGGCATTGTAACGCCCCTTGTCGTCACGTTCGGCTGCATAGTTGATCGCATCGCCCGAGAGATCGCGGAACAATGAATTGCGGATCTCGACCCGCCCGGCAAAGGTCGCCTGCAACCCCTTCACGGCAAAGAAACCGCCTTCGCCGAAATCGAAGAACTCACAGTTGTCGATCCGCAGGTTATAGGGACGGATCATCTCTGCGGCGGTAGAAATCCCTGCCTTAGCCAGAGCCTTGCCCGCTTCGAGCGTTCCCGAGAAAGCGATGCCTTCGATACGCAGATCACCGCCGTCGGCAATGGTCACCATGTTATCGCCCTTCGCACCGTTGAAACGCACCACGGGCCGGGCACCGTTCTTCGCGGCGCGGATCGTCAGCGGCACCTTCACCACCATCGCCCGCGCAATGGCGTAGTCGCCTCCGGCATCGGCCAGCTCGACGACCGCCCCTGCTTCGGCCCGCTCGACCACGGCGGGCAGGTCCTCGCCGGCATGTACGGTGTAAACCGTCTCTACCGGTTTATGAATCTCAGTCCGGGGCCTGTACCACGCAGCGCCCTTCCCGGCACGCATCGCAGTCTCGGTCGGCAGCACGGGAAGCTGCGGCACAACATTCTCAAACCCTTCGAGCGTGCACTTCTCCGCCAGTTTCACCCGATTGTCGCGGAACGTGAATCCGTCGGTGCGGTCCACGGCTATGAAAGGGGCGTCGAGTTTCCCGTTGACGATCGTATTGCGCGCGAAAAGGACACGCTCGGGAGCAAGGGTGCGTTCGAGGTCCTTGCCCGTTCCGAACTCGATGTTCGAACAGTCGATGAAGGTATTGTCGGTCACCTCGACATCCTCGACCAGACAGTATCGGTTGGGCAGCGAATTGGGCACGGCGTTCATCAGCGCAAGCGCCGAGAAGAAACGTCCGCCGGCAATGCCGACCAGCGTGTTGCGTCTCACCTTATGACCGGCATTCACGATACGGATACCGCCCGTGTTCCGCTTGCCGTGTCCCACGAAGAGGTTCTCCTCGACCGTGTTGCGGTCGCCGTGGCGCAACGCCAGCACGCCTTCGGATTCGAAAAAGACGTTGCGGCGGATCACGTTGTCGCTCGATTTGATCGAGACCACTTCGACCTCGCCGTTGCAACGGTCGAAAAGATTCTCCTCGATCAGGGTATTCGAAGAGGTATAGGCCTGTTGCGAAGTACCGACACGGATGGTCTCCGCACCGTTGGAACCATAGACAGGCCGAGGTCCGAACCAATTATGGTCGATCCGGTGATGGTTCTGCTGGCTGCGGGGTTCGTTGAGCATCACAATCAGCGTCACGCCCAGATTCAGTTTCCCGGTCAGCGTGCAATGGTCCACGCGGTTGCGGCGGCCGAAAAGCAGGACATAGCTGTATGCCTGGTCACGGCGGACCGGATTGTATCCTTCGACGACGCATTCTGTCAGGCGGCAGTCGTCGGCGACCTCCCTACCGCAACGGAATTCGATGACCGAACCCGACGGAGCATATCCGTCACGGAAATCGAATCCGGAGATTTCGAGCCATCTGCCCGCAATGCGGAGCGTCGAGGCGCCGCCGATTACGACGCCGCCCGGAGTCGCAGCCTCGATGCGCACGGGCTTTCCTTCGGCACCCGCACCGCGCCACTTGAGTTCCATATCGCGGTATGTGCCCTCTTCGACGACGATCCGGTCGCCGGGACGGGCCGTTTCGAGCACCGCGGCCACGCTGTCCAGCGTCACGCGGTACTCGCGTGCCGGAGCGGGCCGGATCGACAATACGGCAACCGCTGCCAGAAGAATCGGTTTCAGGTATTTCATAAAATTTCGGTGTTATTCGGTTTTCCAGGAACATCCGGCGCCCTCACGGATAGCATCCATCGCCGGTTGCACATTGGGTTTGACGGGAGCCGTCGTCACGGCAGGCAGCGAGACACCCCGCTGGCGGCCGTAAAGGATGTTCTCCTCCCATGCGATATCGGGAGCGGGCGGCGTCGTACAGTCGACGGCATATCCCGACGACAAGGCCGATACGGTATTGTTCGCTATCACGGTCGAAACGACGGGAAGCACCTGGTCGCTGCCGCTGCTGGCATAGTTGACGTTCAGCCCGTATTTGCAGCCTGTCACCACATTGTTGCAGACCCGGGCATCCTTCACCTGCCAGTAGCCGTTCAGGGGGGCATCCTGCTGGCCGCGCACGAGACAGATCGCGGAACGGTACCCCGTGCCGGCCAGCCCTTCGAGGTAATTGCGTTCGACGGTATGTCCTTCGCCGATCAGACGGATACCGCCCGTACCGGCCATGCCGTTACCCACGAAATAGTTGCCCGTCACGGTACAACTGTTTCCGTGCCGCAGGGTCAGCGAGCCCTGGCACTCCACGAAAAGATTGCGGCGGTAGAGGTTCCGGCACGACTTATTGGAAACGATCTCGGCCTGCTCCCCATGGCAGTGATAAAAGTAGTTGTCCTCGACCGTGCACGACGCATCCTGCATCGAAAAGTCGCTCGTACCGATACGGATGGTCTCCTGGCCGTTGATCGCCTTGCCTTTCCCATCGTAAAGCGTCACGGGACGTTCGAACCGGTTGCCCCTAACGGTATGCCCCGGGGTGATGCCCGTCTCCAGCCAGACAACCAGCAGCGTGCCGATATTGCGCTTGTCCCGGAACGTGCACCCTTCGACACGATGCCCCGAACCGTAGAGCGAAACCCATTTGGTATCGATAGAGGTATCCTCCCGCGTACCGTCCCCCGTAACGGCGCAATCGACGAGTGCACACTTCTCCGCCCCTTTCGCCAACGTGACCACCGCCTTTCCCTTCACGGGCTCCGGGTCCCGCCACCAGAAACCGTTCACCTCGGCGTGCGTTCCCGACACCGAGAGCCGCGAAGTCCCCGTAAAGAGGACCTTCCCGGGGGTTTCGGCCCGCAAAACGACGGGATTTTCAGCCGTTCCGGCACTTTTCAGTTCGACGGTCTGGTCGGCATACGTGCCGTTCCTCCAGATGACGACCGATCCCGCCGTGAGGTTTCCCAGCGCCTTGAGTTCGTCGGCCGATGCGACATAGACCGGTTCTCCGGAAAGTTTTCCCGACGTTCCGGGCACTTCCGGACCCGACGGACCGGGCGTCGTCTCGCCTCCCGAGCAGCCCAATGTCTGTGCAGCCAGCAGCATCAACAGGATGAAAGATTTGCGCACCATTTCGTATCTCCTTTCAAACGTCTTCCGGAACAGCCTTCGCTTTTCAAGCGAGGCTGTTCCCCGGAAGACGTCCCTCATTTAACCATAAAATGCAGTTCCGCTTCTATTCGTTCAGCGTCTTCGACCAGTACATGTCGAATGTAATGGTTCCCGAGGTATCGTCCGTAGCCGCAGCCGTCACCTCCTTGATAAACAGGAACCCTGTCCGGCAGATGCCGTCCTCTTCGGCCTTGATCTTCCCCCAGTCGTAGGTCGAATACTGTACCAGCAGGACAGAACCGACCTTGAAATCACCCGACCCCGTCGCATCGCCGTCGAAAGCATAGGCGGGCGAAGCGGTCGCGGTTTTCACGGTCGTGAAAACCATCGTTCCGATGGACCCGTCGCGCACGGCCGCGGCAGTCGCCAGGGCCTCCTCTTTGGCTCCGGACTCCTCGATATTGCGGAATCCCACGATCGGGGTTCCGTACCATGTATTCCCGTCGGTAATGCTGACACCTCCGCTCGTCTTAAAGTTCTTCAACTGGCTGTTGCTGCCGCAGGGGCCCTGAAGCGAGAACGAGGAAGAACCGCTCGAACAGAAGAAATAGGGAAGTACCTCGTAATATTCCGCCTTGCCGATAACATCTTTATTCAACTCGTTTTTCGTCTTCATCACTTCGGCGGAAGCATACTTGTCATACGTTCTCCAGTCGTCGGTGGACACGGTCCGGCCCAGGTCGGGAAAACAGAAAGCGATCTGAGCGTTGGATGCATCCCGCGCACCGATTTTGACATTCTTGTAGTAATAGAACGGATAGACTTTCGCCTTGCCGAAATCGGCCTGGTTGCCTCCGTTGTAGAGCGCCACGACATCAACCTCCGTCGCCTCGGTGAACGTCACGCCGTCGGGCACGGTGAATTTAGCTTCGACATCCGTCGGGACGCCGACCAGTGAGGCCTCCACACCGCCGACCGTAAAGCCCTCGACCGAGGCCAAATTCTCGCCCACGACCGTCACGGTCTTGCCCAGATAGAACTTGTTGTCCTCGCCGCCGTCCTCGGCCTCCATACGGGTCAGCACCGGTGTTGCGGGACCCGTGGGCGTCGTATCGACACGCCATGCCGAAACCACGCTTGTCGACTGTTGGGGAGTACCCCAAAGCGCCGTCAGCGCCGCCGTCGCAACGACCGGATCTGCCTTGTCGATCGACGAGGGGAATTTCACCGTGACAGCCGTGGCCTCCGTTTCGGTCACGATCAATTCATACTCGCCCCACTTCATGCCGTTCACCAGATCGAGGTTCGAACCCGTAAAGGTCACCTCATCGCCGATCGCGGAGTTCGTACCCTCGGGCTGCGACACGGCATCGAAACGCGGCGTATGCATCGCGAACGGGGCCTCTCCCGTCACGTCGATCGTACTCGTACCCCATTCGGCCGAAATGGCGATCTGGCTGTCCCCTGCGGCGTAATCTCCTCCCGGAACCGCGAACTTCACCGCACCGGAGGCCACGTCCGTGAAGTCGGCCGCCTCGACCGTCACTCCACCGAAATGCACGCGGGTGATCTGTTCCAGATTCCGCCCCTTGAGGGTGATCTCCGTACCGACCGTACCCTCGTTGGGTTCATAACCTTCGATCCGGGCATCGGTGACCGGAACGGTCACATAGTAAGGACAGGTGAAGATCGTACCTTTCGCGTCGTAAATGTTCAGGTCAACCGCATGCGGAGCGTCCTGCTGGGCCAACTGCAGCTCGGGAATCTTGAATTTGAGCGTCTTGATCGTCTGTTCGGTGATCTCGGCGTCGAGTTCGCCCACACTCACGCGGGTCACGAGGTCGAGGTTGAAACCCTCAGCCTTCACTTCCGTACCGACATAGGCACGGGAACTTCCGCTTTCGTCGGTCAACGGATCGAGTTTGGTGCCGTCTACCGCAGGAATATGCTGTACATCAACCTGGCTCATCTCAGGGCCGCACGCAGTCAGCACCGCGAGCGATCCCGCCAGAAGGAGAGCCAGATACTTGGAGACTCGTTTCATCTTCGGGGAAGTTTTAGGTTATTTGACAATCTTGGAATAATCGTAATCGTACTTCTGCCAGTAACAGTTGAAAGTCACATCGCTCGACGACGGCGCTTTGGTGTTGTTATAGGTCTTGAAATTGACCGTACGGATATGCAGGAAGCCGATCCGCTTCACATTCGCCGCGACATTTCCCGTCGAACCCTCGTATCCGTAATAAAGCACCATCAGCACGGCATCGACATCGACATTGGCAGCGTCGGTACCTGCCGTATATTTGCCATTCGCCCACACGTCGCTGTTCAGAGAGCCTTTCGCCGAATTGATCCCGATACCGGCGACGGTCTTCGCCTCCACGTCGATCGGGAAAACCTCTTCGTCGATCTTCTCCAGCGTCTGGTTCCGGACCTGCTCGATCAATGCCTGTTCCGTTCCGTTGGAAGGATCGAGGTAGCGGAACGTCAGTACGGGAGTACCATAGCAGTCGACCTTCGCCCCGGGCAGCCGGTTCTCGTCGGTCTTCGTTCCGCTGGGATTGGTCGCATTGATGAAGAAGTTACGCAACTGGCTGTTCGAATTCGCGGGAGAATTGATCTGCAACTGACCCGCATTCAGACCCGAGAAGAAGAAATACGGATTGACCGAATTGTACTGCTCCTCGGTAATCGCCGACTTGTTGGGCGTATTGGCGGCAGAGCAGGTTGCCGCCTGGTAGCGGAACGAAATCGGGTCGACCTTCTCGCGCCAGTCGGAATTGGCGTAAACGCGGCCCGTTGCGGGTGAGAAGAACGAAGCGAGCGTCTCCACGTCGCGTCCCTGTCCCCAGGTCCGCATATTCTCCCAGAACTGGACGAACGGTACGTAGACCACGAACGTCTCGCTCAGGACGATATTCTCCTCGCCGTCGAAATACTCCGCCACGACATCCGTCTCGGTGTCTCCGTCGACGAAATCTCCGGCAGGAACCGTGAAAATCAGTTCCGAAGGCTGTTTCGACACCGTAGCCTCAAACCCGCCCACGAGAATCCGGTCGACCTTGTCGAGATTCTTTCCTGTCAGTTTCACGGTTTTCCCCACGGCTGTACGTTCCAATACAACAGGCTGATCGAACTCGGGCACGATACGGATGACTTCGATCGAGGGTGCCTCGTCGAGAGACGTGGTCACCGACTCCGTACCGTCGAAATAACGCAGCGTGATACGCACATTGTCGTTTTCGACATAAGGTACGCGCACGACGATCTCCGACTCGCTCTGTTCATAGATATCGCCCTCGTGTCCCTCGTAGGGAGTCCCGCCGTCGTCCCCGTCGGCGGTGAAGAGCACCGCCTCCACAGCCGAAAGATGCGTACCCGAGAGCAGCAGGCGATCGCCCATTTCGACCGAAGGCTGCAACAGGGAAGCCTTCAGCTCGGGAACCGCATAGCTGAAAACGAACGAGGCTTCCGATTCGCTGCGGCCCTCGCTGTTGACCAATACGATCCTGCCGTCGCGGCCCTCGGCCCCGGCGACGATCGACAGCCTGCTGTCGGACACCTTCTCCTTGATGACCATCTCCACGTCGCCGATATAAGCCTTGGTGACTCCGCTGAGATACTGTCCCGTGACGATGATCTCAGCGCCCACGGGAGCCGAGGCGGGCGAGAAAGACTCGATAACGGGGGCATGCTTCACCACTTCGTCCACATAGGTGTCGTCGCAACCCGCCGCGAAGAACATTCCGGCGGCAGCTGCAAAGGTGCATATCTGATTTACGATTCGTTTCATAGGTTTTTACTGTTATCAGTTTAGTAGCCGGGGTTCTGGGCCACGTCGGGATTGATGTTGATGACCGAGATGGGAATGGGAAGCAGGACCTGCCATTCCTCGATCGGATTGACCGTATAGTCGTAATCGGAGTAAAAAAGTTCCGACGCGAGATGATCGCTGACCGTCGATGCGGCCACTTTCCAGCGCATCAGGTCGAACCAGCGCTGGTTTTCGCACGCCAGTTCCAGACGGCGTTCGTTGCGCACGGCCACCCGGAACAGGTATTTCGACGAGAGGTCGGACGTGGCGTAGGTGGTCACGCCGGCACGTTCGCGTATCATGTTCAGATACCGCATCGCTTCGTCCGTGGGACCCGACGTTTCGTTGATCCACTCGGCCAGCAGCAGAGCCACATCACCCACGCGCAGCACGGGCCAGTCGTTTTCCCCGTCGTACTCGGAGGTGATCGGCGAGAGGAACTTGTCGCACCAGCGGGCCTCGACGGTCTGTTCGGTCGTGGCATTGTAGTAGCTCTCCTTGAGCGTCACGGTCTTGCGAAGATCGGGCTTTTCGGTGGTACCGTTGTTGTTATACGCCGCCACCAGGTCGTCCGAAGGATAGTTGTAATGCTTGGGAGAACCCATAATCACGTTATTGCCGTTGTTCATCGGCCCGAAAAGCGTTCCGAAGGGAGACCCCAGCCCCACATTGCCCGAGAGGTAGCGCACGGCGAAGATGATCTCCTTGTTCATCTCGTTGTCGACGGCGAAAATCCGGTCGTAGGGCACCAGATCCGATCCGTTCTGCGGATTGCCCGCCGCGGCCAGCACGTCGCGCAACAGGCTTCCGGCCTTCATGTAATTATCGGAGCCCACGTCGTAACGGGTCATGTAGACCTTGGCCAGCAGTCCCTTGACCGCAGGCATCGTCGCACGGCCCTCATTGCCCGACGCCGCCACATCGGGAAGCATCGCACCGTTGATGATGGCGTTCAGATCGCCCTCTATCAATCCGTAAATATCCTCTACGGGCGAACGCTGCATGTGGCGCGCCTCATCGGAACCCGTCTTTTTCGTCACGAGGAACACCGGTCCCCAAAGACGCACGAGATTGAAATAGAGGTGTGCGCGCAGGAACTTCGCTTCGCCTTCGTACTGGGCGCGGAGCGTTTCGTCGCCTACCACACCGAGGTTTTCCAGCACCTTGTTGGCACGGGCAATGGCCGCATAGGCCGTACTCCAGTAGTTCTCGACCCAGGAATGAGCCGTGGTAATGGTCCCCTGGTCGAGCTGTTCGATGAGTTTCGTATCCTGCGACGAGGAACCGTTCACACGCATGCGGGTATTGTCCGAACGCAGCTCGGTGAGCGCCCACTCGTAATACATGACGTTGTGCAGGCCGTTGTAGGTTCCGATCACCAGATCGTTCACCGCCGCAGCATCCTTAACGTACTCGTCGGCCGCAGTTTCGGAATAGGGATACTGATCGAGGTTGCAGGCTCCGAAGACGAACATCAGGGCCGCCGAACCGATATATTTCAGAATAGTTTTCATCTTCATTCCGGATGTTAGAAGTTAAGGTCGATGCCGAATGTGAAAGTCGACGTGAGCGGGAAGCCACCGCGCTGGTAACCGTCGATCAGCGGGCTGGCATAATCGCCCGAAGTCATGCGCGACTCGGGGTTGATACCCTTGTAGTCATCGCTCCAGAGATAGAACAGGTTGCTGCCGGTGACATAGAGCCGCAGACCGTTCAGGCCGATTTTGCGCGCCGTCTTCTTGGGCAAGGTATAACCTACGGTCAGGTCCCGCAGACAGAGATAAGAGGCATTCTGCAAGCCCAGATCGGTAAGCATGATATCGTAGCCGGTTTTGGCGTAAGGGGTCTTGCCGTCGCCGCGGTGAGTGTCGCTCACCCAGCGGTTCTCCATGTAGGCCCGGTTGTACTTATGGCTCTCGTTGTAGAATACATCGCCGTTGAACACCGTGACACCCTGTACGCCCTGCAGCAGGAACGATACGTCGAAATTGCCGATGCTGAAGTTGTTGGTCATGCCCCACGTGAAATCGGGATAGGGACTTCCCAGTGCCACGCGGTCGTTATCGTTCAGTTCGCCGTTTCCGTCGGCATCCCAGATGCGGAGGCCTCCCGGCACATCGCCCGCGAAATGAGGATTCGCGTCGATCTCCGCCTGATTGTTCCATACGCCCACGGTTTTGAAGCCGTAATACTGAATCAGCGGTTCGCCGACACGCGCGATATAGCTCTCCGAGCGTTCACCCTGCGTGATGACCTGTTTCTCGCCACCGATCTCGAGCAGTTTATTGCGGGAAAGGGAGAAGTTGAAATTCGTCGACCACTTGAATTTCTTGTGGTTGATCTGCCGCGTGTCGAGCTGGATTTCGACACCCGCATTGCGGACCTTGCCGATATTGTTCCAGTAGGACTGGAATCCGGTGAACGACTGCGTAGGCTGTTCGAACAGCAGGGCACGGGTCACCGAATAGTATCCGTCTACCGAAAGAGATATCTTGTTGTCAACGAACCCGGCGTCGAGACCGAAGTTGTACTCGTCGGTCTGTTCCCACGTGATGTTCGAATTAGCCAGCGTCGTAGAGATATTGGCAGCACCCGGCGTCAGCGAGCCATTGCCCGCGCCCGTGGGATAGTTGGCCGGATTGAGCACTTCGAGGGCGGCGTTGTAGTCGATGCTGTTGTTGCCCGTCACACCGTAGGAGGCACGCAATTTGAGGTTCGAGAACACCCGCTGGCTTTTCATGAACCGCTCCTCGGAAATCCGCCAGCCGACCGACACCGAAGGGAACCATGCATTGCGGTTACCCGACGTAAAGAGCGACGAACGGTCGAGACGCAACGACGCAGAAATCAGATAACGATCGTCATAGCTGTACGAAACACGTCCCAGATAGGACTCGAGCACCTGGTTCGGATAACGGAACGTTCCCGTTCCCTCACCGTTTCCGTTGTTTTCGGAAGCCAGTTCGAAAATCGTCGCCGCATTGAGTGTCTGAATGTTGTCGGTGGGGAAACCCGTACCGGTGAGCGCCACGTTCTGCACGCGGGTCGACTCGGCCGTGTAACCGGCCAGGATGTCGAATTCATGCCGACCGACCTTGCGGTTGTAAGTGAGCGTATTCTCGGTCAACAGGTCAACGTAGAGCATGCTGTTGAAAGTAGCCTCGCTGGCCGTACCGTCCTTCAGGGCGTTTTTGTTGGCATAACTATACTGCGGCCGGTAGCGAGCGTTCACACCGTTCGAAGTCTTGAACTGAAGGCCCTTGCAAATATCCACCGTCAGGTAGACATTGGCCATACCCTGGAAGTTCTCGCTCCAGCGCGTGGTGTTGGCCATCACGCTGCGGGGATTGTTGTTCGCCGAGTTGAAGGGCGACACGGGCGTCGTATTGTAGGTCGGGTTACCGTACTCGTCGGGATCGCCCACCGGCGCATAGAGGTTATTGAAGTGGCTACCGCGTGCGAAACCCGTGTAACCCGTCAATGCCGTCGACCACGCATTGTGGTAAACAGGCAGGAACGACGGCGTACGGTAGAAATCAATGAAGTTGTTGCGCGGACGCTCCGCCTTCTGATAGTTGGCCGACACGTTCACCCCGAAAGTGACCGTTTTCGAAAGATCGGCATCGACCTTCGTACGGAAGGTCACTTTCTGTACTTCGTTCTGGAGCATGATACCCTGATCGCGGGTCCAGGCGGCCGACGAGTAATAGCGGACACCGCGTTTGCCGCCCTGCATAGAGAACTGCACGTTGGTGACGCTGGCCGCATCGCGCAAACCCTCGCGCTGCCAGTCGGTCGACCCCATGTTCTGCTCGAGCCAGGCGGCCACCTTGTCCTGCGTCTTCACGGCCGGACCGCCCCAGGCAGCCTCCTTCTCCTGCCACTGGAGGTACTCAGTAGCCGAAAGCATGTCGTGGAGCTTGTAAGCCCACTTCACACCCTGATAAAGTTTCACCGAATAGCGGGATTTGTCCGAAGCACCGCTTTTAGTGGTGACCATGATGACACCGTTGGCCGCACGCGAACCGTAGATAGCAGCCGAAGCGGCGTCTTTCAGAACCTCGATGGACTGGATGTCCGAAAGGTTGAGCGTCTGCAAACCGTCAGGAACGGGATAACCGTCGATGATGACCAGCGGCGAACTGCCGGCCGAGATCGACCCCGTACCGCGCACACGGATCGACGGCGTCACACCCACTTCGGACGTAGTATTATTGATCGTCAGACCGGGAATCTGACCCTGAAGAGCCGTCGTGACATCCGAAACGGGACGATCCGCCAGGATACCGCCGTCGATTTTCGCGACAGAACCCGTCAGATGCGATTTCTTCTGCACGCCATAACCGACCACGACCACTTCATCGAGTTTCGCGGCATCGGCTTCCATCTTCACATTGATCGAAGTCTGTTTCCCGACCTTGATCTCGATCGTCTTATAGCCGACGTAGGAAAACACCAACACCGACTCCGCATTGGGCACCGAAATCGAATAAGAACCGTCGATACCCGTCGCGGTCCCTGTCGGGGATGAAGAGGCGGAGGATTTGACCACCACGGAAACGCCGATCAGAGGCCCTTGCTCGTCAGAAACCACACCTCGAACGGTGATTTTCTGCGCATAGGCTGCCGCCGTGCTAATCAACAGAACTGATAGCATCAGCAACGACTTCTGCAAGTAATTTTTAGCCATAAAGCAGTCTCAAGTTATTTGGTTAGTACTGATTAACAGATAATTATCTCATTCTCAAACCCGGTATTTTGGACGACCAAACTGGTAAACCAATTTTTAATTGTAGTCAAAGATAAAGAAAATAAGATGACATAAACAAATTTATCCGGCAATTTTTTGCTTTTTGAACGATGTCTCCCGCCCTAACGGAATACAATCCACTAAGAATGAGCTATTTCCCAGTTTCAGTTATCGGAAACGGCTCCGTCGTTCCTCTTTTCGGACACTTTCCGCCTTTCCGAAAGTCATCAGTCCCCGGCCTCAATTCACAGACATTATGGTTGCATTTTCAAAAGCAGCCCCGAGACCTCAAAATAAGAAGGACGGCCTCCGGAGGCCGTCCTTCTACTTATATTACATATTTATATCGTGACGCGACAGAGCGCGAAGAGCACCCCTACTCCCCTTCCAGCGAACGGCAGAGGACCCGGTTGGCTTCGCGGAGACGTTTTTCGTCCACCTTGACCTCCTTACGGTCATAGGTCATCAGGCCGTTCACCTCGATCTCCACGTCGGTAGTCTGAGTATAGACCGCGGCGGCACACCCCTTCTCCACCAGCTTTCGCAGCATACCGGCATACCGGACATAGGTGTCGGTCACCTCGTCCGACGACTGGAACTGCACGTAGCCCCAGTTGCGGTCGGGTTCCCACAGATGCCCCTCCATCACACGTCCGATTCCGCCGAACTCGCCCAGCACGGTCGCCCGCCGGGGATCGTACATCGCCAGCTGCGGATCGGGATAGTGGTGCAGGTCGAGCATATCCCCGCAGGGATAGTGGTTGCCTCCGCTGGCGGGATTGACAGGCCGCGTGGGATCGTAACCCTGCGTCCACCGCACGATCTCTTCCGTCTTGAACTGTCCCCAACGTTCGTTGAAAGGCACCCAGACACCCACCGATGGATATGAATAGAGACAATCCATAATCTCCTTCCATTCCCGGCGGAAATCGGCTTCCGACTCTGGAGTACGCTCGAACTCCCGACCGTTGAAATAGGCGAAACGCTGCCATTCGGTCTGTCCGTCCCCGCTGGGCATGTCCTGCCATACGATCATCCCCAACCGGTCGCAGTGGTAATACCAGCGGGCCGGCTCCACCTTCACATGCTTACGGATCATGTTGAAACCCCACTCCTTCGTCTTGACGACGTCGTAGGCCAGCGCTTCATCCGTGGGAGCGGTGTACAATCCGTCCGGCCACCACCCCTGGTCCAGCGGACCGTACTGGAACAGCGGTTTGTCGTTGAGCATCAGCCGCACGATTCCCCTGCGATCGGTACCCACCGAAAACTTGCGCATGGCGGCATAGCTCTTCACCCGGTCGAGGGTTTTCCCGCCCCGGGTCAGCACCACCTCCAATCCGTAGAGAAACGGGGATTCGGGGCTCCACAACTTCATGTCTCCCGGCATAGGCACCTCCACGGCCTGTCCGGCCACGGCCCGACCCGAAGCGACCCGGCGCTCTCCGTCCGTCACCCGCACCTCGACCACATCCGAAGCACCGGCACCCCGGATCGATGCATCCACCGTCAGAGACCTCCGATTTATGTCGGGTGTGATACGCAGACCGCGGACCGAACACTCCCCCACAGGCTCCATCCACACCGTCTGCCAGATACCGGTCACCGGCGTGTACCAAATGGATTTGGGATCGTTCACCTGCTTGCCCCTGGGCTGGTGCCCCCGGTCGGTGGGGTCCCACACCCGCACCACGAGCCGGTTATCCCCCCTGGAGGCCAGAGCGGCCGTCACATCGAAACTGAAAGGAGCGTATCCGCCCTTGTGTCCGCCCACCCGGACGCCGTTCACCCACACGTCGGCCTTCCAGTCCACGGCACCGAAATGAAGCAGCACCCGGCGCCCGCGCCAGGCCGACGGCACCCCGAACGTCCGGCTGTACCACAGCTCTTTCGACTCGCCCACCCGGCGGCCTACGCCCGAGAGGGAGGACTCCACGGCAAAGGGAACGAGTATCTTCCCGTCGAAGGAGAGAGGCTCCCCGCCACCCGCATCGACGATGGCATAGTCCCACAGGCCGTTCAGGTTGACCCACTCGGAACGCTCCATAAGGGGCCGAGGATATTCGGGCAGCACCCGGGCGGGATCGACCGACTCCGCCCAGCGGGTTTTGATCCGGTCTCCCGCCGGAGCCCACTGCGCCTGGACAGCCGCACCCATTCCCAACAGACACAGCAACAACAAACGTTTTTTCATATCGAATTCTTTCAGGTTAATAAATTTTCCAACATCAGGCACCCCGTCTCCCGACGGGACAGACGCTTTCCACTCCGCCGCGAAACATTTTCGGCAGTTAAAAATAGGACTTTCCGGACAATGGCCTTGCCACAATCCGGTCAAATCGTACCATTTCCGGAACAAAATGTCGTCCGGAAACGAATCAGGCAACAACGGGAAAGTCAATCCCCTCATCCACATCGAGGCAGAGCTCTCCGGCTATTCAGGATACGGACAAACACCATCCTACACAGAATCATTCCGGCAAACGATACGCCGAATGTTCCCTGCCTCCCCTGCGGTTCCGCCCCATTCCACGACTCCAGCCCTCCCTTCGTACACTCCGGAAAAGATGACCGGCGGCACTCGGAAATGTAACGATTCGGGCAAACAATGGCACAGATCGAGCAAAACGGAGAAAAAGGGAACTTTTTCCGGAAAAACTTCCTATTTTTAAATTGCATTTCGGTTTCCGGACACAGATATTGAAAACCTAAACGACAATAAACAGATGAAAAAACTTCTTTTCGGCGCATTGCTGTTGCTCGCCGCATCCTGCACGAAGAAACAGGAGCCGTTCGCCCTGCTTCCGGTTTCGGATTTCGACACCACGCTCAACGGGAAAGCCGTATCGCTCTACACGATCCGGGGCGGCGACCTGACCATGCAGGTCACCAACTACGGAGCCCGGGTGGTAACCCTCTGGGCTCCAGACCGCGAAGGCAGATACGAAGACGTGGTACTGGGATACCAGAACATCGACCGGTATGTGAACAACACGGGCGAACGCTTTCTGGGTGCCGTGGTAGGCCGCTGCGCCAACCGTATCGCAGGGGGAACGTTCACCCTCGACGGCGAAACCTACACCCTGCCGCAGAACGACCACGGACAGACCCTGCACGGCGGTCTGAACGGTCTCGACCGCGTGGTGTGGAACGTGGATTCGGTGAAAGCCGACCGTCTCGTCCTCTCTTATCTGGCCGCCGACGGCGAGGAGGGATTCCCCGGCAACCTCTCGATCACCATGACCTACACGCTTACTCCGGAGAACGGGTTCAAGATCACCTACCGGGCCACGACTGACAAACCGACCGTGGCGAACATCTCGCACCACTCCTTCTTCAACCTCAAGGGCGAAGGCAACGGAACGGTCACCGACAACCTACTCACGATCAACGGCAGCGCCATCACCCCGGTCGATTCCGTACTGATCCCCACGGGAGAGATTCTGCCGGTCGAAGGCACTCCGTTCGATTTCCGCAGCGCCCGGACCATCGGGGAACGGATCGACCAGGAGAACGTCCAGCTCAAAAACGGACGCGGATACGACATGAACTGGGTGATCGACCGCAAGAGCCCCGACGACGTGGAATGGATTGCATCGCTTTACGAGCCTGTTTCGGGACGCGGAATCGAGGTATGGAGCGACCAGCCGGCCCTCCAGTTCTACAGCGGAAATTTCTTCGACGGCTCGACCACAGGCAAAACGGGTAAACCGCTCCGTTTCCGCGAATCGGTGGCACTCGAAACCCAGAAGTACCCCGACGGGCCCAACCATCCCGATTTCCCCTCCACGATACTTCGGCCGGGCGAGGTCTACACCCATACCTGCCTGTACAAATTCTTCACGAAATAGTACAGGATGCACTCCTTCTTCGGAAGGAACGCATCCCTATATAATTATACGGATTCACCCCCTGTCACGAACGTACCGTGACAGGGGGTGAATCACATCCCGGAGCATGAAGTCCCGGTTCTTCGTCGTCCCGGCCCGGGAAAAACGAAACGGTCCCGGTGGCCGATTCCGCTCTTTCCGGAAGACTCTCCGCGCAAGGCTCTCCCGCCCCCGGGACCGTGCTGCTCACACACGGTCCCGTTCCGGGCAGGAGCACTCCCGACGCAAAAGAGCTTCCAAAAAGAGACAGAGACTTATCGGGCGGAGCCGGTGTCTCCCGATTTTGGGAAACACCGGTTCCGGTTTTTATTTTCCGCCGTAGACGCGGGGAACCCGCGTAATCATCCGGATAAAGTAGTCGCGCACGCGCCGGCTCTGCTCGGGCGTAATGGTCAGATAACTCCGGTTTCCATCCGGATCGGCTTCGAAAAGGGTCTGGGAGCCGTCCGTCACCACGATCCGACCGGGACCGCTCGTACCGAAATATCCGGCATCGGGCTCCACGGCATAGAGTACCGTAGTCACATCCCAGGTCTGACGGTCGTAAGGCATCGGCTTATAGACCTTGTAGGCCTCCACCATCGGATGCGGCACCGCGTATTTGAAGTCGTTCAGGATAGACTCGCAGGGATAGAGCACCTCCTCTCCCACCTCCCAGGGACTGGTCACCACCGGCGTGGGCCAGTTGCGGAATACGTCCTGTGCGGCAGCCCTGTCGATCCGGATATTGTATTCGGGCCGGATCGGCTTGGGGGTAAAGTCCCCCGCCATCATATAGAGCCCCTTCACCTTGCGGCGTACGAGTTCGCGGCCGTCCAGCGCAGAATACCCGTCGGGTTTCGATGCGAGCAGGCGGGAAAGATTCGTGGAAAAACCAACGGCGACGATCGCCACAGAACCGTCTTCGGCTTCGGCCAGCAGACGGCGCATCAGATCGACGCTCTCGGGCAGTTTAGTATAGTCCTTATGGCTCCGTTTGTAACGCTTGTCCTTCGACACGACGGAAACGTAGCTGTTCACCCGGTCGCAGTTGGCCCCATCGGTGATACGGCCGATCGGAATGTCGGGAAACCCGTAAAAATTGTTCATGATGTCGATATATTCGACGCTGGCCAGCTCCTCCTTGTTGGAGGTGATGCCGAGCAGGTCGATCCGCCCGTCCTCCACATACTTGTAAAGCAGGTCGAGCGCCAGGGCGTCGTCCACGTCGTTGCCCATGTCCGTGTCGAAAATCACTTTCAGGGGCTTGGGCGACGGCCCGGCAGAGACGAAGAGCCCCAGCACAAGCATGGCCGCCAACAGAGAGAAGGATTTCATCTTCATTTTCATATCGTCGGTTTAGCAGTCAGACAAACAGGAACTTCCCGGAACCGGTCAATTTCCGCCCGAGAGGATGATCAGGGCCAGTCCGCCGATAAAAAGCAGGAACATAAGGGCCAGCAGCAGATTGGTCGTCCGGGACGCCCCCTTGAACTCTTTCCAGATGAAGACGCCCCAGATGGCGGCGATCATCGGCGCGCCCTGCCCGAGGGCGTAGGAGATGGCCGCACCGGCCTCGCCCGCGGCAATATAGCTGAACGCCGTACCCAGCGCCCAGATCATACCGCCGAGCACCCCCACCAGGTGGGTGGAAAGGCTCCCCTTGAAATACTCTTTATAGGTGACCGGAGCGCCCACGAACGGCCGGCGCATCACATAGGTGTTGAACACGAAGTTGCTCAGCACCACGCCGCACGAGAAGACGAACAGCGCCGTGTAGGGCGTCATCATGCCCGGCGTGGGCTCCACGAAGTTGTTCAGGTCCATGGCCGCCGCCACGAAGCGGTAGAAAAACGCCATGATGACACCGGCCAGAGCAGCCAGCACGATTCCCTTGCGGCTATGGCTGCGGTTCGTCTCGTTGCCTTTCTGTTGCAGGCCGGAAGCCACTCCGTTGAAGACGATGGCGGCCACGATCAGCGCCACCCCCAGGAAAAGGATCACCGGATCGCCCTTCGGAGCACCGATATAGTTGATAATCACACCCAGCACCAGCGCCAGCCCCACTCCCAGCGGGAAAGCCACGGCCAGTCCGGCCAGCGAAATGGATGCCGAAAGCAGGATATTCGAGGCATTGAAAACCACGCCTCCCAACAGCACGCTGCCGATGCCCGACGCATCCGCCTGCCGCAGGTCTTCGAGGAACGGACGTCCGCCTTCGCCGTGGCTGCCCAGCGTAAAGCCGATCAGCAGACTGAAGAGCAGCATTCCGATCACGTAGTCCCAGTAATAGAGTTCGTACCGCCAGTTCTTCGAAGCGAGTTTCTGGGTGTTTCCCCACGAGCCCCAGCAAAGCATCGTAACGATGCAGAAGACGACTGCCAGAGCATAACTGTTCACAATAAACATATCAGTCAGGTTTTAAGTTAGTATTTCCGATTGATCAGATCCCGGTCCAGAACTACCGGGCGGAGAGAAACTCCTCCACCTCTTTCCGTCCGGGCGCAGAGGTCTGCGCCCCCATGCGCGTCACGGAGATGGCCGACGCCCCCGAAGCGAAACGCACGGCCTCGTGCAGTGTCTTTCCCTCCACGAGAGCCGTCACCAGTGCCCCGTTGAAGATGTCGCCCGCCGCCGTCGTATCCACGGCATCCACCCGGAAGGCGGACACCGTCTCGTGCCCCTCCGGTGTCAGGATGAGCGCGCCGGCTCCCCCCATCGTGACGATCACGTTGGGAACACCCGTCCGGGCGATCGTCCGGGCGGCTTCGAGAGCGCTCGCCTCATCCGTCACCTCCACGCCCGAAAGCAGGGAGGCCTCCGTACAGTTCGGCGTGATGAGCCAGAGCTTCGCCAGTATGTCGTTCGCCAACCGGGCGGCCGGTGCCGGATTGAGCACCACCTTCACGCCGGCGGCATGGGCCGTCTCCACCGCATAGGCCACCACATCGAGCGGTATCTCCAGCTGAATCAGCACGTAGTCGGCGCCGCGAATCTCCTCAGAGGCCCGGTCCACATCCGCCCGGGAAAGGGTGGCATTGGCGCCCGGCGCCACGACGATGGAGTTCTCGCCCGCATCGTCCACGGCAATCAGCGCCACGCCGGAAGCCGAAGCCCCGTCGCGGCCGATATGACGGGTGACGATTCCGTCCCGCTCGTAATTCTCCACGGCGCTGTGGCCGAACTGGTCGTCGCCCGTCCTGGCGACGAAGACGACCTGCCCGCCGAGACGGGCCGCGGCCACGGCCTGATTGGCCCCCTTGCCGCCGGCATTTATCATGAACTCGCCTCCGATGATGGTCTCCCCCGGACGGGGAATGCGGGAGGTCTTGATGACCAGATCCGTATTGGAACTGCCTATCACTACGATTTTACCCATGTTTCAGGTTCGGTTTTCAGGTTTACAGAATCGGTTTCAGGTAAAGTTTTGCGCAAACGTTTGTCCAAAAGTACGCAAAGATTTCAATTTTCCAAAATTTTATACCGTTTTTGTTGCGGAATATAAAATAAAAAGATACCTTTATCGCATATATTATTGTTATACAATGGACAAAACAACCATAACGGGCATCGCCCGGACCACCGGCTTCTCGATTTCCACCATCTCGAGGGTGCTTAACGGGAAAGCCGAAAAATACCGGATCAGCAAAAAGACCGTGCAAATCATCGAGGACGAAGCGCAGCGCTGCAACTACTCCCCCAGCATGATCGCCCGCGGACTGAGAACGAACAAAACCCATACCATAGGCCTCGTGGTGCCCTGCATCGACAACCCGTTTTTCGCCAACGTGGCGAGCGTGATCGTGCGCGAAGCGAAAAATGCCGGATATACGATTGTGCTGATGGACAGCGCAGAGAGCGAGACGGGCGAGGCGGAGTGCGTTCGGTCGCTGCTCTCCCACCGCATCGACGGGATGATCGTCGTGCCGTGCGGCACGTCGCCGGAACATCTGGAGAGGATCGACCGGGAGGGCGTTCCCGTGGTACTGGTGGACCGTTATTTCGAGAACACCGTGCTCCCTTATGTCAGCACGGACAACTTTTCCGGGGCCTACGAAGCTACCGAGCATCTGATCGGCTGCGGCCACAGGCGGATCGTCTGCCTGCAGGGAATCCCTTCGGCCACCCCCACGCGCAACCGGGTGGCGGGTTACCGCAAAGCCCTCGCCGACCACGGACTGGCGGACAACGCGCTGGTCGTAGGCAACGACTTCTCGGTACAGAACGGATACGGCGAGACCAAACTGCTGCTGACCGGAGGCACGCCTCCCACGGCGCTTTTCGCACTGAGCAACACGATCGCCCTGGGAGCCTACAAGGCCATCCGCGAGGCGGGTCTCACAGTCCCTCACGACCTGTCGCTGGTCTGCTTCGACAACTATATGTATCTGGATTTTCTGGAACCGCCCGTCACACGGGTGGCCCAGCCGATCGACGAAATCGGCGTACTGGCCATCAAAATCCTGCTCCGCACGATGGAAAAACGGGACGAAAAGCCCGGACAGCTGTTGCTGCCCCCCACTCTGCTGCTGGCCAAATCGGTCCGTCAGCTCTGATCCGAAGCCTGTTCCCGTTCAAGAAAAGCGATCACCTGTCCCACCGAAAGACAGTCCTTCAGCAACACCGTCTTGTCCCGGCCCAGCAGGTACAGCGTCGGAATCGCCTTCAGGTCGTAGAGTTCCCCGTCGCGCAGGGCCAGGGAGGCGTCGTAGGCATTGATCCATTCCGGCGGAATGTCATTCCGGTAATTCCGCCAGGCGGTCAGGTCCTCGTCGGGATAGACGGCCAGCACCCGGAGCCGCCCCTGTCCGATCCAGCCGGAGAGCAACGGCGAAGCCGAAATCTCCTCCCGCATCCGTTTGCAGGCAGGACAGTCCGGATTGTTGAAGAACAGGAGCGTATAGTCGGCCTTCACACCGTAAAGCGTTCCCGTCGCACCGGAAGCCAGCGTATAGGTGAAATCGGCAGCCCGCGTACCGGCTCGGTTGCGCAATGCCCAGGCCAGCCGGTCCCTGGGCAGAATCTTCTCCGCTTCCGGCACCCGGGGCGAGGAGACGACATGTTCCAGCACCGGAATATAGAGCTCCTCGTCGCGCATCGGAGAATTAGGATCGTAAAGATATTTGTCGAACAGATCGGCAAACCGCCCGAACACCACGCTGTCGGTCTCCAGGGCGCGGTCCAACAGATTCCCCACCGCCGTTTTCCGCTCTTCGGGAGCCAGCAGCCCCAGCACCTGCACGTAATTAGCAAAAGCCTGCTCGGTCACCTCGCCGGAAAAGACGAGAGCCGTGTCCGCAAAGTCGTAACGATCCCAGAAATGTCGTCCCAGATAGGCGGCCCTCTCCTCCGGCAAGGTAATCACGGCCGGTATCTCCGGCAGCGCGAACCCGTCTCCGGCAACCGCACCGGCACCGCCCCGGCCGCAGCCGGAGAGCAGACAGAGGCAACAGCACGCCCCCCACGCTATTCTCGAAAAAGTCATCATATACCGATTCATTCCGACCCCAAAATACGAATTTTCCGGGTTCATCCCGACCGGATTCCGGAATATTTTCCTTTATTTTATCGTACTCCACCCCCCGACGGAAATAATACCATGAAAAATAACCGCTTCTCTTGCGTTCCGTAACCGCGAACAGGACCCTTTATTCCGATTTCCGAAAAAAATAACGAATTTATATGTCTAAAAAATATATTTTAATGATATATTTGTGCATTGAATTTTTTACACCTATAAGTCCAACCAAATTTAAAGTATTATGAAAAAACTCGTTTTACTTGTTGCATGCGCTTTCGTAGCTGCCGGAGCTTTCGCCCAGCCCAAGCTCGGAATCAAGGCCGGTCTGAACCTGGCAGACATTTCGAATGTAGAGGATTCGAAGATGAAACCCAGTTTCTATGCCGGTGCATTCGTGGATTTCCAGATTTCCGACTTCTTCACCCTCAGCCCCGAATTGCTCTACTCCCGTCAGGGCGCTTATTTCAAGGAAGGCGATCTCAAACGCTGGGAGCGTCTGAACTATCTGAATATCCCGGTAATGTGCAAATTTACCGTTGTGAAGGGTCTTTCGGTCGATGTAGGTCCTCAGTTCGGTTTCAACCTCAACGGCAAAGCCAAGATGAAATACGACGATCAGGAGTACAAAACTTCGATCAGCGACGAATTCAACACGTTCGATTTCGGTCTGAACATGGGTCTTTCCTACATGATCTCCGAGAAATTCGACGTGGCAGCCCGTTATAACCTGGGTCTCACCGACGTTGTGAAAGACAACGAAGGCGATGCCTGCCGCAACGGCGTTATCCAGATCGGTGTAGGATACCGTTTCTAATCCTGTCCGATCCGACAAACACAGCGGAACCGTTTCAAAACGGTTCCGCTGTTTCTTTTTCCCCACCGGCATAAATCCGGCCGGCCGCGCAGCCTCGGATACCGCGAAATGTCCTTAAAGTAACAAAATATACTCTAAAAGTTGAAAAGTTGCTCGAATCCGGCATAATTATTATTTATTTGAATTGCCAAACGGCAAACACCGATTCATTATGTCCAATTTAATAAATCCGATTATGAAAAAAGTATTGTTGCTCGCAGCCTGCGTTGTCATGGCAACCGGTGCATTCGCCCAGTTCTCCTGGGGTATCAAAGGAGGTCTCAACGTCTCCAGCCTGACGGACGTGCCCACCAACCAGATGAAGACGGGTATCTATGTGGGCGCATTTGCCGAATACAAATTCAACGATTTCATCGCCATCCAGCCCGAAGTGGTCTATTCGCGTCAGGGTGTGGCCTATGGCATCGTGAAAGAGGGAGACAGCAAATTACGGAACCGCGTCCGGGCCAACTACATCAACATTCCCGTACTGGCCCGCCTCTACCTGCTCGACAACCTCACTCTCGACCTGGGACCTCAGATCGGTTTCGTGCTGACGGCCAAAGATTTCTCTAAAGGCGTGGATACGAGCGACGGACGCGACGTGGTGAACGCCAAGAGCCGGCTGGACAAGAACAGCTACAATGTGGTGGACTTCAGCATCGCCATGGGCGCCACCTACAATCTGAACGAAAATCTCTTCGTTTCGGCCCGTTACGGACTGGGGATCACCAACTTCTTCGACAAGGACCTGACGGGAATGAAAGGGAAAAACAGCGTGATTCAGCTGGGCATGGGCTTCGTGTTCTAAGCCGTTTCGCCCCGAACATAGAGCGGAAGGCCTCCTCTGGAGGTCTTCCGTTTTTTTATCCCTGCGGCAAGAATTGCACACTCTTTGCAGACATTGCGTCAGATCGGGAATCGACCGACGACATTTTATCTAATCACTAATCACACGTATATGGATGTAAAGAAAAACACCGGGTTCAAATTGAGTGTCATGACACTTGCAATTATGAACATCACCGCCGTGGTGAGCCTGCGGGGATTGCCGGCAGAGGCCGTTTACGGTCCTTCGTCGGCTTTCTACTACCTCTTCGCGGCGATCGTGTTCCTGATTCCCACGGCGCTGGTGGCCGCCGAACTGGCCGCCATGTTCGCCGACAAACAGGGCGGAGTGTTCCGTTGGGTCGGCGAAGCGCTGGGACCGAGGACCGGCTTCCTCGCCATCTGGCTGCAATGGATCGAGAGCACCATCTGGTATCCCACCGTGCTCACTTTCGGAGCCGTATCCATCGCCTTCATCGGCATGAACGAGAGCCACGACATGCTGATGGCCTCCAACAAGGTATTCACCCTCGTCGTGGTACTGCTCATCTACTGGGTGGCCACCTTCATCTCCCTGAAGGGACTGGACTGGGTCGGAAAGATCGCCAAGATCGGCGGCGTGGTCGGCACCATCATTCCGGCCGGACTGCTGATCGTCCTGGGTATCGTCTACCTGAGTACCGGAGGCCATAACCACATGGACATGAGCCAGGGCTTTTTCCCCGACCTCTCGAAATTCGACAATCTCGTACTGGCGTCGAGCATCTTCCTTTTCTACGCGGGTATGGAGATGATGGGCATCCACGTCATGGACGTAAAGAACCCCACCAAGAACTACCCGAAAGCCATCTTCATCGGTTCGCTCATCACGGTACTGATCTTCGTGCTGGGCACCTTCTCCCTGGGCTTCATCATTCCGGCCAAGGACATCAACCTCACGCAGAGTCTGCTGATCGGCTTCGACAACTACTTCCAGTATCTGCGCATGAGCTGGGCCTCGCCCGTTATCGCCGTCGCCCTGATGTTCGGCGTACTGGCCGGTGTGCTGACCTGGGTCGCAGGTCCCTCGAAGGGTATCTTCGCCGTGGGCAGGGCGGGTTACCTGCCTCCTTTCTTCCAGAAAACCAACAAGCTCGGCGTACAGAAAAACATCCTGATGATCCAGGGCTGCATCGTCACCGTACTGGCCCTGCTGTTCGTGGTGATGCCTTCCGTACAGTCGTTCTACCAGATACTCTCGCAGCTGACCGTCCTGCTCTACCTGATCATGTACCTGCTGATGTTCTCCTCGGCGATCGTCCTGCGGTACAAGATGAAGAACGTGGTTCGCCCGTTCCGCATCGGCAAGGGCAACGGCCTGCTGTGGCTCGTGGCCGGAATCGGCTTCTGCGGCGCCCTGCTGGCCTTCATCCTGAGCTTCATTCCGCCCGGACAGATCGCAACGGGCAGCCACACGGTATGGTTCTCGGTACTGGTCATCGGCTGTATCGTGGTGGTCGTAGCCCCCTTCATCATCTACGCTTCGCGCAAACCGTCGTGGAAAGACCCCGAAGCGGCCGAGGAATTCGCCCCGTTCGGCGTACAGTACATGCAGCAAATCGGTGACGCGCCGGCTCCGGCCGCCGCATCCGGCACCGCTTCCGCCGCTCCCGGCCAGAAAAAGGCAGAAACTCCTAAAAACACCAAATAAACATGAGCGACAAAATTTCCGTCTCCCTGATGCAGGAACTCCTGCAGGAGGCATACGACAAAATCAAGAACGACACGGGCGGAGCGAACGCCAACTATATCCCCTATCTGGCCAATATCCCCTCGTCGCTGTTCGGTATCTCGGTCTGCCTGTCCAACGGCGAAGTCGTGGAGGTAGGCGACACGAACTATGCGTTCGGCATCGAATCGGTCTCCAAAGTCCCCACAGCCATCCTGGTCATGAAACAATACGGCGCACAGACCCTGCTCGACAAGATCGGGGCCGACGCCACGGGACTTCCCTTCAACTCGATCATGGCGATCCTTCTGGAAAAGGACCATCCTTCCACGCCTCTGGTGAACGCGGGTGCCATCGCCGCGTGCAGCATGGTCAAACCCACAGGCGACCCGAACGGCAAATGGGAAGCCATCACCGACTTCCTCGAAGCGCTCTGCGGCAGCAAACTGGTGCTGATCGACGAACTCTACAAGTCGGAAACGGCCACCAATTTCAACAACAAGTCGATCGCCTGGCTGCTCAAGAATTACGACCGCATCTACGACGATCCCGACCTGTCGCTGGACCTCTACACCCGGCAGTGTTCGATGGGCGTCACGACCCGCCAGCTCGCCATCGCCGGAGGCACGATCGCCTCGGACGGCGTGAATCCGGTGACCGGAACGAAAGTATTCGAAGCAGGCATATCGCCCCAGATCGTCTCGCTGATCGCCACCGTCGGGTTCTACGAGCACACGGGCGACTGGCTCTACACTTCCGGCATCCCGGCCAAAACGGGTGTGGGCGGTGGCGTGATGGGCGTCGTCCCCGGACTGATGGGCATCGCGGCCTTCGCCCCCCCGCTCGACAGCGCGGGCAATTCGGTGAAAGCCCAGAAAGCGATCAGGTACATCGCAAACAAACTCGGAGTAAACGTTTTCGGACATAAAAAGTTCGAAATCGTTCAATAATGGGTGCACAATCGTTCTTAAAAGCATCCGGCGGTATGCCGGATGCTTTTTTTATGCGATTTTTTTCCTACTTTTAGACTCGAAACACTGCCAACGAGTCAATATCAATAAAACTTCACCTGAATGAATACCAACAAAAGTTACCTGTTCAGCATCTACGTCATCGGGGCGCTGTTCTTCATTTTCGGTTTCGTCACCTGGATCAACAGCGTGCTGATCCCCTTCCTCAAACAGGTCTGCCAGCTCACCAACTTCGAAGCGCTGCTGGTCACCTTTTCGTTCTACATCTCCTACTTCGTCATGGCCCTGCCGTCGTCGTGGGTGCTCAAAAAGACCGGTTTCGTCAAGGGAATGTCCCTCGGACTGATCGTCATGGCCATCGGATCGGTCATCTTCATCCCCGCCGCCCTCGACCGCAACTACATTCTCTTCCTGCTGGGCCTCTTCATCCAGGGCACCGGACTGGCCCTGCTCCAGACGGCTTCCAACCCCTATGTCACCATTCTGGGTCCGATCGAAAGCGCCGCACAGCGAATCTGCATCATGGGTATCTGCAACAAGGTGGCCGGCATGATCGGCATCTTCCTGCTGAGTTACCTGCTCTTCTCCGATATCAATTCGATCAGCGAACACCTGGCCACCACCACGGGCGAGGAACACGCCCTGCTGCTGAGCGAACTTTCCCATAAAATCATCATTCCCTATATCGCCATCACCGTCCTGCTCCTGCTGCTGGGTTTCGCCATCCAGAAAGCCCACCTGCCGGAGATCGACGCCGAATCGAACGTATCGGAAGGCGAAGTCTCCCGCAAGTCGATCTTCAGCTACCCTTACCTGTGGCTGGGCGTGCTGACCCTCTTTTTCTATACGGGGGCCGAAGTGGTCGCCGTCGATACGCTGGGTCTTTACGGCAAATACTGCGGACTGACAGACGACGTGGCCACGAAACTCGGGACATACAGCCTGCTGGCGCTCACGGTCGGCTACATCCTGGGCATCCTGCTGATCCCGAAATACATCTCGCAGCGCAAGGCACTGGCCGTCTGCGCCGGGCTGAACATCGTCTTTCTGGCCCTGGCCCTGCTCACCACGGGCAAACTGTCGATCTTCTTCATCGTCATGCTCAGCTTCGGCAATGCGCTGATGTGGCCGAGCATCTGGCCGCTCTCGATCGAAGGACTCGGTAAATACACCGGCACGGCATCGGCCCTGATGATCATGGCCATCGCCGGAGGCGCCACGATTCCCCTGCTCTACGGAGCATGGGCCGACGCTATCGGCGGCAACCTGCACCTGCCCTACCTGATTCTCCTTCCGAGTTACATCATCATCCTGCTGTTCGCCACCCGCCTGTACAAGATCGGACGCGGACACGAAAACGCATAAATCAAAAGGAAATCATACAAAAAGGGGCTTGAGGCCCCTTTTTTGATAAAAATTCCCTCCTTTATGACAAAATTTCCCACCCCGGACGAAGTTTCTGCATTAGTTTTGCAATATGAAATCAGACCGGTGGATTCCGGGAACGATCGACGACATTATCCGGGCAGGAAAGCCCATCCGATAATAACGGTCTACCTAACTCAGTTTAGGTGGTTTTTTTAGGGTAGTTAGTTTTTTTAGGGTGCCGGTGTAGTTGAGTTCTTCAGCTATACCGGTTTTTTTATGCCCTTACGATCCCGTAGCCGTTTATGTATCCGCCCTCCTTGACTCCGGCACTGCGATTCCGCTCTCCGCACGGAACGGAAGCCTGTCCCTGTTCCCGGGAATGCAGTCGCTGCCGGACGAAAAAAAGACACGGCACATTCCGTTCCCTCCCCCCACACGTCTTCCCCGTATCGCGCCCCGGAAGGAATCCGCTCTTTATCTCGCTAATTTTACGTATATTTACGTATTGCAGAATCGGGCGGGAACCGCCAATTTTGTCCCTTGAAATCAGACAAAATGAAAACCATGACAAAACGTTCCGCCGACCGCGTACAAAAAAACATACGCCCCCTGCTCTCCGAAGAGTGGATCATCGTCTGTGCGGGCGGGCTGCTGCTGCTTTTTTCGGTGATTTTCCCGCACCTGATGCCTGCCATGCCCCGTACGCTCGGTAACGCCGCGGCCTGGATCGACGCCCTCTATCTTTTCGCCGTCATCCTGACGGTCATCGCCGGCTGCCAGTTCGTCCTGCGCCGCCCGGTGCGGGGCCTGCCCCTCTCGCTGCTGGCCATTTTCGGCATCGCCGTCCTCTCGTCGGCCGTGTCGTCCATTCCGATCATCAAGGAATGGGGATTCGAACCGGTCTTCTTCTCGGTGATCTTCGGACTTCTCATAAGCAACATCGGCCGCGTACCCGAATGGATCAAACCGGCCGTTCAAAGTGAATTCTATATTAAAATAGGTATCATCTGCCTCGGCTCGACCATCCTGTTCGACAGCGTGATGCAGTCGGGAGCCTACGGACTGATCCAGGCGCTCGCGGTAGTGGTCACGGTCTGGTATTTCGCGTTCTGGATTTCGCGCCGGATGGGTGTCGACCGCCAGATGTCCACGATGCTTTCGAGCGCCGTGTCGATCTGCGGTGTATCGGCAGCCATCGCCACCTGCGGCGCCATCCGCGGCGACAACAAAAAACTCTCCTACATCATCTCCCTGGTGCTGGTCTGCGCCGTCCCGATGATGTACGTGATGCCGTGGCTCGCCGAGCTGATGGGGCTCAGCCAGGAGGTGGCGGGTGCCTGGCTCGGCGGCACGATCGACACGACGGGCGCTGTCGCCGCCTCCGGAACCATGCTCGGAGAGCAGGCGGCCCAGACGGCCATCATCGTCAAGTCGTCCCAGAACGTACTGCTCGGACTGGCCGCCTTCGCCATTTCGCTCTACTGGTCGTACAGCGGTCAGGAGCGCGAGGAGAAGCCCACACTCGGCGTGATCTGGGCCCGCTTTCCGAAATTCGTGGTCGGATTCGTCCTGGCCTCGCTCGTCTTCAGCTTCCTGCTCGATGCGGAGACGGCCCAAGCGGCAGGCAAGGTAACCAAAGGGTTCAGCAACACGCTTTTCAGCATCGCATTCGTCTGCATCGGACTCGAAACCCGTTTCCGCGACATCTTCTCGCGCGAAAACCGGCGTCCGTTCAAGGCCTTCATGACGGCCCAGCTCTTCAATATCGTGGTCACGCTTGCGGTCGCCTATGTGCTGTTCGGCATCGTGAAACCCTATTTCGAACGGTAAGTCACTCCACTGCTTTCCCGTCGATCCGCAGATTCCGGTACTCGATGTTCCGGGTCTGCCCGATCACCCTGTTTCCTTCCGGAACACGGTCCCAGCGGCACTCTTCGATGCGGATGTCGGAGACGTTCAGCCGGTCGGCATAGGCATCTATCAATACGCCATACCGGCTCTCCCCGCAATGTACACGCTCCATACGGATGTTGCGCACCACGGGGAAATAGCCCCGCGAACACTTCTCTTCCGGCTCGTAATTCAGATTGACCTTGAGCACGGCCTCCTTGCAGCGGCCCACTTCCACGTCCCGCACGAAGATATTCTCGATCACACCGCCGCGGCAATCGTTGGTTTTGATCCGGATCACCCTCTCCAGCTCGGGACTGTCCATCGTACAGCGCTCCACGAACAGATTGCGGAAACCGCCCGAAATCTCGCTGCCGATTACCACGCCCCCGTGTCCGTTCTTCATCCGGCAGTCGCGGACGATGATGTTCTCACTGGGCAGCCCCGCCCGCCGTCCGTCGGCGTTGCGCCCCGACTTGATGGCGATACAGTCGTCGCCCGTATCGAAAAAACAGTTCTCGATCAGCACGTTCCGGCACGACTCGGGATCGCACCCGTCGCAGTTGGGCCCCCCGAAGGTGTGTATCTGTACCCCGCGCACCGTCAGCCCGGTACACATCAGCGGATGAATCACCCAGAACGGGGACCGCGTCAGCGTGACATCTTCGATCAGCACGTTCTCGCACCGATAGAAATTGATCAGCTGGGGCCGCAACCCATCCTCCGGGGTCAGCACCCGCTCCTCCACGGGCACGTTCCGTTCGCTCCATTCCAGCAGTTTGGGACGCCCCGTCCGCAGGGAAACCATCCCCTCCCGCCATCCGTAGCGGGTCTGTCCCTTCATGGACCACCAGTTGTCGGGACCGGCTCCCCCGTCGATCTCCCCTTTCCCCGTCACCGCAATATTCCGCTCCCCATAGGCATAGATCAGCGGATGAAGGTTATAACAGTCGATTCCCTCCCAACGGGTCAGCACGGGAGGATAAAGGGCCGGATCGGTAGCAAACAGCAGCGTGGCCCCGGCTTCGAGATGCAGGTCCACTCCGCTCCGCAGGGTCAGCGGCCCTGTATGCCACACACCCGCAGGAATCAGCACCCGGCCTCCGCCCGCTTCGTGGCAAGCCTCGATCGCCCGGCCGATCGCTCCGTGGTTGAGCGCCTTCGGGTCATCCGGCACGGCGCCGTAATCGACGATACTGAACGTACGGTCCGGAAAAGCGGGGACGGAAATCTCCCGTTCTATGGCGGGACAGAGCGTCGTCCATTCCCTTGCGGCTCCTGCCCCGGAAAGGGCCGCAAACAACGGCAAGATCAGAAAAAAAATCCTTTTCATCATCCATCATTTCGTCCGAACCAACGGACCGGACGGTTTAAAAATACGATTATTTTTTCGGAAAACGACAAGAAAAACGACTGCCCCCTCCGAAAAACGGACGCAGGAGAGGACGGACCGGGGACAAAACCGAATATTTTCCTATCTTTGTCCCGCTACCCGGTTCCCGATGAAACGATTGTTCCTGTTCCTCGTCTCCGCCCTGTCCGCCCTCCGTCTCGCAGGCGCCGCGCCCGAATGCGTGTTCGAGCACTATTCGTCGCTGGACGGACTGCCGCACAATGCCGTACTGGACATCTACCACGACCGGCAGGGTTTTCTGTGGATATGCACGTGGTACGGGCTGAGCCGTTTCGACGGGTACACGTTCAAGAACTACCAGACCCTGCCGGGCGACTGCTCGCCGCTCACCCACAACCGTTTCTTCAAAGTCACGGAAGACGCCCTGGGCTACCTCTGGGTCACAACCTACGACAACAAACTGTTCCGTTTCGACCGTAACCGGGAACAGTTTACGGACGTGGTGCGCGCCTCCGAAAAACTGGCCGGCACGAGTTTCAAGGTGAGCAGGTACCTCAACGCTTCGGGGCACGACACATGGATCGCCCTGGAGGAGGCGGGGCTGATCCGGGTGACGAGCGGGCCCGACGGCGAGGTGAACGTGACCGACTATTTCGACAACGAGGAGATCGGCAAAAAGATCACCGGCCTGTTCGAAGAGAAAAACGGCCGTATATGGGTCGTTTCGGAAACGGGCATCGCCTGTCTCTCGCCCTCGGAAAAGGACTACGACATTTCGCTCTTCTCCAGTGCGTCCGACGTCTCCTCGATCGTGGAGATGGACCGGTTCGTCTGTTTCGGAGCCGGTACCGAGCTGCTCGTCCTCGACAAACGGACCGGACGGGTTACCCGCCTGCACGTCTGCGAGAACGACCGTATCGCCGCACTCGAGAAATCGCCCGACCACGAAACCCTCTACATCGGTACGGCCCGCTCCGGTATCGTCATCTACACCCCGCGCGACGGACGGACAGAACGGGCCGCCGGTTGTCCGGGCCGCCTGCGGGAAATGGTCGCAGACAGCAAAGGACTCGTCTGGGTGACGACCTCCAGCACGGGTATCGTCCGGTTCGATCCCCGCACGAAAAACTACAAACATTTCGTCCACGAACGGAATGCGGTCCCCTACTACAACGACTCCATCACAAAAATCGTGGAGCGCAACGGAGTGCTGTGGATCAAGATGAACCGCTTCGGGTTCGGCTACTACGACCGCAAACGCGACGAGGTGCGTCCCTTCTACAACGTTCCTTCACCCGGGGAGACCTCCGCCCGAATGACGAACGCCATTACCTGTTTCGAAGTAGACCCCAACAACGTGCTCTGGCTCTCTACCTACTCGCGCGGCCTGACCAAAGGGACCATCATCCAGCGGCAGGTCTCTCTGCTCGCGCCGGACAAGCATCCGGAAAACATGGCTTCCAACGAGATACGGGCCCTGTGCCGCGACCGGAACGGCCACCTGTGGCTCGGCACGAAGACGGGAAACCTGTTCTGCTACGACAGCCGTTTCCGACAGCTGCACCGGTTCCCGGAAGAGGGAGGCCCTTCCCGGTTGGGACAGATCTATACGCTGAAGACGGATTCGCGCGGCGACCTGTGGATCGGTACCCGCGACAACGGTGTTTTCCGGATGCACAAAGAGGGGGAGCGTTTCCGCTTCACACACTTCGGCCACCGGGACGACGACCCGTTCAGCCTGAGCAACCGGACGATCTTTTCGATCGCCGAAGACGGACAGGGGCGCATGTGGTTCGCCTCCTACGGCGGGGCGGTCAACCTGCTCGAATCGGAAGAACCGCCGGGCCCCGACGGCGAGGGACGGGGACGTTTCCTCCACCCGGGCAACAGTTTCCCGAACTTTCCCGCCGGCCACGGACAGAAGGCCCGTTACATCCTGCCCGACGGAAACGGACGCATGATGATGGGAACCATCGAGGGGCTCATCCTCTTCGACCCGACACAGACGCCCGAAGAGATGGAGTTCCGCCTCATCCAGAAAATTCCCGGCGACACCCTCTCGCTGGGCAGCAACGACATCGTTCACATCATGCGCGATTCGAAAGGACGCGTGTGGCTCTCTTCGCTCGGAGGCGGGCTGAACCGGCTCACGGGATACGACGGCGAAGGACATCCCCGTTTCGAGGTGTACTCCACCCGACAGGGGCTTTCGAGCAACTTCGTCTTCGCCTCCACGGAGGATGCCAAGGGCAACCTTTGGCTCTCGACCGAGAACGGACTTTCGAAATTCGATCCCTCGACCCGGACATTCAGCAACTACTCCCGGTACGACGGCATTCCCCCCGCCTCGTTCAGCGAAGCTACGGCCCTCTCGCTGCCGGACGGACGGCTGCTGTTCGGCAGCACGTCCCGGCTCTTCATCATCACGCCCGACAGCATCCGCTCCTCGAAAGAGGATTTCCACCTCACCTTCACCAAATTCGAAATCCGGAACCAGGAGGTCTCCCCCGGCGACGACTCGCCCCTGAAACAATCGGTCTCCGAAGCCCCGGACATCACGCTGCCCTACGACTATTCGCTGTTCCGGATCGAATACGCCTCGCTGAACTACCGGATGCAGCCGAGGCTCAACTATACCTATATTCTGGAGGGATACCAAAGAGACTGGACGCTGGCCGGCAACATCCGGAGCGCCACCTACTCGAACGTCCCGCCCGGGCATTACCGGTTCAAGGTCCGCTGCTATGCGGAGGACAACCCCAACATGAACGACGAACGGTCGCTGGCCATCACCATTCTGCCTCCGCCGTGGAAAACCACCTGGGCCTACATCGGTTACGTCATTCTGGGGACGATCCTGCTTTGGACGGGCTGGAAAATCTTCTTCACGCTCTTCTCCCTGCGCAACCGCGTACGGATGGAGCGCAGGATGACCGAAATGAAACTGCGTTTCTTCACCAACATCTCCCACGAACTGCGCACCCCGCTTACGCTGATTCTCGGCGGCATGGAAGAGGTACAGAAACGGGAACGGCTCTCCCCCCGCAGCGAAAGCAACCTCGCGCTGGCCCGCAAGAATGCCGGACGGATGCTCAACCTAATCAACCAGCTGCTTGACTTCCGCAAGATCATGAGCGACAAGATGGAGCTGCGGGTGAGCCGCACGGAAGTGACGGAACTGGCCCGGGGCGTACTGGCCGACTTCGAAAGTTCCGCCCATGAACGAAGGATCGAACTGACGGCCGACCTTCCGCCCGCCGGCCTGCAGGCATGGATCCACCGCTCTCGGATCGAAAGCGTGCTGAACAACCTGCTGGCCAACGCCTTCAAATTCACTCCCGACGGAGGCCGCATCACCCTTTCGGTCGAACACCCGGAAGGGTCTCCCGAATTCACCGTCACGGTGAGCGATACGGGTATCGGAATTCCCCGGGAGAAACAGTCCTACATCTTCGAACCGTTCGCACAGGTGGAGAACAAAATGAGGACCGGTCCGGGCAGCGGCATCGGACTGGCCCTGTGCAAGGAGATCATGGAGCTGCATCACGGTTCGATCCGGGTGGAAAGCCGTCCCGGTGCGGGATCGCGTTTCATCCTCACGCTGAAAATGGGCAATGCCCATTTCAGCATGGAGCAGATCGACTTTACGGACGGAAACCGCGCCTACCGCACCACATCGGAATACCTTACCCTCAGCGACGATCTTCCCGGCGGGCTGAACCGGAACGAACCGACCGCCCCGGCCGACGCACCCCGCGTACTGCTCGTGGAGGACAACCGCGAACTGCGAATCTTCCTCTACAACCAACTTTCGGAGACGTTCCGGGTAACGGAAGCCTCCGACGGTGCCGAAGCCCTCGTCCGGATCGGAGAGGAGGAACCCGACATCGTGGTCACCGACCTGATGATGCCGAACATGGACGGTCTCGAACTGGTGGGACACATCCGCGACAACTTCGCTACGAGCCACATCCCGATCGTGATGCTCACGGCCAAGACGACCATCGGAAGCCGTCTCAAAGCCATGCGTTACGGAGCGGACGACTACCTGACCAAACCGTTCAGCATCGAACTGCTCCAGGCCCGTATCGACAATCTGATCGCCCAGCGACGCAAACTGTTCGAGAAATTCACGAACCTGCGGACAGACGCCCCTGCCGGGGAGTCACCGGAGACGGAAACACCCCGGAAAACGGTCGATCTGTCGCCCGCCCGGATCGTCGTGACCGACCGGGACGAAGAGTTCCTGAAGGAAGTGACCGGATGGATCGAACACAACATGGACGACCCGGAACTGACGATCGACCGGCTCGCCTCCCACGTCGGACTGGGACGCACCACCATGTACAACAAGCTCAAGAGCCTTACCGGAAAATCCCCCGTCGAGTTACTGCGCGAATACCGTCTGGCCCGGGGACGGATGCTGCTCGAATCGGGACAGGTCTCCGTCTCCGAAGCGGCGTACAAAGTGGGCTTCTCCGACCCGGGATATTTCAGCAAATGTTTCAAGGAACAGTACAAAGTCTCTGCGGCCGACTTCCTGAAACAGGTCAAAACCCGAAATCACTCATCCTAAAACAGAACCGAATGAACATCTTGTTGAAATCAGGAATACTCCTGCTGACACTCGGGACAGCGGGCGCGTTCCCGTTCGCGGACGGACAGCCCCCCCCCGGACACGAAACCCTGGTCGGTCCGCATGGCCGAATCGGAAATGCGGCGCCACCCGGTTCCCTATCTGTTAGACTCCCCGAAAGGACTTCCCGAGTGGAACTACACCACGGGGCTGGAAATCCATGCCTTCATGGACGTGTACAACCGGTACGGAGATCCCGCCATGTGGGACTACGTCCTGCGGTACGCCGACACGATGATTACGGACGAAGGCGACATCCGCCGCTATGTGCTTGAAAAGTACAACCTCGACCACATCAAGCCCGGCACCCTGCTCTTCCAGGTTTACGAACACACGGGCGAGACCAAGTACAGAAAGGCGATGGACCTGCTGCGCCGCCAGCTGCTCCTGCAACCCCGCACCCACGACGGAGGATTCTGGCACAAACTGATCTATCCCCGTCAAATGTGGCTGGACGGTCTCTACATGGGCTCTCCCTTCTACGCCATGTACATCGCCCGTTTCGAAACGGGCGAAGCCCGCACACGCGATTTCGAGGATGTCGCCCGGCAATTTCTGCTGATGGCCGAACACAGTTACGACCCCGTCACGAAACTATACCGCCACGTGTGGGACGAAACCCGCACCCAATTCTGGGCGGACAAGACCACCGGACTGGCACGACATTCCTGGGGCCGGGCCATAGGATGGTACCTGATCGGCATCGTGGATGCACTGGACTACATCCCCGAGGGGACGAAAGGCCGCCGCGAAATGATCGAAATCTTCCGTAACCTCTACCGGGAACTGCCCCGCTATGCCGATCGTCAGACAGGCATGTGGTACCAGGTTCTCGAACTGCCCGACCGGGCGGGAAACTACCAGGAGGCTACCTGTTCGGCCATGATTACCTACGCCATGCTCAAAGGTATCCGCATGGGTTACCTCGACGCCTCACTGCTGCCGCAGGCCAAAAAGAACTACGAAAATCTGGTGAAGACCTTCATCCGCGAGAATCCCGACGGTACGATCTCCCTCACCCGCTGCTGCGAAGTGGCCGGCGTGGGCGGGGTCGGGACGAATGCCACGCGCAGCGGCACATTCGACTACTATATCAACGAAAAAATCCGCGACAACGATCCCAAAGGCGTCGGTCCTTTCATCTGGGCTTCGCTCGAGTACGAAGCGTTGTAGGATAAAAAATAACGGATACCGACGACACGATCCGTTCCCAAACGTCCCCCCTCCCGCCGGAAGGGGACGTTTCCATACCGGCACTGTACCGCCACACCGCGCACCGGATTCTTTTCCCGCAACGACACCCCGTTCCCTACGACCGGACACGCCGGACGGACGGCATTCGCCCGACCGAAATCCATGACAGAAAGCCGGCCTCCGGCACCCTCAAAAACGAACGAAGGAACCCGAATATTCGGGTTCCTTCGTTATCAAACAAACCGGAAATGACGGTTCCGGAAATCCAAATCTATTTTCCGGCTTTGACAGTCACGGTCATCGGATTGGCGATCTTCTGGGCGGCATCCTTCACGACACCCTCCCAGACGGTCACGTCGGGCACCGAAGCGCCGCTCCAGCCGCTGCCGATGTAGTACACCAGCGGCTGGCCGTTCCGGGCCTGACCCACCATCAGCATGTGACCCTCGGCCTCCAGCGAACTGTCGGCAGCGGGCATGATGACGGCCAGCGAAATGTCGCCGTCCTCCTCGGGCTGCTTCGAATCGGAAGCGGCTTCGGTGATACCGGCATACGTATCGGACGTAAACTTGCCCTTCACGTCGTGCATCACGACACCGGCAGCCACGGGCATCGTCTCGAAATCACCCGAATAGATATTGGTCATTTTCGTAAAAGGCGTGTTGGCGTCCAGCGAAATGTATTTCACCAGCGACACACTGTCCTCTCCGGCCGCGAAAGGAGCGTAAGTCAGTTTCACGGTCGTGCGCAGCGGGCCGTTGTCCAGGTTCTGCTGGGTGGCGTAATTGCGGCTCATCCACAGTTTGCCGTCCACGAAGGGAGCGCAGGCACCGGCGCCCAGCGTACGGCCCACCTTGTAGCAGTCCATGCCGTCACCGTAGTTGGTATGGTAATGACCGCGTTTGTAACGCTCGTCGATCACCATCTTCTCGGTGCTCTTCACCCACACGTCTATACCGGGCGTCACGAGCATCTCCTTGGGAGTGGTCTCCAGGGCGGGACCGTAGAGACGGTAAGCCACCATGTTGTTCTCCCAGGCATAGTCGTCGGCACGCTCGGGCACGTAACGGCCGTAAGCCTTCACGGGATACTTCTCCCGAACGCCCTCGACCACCTTATAGGTACTCTGGCCCGACGCGGGCACCGTCGCTTCGAAAATCAGCGTCCGGGGCACCGTATCGCCATAAAAAACAGCCTGCGAAGGCACTTGTGCCCCCTGGGCGTCGAGCACCACCACATTCTCCGGGGTAAGACCGGCCAGCCCGGCGGCCACATCGGCCCAGGCAACCTCTACGACCTCGGCATTGCGGTCTGCGACCAGCGGATTGCTGACGGTCAGCTCCACCCCGGGAGCCGAACAGCAGGCGGAAAGCACCGCTGCGAAAGCGGCTGCGAAAAGCACCTTTTTCATCGTCCGCATTATTTGGGCTGTTTACCGATATAGGCCAGGATACCGCCGTCCACATAGAGCACGTGGCCGTTCACGAAGTCGGAAGCCGACGAAGCGAGGAACACGGCCGGGCCCATCAGGTCTTCGGGCGTGCCCCAGCGGGCAGCCGGAGTCTTGGCCACGATGAAAGCATCGAACGGATGGCGCGAACCGTCGGCCTGACGCTCGCGCAGGGGAGCCGTCTGGGGCGTGGCGATATAACCCGGGCCGATACCGTTGCACTGGATGTTGTACTCGCCGTACTCCGATGCGATGTTGCGGGTCAGCATCTTCAGACCGCCTTTGGCTGCGGCATAGGCCGAAACCGTCTCGCGGCCCAGTTCGCTCATCATCGAGCAGATGTTGATGATCTTGCCACCGCCCTTCTTGATCATCGAAGGGATCACGGCTTTCGATACGATGAACGGAGCATTCAGGTCCACGTCGATCACCTGGCGGAACTCGGCGGCGGTCATGTCCACCATCGGAATCCGCTTGATGATACCGGCGTTGTTGACCAGAATGTCGATCACGCCCACCTCTTTTTCCACCTTGGCCACCAGAGCGTTCACCTGCTCCTCGCTGGTCACGTCGCAGACGTAGCCGTGGGCCTCGATTCCCTCTTCCTTATATGCGGCCAGACCTTTGTCCACCAGTTCCTGTTTGATGTCGTTGAAAACGATCTTGGCGCCGGCCTTGGCGAAAGCCGTAGCCAGGGCGAACCCGATTCCGTAAGAGGCGCCCGTCACCAGGGCCACCTTGCCTTCCAGGCTGAACATGTTGCACTTGCAGTTCATAATCAATAGGTTTAAAAATTGACGATTCGGTTACGATTCTTCTAACGCAGCTCGGTCGTTGCGCATCCGTCCATGTCGTTGTAGTCGAGGTTCTCCCCGCACATGCCCCAAATAAAGGTATAGTTGCTGGTGGCGCAGGCCGAGTGGATGCTCCATTGGGGGGAGATCACGGCCTGCTCGCCCTTCATCCAGATATGGCGGGTCTCCTTCGGCTCGCCCATGAAGTGGCACACGGCCTGGTCGGGAGCGATCTCGAAATAGAAATAGACCTCCATCCGCCGGTCGTGGGTGTGGGCCGGCATGGTGTTCCACACGCTGCCCGGCTGGAGTTCGGTCATCCCCATCTGCAACTGGCAGGTGGGAAGCACCTCCTTGACGAGCATCCGGTTGATGAACCGATGGTTGCTGCCCTCCAGCGAACCCATCTCCATGACCACGGCGTCTTTCTTGGTCACCAGTTTGTCGGGATAGGCGGTGTGGGCCGTAGCCGAGTTGAAATAGAAGCGGGCGGGATTTTTACTGTCCTTGCTCTTGAAATAGATCTTGCGGTTGCCGCGGCCCAGATAGAGGGCCTCCTTGAACTCCATGTCGTAGCTCTTGTCTCCGGCCACCACCACACCGGGACCGCCGACGTTGATGATGCCCACCTCGCGGCGTTCGGTGAAATACTCGGCCCGCAGCACGTCGATCGGTTCCAGTTCCAGCGTTTCGTTCACGGGCACGGCACCGCCGGCGATAATCCGGTCGAACATCGAATAGACCATGTTCACCTCGTCTTCCACCATCACATTCTCCATCAAATAATGCTCTCTGAGCTGTGCGGTGTCGTATCTCTTCGCATCGGCCGGATGCGAGGAGTAACGTACTTCGTAGTTTGTTTTCATCTGTTTATGGTTTAATAGATCACACGTCGTTCGTTCTTTCGCCTTCGCGGGCGAACATACAAATATCCCCTTTTTTCTTCATTTGTGCAAGTGTACCGTACGCCTTTCACTCCGAAATAAACGAAAAGCGCATGAAAATGTATGATTTTGACAGGAATTTTTAAAAACTTTTTTTGTTTTATAAGTTTTCAGGTTTTATATTTGCAACGCTTAACGCAACGGAACCATCATGCTCGACAAACAACACATCATCGCAGAGACGACGCGGATGTTCATACAGCAGGGCGTAAGGGCCATCCGCATGGACGACATCGCATCGCACATGGGAATCTCCAAACGCACCCTCTACGAACTGTTCGGCGACAAGGAAAATCTGATCGGCCAATGCCTGGCCTACCACTTCGAAAGCATCGACCAACTGATGAAACAACGCACGATGAAGGCCCGCAACGTCATCGAGGAGTTCATCTACCTGCTCGACGACTGGGACAGCATCATGGACGGCAACATGAAACTGATGGAGGGAATCAAGAAATTCTATCCCCGCATCTACGAAGAGGCTACGCAGGACAAGGAGAAAGGGGAATACCGGCTCAATATGTTCAAAAACAAGATCCGCGACGGCATCCGCGACGGCATCCGCGACGGGTTCTTCCTGCCGGACATCAACGTGGAGCTGGCCATCATGATTTTCACCGATTCGGTGTACGGCCTGATTACCCGGCCGGAGCGTTACTCGCAGAGCAATATCACCCCGTCCGAAGCCTTCAAATACATTGTGACCTATTTTTTCCGGGGTATTTCGACCCAAAAAGGAATCCGGTTGCTGGACGAATACACCCTCGGCAAACGATAGCCGGACAAACCGATCTCCGCACCGAGCGCCTCAAACGGGGCGTCCGTCCCAGCCGCCCCTATTTCCGGCGGGACAGCCTCCAAAGCACGGTTCCGTCCTTCGAAAGCACCAGCGAATCGGCATTCAGTTTTTCGACCCGGAGCGTATCGTATCCCACCGACACATTCCCGTTTCCGACACTCTTCACACGGAGCACCAGTTCGTTGCGGGACACGAGAAGCTCCCAGTCCTCCACCAGCAGCGTAGCCATGCCGATCGACTCCGCTCCGCCGGGTTCGAGACGGAATCCCTGTTCGGCTCCCCGTTTTACGGGATCGGGCATCACCCAGGCCCCCTGAATGTAATAATAGGGGGAATGGACGGTGACCACCAGCGAATCGACCGTAGCAACACGTGCTCCGTCCCGATCGGCATCGCTGTATTTCACTTTCACCGAATCGCCGATCAGCACGCCGGGATACCTCTCCCGGCTCACGCCCATCGTACTCAGGTCGAGTGTATCGCCCGTACCTGTCACGATCGTCACCCCGTTCATCGAAGCATCCAGCACCACCCCCTCCACAAAAGGAGCCGGAGTCTGCGCCTCCCCGAAACACGCCGCCACCGCTGCGGCGATAGCCGCTACGGCCAAAAACCGAACCGTTTTTTTCATCGTCTTATCGGATTAAAAGTGAGTCTCTCTTTCCGAAAGGTCAGCTGCGGCGGAGCATCTCCTCCGCCCGTTCCTGCACTTCGCCGCACAAAGCCCCTGCGTCGAGCGTGAGCAGACGGCCTCCCTCCACCACCACCTTCCCGTTCACGATTACCGTATCCACGTCCGAACTCTTGCCGCAATAGACCAGATTGGCCACCACGTCATGCTGCGGACAGAGGTGGGGTTTGCAGATGTCGATCAGGACCACGTCGGCCAGCAGCCCCTCGGCGATCTGCCCCACCTTTCCCTCCATGCCGATCGCCCGGGCTCCGTTCACCGTGGCCATTTTCAGCACTTCGTAAGCCGGCAACACGCACGGGTCGCCCGTCGCCACTTTCTGCAGGAACGATGCGCTGCGCATCTCCTCCCACATGTCCAGGTCGTTGTTCGAGGAGGGACCGTCGGTGCCGATCCCCACGTTGATGCCTTCGCTCAACAGGCGCGCCACGGGAGATATTCCACTGGAAATCTTCATATTGCTCTGCGGATTATGGGCCACCGACACGCCGTATTCCTTCAGCACGGCGATATCCCCGTCGGTCAGGTGCACGGCATGGACCGCAAGGGTGGGACGCTCGAAGACGCCCAGGTCGCGCAGGTAGGCCACAGGGCTCTTCCCGTATTTCCCGGCAATCGTTTCGATCTCGGCCGCCGTTTCCGCCACATGAATATTGATCCCTATACCGTAATGCCGGCTCAGTTCGAGTGCCCGGCGCAGATGCTCCGGCGAACAGGTATAGGGAGCGTGCGGAGCGATCATAACGCCGATACGTCCTTCGCAGGCCCCGGCATAACGCTCCATGACGGTCTCCAGATCGCGTTCGAACTCCCCGAACCGGGCATCCACGAAACAGGGTGACAACACGGCCCGGATACCCGAATGGCAGACCGCCTCGGCCACGGAAGCCTGCATCCAGTACATGTCCACGAAGGTCGTGGTTCCTCCGAGCAGCATTTCGGCGATTCCCACCTCGGCGCCCAACCGGACGTCGTCGGGCCGTTCCTTCTCCTCGAAAGGCCATATCTTTTCGGTGAGCCACGGCATCAGCGGCATATCGTCCGCATAGCCGCGCATGAGCGTCATCGCGACATGGTTATGGGTATTGACGAAACCCGGCATAACCAGCTTTCCCCTGCCGTCGATCTCGCGCAGCGCCCCGGCATGTTCCCGGCGGAAACGCTCCGCATCCTCACCGTCACGGCCGACCATCACGATCCGGTCGCCCGAAATACCGACATGGCCGCGGAAAACAGGTGCCTCGCCGCCGGAAGCGGTCATCGGAAGCACCAGCGTATCGTTAATCAGAATATTCATAACTTCTGTTTTTTTCGGAGGACAAGATAATCAAAATCCCGGAAAAGCCATCGTTCCGGAACCGGCACGTGTCAGTACACTTCTCCCTTGACCGTCACGATCACGCGTTTCCGTCCGTCGTTGCTGTACACCTGGATCGCCTTGAAAAAGACCCCCTGCTGTTGGGCTGGGTCATAAGTGATCGTCACCGTCCCGGTCCCTCCCGGGGCCACCGGCCTCTTCGGGAAACTCCCCTTGGTGCAGGTGCAGGAGGTCACGATACGGGTAATCACCAGCGGAGCCGTCCCCCGGTTGGTGAACGGAAACTCGCAGGACACTTTTCCGCCTCTGCCCGGTATGCGGCCGAAATCGTGCGTTTCCCGGTCGAACACGAGCCTGGGTCCTTCGGCCGGAGCCTCCTGGGCCCGGAGCGCAACCGCCGCCAGCGAGAGGGCCAGCAACAAAACGACTCTTCTCATCCCTTTCATCCAGAAATTATCGTGCCGAAGCCGGCGCATCCGGCTCCGGAAATCACATCACATTGAAAACATAGGTGATAACCCCCGTCTGGAGATTGTCGCCCTCCGAAGGGGTGAAACGCTGCTTGCGTGCCGCACGCAGGGCCTCGTCCACGAAAGCCCTGCTGTTGGTGGTCGATCCCTGGGCCTGGTGCACGGCACTCACCACACTGCCCGAAGGGTTGACCGTGATACGCACCTTCACCACATGACGGCCCCGGTCGTTGCCGTTGTAATTGGGCCTCACCTCCCCTACCGGATTCCGGCCCCGCAGGTCGAACGACACACCCGAATCGCCCATTCCGGTACCCGCATGGCTGCCCAAAGGTTCTCCTGCCGGATTGCCCTGATTGCCTTTTCCCCGGCTCTCTCCTTCGGAAGAAGAGGTGCTTCCCGCCGTCTTCCCGGGAAACAGAGCCCTCTTGTTGACCTCGCGGGGTTTCTCCACCGGTTTTTCGGCCGGTTTCTCCGTCGGTTTCGGCTTCCGGGTCTCGACCGCGGGAGCCTCCTCGTGTTCCTGCGTGGTCACTTCCTCCTGCGAAGCCGGGCTCTGCGGAGACTCGGGAACCTGCGCGATCTGCTCCTGCAGGGCGGGGTCCTGCTCTCCGGCGGCCTCTTCGGTCGTTCCGAAATTGATCAGAATACCCTCCCCCTCGGTTTCGGGCGGCTCGAAACTGAATTTGACGCACACCATCAGCACCACCCACAAGACAAGGTAGGCGGCCGTCGCGGCAGCGCCGATCCATTTGCGTTTGCGGTCGTCCGTGCTGTAATAGTACATGGGATTCCTATTTGGGGCTCGTGGCCAGAATCAGTTTGTATCCGTTGTCCTTGGCGATGTTCATCACCTTCACCACCTCGTCCACCGGCACGCTCTTGTCGCAGTGGAGCGACACCGTAGGGTCTTCCGCACCCGCCATCTTACTCCGCAGGGCACTCTCCAGATTGTCGTACGACACAGGCTCCGTCTCCACGTAGTAGTGCAGGTCGGCGGTGATCGAGACGGTGGTATAGGGCTTCTCCTTGAGCTGGTTGGAACTCTTGGGGAGCAACAGCTTCAGCGCATTGGGATTGATGAGCGTGGTGGCGATGAGCATGAACATCAGCAGCAGGAACATCAGGTCGGTCATCGAAGCCGCGCTGAACGATTTATCGACTTTCGATCCTCGTTTGATTGCCATGGCGCTACCGGTCTACGGGTTGGTTGAGAATATCCATGAAGGCGATCGAATTGGCCTCCATCTGAAACACCAGCTTCTCGATGCGGGCCACCAGATAGTTGTAGCCGAAATAGGCGGGAATACCCACCACCAGACCGGCCACCGTGGTCACCATCGCCACGTACATACCGGCCGAAAGCAAACTCATATCGACCGTGCCGCCCGCCTGCGAAAGATTCATGAAAGCCTGCACCATGCCGACCACCGTACCCAGGAAACCGATCATCGGCGCACCGCCGGCGATCGTGGCCAGGAAAGGCAGCCCGTTCTCCAGGCGCGATACCTCGAGGTTGGCCACATTCTCGATCGAATTCTGCACGTCGGACATCGGACGCCCGATCCGCTCGATTCCCTTGGCCACCATGCGGGCGATCGGCGTGTCGGTCGACTTGCACAGGTCCACTGCGGCGGCCACCTTGCCCTCGTAGATATAGTCGCGGATGCGGTTCATGAAGTTCATGTCGATCTCCGAAGCCTTGCGGATCGCCAGGAAGCGCTCCACGAAGATGAAGACGGTGGCTCCCGCCAGCAGGGCCAGCGGAATCATCAGCCAGCCTCCGGCCACGATCAACTGACCCAGTCCCATCGTGGTCCGGGCGCCCTCCTCGGCGACGGCCGCAGCCGCCTCCGTTGCCTGTAATAAGATGCTCATACGTGTCTGGTTTTATTCGGTTTTATGCTCTTGTTTCTCGCTTTCGGATGTTTCACCGGGCGAAGTTACGAATTTTTCTTTGTTTTTCTTACGACGGAACCGTTCGCGTATATTTCTCAGAATATCTTTGAAGCTGTTGAAGTCCTCCTTGTAGTAGATACCGATGCCGCTCTCCTGCAAACCCTGGTTCTCGTCGAAACGGTCGATCGTCCGCGTGAAGGCCTTCGTCCGCAGGTTTCCGGCCCGGTCGATCAGCCACGTGAGGTAGAAGTCGCCCGTCAGGTTGCTCGTCCCCTGCCGGTTGGTCATGGCGGCATTGTTGCCGAAATCATAGTTTCCCTCCATTTCCAGCAGCAGGCGGTTGTCGAACAGCCCCGTCGAAAGCCCCAGCTCCAGCTCGTCCGAAGTGAGGTCGCTCTTGGGACGGTAGCGGATACCGATGTTGTAACGGTCGGAGGAGATCCAGTTGCTCAGCTGGCTCGACAGGAACTCGAACCCAGTGGCGCTGCCGCCCATCGCGCCGATATTGAGGCTCTGGTTACTGCCCGTATTGTCCGAATAGAAACTGTTGACGGCCAGCAGCCAGAAAAACTGGGTCGCCATCATCTCCTGCGTGTTGAGCGCATTGGCCACCAGATTCTGCGTCTCGGGATCGACGTTCTGCACCCGCACGTCGAATGTGATGGCCGGCTGCCGAAGCCGTTCGGCCAGTTTGATGTCGCACTCCACGGGCACGCTGCGGCGGAAATTCTCATCGTCGCTGCTCAGCAGCGGGGCCAGCGAGGCCTTGAGTTTGTAGGCGGCCGTGATGTCGAGGAGGGCGTCGGCCGGATCGCCCGTCCACCGGATGGCGCTGCCGGGCTGGATGGTAAAGGTCTTGTTGATAATGTTCTGCAACACGAAGTTATAGCTCCCCTCCGTAATTTCGTAGTCGCCCAACATCGTGAACTCGTCCTTGGTGGGATTGACGTGCAGGTTGAGCGCCCCGTTGCCCCGCGCCCGGATGCCGTTGCCCATTTCGGGATCGATCACCAGACGGAAATCGGTGTTGGGACGCACGTTCAGCGACATGTCTATATCGAGGCTGCTGCGGAACGGATTCCGGCGGCGCCGCTCGCGTTTGAACCTGAGTTTCCTGAGTTCCACGGCGCTGAGACTGTCGGACCGCACCCGGTTCGGGTTTTCGAACACCACGAAATCGGCCTGCGAAATGTTCGACGTACCGTCCAGCGACATGAAGAAGGAGGAGTTGTCGCTGGTCGTCGCGGCGATGGTCATGTTCGTGCCCCGCTTGTCGCCGCGGATACGTGCGCCTCCGGAGGCGTACACCGTGCCGTTGAACAGTTCGTTCTCCCGGGAAGTGGTGTTGAGCACGAGCATGTTCTCGGGCTGCACCTTCAGATCGTAGGAAAGGTTCGCCAGATGGTTCATGTCGAGGCTCATCTCCATGGAGGCCCGGTTCCCCCCCGGATCGGTCAGCCAGGCGGGAGTCAGTGTGAACACATTGTCCTTCACGACGATCTCCCCGTCGCGGAGACGGTAGGGTACATTCGTGAAGTCCACCGTAGTGGAGAGTTCCGGAATCCGGATCGTTCCGTTCAGCGACACGTTTCTCCGCACGCCGGTCACCATCAGCGCGGCATCGGCGCTTCCCCGCGTGTCGCGCACCACACCCGAGAGCAGCGGATCGAGCAGCGAAAGGTCGAGCCCCTTCAGGTCGAAGTCGGCCCGGTAGCGCCGGTCGGTCGGCCGGTAATACCCCACCATGAGCGTATCGGAGCTCTGCCGCCGCATCAGGGTGAACTTGGCCCGCTCGGCATGGAAATCCCAACGGCTTTCGAAAACTGCAGGCGGGACCGCCACGTCGTTGACGCGCACGCTGTCGAAATTCACGTAGGCATACATCAGTCCCTCTCCCAGTACGGACACCATGTCGGCATGCCCGTTGGTGATGCCCCGGACATGGTAACCCATCCGTTCGGAGAGCTGCGAAAAGGGTGTCAGGTCGAAATTGGAAAGATTCAGATGAAGCGTATCCTCCCGGTCGCGGGAGGCCACACCGTCCACGCCCAGCTCCTGTCCCTGGCTCGTGATGCGGAAACGGCGGATCGCCACCCGATCCGCATCGTAGACGATACTGCGGGCCCCGATCCGCCAGGTCCGTCCCCCGGTGGTAAAGCTCGAGGGAGTGAACCGGATACGCACGCGGGGCCGGCCCGACAGGCTGTCGCGTTCCAGTGCCGACACGACCCCCAGCAGGGCGGAGGTTCCCTGTTCGGGATCGGAAAAACGGGCGCCCAGATTGACCCGGTTCTGCTTGGCACCGCCGATCACGGAGAAATCGGGCATGTAGAACCCGCCGGCAAAGAGGTCTTCCGCTCCCACGTAGAGCGAGATCGAGTCGCCCTGGTTGCGGCTGTTCACGCTGAGACCGGAGACGAAGAAGTCGCCCCGTTCGATATAGTCGGAATTCAGCGACAGGGAGAACTGCTCGGCCTGCGGATTGAACAGGAACGAAAGTTTCGTCCCCTCGGCCAGCTGGAGGCCGGGCAGGAAGATACCCGCCACGTTATTGGCCTGCTTCACGTCCAGCTTCACCACGTAATAATCGTCCACGTTCGTAGCGCCGTCCCGGTCGGGAAAAAGGTCCGTGCGCCGCTTCCCGGCCGACAGGGTCGGCAGATAGTAGCGCAGCGTATTGGTGAAATAACCGAACATGCGGTCGTAACTCGACCGCCCCCGGAACGTCACGTCGGCAAAGGGAGAGTACCATGCCAGCGATTTGCTGTCGGGCCCGTTCTCCCCCACCAGCCGTATCTCTCCCGTACGCACCGAATCGACCGGATTGACGTAGAGCAGGTCACGGATCACCGCCTCGCCGTTCACGTCGTCCAGCGAAGACCCTCCGGCGTGGGCCGTCAGGCGTCCCTGCACCACCGAGATCGAATCCCTGCGGTTGAAGTTCAGCGCATGCAGGTCGGCCATGTGCATCCGCAGGTCGAAATCATACCGGGGAACCGTATCGTTGAAATCGAGCAGACCGTCGAAATCGAACTGCAGATTGGGATCGTCCGAACGGATCAGCCCCCGGAACATACGGTTGCGCACCGTTCCGTCCAGCACGATCCCTCCGTAGGCGTAGTCGTTGAATTCCAGCAGGGAGAGCCCGGCATCGGTCTTCACCGTGAGTTCGTCCCGCCCGAAGGTCCCGTCCAGCCGGGCCTGCACCGTGGCCCGTCCCAGTTTTCTGCTGCCGGAGAGCGTTCCCACATCGAACCGGTTGACCCGCATGTCGCCCCGGAAAGCCTTCTGTCCGTCGGCGGCGGGGGTGACCGCGAAATCGACGGCCGCTTCGCCCAACACGGTGCGGAATCGTCCGTCGGCCCGGAAACGGCTCAGCAGACCGTCGAACCGCCCCCTGAAATGGATATTTCCCAGCCGGTACAGACTCTTTTCGAGCCCGGGCGAGAAGGTCCGGCCCGTTATGTCTTCCGCGATGAACCGCACGTCTTCGGCCGAAGTCCGCAGCCGGAACACGTCGAAGGTGAAATGCGTATTCCGGATATCGGGCACGCCCCGCATGGAGAACCTCACGCCGATCTCCGTATCGCGGGTCCGGGCACGTGCGATACGGCCCTGCATGTCGGCCACAGGCCCCGACACCGTACCCGTCACCCCGTCCAGCACCGTCTGCCAGCTCCGCAGCGAAGGGGCGAAATAGGCGATCGAACGGAAACTCACGCGCGAGTCGTTCAGTTCCGCCTCGATCTTCACCCGCCGCAGAAAGTCGTTGTACCCTTTCCAGGTCCCGGTCAGGAACCGAAGGTATTTCATCTCCACATGGGAATCGGGCAGGCTGATCTCCAGCCCGTCGAAGTACATGCCGGAACCCGAAATCGAGAAACGCTGCGCGGAAAAATCGTCGATCTGAAAACCGCTTTTATCCCGCAGGGCGATCTGCCGGATCGCCAGCGTCACGCTGTCTCCCACGACCGAAAGTCCGCGCGTTTTCAGATAAAAATGATCGACCGCCAGGTCGGTGAAATCGACCCCGTCCCGCCCCTTGCGCACGAACTTCCGGTGCCGGAACGTCATGTCGCTGATCTCCACCGAGGAAGCCGTGAGCGAAAAGGGCTTCTTCTCCCGCTTCGGCTTCTTCCGCTTCAGACGGGAGAGGACCTGCCTCAGATTGGAGGTCATCGTGCTGTCCTGCATCAGATAGAAGCGGGGCCCCTCGAGCGACACTCCTCCCAATGCCACCCGGTCCGAGGAGAGCTCCAGCCGGTTCAGCGCAACCGTAAGCCGCGGAACGTAAAGCAGCGTATCGCCATGATAATCCTCCACGTAGAGCCCCTCGAGCGTCACCCGGTTGAAAAGGCGCAGATGCACCTGCTCCACCGCGACGGGGATCTCCAGCTTCCGGCCCAGCCACCCGGCCGCCTCCCTGGCCGCGAAGTTCTGCACGGAGGGAAGACACAGCAGCAGCGAGACGGCCACGGGAACGATGATCGCGGTTAAAATCGCCGCAGATAACAAAGAAAGCAATATTTTTATAACTTTGCCCATGGATTCGTGCCCCGTGCCGGAACAAGCGTACAAATCTATTAAATTTTAGTCAAAAAAACGTCATTTAAGCCCGATATAAATGGATATAACGATACTGGGAATCGAGTCTTCGTGCGACGACACGTCGGCGGCGGTGTTGCGGGGAAACGTGCTCCTGTCGAACGTGATCGCCAGCCAGGAAGTGCACATCCGTTACGGCGGCGTGATTCCCGAGCTGGCTTCGCGCGCCCACCAGCAGAACATCATTCCCGTGGTGGACGCCGCCCTCAAGGGAGCCTCCCTCACGCTGGACGACATCGACGCCATCGCCTTCACACGGGGTCCCGGCCTGCTGGGGTCGCTTCTGGTAGGCGTCTCTTTCACGAAGGGGCTGGCCCTTGCCAAAAACATCCCGATGGTGGAGGTGAACCACCTCCAGGGCCACATCCTCTCCCACTTCATCGACCTGCCCGACCGGCAGCTGCCCCATCCCTCGTTCCCGTTCCTCTGCCTGCTGGTTTCGGGCGGCCACACGCAGATCGTGCTCGTGCGCGACTACCTCGACATGGAGATCATCGGCACCACGATCGACGACGCGGCGGGCGAAGCCTTCGACAAATGTGCCAAGGTCATGGGCCTGCCCTATCCCGGCGGTCCGGTGATCGACAGGCTCGCAAAGGAGGGCGACCCCAAACGTTTCCATTTCGCCCGTCCTTCCGTGGACGGATACGATTACAGTTTCAGCGGGCTGAAAACCTCGTTCCTCTACTTCCTGCGCGACCGGATGGCCGAAGACCCGGCCTTCATCGAGGAGAACAAGGCAGACCTGTGCGCCTCGCTCCAGTACACGATCATCGAAATCCTGCTGAACAAGCTGGTCAAGGCGGCCCGGGCCTTCGACATCACCGACATCGCCATCGCGGGCGGCGTATCGGCCAACTCGGGACTGCGCGAAGCGATCGTACGCGAGGGAAAGAAGCGCCGGTGGCGCACCTTCCTGCCCGAATTCAAATTCACCACCGACAACGCCGCCATGATCGCCATGACGGGAATGCACCGCTATCTGAAGGGCGAATTCGCCCCGATGGACGTCTCTCCCGTGGCCCGCATCAGCGAACTCTGACCGGAACCCCATGCCGATCCTCTCCATCCCCGACGGCGGCCTCTGCAACCGCATGCGCAGCATCGAATCGGCCATCGCGCTGGGCGAAAGCCTCCGCACGCCGGTGGTGATCTATTGGCGCGTAAACTGGCAGATACGCTGCCGGCCGCAGGAGCTGTTCCGGATCGAATCCCTCACGGAAAAAGTCTCCGTCCCGGTTACGTTCCGGATCGCCGGACGGCTGAATCCGTGGCGCATGCTCTGGCTGGCCGGATGCCGGGTCGGTCCCCTGCGACCCGCCGCAAAGTGGCTGGCGAAATTCGCCGCAGCCTTCGGACGGCCTTTCGTGCTGGCCGAAAATCCGGAGTACCGTACAGCCGAAGAACTGTGCAAACAGGCTTTCGGCACGACCGGAGAGGCGGAAGTATGGAAAGCGGCGGCCCGCACCCGGTGGATCTTCTATTCCGGAGGCTGGTACGGCATCGACCGTTCCGACTTTTCCCGGTGGGAACCCGTTTCCGAACTGGAGCGCCGCATTGCGGAGGAGTGCCGAAAAGTGGGCGACCCGGCCCATGCGGTAGGCATCCACATCCGCCGCACGGACAACGAAGTGGCGATCCGCGAGAGCCCCGACGAACTGTTCGTGGAACGGATGCGGCAGGAGATCGCCCGCGATCCGGACGTCCGGTTCTATCTGGCTACGGACAGCCCCTCGGTCAAGGAGAAGTTCTCGTCCCTGTTCGGCAGCCGGCTCACGACGCCCCGGGGCCGCCTCAGCCGGAACGACACGGAAGGCATGAAACAGGCTGTGGTGGAACTCTACACGCTCTCCCGCTGCCGCTACATCATCGCCACATGGTACAGCACCTTCTCCCGCACGGCCGCCGCCATCGGAGGCACGGAACTGGAAGTGTGCCGAAAAACTCCCGGCGAAACGAACCCCTGACAATCTCCGGCGGGATTTCCCCGTTTTTCTCCCTCCTGCGGAATCCACGAGTGCCGAACGACAGCGCCCCTGCCGCGGTACACCGCGGCAAGGGCGCTGCCATCCTTTCCGGCATTCTCCGGTCCGCAACCTTCGTCAGCGGGAGAGGGTGAACACCCGGACTCCGCTCACGTCGAACCCATAGGGATCACGGGCCGTAAAAGTGAGCCGGTGGGTTCCCGTCATCGCCTGTACGGGCAACTCAGCCACCCAGATATGGGGCGATTCCGACTGACGCAGCGGCATCCGGCGGCTGAATTTCGTGGGGTATCCTCCGTGACGGTTCCAGTAGGCCACCCGGCTCACATTCGGCGCGGTCATCGGAGTGCGCTCCATCTCGATCCACTCCCCGTCGTCCACCCGCATCATCACCCGGGTGGAATCGCATCCGCCGAACACATTGGCAACCACGGTTCCGGCCGGAATCGCCGCCAGTTTCGGTATCTCGCCGTCGATCCGCTCCTCCCCGCCGATCCACACCTCCATCTGCCTGTCCGCATCCAATCCGATCCCCTTGTAACGGAAGGCGTAGTCCGCACCGTCGAAATCCACCACGAAATAGTTGCGCGGCGAACCGCACTGCTGCATCGCCAGGGGGATGGCATTCTGGTCCCGTTCGCCCACCCACCAGGTTCCGCAGGAGGCTCCGGCGACCAGTTCGTGTATCTTCTCCGACAGGCAATGACGGCCGACGGTGTGGGTGTGTCCGGAGAGCACGAGCACCCTGCGTCCCCCGAGCGCCTGCTCCACCTCATCTCTGTTCCTGGTATAGGCCAGCGGAATATGCTGACACAGGACGACCAGGTCCTTCTCCGGCACCAGCCGCAGGCGGTTGCGGACAAAACGCAGCTGGCGCTCCGTCACCCGGCCCGAATAGCCCTTCCGCCCTTCGGTGAAAACGTTGTTGAGCACGATGAAATGGACCTTCCCGTAATCGAAGGCATAGGTACCCGCCCCCAGCAGGGAACAGTAGACCCGGTCCAGCCGGACCGAATCCATATCCCGGTCATGGTTGCCCACCACCGTCCATACGGGATGGGGAAGCGCCGCGAGATCGCCGACAAACGAGCGCATCAGATCGCAGTCGTCATTGACCTGATCCCCCAGGAAGACGGAAAAGTCGATATCTCCGCGTCCGGCAAGCTCCGTCAGCACCGTGCGGTCGGCATAGCTGGCTTCGTCCCGGTTCTTGACCTGCACGTCGCCCACAGCCGCGATCCGGAACCGCTCACGCCGGGGAGTTTCGACCAGTGCGAAAGAGAGTTCCTCCCTCCCGATCTCCTCCCCCGGCCCGAAATAACGGAACGAAGCGTTCGCAATGCCCCGCTCCGCAAAGGCGTATCCGGCGGGAAGAATGGGGAAAACGCTCGTCCCGGGCCCGATATCGAGCGAAAAGCGCCCCTTTCCGTCGGTCAGCACGACCGTATCCCCATCGGAAACGGGAATGTGCGTCAACGCCTTTTCACCCCGGTCCCGAATACCGTTTCCGTTCCGGTCCCGGAAAACGACACCCCGGACGGGAACCGCCCACGCATCGACGGCAACACACACCGCCCATACGGCAACAAACCATATTTTTTTCATATACCGAACAAAAAAGTTTCACACCCGGCCCCGATGAAGATCCAGCCCGATACATCTCAAGCCTGCCCTAATTTCTACTTCCTGTTGAACTTATGCAATAATTTTCTCCCAAAATAACGATAATAATGCCCACATAAACGATAAATCGGCCGCAAACCCGCTAATTTGCGTGTATCATCGAACAAATCCAGATTCAGTGCATAGGTCCGATACATATTCTCGTGATTATCACAATGTCGATTACCAGGAACGACATACTTCACCGGATGCTCCACGATGTCGCCAAGAAAAGCGGAGAGCCTCTCCCCCGAATACAGAACCGCATCGTACGCCCCGTCGCAGGGGCGTACCCACGGCCGGTTGAGCATCTCCAGATAGGCTTCGTCGTCGTTGTCGAGCCGGACGACCTCCTGCACGACCTCTTCCAGCGACCCGAAATCCGACACGTTGATAAACGACCCGGGATTGAACTCCTCCGCCACGGAAGGATCGCCCCAATAGACAGGAATCGAACCGCTCATCATGGCTTCCACCAGTTTTTCCGTCGTATATCCCTCCCCGACCGAGTTTTCGAACGCGATGCAGAACTTATACTCCGACTGGAAGGCGAGTTTGTCCTCCACCGGACCGCCGACATTGTTCATGTAGCGGCCGCCCGAATCGACCCGTTTATAGGCAGAGAGAAGATCAAAGAACTGTTTCCGGAGCGGCGAAGCCCACTCCCCGTTGGAGTAGACGAAACTGCAGAATTTGCGGGCGGCAGCCCCCCCCATTAAATACCTTATAATCAATCAGTTTACCATCACACCCATAGGCATGGTAAATGGGATACCGCAGATAGCGCCGTCCGAAATCGAGGTAATGGAATCCGATCGCATAGTCGGCCACATTGAAATCCGGCACCAGATTTTCGGGCGTATAGAACACCCGCACGCAATCGTATCCCGTGAAACGCTGGCCGAAACAGGAGAAGAAAAGTATCTGCGGCCGCTCCGACACCACCACCTCGTACCGCTCCGAAAGAGCCGCGACGATGAAATTGTCCGCCGGATCGAATCCCGGCCAAAAATCGACGAATCCGACTTCAACCGTTTTCTTCTCCATAGGGCCGGTTCTATTTCTTCTTCACCTCCACGGTTTCGTAACCTTCCACGATGTCTCCCACACGGATATCGTTGTAGCTTTCGATATTGAGACCGCACTCCATACCGCTGGTCACCTCCTTCACGTCGTCCTTGAAACGCTTCAGGGAGCCGAGCCGTCCCGTGTAGACCACGATACCGTCGCGGATCACGCGGATCGGGGTGTTGCGGGCGATCTTTCCCTCGCGGACGATACATCCGGCCACGGTGCCCACCTTCGAAATCTTGAAGGTCTCCATCACCTCCACCGAGCAGACGATCTCCTCCTTGGTCTCCGGAGCGAGCATACCCTCGATGGCATCCTTGATGTCGTTGATGGCATCGTAGATGATCGAGTAGAGACGGATTTCGATCTCCTCCTTCTCGGCGAGCTTGCGGGCGCTGGCCGACGGCCGCACCTGGAACCCGACGATGATGGCGTTGGAAGCGGCGGCCAGCAGTACGTCCGACTCCGAAATCTGGCCTACGGCCTTGTGGATCACGTTCACCTGCACCTCCTCCTTCGAGAGTTTGAGCAGCGAGTCGGTCATGGCTTCGATCGAGCCGTCCACGTCGCCCTTGACGATGATGTTCAACTCCTTGAAGTTGCCGATGGCGATCCGGCGGCCGATCTCGTCCAGCGTCACGTGTTTCTGGGTGCGCAGGCCCTGCATGCGCTGCAACTGTTCACGCTTGCTGGCGATCTCGCGGGCGCTCCGGTCGTCCTCCATCACGTTGAAGGTGTCGCCCGCCTGCGGCGCCCCGTTGAGACCCAGCACCAGCACCGGTGTCGAGGGAGGCGCCTCGTTCACCTTCTTGCCGCGCTCGTTGAACATGGCTTTCACGCGGCCCGAATGGATGCCCGAGAGCATCACGTCGCCCACGCGGAGCGTTCCGTTCTGCACGAGCACCGTGGCCACATAGCCGCGCCCCTTGTCGAGGGTGGATTCGATCACCGTACCCGAAGCACGGCGGTCGGGATTGGCCTTCAGATCGAGGAATTCGGCCTCCAGAAGCACCTTTTCGAGCAGTTTGTCGAGGTTGACGCCCTTCTTGGCCGAAATCTCCTGCGACTGATACTTGCCGCCCCAGTCCTCGACCAGGTAGTTCATATTGGCCAGCTGCTCCTTGATATGGTCGGGGTTCGCACCCTCTTTGTCGATCTTGTTGATGGCGAACACCATCGGGACACCCGCCGCCGTAGCATGGTTGATCGCCTCGATGGTCTGGGGCATCACGTTGTCGTCGGCGGCCACGATGATGATGGCCACGTCCGTCACCTTCGCACCGCGGGCACGCATCGCTGTGAAGGCCTCGTGACCCGGCGTGTCGAGGAAGGTGATCTTGCGTCCGTTCAGCTCCACGCTGTACGCGCCGATGTGCTGCGTGATACCGCCCGCTTCACCCTCGATCACGTTCGTCTTCCGGATATTGTCCAGCAGCGAGGTCTTACCGTGGTCCACATGGCCCATGACAGCCACCACCGGGGGACGCGGCACGAGGTTTTCCTCATCGTCGTGCTCCTCCTCGATCGCCTCCTGGATGTCCACGGAAACGAATTCCACCTTGTATCCGAACTCTTCGGCCACGACCACCAGCGCCTCGGCATCGAGCCGCTGATTGATCGACACCATAAGCCCCAGATTCATGCAGGCAGTGATGACGTCCGTCACGGGCACATCCATCATGGTGGCCAGTTCGCTGACGGTCACGAATTCGGTCACCTTCAGCGTAGTCTTGTCCTGCTCCTGACGCTCCATCTCCTCGTTCAGGCGGGCCGAAACGGCTTCACGCTTGTCCTTGCGGTACTTGGCGCTCTTGCTTTTCCCTCCCTTCGAGGTGAGGCGAGCCAGCGTATCCTTGATCTGCTTCTGTACGTCCTCGTCGCTCACTTCGGGCCGCAATACGGGCTTCGGAGCCCCCTTGCCGCCCTTGTTCTTCTTCCCAGCGCCATCCCTGAAGCCGGGTTTGCCGCCCTGCGCCCCGGCACCCCCGCCCTGCGGGCGCTGGCCTCCGGGAGCCGCCGGCTGCGGACGTGTCACGTCCACCTTATCCTTGGTGATCCGCTTGCGTTTCTCGCGCTTATGATGGTCCCCGCCCTTCTTCCGGTCGAAAGCCTGCACGTCGATCTTACCCAGCACTTTCGGTCCCGAGAGCCGGTTGCCTTCGCTCGGGCGGAATACGTTGTCGTCGTTCTCGGCCTGGCGCTCGTCGTAGGTCTTAGTCTGGATCACGACCGGCTCGGCAACGGGAGCGCTCTTCTCCGGGACCTTCGCCGGTTCCGGCTCTTTCGGCGCAGGGACAGGCTCGGCAGACGCCGCAGCGACGACAGGCTCTTTTTTCTCTGCGACAGGCGCCGCAGCTGCTTCCCGCGGCGTTTCGGCCGCTTTTGCAGGTTCCACGGCAGGCTCCGCCGTCTCCTTCTTTCCGGAAACATTCTCCGCAACGGATGCGGGCACCGGTTCCTCGTTCCGGGGTGCGGGAACGGGCTCTTCCTTCACCGCAGGAGCCGGGGCCGGAGCGGAAGGCTTCACGGGCTCGGGCTGCGGCGCCGCGCTCTTCGCAGGCGCGGGAGCAGGAGCCGGCTTGGGCTTATTCCCGGCGGAAAGGTCGATCTTACCGAGTATCTTGGGTGCATGGCTGCGCGAGGCGACCTCGTCCTTCACACTGATAACGCCGCTTTTGATGACGACCTCATCCTTGAAATCGGAATCCCCCCTGGAAGCGCCCTCTCTTTTGTCGCCCAAAGAGATCGTCTCCTGTTTGAGGTTGATCCTTTCCCGGATATTGACCGTCTCGCCCGTGCGGTTTCCTCCGAACTCCTTTTCGAGCACGCTGTACGCATCGGGCCCGATGAAAGAACTCGGTGAATTCTCCACCTTGAATCCCTTCTTCTCTAAAAACTCGATAATCGTGGTCTGTCCTACTTTAAACTCCCTTGCGACCTGATGGAGCCTGACTCTTCTTTCACTGGGCATATATTCTCCTTTTTCGGCGTTACTTGGTGACGGAAACCCGTCGTGTTACATTTTACAAAAATACTCCTAAATTTTCCAATTTCAAGGCATGCGGCGCAATTAACGAAGAATTAAGCCGCCGTCCTGCCCGGAGCGGGGCTATTCGAATTCGGCCTTGAGGATACCGATCACCTCGCGGATGGTTTCGTCCTCCAGATCGGTACGGCGCGCCAGCTCTTCGGCAGGAATCTCCAGCACGCTCTTGGCCGTGTCGCAGCCGATGGCTTTCAACTGGTCGATGATCCACTGGTCGATCTCGTCCGAGAATTCGTCCAGCGCCACGTCCTCTTCCTCCACCTCGCGGTAGACGTCAATGTCGTAACCGGTCAGCATGCTGGCCAGCCGGATATTGAGGCCGCCCTTGCCGATGGCCAGCGACACTTCGCTGGGCTTGAGGTACACGGCGGCCGTCTTCTTCTCCTCGTCGAGATGGATCGAAGAGATTTTGGCCGGGTTCAGCGCACGCTGGATCAGCAGCTGCGTGTTGGCGGTCCAGTTCACCACGTCGATGTTCTCGTTACGCAGCTCCTTGACCACCGAATAGATACGCGACCCCTTCATACCCACGCAGGCGCCCACGGGGTCGATCCGCTCGTCGTACGACTCCACGGCCACCTTGGCGCGCTCGCCCGGAATGCGGACGATCTTCTTGATCGTGATGAGCCCGTCGAAAATCTCGGGAACCTCCAGCTCGAAGAGCCGCTCCAGGAATTCGGGAGCCGTGCGCGACAGGATGATGGCCGGCGTATTGTTACGCATCTCCACCTTCGAGACGATCGCCCGGATCGTATCCCCCTTGCGGAAGAAATCGCTCGGAATCTGTTCGCTCTTGGGCAGAATCAGTTCGTTGTCCTCGTCGTCGAGCACGAGCACCTCCTTTTTCCAAACCTGATAGACCTCGCCGGTGATGATCTCGCCCACCTTCTCCTTGTACTTGTCGTACAGGTTGGCCTTCTCCAGATCGAGGATGCGCGAGGCCAGGTTCTGACGGAGCGACAGCACGGCGCGGCGCCCGAACGAATCGAGCTTGATCTCGTCGGCCACCTCCTCGCCCACTTCGTAGGTAGGGTCGAGTTTGCGGGCGTCCGTAAGCGAAATCTGCTGGTTGGGATTCTCCACCTGTCCGTCCTCGACGATCTGACGGTTGCGCCAGATTTCGAGGTCGCCCTTCTCGGGGTTGATGATGACGTCGAAATTCTCGTCCGTCTCGTAGGTCTTGATCAACAGGTGACGGAAAACATCCTCCAGCACGCCGATCATCGTGCTCTTGTCAATGTTCTTAAGCTCCTTGAACTCCGCAAAGTTGCTTATCAGATTCAGATTGTCCATAAGGTTTTTATCGCTGTTTTTTTATTTAAAATCAATATATTCCCGGGTAGACTTCACCTCGCTCAGGGGATACTCCCGCACGGTTTCCACCAACTGTTTGCGTTTCTTGCCCTCGACGGCCACCTTCTCCTCGTAGGCCAACGTGACGGACTCTTCGGTAGCATCCCTCAGTTCGGCCAACAGTTTCACGCCGCTGAGCAGCACCACCTCTACGGGACGGCCGATAAGCCTGCGGTACTGGCGGAGCATCCGCAGCGGCTGGCCGATCCCGGCCGAGGAGACCGTAAGGGCGAAATCCTCCACGTCACGGTCGAGCGACGCCTCGATCGCACGGCTCAACTCCACGCAATCCTCGATCGCCACCGACGAGTCGCTGTCCACCAGCACCTCCACCTCGTTGGCGGGCGAACAGGTCACGTCGACCACGAACAGATCGCTGCCCGCGAGTCTCTCTTCGGCCAAAGCCCGTATTTTAGCTGTATCCATCATGTCGATTGCTTGTTTCGAGTCGTTTATCTAACGAAAGATGGGGACTTCCGCCCCCATCTTCCCTCTTGTTACCGCACAAATATAATGCTTTTTATCGAAAAACGCACTATGGCAGCGGATTATTTTGTTTTTTCTTACGATTACTCCATCTCTTCGCCCGCCTTGGATGCATTGTAGGGCTTGAGGATACCCCGTTTCGACTCGCGGATGAAATTGATGATCATGTCGCGCTCCTCGCTGTAAGGCACCTGTTCCAGCACCATTTCGCAAGCCCTCGAATAACCGAATCCGCTCTGGAAAATCAGCCGGAAAATCTCCTGTATCTCACTGATCTTCTCGGGAGTGAACCCGCGGCGGCGCAATCCGATGAAATTGGCCCCCACGAACGAAAGGGGCAAATGGGCCGCCTTCACGAAGGGGGGAATGTCCTTGCTCACCAGCGAACCTCCGCTCACCATGGCATGGGCGCCGATGCGGCTGAACTGGTGCACGGCCACGTGGCCGCCCAGGATGGCCCAGTCGCCCACTTCCACCTCACCGGCCAGCGACACACGGTTCACCAGCACGCAGTTGTTACCCACCACGCAGTCGTGTCCCACGTGCACGTAGGCCATAATCAGCGTGTTGCTGCCGACGATCGTGGTTCCTTTGGCGGCCGTTCCGCGGCTGATGGTGGCGCACTCGCGGATGGTGGTGTTGTCGCCGATCACCGCGGTCGTATATTCCCCTTTGAATTTCAAGTCCTGCGGAACGCCGGCCACCACGGCCGCCGTATGCACCTTGCAGTTCCTGCCCAGCCGCGCCCCGTCGAGAATCACGGCGCCGGGACCCACCCAGCATCCGTCGCCCAGCACGACATCGCCTGCAATATACGCGAACGGTTCCACCGTCACGTTCTCGCCCAAACGGGCTTTCGGGTCTATATAAGCCAACTTGCTGATCATAATAGATAGAGTTAGGGGGTTAATCTTTCGTCATCATCGTTTTCTATTTGTTACGGGCCACCTGGGCCATCAGCACGGCCTCGGTCGCCAGCCTGTCGCCGACGAACGCGCGCGCTTCCATCAGCACGATGCCCCGCCGGATGGGCTCCATCAGGCGCAGTTCGAACTGGAGCGTATCGCCCGGCACCACCTTGTGCTTGAACTTCACGCCGTCGATCTTCATGAAATAGGTCGAGTAGTTCTCCGGGTCGGGAATATCGTGCAACGCAAGAATCCCGCCGCACTGCGCCATAGCCTCGACGATCAGCACGCCCGGCATGACGGGCTCTTCGGGGAAATGCCCCACGAAGAAAGGCTCGTTCATCGTGACGTTCTTGATACCGGCCACGCTCTCCGAATTGATGTCGATGATCTTGTCCACCAGCAGGAACGGCGGACGGTGGGGCAGCATGCTGCGGATCTGGTTGATGTCGTACACCGGAGCGGCCGACGGATTGTATTTCACGCCGGGTTTCACTCCCTCCTTGCGGATATTCTTCTTGATCATCTTCACCATCTCCGTATTGGCGAAATGACCGGGACGGGTGGCGATCACCTTACCCTTGATCCGCATGCCCAGCAGGGCGAAATCGCCCAGGATGTCGAGCAGTTTGTGGCGGGCGGGCTCGTTGCGGAACCGCAGTTCCAGATTGTTCAGGTATCCGCCCGTCACCCGGATGTCCTTCTTGTTGAAAACCCCTTCGAGCCGTTTGATCTCGGCATCGGGCACATCACCCTCCACGATCACGATGGCATTGTCCAGGTCTCCGCCCTTGATGAGGTTCAGTTTGAGCAGCGGCTCCAGCTCATGCAGGAAAACGAACGTGCGGCAGGGAGCCACCTGTTCGGCGAAATCGTCGCCGGGGCCGAACGTGGCATACTGGTTGCCCAGCACCCGGGAATTGTAGTCGATGTGCACCGAAACGCTGAACTCCTCGTCGGGATAGATCGCGATCTCCACGCCCTTCTCGGGAATCGAGTAGACGACCTTTTCGGTCACTTCGTAATATTTGCGCTCGGCCGCCTGCTCCTCCAACCCGACCCGGGCGATGGAACGGGCGTACTCCCGGGCGGAACCGTCCATGATGGGCACTTCGGGAGCGTCCACCTCGACCAGCGCGTTGTCCACGCCGCTGTTCCACAGGGCGGACATGACGTGCTCGATGGTGCTCACCTTCACGCCTTTTTTCTCGACGGTGGTTCCGCGGGCGGTGTCGGTCACGTTTTCCGAAAGGGCTTCCACGGTGGGTTCCCCCGGCAGGTCGAGGCGCTTGAACACGATTCCGTGATTGGCCTCGGCAGGCTGTATGGTCATCGTCACGTCGACACCGGTATGGAGTCCCTTACCTTTGAATGTAAGGGGTGCTTTCAGTGTTTTTTGTTTACAGGACATGATGTGGATTTTGAATAATTTGCACACAAAGGTATTAAATTTTTGAAAAGAATCGTACTTTTGTTCGATTTTATGCGATTCCGATGAACGATACCGATCAGAAGAACAACGGCAGGCCGCCGCGGCTGAGGCTTCCCTTCGAGAAGCGTCCCACGGACATCGGCGCGTGGAGCTACGACCACCGCGTGGGGCTCTGCGTGACGGTGATCGCCTATCTGGTGGCCGCCATCGCATTCGTATCGGCCCGTATCGCCGTGGGAAGCCCGGAACGGCAGACAGCCATCTACATCGACTTCCAGGAAGAAGAGCCCCGGCCCGAAACGCCCGAGGAGCGCCGGGAGCGGCTGAGGCAGGAGGCCGAAGCCGACTTTTCCGACATCCGCAACCTGATCTCCAACGAAAACGCCGAAGCGGGAGACAACACGCTGAACGAACGGCTGCGCGACGACCGGGGAACCGACGCCGGCGAAATCTACGACGAGGCGGAAGAGGTGCAGCGCCGCATCCGGGCCAACCGGGAGGCCTACGAACGGGGGCTGGGCGAAGAACGGGCCATCCTCGACGGCCGCCGGACGAAAACGGAACAGGCCCGGAGCCGGGACGTGAAGATCAAGGGCCGCGTGACGGTCTCCTTCTCGCTGGTCGACCCGGTACGCACGTCGGTCAAACTGGTGGTTCCGGCCTACCGGTGCGAAGGCGGCGGGGAGGTGACGGTGAACATCACCGTCAACCGCAACGGCCGCGTCACGGCGGCATCCGTGGACCGTGCCGTCTCCACGACCGACGGCTGCATGGTGGACGCCGCGCTCGGAGCGGCCCGCGAATCCCGCTTCAACGTCGACCGCAACGCCCCGGACAAACAGACGGGAACGATCAGCTACATTTTCATCCCCCAGTAGCAGAGAAAAACATTAAATTAATGTTAAAATAACGTTACGCAAAGGCACAGCGTTTGCAGGAATGCGTCCGATTCTCTATCTTTGTAAAATACGTATTGTGTGGGCTTTGACCCCGCAGAATTATTATTCTATATCGTTATTCAATTAATTATTCCGCCTATGATTCTGGATACCGGTAACATTCTATTGATCGGCTCCGTTCTCCTTTTCGTCAGCGTACTGGCCAGCAAAGCCGGCTACCGTTTCGGCGTCCCTGCCCTGTTGCTGTTCCTGGGCGTGGGCATGCTGTTCGGAAGCGACGGGTTCGGCATCCAGTTCAACAGCCCTTCCATCGCCCAGTTCATCGGCATGCTCGCCCTGAGCATCATCCTCTTCTCGGGCGGCATGGACACCAAATTCTCCGAAATCAAACCCGTGCTCGGACAGGGCGTCATCCTGGCCACCGTGGGCGTCGTCCTGACGGCCGGCATCACGGGCGTCTTCATCTGGCTCATCTCGGGAGCGTTCGACCGCTTCGTCTCCCTCACGCTCACACAGTCGCTGCTGCTGGCGGCGGTCATGTCCTCCACCGACTCGGCGTCGGTCTTCTCGATCCTCCGCTCCAAACGGCAGGGCCTCAAACAGCGCCTGCGCCCCATGCTGGAGCTCGAGAGCGGAAGCAACGACCCGATGGCCTACATGCTCACCATCCTGCTGATCCAGATCATCGCCTCGGGCGAGATGGACCTCAAGCAGTCGGCCGTGCTTTTCATCGTACAGATGAGCGTGGGCGCCGTATCGGGTTTTCTGCTGGGGAAAGGGGCCATCCTGCTGATGAACAGAATCAACATCGACAACCGTTCGCTCTACTCCGTACTGCTGCTGGCCACGGTGTTCTTCATCTTCTCGTTCACCGACCTGATCAAGGGGAACGGCTACCTGGCCGTCTATATCGCGGGACTGGTGATCGGCAACCACAAGATCGTGTTCAAAAAGAGCCTCACCACCTTCTTCGACGGTTTCGCATGGCTCTTCCAGATCGTCATGTTCCTCACCCTGGGGCTGCTGGTCAACCCTTCGGAACTGGTCCACGTGGCGGGCATCGGCCTGCTGGTGGGCATCTTCATGATCGTCGTGGCCCGTCCGGCCACGGTGTTCCTCTGCCTGCTCCCCTTCCGGCACATGACCACGCGGGCCCGCTGGTTCGTCTCGTGGGTGGGTCTGCGCGGAGCCGTTCCCATCATCTTCGCCACCTACCCGCTGATCGCGGGCGTGGAGCACGCCAACCTTATCTTCAACATCGTCTTCTTCATCACGATCGTCTCCCTGCTCGTGCAGGGCACGACGGTCAACTACATGGCCAAAATACTGGGGCTGGCCGTGGAGGAGAAGGAGGACGCCTTCCCGATCGACCTGCCGGAAAACATCAAAAGCGCCCTCTCGGAGATCGACGTGGCCCCCGTTCTGCTGGAGAAGGGCGACTGCCTGCGCGACCTGACCCTGCCCAAACACACGCTGGTGGTGATGATCAAACGGGACGACCGCTATTTCGTACCGACGGGCAGCACGCAGCTCGTGCTCGGGGACAAACTGCTCGTACTGTCGGACAACGACGAAGAACTGAAAAAAACCTACGAGTCGCTGGGCATCCTCAACTCAATCAAAAGCTGAGACACAAAAGAGACGAAAAAAACGGGGTGCCGTTCCAAAGAACGCACCCCGTTTTCATTTCCCTGCTCCCCGGCGGGGCTCCATATACCATCCGGCCGGCCCACAGGAACGCATGACGCTCCCCCGTAACCGCGACTCCTTGTCCGAAACGGGCACCGCTTCTTCCCGCAACATACGATTCTATCCGCATAACCGTCGGTTCGGCCTCCCCGCACGGACCCGAAACCCACAGCCTTATTCCTCCCTTTTCCCGGCCGGAAGACCACAAACAGGACCGTAAGACCGGCAAAATTATACCCCCGGTCATACTAACACCGCCCCGGCTCCGTTTAAACGTGTACCGGAACTGCAATAATCCGGCACACATCTCCGCCCGGCCCAGAAAAAGGGGCACCCTCCCGGTCTTTCCGGGAAACGGTGTTTTCCGGCACGGACATTCGCAGCGTTTTTCGTCCCCCGCCCGAAAAACGGACCCTTTCCCGACTCAATGTATCGACACCGGCGACAGCCGTATCCGTTCCGCACATGCCGCCCGGCCATTCCGACCGGGCAATCCGGACACGACGGAGCCGCCCCCGGCCCGACCGCATACCGACGGAACACTGCCTGCCTGAAATGACCCCGGAACGGTCCGCACATACGGCGGCCGTTCCCTTTTTCGGGAGAGAAAAAACAGAGTTTGCGGAATAAAAAAACACTTTTTGTTAAAAAAAGCAACAAAACCTGTCATACTTGCATCTAAGTTATGCATTATTAAAAAAGAAAAATAATGAAAAGGCCCATGCCCAAACTCTACATAACATGCTGACAGATCTATCGAGACTGATCCACCTTTTCCGGCAGAGTTACCGGGGACGCCTGACGCCGCAGGAACGGCAGGAGTTCGACCGGCTTCTCGAGGAGAAGCATTTTGCCGAGCTGGACCGCAGGCTGCACGACAACGACTACATTCTGTCCAAAATACAGGAATACAACACCTACGATCACCGGCGGGCTTTCCGTCGTTTCCGCCGGGCGACGCTGGGCAGCCGGCTGTACCGTCTCCGGTATGCCGTCGCAGGGGCCGCCGCAGCGGTTCTGGTGGCCGGAGGCCTGCTGATCCGCATATCCGACCCGGGAGGGCGCATAGCGGAAAAACGCACTATGGAACAGGCGGAAAAGATACTGCCGGGCACGAAAAAGGCCCAACTCAAACTGGCCAACGGGGAGGTGATCGCCTTCGCGGATTCGGCCGTGGAACGGAAGGTGGATGGAATCGGTTCGCTCTCCTCCGAAGGAGGCGACATCGTCTACACCAGCGCGGAGGAACCCTCGGCCGAGATCGCCGCCGCCTACAACGAACTGTCGGTTCCCCGGGGCGGCGAATGCACGTTCACGCTGGACGATGGAACGAAGGTGTGGCTCAATTCCGATTCGCGGCTGGAATATCCCGTGCGCTTCGACGGCAGGGAGCGCAGGGTGAGAGTGGAGGGAGAGGTGTTCTTCAGGGTGTCGCACGACACGGCCCACCCGTTCGTGGTGGAGACGCCCAAGATGCAGGTGACGGTCTGCGGGACTTCGTTCAATGTCCGTGATTTCGCGGACGAAAAGATGGCCACCACGACCCTCGTGACGGGAAAGGTGGACGTAGGCAACACCAGCCACCGCGTCACTCTCACGCCCGGGTATCAGGCGCTGGCTTCCGGCGGCAACGCCATGATGAACGTCAAGAAAGTGGACGCCAACGCCGTTTCGGCCTGGACGGAGAACAAATTCGTCTTCTGGCAGCAGGGATTCGACGAGATACTGGCCTCGATCGCCCGCTGGTACGACATACGCATCGAATACGAGAATATCGACCCGGCCTCCTATTCGCTCACGGGCAAAATCCCGCGCGACTGTACGCTGGCCGACGTGATCGAGCTGTTCGAAATGATCACCGACGCCTCTTTCAGAATCGAGGACGACACGCTTATCGTAAGCAGGAAATAAACCGAAAGAAAAACAATACACACTAAACCAAAATTTATGAAACGCAGAGAACTTTTACTTGTTTGCAGTCTGCTCGTGCCGGCGCTGGTGTTCGGCGGCACGGAGGCCGGCATTTTCAACAAAAAGAAAAAGGCGGCCGAAAAGAGTGCCCCCGCCCCCGCAAAGAAACTATCTGATTACGAGAAACTTTTCAAGGACAAAAAGTGCGAGACGAAAAAAGGTCTCATCACGCTTCATAAGGTGGACGACACGAAGCTCTACTTCGAACTGCCCTTCTCGCTGCTGGGCCGCGAGATGCTGCTGGGTTCGACCATCTCCGAAACCAGCAACAACGCCCACGGCGTGATCGGATACAAACCCAAAGACCCCCTTCACGTCACGTTCCGCAAGATCGGGCCCAATTTCCACCTCTGCCTGGTCAACTGCCTCTACGGAGCCGACGAGACGGTGCCCGACAACGAGGGAATCGCCGCCGCGGTGAAGAAATCGACCATCGACGGCATCTACCGCACCTTCAAACCGGAAGCCTACAATCCGGACAGCACGGCCGTGGTGATCGACGTGACCAACCTCTTCATGGAGGACAACAAGGACCTCACGCCGTTCGACCCGTGGGGCATGTACGGCGGTAGCCGCTTCCAGCGGAACACCTCGTTCGAGAAGTCGAAGAGCCATCTGGGCGAAATCAAGGCTTTTTCGGACAACGTGGTCGTGAAGAGCTACCTGAGCTACACGGTGGACGTGATGGTGAACAGCGGCAAGGTGATGGGTGCACTGGAGTACAAACGCCCGTTCACCGCGCTGATGACCCGTTCGCTGATCCTGCTGCCCGAGGAGCCGATGCGCCCCCGCATCGCCGACTCGCGCATGAACATCTTCATCGCCCCCAAGGCCAAGTTCTCCGCCAACAAGAACCGGGGTACGATTCCCGTCTACTATGCCCGCCACTGGAGAGTGGAGCCCAGCGACATGGAGGCATGGAAGCGCGGTGAACTGGTGGAACCCAAGAAACACATCGACTTCTACATCGACAAGAACTTCCCCGAAACGTGGAAACCCGCCATCCGGGCCGGTATCCTCGACTGGAACGCCGCGTTCGAGGAGATCGGCTTCAAGAACGTGATCCGGGCGCTGGATTTCCCCGACCCGAAGGACGATCCCGAATTCGATCCCGACAACATCAAATACTCCTGCCTGCGTTACGAGCCCATCTCGATCATGAACGCCATGGGTCCCTCGTGGGACGATCCCCGCACGGGCGAGATCATCAACGCATCGGTCGTGGTATATCACGACATCACCCGGCTGGTCAACAACTGGCGACTGATCCAGACCGCCGTGGCCGACCCCGCCGTGCGCACGAAGAACATTCCCGACGACATCATGGACGACGCCATGCGCTATGTGATCGCCCATGAGATCGGCCACTGCCTCGGCTACATGCACAACTTCGGCTCTTCGGCCGCCTTCCCCAACGACTCGCTCCGTTCGCCCTCCTTCACCCAGAAATACGGTACCACCCCCTGTATCATGGACTACGCCCGTTTCAACTACGTGGCCCAGGAAGGGGATGCCGCCCGCGGGGTGAACATGAACCCGCCCCATCTGGGCGTACACGACATGTTCGCCGTGAAGTGGCTCTACTCTCCTATTCCGGAAGCCGCGACGCCCGAGGCAGAAGTGGCCACGCTCGACAAATGGATTTTCGAAAAGGCCGACGACCCCGTCTTCCGCTACGGCAAACAGCAGCCCTACACGATCCTCGACCCGTCGGCCCAGTCCGAAGACCTGGGCGATGACGTGATCTCCAGCGCCGAGGTGGGTATCAAGAACCTGAAATACGTGATGAACCACCTGAGCGAATGGGTGGACAAGGAGGACCCCGATTACAGCTACCGTCAGGACATGTATGTCGCCATCCTGAACCAGTACATGCGTTATATTCTGCATGTCTACAACGTGAAAGGCGGCGTCTACATGAACGAGCGCAAGGCCGGCGACCCGCGTCCCGCCTATGAGTTCGTGGACGGCGACTATCAGCGCAGGGCACAGAAATTCCTGGGCGACCAGCTGCACGACCTCGACTGGCTGGATCAGAATCCGCTGGTCAGGGAGCTGCCCCTGCAGGGCAACCTCTCGAACCGGATACAACGCATCCTGGTCAGTCTCATTATCGCCCCGCGCGGTTCGCTGGAGAGCATGAAAGACCCCGCCCCCAACGCTTATTCGGTCAAGGAGAATGCCGACCTGGCGTTCGAGGCCATATTCGCCCCCACGCTGAAAGGCCAGAACCTCAACGACCGCGACCGGACCAACCAGGTGAGCTATCTCGACTTCATGTTCGTTGTCTCGGGCCTGGACAAAGGTAAAGGTAGTATCAAAGGGTTCGCTGACAGCGAAGGTCCGCTTGGCGAGGAGAATTTCGTGGAAATCCGTCCGATCGAGACGCACGACCAGAGCGGTTCGATGTGCTGCATGAGCCAGATGCTCGCCAACGAAAACCTGATCGACAAACTCGATCCCCAGACCGGCGACGTGAACGGATTCGGCTATTTCCGGGCCCTGTACGCCTCGTTCACTCCGTTCGACCACATCTACTACCAGAACGTGCTTCAGGCCCGCAATCTGATCAGCCGGATGCGCAATACCGGAGACAAGGAGACCCGTGCCCACTACGAGCTGCTGCTCCACCGGATCGACGGCCTGCTCCAATAAGCGTTTAACCGAAAACCGACTATACACAATGAGAAGATATATAGCTTATCTGCTGCTGGGTACGGCGTTCCTGCTGGCCGGAGAAGGGCTCTACGCCAAAGGCAGCGGCAAAAAGAAGAAAAAGGGCGACAAAACCGAAGCGGCAGCTCCGGCTCCCAAAAAGACCAGCGATTACGACAAACTGTTCAAGGACAAAAAGGTCAAGACCGTAAAGGGATTGATGACCCTCCACATGGTGGACGGCAAACAGCTGCTGGTGGAGCTTCCCCTCAACCTGCTCGGCCGCGACATGATGATCCTCTCCTCCGTGTCGGAAATCTCCGACCATACGGACAGCTACGTGGGCGGTTCGCCCATCAAGCCGCAGCAGATCCGTTTCTCCAAGATCGGGAACTCGGTGCAGCTGCGCCGCGAACGCGACCAGGCGATGGTCGAGGAGGGCGAAAAGGGCATGATCGAGGCACTCGAGAAGAGCAACCTCGACGCCATCATCAACTCCTATGAAATCAAGGCGTGGAATGCCGACAGCACTGCCGTGGTATTCGACATGACCGCCTATTTCACCGGCAACGAAGACCTGCTCGATCCGATCGACGCGCGGGGCGAATCGAAACTGAAGATGATGGGCGTATCGTTCCGTCATTCGAAGGAGCGTTCGTTCCTCGACGACGTACGGGCCTTTCCGGACAACATCTCGGTGTACACCTACAACACGTACGACGCCAGCTACAAGAACGTATTCAGCAAGGTGACCACGGCCCGCATGACGCGCACCATCGCCCTGCTTCCCGAAAAGCCGATGGCCATGCGCCTGGCCGACTACCGGATTCCGCTCAACGTGATGGGCAAGTACAACTATCACAACGGATACAAGCAGCTGGAAGCCACCTATTTCGTCACCCGCTGGAGGATCGAGCCTTCGGACCCGGCCGCCTATGGACGGGGTGAACTCGTGGAGCCGGTCAAACCGATCGTCATCTACATGGACACCACCTTCACCGACCTGGTGCGCGACGGCATCACCGAAGGGTTCCTCACCTGGAACGAAGCGTTCGAGAAGATCGGTTTCAAGAACGTGATCCGGATCAAACCCTTCCCCAGCCCGGCCGAAGACCCGGAATTCGATCCGGAAAACTTCAAGTACAGCTGTGTCCGCTACGTTCCCTCGCTGGCCGGCGACACGCGGGTGCGCACCTACACCGATCCCCGCACGGGCGAAATCCTGCGGACCTCGATCCTCGTATGCCACAACTATGTGTACGAGCTGCCGTTCGAAGCGATCACCTTCATCGGCCACGCCGATCCCGACCTGCAGCAGCGCTACATGCCGGAAGCCAAACTCAAGGAGTTCATCCGGAACGATTTCGCGTGGACGGTAGGTGTCAACTGCCTCGGTATGAGTTACAACCTGACCGGATCGGCCGCCTTCCCGACCGATTCGCTGCGCAGCGCCTCCTTTACCCAGAAGTACGGCACGACGCCCTCGATCCTCGACCTGGCCAAATACAACTTCGTGGCTCCGGTCAACGCCGCGAAACAGGGCATCCGCCTCACTCCCAAAGGCGTGGGCGAATACGACTGCCATGTAGTGAAATGCCTCTACAAACCCATTCCCGAGGCCAAGAACCTGCGTGACGAGCTGAAGGTGATCGAAGGCTGGATCGACGAACACGTGGGCGATCCCCTCTACCGCTACGAGAATTCGAAAGACTGTCCCGACTGCGGCGCCAACGACGTGGGCGATGACGACCTGCTCAACTTCAAATATGCGGTGGAGAACCTCAAATACTCGATGCAGAACTTCAAGAACTGGATCAGCGACGAGGACGACCCCACCTACATGGCCCGCAAGGCGCTGTACCAGACCATTTACCGCCGTTACAAACAGGTTCTGACCCAGGTCGCCATCTCCGCCTACGGCATCAAGACCTACGAGAAAAAGGCCGGCGACCCGGTTCCCGCCTACGAATACACGCCGAAAGAGCGCCAGCTGGAAGCCTGGAAAGTGCTGTACGAACACCGCTACGAACCCGACTGGGTCCGCGATTTCGAGTTGGAGAAACTGATGGACATCGCCCACGACCGCAGCGAGAGCCACCGCGACTACCTGTTCCTGCTGATGAGTGCCACGGCCAGCCGCCTGTTCATGTTCGAAAACGTGAAGGGTTCGATGGGACACACGGAGTATATCCGCTACATGTACGACCAGCTGTTCACCCCGACCCGCCAGGGCAAAAACCTCAACGCCAACGACCGCTACTATCAGATGCACTTCTTCCGCTCGATGGTGGCCAGTTCGAAAATGGTCGACAAGAGCCAGAAGTACAAGGATGCCCGGGCAGCTGCCCGCTTCTCGGATGACATGGGTTCTTTCGAGGACAACGTGTTCGATTACAGCGATCCCGAAGCCTGCATGAAATTCGTGGAAAATGCAGGCATCCTGTACGACCTTCCGGCCGGCTTCGATGAAAACCGCGACGAAATCGGGGCCCAGTACGGCCGCCTGAAAAAATGGCCGATGGTATATTCCCAGGTCTCCCGCCAGATTTACTACTCGATTCTCAAGGATATGCGCACCCTGCTCAAAGCCCACCGCAACGACGGCGATGCGGAGACCCGTGCACACTATCGCCTGATGATCGACAAACTGGATCGCCTGATGGACTAACCCGCTGAAAGCGAACAATCTTTAACGACCTTCTGCCACGTTTCCCCGGAAGCGTGGCAGAGGTTGTCTCCAAACAAGCCACTACACTAATTTTTAACTTAATATAAATTAAATGATGAAATTTTTACCTGTCAACCTGAAAAACTCGGAGAAACGGGTGGTCGGTGCCATACTGACCCTCGTGTTGCTCCTGTGTGCGGGTGTCACGGGCTATGCTCAGCAGCAGGCTCTGATACCGGTAAAATTCACGAATGCGACGGTGCAGGAAGTGCTGAGTTATCTGGATGAAAAGACGGAGTACGACTTCGTATACAACAACGCCCAGATCGCCGGACTGCCCCGTGTCTCGATCGACCGTCATGCCTCGATACAGGAGATACTCCGCTTCTGCCTGAAAGGAAGCAACCTGAGCTACCAGATCCGGGGCAAGATGATCGTCATCAAACCCAAAGAGGAGATCAGCCAGCAGACCGAAGCGGCGATCCGCTTCATGGGCGTGGTCAGGGACGACCACGGACATCCCATGGCCGGGGTAGCCGTGATCGGGGAAGGAACGGGCAAAGGCTCGGTCACCAGTCCCAACGGAGAGTTCCGGATCGACCTGAAACGCCAGGACAAACTCGACCTGCGCTTCTCTTTCCTCGGCATGAAACCCTACGTGCTGAATGTCATCAACAACGGCAAGGTCACCCTGCGCGACCCGCTTAAAATACAGGTGACGATGGAATCCGACGTCAGCCAGATCGACGACATCGTGGTCACCGGTATCATGAACATCTCCAAGAAATCGTTTTCGGGAACCTCGACCACCATCACGCGGGAACAGTTGAAAACCGTCTCCCCCACCAACATCATGAGCGCCGTGCAGGTGTTCGACCCCTCGTTCCGCCTTCAGGAAAACCTGGCGCTGGGCTCCAACCCCAACGCAATTCCCGAAATGTACATCCGGGGAAAGTCCGGCATCGGTACCCCCGAACTGGACCAGGAATCCATCTCCGAATACTCGCTCAACAACAACCCGAACCTGCCGATTTTCATTCTGGACGGTTACGAGGTGAACACCAACAGGATCTACGACCTGGACATCGAACGGATCGAGACCTTTACGATCCTGAAAGACGCAGCCGCCACGGCCATGTACGGTTCCCGGGCCGCCAACGGCGTCATCGTCATCAACACGATCCCGCCCGCCGCGGGCAAACTGAACGTGAGCTACAACATGACGCTGGGTCTCACCACGCCCGACCTCTCCAGCTACAACATGATGAACTCGTCGGAAAAGTTGCAAACCGAGCTGCTGGCCGGCATCTTCGAACCCTCCGATGCTTCGGACATAGGCTACCAGGCCGACCTCTACAACAAGAAGCTGCAGAACATCGAACGTGGCGTCTACACCGACTGGATGGCCCTTCCGCTGCGCAATGCGGTCAACCACCGTCATTCGGTGATCGTCAGCGGCGGTGCCGACAATTTCAAATACGAATTGAGCGGCCTGTACGACAAGTCGAACGGCGTGATGAAAGGGAACTTCCGCGAACGGATGAATTTCGGAATGATCCTTCAGTACAACTACAAGACGCTCCAGTTCCGGAACAGTGCGGACGTCTCCATCACCCGGGGCGAAGAGTCCCCCTACGGGACTTTCTCTGAATTCGTAGGCATGAACCCCTACGACAGCTACCTGGACGAAAACGGCAATCTGCTCAAAACCATGCCGCTGTGGGGCGGTTCCAATTCCAAACGGAACCCCATGTACGATGCCACGCTGAACAGTTTCGACAAAAGCAAAAGCCGTGAATTCACCGACAACATCGACCTGCGCTGGTACCCGACCAAGACGATCCACTTCGAGAGCAACCTGGCGCTCACATACAACGTGACGGACTACGACCAGTTCAGGGACCCGGATTCCGGATATTTCACCAACACGCAGAATATCGACAAGGGAAGCTACAACAAATCCAACAACAGCACCTTCACCTACGACTTCTCGTTCAAAGGGTTCTACAACAACACGATCGGAAAACATGCCATGAACTTCGTGGTCGGCTTCAACGCCCGCGAAACGAAAAACAAACTCTATTCCGACACCTTCAGGGGATTCCCCTCCGGCGGCTATTACGCCCCGGGCTATGCGCAGAAAATAGATTCGTACAGCCGCAACAACGAGACGAACCGGCTGATGGGCGTTCTCGGCGTATTCAATTACAGTTTCAACGACATCTATATGGTCGACCTCTCGGGACGTATCGACGGCAGTTCGCAGTTCGGCGCCAACAAGAAATACGCACCGTTCTACTCGACCGGATTCGGTATCAACATCCACAACTACAAAGCTGTCAAGAACAGGCTTCCGTGGCTCTCCCAACTCAAGATCAAAGGCACCTACGGAATGACCGGTATGGTCAACTTCCCTCCCTACGCGGCCCAGAACAAATACGAGTTCATCAAGGACGACTGGTACGGCACGGGAGACGGGGTGTCGATCATGTACATGGGCAACCCGAACCTGAAATGGCAGAAGACCGTCATCACGGATATCGGAGCGGAACTGAGCGTGTTCGACAACATCTTCTACACGAAGTTCACCTACTATAACAAGGACACGAAAGACCACATCGCGGATTTCTACATTCCCTCTTCTTCGGGATTCACGAGCTACAAGGAAAACATCGGCCGCATCCAGAACCGGGGTTACGAAATCGAAGTCCAGGTACGGGCCGTCAAGACGAAGGACCTGACCGTCAACCTGAGGGCCAATGCCGCTCACAACAAGAACAAGATCAAGGAGATCTCCAACGCGCTGAAAAGCTACAACGACAAGGTGGACGAATATTACAGCACGGGCGATGCGGACAAGGTGAGCCGCCCCCTGCTGCGGTACGTGGAAGGCGGATCGCTGGAAGACCGCTATGGTATGATCTCGCTGGGCATCGACCCGGCCACGGGACGGGAACTCTACCTTTACAAGGACGGCACGACCGGATTCGACTGGCTCAGCAGCGAGAACGTGGCGATCTACAACACGGAACCGACCCTGAGCGGTTCGTTCGGACCGAGCATCTACTGGAAAGGCTTCACCTTCGACTGCTACTTCATGTACCAGTTCGGCGGTCAAAGCTACAACGAGACCCTCGTTTCGAAAGTGGAGAGGGCCAACATTCTGGAAAACAACTGTGACCGTCGCGTGCTCACCGACCGGTGGGCGAAACCGGGCGACGTGTCCCGGTACCGGAACATCAAAGACTGGCTCACCTCGACCCAGCCTTCCACCCGTTTCGTCCAGGACGACAACTGGCTGAAGCTCACCTCGCTCTCCCTGGGATACGAATTCCCGCGCGAGAAAATCGAAAAACTGGGGCTCCGCCGGCTCAAGCTGAGCTTCAACATGAGCGACGTGTTCACGGCTTCGTCGATCGCCATCGAACGGGGAACCAGCAGCCCGTTCGCCAGAACCTTCAACTTCTCGCTCAGCACTTCATTCTAATCCGCAAACTTTACGAATCATGATAACGAAATATATCAAATACGGTGCGTTAGCCCTCGCGGTGCTGTTCTGCTCCTGCGACAAATGGCTGACGGTGGAACCCGACTACCAGGTAACGGACACCGACCTGTTCAAAAACGCGGAAGGATACCACAAAGCGCTCAACGGCATCTACCTGACCCTGTCGGGAAACGGCATGTACGGCAAGGAACTCAGCTGGGGCGCCGTCGAAGCATGGGCACGGGTCTATGCGCTGTCGAATTCCCAGACCAACTACGTCTCTCTCCGCGACCTGAAATACGACGAAGAAGGTCCCGAGGATTATGCCACCACGTTCTGGCAAACCGGCTACAAGATGATCGCCCAGACCAACGACCTGCTGGCCCATCTCCAGGAAGTCGGCGCCGATATGTTCTACTACAAGGAACGGGAAAAGAACATGATCGAAGGCGAAGCGCTCGCCCTGCGTGCCATGATCCACTTCGACCTGCTCCGGCTGTTCGCCAGCGCTCCCGCGCTGAACGACGCGAAGGCCTACATTCCCTATGTGGAGACCTATCCTTCGAAATTCAATCCGCCCGTCTCCACGCAGCAGGTGCTGGCGAAAGCCATCGCCGACCTGGAGAAGGCCAAAGGTCTGCTGGCGACGTACGATCTGGGATCGAAAACCGACAGTACCAAACTCACCAATGCGGATTCCCGTTTCCTCACCGATAAAAGCGATTTCTACTCGAACCGGGGTATCCGGCTGAACTATCTGGCCGTCACCGGACTGCTGGCCCGTGTCAGCCTCTATGCCGGCGACCGGGACAAGGCGCTGGAGAACGCTTCGCTGATCATCGACTATGTAACGGCCAAAGCCATCAAACTGGACAACTCGAACCCGTTCGACAACGATCCCCGCATGAGAGCCGACATCCTGTTCGCCTTCTACAATCCGGATCTGGCCGACACCTACTCGACCTATTCCAAGGAGGGGAATGCCGTCACCACCTACCTCGTGCTCGACAGTCCGACGCTCTTCACCGGCAACAACTACGACAAACGCAAGGCGTTCGTGCGGCAGGTGACCAACCAGCAGGGCTCCAAGACCCCGGTTTTGTCGAAATATATCGGTACGGACGGCGTTTTCCGCGACGGACTGGTGCCGAACATCCGGATTTCGGAGATGTACTACATCGCCGCCGAATGTACCTACGAAACCGACATGAAAACCGCAGTCGGATATCTGAACACCGTGCGCAAAGCCCGCATGACGAGCGGCTATACCCTCAACACCTCGATGGGTACGGACGAATTCCTCTCCAACCTGACCGCCGAATACCGCAAGGACCTGATCGGAGAGGGTCAGATGCTGTTCTATTTCAAACGCAGGAACATTCCGATCGTCTACTCCGGCAGCGATACGGGATTCATCCACAACGGAAACCTGAAACTGAACATTCCGGACAGCGAAAGCGCGATTTAACCAACCGACTAAAGAAGACTGTAAAATGAAAAGAATATTCATACTGATGACCGTTCTGGCCGCAGGAATCGTAAGCCAATCCTGCGACGAACGCGAAATCCCCACCTTCGGCGAGGAACGATACATCTACGTCGAGTGGGCAAAGGACGTGACGGACAAAAACTTCATCTGCTCGTTCATCACCACGCTGGAGGATGACAAAACGGTCGGGATTCCGCTGCGTTTCGCAGGCCGCACCCTCACCGAAGACACCGAATATGCCGTAAAACTCGGCACCGAGACGGACGTGACCGAGGGAGAGTACGAACTGCCCGAGCGGTTCGTATTCAGGAAAGGATACTTCCAGGACACGCTCTACGTCACCTTCACCCGTAGCGAACGCATGCAGCAGAACAGCTACAAACTGGTCCTGAACCTCGTTTCGAATGAAAATTTCCTGGCCACGCAGCGCGATGCCACCTCGGCCACGATCATCGTCTCGGACATGATCTCCCAACCCGAATGGTGGGACGAAACCGTGATAAACAGTTATCTGGGCCCGTACAGCGACAAGAAGTTCCGCCTGTTCCTCTCCGAAATCTACTCCGGGGACTACGGCGCGCTCTCCGCGGACGAGAAGCGTGCCTACGCGCTCCAGTTCAAGGAGTACGTCGAGCAGAACGACATCAGGGAGGACAACAACGAACCGATGGTAGTTCCCGTCGTATAGTCAAACCCGATTCGCGGCACGCGCTCCGGTGCGTGCTGCGGTTCAACCATTAAAACACAGAACGATGAAATTATACAGAATTTTAGCGATAGCCGCGGCCGTGACGCTGTCTTCCTGCATCAAGGACGACACCAATCTCGATTTCGCCACGCTGGACAAACCGGTAGTCTCCAACCTGTCGACGACCCAAGAGTTCAAAGTCGCCTACAACGACGAACTGGTAGTCATTCCCGAAATCGAGTACAAGGACATGAACGACCTGCGCTACGAATGGAACATCGACGGGGAGATCGTCTCCACCGAAAAAGATCTGCATTGGGTGAAAACCACGACGGCCGACCGGCAGTACGGCCATTTCGCCCTGTACCGCAAATCGGCCGGCAACGCCGACATTTACAGATTCTCCATCACCCGTTACATGCCTTTCGAAAGAGGTTTCCCGATCGTGGCCAAGAAGGGGGGTAAAACCGTCATCCACTTCATGAAGTGCATCATCGGCACGACTACGGCCGACGTGGAACTGCTGAGCAACGTGGCCCCGATCGACGTTCCCGAGACACTGGCCGAAGGGAGCCGCATCGTCGAATACTGGGACAACAGCAGTACCAATGTAATCGGTAACCTGATGCTCGTCACCTCCGACCCGAACTACTGCATCAACCTGAACGGTTCCAGCATGGACCCGGAGAACACACTCGCACAGGAGTTCATCGACGGAAACGTTCCGGCCGGCCTCCAGGTTAAGAACGTCATGCCCCAGCATGGATACGAAGGGTTCGTTCAGGCGCAGGACGGCACGATGTACAACGCTTTCCGCGGAAAGGGCTATTTCGAAGGCAGGTATCTGAACACTCCGTGGAAATTCGGAGACCAGGCCGTGAAGATCGACTGCCTGATCCCCCAATGCAATGTCACCTCCATGGGAGCCTCGGTCTGCCTGCTGTACGACGGGACCAACCATCGCTTCCTGATCAAGGACACCCAGTACAGTACGGCTACGGTTCCCTCGACTGCCGGTCCCACGATCGAAATGATCGAATCCGACGTCGATGAAGCCAAACAGGACAAAATGATTTTCTGTGCCAACATCAACATGGCCAACACTAGGGATTTCGAACACATGAGTTATGCCCAATACTGGGCCCTGTTCAAAGGGACGGACGGCAACTACTACGCCCGCCAGTTCTGGTTCGATTTCAATTACCATGAAATCGGCGCTGCGGAGAACAACTATCCGGAGACATACATCCAGATCGACGACATGAACGAGAACAGCGTGATCCATGTGATGCCTACCTTCACAACGAACTATGCCCACATCTATTACACGGACGGAGTCGACCAAAAGGTTCTGCGCGTACGCAAGCGGGATCAGGACGATCTGGGCGAGCCGGCCGTATTCAAGGAGTTCGACAAGGAGATCGTCTCCGTCTCTTCGGCCTGCACCCAATACATGGGCTTCCTCTGCATCTGCTTCAAGGACGGTTCCGTGATGCTTTACAACACGCAGGATTACACGCTGGGGGCTTCCTTCACCGAGTTCAAGGAGGAGCGGGTGACGCTCGACTCCACCGATCCCGAAATCAATGCCGATCTCGGAGAGATCGTCTCCTGCACCTACAAATGGGGCAAAGCCTCGGCTCCGAAGTAACAGACCGCGACATCCGAAAAAAACGGGAGGAAATATCCTCCCGTTTTTTCATATCCGCCGGTCATCAGGGTCTGTCGACAAACGCCAGCAGCAGCGGCAGCAGATAGTAGTATTTGTTCAGCCGTTTTTTCAGAAACTTGTAGCTCCGGTACTTCTGCGTCTTGACCGTGTTGATGCTCACGCCGAGCATTTCGGCGATCTCGGCCCCGGAGTGGCCCTCGATCGACAGGCGCATGATGCGGCGGCGGTCCTCCGGCAGCTCCTGAATCGAAAGATAAAGCTCCCGGATCACCTCCTCACCTACGACGCCCGCCAAAAATTCGAAATCGGTCTCCTCCCCGTTTTCGATCCGCTCGCGCCGCTCCCGGTCGCTCTCTTCGTACAGATGGTTCAGGATACCGGCCCGGTTGCCGCTGTTACGCATGTAGGCCACCGAATTGTTGTAAACCGCCTTGTAGAGATAGGCCCCCAAATCGCGCGCGTCGGTGAACCGCACGTCCGACTGCCATATCTTCATCAGCACGTCCTGCACGATGTCCTCGGCACACGGCCCGTCCTTTACCACCGTATGGCTGTACGAACAGAGAGCTCGGTAATAGTGGGCGTACAGCGCCTCCCACGCCTGGTAGTCCTTGTCGTTGATCTCCTGGATTATGTCGGAAAGCCCTTTATACATTATTCTCTCGGGAGTGCTATCGCGCAAAGATACGAATTTTGAAAACAAAACGGTATTTTTATACCATACAGCACAAAAAACCGTTTTTCAGTTAAAAACCATATATCTTCGCAAAAGAAACGAAAAAACAATACACGTAGTATGAAACCGACTTTCATTTGCTATCCGAAATGCAGCACCTGCGCCAAAGCGGCCAAATGGCTCGCCGCCCACGGCATCGAAACCGACACGCGCGACATCGTCGCCGACCGCCCTTCCCGCGACGAACTGTCCGGATGGCTCTCCCGCAGCGGGCTTCCCGTGCGGAAACTGTTCAACACCAGCGGGCTCCGTTACAAGGAGCTGAACCTGAAGGAACGGATTCCCGCCTCATCAGACAGCGAACTGCTCGACCTGCTCGCCACGGACGGGAAACTGGTCAAACGGCCCGTACTGGTATGGGACGGAGGCGTCCTTTTCGGCTTCCGGGAAGAGGAGTGGGCGAAGGCGCTGCGCTGAAAAGGGCGATGAATTGCGGTTCTCCGCGAAAAAACGTATATTTGAAAACAGGGATCACATTCAAAAACCGACGCGTATGAAAAAGTTTCTTTCTCTGGCCGTCATGATCCTGCTGGCAGGATCGGTCTGCACACAGGCCCAGACCAAGGCCGAACGCAAGGCCCGCGAGGCCGAAACCGTCAAGACACGCCTCGAAAACCGCGACTACACGATCGAAGTGCTCACCGTTCATCCGATGGGAGGACGCAGCATCCAGGTCACGCCCGACTTTACGCTCACCGTGAAGGGAGATTCCGTCCGCTCGGTGCTTCCCTATTTCGGACGGGCCTACACCGTTCCCTACGGCGGCGGCAACGGACTGCGCTTCGAAGCCGTCACCCGGGATTACAGGCAGGAATACAACAAAAAAAGGAAAGAGACGCAAATCACCTTCTCCGTGCGCACCGACGAAGACAACTTCCAGTTCCGCCTCTCCGTCTTCGGCAACGGATCGAGCATGATCAGCGTCCAGTGCAACAACCGCGAGGGAATCAGCTACAACGGCCGCATGGCGACCCGGGAGCGCGGAGCGGAAAAGAAATAGCTGCCCGCGAACGGCCCCCGGAAACGCTTCTTCCGGGCAGGAAAGAGCGGAAAGGGAAGACCGGAACCGAACGGCGCCTGAGCGAAGGGAAAGCCGGAACCAGAATCAGATCAGCCCCATCATCCGCCGGCGGGCCCACGGGATCACCAGCGCAGGAGGTTGTTTGCCTGCGAGCAGTTCCGCCATGTATTTCATGTAGGGTTCCACATGGGAGAAGAACAGTTTATACCCCTCGCACAGGGCATTCAGGTTGTTCTCCCCATTGGCCGCCTTTTCGAACCGGTGCTTGGGACACTCGCCCCGGCAGGCGAAGTACCATTTGCAACGCAGGCATTCGGCCGGCAGCGTATTGCGTTTGTTGATTCCGAACCGAAACTGGGCCTGCGACCGGAACAGGGTTTTCAGGTCGCTCTCCATCAGGTTCCCGAGCCGGTATTCCGGATAGACGAAATGATCGCAGGAATAGACGTCGCCGTTGTGCTCCACCACCAGGGCGTCGCCGCATGTCTCGCCGAACGAACACAGGCCCGGCTGCACGCCCACCCACTGGGCCAGCGCCACGTCGAACAGCTGCACGAAACAACTGCCCACGTCACTCACGACCCACTGGTCGAAAATATCGTTCATGAACTCCCCGTATCCGCGGCCCGTCACCGACCATTCGGCCCGCCGGGCCCCCTCGTATCCCGGCGGCACGATCCGCGACCGGCCGCCCTGCGGCGAATCGACCACGTGTTCCACTACGGGCAGAAACTGCATGTAACGGCTGCCTATCGACTTGAGGAAACGATAGACCTCGGCTCCGCGCCCTTCGCTCAGGCGGTTGACCGTACTCAGCGTATTGTACTCCACTCCCGTACGGGCCAGCAGTTCGATCCCGGCCATCACCCGGTCGAAAGTGGGCCGGCCGCCCTTGTCCACGCGGAACGGATCGTGAATATCCCGCGGCCCGTCGATCGAAACCCCGACGAGAAAATCGTTCTCCCGGAAAAAGGAACACCACTCCTCGTCGAGCAACACGCCGTTGGTCTGGAGCGCATTGTCGATCTTCTTCTCTCCCGCATATTTTTTCTGGAACTCCACCGCCCGGCGGTAAAAGTCCAGTCCCGCCAACAACGGTTCCCCGCCATGCCAACAGAAGGTGACCAGCGGGACGTCGTTCCCCTCGATATACTGCCGCACGTACTCTTCCAGCATCTCCAAGCTCATTTTCGGCTCCCTGCCGCCGTAAAGGCCGGCCTTGTCCAGATAATAGCAATACTGGCAGTCCAGATTGCACAGCGATCCGGCAGGCTTCAGCATCGTGCCGAAAGAGGTGGGACGACTGCTTTTGACAGCATCGCCGAATGTGAGGGATTTACGGAAATTACGGGCCATATCGACCGATTCAGTAGCGGGTAAGACGGATATTCAAATGAAAAAGCCGGCCCCATAAAGGGCCGGCTTTTCAGATCTGGCGGAGAGGACGGGATTCGAACCCGTGGTACAGTTACCCGTACGGCAGTTTAGCAAACTACTGGTTTCAGCCACTCACCCACCTCTCCGGACCTATGTCTTGTCTTTCGTGGTGCAAATGTAACGTATTTTCCGGGATAAACCAAACGGAACCGTCACTTTTCCGCCCGCAGACGGAAAGAATTCACACCCTCCCGCTAAAAAATAAACCGGGAGCTGATCTCCTTGTAATTGTGCACCCGTTCGATCACATCTGCGAAGATGTCGGCCACCGAGAGCACCGTGAACTTCGAGGTGTCCTTATCCTTGCGCAGGGGAATCGTATCGGTCACGATCACCTCGCTGAGCGAACTGTTGTTGATCCGTTCGTAGGCCGGCCCCGAAAGCACGGCATGCGTAGCGGCGGCCCGGACACTCTTGGCCCCCTTTTCCATCAGCATGTCGGCCGCCTTGGTGATTGTCCCGGCCGTGTCGATCATGTCGTCGAGAATGATGATGTTGCGTCCCTCGACATCGCCGATCGCAGTCATGCTTCCCACGACGTTGGCCTTCTCGCGCTGCTTGTGGCTGATGATCATCGGGGCGTGCAGATACTGCGAATAGGCATGGGCCCGCTTGGCCCCGCCCATGTCGGGCGCCGCGATGGAGAGGTCCTCCATGTTGAGCCCGTTGATATAGGGGACGAAAATGCCGCTGGCATAGAGATGATCGACCGGAATGTCGAAGAAACCCTGTATCTGGTCCGCATGCAGGTCCATCGTCATGATGCGGTCCACCCCGGCGGCACGCAGCAGATTGGCCACCAGTTTGGCACCGATCGAAACCCTCGGACGATCCTTCCGGTCCTGACGGGCCCAGCCGAAATAAGGCATGACGGCGATCACACGGTGGGCCGACGCACGGTGGGCGGCGTCGATCATCAGCAGGAGTTCCATCAGGTTGTCCGTAGGCGGGAACGTGGAGGCTACGATAAAGACCGTGCAGCCACGGATACTCTCGTTGTAGGCGGGCTGGAACTCGCCGTCGCTGAACTCCAGCACCGAAGAGTCGCCCAACTCCGTTCCGTAGCTCTTGGCTATCTTCTCCGCCAGGTAACGGGACTCCCGGCAGGCAAAAAATTTGAGTTTATGTATCGCCATCGTTTTAGGGTTTGGTCTGTTTCGACCACAAAAGTAATGTTTACGAATGAAATTCGTATCCGAAAAGCGCTTTTTTATTAACAATCATTTAAACTTTCGCCGATAAAGGAGAGAATCCCGTCGCGCCCCAGTTTCTTTTCCGACGAGGTGAGGAAGACCGGAGGCAGTTCCTCCCACTCTTCGAGCAGACGGCGTTTGTAATGCGCCACGTTCGAGGCAAGCCGGTCGGCCGACAGTTTGTCCCCCTTGGTGAAGACGATCCCGAAAGGTATCCCCTCCTCGCCCAGCATCCGGATAAAATCGAGGTCGATCCGCTGGGGTTCCAGCCTCGAATCCACCAGCACGAAGAGGAAATGGAGCCTCGGACCGCGCATAATGTAATCCCGGATCAGCTTCGAAAACTCCTCCCGCCGGCTCCTGGCCACCCGGGCATAGCCGTATCCCGGAAGGTCGACCAGATACCACGCCCCGTTGATCAGAAAATGATTCGCCAGGCGGGTCTTGCCCGGCTGTCCGGACACCTTGGCCAGCCCCGGACGATCCGTCAGCATGTTGATGAGTGACGACTTGCCCACGTTGCTCCGCCCGATGAAGGCGAACTCCGGCCGGTCGTCCGGCATCTGGGACAGCTTGCTGCTGCTGCATCTGAACTGTGCGGAGGTAATATTCATTGCAGGAAGATTTCCGGCAAAAGTAACTCTTTTCGCCGAAGATAAAAAATGCGGTGCCGCCCTCCCCGGACAAAAAAACGGCGCCTTCGAGGCGCCGTTTTTCAGATATATGGCTTGAAATTACTTTACGGTAGCCATGTACTCGATCAGCTCGAGCACCTTGTTCGAGTAACCCCACTCGTTGTCGTACCACGATACGACCTTCACGAATTTGGGCGAAAGCTGGATACCGGCCTTCGCATCGAAGATCGAAGTGCGGGGATCGCCCAGGAAGTCGCTCGATACGACAGCATCCTCGGTGTAACCCAGAATACCTTTCAGTTCGCCTTCCGAAGCCTCTTTCATGGCCTTGCAGATCTCGTCGTAGGTGGTCTCCTTGGCCAGCGTACAAGTCAGGTCGACAACCGATACGTCGAGGGTGGGAACACGCAGCGACATACCCGTCAGCTTACCGTTCAGGGCGGGGATCACCTTGCCTACGGCCTTGGCGGCACCGGTCGACGAGGGGATGATGTTGCCGCTGGCGGCACGGCCGCCTCTCCAGTCCTTCATCGAGGGACCGTCCACGGTCTTCTGCGTAGCGGTGGTCGAGTGTACGGTGGTCATCAGACCCTCTACCATGCCGAACTTGTCGTTCAGCACCTTGGCGATGGGAGCCAGACAGTTGGTGGTGCAGGATGCGTTCGAAACGATGGGCTGACCAGCATAGGTCTTGTTGTTCACACCCATAACGAACATCGGGGTGTCGTCCTTCGAGGGAGCCGACATCACCACGCGTTTGGCACCGGCCTTGATGTGGGCCTCGGCCTTCTCCTTGGTGAGGAACAGGCCGGTGGACTCAACCACGTACTCGGCACCTACCTCGTTCCACTTCAGGTTGGCGGGATCTTTCTCAGCGGTTACGCGGATGGCGTGGCCGTTAACGACCAGCTTGCCGTCCTTCACCTCGATCGAACCCTTGAACTGACCGTGCATCGTGTCGTAACGAAGCATGTAAGCCATGTAATCTACGTCGATCAGGTCGTTGATACCTACCACCTCGATCTTGTCTGCCTTCTCCATGGCAGCGCGGAACACCAAACGGCCGATACGTCCGAAGCCGTTGATACCAATTTTAATCTTTGACATAATCTGTTATTATTAGGTTTGAACTTATTCCTCTCTTTTTTCGCGTTCTAACGCACGGCAAAAATAAACAATTTCAAAATCGTAACCAAAAAATTTTTAAATATTTTTATTAACGGGTTTCCGTGCACTCCTTGGCCCGCTTGGCCATGGCCGAAGCGAAGACGAAATCGTTGAGTTCGCGGTTTTTCGAATGAAGAATGTCCTTCTTCGTTCCCTCCCACCATTTGCGGCCCTCGTGGAGGAATACAATTTTCTCGCCGATCTCCATCACGGAGTTCATGTCGTGCGTATTTATGATGGTGGTCATGCCGTACTCCACCGTAATCTCGTGGATCAGGTTGTCGATCACCACCGAGGTCTTCGGATCGAGACCCGAATTGGGCTCGTCGCAGAACAGGTACCGGGGATTCATCACGATCGCCCGCGCGATGGCCACCCGCTTGACCATGCCGCCGCTCAGCTCAGCAGGATAGAGCCCGTTGGCATCCTGAAGGTTCACCCTCCGCAGGCAGAAGTTCACCCGTTCGAGTTTCTCCCTCTCGCTCTGCGTCGTGAAAAGGTCGAGCGGCAGCTTCACGTTCTCCTCCACCGTCGAGGAGTCGAGCAGGGCACCGCCCTGGAAAATCATCCCCACATCGCGGCGGATCAGTTTGCGCTCCTTGAAATCGAGGTTCGAAAAGAGCACGTCGTCGTAGTATATCTCGCCGCTGTCGATCGGATGCAGCCCTACGATCGACTTCAGCAGTACGGTCTTGCCCGAACCGCTCTGGCCGATGATGAGGTTGGTTTTCCCCTGGTCGAACTCCACGCTGATGTCGTTGAGCACGACCCTTCCGTCGAACGACTTGACCAGATGTTCCGTACGTATCATATCAATAGGAGTTGAGTGAGGATCAGGTCGAAAATCAGGATCATCACCGAGCTGACGACCACCGCCTTCGTGCTGGCACGCCCCACTTCCAGCGAATTGCCCTGCGCGAAATAGCCGTAAAATCCGGAAATCGAAGTGATGAGAAAGGCGTAGACGGCGATCTTGATGAGCGAGTACCAGATCGAAAAGAGTTTGAAACTGTACATCAGCCCGTCGATGTAGTCGCCCGGATTCATCACGCCCGTGAAAATGGCGATCAGATACCCCCCGGCCGTACCGATCAGGATGCTGAGGATTGTCAGGAAGGGAAAGAAGAAGACCGTGGCCACGATCTTGGGCAGGATCAGGTAACTGGCCGAGTTGACGCCCATGATCTCCAGCGCGTCGATCTGCTCGGTGATACGCATGGTCCCGATCTCGGAGGCGATATTCGACCCCACCTTGCCGGCCAGGATGAGCGCCACTACCGTCGAACTGAATTCGAGAATCATCGACTCACGGGTGGCGTAGCCGATCAGATAACGGGGAATGAAGGGCGATTCGAGGTTGATTGACATCTGGAGGGTGATGACGGCCCCCATGAAGACCGAGATCAGGGCCGCGATACCGATCGAATTGAGCCCCAGCGACTCCATCTCGAAGAGAATCCGCCGGCGGTAGATGCTCCGCTTCTCAGGCCTCGAAAAGACCTTCGACATCAGAATGCAATAGTTCCCAAAGAGGGCGAAAAGTTTCATAGGCGATCTATTTCTACGAAGGTTGGTCGGTCCGTTCCCCGCTCGTGATCTCTTCGAACTCCACGTAATCCCCCACCGTACCGCTCACCCGCTTTTTCGGGGCGCGTGCCGTCTGCTGCACGGTCACCTCGCCTTCCCGGGCCGAAGGCCGGCGGGTACGGGCCCCGGAATTCCACGAAAAACCGCGGAATGCCTCCGAAGAGGTACCCGCGAAACGCTCGGCGAACTCCTGCTGCTTTTTCCCGATCCAGCGTCGCAGCAGCCAGCGGCCCAGAGCCCCCACCGCGTAAAAGCCCAGAATCAGAAAAAAGAGAAACGAAAGAAATGCCTCCATAAAATCAGCGTACCACGATAAACTATGCAAAGATAACGACAATTTTCCGATTTATTGTCCGGGGCTTCCTCTAAAATAGTTTGGTAATAATTTTGCAGCGAAGAGAGAGGTTTCTTGCCCTTCGTACAATATAATATTGTATCTTTGTCATTCGAACCTAACAATTTATTGTATTCCGCAACAAAAGAAAAAACTCATGGAACTGAGCAAAATCACTGCCATATCCCCCGTAGACGGCCGTTACAGGGCCAGCGCGGAACCGCTGGACAACTATTTTTCCGAATTCGCCCTGATCCGCTACCGGGTGCTGGTCGAGATCGAATACTTCATCGCCCTGTGCGACATCCCCCTGCCCCAGCTCGAAGGAGTCGATCCGTCCCTGTTCGAGAAGCTGCGCGACATCTACCGCGACTTCACCGTCGAAGAGGCCCTGCGGGTCAAGGAGATCGAAAAGACCACCAACCACGACGTCAAGGCCGTGGAATATTTCATCAAGGAGAAAATGGATACTCTGGAACTCTCCGGCGTCAAGGAGTTCGTCCATTTCGGCCTCACCTCGCAGGACATCAATAACACGGCCATTCCTCTGAGCCTCAAGGACGCCACCCACCGGGTCTACTATCCCCAGCTGGAAGAACTTGTGGCCAAGCTGTCGTCGCTGGCCACCGAATGGGAGAACATTCCCCTGCTGGCCCACACCCACGGCCAGCCCGCCTCGCCCACCAAGCTGGGCAAGGAGATACGGGTCTTCGTCGAACGGCTCGAAAAACAGATGGCCCTGCTGCGCCGCATCCCCGCCCCGGCCAAGTTCGGAGGCGCCACGGGGAACTTCAACGCCCACATGGCCGCCTATCCCGAAATCGACTGGGTAGCCTTCGCCAACCGGTTCGTCAACGACATCCTTCACCTGGACCGCTCGCAGACGACCACCCAGATCGAACATTACGACAACATGGCCGCCATCTTCGACGGGTTCAAGCGGATCAACACCATTCTCATCGACTTCTGCCGCGACATGTGGACCTATATCTCCATGGAGTATTTCAAGCAGAAAATCAAGGCGGGCGAAGTGGGCTCTTCGGCCATGCCGCACAAGGTGAACCCGATCGACTTCGAGAACGCCGAGGGCAACCTCGGCATGGCGAACGCCATCTTCCAGCATTTGTCGGCCAAACTGCCTGTCTCGCGGATGCAGCGCGACCTGACCGACTCGACCACCCTGCGCAACATCGGGGTACCCGCGGCCCACACGCTGATCGCCCTCAAGTCGATCCTCAAGGGCCTGGGCAAGCTCATCATCAACACCGAAGCGATCAGCCAGGACCTCGACCGCAACTGGGCGGTGGTGGCCGAAGGCATCCAGACGATCCTCCGCAGGGAGCAGTATCCGGCCCCCTACGAAGCACTCAAGGCCCTGACACGCACCAACAAGCCCGTGACCAAAGAGGACATCGGCCAATTCATCGACCAGCTGGACGTGAAACCGAGCGTAAAGGAGGAACTGCACCGTCTCACACCCCAGACCTACACAGGCATCTATTAATACCCGTCATACAATTATCATTCAATCACACAAAAACACAGGATTATGAAAAAGTACAAATGCGAAGTCTGCGGCTACATCTATGACCCCGAAGTGGGCGATCCCGAAAACGGCATCGACCCGGGTACGGCTTTCGAAGACCTTCCGGACGACTGGGTATGCCCCATCTGCCAGGAGGGCAAGGAGGTTTTCTCCCCGATCGACTAACGGTCTCTCCCCCCGGCTGCGGAACGGGTCCGGAGAGGCCCGCAGCGGCGGCCGGGAGGCAGTCGGGTTCCTTAGAGGGCCCGATCTATGCCACGAAAAGGCTAAAGAGCTTATAGCCCGAAGTTTGGGCAGGAAATTTGATATCTCATAGCGTAAACTTTTACGACTATGAGATATCTTTTATTATGTCTGGCTGCCATGTGCAGCTACGCGGCGGTAGCCCAGCTTTCCCCCGAAGAACTCCGCAAACACGCTTCCGAACTGCGCCACCAGGCCCGCGTCCAGGAACGCGAGATCAAGACGGCCGAATTCAAGAAGCACATCGACTCGATCGTGCTCACCCACAGTTACCGGTTCCTGCCCAGCAGTTTCACGCGCCAGCCGGCCGGCATGACCAGGATGATCTACAACCCCAACTTCCAGCTGGGCGTGTACGAAGATTTCGTGGACATCTACCTGCCCTACATCAAAGGCATCACCCCGCCCTATTTCATCACGGTACTCAACTACACGATCACCAATCCCGACAACTACATCGCCAAGCAGACGAACGAAGGCTGGACGATCACCTTCAATTCGAGCCTCTTCAGCGCGAACAACTACACCTTCACCCTCAACATCTACGGAGCCACCGGCGAAGCGGTACTCAACCTCTCGTCCGACCTTTACAACACGGTGACCTACAACGGCACCATCATGGGCAACTATTAGGCGATGAAAGGAATGTCGTTTCTCCCGATTCTCCTTCTCTGCGGCTGTGCGGCCCTGCAGGCGCAACAACAGACGGCCGATTCGCCGCCGGACTATTCCGGAGAACCGGCCGTGGCGGAATATGCCGACGCTCCGGCCGGGACAGCCTCCGACGGGCTTTCCCCGACGGAAGGGATGTCCCCCGGAATCATACGGCAGAATACCGCCGTATCCGCGGCGGCACCGGCCCGTACGGACCCCCCGGCCTCCGCACGGCCGGCACAGGCTCCCCCCGCTCCGGCCGCCGAGCCCCCAAGCACGCCCGTAGCCCTGCCCCGCACAATTCCGCCCGAAGTGCAGTCCGTTCCCGACAAGGATGCGGACAGGCTGACCCGCACCGAACGGCGCAGGCTCAAGGCGGAACGTTTCGCCGCACGGCTCGACTCGCTGGTCCGGTCACACAACTTCCGCTTCCTGCCCAACAGCATGCAGGAGCTGCCCGGAGGCTGGACCCAGCTGATCTACAACGAACTCTATTTCGTGGGTATCTTCTCCGACCACGTGGAGGTCCACATGCCCATGATCCGGGGCAATATGGCGGAGTACATCGAAATCCTCAACTTCGACACGTCCGAATGGCAGAACTACCAGATTTCCCAGGTGCAGTACGGATGGAACGTCTCCTTCAACATGATCCATGCGGACCGGAACTACACGGTCAACATGATGGTCTACACGCTGACGGGACAGACCGTTCTGAACCTGCTCACGCTGAGCAACACGATCCGCTACGTGGGTTACATACAGCCCCTGTCGAAAGAGTGACAACGGCATACGAGGGCCACGGCATAGGCGGAAACGCCCTCTTCGCGCCCCTCGTATCCCAGCCGTTCGGAAGTCGTCGCCTTTACCGAAACCGCGTCGCACTCCACGCCCATCGTCCGGGCTAGGATGCGGCGCATTTCGTCGATATGGGGCCTCAGCCGGGGCCGCTGCATCACGATCGTCGCGTCGACGTTGGCCACCCTGTATCCCTTCTCCCGAAGCAATTCCACCGTGCGGCGCAGCAGCACGAGACTGTCGATGCCCCGGAACTCCTCCGACGTGTCGGGAAAATGAAGCCCGATATCGCCCAGCGCCACGGCGCCCAGCAACGCATCGCAGAGGGCGTGCACCAGCACGTCGCCGTCCGAATGCGCCACGAATCCCTTTTCGTGCGGAATCCGCACCCCGCCGATCACCAGCGGCAGCCCCTCGCGGAGCACATGCACGTCGAAACCGTGCCCGATCCGAAAATCCTCCATTTCCGTTATCCGATAATTAACAGGGGATAAATATACGAAATATAGCCGACATACAGAACCCTGCCGGCCATTGTCCTCCCGGTCCCGCCCCGGAAGGCGCCCGGTCACCGGCCGAAAACCAGCCCGACGGTCAGGTTCACGGAGTGCAGGGCCATAGCCGGCGACATTCTCACCCTCCGCTCGCCCGCCTGTCCGCCGGAGACATTCTGCTCCGCATCGAACCGTTTCGCAGCCGACGCCAGCAGCGACACACGCAGCTGCAACCCTACGCCGCCGGTCAGCCGCCACAGGTAAGCCGCCCCGGCCTGCCCGGCGAACGAGGCCGTCCGCCACGTCTCGCCGCTTCCGAAGTCCATACGCGAACGCAGGTAACCCGCCCCCAGGTCGAACATCCATGCATTGCGGTATCTGCCGTCGAAAAGCCTGTATGTCACGGCGGGACCGATATAGAAACTGCGAAAATCCCACTCCTGCAGGCCCCGGTAATTTGCCGCGACGCCCACCCCCCAGGATTCGGAGACGAAACCCGATACGGTCCCGCCGACGATAAACCCGTCGGTCATGTCGTGCCACGGCATCCCTTCTCCCGCATACTGCACGCCGTTCAGGGAACAGTCGCCCGTGGAGGCGAAAATACGCCCCCGATAGCTGTATCCTCCCTCCAGCACCAAAGTCAGCATATCGTAGCGGCCCTCCTTCTCCTCCCGGGGAAGGGAGCGTATGCTCCGTATGCTGTCCCGTCCGAAATAGCGGAGCGCCCTCCGGCCCTCCATCCTCACCATCAGTTTTTCGGAATCGGCACTGAGCACCCGGCAGACATACTCCTTTCCCGTTGTGGTACGGATCACCCGGGTCTGGGCAGCGGCACTGCCCGCAATCGACAAAAGAAACGCTACGGGCAGAAATGCCCTGCGACAGAGGGGAAATTTCTTCATCATAAGGCCAGGTATCGGTGTCGTCAGGGATAAATATACGCAAAATTCACTATCTTTACAAGCAAACTACACGAAATCATGGCTATACTCGACCGATTGGAACCGCGCCCGGTGTGGGAGATTTTCGAAGAGATCACCCGGGTGCCCAGACCCTCGAAAAAGGAGGGCAAGATCATCCGCTATCTCACGGATTTCGCAGGGAAACACGGGTTCGACTGCAAAAAGGACGACGCAGGCAACGTGGTCATCCGGAAACCCGCCACTCCCGGACGGGAAGACCGCCCCGCCGTGGTGCTGCAAAGCCACATGGATATGGTCTGCGAGAAGAACTCGGACGTCGTATTCGACTTCGAAAACGACCCCATCGTCCCCCGCATCGAAGACGGATGGGTCAAAGCGACCGGCACCACGCTCGGGGCCGACTGCGGTATCGGCATGGCGGCGGCTCTGGCCGCACTGACCGACGAAAAGCTGGAACACGGTCCGCTGGAGGCCCTTTTCACCGTGGACGAGGAGACGGGACTGACCGGAGCCTTCAATCTGGGCGAAGAGATGCTCTCCGGGCAGTACCTGATCAATCTCGACTCTGAAGACGAGGGAGAACTCTTCATCGGATGCGCCGGAGGGATCGACACGGTCGCCACCTTCCGCTACACCCCCCAGGAACCGCCCCGGGGAACGGTCTTCTTCCGGGTGGACATCGCCGGGCTGAAGGGCGGCCATTCGGGCGACAACATCAACGACGGGCTGGCCAATTCGAACAAGCTGATGGCCCGGCTGCTCGGACAGATCGGCCGGGAGACGGACCTCTGCCTCGGCTATTTCGACGGAGGCAACCTCCGCAACGCTATTCCGAGAGAGGCCTACGCATTGTTCGGCGTTCCCGTCAAGGGTGTTCGGCGGCTGTTCGAGATTTACGAACGGTTCACGCGCGACATCGCCGAAGAGTTCCGCCTGACCGATCCCGGCATCACGTTCTCCATCGCCGAAATGCCGCCCACCGACACGGTGCTCGACGCCGCCACACGGGACGGACTGCTCGGATCGCTGCTGGGCGTACCCAACGGCGTACTGGCCATGAGCCATGCCGTACCGGGGCTCGTGGAGACCTCTACGAACCTCGCTTCGGTGAAATTCGGACCCGACCGTACGATCACGGTCACCTCCTCGCAGCGCTCCTCGTCCGAGAGCGCCAAACGGGCGGCGGCAGCCTCCGTGGAAGCGGTCTACCGGCTCGCCGGAGCGGAGGTCAGCCATTCGGACGGTTACCCGGGCTGGACCCCCGACCCCGATTCCCGTCTGCTGGAGACGACACGGACGGCCTATGCGTCGCTGTTCGGCACGGAACCCAGGATACGGGCCATCCACGCCGGACTGGAGTGCGGGCTGTTTCTGGAAAAATACCCCGATCTGGAAATGGTCTCCTTCGGTCCCACCCTGCGCGGGGTACACTCGCCCGACGAACGGCTGGAGATCGCCACGGTGGACAAATTCTGGAAACTGCTCTGCGAGGTGATCCGTACCTTGTAGAAAAACAGAGACGGGCGATTCCGCATCCGGACCGACGTGCGCGGACCTTCCCCCCGCCCCCGTTTCCCCGAAAGAAACGGATTTCGTTCCACCCGGAGGTCCCTGCTCCGCTCTCCGGCCGGAGACGCTCAGGAAAGAGGTCCGGCAGGCGGACGGACAACAGGCAATATATGGACAGAATCAGTGGAAAACGCAGTTGTTGAGCGCTTCGAGAGCCTGCTTCTTATTGTCCCGGTGCATGACCAGCGACAGGTCGCAGTTGTCGCCGTAGGAGATCATCCGCACGGGAATGTCTTTCAGAGCCCCGATGATACGGGTTTCGAACCCCACGTTGTACCATTTCAGGTCGCCGACCACGCAGACGATCACCATGTCGTCCTCCACCGTCACGTCGGCATAGGGGCTCAGCGCCTCGACGATCTGCGGAAGCCGCTCCCGGCTGTCCACGGAGAGGGAAATCTCCACATCGGAGGTGACCATCAGGTCGATCGGGGTGTGCAGGCGGTCGAAGATACCGAACACCTTGTTCAGGAAACGGTAGGACGGCACCTTGTAGGTAGAACGTATCTTGACATAGGTCACGTCGTCCTTGGCGGCCACGGCCTTGATCCGTCCCGTGTCGGCCGTATCGGAAATGAGCGTACCGGGCGCTTCCGGGTCCATCGTGTTGAGCAGCCGCACGGGAATGTTCTTCTGTTTGGCGGGCAGGATGCAGGTGGGATGCAGAATCTTCGCCCCGAAATGGGCCAGTTTGGACGCCTCGTCGAAAGTGAGCCTGCGGACGGGTGTCGTCCGGTGCACCACGCGCGGATCGTTGTTGTGCAGCCCGTCGATGTCGGTCCATATCTGGATTTCGGAGGCGCCCAGTGCGGCACCGATCAACGAGGCGCTGTAATCGCTGCCTCCCCTTCTCAGGTTGTCGATCTCCCCCGCAGCATTTCGGCAGATATACCCCTGTGTAATGAACAGACGGGTAAAGGGATATTCGTTCAGCGCCTTGCGCACGTTGCGCCGGATAAAACGCATGTCCGGTTCCCCGTACCGGTCCGTCCGCATGAAATCGGTGGCCGGCAGCAAGGCGGCGTTCACCCCCTCTTCCTTCAGGTAGAGATGCATCAGCCGCGTAACGATCAGTTCGCCCTGGGCCAGCACCACTTTCTCCGCGGTGGAGGTGAACGGCTCGCCGGCGATCCGCCGCAACAGGGCGAAAGATTCGGATATATGCGCTTTCGCCTTGGCCCGGCTTCCCTCCGACCGGTAAAGACGGTCGGAGACATCCGCATACCGCCCTTCGAGTTCTGCGACGGAGGCCAGCTCTCCGGCGACATCGTTACCGGAGAGCTGCCCGGCGATCGCCGCCAGCGCGTTCGTCGTCCCGGACATGGCCGAAAGCACGACCACCTTGGGTTCTTCGCTGCAAATCAGCCGGGCGACGTGCTTGATTCTTTCGACGGAACCTACCGAGGTCCCGCCGAATTTCAATACTTTCATCTTTTCGATTTTCATTCGCTGTTTCCGATGCGGAACTCCCCCGTATCTCCACCCGGAGGGAAGGACAGGCTTCGTTCCGGCAATTTCGTATCCGACCGAACGTCAAAGGCCGGACCAACCCGCACCGGGAACGGACAACGAACTGACAGACAGCACCATGAAAAAAAAGACTACGGACTCCGTATCCTTCCATTCTGATAAAGCGGTCCTTTCAGAATGAGAGGAAACGGAAAAGGGCCGGGCAATTCCGGAAAGCGAAATCCGTACGCCCCCCGGCCCTTTCCGAAACCGTCCCAAAGCGGCCGGACAACCGGGCAATATTCTGTCGCAGGAACAAAAAAACCCCCGCTGCACACACTCGCAGCGGGGGAGAAACCGTAGGAACGGACATGCCGGATACCGGCCGGCCGGAGAGCGTTATTCCTTCCCGAAAGGATACTGGTTCTGATGAACGTCCTGGAAGGCGAGACCCTTTTCGTAGGTGTGCATGGCCCGGCGGCTCATGCCCATGCTCGAGAACCCTCCGTCGTGGAACAGGTTCTGCATGGTGACCTTGCGCGTCAGGTCGGAGAAGAGCGTGATGACGTATCCCGCGCAGTCGTCGGCCGTGGCATTGCCCAGCGGCGACATCCGCTCGGCGAAGTCCATCAGATCGCCCAGTCCGAGCACGCCGTTGCCCGCCGTGGTGGGCGTGGGCGACTGCGACACGGTATTGATGCGGATTTTCTTCTCCCGTCCGTAGATATACCCGAAGCTGCGGGCGATGCTCTCCAGCAGGGCCTTGGCGTCGGCCATGTCGTTGTAGCCGTAGAGCGTACGCTGGGCGGCGATATAGGAGAGCGCCACGATCGACCCCCAGTCGTTCAGGGCGTCTTTCTTGCGGGCCACCTGGATGACCTTGTGGAACGAAATCGCCGAAATATCGAGGGTTTTGGTCAGGAAATCGTAGTCCAGATCGTCGTACGTGCGCCCCTTGCGGACATTGGGCGACATGCCGATCGAGTGGAGGATGAAATCGAACTTGCCGCCGAAATGCTCCATCGTCCGGTCGATCAGATTCTCCAGGTCGGACACGGAGGTCGCATCGGCCGGAACGACGATCGTGCCGCACTGCTCGGCCAGTTGTCCCACGGTACCCATGCGGATCGAAACGGCCGTGTTGGTCAGCACGATCTCGGCCCCCTCCTCGACGGCCCGCTGAGCCACTTTCCATGCGATGGATTGCTCGTTGAGCGCCCCGAAGATCAGTCCTTTCTTTCCTTTCAAAAGATTGTATGCCATAATTTTCCGTATTGATGATGGGACAAAGGTACGAAAAAGTTGCCGAATACAAAACCGGACATCCCGCCTTTCGTGCGCGTACACGAAAAGCGGGATGCCCCCTGCCTGCGGCTCGCCGCCGCACACCTACAATCCGATCATCTCGATGCGGGCACGTACCACACGGTAATCCCGTTCGGTCGTAATCAGCGCCTCGCGGACCTGGTACACGGTGGACAGTTCGGTGAAATAGTCCACGACCGAGACCTGTCCCACCCGGAGCGCCTTGTCCAGCAGTTCCAGATTACGGTCCGGAGCCAGCGCGTTTCCGTATTCGCGGAGCGAATGTTCCAGTTGGGCGGCCTTGTCGTAGAGCTGCCGGAGGGTGGTCTCCACGTCGATCCGGCCGCTTTCGAGCTGCGTGCGGGCGAACTGCGCCTGTGCCCTGGCCCGTTTCACCCGACCCCGGCTCTCGAACAGGGGCACGCTCATACCCACCGTAAAGCCGTCGGAATGCTCCCCCGCCGCGAACTCTCTCCGATACCCTACCTCGAACGAAGGCAGCGACTGCGCCTTCGACAGTTTCACGTCCTGCTCGGCCGCCTCCACACCCGTGCGGAAAGCCAGCAGCTGGGGATCGTTTTCCCGATAGAACACCAGCATGGAATCCAGCGGCTGAAGCAGGGACAGGGGCGGATATTCCGTATCGGGGAAATCGACGGACACGCCTCCGTTCAGATTCACCAGCTGGGACTCCAGGGCGGCCAGGTCCATATCAACCAGACGCGCCGCATTGCGGGCAGCCACCAGTTCCAGATTCACCTTGTTCTGTTCCAATATGTTCGCATCGCCCGTCTCGGACCTGACGGCATAGAGGGCCGCCAGACGCTCGGCATTCTTCACCTTCTCGTCCGCCAGCGCCTTCAGCCGCCGCTGGGCGACGATGGCGATGCACGCCTCCTGGGCCTGCAGAAGCACCTGCCGGCGGAACACGGCGTATTCATGGCCGTACTGCCTCTCCAGCAACCGGTTCATTTTGGAACGGTTGGCATACACCGTGGGGAAATCGAACGGCTGGGCCACATTGATCTCTCCGCTGCGGCCCACCTCGGAAGGCGTACCCCACAACTGGTCGTAGGAGACAGTCGGATTGCCCAGATTGTTCGACGACCGGGCTTCCAGCACCTGCGCCCCGGTCAGCTCCCTGCGGGCCCGGAGCGTCACGCTGTTCTCCTCCACGGAGCGGAGCACACGCTCCACCCCGTTCTGCGCGAAGGCCCCCGACACTACGAGCAGGGCCGCAACGGTCGTTACGATCGTTCGCATACGTTTTCGTTTTTACGGTTCAACATCAGATAGACCACCGGCACCACGAACCCGTTCAGAAACGTGGAGCTGACCAGACCGCCCAGAATCACCTTCGCCATGGGGCTCTGAATCTCGTTGCCGGAGACATCGCCGCCCAGTGCCAGCGGAATCAGCGCCAGCGCCGACGACAGGGAGGTCATCAGGATCGGGTTCAACCGGTCGAGCGACCCCTGTATCACACTCTCGTAGAGGGGACATCCCCCGGAGCGCAAATGATTGTAATGGGAGACGAGCAGGATGCCGTTGCGCACGGCGATGCCCAGCAGCGAAATGAAACCGATAATGGCCGGAATGCTCACCACGCCGGAAGTCATCCAGATCGCCGCAACGCCGCCGATCAGGGCCAGCGGCAGGTTGATCATCACCATTCCGGCCAGTTTCACCTGCTTGAACTCCTGAAACAGCATCAGGAAGATCACCAACAGGGCCACCAGCGAGGCGAACGAAAGCACCCGCGAAGCGGATTGCTGGCTCTCGAACTGTCCGCCATACTCCACGTAATAACCCTCGGGCAGCTCGACCTGTTCCCGGATACGCTTCTCGATTTCGGCGACCGCACCGCCCAGATCGCCCCCGGTCACGTTGGCCGACACGACGATCTTGCGCTTCACGTTCTCCCGGTTCACGGCATCGGGCCCGGCCGTGGAGACGATCTCGGCCACATAGCCGAGAGGCACCTTCGTACCGCCCGCGTCGATCAGCAGGTTGCCAATCTCCTCCATCGAGGAACGGCTCCCGTCGTCGGCCCGCACGGTCAGGTCGAACGAACTTCCCTGGTCGTAGACCTGCGAAATCACCTTGCCCGCCAGCGCCACGTTCACGAATTCGGAGAACTGCGGTATCGTGATCCCGTAACGGGCCAGCAGTTCGCGGCGGGGTTTGATCTGAAGCTGCGAACGTTCGATCTGCTGCTCCACGTTCAGATCGGCGATGCCGGGAACCGTGGCGATGGCCTCCCTGATCCGGTTGCCCAACGTGAACATACGGTTCAGATCGGTGCCGAACAGTTTGATGGCGATATTGGCCTTCGTCCCCGAGAGCATGGCGTCGATACGGTGCGAAATGGGCTGTCCGATCTCGATGTTCACCCCCTTCAACGCACCCAGCCGGGCCCGTACGTCGGCCATGAACTCCTCGCGCGAACGGCCGTCCAGTTCGAAGGGAGCCTCGATCTCGGAGACGTTCACTCCGAGCGCGTGCTCGTCCAGTTCGGCTCGGCCCGTCTTGCGGGCCACGGTTCTGATCTCGGGAACTTCGAGCAGGATTTTCTCCACTTCACCGCCGATGCGGTCCGACTCCTCGAGCGACACGCCCGGCAGGACGCTCGCATTGATCGTAAGCGAACCTTCATTGAAGGGGGGCAGGAAACTGCGTCCCAGCGTAAAGAAAACCGCAAGCGCCCCCGCGAACAGGGCCAGCGTCACGCCCAGCAGCGCCCGCTTGCGACCCATGACCCACTCCAGCGCCCTGCGATAGACCCGCTTGAGGAAAGCGGCGACGAAAGGCTCCTTCTCCGCCTTTTTCAACACCCTGTCGCCCGTGAGCAGGTAACTGCACATGACGGGAGTCAGCGTGACGGCCACCACCATCGAGGCGAACAGCGACACGATGAACGACACGCCCAGCGGACGGAGCATCCGTCCCTCCATACCGCTCAGGAAAAAGAGGGGCACGAATGCGACGATCGTGATGATCGTCGCATTGACGATCGAGGTGCGGATCTCCTTCGATGCCTCGAACACCACATGCAGCGGATTCTCCCGCTCCTCCTTCGGCTTGCGGCGATTCTCCCGCAACCGTTTGAAGACGTTCTCCACGTCGATGATGGCGTCGTCCACCAGAGAACCGATGGCGATGGCCATACCGCCGAGACTCATCGTATTGATCGTGAAACCCAGCACCTTGAGCACCAACACGGACACCAGCAGCGACAACGGCAGGGCCACCAGCGAAATGACCGTCACACGCGTGTTCATCAGGAAGAAGAAGAGCACCACGATCACGAAGAGCGCCCCCTCCAGAAGCGATTTCTGAATGTTGTCGATCGAACTGTCGATAAAGCGCGACTGACGGAATATGTCGGTCGCCACGTGCACGTCCGCCGGGAGGGAAGCCTGCAATTCGGCCAGCGCAGCGTCGAGCCGTTCCGTAAGTTCGATCGTGTTGGTCTGCGGCTGTTTGGTAACGGTGATGAGCACGGCCGGCGTTCCGCGGTAGGAGGCCACGCCCAGTTTGGGCGCCTTATCTCCGATGCGCACCTCGGCCACATCCTCCACCAGCACGGGAAGCCCTTCGGCCGAAAGTTTCACCACGGCCTTGCCGATCTCGGCCGGATCGGTCGTGGAGGTCACCCCGCGTACGATATATTCGTTGCCGTATTCGTACAGCACACCGCCCGCCGTGTTCTGGGTCATCTCCTGCACGGAGGCGGTCAGCTCTTCGACACTCACCCCGAACTGTTTCATCTTCCGGGGCGACATCAGTATCTGGTACTCCTTGACCTCGCCGCCGATCACCGAAACCTGTGCCACACCCGACATGGAGAGCAGTCGGGGGCGGATCGTCCAGTCGGCCAGCGTTCGCAGGTCCCGCAGCGACGTGCTGTCCGAGGTGAGACCCACGATCATCAGTTCGCCCAGAATGGAGGACTGGGGCCCCAGCACGGGGGTTCCCACGCCCGGGGGAAGCGTGCCGGAGAGTGCGGCCAGCTTTTCGGTCACGATCTGGCGGGCGATATAGATGTCTGTGTTCCAGTCGAACTCGACCCACACCACCGAAAATCCGGTCGCGGAAGAGGAGCGGACACGCCGCACGCCCGTGGCGCCGTTGACGGCCGTCTCCACAGGGAAAGTCACCAGACGTTCCACCTCTTCGGCTGCCATGCCGCTGGCTTCGGTCATCACGACCACCGTGGGCGCATTCAGATCGGGAAACACGTCCACCTCCATGCGCATGGCCGTATAAAGCCCCACTGCGGCCAGCAGGGAGGAGACGATCACTACAAACAGGCGGTTGTGCAGTGAAAACTGTATGATTTTGTTCAGCATACGCACCCTCCCCGTTAGTGGTTATGGGTATGTCCCGGAATGGACGCGGAGGCCGAAGCCATACGCACATGGACCGCTCCCTCGGTCACCACCTCCTCGCCGGGCGCAAGCCCCGAGAGAATCCGCACCCGCTCCCCGTCGCCGGGGCCGAGCTTCACCTCGCGGCGCTGGTAACCCTCCTCGTCGAGCCGCACATACACGTAATAGACGCCCTGCTGTTCGGTGACGGCGGAGAGCGGCACCGAAATCACTCCGCTCTGCGGAGCTCCGGTGAGCCACACCTCCACGAAGGAACCCGGCACCACACCGCCCCGGTTATCGAACTCGAAGGTGACGGGAATCAGGTAGGAACCGGACGGCGATGCCTTGCCCACGGAGACGAGGCGTCCGTTCATATCCTTCAGGGACCAGACCCGCTCTTCGTAAGGGGCTTTGAAATTGGCGCTCCGCACGCTTTTCAGCCGGTCGTAATATTTCTGGGAGACTTCGGCCCGGAGCATCAGACGGCGGTTCTTCGACACGGTAGCCAGCGGGGCGCCCATCTCCACATAGTCGCCCTCCTTCACCGACAGGGAGGTGAGGAACCCCGGAATCGGAGCCGCCACCACCGTTCCCCGTTCGGAACGGATCGAAGCGATGGCCTCGTACTCGGCCAGGGCCTGTTCGTAAGCCAGTTTCGTCTGGTCGTATTCGCGCTGCGACACGATACGGTCGGCCAACAGCTCCTTCGCCCGTTCGTAATCGGCCCGGGCCTTGTCGTAAGCCGCTTTCGTACGGGCATTGATGTCTCCCGTGGCGATTTTCCGGGAAGATATGTAGAAGAGACGGGCTCCGTGCACCACCTGCGCCCCCTCGGTCAGACGCGGCCCGGCAAAGGAGACGATCCCCGACACGGGAGCCGACAGCGACACCTCGTCGCCCTGCGCGGCCAGCACCTGGCCGCTGGTGCGGATCACCTCGCAGAAGACACCGGGTTCCACCCTCTCCACCTTCAGACCGGCCCGCTCGGCCTGCGCCTTCGGGAAAACGATCTCGTCGGCATGGGCGGCCTCGGCGGCCAGTTCGGCTTCATGGTCGTGGCCTTCGGCCTCGTGGTCGTGACCGTCGTGCTCCTCCCCCTCGTGTTCCGAATGGACATGGTTTTTTTCCGCCGCCTGTTCCGAAGCAGCTTTATTCTGATCGGCCTGACCGCCGCACCCTGTCATCAGGGCGCCGCCGAGCATCAGGCACCAAACTGTTCTATTCATGATTTCGTTTTTACTGGTTTCGACATAAACGGAATACGCCCCGGCCATAGAGACCGGAAGCCGCCGCACCCTGAACGGGGAACCGGCCCATCTATGCGAAAAGCGTGGGAGCACGCAGCAGGGAAGCCTGCGTGATATAAAGAATATGGAGAGGCGTCATGTCCGGACGCTCATACACCGTCCCGGCCGCCATGTCGGACGCACCGGTTTTGGACATACTCCCCACCGCAGACACCGTCACCGCCGGCCCTGCGTCCGGCAGACAGGCCGCATCCCACGCCTCGGGGGAGAGGTCCTCCCGCTGAGGCTGGGAGAAGACCAGGTCGCTGAAACCGCAACCGTCTCCGGCGGCGTCATGGCTGTGAGACCCGCAGCTGCGCCCCTCGTGGTCCCGGCAGTCGGCATGTGCCTCGGTGCAGTGCAGCAGGTTCATGCACACCCCGCTGCTCTCCGGATGGTGATGATGGGGAAAGAGCATCACACCCTGCATGACCATGCAGAGCATCAATACCGTTCGAATCGCTCTATTCCGTCTTATCCGAAACATAAAACCGCGTGTCATACCGTCAATATTCTTACCGGGACAAAGATAGACGAAACATTCCGCCACCCGGTTGCAAACTTTCCGGAAACCCAACGCAGCAAATATAAAAATTATTTCGTTCCCCACCTAACGAAGTGAAAGATAAATTCTTCGCACCCGGAACGGCCGGGCCGCCGGGATACGAAAATGACGGAGAGAGCCTAATTCTCCGCCATTCCCCTGGCCCACTCCTTCAGCCGGCGCTTGCGGTCGGCCTTGCGTTCGAACATCGCCCTGAAAAAAGCCACGCCCGCCAGACATCTGCTCGCATTCCATCCCCGCAGGGCGGCGTAACGCACGGAGAGTTCGTAGGTGAGACGGGTGTCCTCGCACAACCGCCGGACATTGGCCATGCAGGCCCGGCGGCTCATTCGCCCGAACCGCATGCGGTTGATGTCGATCAGCATGAAATCGACACTCCCGTCCGCCTTCTGTTTATAGAGCACGTTGCTCAGGTTGTAATCGTCATGACACACCCCTTTTTCATGCAGCATGACCGTAAAGCGGACGAAATCTTCGAAAATATGCAGTTGGCTGTCCAACGCTTCGAACTCGAGCTGTTTCAACGGAGTGTAGTCCGTAAAGGATGTCACCAGGTAACAGGTCGTGAGCAGCCCCCGCGAGTACAGTTCCAGATACCCCGCCGGATCAGGCGTCCGTATCCCCAGCCCGCGCAGTTCCAGCGCATTGCCGTACGCCCGTTCCGCCTTGCTCTTGCGGAACCACGCATAGACACAGCGGTTGAAAAGGTTCGGACGCCGGAACCGTTTGACCACGATCCGCACCCCGTCCACCAGAAAGGTCTTCACACAATTCCTGCCGTTGTGAAGCGTGACGCCCTCGTTTTCGAACCGCAAGGGTAGTTCCCGTATGAAATCTTCGAGAAAAGCATACTCTTCATGCACGACCATTTTCATGACGACCTCCTTATTTTTAACGGGTTCGGAACAAAACTACCGAAAATCGGAACCTCAGAATAGCCGATAGGCATACTTAAATGTTCCGAAAGTCGGAAAACGACCGGAACCGCCCGTCCGAGCCCCGTACGATCCCGCCGATTAGGTATATTCCACCCGCCGATTTAATCATTTTTAGTGATTGCCTCCCCCGGCGGCCCGTCCTATCTTTGCCCCCCGAATTCAAATAATGAAGAGAACCATGAGACGTTTGATTTTGTTGCTGACGGCGTTTGCCGCCGTCATCACCTGCCGGCAGGAAACCTGCGCGGCGGAAGTCGCCCAAAACGGGGGACGCATCACCGGACGGGTACTGTCCCAAAGCGGAGAACCCCTGGTCGGGGCCTCCGTACTGGTGGAGGCCCTGAACACGGGAGATGACACGGACCGTTCCGGCGGTTTCTCCCTCTCGCTGCCGGCCGGAAGACACATGCTGAAAGTCTTTTATCTGGGATATGTCCCCCGGAACATGGAGGTGACGGTCAAGCCGGGCGGGACCGTTTCGCTGAAAGAGATCAGGCTCAAACCTTCCGAAGTGTCGATCGACCAGGTCGTGGTGCACGGCGGATTCAACCGCTTCTCGAAGAAGGAGACCGAAACCGTGGCCCGGATGCCGCTGAAAAACATGGAAAACGCACAAGTCTATAACGTCATTCCCAGGCAGCTCACCCAGGAACAGCTGGTAGTGGACTACAACGACATCCTCCAGAACATCACCGGAGGCAACGTGTCCTCGTCCAACAACTCCAGCAACCAGTCGATGCTGCGCGGTTTCCGGACGTTCAACGGCCTGCGCAACGGCATGGCCTCCTACACGATGATCGCCATCGACCCGGCCAACATCGAGAGTGTCGAGGCGATCAAAGGGCCCGCAGGCACGCTGTTCGGCAACAGCAATGCCAGTCTGGTCACCTTCGGCGGCGTGATGAACCGAGTCACCAAACGTCCGCAGGACCATTTCTTCGGCGAAGCGGGCTTTTCCGCCGGCAGCTGGGGACTCGGACGTTTCACGGTCGACCTCAATACGCCCCTGAACGACGACCGCACCGCCCTGGCCCGCATCAATGCGGCCTACCACACCGAAAACAGCTTCCAGGACATCGGCTACCAGCGCAATTTTCTGATCGCCCCCTCGCTTTCCCTCCGGGTGAACGAACGCCTCAGCCTGCTTTTCGATGCCGAAATCTACCGTACGACCCGATTCCTGCCCGCCAACTTCTCGTACAGCGCCTCGGGCGTGACGTTCGACAACATGAAAGACCTGCCGCTGGATTACCGGACATCGCTCTCGGGCAGCGACCTCGACAGCAAACTCGGCACGAGCAACTTCTTCGCCCAGGCCGACTACAAAATCTCGGAACAGTGGAAATCCACCACCAACTATTCGTATGCCATGACCGAATACTATGATGCCTACCGCCTTTACACCGTATGGCAGACCGACTCGACCGTCATGCGCGGGGTGATGGCCCAGAAACCGCAGCGGCAGATCATGACCTCCCTGCAACAGAATTTCACGGGCGATTTCAAGATCGGACGGATGCGTAACCGGATCGTGACAGGCATCAACTACACCTATTTCAAAGCCGACCTGCGCTACACTTCCGCCCTGCCGTACGACGTGGTCAACATCAACCAGCAACCGTTCAGCGACATTCAGATATCCGAACTCGACCAGATCATCGCCGACAACGGGGGCTACACCCAGCAGCGCAACGAAGAACACAACCTGGGCATCTACGCATCGGACGTACTCGACGTCACCGACCGGCTTTTCGCCATGGCCAGCGTGCGCTACGACTACTACAAGAGCAAAGGCGTCTACATGAACGGAAAGATGACTTCGGATGCCTACGACCAATCGTCGTGGTCGCCCAAATTCGGACTGGTCTATCAGCCCTGGAAGGAACATCTCTCCCTGTTCGCCAACTATACCGACGGCTTCTCCAACCAGAACGGGGCCGACTATTACGGCAAAGTATTCAAACCGCAGCGGGCACGCCAGTGGGAAGGGGGCGTAAAACTCGAAGCGTTCGACAACCGTCTCACGGCCACCCTCAGCTATTACGATATCAACGTGAACAACGTCCTGCGCCAGGACACCGAACACCTGGGTTTCAGCATCCAGGACGGGGAGCGCAGCAGCAAGGGATTCGAAGCCGAAATCGTAGCCAATCCCCTCAGCGGACTGAACCTTCTCTGCGGGTACGGGTACAACGACAGCGAATACACCCGGGCCAACGCCAACGTAGAAGGGAAGCGGCCTCTGGGCACCCCTGTCCACATGGCCAACTTCTGGGTCAGCTACCGGATTCCGGTCGGCATCATGAAAGGTTTCGGCGTAGGCCTGGGCGGCAACTACGCGAGCGACTCCTATCTGAACGACACCAACACGTTCGTCCTCCCGGCATATTTCGTACTGTCGTCCACCGTGTTCTATGAAAAGAACAAATACCGGATCGGCGTCAAGGTGGGTAACCTGACCGACGAAAAATACTGGAGTTACATCGGAAGCCCCCAGAAACCCCGCCACTTCATCTGCAACATCGTCTACAAATTCTGACGGATGTTCCGGAAGATATGCCGCAATCTGCATCGGTGGATCGGACTGCTCGTCTCGCCCGTCATCGTCGTCGTATCGCTGACGGGGGCGCTTCTGGTCTTCGAGGATGAAATCCGGAGTCTCGGGTCCTGCCAATTCGCGGAGACCCGGGATTCCGCTTTTCTGCCTCCGTCCGTATTGGAACGGATCGCCCGGCAAAGCATCGCAGCGCCGGACTCCGCATGGCAGGCCCGGGTAGACTACCGGGGTACGGGACTGTCGGCCGCAGTCATCCTCTTCGGCCGGGGCTCCCTGTACAACGTCTACCTGAACCCCTGCACGGGAGAGGTGCTGAAAACGACCGACCAAAGCCGGGACTTTTTCCGGATCGTCAAATCGGGCCACCGGACGCTGTGGCTGGGCAAAACCGGGAAAACCATCGTCGGGGTCGCCGTCTTCCTCTTCGTGCCGGTCCTGCTCACGGGGCTCGTCTTGTGGTTTCCCCACCGGCCCGGTCTCCAGACCCTGCGCGGCCGGCTGCTCATCCGCCGGGGAACTTCCGCAGCCAAACGGGTCTACGACCTGCACAACGTACCCGGTTTCTACCTTCTCCCCTTCGCACTCCTCCTCGCACTCTCCGGCCTGCTGATCGCCTTCCCCGGACTCGGAGGTCCGGCACCCGGCACCTTCCACTCCCCGGGCCGCACCCCGCAGCCAGAAAGCGCGGTTCCCGGCACCTGGTTCCGGCAGACGGACGCACCCTTCCAGCCGCAGGATTCGGTCGCGGCCATGCTCTTCGCCAGTTCCCCCCGCGGCAGGGAACTGGCTCTCTCCCTGCTCGTCCCTGCTTCCGGCAACGCCCCGATATGGGCCATCGTCAACCCCGGAGCAGACGGCACCGTGGAAGGAGCCGAAACCCGTTTCCGCAGAGAATTCCGCTATTTCGACCGGCATACGCTACGGGAATTGCCGGTCTCCCGGCCCGAGAACCGCCCGTTTCCGGAGGCCTCCGGCCGGGAAAAGCTCCTGCGCATGAATTACGACCTGCACACCGGACGCATCGGGTCGATCTACACGAAGCTGCTCGCCTTCGCCGCTTCACTGGTCTGCGCCAGCCTGCCCGTCACAGGATTCCTGCTTTGGAGACGCCGCACCCGCCTGCCTCGGATGCGGCGGGTATAACCCCCCGAATACATCCATATAAAAACGCAGCGGAACCAGGTTCCGCTGCGTTTTTTATCCCTGTCTGCCGGGGGACGCCCGGCCGGCCGCTATTTGCAGGTCATCTTGATATAGGCGTGATGCGATCCGTAACGCTCGAAAGCGGCCCGGTCGAGTTCCTCGCGGTGATCGGGATGCGCTACGCTGATAATCAGACGGGCGCGCTCCTGCATGCTCTTGCCGTAGAGGTCCACGGCACCGTACTCCGTCACGAACCAGTGCATGTGGGCGCGGGTGGTCACCACGCCGGCACCTTCGGTCAGCGTATTGGCGATCTTGCTCATGCCCTTGTTCGTCACCGAAGGCATGGCCAGGATGGCCTTGCCTCCCTCGGAGCGCGAAGCCCCGTACATGAAGTCGATCTGTCCGCCCACGCCCGAATAGAACTTCGTACCCAGCGAATCGGCGCAGATCTGGCCCGTCAGGTCCACCTGCAGGGCCGAGTTGATGGCCGTCACCTTCGGGTTTTTGGCGATGATGAAGGGATCGTTCGTGTATCCCACATCCATCATGGCCACGCCGGGATTGTTGTCGATGAAGTCGTACACCTTCTGCGAACCCATCAGGAACGTCGAGACCATCTTACCCTTGTCGATCGCCTTGTTGGCGCCGTTTATCACGCCGCTCTCCACCAGCGGCAGCACGCCGTCGGCGAACATTTCGGTATGGATACCCAGGTTCTTGTGGTTGCCCAACTGGGCCAGCACGGCGTTGGGAATCGCCCCGATCCCCATCTGGAGGCAGGCTCCGTCCTCGATCAGCTCGGCGCAGTATTTGCCGATCGCCGTCTCCACCTCGTTGGGCACGGAGAAATGGGCCTCCTCCAGCGGCGTATCGTCCTCCACGAACAGGTCGATCTGCGAAAGGTGCAGGAAAGCATCGCCGAACGAGCGGGGAACATGCCGGTTCACCACGGCGATCACGGTGTCGGCGCACTCCACGGCGGCCAGCGTGGCATCGACCGACGTACCCAGCGACACGTAACCGTGTTTGTCGGGCGGGCATACCTGGATCATGGCCACATTACAGGGCAGCACGCCGCTGCGGTAGAGCTTCTGCGTCTCGCTCAGGAAGACGGGAATGTAGTCGGCATAGCCGCTCTGGGTCACCTTGCGCACGTTGCCGCCCACGAAGAACGAGTCGAGCTGGAAAATCCCCTCGAACTCGGGAGCCGCATAGGGAGCGGGCCCCTCGGTGTGGAGGTGGTGGATGTGGACATGCTCGAACTCCTTGCGGGCACCCCGCTCGCACATGGCCTTGATCAGACACTGGGGAGCGCTGGCCACCGAACTCAGGTGAATGTGGTCGCCGGACTTGATCACCTTCACGGCCTCCTCGGCCGTGGTAAACTTAATCGGGTTATTCATTTCGTTCTATTTCGTTTGAATTAGGAAATTGCACGTTACGGATGACAAAATTAAACAATTTTTCCGCACAAAAACACTTTTCGCGGAAAGTTATCGGGAATAGAGGGAAATGCTCAGGAGGAAGCCCGGCCCCGGAAACGGAACGGTGCACCGGAATCCGTTCTGCCGTATCCGAACGGCATCCCCGTCGTCCCGGCTACCGGACATCCGGCGGGGAATCGGGGCTTTTTTTCAGCCGGAAGATGCGGTATTCAACCGGGTTTTCCTATTTTTGCAGTCTATTGCAAATCCATGCGTCAGTTCCTCAGGAAAATAACCACCGGGCAGATCGTGCTGGCAGGCTGTCTCCTCACGCTGCTCTACGCCCTGCTGAGCCAGGGAACCTATCATTCCGACGAGCATTTCCAGATTCTGGAATATGCCCGCATGAAGCTGTTCGGCACACCCGGCCCGGAGAATCTCGCCTGGGAGTACCCGGCCATGATGCGCCCCGGCCTGCAACCTTTCATCGCCTACTGCGCGGGAGCGATGCTCGATGCGGCGGACCTCTACTCGCCCTTCGTCCACGTGTTTCTCCTCCAGTTGCTGAGCGGCGCCTTCTCCGTCACCGTGCTGATCTTCTTCCTCGGAGCCGTGCGCAGGGAGCTCGGCACGCTCTCCTGGCGGAAATGGTACCTGATCCTCGGACTCTTCCTTTGGTTCATGGCCTATCTCCACGTACACTTCTCCGCCGAAATGTTCTCCGGCAACGCCCTGCTTCTGCTCGCGGGTCTCTTCCTGCGGTATCGCCGCGACGACTGCGACCGGAAGGAGTTTCTCCGGGGCGTGGCCCTGGGACTGGCTGCCGGCCTCGCCTTCATCGTCAAATTCCAGACAGGATTCGCCCTGGCAGGCTTCGGTCTCTGGCTGCTCTTCTTCCACCGGCGGTGGAGACTCTACGCCGGCATCGCCGCGGGATTCATCGTCATGCTGGGCGTGGGGGCCCTGGCCGACCACTGGCTTTACGGGGAGTGGGTCTGCACCCCGGTCAACTACCTGCGGGAGAACATCCTGAACGGAGAGATGGACAAATTCGGCCGCGAACCGTGGTGGTACTACCTGACGGCGCCGATTCTGGAAGGCGGCATCGTTTTCGGCCTGCTGGCCGCGGTCGCCACGCTCTACTTTTTCGTCCGGCACCCCCGGCATGTGGTTACCTGGATGCTCGTACCGTTCCTGTTCGTCCACTTTTTCCTGGGGCACAAGGAACTCCGGTTCTTCTTTCCGGTCCTCTTCTTCTCCCCGTGGTTCATCGTTCTGATGATCCGGAACCTGCCGCGCCGGATCGTCGACAGCCGCCCGTGGCGTTATACGGTCGCCCTGCTGGCCGTGCTCAACTTCTGCGCCATGGCCTACCCGCTGACGATCGACACGCCCGACATCTATTTTTTCAAGATGATGCGGAAATACTGCGACGGCAAAGAACGCGTGACGGTGCTGATTCCCTACGGCGAACGGACATATTATTCGATCTTCCAGAATATCGGCACGCCGAGAATGACGATCGCCACCTTCTACATGCCCGACAACATGCGCTGGGAATGTCCCCCGCCCGGCGAACCGCTCGAAAAGCGGGCGCGCGAACTCTCCGGAGAGGGGACGCAGGTGATCGTCCTCTCCGCCGACCCCGGACTGGACGGAAGCAGCTCCCTTCCGCTCCGCAAAATCACGTGGAGCCCCTATCCCCGCTGGGTCATCCGCTACTTCAATTTCAACGACTGGACACGGTTCACCGTCCGGAGCAAAAACATCTACGAACTGGTTCCCGCCCGGACCTCCGCCCCGGACAACGGGTCCGCCCGCTGAACGCACCGGGACACCGCCCCTGTCTCCGGGATCGCCCGAAAAACGGCGGACACCCCGCCGGCTCCGTGTCGCAGGTTGTCCGCCGTTTCCAACGCATAGACGCTCCCCTGCCGGAAGATCGCCGGAGAGGCGGCGCCCGCAGTCCGTCAGAGCGAAGCGATAAAGGCCGCCATCTCCGGTTCGCGCTCCTCGATCCGCTGCAACAGGCGGAACTGGGCCAGCGACCGCTGGCGGTTATGTTCGGGATAGGCGGTCTTGTAATAGTGGTCGCCGTCCAGATAGTCGGTCAGGAAACGGACCGTCTGCATGTAGGTCAGCAGCCTGGCCCCGAAGGGAAGCAGCTCCTTTTCGACCGGGGTGAGGAAATCGGCTGTGGAGGCCACGTACCCGCGGGAGAAAGCCCGGAAAATCTCCATGTCCACCCCGACCCGGTCCAGGTCGGGATCGTCCTCGGCTCCCGTATTGGCCGCCGTGCGGATGAAGTCGCCGAAATCGGAGATCACGAAGCCGGGCATCGTCGTATCGAGGTCGATCACACACAGCGGACGGTCCTCCTCGTCGAACAGCACGTTGTTGATCTTCGTATCGCAGTGCGACACCCGTTTGGGCAGCACGCCCTGCCGGTACAGCTCTTCGGCCCGGCACATCGGCCCGCTGCGCGACAACAGCTCGTCCACCAGCCAGTTCACGTCGGCAAGGCGTCCCGCAGGATCGCGCCGGACCGTCTCCCGGAAAGTCCGCAACCGGAATTCGATGTTGTGGAAATCGGGAATCGTGGCGCCCAGCGCCCCTTCCGGCAGGTCGGAAAGCATCGACTGGAAACGGCCGAACGCCACACCCGTATCGTAAGCCAGCCGGGGATCGTCGATCGACTCATGGGTCCGCGAACGCGGCACGAGCACCATCACCCGCCAATAGTCCTCGCCCTCTTTCAGGTAGAGGGCCCCGTCCCGCAGGGGAATCAGCCTCACCACCTTCCGGTCGGGCTCCGCCTCGCCCGCCTCGACGAGCTTGCGGCGGATGTGGGAAGTGATATGTTCGATGTTCCGCTGCAACAACTCCACATCGCGGAACACATGGTGGTTGATCCGTTGCAGCACGTAGTCGGGACCGTCGTCCGCCGTCTCCATGCGGTAGGTATCGTTGACCAGTCCGCTGCCCAGCGGGGCGATGCGGACGATCGGGGCGGGTATCTCGAACCGCCCGGCAATTTGCATCAGTCTATCCATACGTTTCGGGCCCGGAGGTCATCGCCGGACACTCCAAATATACGCAAATTGTCCGAAACCGCAACTATTCCGCCAGTTTAAGCCCCTTCAGTTTGTCCCAGGCTCCGCGCGTGAAGTCGGGAACCGGAACGGGCTGCCCGCCCCGGCGCACGGACTCCTCCGTGAGGGGCACCAGCACCGACCATTCCGCCGCATCGTAGACGTCCTGGTCCAGCGGAAGACCGTTGCGCAGACAGTAGACCAGCCGATAGTCCATGATGAAGTCCATGCCTCCGTGGCCGCCCACCCGCCGGGCCTGCTCCCCCACCTCGCGGGTGATCGGATGCTCGTATTTGGCCAGCGTATCGCGCAGCTGTTCCGCCGGAAGGAAACGATGGGTGTCGGGCGGCAGGGCGATCCCCTGCACCGGATACTTCTGGGCGAACCCGCGCGTGCCGCTCACCGTGTGCAGACGGCTGTACGGACGGGGCGAAGTGACGTCGTGCTGGATCATGATCGTCTTGCCGCGCGCCGTACGGATCAGCGTGGTATTCATGTCGCCCAGCCGGTACTCCTCTTCCGCCTGCGGGGAGCCGGCACCGAAACGCCGGACCGCCTCCTCGCTCAGGCCGAACTGGTCCGAGGAGAGCGACACCAGGTATTCCATGCGGTCGCCGCGGTGGATGTTCAGAATCTGGCAGACGGGGCCCAGCCCGTGAGTGGGATAGGGATTGCCCGTATGGGCCGCATTGTATTTCAGGCGCCACATGTCATGGTAGAAATCGGGACTGAAATTGTTGTTGCGCAGATCGTGTATATAGGCACCCTCCACATGGACGATCTCACCGAAAAGACCCTTCTGGGCCATGTTCAGCGTGGTCATTTCGAAGAAATCGTAACAACAGTTCTCCAGCATCATGCAGTGGCGGCGGGTCTGCTCGGCGGCATCCACCAGCTGCCAGCACTCCTCCACCGTGAGGGCCGCCGGCACCTCCACGGCCACGTGCTTGCCCTGCCGCATGGCATAGACCGCCATCGGGGTATGGGTGCTCCAGTCGGTGCAGATATAGACCAGATCGACATCCGGCCGCTCGCACACCTTCTTCCAATCCTCGTCCGAAGCGTAATACCCGGCGGCGGCCGGCAAACCCGCCTTCGCCAGTGTCGCCTGGCTCCGGTCCACATACTCTTTCACCAGATCGCACAGGGCCACTACACGCACCCCCTCCAGATGGGTGAAACGCTTGACGGCCTCCTTTCCCCTGTTGCCCAATCCGATAAAGGCCACCCGCACGGTATCCAGCGCAGGACAGCGCAGGCCCAACACGTCGGTCTGCCCCTCGGCACGGGGCGGAACGGCACAGGAAACGGACTCCTCCCTGACGGCCGGACCGCAGCAGGAAGATAGCAATACGGCAGCCAGCAACGCGGCGACCGACGAAAGAGACAGAATTCTTTTCATATCGTATACAGTTTTAAGGTTTCGGAGTTTTCCGGGTACAAATAAAACGAAAATCCGCGGAACCGACCGGGCAAGATCGGACGGGATACGGTATCAGATCGTCCGGACAGCACTTTTTCCCTCCGCCGCACCTCCGCCTCAAAAGGGAAGAAACGATCCGTTCCTCCCCCGGTCAACCTTCCTCTCCGGCCTCCGCCCGGTAGACCCCGACCGGCACCTCCTGGGGCAGACAGCCGTTCAACACCGCATAGGCCGCCACCTTGCCCGCGGCTTCGCCCATCGGAACGGCGTTCCCGGTGACACGGTAGCTGGCATGGGCCATGAAATCGCCGCTGATGCAGCGCCCCGCCATCATCAGCCCGGCGACGTCCCTGGCGATGAGCGCCCTCAACGGAATATCGTACGGTTTCGTCTTATAGGTCTTGGAGTAAAGCTCCTTCGATTCGTTCGCATGGGACACCGGGTGCACGTCCACGGGAAAAGTGACGCGGCAGACGGCATCCCCGTGGCGCCGGCCCTCGATGACGTCCTGTACCGTCACGGTATAGAGCCCGTGTATCCGCCGGCCTTCCCGTATGCCGATCTGCGCGGCGGTCGAGACGATCCTCGCGTTTTTCCACACTCCTCCGTTCGCCCTCATCGCCTGTACGACCCGGTGCATCTCCCTCCGGGCCCGGAGCGTGGCCTCGGTGAGGTCATCGGCGTCGAAGGGGCTGTACCCGTATTCGTGATTGGCCCCGAGGATGAAGCGGTCTTCGCTCACCGGTCCCATACTGGGCCTTTTGTTGGAGAGGATATGCCCCCCGTTCTCGATCAGCGCCAGCAGCCGTTTCTTCGACTCCATGTTCACATCCCCGTCCCATCGCACATATTCCTTGATCTCCCCGAAATCCAGCCCTCCGACCTCGACGCCCAGGCTCATCGGCTGCGCGGTCGAATCGTGTTCCGGATCGCCGAACTCGAAGCCGCAGCCCGAAAAGGCGGCCAGGTCGCCGTCGCCCGTCGCATCCACGAATATCCTGCCGGCCCAAGCCTCCCGCCCCGATTTGGATTCCGTAACGATATGCGTAATGCGGCCGGAGGACTTCACCGCCCCCACCACCCGCGTATGCATCCTGATCCGGACACCCGCCTCCTGGCAATACTCCTCCAGCAGCAGCTTCATCGCCTCCGCGTCGAACGACAGGGAACTGCCCGTCGGAATGGGCGAGACCGCTCCCCGGGCTCGCAGGTCCGCGATCAACCGGGTGAAAAAGCCGCTCTTGTTCCGGTAGTCCAGAATCCAGCTCAGCAGTCCTGCCGTCCAGACCCCTCCCAGACAACCGTTATTCTCCACCAGCAGCGTCGATGCTCCCGCCCGGGCCGCTTCGATGGCCGCGGCGACGCCGGCGGGACCGGCCCCGCAGACGACGACGTCCACGCTCGCACTGACCGGAATGTCTCTCTTTTCCTCCGTAATACAGTTGTCCGGCGACTGCCGGCACGAATTCAATGCGGATGCGGGAAGGAGCGAAGAGGCCAGCAGGCCCATTCCTCCCGTTTTAAGAAATTGACGTCGATTCATAAGAGCAGGTTAGTTTTATCAGGTTAGTTTTCGTTATCGAGTCCATAAATATAGGCATTTTGCGGCGAAATCGCCGTCCGCAACCACGATTTCACACAAATTCTTCCCCGTTTCCGGGGCCAGGGACAGGGTCCCCTCCCTCCGTCCGCCCCGCCCCGGCACGGAAGAAAAAACGGAAACGGACAAAATACACGCGAAATTTTAACCGCATTTTATAAATTGGATAATAAATTCACTATCTTTCGGCACTAATCATAACAAATTCTAACTAACTTCAAGTCATCTCATCATCATGGACAAATCACACATAGTTGAGTTGGACGATGTGGTCATCCGCTTCTCGGGCGACTCCGGCGACGGTATGCAGCTGACCGGAACGCTCTTTTCGGACACCTCCGCCTTCCTGGGAAACGGAATCTCCACGTTTCCCGACTATCCGGCCGAAATCCGGGCCCCGCAGGGCACCGTATCGGGCGTGTCGGGCTTTCAGGTTCACTTCGGCAGCCGCAAGGTGAGCACGCCGGGCGACTTCTGCGACGTACTGGTGGCCATGAACCCCGCCGCACTGAAGGCCAATGCCTGCTGGCTCAAGCGGGGCGCCACGATTATCGTGGACAACGACACCTTCACCGAGAAACACATCGAGAAGGCCGGATTCCAGACCGACGATCCGATCCGGGAGCTCAACCTGGAAAACTACAACATCGTCCGGCCCGACATCACGACCATGACACGCGAGGCCCTGAAAGAGATCGACCTCGACCCCAAGAGCATCACCAAGTGCAAGAACATGTTCGCGCTGGGCATCTGCTTCTTCGTCTATCACCGGCCGATGGAGCACACCGAACACTATATCGACACCAAGTTCTCGAAGAAAAACCCGCTCGTGGCCACGGCCAACAAACTGGCCCTGCAGGCGGGGTATAACTATGCGGCCAATACGCATGCCTTCGCCAACACGTTCGACGTGCAGCCGGCCGACCTGCCCAAAGGCACCTACCGCAGCATCAGCGGCAACCAGGCCACGGCATGGGGATTCATCGCCGCCTCCGAGAAGAGCGGACGTCCGCTCTTCTGCGGCTCCTACCCCATCACCCCGGCCACGGTCATCCTCGAAGAGCTGGCCAAGCGCAAGGACCTCGGCGTGAAGACCCTTCAGGCCGAAGACGAAATCGCGGGCATCTGCACCGCCATCGGGGCTTCGTTCGCCGGCAACTTCGCCGTGACGACCACCTCCGGTCCGGGCCTTTCGCTCAAGTCGGAAGCCATCGGGCTGGCCGTAATGACCGAACTGCCGCTGGTGATCGTGGACGTACAGCGCGGAGGCCCCTCCACGGGGCTGCCCACCAAGCCCGAGCAGGCCGACCTCTACCAGGCCCTGTGGGGACGCAACGGCGAATGTCCGCTGGTGGTGATCGCCGCCAGCACCCCGTCCGACTGCTTCGACTACGCTTTCCGGGCCGGCAAGATCGCCATGGAGCACATGACCCCCGTGCTGATGCTGTCGGACGGTTTCATTGCCAACGGCAGCGAACCGTGGCGGATTCCCTCGATGGCCGACTATCCGAAGATCAATCCGCCCATCCTCCACAAGGCACCCGAGGGAGGATACATGCCCTACCGCCGTGACCCCAAACGGCTGGCCCGCTACTGGGCGCTTCCGGGTACGAAAGGGGTGGAGCACCGCGTCGGCGGTCTCGAAAAGGATTTCCTGAAGGGAAGCGTGTCGCATAACCCGGCCAATCACCAGAACATGGTGAACATCCGGGCGGAGAAGGTGGCCCGCGTGGCCGACTTCATCCCCAAACAGAGCGTGATGGGCAAAAAGAGCGGCGACCTGCTGGTCGTGGGCTGGGGCGGCACCTACGGGCACCTCTCGACGGCCGTGTCCGACCTGCAGAAGGAGGGCAAAAGCGTCTCGCTGTGCCATTTCAACTACATCAATCCCCTGCCGCACGGCGTGCGCGACATCTTCAGACGATTCAAGAAGATCGTGGTCTGCGAGCTCAACATGGGACAGTTCGCCAACTACCTGCGCATGAACTTCCAGGAGTTCGAGTACCTGCAATACAACAAGGTGCAGGGTCTGCCTTTCACCGTCACGGAACTGAAAGAGAAATTCAACAGTCTTTTAACCGAATAATGCCATGAACGACCAATATAAATATACCCCTGCGGATTTCAAGAGCGACCAGGAGGTCAAGTGGTGTCCCGGATGCGGCGACCACGCTATCCTCAGTTCCGTGCTCAAAGCGCTGCCCGAAGTGGCCGAAGCCTTAAAATACAAGCACGAACGGTTTACCTTCGTATCGGGAATCGGCTGTTCGTCCCGTTTTCCCTACTACATGAACACCTTCGGGTTCCACGGCATCCACGGCCGGGCCTCGGCCATCGCCACGGGCGTGAAGGTGGCCAACCCGAAACTCACCGTGTGGGTCCCCACCGGCGACGGCGACTCGCTGGCCATCGGCGGCAACCATTTCATCCACGCCGTGCGCCGCAACATCGACATCAACATCCTGCTCTTCAACAACGAGATCTACGGCCTGACCAAAGGGCAGTATTCGCCCACCTCGAAACTGGGCAAGGTGACCAAGACCTCCCCATTCGGCACGATCGAACACCCGTTCACCCCCGGCGAGCTGGTGCTCGGGGCACGGGGCACGTTCTTCGCCCGCTCGGTGGACGCCGAAGTGGGGCTGACGAAGGACTGCCTGGTGGCCGCAGCCAAACACGACGGGACCTCCGTGGTGGAGGTTCTTCAGAACTGCGTGATATTCAACGACAAGACACACGCCGATTTCGCTCTCGACAAAGAGACCCGCGCCGAGCACACCATCGTGCTGAAACACGGCGAAAAGATGGTTTTCGGCAAGAACCGCGACAAGGGTCTCGTGCAGATCGGCATGAAACTGATGGTGGTCAAAATCGGCGAGGGCGGCGTGACGATCGACGACATTCTCACCCACAACGCCCATGAGCCCAATCCGGGCGTACACATGATGCTGGTCAACATGCGCTACCCGAACTATCCCGTGGCGCTGGGCGTGATCCGCGACGTACCCGACCACACCTACGACGACAATTTCTACGACCAGGTGGAGAGCGTCAAATCGAAACGTGCCATCCGGTGCGTCGACGACCTGCTCCACAGCGGGGAGACGTGGGAGATCAAATAAACCGCTCCCGCACCGTCATTTTCAAGGAGGATACCGATAACAGGGTATCCTCCTTTCGCATCCGGCAGAGCGGTCTCCGTCCGCTCCCCTTCTCTCCGCAAACCTCAGGAGTACGACAACCGGAATCGGGGTACATTTATCCGTAATCTGTCTACTGTCCGGACGGAGAAGGGAGGCTATCTTTGCGGTGAAAAACCGAAACCTCCGAACCGATGAAAAAATTCATTCCGACCGTTTTATCCATTCTGACAATTATGAATACCTCTCAAGCACGACACAACGACAAAACGTTCGCTCCCAGCGACAAGGTGACGGTCGAGCGCGTCCTTTTCCACAACCGTTTCGGCATCACGCTCGCCGCCGACATGTACATTCCCAGAAATGCCACGGGCAAACTGCCCGCCATAGCCGTCAGCGGACCTTTCGGTGCGGTAAAGGAACAGGCATCGGGACTGTATGCCCAGACGCTGGCCGAACGCGGATTCCTCACGATCGCCTTCGACCCCTCCTACACCGGGGAGAGCAGCGGAGAACCCCGTTACGTGGCTTCGCCCGACATCAATACGGAAGACTTCTGTGCGGCGGTCGATTTCCTTTCGACACACGAAAAAGCGGACCCGGGACGGATCGGTATCCTCGGCATCTGCGGTTGGGGTGGCATGGCACTCAATGCGGCCGCCATCGACACGCGGATCAAGGCCACCGTCGCCGTCACGATGTACGACATGAGCCGCGTCAACGCCCGGGGCTATTTCGATGCGATGGATGCCAATGCCCGCTACGAACTGCGCAAACAGCTCAACACCCAACGCACGGAAGACTACCGCAACGGCACCTATGCGCTGGCCGGCGGCGTAGCGGACCCGCTGCCCGAGGATGCCCCGCAGTTCGTAAAAGACTACCACGCCTATTACAAGACCGAACGCGGCTACCATCCTCGCTCGCTCAATTCGAACGGCGGTTGGAACAAGACGTCGGCCCTTTCGTTCATCAACACGCCTCTGCTCACGTACAGCGACGAAATCCGGAGCGCCGTTCTGGTCATCCACGGCGAAAAAGCCCACTCCCGCTACTTCAGCGAAGACGCATTCAAGCAGTTGAAAGGCGACAACAAGGAGCTGCTGATCGTCCCCGGTGCCAGCCATGTCGATCTGTACGACAACATGGAAAAGATTCCGTTCGACCGGATCGCAACATTCTTCCGGGACTATCTCCGATAGCAGGCAACCGGCAGCCCCGGCGATACGCACCCGGGAAAACCCTTCCTCCGCAGGATACAGAAGCGGGGTGTCCGACGAAATCGGACACCCCGCTTTGCATATCCCGGGACCGGGCTACTTTCCGCGCAGGATTTTTTCCACAAGCAGCGGTTCGTCGGTCGTGATATACCCGGCACCGTTCTCCGTCACGAACCGAATATCCTCCATCCGGTTCACGGTCCAGACATTCGTACGGACACGGTTTTTCCGGGCCTCGGAGAACCATTCCGGATGGCGGCGCATCTTCCCGACCGAATAGTCCAGCCCGGTACACCCCATCCTTTTCAGCTCTTCCGGAGCGATGTCCCCGTTGAGATAGGCCACTTTCAGTTTCGGGTCGCGCCGGAGCAACTCCTCCACGATCCGGCGGCTGAAAGCGATATATTCCACCTGCCGTGCGACGCCGGCCCGCTCCACTTCCCGGAGCACGACTTCCACGCTGCGAAGCTCGTGTTCCGCCGAACGGGCCGATTTGAGTTCCAGAATCAGCTTCAGTTCCGGATGCCTCTTCCCCTCGGCCAGGTATTCGGCCAGCGTCGGCATCCGTTCGCCGTTGCGCAGGCGTACGTCACGGAATTCGGCATAGGGCGTATTTTCGATCCGTTTCCCGCCGATCACGGGATCATGGTTGACGACGGCCACACCGTCCGAAGTGACATTCACGTCGAACTCGCTCCCCCACAGGCCGCACCGGGCCGCCAGACGCAGCGAAGCGATCGAATTCTGGGCCGAACCCTCCCATTTCCAGAAACCGCGGTGGGCGATCACCTTCGGCCGGGCACAACGGGCCGCCGAGGCGAACAGCACACCGGCCAGCAGCAACGATACGGCGACAATCCGTTTCATCGCAGGACAGTTTACAGAGTGATGCTCTGCGGGTCGATATGCTCCCGCTCTATATCCTTGAAGTAGCGGAACGTTCCGACCTTGAGCTCGTAGGTGGCCTCTTCGTCGCAGACGATGATCCCTTTGGGATGGGTCTGAAGGGCACTCACCGTCCAGGCATGGTTGTACCCCTCCTCTACCACATGGTGCAGGGCACGGGCCTTGTTATACCCCGTGACGAGAATCATCACCTCGCGGGCGTCGAGCACAGTCCCTACGCCCACGGTCAGGGCCGTCTTGGGCACCCGGTCGATGTCGCCGCCGAAAAAGCGCGAATTGGCCACCAGCGTGTCGTGCGTGAGGGTTTTCACCCGCGTACGCGAAGTCATCGAGGAAAAGGGTTCGTTGAAGGCGATATGGCCGTCGGGCCCGATTCCCCCCATGAACAGGTCGATGCCGCCCTGTGCAGCGATCCGCTCCTCGTACGAACGGCACTCGGCCTCCAGATCGGCGGCATTTCCGTTCAGGATGTTGACGTTTTCGGGTCGGATATCCACCGAGCTGAAGAAATTGTTCCACATGAACGAATGGTAGCTTTCGGGATGCTCTTCGGGCAGTCCCACGTACTCGTCCATATTGAAAGTCACCACGTTCTCGAAAGAGACCTTCCCCTCGCGGTGCAGGCGGATCAGTTCGGCATAGGTTTTCAGCGGCGTGGAACCCGTGGGCAGACCCAGCACGAAAGGCCGGTCGCTGATACGGGCATGGGAATTGATTTTCGAAGCGATATACCGGGCGGCCCAGCTGGCCACGGCATCGCTTTTCTCCTGAATAATAACTCTCATATCGGTTAGGGATTTGATGGTTCGATCTGTCCACAAAGATACACTTTTCGGTACGATTACCAAACGCTTATCCCGAAAACGGGAAAGCCGTCTCCCGAGGGAGACGGCTTTCCTGCCGGATCGTTCCGGCTGCTAATGTTCGTCCAGCACCTGCTTGAACAGGTCGATGTCGCCGCAGCACGAATGGGCAATGTACTCCGCGGCGGCCCGGTTCTGAGCCTGTCCGTACTTGGAGTAGACAACGGCGGACGTACGGTACTCATCCACCTCGGCCGCCTGACGCAGCAACAGGTGCGACAAGATGATATGACCGGCCATCTCCACCATGCGGCGGGCATGGAAGTCGATCACCTCGTTGTCGCCGGTGGAGACCACCTTCTCCACCGTCTTCTCGTACTCCTCGCGCATGGCCACCAGGCGCTTGCGGATCTGGTCCAGATCGCCTGGACATTCGGCCTTCTCATACTCCATGATCTGGGAGAGATAGGTTCCCGTGGTCACGTGACGGATGGCAGCGACCACCTGCAACTGACTCGTACCCTCGTAGATATTGGTGATACGGGCATCGCGGTAGATACGCTGGATCGGATAGTCGTGCATGTAGCCCGAACCGCCGTGAATCTGAAGGGCGTCGTAAGCCAGCTGGTTGCAGTATTCGCTGCTCATCAGCTTCAGCAGCGGCGTGAAAGCGTCGGCCAGACGGGTGTAGGCCTTCATCTCGGCGCGTTCCTCCGCCTCCAGTTTACGCTCGTGGCTGATGTGCGTATAGGTCTTGTAGAGCTGCACGAAACGGGTGGTCTCGTAGAGCATCGCCCGCGAAGCCTGCAGTTTGGCCTTCATGTTGGTCAGCATCTCGAATACGGCGGGGAATTCGATGATCGGCTTGCCGAACTGCTCCCGCTCATGCGCATACTTGAGCGCCTCGCGGTAGGCGGCCTCGGAAAGGCCGGTCGACTGGGCGCCGATGCCCAGACGGGCGGCGTTCATCAGCGACATCACGTATTTGATCAGACCCATCTTGCGGTCGCCGACCAGTTTGGCCGGGGCATTGGTGAAGACCAGTTCGCAGGTGGGCGACCCCTTGATACCCAGTTTGTGCTCGATTCGGCGCACCTTCACGGCATTGTCGCGCTTGTCATACACGAACATCGACAGGCCGCGGGCATCGGTCGTACCCTCTTCGGAACGGGCCAATACCAGCGAAATATCGCCGTCACCGTTGGTGATGAAGCGTTTCACGCCGTTGAGCAGCCACGTTCCCCGGGCCTCGTCCCACGTGGCCTTGAGCATCACGGCCTGCAGGTCGCTGCCGGCATCGGGCTCGGTGAGGTCCATGGCGCAGGTCTCTCCGCGCGAGACGCGGGGCAGGAACTCGGCCTTGAGCTCTTCGCTGGCGAACTCGTTCAGCGTCTCGGCACAGTCCTGAAGCCCCCAGATGTTCTCGAATCCGGCATCGGCACGGGCCACCATCTCGTTGGCCATCACGAAGCAGATCAGCGGCAGGTTCAGCCCCTCGTACTTGCGGGGCAGCGTCATGCCGAACAGACCGGCCTTGGTGACCGCCTCGATGTTTCTGGCGGTTCCGGGAGCGTAGACCACGTGGTCGTTCACCACCTTCGGGCCCTCTTCGTCCACCCCTTCGGCATTGGGGGCGATCACGTCGCCGCACACTTCGCCGGTGATGGTCAGTACCCGGCGGTAGTTGTCCATCGCGTCCTCGAAATCGGCCGGGGCGTAGTCATACACATCCTTCTCGGCAAAACCCCGCTCCTGAAGCTCCACCAGCTTCTTCATCAGGGGATGCTCCAGATGATACTGCAAATCTTTATTATCTAAAAAAAAGTTGGCCATATCCGTGCTTATTTAGAGTTTTGCTTGTAATACTTAATCATCTTGGGGATCACCTCCATCACGTCGCCCACGATGGCGTAGTCGGCGATCTTGTTGATCGGGGCGTCCGGATCGGTATTGATCGAAATGATCATCGACGACTGGTCCATACCGGCCGTATGCTGGATCTGGCCCGAAATACCGCAGGCGATATAGAGCTTCGGACGGACCGTCACTCCGGTCTGCCCCACCTGACGGGCATGGTCGGCGAACCCGGCGTCCACGGCGGCACGCGAAGCGCCCACCTCGGCCCCCAGGACCTCGGCCAGTTCGAACAGCAGGCCGAAATTCTCCTTCGACCCCATGCCGTATCCGCCCGAAACGAGCACGGCCGAACTCTTGATGTCGATCTTGCGCTCCTCCATCTGGCGGTCGATGATCTTCACCACGAGATCGGTATCCTTCAGGTATTTCTTCACGTCCACCCGTTTCACCTCACCGGCGCCGGGGGTCTTGGCCGCCTCTTTCTTCATCACGCCCTCGCGTACCGTGGCCATCTGGGGACGGTGGTCGGGATTGACGATCGTGGCAATGATGTTGCCTCCGAATGCGGGACGGATCTGATACAGCAGGTTCTTGTATTCCGTGCCGCTCTTGGCATCCGTATGGTCGCCGATCACCAGACTGGTGCAGTCGGCCGTCAGACCGCTGTGCAGGGCCGACGAAACGCGGGGGCCCAGGTCGCGTCCCACGGGCGTGGCACCGAACAGGGCGATCTGCGGCTTCTCCTCCTCGAACACACCGCACACGACGGAGGTGTGGGGCAGCGTACGGTAAGGTGCCAGCTCCTTGTCGTCGGCCACCCACACGGTGTCGGCACCGTATTTGGCCAGTTCCTTCTCCACGCCGTCCAGTCCCTCGCCCAGCACAAGGGCCTCCAGTTTGCACCCCAGCGTATCGGCCAGTTCACGGCCTTTGGTCAGCAGCTCGAGGCTCACGTCGGCGACCTTGCCGCTCTCTATTTCGCAATATACAAATATGTTGTTCATAATACTCTCTCGTTAGATGATTTAACCCAATGTATGGCTGGCGATCAGCTCGGCCATCAGCCCGTCGATGTCCGCATCGGCCGCAGTAAGGCGCTTGGCCTCCTTGGCCTGGAAAACGACGTTCTCGATCTTCTTCACCTTCGTGGGAGAGCCGCTCATACCCAGCTGGCTGTCGTCGGCATCGACGTCGGCCACGCTCCACTCCCCGATATTGAGGTACTCCTTGCAGCCGCACTGCACGCGCAGATAGTCGTTGTCCACCGCCTGCAGTTCGCTGGGGGTCTTGGCGTTCTTGTACTTCATCACCCGTTTGGCATGCTGCGGACGGCACTCGGCAGCCGATCCGTTCACGGTCATCACCATCGGCAGAGGGCAGCTCACCGTCTCCACGCCATGTTCCAGCCGACGCTTGACGACGATCTGCTCTCCGTCGAGGGAGACGATCTCCTCGGCATAGGTCACCTGGGGAATCCCCAGCTTCTCGGCCACCTGCGGACCTACCTGCGCCGTATCTCCGTCGATGGCCTGACGGCCGGCGACGATGATGTCGGGCTGCATCTTGACCAGCGCCCGCGAAAGGGCGTAGGAGGTGGCCAGCGTATCGGCCCCGGCGAATTTACGGTCGGTAAGCAGCACGCCGCCGTCCGCCCCGCGGAACATGGCGTCGCGCAGAATGTCGGCGGCCCGGGGAGGTCCCATGGTAAGCACCTGCACGGTACTTCCCGGATTCATATCCTTGATTACGAGTGCCTGCTCCAGGGCATTCAGGTCTTCGGGGTTGAAGATGGCCGGCAGGGCTGCACGGTTCACGGTGCCGTCCTCCTTCATGGCGTCCTTCCCCACATTGCGGGTATCGGGCACCTGCTTGGCCAGCACTACTATTTTCAACGCTTTTTTCATTATTAAAAAGTATGGTTTAGATGTTTTCAGGTTCTATTTCAGGGTTCCGGCCTCGGCCTGGCGGATCGTCTCTTCACTGGCCGTGATGAAAATCTCCACGCGACGGTTGGCGGCACGCCCCGCCTCGGTGGAGTTGTCGGCCACGGGAGAGTCGTAGGCGAGCCCCTTGACGATCATCCGTTTACTGCTCACGCCCTGCCCCATCAGCACATTGGCCACGGCCTGCGCACGCTCCTGCGAAAGACGTTCGTTCACGGCCCGGCTGCCCGTGTTGTCGGTATGCCCGTAAATGGTTATATCCGTGTCGGGAGCATTCTGCAACGAGACGGCGAAACGCACGAGCGCATCGCGCGATGCCTGACTCAGGTCGCTCTTGCCGGTGGCGAAAAGAATCTTGTCGTTGAAGGTCACCTTGATGGCCTGCAGGTTGTTGCTGTCCTTCACCATCTCCACCTGAGCCCCCTGGATTTTCTCCAGCTCGGCCTTCTGCTTATCCATCCGGCGGCCGATCAGCGCCCCGGCTCCGGCACCCACACCGGCACCGATGGCCGCTCCGATCGCTGCGCCCTTACCGCCTCCGGCCAATGCCCCGATACCGGCACCCAGCGCGGCACCGCCGCCCGTACCGTACAATGCACCCTTCCCGGTGCGGCTCATGGTGGAACAGCCCGTCACCGAAAGGAGGGCAGCCAGCAGAACGATCACGGAAAATTTCGTCGTTTTCATCTTCTTTCACATTTTAAAATCGCTATTGTCTCGCGGAACGGCCTTCCGTTCCTCTTCTGTATATCTCTTCCAACACCTCTCCGCGCGGAGTGCGGCCCGCTTCGGCCTCCAGCGCCAACCTGCTGCGCTTTCTCCACGCCTCCAGGTCGGCACGGCTCACCGCCTCCGACAGCCGGGCCTCCCATCCGGGCAAATATCCGGCCAACCCCAGCACCTGCACCATCTCGAACGCATCGTCTTCCGGGGTCACATCTTCATAATAGATCAACGTGGCTTTCTGTCCGATCAGCTTCTCCTGCAGCCGTCTCACATCGACGTTGCGCACCTTCAGCCCGCAGTCGATGGCCAGCGAGGATGCGATGCCCGCAGCCTGGCCCAGCGCCATCCAGCAGGGTTCCATCCGCAGGGTGGAGAATCCCACGTGCGAACCCGACACGGGAACGGGCAGCAGCAGGTTGTCCACCTGCCGGGGCACCATCACTCCGTAGGGGACGGTATAGACCCGGGCGTCCGTAATGCCGAAAAAGCCGTCCAGATGCACCCGCCCCTTCTCGCGCTTGCGCACGGCGTGCGAATCAAGCGAATAGTGACTGGCCGTCACGCTCTCCGCGTGGACCGGGGGCCGCTGGCCATCCGCCACGGGCAGGGCGTCTTTCGCTGTAAAAAAATAAACTCCCTCGAAACGGCGTCCCTCGCGCACGTAGACCTGACGCGGGAAATGGCCGTTGTCGATATATTCGTCCGCCGCCAGCCCCCACCGCGACGCAGCCTCGCGGAAGTGTTCCGGCAGCGCCTCGTCGTTCTGAGCGAACCAGATGAGCCCCAGCGTATAATCGCGCAGCCGGCCGGCGAAACGGTCCCTCCACTCCCACGACGAGGTGGGCCAGGGCCAGTTCTCCTCCGGCAGGTCGGTCGAAATCAGGGCCAGATGCTGATTGTTGGCATCGGTTTTCCGGTTGGGCAGGGTCACCATATTGGTAATCTTGGCGATACCCCACTTGTCGCCGGGAATTCCCGTCTCTCCGCCCGCTCCGATCGCCCGGCGGTTCTCCTCCATCATCTCCGGCGTCACCTTCCTGAACGAGACATGGGTATTGCGCCCCGTCCAGACATCCTCGACAAGGGAAAGATACTCTTCCCGGTTGTAGTTCTTCGGTTTTTCGACCCGCACCCGGTTGGCCGGATCGTCGGTCAGGCAGAGACGGTAGTTGTAGGCCTGCACGGCATTGTCGCCCATCCCGTCGCTTCCCTCGGCCACGGGACCGCTCCAATACTTGTAGATACGGCCCGCACCCGGCTCGCCGAATTCGTCGCGCCCCTCGCGGCCCACCCGGAAAGGCACGCCTGCGGCCGCTCCCAGATCGCCTTCGTACGTGGCGTCCAGGAACACCCGGCCCCGGTACGTTTCGCTCCGTCCCGTAGCCCGGTCGGTGACGCGAACGCCCAGTATCCGGTCGTCCTCCATCTCCACGTTGGCGGGGTCGCAGTCGAACTGACGCAGGGTGAACACGTCGATCCGCCCCCGGTATCCGGACAGCATACGGTCGAACACCCGGCCGGCCACGGAAGGCTCGAAATGGAATCCGCCGCTGCAATCCTTCACCTGCTGCGAATCGGGTCCGTACTTATCGGCATAATACCGGCGCACGTTCTCCACGAACTCGCGGAACAGGCCTGTCGTGGCCGCCCGGGTATTGATGTCGGTCGCTCCCAGACCGTTGACAGGAAGCCCGCCGATATGGGAAGTGCGCTCCAGAATAACGGAACTTTTCCCTTCGCGGGCGGCGGCGATGGCGGCCATGATTCCCCCGGGAGTTCCCCCGACGATGACCAGATCGTATCCCGGACGGGCGGAACCCGCACAGGACAACAGCAGAAAAAGGTTCAACAGGATCGTAAATCTCATACGGCACGGTCGACGGCGGCCCTGCAAAGGGCCGGGATTAGCGAACGATCGTCTCCTCGCGGTCGGGACCCACGGAGATGATCACCACGGGCACTCCCGTCTCGCGTTCGATATATTCAACGTAGGTTTTCAGTTCGGCCGGGAAATCCTCGTACCTGCGGATATTGTTGATATTGCATTTCCACCCTTTGAAATCCTTGTAGACAGGTTCGATCTTCCCGCCGGTCTCAAAGGGGAATTCGGAGGTCTCCACGCCGTCCACCTTGTAGGCCGTAGCCACCCGGATCGTGTCGAAATCGTTCATCACATCGGCCTTCATCATGATAAGGCCCGTGACTCCGTTCATCATCACCGAATATTTCAGGGCCACCATGTCGAGCCAGCCGCAGCGGCGCGGCCGTCCCGTCGTGGCGCCGAACTCGCGGCCGATCTCGCGCAGCTTCTCCCCGTCGCCGTCGAACAGTTCCGTCGGAAACGGACCGCTGCCCACGCGGGTACAGTATGCCTTGAAAATACCGTACACGTTGCCGATCCGGCTCGGGGCCACACCCAGACCGGTGCAAACACCCGCGCACAAGGTATTGGACGAGGTGACGAACGGATAGGTACCGAAGTCTATGTCGAGCATCGAGCCCTGCGCCCCTTCGGCCAGCACGGCCTTGTTCTCCTCGACGAAACGGTTGACGGCATATTCGCTCTCCACCAGACGGAATCGTTTGAGGTTCTCGATACCGGCGAACCATTCGCGTTCGTACTCGGCGATATCGTACCGGAAATCGTACTGTTTCAGCATGTGTTCGTGCTTCTCCCGGAGCTTGCGGTAACGCTCGGGGAACTCCGGCGAGAGGATGTCTCCCACGCGCAGGCCGTTGCGCCCCGTCTTGTCCATATAGGTCGGGCCGATTCCCTTGAGGGTCGAACCGATCTTGGCACCGCCCTTGGCCGCCTCCGAGGCGGCGTCGAGCATCCGGTGGGTGGGCAGAATCAGATGGGCCTTCCTGGAGACGAGAAGTTTCGAGGCCACATCCACGCCGCTGGCTTCGAGCTCGGCGATCTCCTGCGAAAGGATCACGGGATCGATCACCACGCCGTTGCCGATGACATTGACCGAGCCGTCGCGGAAAATACCGGAGGGGATCGTATGCAGTACGTAGCTTCTGTCGCTGAAATGGAGGGAGTGGCCCGCATTGGGGCCGCCCTGGAACCGGGCGATCACCTGATATTTCGGGGTCAGCACGTCGACCACCTTCCCCTTGCCTTCGTCGCCCCATTGCAGACCGAGCACGACATCTACTTTTTTCATCGGATAGGTATTAAATTTCACGTTCGGTTAAAACACAAATTGCTGTCAAAATTACGTTTTTTTTCGGTAAGTCCCTAAAATAAGCCCGAAAATGTTATCCCCATTTAATCAACAAACGGGGTTTCGCACAAAAGCAGGAAACAATAAAGCGGTTATTTCGATAGTTTATGTTATATTAGCGGTCTGAAAATGTCGTTTACATCTCACCATACGTCTTTCATGCGCAAAGCGGTCATCGTATTCCTGCTGGGCCTGTGCTCTCTGGCAGGCCAGAAGGGGTATGCACAGCTAAACAAAGAGTATTTCTTCTGGGTGGGCCGGGGCATGCTCATCGACAACCGCTACCAGGACGCCATCGAGACGCTCAACATCCTGCTGAAGGTCGATCCGGGTGCGCACGAAGGTTACTTCCTGCGCGGCATCGCCAAATACAACCTCGACGACCTGCTGGGCGCCGAGATGGACTTTTCGCTGGCCATCGAGAAAAATCCCGTCTTCACGATGGCCTACCAGTACCGGGCCATCACCCGCTCGCGGCTGGGCAATTACGACGACGCGCTGAACGACTTCCGGGAGGCGATCAACCTGCGGCCCGACCTGCCCGGCCCCTATTACAGCCGGGGCGTCACCTACCTGCTGAGCCAGCAGTACGAGGAGGCCATCGCCGACTTCGACATGTTCATCCGCCACGAAAACAAGGTGGCCGACGCCTACATCAACCGGGGAACGAGCTACCTCTTCCTGAAAGACACGGTGAGGGCGTTCGAGGACTACAACACGGCGATCCGCACCAACCGTGAGAGCCCGGACGGCTACAACCGCCGGGGGGGGCTCTACATGGCCGAAGGGAAATACGATCTGGCACTGGAGGACTTCAACAAGGCGATCACCTGCGACTCCGCCTACACCGTCTCGTTCTTCAACCGCGCGCTCGTCTACGCCAACACGAAAAAACCGATGCAGGCGCTCGAAGACTTCGACCGGGTGATCGAACTCGACTCGACCAACTCGCTCACCTACTTCAACCGGGCCATCATCCGGTCGCAGATCGGCGACTACAACCGGGCGCTGGACGACTACAACCGCGTGGCGGAGTATTCGCCGGGCAACGTGCTGGTCTACTTCAACCGGGCGCTGCTCTACACCCAGCTCGGCGACTACCCCAGCGCCATCGACGACTACTCGAAGGCGATCGAACTCTATCCCGATTTCGCCAACGCCTACCTCAACCGGGCCCACCTGCGCTACATGATGAAGGACACCAAGGGGGCGAAACAGGACCGCAATTTCGCCGAAAAGAAGATCGCCGAATACCGCTCGAAGCTCAACGACAGCACCTTTTCGGTCTATGCCGACACCAGCCGCAAGTTCAACCAGCTCCTCTCCTTCGACAACAAGTTCTCGGGCAGCCGGTTCGGCCGGATCGGCAACCGCACGGACAACGTCACGCTGCTGCCCCTGTTCAAGTTCACCCTCACGGAGCCGGATTCGACCACCACGATCGACCCGCAGCGCTATTACGTACAGCGCGCGGAGGACTTCCTCGCGGAGATCGACAATCCGCTGCTGAGGCTCACCAACCGGAGCAGTTCGTTGTCGCCCGACTCGCTGGTGGCCATGGACCGCCGGCTGGCCGCACGGATCGACGCAGGCAATACGGACTGGCACCTGCTCTTCGAACGGGCCGTCACGCAGGGGCTGATCCGCCAGTACACCAATTCGGTGAACTTCTACTCGGCGGCCATCGAGCGCAACCCGACCAATCCGTTCCTCTACCTGAACCGGAGCACCACGCGCAGCGAAATGATCGACTTCATCTCCTCGATCGACAACAACTACCAGCGCATCACGATCGACGCCGATCCCGTGAACCGGCTCAAGAACAACTCCCGGCGCACGTACAACTACGACGAGGCGATCGCCGACCTGAACAAGGCGGCCAAACTGCTTCCGGACTTCGCCCACATCTATTACAACCGGGCCAACCTGCAGGCTCTTTCGGGCAATCTGCCGGAGGCGTTCGACGACTACACCAAAGCGCTGGAACTCAATCCCAACTTCGCCGAGGCCTACTTCAACCGGGGGCTGGTACAGATATACATGAAGGATACCCGCAAAGGGTGCCTCGACCTGAGCAAGGCGGGCGAAATGGGCATCCAGGAGGCCTATCCGGTGCTCAAAAGATTCGCCGGGTCGGAGGACGGGGAATAGCGACTACAACTCAAACGATTAAATAAATGGTAGCAAAAATTCAAAAGAAGATCAGCGAGTCGGCCACGGCCCGCTGGTTCGTACTGGGACTGGTGGCCTTCACCATGCTGTGCGGCTACTTCATCACCGACATGATGGCTCCGCTGCAGGACCTGCTCCAGAGCCCCGTGAACCTCGGCGGACTGGGCTGGAGCGGCGACGAATACGGCACGTTCACCAGTGCCTACGGCTGGTTCAACGTATTCCTGCTGATGCTCATCTTCGGCGGCATGATCCTCGACCGGATGGGCGTCCGCTTCACGGGCCTCATGGCGGCCGGAATCATGGTGCTGGGCGTGGCGATCAAGTGGTTCGGCGTCTCGCACGACTTCGGGGGTGCCACGGTGCGTCTCTTCGGGTCGGACTGGGGCTATCCGCTGCTCGTGGCCTCGTTCGGCTTCGCCCTGTTCGGCGTAGGGATCGAAATCGCGGGCATCACGGTCTCCAAGATCATCGTCAAGTGGTTCAAGGGAAAGGAAATGGCGCTGGCCATGGGACTGGAGATGGCCTGCGCGCGGATCGGAACGGGACTGGCCATCGGTGTCACGCCGCTGCTGTGCAAGGCGTTCGGAGGGTCGATCAGCATGCCCGTGCTGATGGGCCTGCTGTTGCTCTGCATCGGATTCCTCTCGTTCATGGTCTTCGTGGTGATGGACCGCAGGCTCGACGCCGAGCGGGCGGAAGAGGAGACGGAGGCCGAGGAGCCCTTCCGTTTTTCGGACATCTTCTCAATCATCAGGATCAAAGGGTTCTGGTACATCGCCATCCTCTGCGTGCTCTTCTACTCGGCCGTGTTCCCCTTCCTGAAATACGCCCCCAGTCTGATGATCAACAAATTCGGCATCTCCCAGGAGCTGTCGGGTCTGATTCCCTCGATCCTTCCCTTCGGGACGATCCTGCTGACCCCCTTCTTCGGCAACCTGTACGACCGCAAGGGACACGGAGCGGGCATCATGCTGATCGGCGCCGTGATGCTGGTCTTCATCCACGCCATGTTCTCCATCCCGGGGCTCGACTATTGGATCATAGCCCTCGTACTGATGATCCTGCTGGGAATCGCCTTCTCGCTGGTACCCTCGGCCATGTGGCCTTCGGTCCCCAAAATCATTCCCGAAAACAAACTGGGCACGGCCTACGCCCTCATTTTCTGGATTCAGAACTGGGGCCTGATGGGCGTTCCGTACCTGATCGGCAAGGTGCTCGACAAATACTGCATCACAGGCTTCGTGGACGGAAAACCCGCCTACGATTACACGCTGCCGATGCTGATCTTCACCTGCTTCGGCATCCTGTCCATCGTCTTCGCTCTGCTCCTGCGCCGCGAAGACGCGATCAAGCATTACGGACTGCAACTGCCCAACATCAAAAAATAACCCTGTCAAGGTACGGAATATGCGGGAGGGGCCGAAAAGAATTTCGGCCCCTCCCGTGCATTTACCGGTTCCGGTACGGACAGCCCCCGCTCAGAAAAAATTCGTCCGGTAAGTCTCCGCCTCCGTCCGTTTCAGCACGAGACGTTTCCAGGCACCGGTCAAAAAACCGATTCCATAGCCCCACAACTGCACGAACGAAGTGGCGGCCGAAAGCAGCCCCACCCTCAGGCTGCGGTTGCGCAGCGAGGAATCGGCACACCAGACCAGCGCAGCCAAACCCAGCGGCAGCAGGAAAGCCGGACGGACGAACGCCAGCCCCAGACAAAGCAACGATCCCACCGTGAAAGCCGCCGGCAGCAGGTGCACCGCCTTGAGCGAACCGGGATGCCGTTTCGTCAGGTTGATCCGGGCCACACCCGAAAAATAGACCTGCCGGAAGAAGGAGCGCAGGCTCGTCCGCCGCTTGTGGCAAACCGCCGCCTCAGGCAGCAGACGGGGCTCCCCACCCGCCGCAATGATCCGCATGCTGAGGTCGATGTCCTCCCCGAAACGCATGGAGGCGAATCCTCCCACCCGCTCGAACAGGTCGCGGGCCACTCCCATGTTGAAACTGCGGGGAATGAAACGGTCGAGCTTATGCTTTCCGCCCCGGATACCCCCCGTGGTAAAAAAAGAGGTCATCGAATAGCTCACGGCCTTCTGCATGGGAGTAAACCGCTCGTCGGCCCGGTCGGGCCCGCCGAATGCCCGCACACCGGCCTCCACCGCACGCGAAACGGCCTCCATGTAAGACGGAGGGGCGATGCAGTCCGAATCGAGGAAAACCAGGAAATCGCCCTTCGCCCGGTCCGCCCCGTAATTGCGGGCCGGACCGGGCCCCCCGTTCTCCTTCACGTAATACGACACGTCGAGCCGGCCGGCATATCGCTCCGCCACGGCCCGCGAATCCACCTGCGAACCGTCTTCGACAAGGACCACCTCGAATCCCCCGCGGCTCTGGCGGACGAGGCTGTCGAGCAGCTCCTCCGCCTCGCGGGGACGGTTATAGACGGGTACGACGACCGAAATCATAATTTTCCGTTTTTACGGGCCTCCCAGGCCGCGATCCCGCTCTCCAGGAACGCGGCGAAACCGGGCACGCTCAGATCGTAGCCCCGCGGCGGCACCAGCAGCTCCCCGCGGTCGTCCAGCAGCAGATAGCAGGGCTGGGCGTTGACCCCGTAGCGCGTGCGTGCGAAATAGGAATTGATCTTGCCGAGACTTTTGAGCACCTTGCCGCTTTCGGTGGTTACCCAGTCGCTCTCGGGCAGCTGCTTCTTATCATCGGAATAGAGGGCTATAATCACGTAATCGTCCCGCAGCAGGGAGAGCACCTCCGGCGCCGACCACACCCGGGCCTCCATCTCGCGGCAGTTCACGCAGCCGTGCCCCGTGAAATCGACCAGCACGGGCTTGCCGACCTCGCGGGCATGGGCCATCCCCTCTTCGAAGTCGAAGAAACCCTGCAATCCATGGGGCAGATGGAGGAAATCGCCGTATTTAGGCCCTTTCGTTCCCGCACTCCCGACAGCCGCACCGGACGGCGCCGCACTCCTGTCCGCCGTTCCGCCCAGCAGCACGAAATCCTGCGTGTGCATCGGAGGCAGGTAACCCGCCAGCCCCTTGAGCGGGGCGCCGAACATGCCCGGCAGGAGATAGACCACGAAGCTGAAGGTGACGATCGCCAGCAGCAGCCGGAACACGCCGATATGCTTCACCTCGCTGTCGTGCGCGAACCGCAGCTTACCCAGCAGATAAAATCCCAGCAGGGCGAAAACGACGATCCAGACGGCCAGATAGACCTCGCGGTCGAGAATGCCCCAGTGATAGGTCTGGTCCGCCACGCTGAGGAACTTGAGGCCCAGCGCCACCTCCACGAAACCCAGCACCACCTTCACCGAATTGAGCCATCCGCCGCTTTTGGGCAGATTTTTCAGCAGGGAGGGGAAAAAGGCGAAGAGCGTGAACGGCAGGGCGAACGCCACCGAAAAGGCGAACATGGTGACGATCGGCTCCCAGAACTCGCCGGCGGTCGATTTGATGAGCACCGACCCTACGATGGGCCCCGTACAGGAAAACGACACCAGCACCAGCGTCAGGGCCATGAAAAAGAGGCCACCCAGTCCGCCCCGGTCGGCGCCCCGGTCGCTCCGATTGACCAGCCGGCTGGGCATCGTGATTTCGAAGGCGCCGAAAAACGATGCGGCGAAGACCATGAACACGAGGAAGAAAATCACGTTGGGCAGCCAATGCGTAGCCAGCCAGTTGAAGATGTCGGCCGTCACGGCATCGCCTCCCACGACCCGTGTCACCAGAATGATCGCGGCGATCGGCAACGTATAGAGCGCCACGATGAAAACGCCGTACATCAGCGCCCGGAAACGTCCGCGCCCCTTCCGTTCGTTCCCTTTCAGGAAGAAGGAGACCGTCATGGGCACCATCGGGAAGACGCACGGGGTGAGCAGCGCGGCCAGCCCCCAGAGGACCGCCTCGACCACCGTTCCCCACAGACTTCCCGTATTTCCGGGCGCACGGGCGGAGGAAGCCGCTTCCGGCTCTGCCGGACCGATCCTCACCTCAAAATCCTCGTCGGCGGGAGGCAGGCAGGTCGTCTCGTCGCAGACCATCCACTCCACGTTACCCTTCAGCACGGCCGAAGCCGCCGTCAGCCGCACCTTCTGGCCGAAAACCGCTTTCCCGGCATAGTAGCCGATCTCCATGCCGAACACCGGATCGTCCACCCGCTGCGGCTCGGCGAAAGGATAGACCCCGCCCTCGAGCACCAGTCCGTCGGAAGGTTCGAACGTAAAGAGCGTGGCATTGGGTCCGAACGCCTCGTACGGCCCCAGATCGTACATGTGATAAGGAGGACGGATGTCGGCCTCGAAAACCGCCTCGAACACACCCTCCCCGGCCGGCCGCGCCGAAAACCGCCACGACACGGGATTCTCCTGCGGCAGGGCCTGCAGGAACAGACCGGAAAACAGGAGCGACAACGCAAGGATTTTCACTATTCTATTATTCATCGTTCGATATTTCGTTCTGTCCGGAACCGGCATGGCCGGAAACCCTCCGATTCCGCCACTAAAGTAGACAATTTTATCGGTTTACGGACACACGGCCCGTAAAATTCGGGTTCTGAAGAACAAAACGGGCGAACGCCCTTGCCCGTTCCGTTTTTTTTCATTAGATTTGTTTCGCCTTTTTTACGCATTTTTCAAACCTTAAATCTACCCTAATATGAAAAATCTGAAAAATCTGGCCGTTCTGGCGGCTCTTCTGGTGGGAACGGGCACGGTCACGGCCCAGATCAAACTGGGAGTCTGCACCAATGTCCAGAACGCACAGAAGGCCAAGGAGGCCGGCGCCCAGTTCATCGAAGAGAGCGTGGGGCGCTTCCTCATCCCCGGCAAACCGGATGCCGAGTTCGCCGCCAATTTGGCCGCAGCCAAAGCCTCCCCGCTGCCCATCCGCTCCTGCAACGGTTTCCTGCCCGGCACGATCAAGGTGACCGGTCCCGCAGCCGACCACGAAGCCGCCTTGAAATGGGCCGAAACAGCCTTCCGCCGTGCGCAGCAGGCCGGTATCTCCTACATCGTATTCGGCAGCGGCGGCGCCCGTCAGGTCCCCGAAGGTTTCAGCCATGCGGAAGCGACGGACCAGTTCGTCTCCCTGCTGAAAAAGATGGGTCCGATCGCCGGGAAATACGACGTGACCGTCGTGCTGGAACCGCTCCGCAGCGGCGAATGCAACTTCCTCAACACGGTAGGAGAGGGTGTGAAGATCGTCAAGAAGGTAGGCCATCCCAACATCCAGTGCCTGGCCGACATCTACCACATGCTTCAGGAGAACGAAGGTCCCGAAGCGATCGTCAGGGGAGCCAAATACATCAAACACTGCCACGTAGCGGAGAAGACCGACCGCGCGGCCCCGGGCACCAACGGCGAAGACCTGACGCCCTATTACGACGCGCTGAACAAAATCGGCTACAAAGGCGGCCTCTCGATCGAATGCAAATGGACGGACTTCGACAAGCAGCTCGCTCCGGCCCTGGCCAATCTGAAAAAGAACACCGCCCGGAAATAAAACGGGCTTTCATACGTTAATCATTCAAAGTAAACACCGATCATGAATCTGAAACGCATCGCCGTGGTCACCCTGTGCACGCTTCTGTGCGCCGGAGCCTCGGCAAAAGGAAAGGGAGCGGACAACACGCTGACCACGAAGGAACAGAAACAGGGGTGGAAACTGCTCTGGGACGGAAAGAGCAAAAACGGATGGAAAAGCATCAAGGGCGGTCCTGTGCCTGCGACCGGCTGGACCGTGGAAAACGGCACGCTCACCATCGCCGACAATAACAACAAGACGTCAGTGGGCGACATCGTCACCGACCGCAAGTACAAGAACTTCGAACTCTCGGTCGATTTCCTCTACACGGACGGCGCCAACAGCGGCATCAAGTATTTCATCACCGAGGACAAGAGCGGTAAAATCTCGAACGTGGCCTGCGAATACCAGGTGCTGGACAACCTGCTTCATCCCGATGCCAAGCTGGGACACGACGGCAACCGGCAGCTGGGAGCGCTCTACGACATCTTCCCCGCCGAGATCAAAACCCCGGCCAAAGCCGGCGAGTGGAACACGGCCCGCATCGTGGTGAACGGCAACCGGGTGACCCACTACCTCAACGGCAAGAAAATCCTGGAGTACGAACGCGGCAGCCAGCAGTGGAAAGAGGGCGTGGCCCGCAGCAAGTTCAGCAAGCGCGACGGTTTCGGCATGGCCGAAGAGGGATACATCCTGCTGCAGGACCACGGGAAAAAGGTTTCGTTCAAGAACATCAAAATCAAGGAACTCTAAGATAGTCAAACTAACCGTAAGAACATGAGCAAGATCACAAGAAGAGACTTCATCAAACAGGCAGGTCTCGCCTCCGCCGGGCTGATGCTGGGCGGCGTTGCCCTGAGCAACAAGAGCTATGCACGGGTCAAGGGTGCAAACGACCGCGTGAACGTGGGTGTAGTCGGCTTTTCCGACCGTTTCCGCGCCACGCTGCTGCCCTGCTTCCTCAACCACAAAGACAAACTGAATTTCGACATCGTCGGCGTATCCGACATCTGGAAGCTGCGCCGCGAAGAGGGAGGACGTTATCTCGAAGGGAAACTGGGCCACTCGATGCGCCAGTACGTCAATAACGAGGCCCTTTACAAGGATAAGGACATCGACGCGGTCATCATCTCCACCGCCGACTTCCAGCACGCCGTGCACGCCATCGAGGCCGCCGAAGCCGGCCGTGACATGTACGTGGAAAAACCCTTCGCCGAGACGATGGAGGACAACCGCGCCGCCCGCAAGGCCGTGGAGAAAGCCGGCGTCATCTTCCAGATGGGCTCGCAGCGCCGCAGCGGTCCGAACTACCACGCAGCCAACGACTTCATCCGCAGCGGCAAGTTCGGCGACATCGTGATGTGCGAAATGACCTGGAACGTCAATCAGCCCGACCGTTGGAGAAGGCCGACCCTCGTTCCCAAATGCAAGAAGGAGGATCTGGACTGGACGCGCTACCTGTGCAACCGGCCCTATCAGGATTTCGATCCCCGCAAATACCTCGAATACCGTCTGTTCTGGCCCTTTTCGTCGGGTATTCCCGGACAGTGGATGGCTCACCAGATCGACACCGTGCACTGGTTCACCGGCCTGCACCACCCGCGCAGCGTGACGGCGAACGGCAACATCTATCTCTGGAAAGACGGACGCACCAACTACGACACCATGACCGCCGTGATGGACTACGGTCCCACGGACGATCCCAACAAGGGTTTCCAGGTGCTCTACTCTTCGCGTTTCACCAACTCGGCCGGCGGTGTGAAGGAGATCTACTATTCGAACGGCGGCGAGCTGAACCTCGACACCAACATGATCTCCTCGAACGGTTACCTGACCAAGGCCCATGCCGAAAAGATGGGCCTGAAGGAGAACAAGCTGCCCGAAATCAAGCTGGAAGGCATCAAGGCAGCCTCCGAAGCGAATATGGGCGGCGACCCGCTCACCTCGCTCCACATGCAAAACTGGATGGAGTGCGTGCGCAGCCGCAAACAGCCCAACGCCCCCGTCGGCGCCGCTTACGACCACTCGACCGCCTGCATCATGGTCAACGCCGCCCTGCGCACGAAACAGTACGTAGAGTTCGACGAAGAGCATCAGGAGGTTATCGCCGGAGGCAAGATTTTCAAATACTAAACGGTCTTCCGGACAAAGGGGACCCTCCGAATAAATCCCCGAAAATGATCGTCACCCCCGTCAGAGTTCGTTCTGACGGGGGTGAAATTATTAAAGCGAGAAGCATCGACAGCCCCTCCCGTCAGCGACGGAAGACTCTCCGATACAGCGGAAATTCCGACCTTTTATACCGCATCCCTCATTACACGGAACAGGGAAGGCCATCGCCTCCCCCTCACTACTTCAGCAAAGGCAACCGAGCCAGCAAATTTCTGATTTTAATCGCAATCCGGGGCATCGGCTCGGCCACCGTGAGCCCAACCACGTCGTACGTAGCGGCCACATCCTCGATGACCCTCGCCACCTGTTCCATCTTCATACCGTCCGGCTCCACCCCCACTCCGGCGACGATCTCTGCAGGATCGAGCACATCCAGGTCGAGATGGATGACCACCCGGGAGACTCCGGTACCTCGCAACCACTCCAGTACGGCCCGGCTGTCCGCGGCCACCTCGGCCGGCGCGAGGCTTCTTATTCCGAAAACCTGCTGACGTTCCCGCGTTCCGCCGTTCGCTTCCCATGCCCGCAAGCCCACGATCAACACCCGTGAAGCATCCGCCCGGCCCGGCAATAGACCTACGATCTCCTCGTCGCCCATCCCGAGACAAGCTGTCAGGGCCATCGCATGATACCCCTCGTACTCATCGCCGGGCAGGTTGATATCCGGATGTGCGTCGAGCCAGATTACGGCCACGTCGTCCGGATACCTTTCCATCAGATACGTAAAAGGGACGACACTCACAGAACATTCACCGCCGAGCGTGACGATCCGCCCCGGGGCGTTTTCGCGCAGCAGCGCGAGGGCTGTCTTCGTCTGTTCGAGGATAACCCGGCGGGCACTGATTCCTCTCTCCGTCTTTCGGTCACCCACATCCATCGACACGGGTACCTCGACCGTCTTCCGGTCACTCTCCGGGGCGAGCATTTTCAGCAACTGTGCGCCCAGCCAGTATCCTCTCGATGCGTCGTCGGCCGGAATATCCGGCATCCAACGGTCCACGATTCCGCCCTGCCACTGCGGATAGATGAGGCGAATAGTCGATTCTTTGTTTTCCATGATTCCGATATATGTCGATCCTGCCGCCGGTATGGTCCGGCAGAAATTCCGTTCATGCCCGGGCGGGAACGCCTATTTCCACTCCAGCGAGGCACGGCAGAGCGCCGTCCCCTCCGCATTGCGGACTTCGAACAGGGAGACGGGCGCATCCTCGAAACAGATGTCCAGAAGATCGCCGTAGCGGGCTTCGTGCATGAAGTTGAGCGTATAACGGCGGCACACCCGTTCCGTGTGCCACTCCACGGGGAGCATGTCGACCATCCACTCCAGGTATTTCATGCTGTTGGCATGCCGGTTGAAATCCACGTCGCTGTACACGACCCGGTGCGCCTCCGTCCGCGAAGGCTCGACCCGTGCGATACGGCCCGGCTTCTCGATCGGGGAGGGCTCGTCGCGCACGGCTTTCAGGTAGTCCGGATTGTTGCGCAGATCAAGCGGCTGGCGGGACGAAAGGTCGATCATCGCCCAATAGCTGACCGCGGCACCGATCCGGTTCCCCTGCTCGTCCAGCACCCGGAAATTACGGGTGGTCATCAGACGGCTCACGTCGCCGACCCAGGTCTCCACACGCAGTTTCTCGTACTGTGCGGGACGGCGCTCCATCTCCACGGCGAAACGGGAAAGCACCCACGAGGCGTTGTTCGCCCCCAGCACGCGCAGCCCGAACCCGTTGCGGTCGGCATCCTCGCCCGCCGCATGCAGAATGTCGTCGCCGAGCGCCATCAGCGTCGCCTGCCGCGTGAAATCCACGTCTCTCGGCTCGATCCGGTAAGTATAACAGCCTGTTTCACCCATAACAACCTCCTTTTAGGACAGATTAAGACAGAACAAATATACTCTTTTTTCCTAACTTTGCCAAGTCAAATCCGATCCCTCCGATGAAATACCTTCCGCTCCTTCCGGCCCTTCTCTGTTGTACGCTTTCGCTGGCCCAGCCGGCCGGGACGCCGCGCGATTCGCTCTTCTCCGAGCTCAAGCGCACCCCCTCCTTCTCCATCTACAAGGACAACTACGCCGTGGTGGGCTGCCCCACCAACCACACGCCCGACAAGTTCAATTCGAACGTCAAGTACCAGATCAGTTTCCGGCAGCGGCTCACCAATGCCGTACTGCCGCTGGATTCCTACCTGTTCATCTCCTACACACAGAAAGCCTTCTGGGACATTTTCCGCAATTCGAAACCCTTCACCGAACTGAACTACAACCCGGGAATCGGCATCTCCGTTCCCGTCTTCTGCCAGAACAGCCTGAAAGGTTTCTTCTCCCTCACGGTCGAGCACGAATCGAACGGCCGCGACAGCATCTGGAGCCGGAGCTGGAACTTCGTCTCGCTGGCTTACAGCACCTCGTTCAACAGCCACTGGAAACTGACCGTCAAGGGCTGGATTCCCTTCTCGTGGCGCAGCGACAACCCCCGGTTGATGGACTACGTCGGCTACGGAGAGGCGAAGGTGACGTGGCTGCCCCTGCGCAACGAACGGATCGTGACCGACATCACCGTCCGCAAGGGAGCCTCCTGGTCATGGAAAGGATCGGTGCAGACCAATTTCGCTTTCAAAATAGGCAAAAACAGCAACCAGTACCTCGGCTTCCAGTGGTACGTGGGACAGGCCGAAAGCCTGATCGAATACCAGGATTTCGTCAGCATGATCCGTTTCGGCCTCTTCATCAAGGCCCGCAACCTCGATTTCTATTAAACGCGACGGGAAGACCCGTCGTTGCGGATCTTCCCGTCGTCCGGAACCCGGAAGGGCCCGTTCTCTATCTCCTCTCCCGATAGAAACGGTCCATCTGGAGACAGGCGAAGACGAACGGCAGCAGGCCGTGCGTATCGCTCTTGACGAACTTCACCCGTTCGTAATCCATCGGGTCGGTACTGAAATTGGTTCCGGCCTTCACCCCGTTGAAATCGCCGTTTTCATCGACGAAGGTGGTCAGCGCGGCCCACGCCTTCTCCACCGCAGGGCCGTACTCCTTACGCGAGAGCCAACCGTTGTTGATCCCCCGGGCCAGGTTCATCGTGAAGATGGCGGCGCCGGACGACTCGCGCACCGAACCCTCCATATCGAGCACGTTGCGCCAGAAACCGTCGCCGTCCTGACAGCGCACCAGCCCCTGCGCGTGTTTCCGGTAGATCGAAAGAATCGCCTTGTAGTTCTTGTGGTTCCGGGGCAGCGCCTCCAGCACCTCGCTCGTGGCCCAGAAAGCCCAGCCGTTGCCCCGCGACCAGAAAGGCACCTTATCCTCCGGACGCGAAGGATAGCACGCCTGCCGGTAGAGGCCCGCCGAGGGTTCGAAAAGATAGCGGTTGAAGGTCAGCACCTGCGTCGAGGCATCGTCCAGCAGGGCCTCGCGTTCCGCCGGGTCGTCCGTATATTTCGCCCAATAGACCAGGTAGGGCAGCCCCATGAACATGTCGTCCACCCAGATCGAGGGTATCCGCGTGTAGGTGCGGGCGAAGATGCCGTCGATCCGGAACTGACGGTGCTTCAGATACTCCACCACCTTGCGGGCCCGGGCCTCGTAGACCTCTTTCTCCGCAAAATCGGGATCGGCCGTCAGACGCGTCACGTACGGCATGGCCGGAGCCGAATAGTAGTCGAGCATCGGACGGTCGGCCTGCCCGAAATTCATCGAACGCACGGCATGCAGCTCGCGGGTCTGGTACTCGGCCAGCGGCACCGTCTCCAGCGCATAGTCGCACCAGCGGGCGGCATAATCGCCGTACTTCGGATCGCCCGTCGCGGCTCCCAGCCGCTGCAACGCCCAGACGAATCCGCCCACATGGTAGCTCCAGCTGAAAAACTTGCCGCCGTCGCGGTTGTCGATCAGCAGATTGATCCGGGGGATGTTCCATCCGAACTGGCGGCCGCCGCTCCGGTACACCCGGTAAAACCCGTCCTCGCGCTCCGGCGGGCAGGGCGTGTCGACATCCCCCTCGAACGTACCCAGCACCAGCCAGTTGGCATGGGTCACCTTGGGAGCGTAGTTTTTCAGCGAACAGGAGATCTTCTGCCCCTTTTCGGCATACCGCGACATATTGGGTCCCTGAAGCAGGAAAAGCCATTTTCCGTCGCCCATGTATTCCGACTTGACCAGTACCCGGTGGTCTCCCGCAGCGAGCCGCACGGTGAAACTCTCCGGCAGCTCGTAGGTCCGCTCGTCGAAGACGATCGGCAGCTCCCGGGCTCCCCGCCCCTCGAACACCAGTTCGTCGTCGATCCATATCTTCAGCCCGGCCGTACGCCCCACGGCGAACGTATGCTCCTGGTCGGCCTGGCTGTGCATCGTGGTGAGCCCGTAGGCCACTCCTTTCACCGGCGCACAACTGATGCCGAAGTCGATGAACTCCACGTCGGGATAGGGGGCCTGCATCACATATTCGAACCCGGGAGTCACCCGGTCCACCACGTTGTCGGCCACCAGCCGGGCCCATTCCAATGGCGTGCGGGAGGGCGAGGCACAAACCGCGGCGGCAGCCAGCACCGCCAAACACGCCGAAACCGTCTTTTTCATCGGCATCCTATTTAAATCGTATGTTTTTCACGAAACGGGGTTCCTCCATGCCCAGATCGGAGAGCGAGCGCACGGGTTTGCCCGCCACGGTCACCCCGTCGAAAGTCACCCCGTCGATACAGTGTTCCGCATCGAGACCGGCCATCGACGCCCCTTTCGGGAACATGATGTCGAAGGCGCAATCCTTGAACAGCACGTTCCGGATATGTCCCTTGCCCGAACGGCTCAGAATCTGGAAATGGATCGCCTTGCGCTGGTTGTCGGGGAAATTGCGTTCGACGCGGTTGTTCACGAAGCGGATATTCTCGAAGGCGGCCCCGTCGTAACAGTAAAGGGCCATGCCCCGGTCGCATTCCACCACGTCGTTATCCTCGAAGAGGATGTCGCTCATGCGGCCGGCCTTGGTCTCGGTCCCCACCTTCAGCGACGATTTGCGCGTGATGAAGACGCATCCGCGCACCGTCACCCGCTCCAGATCCTGCAACAGGTCCATGTTGTTGGTGGTCTTGATGGCGATATTGTCGTCGTTGCAGTAGGCGAAACAGTTCTCGATCAGCACGTCGCGCGAGGCATCGGGATCGAAGCCGTCCGTATTGGGCACGGCGAAGTCGTTGAGCACCTTCACCCCGCGCACCGTCACCCGCTCCGAATGGAGGATATGGGTGTTCCAGGCGGCCGGGTCGCGCAGGATCACGCCTTCGATCAGCACATCCTTCGAATTGCGGATACGGATCAGATTGGCCGGCTTGCCCTGCGCCCGGATCACCGTACCGCTGCCGTCGATGATACCCCGGCCCCAGATGCGCACATTCTCGGCATTGTCGACCAGAAGCAGACGGCTGAAGGTCATGAACTCGCCGTTGTCCGAATAGTTCGCCTTGTTGTTGATGTGGTCGGCTTCGGGACGGTTCCCGTCCGAAGGATAATCTTCCCGGTTCTCCGACCCCTTGACCAGCGCCCCTTCGGCCAGGTAGATACGGCTGTTGCTGCCCACCGTAAGGGTCCCCGTGCGGTACACTCCCCGCGGAAAGACGAGCGTTTTCCCCGTACGGGACGCCTCGTCCAGCGCCCGTTGCAGCGCCTCGGTCTGCAAGGTATCGTCCGAACCGGACTTCACGTAATCCAGCACGGAGATCACACCCGCATCTCCGACCCGGGGCACGTCGGTCTCCACCGGATCGGCCAGCAGGATCAGCTTCTCCCTGCCGTTCACCTCCAGCACGTACCAACCCGGCCCGGGCAGCGTGAAGGAGACCGTACCGCCGGCCTGCGTCCCCTCGATTCCGAGAATCATGGGGCTGATGCGGAAGTCGTTCACCTCTCCCGCAAAAGCGGCCTCGATCCGGGTCGGACCCGTAACGGGGAAATTGACATAGTGGATCGCCTTGAAATGCTCCACGAACAGCGCCCGGCCGTCGGCCCGGGCCGAGAACAGTTCGCTCGGCTTATGGAACTTGTCGGAGCCCGTGGGCTGCTGGGGCGCCACGGCGGAAACCGCAGCAGGGAAAAGGCCCAGCCACACAGCCGCTGCGCCGATCAACATCATTATTTTCTTCATTGTTTTTCCAGGGTATTTTCAAATTTCACACTGCACGCTATTCCGACACGATCTTCCCGCGCTGCCTGTCCCACAGGGGGCTCGGCTCGGTGCGGGTAGAAGTCTCCACGGTCACGTTCTCCAACTTGTAGTCCGATGCGTCATCCATCACCACGGCCGGGCGCACATCGGTGTATTTGAACCGGATATCCACATTCTTGAGCGTAATGCCCTTCACATGGCGGATATAGAGCCCGTAGGCGGGGCACACGCCGAAATTGTCGAACTCGGGATATTTCTTCTCCACTTCCGGCACGTCGGCGTAGACCAGATCGGGATTGCGCATCGACCCGTAGAGGTAGAGATCGCAGTCCTCGATGGTGATGTTCTCGATCGGATGACCGGGGATACCCGCGATGATCGTACCCAGTCCGCGGCCGCCCTTGTGCTCGGTGTAACCGATGTCCGGATTGCGCAGATTGCGGATGGTGACGTTGCGGATCATGCCCACCGGTGCCACTTTCGGCCCTCCCTCGAAGGTCCGTCCCCGGTTGCTCATCCGGATGAAGAGCGGCGTGGAACAGGTGTGCAGCACGATATTCTCGTAGAGGATGTTCTCCACCTGCGCACCGTCGGCCGATTCGACCGCCACGCTGTACCGCGTCCAACCCTCCACGTTGCTCACGTGCACGTTGCGGATGTCGCTGTGGGTTTCGGTTCCGATCTTCACCAGGTGGCAGTTGGCGTAACGCACCCGCACCCCGTCAATCCGGATATTGTCGCTTCCCGTAGCGGAGAGCGATTTCATGCAGACGGCATCGTCGCCCGTAATGGCACTGTAATCACGCAACAGCACGTTCCGGCAACTGCTGATGTCGATACCGTCCTGGTTGTGCGTTCCCGTGTAGCTGCGCACCTGCATACGCTCGATACGCATGTCCCTGCACGACTCGTAGCGCTGCGTCCAGTGGGCGGGACGCACCAGCGTGATGTCGGTGACCGTCAGCCCCGCCACCTGCGACATGCTGATCAGGTAGGGTCGTTTCGAAACGCTGTAATGTCCTTTCCAGGGCCATCCCTCGCCGATCGAATAACCGTCGATGATACCGCCTCCCGTGATGGCCACGTTCTTCCGCTTTTCGGAAAAGATCAACTGGTAGATGCCCGTAGTGTCGTTCGGCTGGAAATAGGGCGTCGATACCGGCCGGGCCGGATAGTCGGCCAGTTCGGTGGAGCCCCGCAGGATCGAACCGGCCTCCACCCGCAGCGTGGTGTTGTCCTTCAGCTCGATCATGCCGGTCACGAAAACGCCCCCGTTGACCCACACCGTACCGCCGCCCGATGCGGCGCATTTGTCGAGGGCCGCCTGGATCGCCTTCGTATTGACCGTCCGTCCGTCGCCTTTGGCCCCGAACGCCGTCACGTCGAACACGCGACCCTCCGGCCGTTTCACCTCGGGCCACTCCCCGACGGGCTGCAGGGCCACGATATACATTCCCTCGCGGGTGCTTCCGTTGGGACCGAGCGCCACCCGCTCTCCGGCCAGCGCACGGCGGCGGTAGAGCGAAAAACTCTCGCCGCAGGAGTTGGTCATGCGGCCGGGTACCTTGATATAGGCGTCGAGCCATGCGGGTTTGTTCGTGATGGCGTCGTTATGGAGAATATAGACGTCCGCCGCATGTTTCAGCGTGAAATAGGCGATCACGGGACCTTCCGTCCATTTCACGAAACTTTTGGACCCGTAAGCCGTCTGAATCCAGTCGGCCCCTTCGAGCACGGCAGGCAGCGAGGTGATCGTCACCGCCTCCTCGCCGTACATCTGGCAGCCGGACTGCAGATTGCCCTGTTCCAGCCAGTGCGAAGCGTTGAAGTTATTCTCCCAGGCGTCCAGAATGTCCAGCCGGGTCAGCAGCCGCGTGTCGGCCTGCGAAGAAGATGCTCCCAGCACGGAGACCAGCAGCAACAAATGGATCGCGATTCTTTTCATTCGATAAGTTATTTTAAGATAGTCAGTCATCTATTTTTTCAGCAATTCGGCCAGCATGTTCAGCGTCATCTGCACGGCGGCCTCGTCGTAGCGGATACCGTTCGCTTCCGGTTCGCCGAACCCTTCGGCCAGACGCCCGGCAGTCAGCAGTTGGGAGAGGATCATCCGCCCTTTTCCCTCGCCGAAATCCACCAGTATAACGGGTGTCCGGGTCAGATTCTTGCCCGCATTGACCAGTACGGTGAAATTCTTGGCCATGCCGCCGGCCGACGCCTGATACTCCCCGCACAGATCGGTCACCCTAATCTTGGCCTTCGGGTCGATCGTCATGGCCAGCGCCGGGGCATCTTCCACCAGGAAGGCCACCCGTTCGCGCAGCTTGCTCTCGGACATCTTGTCGGAAGCGGAATCCGAATATTCGTAGAAACCGGCCAGTTCGTAGGCATAGTACCCCTTCTCGCCCCGTATGCGTTCGGGATCGGCGCCCCGGCTGCGCCACTGTTCGAGCAGCGCATCCCGGTTCATCCCGTGTACCTGCATGTCGGCGGCCGGGACGATCAGCCCCCCCTTCAGCCCGTTCCACAGCCACGTATAGGAGTGCGGCATGCCGTTCCACAGGACATCGCTCTTGGCATCGGGCTGGATATGGCTTTCGGGCTCGGCCGTCTCGGTGAAGGTCAGCGAAAAGCCGTCGAACAGTTCATAACGCGTCACGCGGGGATCGGCCACTTTGGTCGCCCCCTGCAAATCGCCCAGATTGTCGCCTTTTATGTTATAGGCGGGCCCCAGGTAACGTTCACCCGCATCGAGCAGCAGCACCGAAACGCCGCTGTCGATCGCACTCCGGATCGCATTCCGGAGCTCTCCGTCGCCGGCGGCGATCTTCTCCCAGCTCGTCCGCGAAAGCATCATCGCATCGGGCCTGGTCCCCGCCCGCTCCGACACGGCGTTCAGCCCCTTCGCTTCGGCCAGAGCCCGAAGCTCCTTCTCCCCGTCGGGAATCATCACGGTCGCCCTGCGCACCGCCTCCGGAACGACAGCCTCCAGCACCCGGACATCCCAGTCCGAAACCACCGGATATTTCACTTCGGGCGTCGGATTGAGCAGTTCGGTACGCAGCAGATAGCCGCCCCGCTTCGCCGGCATCTTCACCCGGACATCCGCCACCACTTTCGACCAGGGAGACACCCAGCGGGATATCTCCCGACGGAAATAACACTTGCCGAAAGCGTCCGTCACCGTCACCACGGCCTTCATGCCGGCATCCGCTCCCGTATCGTTGAAGAAATGGAGCGGCACCGTCACGGTCTGTTCCGGCACGAAATCGCGGTCCCATATATCCATGCTCACGGCCCGCGGCGACCAGAGCACCGTCAGTGCATTCCACACCGGCTTGGGTCTCTCTTCCCTAAGACGGCCCATGAACCACGTATTGCCGTCCTCCCAGCTGCTGGCGATCGTGAAAGGCGCCACACCCGCCGCGCCGAGCCTGCGCCAGTATTCGGCGATCTTGCCGTTGGAAAGCTCCTGCAAACGGAGCCGTTCCTCTTTCGTGTGGCCGCGCCCCAGAAACCGCAGGAAAGTCTCCTTGAGTGTGGTATAACCACCCGGATTGCCGTTCCCGTCGAGGTAGTTTCCGCCGAACTCGTCCACCATGATCGCCTTGCGGAACTGGTCGGCACTGTCGTAGTGCAAGCCGATATCCTCGAACAGGCTCCACCAGTATTTGTGCAGATGCAGCACGTCGCGGTCCTCCATCACCATCGGGGGATACTCCTTCACGATCTTGTCGAGCGCTTTCCAGGCCGTCTCCAGCTCCTCCTTGTTCGTCTCGTTGTAGGGGTGGTAGAGGGCGACCGAAGGGTGTCCCGCCGCATGGTCGAACCACTTGGGATACTGCTCCATCAGACTCTCGTAGCTGGCCGGCATGCCGTGGAAGAAATTCCATTCGTACTGCACCAGCAACCCGTAGCGGTCGCACAGGTCGAGCAGTCTCTCGGGCGGAACGCCCAGATGGAACCGGAGCAGATTGGCCCCGTGCTCCTTGAGGCGCAGCACGACGTTGTCGCGGAACCACGTGGTATCGAACCCCACGTCGCGGCCCTCCGCATCGCGCACCCAGCGGTGCCACACCACCGTGCCGCCCCGCACCTTGCAGGGCTTGCCGTTCAGGTAAAACTGCTTGTCCTTCGCGGAAAAGACCTTGATGCCCAGATTCCGGCGCAGCACGTCGATCGTCTTCGTTCCCCTCCGGAGCGTCAGCTCCATCGTGTAGAGGTTCGGCTCGTCGGGCGTCCACTCTTTCAGGATGCCGCCGTAGGAGAAGGTTATTTCATTGCTTCCCGCGGCCGCCTTCCCGTCGGCGGAGAGCATCTCCCGCCCCGCCCGGTCATACACGGCCAGGTGCAGGGCATTGGCCCGCGTCCCTTCCACGTCATATTTCACACGGACCGTCTTCCGGTCAAGGTCGAACCACGGAACGGCCCGGGTCACGCGGGCCCCCGCATCGAAATGGAGCACCACGTCGTCCCACAGACAGGAAGAACGGTTGCTCCGCCACTGGTCCACCTTCGGAATGAAAGAGGCGTCTTCGGCCGGCACGGCACTCAGCGGCGCCAGAGCCACTTCGAGCGTCACGGTGGCGCCCGGCTTCACGGTCCTGTATTTCAAAGGGTGCACCGACGCGATCATACCCCCGTTCTGACTCGACACCAACTGTCCGTCCACATAGACCTCGGGACGGAATCTGGCCCCCTTGAGTTCGAGCACGGCATTTCTCCACTCGCCCTCCGGGAGGGTCACCCGCCTCCGGTACCACAGTTTCTTGTCACTCGTCTTGGCCGGATCGAGCACGATGCCCGGCACCCGGGTCGTATCGGAATATTCGCGCGCCAGCCCGTATTCCCAGGTTCCGTTGAGCGACAGGCTCCGGTCTCCCTCCTGCGCCAGCCCTTCACCTACACTTACGGCAAGCACACACAACAATAGGAATTTTCTCATATCTGAATTTCAGGGTTAGGTTCTCTATTTTTCCAGGGTCGGGGAAAGATGCGCTCCCCCATGTTGCAAATTTAATATATGTCGGGGAAACGGAAACATCCCACCGGGAAAAATCGTCCGCTTACACGGTTTTTCCGGAAAATTTTCAACCTTTTTCCATCATCCGGACCCCAACCGGCACAAGGGGAACAGGAAAAGAGAGGGCGAAATCTTCACACAAACTTCAACCGCACCGGATACTTTTTCCTGTTTTTTTGAATACTTTTGACAGGACAAACGAAAAAATATCACGAAAACCTCCAAAACCATGCGCAATCTGACCATCCGTACCATGCTGCTGTTCCTGCTGCTGGTCTTTTTCCAGAGCGGGGCATCGGCGCAGGAGCCCCCCGTCAAAAACATCATCTTCATGATCGGCGACGGCATGGGCCTCACCCAGACCTATTCCGCCATGCTGCGGGCGGAACGTCCGCTCGCCTTCGAACGGGCCCAATACATCGGCCTGTCGAAGACCTATTCGGCCAACAACCGAGTGACCGACTCGGCCGCCTCGGGCACCGCCATGGCCACCGGACACAAGACCTACAACGGAGCCATCGGTGTGGACACGGACAAGAAGCCCGTGGAAAACATCGCGGAGCGCGCCCGTAAAAAAGGTCTCGCAACGGGCATCGTCGTGACCAAAGACATCACCGACGCCACGCCTGCCGCCTTCATGTCCCACCAGCCGAGCCGCAAGATGGCCGAAGAGATCGCCTCCGACATCGCCTCGAGCGGGGTGGACCTGTTCATCGGCGGGGGACGCAACCGGTTCGAGCAGCGCAAGGACGGCATCGACCTGACCGACCGGCTGCGCAAACAGGGATACGAAATCGCCTACACGCTCGACGAAGTGAAAAACGTGAATTCGGGCAAACTGGCCGGCCTGCTGGCGCCGGGCCACATGAAAAAGATGACCGAAGGCCGTGGCGACTACCTGCCCGAAGCGACGGCCCAGGCCCTGTCGATTCTGAAAAACAACAGCCCGAAGGGCTTCTTCCTCATGGTGGAAGGCTCCCAGATCGACTCCGGAGGCCACGCGAACGATGCGGAGGTGGTCATCTCCGAAACGCTCGATTTCGACAAGGCGATCGCCGTGGCATTCGATTTCGCAGACCGCAACCCGGGCACGCTGGTGGTGGTGACGGCCGACCATGAAACGGGCGGACTGACCATCCCCTCCAACAAAAGCGACTTCACACTGGGAGAATCGGGCATACAGCACCTGTTCAGCACGAAGGGCCACACCGGCGTAATGGTTCCGGTTTACGCCTACGGCGCCGGAGCCCGCAACTTCAGCACCATCATGGAAAACACCGACCTGCCGAAAAAGATGGCCGCCCTGCTGGGCCTTCCGCAGTAGGGAAGCGGAGACGAAAAAACAGCCGGAGATTTTTCTCCGGCTGTTTTTTTGTCTCCGCGAGGGACTATCTCTCGGCAGGCATCGGACCGTACTGGTTGTCACCTTCCTGGCTCGGTTTGCAGAGCAGGATGATGAGCCATATCCAGCCGATCAGCGGAATGAGACCGATCAAAATCCACGGCCACGGCTTTCCCGTATCCTGCAGGCGGCGCACCCCGGCGGCCAGCGACGGCAGCAGCAGCGCCAGGCCATAAAGAGGATAGATGAAACCCAGATGCGGGATCAGCGAAACGATCTGAGCCACGATGGCGAAAATCACATAGAACAGCACGAACATCCAATAACCCTTGATACCCAGGCGGCCCGAAAAATTCACATAGTTGTTTTTTACCGCGTCGAGAAAATAGTTCATAACACCTTGTTTATTTTTAAACACCTACTCTATAATGCGGTTTTCGGCATCCCCGCCCTTTCGAATACGAAATTAACAAAATATATCCACATTCGGCGTATTCCGCCGCAAAAATCCGTCCCGCAGGACATCCGCACGAAACAAACGGAATGCCGATCAGGGCACAATACCGCCGTATTCGCGGATCAGCGCCCGAATATCCTCCACGGGAACCTCACCGGGAGTCGCCCCCTGCCGGCAGGCCAGCACGGCAGCCGCTCCCGCCGCCTGCCCCATCCCCATGCAGGACGCCTGTACCCGCAGCGCCGAATTGGCCAGCCGGTCGCTGCTCACGCAGCGTCCCGCCACGACCAGGTCCCGGCTGCCCGCAGGAATCAGCGCCCGCAGGGGAACGGTCGGCACCACCCCCTCTTCCAGGTGACGGGGTTTCACCCCGTGGGCATCGTGCAGGTCGATCGGATAATAGGAATAGCATACGGCATCGTCGAAACGGCGTCCTTCGGCGTAATCCTCGCAGGTGATGCAGTAGCAGCCGTCGATCCGGTAGGTTTCGCGCACGGCCGTCTCCGGCTGCATGCTTTCGATCCGCGCCTTCTCGCATCCGGGCAGCGTCCGCAGGAAACGCAGTATCCGCAATACGGAAGCCTTTCCGGCGATATTGGCGGCCGTGTGGGCCTCGGACGTGGATGAGTCGGCGCCCAGCACGTGCGACGAGGCCAGTCCGTTCCGCTTGTCGAGCAACAGGCGGATATCGCTGTACACGTCGCCCCGCTCCAGCGTCCCGTCGGCCACGGCCGCCCGGTAGCGGGCCCCCAGCAGATCGTAATCGAGCTTTTCGGGATCGTAACCGCAGAAACGGAAGAGAATCGACCCCGGCTGGGTCTCCTCCTCCCGCAGGCGGGCGAACCCGGCCAATGCCGTCACCGCCGCATCGCCCGTACAGTCCACCAGCTGCCGGCAGCGGATTTCGTACTCCTCTCCCTTGCCGAACGTCCTCACCGTCCAGCCGCCGGAGCTCTTCTCCACCGACACCGGCCACTCGTAGTAACGCAGCCCGATACCGGCCGCCAGGCACTTCTCCTCGGCCAGTGCCGCATACAGGAAGGGATTGAAGGCCACCTGGTGCAGCCAATGGCTTTTGCCGTAGGGAACCGAGAAATCGGGCAGCGTGTCGTCGTTCATGGCCACAGTCTCGCACACGAGATTCCAGCCGATACCGCCGATGATCTGTTTCCCGTTCACATGGAAAAGACCGGGGAAAGCGACCCCGCCCGTAGTCATCGTACCGCCCAGCTGACTGCCGCCCTCGACGAGCACCGTGCGGCACCCTCCGTAGGCCGCCTGCAGCGCGGCGACCACTCCGGCCGTTCCTCCGCCCACCACCAGAATATCGGTTTCAATGCTTCTTTTCGCCTTTCGCCGTGGTTTCCCCGTTCCGGAAGAAAGACAGCCAGGCATCGCGGCGCACAGCGAAAGGGCCGCCGCCGTCTTCAACATCGTTCGTCTGTCCATTTTCATCTTCGAGTCAGTTTTTTCAAGGGTTTTAGGGTTACATGTCTTTCCCGCACCGGCGGAAGACCGGGTCCCGGACCGGCCGCATACCCCACAGGACACCGGCCGGTCCGCCCGGGTAACAAAATTACCGTTTTTCCGGAGAGAAACAACCGGGCCGGCGGAGAAAACGCACGACTTCGCCATTTCCCCCGGTTTTACTATCTTTGCCTCCGGATCATTCACAATTACCTGTCATGGGTTGGATATACCTCATATTGGGCGGCCTTTTCGAGATCGGATGGCCCCTGGGATTCAAACTGGCCGGCACCGCCTCCCGCGGACACCTGGCGTTCATCGCCCTGTCGGTCGTGTCGATGGCCCTGAGCGGGCTGTTCCTCTACCTGGCCCAGCGCTCCATCCCGATCGGCACGGCCTATGCCGTCTGGACGGGAATCGGAGCCGTCGGGACCCTCTTCATCGGTATCTTCGCTTTCGGCGATCCGGCCGGCTTCTGGCGTCTGTTCTCCGCGTTCCTCATCGTCGCCGGCATCGTCGGCCTCAAACTGGCCTGACCCGCGCCCATGTCCGTCTGCCCCGACACCGCCGCCTCCTTACGGGAGATCAGCGCCACGCTGGTCGAGTGGTACGGCCGCAACCGCAGGGAACTCCCCTGGCGAGAGACCCGCGACCCATACCGCATCTGGATATCCGAGGTGATTCTCCAGCAGACCCGCGTGGCACAGGGGCTCGGCTATTACCTGCGCTTCACCGGCCGTTTTCCCGATCCCGCCGCGCTGGCCGCCGCCCCCGAAGACGAGGTGCTCCGGTTATGGCAGGGGCTCGGCTATTACAGCCGGGCCCGGAACCTGCACGCCGCCGCCCGGCGGATCGTCCGGGAACACGGGGGCCGGTTTCCACACACCTACCCGGAAGTGCGGGCCCTGCCGGGCGTAGGCGACTATACGGCGGCGGCGATCTGCTCCATCGCATTCGGACTGCCCCACGCCACGGTGGACGGCAACGTCTACCGGGTGCTCTCCCGGCTCTTCGACCTGGCGCTTCCCGTCGACGAGGGCCGCGGCAGGCGTGCTTTCGCCTCGCTGGCCGCCGAACTGCTCGATCCCCGGCAGCCGGGAATGCACAACCAGGCCCTCATGGAGTTCGGCGCCCTGCACTGTGTTCCCTCCTCTCCGGAGTGCATCGCCTGTCCCCTCGCCGGCCGCTGTCTGGCTCTGGCCGCGGGAACGGTCGGGGAACGCCCCGTCAAACGCGCCAAAAGCACCCCTATCCCGCGCTATTTCAACTATCTTCACATCCTCTGGAGAGGCCGCACGCTCCTCTCCCGCCGCGGGGCCGGCGACATCTGGAACGGTCTCTACGAATTTCCCCTGATCGAAACCGGTTCCCCCGCCGGATGGGACGAGGTGATCCGCACGCCCCGGTTCGGGGAGTGGTTCCCCGGCCGGGAGGAGTTCCGCCTGCTGGGTGCGACACGGATGCCCCCGCATCAGCTCTCGCACCGCACGATCCACGCCTGCGTATGGCGGCTGGAGATTCCAGGAAAGGAGCTGCCCGCTCCGCTCCGCGCCTTCGTTCTCACCGAGGGACCCGGTCCCGGCGAACGGGCGGTGCCCCGGCTGCTCGACCGTTATTTCGAAACCCTCGGATAAGGAGAAGCGATTCCGGCAGGCAATTTGCCGGTACTCCGTAAAAAACGGAATCACACGATGGAAACAATCCTGCACAAAGCCGCCACGCGCGGCCACTTCGACCACGGCTGGCTGCAAACCTACCACACGTTCAGCTTCGCCAACTACTACGATCCCGCCCGGGTCAATTTCGGGGCGCTGCGCGTACTGAACGACGACGTGGTGGCTCCCGGCACGGGATTCGGCATGCACCCCCACCGCGACATGGAGATCGTCACGGTCCCCCTGCACGGCACGCTGGAACACGAGGACAGCATGGGACACGCCTCGGCCATCCGCCCGGGCGAGATACAGGTGATGACGGCCGGTACGGGCATCCATCACAGCGAATACGCCGAAAAGGGAGACACGCCCGCCGAACTGCTCCAGATATGGGTCATTCCCGACCGACGGAACCTTTCGCCGCGGTACGAGAATGCCGCCGTCGCCGGCCTTGTGCGCCGCGGGGAGATATGCACCGTCGTCTCGCCCTATCCCGGCGACGGACATGGACTGTGGATTCACCAGCAGGCATGGTTCTCGCTGGCCGAGATGGACCGGGACACCCGAACGGTCTATACGATGAAATCGGGAGACAGCTACGGGGTCTATGCCTTCCTGATCGAAGGAGAGGCGAACATAGCGGGCACCGATCTCTCGCACCGCGACGGGCTCGGGATCAGCGGAACGGATTCGTTCGAAATCTACGCCGTCGGCGACGCCCGCATCCTGCTGATCGAAGTTCCGGAAGTGGAATAGGATACGCCGGAAGAAACGGGGCCGCTCTCCACAGGTTCCAGCCTCGGCCCGCAGAGGAATCCGGGAAAGGGAACCGCTCCTATATGCGCTTGGTGCGCCAGCGCCCCCGTTTCAGATAGAGCCAGCACAGGGAAAGCATCACCACGGCATAGACATGCTCGGTGGTCCAGCAGACGGCCACGTCGGCCCGCAGACAGAGAATGACCCACACCACATAGGCCGCATAGACGGCCAGCGCGACCAGTTCCATGCCCAGCGCCGAACGGGTATTGCCCGTGCCGGAAACGGCATTGAACAGGATGAAGCAGGGAACGCTCACCAGATAGGAAGAAGCCATCACCAGCAATGCCGGCACGGAAGCCCCGATCAGAGGTCCGCTGTCCGTATAGAGCCGCAGGACGGTCTGCGGGAAAAGCATGATGAGCAGCATGATCGGCAGCACGAGCATATAGCACATGCGAATGGTACACGCACAAGTCCCGGGGACGTACCGCGCCTGCCCGGCCCCCATCAGGTTGCTCACCAGCGAACTGGTGGTCGATGCGAAGGCGTTGACCACGATGAACATCAGCGACGAAATGCTGCGCACCATGTTGGTGACGGCCAGCGGCCGTTCGCCCAGGTGCTCCACGGCCAGGAAAAAGAGGAACCACGTACTGATGGAGACGAACGACTGGATCATCGTCCAGACCGACACTCCCAGCACGTGCCGCAGCAGGCCGGGTTCGAAGCGTCCGCGCAGCGAAAACCCGTACTTGGCCCGATCGACCTTCGTGCGGACGTAGATCACGAAAAAGATCACCGACACGGCTTCGGCCACCGACGAGGCGATGGCCGCCCCGGCGATCCCCAGCTCCGGGAATCCGCACTTTCCGAAAATCAGCACGTAGTTGAGCACCACGTTCGAAAGCACCATGACGATCGAGTTGACCGTCAACACCCGGGTCCGGGTGATCCCCACGAAAAAGGCCCGGAACATGACCGCCGCGAACGAGAAGAAAAAGCCGTAGACCCGCCACTCCATATACTTTTCAGTGGCCGCATAAACAGCGTCCGACTGAATGAACAGCCGCAGAAGATAAGGCGTGGCCCACTGCGAAACGGAAAAGAGCACCGCCGCCAGCGCCAGCAGGAAAACGGTCCCCTGCCGGAAAATGGAGCCGATCTCGGCATAGCGCCGCTCGCCGTTGCGCCGTCCGATCAGAATCTGCACCCCCACGCTGAACCCGAACGCCAGCATGAAAATCGCCAGGTAGTACACCCCGGCCAGCGCCGAGGCACCCAGTTCCACCTCCCCCACGTGTCCCAGGAACACGGTGTCGGTCAGGTTGATCATGTTCTCCATGAGCAAACTGAGCAGAATGGGATAGGCGATCTGCCATATCTGCCTGTAACTGAATTTCATAGTAATGTTTACATTTATCGGATTCACCCGCTGTCCCGGGAAAAGGGTTGCAAAGGTAGCATTTTTTCCGTTAGGAACAATATCCGATTGTTTTTACACGAAAATATGCGTACTTTTGGGCGGACAACCCTAAAACCAACAGACAAAATGAAGCGTATCCTGCCGGCCGCCGCGATCCTCTGTGCGGCCCTCGCCGTCTCCTGTGCGGGAAACAGAGAGGCGGAAATCTCCGAATCCGGGCTCGACCGGGCCAAATTCCGCACCGTGGTGGACGGCAAGCCCACCGACCTCTATATCCTCAAAAACGCCGCCGGCATGGAGGTGTGCCTGAGCAACTACGGAGCCCGCATCGTCTCGGTGTGGGTGCCCGACCGCAAGGGCGACATGAAGGACGTGGTGCTCGGCTTCGATTCGATCGGGGCCTATCTGGCCGCCCGCAACAACATGGGTGCCTCGATCGGCCGCTACGCAGGCCGTATCGCCCACGGGAAGGCCGTCATCGACGGGAAGGAGTACGAATTCCCGGTCAACAACAACGGACACAGCATGCACTCCGGACCGGACGGCTTCCATACGCGCGTCTTCGACGCCGTGCAGAAAAGCCCTTCGCAGGTGGCCTTCAGCTACCGTGCGGCAGACGGCGAGTGCGGCTATCCCGGCAATTTCGACGTGACGGTGACCTACACCCTTACCGATGACAACGCGGTGGACATCCTCTACGAGGGAACGACGGACAAGACCACGATCGTCAACATGACCAACCACTCCTTCTTCAACCTGGACGGCGACCCGAACCGCCTCAACACGGAATATGTGGTGTGGATCGACGCCGACCGTTTCGCCCCGATCGACAGCACCTGCCTCACCACGGGCGAGCTGGTTCCGGTGGAGGGCACCCCGATGGACTTCCGCACGCCGGCCGCCATCGGAGCACGGATGGGCGAGGAGAACGACCAGCTGCGTTACGGCGGCGGTTACGACCAGACCTGGGCCCTGAACGCCCCGGGCGATGCCGGCCGGCCCTGCGCCTCGATGTACTCGCCCCACAGCGGTATCCGGCTCGATGTCTATACCACCGAACCGGCCCTGCAATTCTATGCCGGAGGCTCCCTCAACGGCACGGTGACGGGCAAAAAGGGGATCGTCTACAACCGCTACTGCGCCGCTTGTCTCGAATCGCAGAAATTCCCCGACAGCGCCAACAAGCCGCAGTGGCCCTCCTCCGTGCTCCGGCCCGGGGAGACGTTCACCAGCCGGTGCATCTACAAATTCTCCGTGGAGGAGTGATCCGGACCCGTTCCGGCATTGTTTTCAGGCGGCATTCCGAAAGAATGCCGCTTTTTGCTTTTCAATTTCATCCGGAATTGTGTACCTTTAGGTACTGTTTATGCAGTAAGACCTGTCGGTGAAAAGAGATTAAATACTATGGGACAACAAATTACGAAGAATTATCCCGTTCTGGATATGAGTTGCGCCGTCTGCGCCATGAACGTGGAGAACCTCGTGCGGGAACTTCCGGGCGTAACGTCCGCTTCGGTAAATTTCGCGGCCGGAACGCTCCAGGTCACGTTCGATCCCGACCGGATCACCCCCGCGAAGATGCGCGAAGCCGTGCAGGCCATCGGCTACGATCTGATCGTCGAGACGGACGACCCCGTGCGCCGGCAGGAAGAGGCCCAGCGGCAACACTACCTCGCCCTGAAACGCTCCACGCTGGGGGCATGGCTCTTTTCGCTGCCCGTACTGGTGCTCGCCATGTTTTTCATGGACATTCCGGGCGGCACCTGGATCATGCTCGCGCTGTCGCTGCCGGTGGTCTTCGTCTTCGGACGGACATTCTACGTGAACGGATGGCGGCAGGCCCTGCACGGAAGCGCCAACATGGACACGCTGGTGGCGCTGAGCACGGCGATCGCCTTTCTGTTCAGCCTTTTCAACACGCTGTTTCCCCAATTCTGGTACCTTCGCGGGCTGGAACCCCACGTCTACTACGAAGCCGCCTGCGTCATCATCGCCTTCGTCCTGCTGGGCAAGCTGATGGAGGAGCGGGCCAAAGGCAACACCTCCACGGCCATCCGCAAATTGATGGGCCTGCAGCCGCCCACGGCCCGCGTCGTCCGGGACGGACAGGAGACGGAACTGCCGATCGCCGCGCTGCGTCCCGGCGACATCGTGAGCGTGCGCCCGGGCGAAAAAATTCCCGTGGACGGCATCCTGCGCGAAGGGAGTTCGTTCGTGGACGAAAGCATGATCAGCGGCGAACCGATGCCCGTGGGCAAGAAACCGGGAGCGAGCGTGCTGGCCGGCACGATCAACCAGCGCGGATCGTTCACCATGGAGGCGGTCAAAGTGGGCGCCGACACGGTGCTGGCCCGCATCATCGCCCTGGTGCAGCAGGCTCAGGGCAGCAAGGCCCCCGTGCAGCGGATCGCCGACCGGATCGCCTCGGTGTTCGTCCCCTCGGTGCTGGCGATCGCCCTGCTCACCCTCGTGCTGTGGCTGGCGATCGGGGGCTGGGAGGACATCTCCTACGCCGTGCTCTCGGCCGTCTCGGTGCTGGTGATCGCCTGCCCCTGCGCATTGGGGCTGGCCACGCCGACCGCCCTTATGGTAGGCATCGGCAAGGGAGCCGAACACCAGATACTCATCAAGGACGCCGCCGCCCTCGAACAGCTCTGTAACGTCACGGCCGTAGTACTCGACAAGACGGGAACGCTCACCGAAGGACACCCCTCGGTCACGCGGTGGATATGGCTCGAAGAGGACCCCGAACGGATCGCCCGCTACCGCGACCTGGTCTATACGGCCGAACTCAAATCGGAACACCCGCTGGGCGGGGCCGTCGCGGAGTATCTGCTCGAAAACGGAGCCACGAACGCCGGCATCCGCTCTTTCGAGAGCGTCACGGGACAGGGAATCGTCTTCGAACACGAGGGCCTGCGCTACTGGATCGGCAGCAACCGGATGCTGGAGACCTACGGCGTAACCCCTTCGCCCGAGACCTCGACCCACATCGAACGGTTCCAGATGCAGGGAGCAAGCACCGTCTTCTTCGGGACGGGCGACCGGCTGATCGCCCTGGGAGCCGTGAGCGACCGGGTGAAGCCCACCTCCTTCGAGGCCGTGGCCGCCCTGCGCAAGCTCCGCATCGAGGTGCACATGCTCACCGGCGACAACAAGTACGCCGCCGCATGGATCGCGGGCGAGGTGGGGATTGACCACTACCAGGCCGAAGTGCTCCCCTCGGACAAGGAGGAGTACATCCGCCGTCTGCAACAGGAGGGCAAGGTGGTAGCGATGGTCGGCGACGGCATCAACGACTCGCAGGCGCTGGCCCGGGCCGACGTGAGCGTGGCGATGGGAAAAGGTACGGATATTGCAATGGAAGTGGCGATGGTCACGCTGATGAACTCCGACCTCGTGCTGCTGCCCAAGGCCTACACGCTCTCGAAAAGCACGGTACGGCTAATCCGCCAGAACCTCTTCTGGGCCTTCATCTACAACGTGATCGGGATTCCCGTAGCGGCCGGCGTGCTCTTTCCCCTGTGGGGCGTGCTGCTCAACCCGATGCTCGCCAGCGCGGCGATGGCCTTCAGCTCCGTCTCCGTGGTGATGAACAGCCTGCGGCTCAAATGGAAAAAATTCTAAACAGAAAAACGATATGAACGCCAAGAAATTCAAAACCAACGCCAAATGCGGCGGATGCGTCGCCCGGATCGGAGAACACCTCAACCGGATCATGGAACCCGGCCAGTGGTCGGTCAACCTTGACTCGGGGGATAAAATACTGACCGTAACCGCCGACGTACCGACGGAAACGATCGTCGAAACCGTCCGGCAGTCGGGCTACAAAGCCGAACCGATCGAATAGGAACTTCCTTCCGAACGGCAGGGAAACATAAAAAACAAAACATCATGGAAGCAATCTACACGGCGGTGGCCACGGCCACCGGAGGCCGGGACGGCCACGTGAGCACTTCGGACGGAGTGCTCGACCTCGATCTGCACACCCCGGGCGCCATGGGCGGACAAGGGGGACGCTTCACGAATCCCGAACAGCTTTTCGCGGCGGGCTATGCCGCCTGCTACAACGGGGCGCTGAACCTGGCCGTGCGGCTCGCCCGCGTCAAAACGGGCACCACATCGGTGACCGCGTCGGTGAGCATCGGCAAGAACGACAGCGGCGGCTTCATGCTGGCCGTAAAACTCGACGTTTATGTTCCCGGGATCACGAAGGACGAGGCGGAAAAACTGGCCGAACAGGCCCACCATATCTGCCCCTACTCCAACGCCACACGCGGCAACATCGAAGTGACCACGGCAGTCAGTACCGACTGACGCCCCGGCACCCGCAGGCTACGCGGCCGGGAAAGAACTTCCGGCGGATTTCAGACACACCGGGAGCCCGCGCTGCCGGACAACGGACACGGGATGATACGATCCGCCGAATCCGTTTTCTTACGGTTTCACCCCTGTCGGCACCATCTCCGGCAGGGGTGATTTCCTTTTTTGAGAACCCGGCGGGACCCTCCGTCGCCGCCTACTCCTTGAAATACCCCACGGGATGATTCAGGAACGGGGTCTGCCGGTCACCGAGTTTCAGCGCCTTTTTCAACTGCTCCTTGTCCATCGTGGCACGCGGAACGGTCGCCAACCCCACCCCAGCGCAGAAGAGCGAAATGTTCTGGGAGACGATTCCCGCATCGAGCGCATTCCACGTCTGTCCGTCGTCAGCCACGAGGACGAGGCAGACGGGAGCCTCCACCGGACGCACGTCGCCCGCCGAAAGAGGAACCAACCGGTTCTGCCGTGCGTCGTACCGATAGCTTCCCTCTTTCATGCAGACGTACACGGCCACATCCTGCCGGTTCATCGCCGACGGAGCCGTACGGCCTCCCGTAGCCGGACGGTTGACGCCGTTGGCCGCCCAAAGCAGGTCGGACAGATCGCGCATCGAGAGCATCCGCGACGAAAATTCCCGGGTGGAGCGACGCTCGGACAGCGCCTGCATGACATTTTTGCCCCGCGTCAGGTCGGGGCTTTCCAGTTGAATCGTTTCCATATTCTGTCCCTGTAATTCCATCGAAAAGATCAGACCACCCATAAGCAGCGGCAAAAGCATCCTCTTCATACGTTTCTTTCTTTCGGATTCGACATAATCGTTATCTCTGCAATAATAGTAAAAAAGCTGATATCTTCCACCCCCTATCTCCGCAAAAACCGGATATGCGGACCATTCTCATACCCGAAGACAGACTCCGGATTCGGGCTTCCCCTACCCGTTTTCCGGAAAACCGCATCACTCCCGGTACCGGGAGACGAACCGGAGTTCCGCCACCACCGGGTCGTGGTCGCTCCACGGCAGCGACGGGGAATAATAGCGCACACTGCGGAAAGCATCGGAATAGAAAACGTAGTCGATACGGAGTATCCGGCGCATCTGGCGGAAAGTGTCGCCGTAGCCCGAACCGGCCTGGCGGAATCCGTCGGTCAGTCCGCCCAGCATGACCCGGTAGGTGTACGAAGCCGGAGTATCGTTGAAATCACCGCACACGATCACGGGTATCCGGGTCGTGTCGATCATCCCGCGGACGGTCTCGGCCTGTCGGGCCCGTATCCCGAAATTCCTGCGCAGCTCTCCGGTCATCGACACCACCACACGGGTCTGTCCCGTCACGCTGCCCAGCTCCCGCTGCCTGCGCAGATCGTCCTGCCGCCTGCTGATGCCACTCGTTTGCAGGTGGTTATTGAACATGCGCACCGTATCGTCCCCCACCAGCACATCGGCCCACATGGAACGGTTGTCGGTGTCCGGGAAACGGATCATTCCCGCGGCCAGCACCGGATAGCGGCTGAAGAGGGTCACCCCCTCGCAGGGCGTTCCCGAAGGCGGATAACGGTACGGCAGATAGCGGAATGCGGCGGCGATGCTGTCCGGCCCGTACGCAGCTCCCCCGCACGATTCCTGGAGACAGAGGACATCCACGCCCCTCGCCTCCATCTCCCGCGCGACATTCCCGGCCGTCGGGCGGACGCCTTCTTTGTGGAAACCGAAGACGTTGTAACTGGCCACGGTCAAATCGGGCGGACCGGCGACCCGCCGCTGGAAAAGGGGAACCTGTACCATCGCCGCCAGGTAGTGCCAGTTGGCCAGCAACCCGATCAGGGGAAGCAGCGCCCACCGGCGACGCATCACGCTCCACACGAGCGCCAGAACCGCACAGAGAGTCAGAACCGCCGGAAGCGCCAGTCCCAGCAGCGGCACCCAGTCCCGGCCGGGAACGGGCCGCACCCACGGCACGAAAACCGCAGCGACCGCAGCCGCGGCAGCACCCCACGTCACGGCCAGCAAAGCCGGATACAAGCAATATGTCGTGAATTTCTTTCCCATACCGTCAAGGCACGGCGTTCCGCCAATACAGGCAAAATTCTCTCCGGAATCCGCACGCGCGCCGCACACCGTCAGAAATAACGTCCCAGATTGAAATAGAGCCCGGCCTTCTTGTCCACGTTCGAATAGTCTACCATAAAACCGATCGGGCCGATCGGACTGTTGAACGAATAGGCGAATCCGCACCCGATCAGGTCTTCGCCCGAGAAAATATCTCCGAAATCGTGGCTCTGTTTCCCGTAATTCCCCAACAGGGAGACGTAGTGCCGCCTCCAGAGCCGCACCCGGAAATCGAGCCTCGCCACCACCAGCGAATTGTCGGCCAGTTCGAAGTGCTGCACCCCGATGAAAGGTATCTGCTGCGAGAGGTAGCGCCCGGCCACATCACCGCCCATGCAGTTCCACATGGGATAGGCGGCCTGCGGTCCGATCAGTACCCGCCCGTAGAGCGCCGGAATGAACGTGACCCTGCGGGAGGGGGAGAGCGCCCAGCGGAATCCGAGGTCCACGGCACTGAAGGGAGACCCGCCCTTGTAGGTGGCGAAATTATCGGTATAGAGCCCGTAGCGCAGACGCAGCGAGAGCCCCCGGACGGGATAATAATAGTTGTCGATCGTCTCCAGCAGGCCCGACAGGTAGTAACTCACCAGCCCTTCCGGTTTGACGGTCATCTGCTCTCCCTCGCGCGAGAAAAGGAAATTGTGGTAATCGAAATAGTCGAAGCGCAGACCGGCCGTGAACTTCATGTTCCGCACCCGGATTCCCGTCACGCTCAGGTCGGCCTGATGCTGGCCGAAGGTGACGTTGTTGCGCTTGCGCCCCTGCTCGTAGATGTCGAGGTTGTTGTATTTGAACATGTAGGAAAGCCCCATCTGCCCCATGAAGGTGTTGCCTATGCTGTAATCGACCCGGATATAGGGATTCTTGCTCAGACGCCCCGTCAACTCGAACGTAGAGCCCTTCAGCGTCCGCGGGCCGAGCGTGGTGTTGAGCAGGATCGCCGCCATCTCCTCCGAATCGAACCGGATGCCCAGATTGAGCGAATTGCGCGACTTCTCGCTCAGGAAAAGCGTGAACTCGTAGGGAGGCTTCCCGTTCAGTTGGTAGGTAATGTTGGAGAAGGCTCCCGACCCCTGAAGGGTACTCACCTCCTGCTGGATATCCTTCGTGCCGACCACGCTGTTCTCCTTCAGGGTCAGCGTGCGCCTCAGGATTTTCTCGTCCTGGGGGCTGAGCCCCTCGATCCGGATACGGCCGATCCGGATACTGTCCGAACGCAGAGCGTAATCGACCGTCTCGTGTTCGTACCACTCCTTTTCGGTCAGACCGATCCTGTCGCGCAGGGCCACGATCTGGTCCCACTGCTCCCGGGCCCGCTCCTCGCCCCGCCGGATCAGCGTGTCGATCGCCTCCGTATTGAAGCTGGCCGCCGAGTAGGGATGGATGTCCGGATGGATATAGAGATCGGTGCTTTTAAGGTTGGCCTCGTAGGCCGGTTCGCCGATGATCGAGGTGAACTGGTCCACGATGTCCATGACCGACTTGAGCTCCCCCGCCTTCTTCATGCCCGAAGCCAGATCGACACCGATCACCACCTCAGCCCCCATGTCACGCACCACGTCCACCGGAAAATTGTTGATGACCCCGCCGTCCACCAGCACCATGCTGTCCACCTCCACCGGAGCAAACGCTCCCGGAATCGACATGCTGGCTCGGATCGCCAGCGGCAGGTTTCCCTCGCGCACGACTACCTCCCGGCCGTCCACCATATCGTAGGTCACGCAGGCGAACGGAATCGGCAGCCGGTCGAACGAAACGGAGTCGTGATACCCCACCGTCAGTTCCGAAAGCAGGTTATAGACGTTCTGCCCGGCCAGGAAACCGGCCGGAACCTTGATCTTATGGTCGCGCGAAAGGGGAACCGACACGATGTAGCGGTCGGCCATCTCCCGTTCGGGGAAGAGCCGGTGGGAGCGGGCCACCTTGTCCGTCAGCAGGGCCGTCCAGTTCTGGGTGCGCACCATGCTGTCGAGCTCCTCCACGCTGTACCCGATGGCGTACAGGCCGCCCACGATGGCCCCCATGCTGGTTCCCGCGATATAGTCGATCGGGATACCCGCCTCTTCGAGCACTTTCAGCACGCCGATGTGCGCCACGCCCTTCGCCCCGCCGCCGCTGAGCACGACACCCACTTTCTTGCGTTCCGCTCCGGCCTGGAAGCATATCGCCAACGCGACAATAAACAGGAGGACCCTTTTCATAACGGCAATCAATTGTTATTCTGCAAATATAAACGTTAGATCGGAGAAACGAAACGCTTCCGACCCGGTAATTATGCCCCGAAAGCAGGTAAAAATAGTCCGTTTGGCCTCGCAGGGATTCCTGCCGGCAGGAATGTCCAGCACCGGAAGGAAAAAGGTCTTCCCGGATTTTCCGCCGCTCCGCCGCCGCAGTCCGCAGTCCGGCCGGTCCCGCAGTCCGGCGGCCTCACGCGAGTTCGTATCCGGAAGCCAGCCCGGCAAAGGCCTTCACCTGCCGCTCCTCCCACTGCCGCCCGTATCCCAGCTCCCCGGCCACGATATGCGCCACGGCCGGAGCCGCCTCCACGGCGGCCCGCGCATCGAGGAACAGCAGCCTCACCCGGCGGGCGAGAACGTCCTCCACGGTGCGGGCCATCTCGTGCCGCACGGCCCACACAGCCTCCGCGGCCGTATAAGGATAGTCGGGGGAGAGCGGAACCGCCATTTCCGGAGCCGAAAGCATCAACTCCTGCACGGCAGGCATGTCCGAACCGTAGATGCAGAGGTGGTTGCCCGGATCGGGCGAGGGACGGTAGCCGTGGATATGGTAGGAGGCGGTCGTACAGGGACGCCGGGGCAGCAGGCCCAGTCCGATGACCCGGTCCACCGTATCCTGCGCCATGCGGCGGTAGGTGGTCCACTTGCCGCCCGTCACGGTGATCAGCCGGTTTTCCGAAACGATGATCTTATGCCGCCGCGAAATCTCCTTCGTGCTCTGTCCGGCCTTTTTCGGGGCCGCCAGCGGACGCTGCCCGGCGAAAACGGACCGCACGTCCGAACGGTCCGGTTTACGGGCCATGTAGAGACCGGCAGTCTTCAGGATGAAGGCAATCTCCTGCTCCAGCGGACGGGGTTCCAACTCCGGCCTCTCACGCAGCACATCGGTCGTACCCACCACCACCTTGCCGTGCCACGGTACGGCGAAAAGCACCCGCCCGTCCGAGGTCTTCGGGATCATCAGCGCCGATTCACTCTCCAGGAAGGAGCGGTCGAGCACCAGATGCACCCCCTGGCTGGGACGCACCAGAGGATCGGCCCCGGGATCGTCCATCCTCACGACGTCGTCCACGAAGACCCCGGCGGCGTTGACCACCACCGTCGAACGCACGGAATAGGAGGCACCCGTCTCCAGATCGGTCACCTGCACGCCCGCCGCCCGGCCCCGCACGTCGTGGATCAGCCCCGTCACCTTCATGTAGTTGACCGGAACCGCCCCTTCGGCGATGCAGGACTGCATCAGGTTGACCGCCAGCCGGGAATCGTCGAACTGCCCGTCGTGGTAGAGTACGCCGCCCCGGAGCCCTTCGGCCCGGATCGCGGGAAGCATTTCGAGCGTCCGGCGGCGCGACAGGTAACGCGAACGGCCGAATCCGAGCCGTCCGGCCAGCAGGTCGTAAAAGGTCAGTCCCGCCGTATAGAGCACGTTGTCCCAAAGCCGGTAGTTGGGAATCACGAACGACTGGTCCTTCACCAGATGGGGCGCGTTGCGCAGCAGCAGTCCCCGTTCGCGGAGCGCCTCCATCACCAGCCCCACGTCTCCTTTCTCCAGATATCGTACCCCGCCGTGCACCAGTTTCGTGCTCCGGCTCGACGTGCCTTTGGAGAAATCGCTCTGTTCGAACAGCACCACGCTGAAGCCGCGCAGGGCGGCGTCGAGCGCGATCCCGAGTCCCGTGGCGCCACCGCCCACGACCGCCATGTCCCACACCTGCGAAGTGTCGGCGATGCGGCCGATCAAATCTTCCTTTTTCATAATTTCCGTCTGTTTCGTTCACTCCCTTCGTCTCAATATTCCTGCCACAGATGGACCCCGCACCGCAGAGACGGACGAAACGACCCTTCCCGCACACCGGACGGGAAGGGATTCATTCCGACGGAATTACAAAACGGAAAATTACCGGAACCCTACTTCCGGGGAAAACGCACCAGATCGAGTTCCCCCGCCCGGAGCGCCACCTCTCCGAAATCGGGATCGCCCCTCAGTTCCTCCAGCGGTACCCAACGGAATCCCTCCGACTCCGCCGCGTGGCAGCGTACCGCACCGGGATCGCCCGCATACTGGAACGCGAACCGCAGGTCGTAATGGACATGTGCGTCCTCCCTCTTGGACGGATTGGCCGGAATGGGATGACTGTTGAGCCCTATCGGGACCGGCCCGGCGGCAGGCCGCGGAAATCCGGAACGGGCAAAGTCCGGAACGGGCATCCCGGAACCGGGCTCTCCGCCGCCCGGAACACAACGGAGAGGAGACAGCGCCCTCAGATCGGCCTCCCCGAATCCCGTCTCCTCCCGTATCTCGCGGAGGACGGCCTCCGCCAGCGAGCGGTCGGACGGTTCGAGGTGGCCGCCCGGCTGAAGCCAGCGCCCCAGCGCCCGGTGGCGCAGCATCAGCACGCGGTCGCCCTCGCGGGAGAAGATGAACCCGCTGACGGTCAGATGTCCGCGAAAGTTCTTCCGGTCGCAGTAAGCCCCTTCCCGGCACTCCTCCACGAACTCCGAGAACTCGAGGTAACGTTCCCGTCCGTCCGGATAAGCCGTCAGAAAAATCTCCAACGAATCCAGTATATCCCGCTTGCCGACCATACCCACCCGATCTATTTCTTCGAATATTCGCGGGCCAGCCCTCCCTCGGCGGTCTCCTTGTAGAGGCTGGGTATGTCGTGGCCCGTCTCTTTCATCACCTCCACCACCTTGTCGAAACTCACCCGATGGCGTCCGTCGGAGAATGTGGCGAAGATATTGGCGTCGAAAGCCCGGGCCGCCGCGATGGCGTTGCGCTCGATGCAGGGAATTTGCACCAGCCCGCACACGGGATCGCACGTAAGGCCCAGATGGTGTTCGAGAGCCATCTCGGCGGCATATTCGATCTGGGCCGGGGTCCCGCCGAAAAGCTGGCAGGCGGCCGCGGCCGCCATGGCGCAGGCCACGCCCACCTCGCCCTGACAACCCACCTCGGCGCCCGAGATGGAGGCGTTGGTCTTGACCACGTTGCCGAAAAGCCCCGCCGTAGCCAGCGCCCGCAGAATACGCACCTCCAGAAAATCCCGCGACGTGGAGAGGTGGTACAGCACCGAGGGAAGCACTCCGCTCGATCCGCAGGTGGGAGCCGTGACGATCTCCCCTCCGGCGGCGTTCTCCTCCGACACGGCCAGCGCATAGGCGTAGATCTTGCCCCTGCTCTGCATCGCGTCGGCATACCCCCGCGCCTTGACCATATAGGTAGCCGCCTTGCGCCGCACGCCCAGCCCGCCGGGCAGCACCCCTTCGTTGTTGAGCCCGTTGGCGATGGAACGCTTCATCACGTCCCACACGGTCCGCAGGTAATCCCAGATTCCGGGTCCCTCGCACTCGTCCACATATTCCCAATAGGTGCGGCCGCCCTCCTCGCACCAGTGCTGGATGTCGGCGATACGGCTCATCGGATAGACCGAACCGTCGAGCGGAGGCGTCTGTTCGTTGGCCAGCGAACCCCCGCCCACGCTGTAAATGAACCACTCCTGTACCGTTTTTCCGTCCTTCAGACCCTCGAACTTCATGCCGTTGGGATGGAAGGGAAGGAATTCGGAGGGTTTCCAGACGATCTCCACCGGAGCCACGGGCTGCAATACGGCCAGAATGGCCGAATCGGTCATGTGGCCCCGGCCTGTGGCGGCCAGCGAGCCGTAAAGCGTCACACGGAAGGAGTCGGCACCGGGACAGCGTTCGAGAAACTGTCCAGCCGCCCGCTGCGGGCCGATGGTGTGGCTGCTCGAAGGACCGTGCCCGATCTTGTAGAGTTCGCGGAGGGATTCCATAAGGTCGATTTTTAAATCCGTGTAAAGATAACGCATTCGCGGCAATTCCGGCAGAAAACGGAGGAATTTTCGGACGGCATTTTTTTTGCGCCCTCTCCCGGCAAACAATTTCGTATGAGCGGATTCAGAGAACGGCTTCGGGAGAGCGCGGCCTACAAATGGTGGGTGCTGGGTTTCGTCATGGTGGGCACCTTCATGGCGGTGCTCGACATTACGGTCGTGAACGTCGGAATGCCGGCCATCATGTCTGCCTTCCGTATCGGACTCTCCACGGCCGAATGGGTTATCACGGCCTACATGATCACCATGACCGTCATGCTCCCCACGGCCGGGTGGCTGGCCGACCGCTTCGGCAACAAACGGCTCTACATCGCGGGGCTGGCCCTGTTCACCCTCGGCTCGTGGCTCTGCGGACGGGCCTGGAGCGACGGGTTCCTGATCTTCTCGCGGGCTTTGCAGGGCATGGGTTCGGGCATCATCCAGTCGCTGGGACTGGCCATCGTCACGCGCGAATTCCCCGCCGGACAACGGGGCACGGCACTGGGCGTGTGGTCGGTGGCGGCGGCGGCCTCCATCTCCTTCGGGCCGCTGCTCGGAGGATTCCTCGTGGACGAGTACAGCTGGCACCTGATCTTCGACGTGAACGTACCGGTCGGCCTGCTGGGCATCGCAGGAGCTCTCGTCATACAGAAAGAGTGGAAAAACCCGGCCCTGCGCCGGTTCGACTGGCCCGGATTCGTGTGTGCCGCCCTTTTCATGCCGCTGACGATCTACGGGCTGTCGCGAGGCAACGCCGCCACCAATCCGAAAGGCTGGGAGGCTCCGGAAGTGATCGGCTCCTTCGCCGTGGGCGGCGCGGCATTGGTCCTCTTTATCTTTACGGAACTGAAAACAAAACACCCGCTGCTGAACATCCGCCTGGTGGGAGAACGCAATTTCGGACTCTCGATGGCCGTGCTCCTCCTGTTCGGCATCGGAATGCTCGGAGGGACCTACCTCGTGCCCCTCTACCTGCAGAACGGCCTGGGATGGACGGCCATCATGGCCGGAAGCGTCTTCCTGCCCGTAGGCGTCATCCAGGGCATCCTGTCGACCGTCTCGGGCATCCTCACGCGGCATGTCCGCCCACTGGTCCTGGTTTTTGCGGGCGTACTGGTCATGGCGGCGAGTTTCTGGGTGGCCAGCCGTTTCACGGCCCGTTCCCCGCACGGCTACATCCTGCTGATGCTCTACCTGCGGGGATTCGGCATGGGCCTCACGTTCGCGCCGCTCAACCTCTTTTCGCTGCGCCACGTGGCCCTGCACGACATGGCGGCCGCTTCGGGCATCGCCAACAGCATCAAACAACTCTCGGGCAGCGTGGGCATCGCCCTGCTCACGGCCGTGATGACCTCGCGCACGGCCTACCATGCGGCGCACGGCACGGCGTCGAAAACCGATCTCTACATCGCAGGCATCACGGACGATTTCCGGATGCTGGTCCTGCTCACCCTCCTTTCGCTCGCCCCGTTCCTCTTCCTGCTCCTGGGACGGCACCGGCCCTCCGGCACCGGGACGCAAAAAAGCCGGAACGCACCGCAAACGCGACGCTCCGGCCCATCGTCCTGACGAAGAGCATCCGGCTGAATTTCCCTGCGACAAGGGCCCGTTCCCGCACACCGCGGGGAGGCACGGTCCGGTCGCCCGGACACGCCGTCAGACGGCCGGCTGTTTCTCCTGGGGCAGGACCCGGTAGCCCATCTCCCCGAGTCTCCGCTCCAGGCGGGCACGGTCAACCTCCTCGGTATGCTCCACCGTCACGCGGCCGGAAAGAGGATCGACCGAAACGCCGTAAACGCCCTGCACCGCGGCGAGCCCCCTGTGAATGGAACCCCGGCAGCCGCAGGCCATGACGTTCTCTATCCGTATCTCCGTTTTCATACTCCTTTTCAGCCAAAAAAGGGCGGCGCTCCCCGCGGAAACGACCGCCCTCCCTTCAACGCATTGACAAAGATAGTTAAAGTTTCCCGGCCGGCCGTTGCCGGCCGGGGTTCCGCTACACGCGCTCCTTCACCTGGAGAAAATCTTCTCGCATACGGCGGAAATCGGCCATCCATGACTCGATGTCGTCCTCGTGGTCGATCTCGTCCTCCAGAATTTCGACGGCCATCCGGTAGGTGGCGTAGTCCTTGCCGATCGTGTACTCGGCGATGTGCTGATAGCGCTCGATGGCGCACCGTTCCCCGCGCAGGTTCTGCTCGAGGATGCGCTCGATGTAGAAATCGGTGGGCGTCTCGTAGGCGCACTGCGCATGGGTAAACCACTCTTTCGGGCTGAGCAGGGGCACCCCGTCCAACTGTTTGATACGTTCGACCAGCATTTCGGCGTGGTGCAGCTCCTCGTCGGCATGTTTGAGCAGTTCGGGCTCGATGTTGCTGCGCATCTGTCCCTCCATGACCCGGGCGCCGATCCAGTACTGATAGTAGGCCAGCCACTCCTCGGCCAGGGCGGCATTCATCTCCTTGAGCAGTTTGTCGACGTCCAGTTTCGAAATCTTGACAGCTTCTTTTCCCATAATCTCGTTTTTTTGATTGTTCACTTCCCCACACTCCTGCAAAAGTGATTCCAAAACACATATCAATCAAAAGGATAATCACTATCTTTGTATGGATAAAATCTATGCCGTCATGACCCTGCAACAACTCGAATACATCGTGGCCCTGGCCCGCCAGCGCCATTTCGTGAAGGCTGCCGAACAGTGCGGCGTCACGCAACCCACCCTGAGCGCCATGATTCTCAAACTGGAGGAGGAGCTGGGCGTCGCCCTGTTCGACCGCACGAAACATCCAGTGGAGCCCACCCCGATCGGAGAGGCGGTCGTGGGACAGGCGCAGGTGGTTCTGAGCAATATCGCGGGACTGCACGAAATCATCTCGCAGGAGAAGGAGTCGCTCGGGGGAGAGCTACGCATGGCGGTCATCCCCACCGTATCGCCCTACCTGCTGCCCGATTTCCTGCACCATTTCCGGGAGCACTATCCCGCTGTCCGGCTCCACATACGCGAAATGCGCACGCCCGTCATACTGGAACAGCTCCGCCGGGCGGAGACCGATCTGGCCATCCTGGCCACGCCCCTGTCCGAAAACGAATTCTTCTCCATCCCGCTCTACTACGAGAAGTTCGCGGCCTACGTCTCGCCCCTCGAAGAGATTTACGGCAAGGAATCGCTGTCGGCCTCCGACATGCCGCTGGACCACCTGTGGGTACTTCAGGAAGGTCACTGCATCCGCAACCAGGTATTCAACTTCTGCCATGAAAAGGCCCGTACGAGGCAGGCGTACGAAGCGGGCAGCATCGACACCCTGGTGAAGATCGTGGACCGCAACGGGGGCTACACCGTGATCCCGGAACTGCACATCGGCCTGCTTGACGAAACGCAGCGCCGCAACGTGCGCCCGATCGCCGATCCGCCCGCCGTACGGGAAATTTCGATCGTCATCCGCCGCGATTTCATCCGCGAACGGATGCTCAACGCCGTGGCCGATACCGTAAAAAGCGTCATACCCCGGGAGATGCTGGACGAACGGCTGCGGAAATTCGCCATACGGATCTAAGCGGGGAACAGGAAAGAGACGGTCCGGACCTTCACAGGTCCGGACCGTATTCCCGTCCACGACGGAGACAGGTCATTTCAAATGGGGGTTCAGCTCCCCCCACCGTTCTACGGGAGGCACGATCCCCATGCCGATCACCTCGTCGCGCAAGGCACACAGATGACGGTAGCTCGCCTCGAGCGCCCCGGCTTCCGGAGCGGTACCCTGCGGAACGCGATAGGCCACCCCCTCTTTCGTAATCACCGTATCCATCGCCATCAGGATATGGCGGAACTTGTCGCACGACACATACACCCCGGCCGGCCAGCGGAACGGTTCGCCGCCCATCGCCGCACGGATCATCTCCACGGAGAGGTAGGCCGGACTCTGGAACGACGAACGGCCCCTCAGCTCGATGATCCGCTTGCCTCCCTGGATCACGCGCTGCTGCAACTCGGCCCACTGCTCCTGTCCGAGGGCCGAGGAACCGATCAGCGAATCGAGCGGCGTGCCGTCGATCTGCGTGCCCGAAGCGAAAACGGCCATCTGCTCGCCGTGGCCGCCGTACGTGCGGGCATGGGTCACGGTGTCCTGCGCCACGCCGAAGAAACGGGCCAGCTCGGTCTGGAGACGGGTGCTGTCGAGCGCCGCCAGCGTGGAAAGCCGGGAGGGTTCGATACCGGCATGAATCAGGGCGATCAGCCCGGTAATGTCGGCCGGATTGAAGACCACCACCACGTGTTTCACGTCGGGACAGTAGGCCCGTATATCCTTGCCGAAGCGGGCGGCGATCTCGGCGTTCCCCTTGAGCAGATCCTCGCGGGTCATGCCGGCCTTGCGGGCCGCACCGCCCGAAGAGACCACGTATTTCGCCCCGGAAAGCGCCTCGCGGATATCGCTGGTCCAGGTGAGGTTCACGCCCCCAAAACTGCAATGGTACATCTCCTCGGCCACCCCCTCCAGCGCGGGGGCATAGGGATCGTAGGCGCAGATGTTGGGTGTCAGACGCATCATCAGCGCCGTCTGCACCATGTTCGAGCCGATCATGCCGGCCGCGCCGACGATCGTCAGTTTTTCGTGCGTAAGAAAGTTCTTTTCCATGACGTTTTCCGTTTTTTTATCGTTGACAAATCTATTCTTTTCCGTTTCTCCTGACAAATAGAAAAGAGGCATGCCCCATAAGACGGGGTTATGACGGCAAAATGCGTACCGGACCGTACGGCGTCAGAAAGGATAGCCGATGGCCAGATGGAAACCGAGACCGTCCTTGAAACTCTGGATATTGTAATACCCCCGTTTGTCGGGATTGGGATAGGGCGTGTGTATCCCGATTCCCAGGTCGGCCCGGAGCACCAGGTAGCTGATATCGTAGCGCAGGCCGAAACCGGTTCCCAGGGCGATGTCGTTGAAAAAGCCCTTGGCCGTGAGTACGCCGCCCGGCCGCTGGGGATCGTTCTTCAGCAGCCAGATATTCCCAGCATCCACGAAAACGGCTCCGTTCAGGCGACCCATCATGCGGAAACGCAGTTCGATGTTGGCTTCGAGCTTGAAATCGCCCGTCTGGTCGAGGTAACGGTTCGAGTTTCCTTCGGGCGGGCGATAGCTGCCGGGGCCCAGCGAGCGGATCGTGAAGGCCCGGATGCTGTTGGCCCCCCCGATATAGAACTGTTCGCTGTAAGGCATCACGCTCGAATTGCCGTAAGCCCAGCCCGCCCCGACGAGCAGCCGCGAAGCCAGCGTATTGTAACGGCCGAGCCGATGGTACTCCTTGAACTCCAGCACGCCCTTGACGAACTGGGAGAACTGGTTGCCGAACAGGTATTTGCTGCCCTTCTTGCCGAATGTCTCCATGGCCGCCCAAAGCAGGTTGCCGGCCGAAGTGGCCGAAGCCTGGAAAAAGAAGCGGTCCTTCTGCCGGGCTCCGTAGGAGCGGTCGAAGGTGTAGACGTAGTTCACCGAAGGGATGAACTGGTTCCGGAAACTGAGGGCGATGGCGGGATTCTCGTCCATCGTCCGGTCGAAAGAGGCCGTGGTGCTGAGCAGGTTGTTGTAAACCAGTTTGAGCACGCTGAGCGAATGGAAGCTGTACGGCGAGGTCTGGAAGTCGAATCCGGCCGAAGCGTTGAACGAAACCATGTGGAAGAACTGGGGCCGGTTCATCAGATCGACGCCGATCTGGAAGGTCGTCCGGTTCGAATAGCGCGTGCGTCGCCCCAGGAACCGCGGGGTCAGACGGGGAATGCCCAGACTCATGTTCAGGCCGAATTCATAGGAGTTGAGCAGAGAACTTTTCGTTCCGTCGGCCTGTTTTCGGCTGCCGGTCTGCCACTCGTAGTTGCCGTTGAGCTTGAGGGTCAGCACCTCGCCGCCCCGGAAAATATTGTTGTGGCGCAGGGAGAAGATCACCCCCGGGCCGATGAAACTGTTCGACTTGGACGACACGTCCACCTCCAGTTCCGCCTCCAGCGGCTTGTCGAGCGCCGCGTCGATCGTGATGTCGAGCGAATCGGCGCCCCGGAGCGAATCGACCGGGGGAACGTTCAGATTCACATAACGGAAGATGCCCAGCTTGTTCAGATTGGTCTGGGTCGTGTTCTGCGCCTCGACGGTGAAGGTATCGCCGGGATGGATGCCCACGGCACGGGCCAGCACGCGGGGCCGGATGCGCAGCGGCTTCTGGTAGTCCACCTCCATGCGGCGCAGGCGCATCGTATCCCACGGACCGGGCGTCACGTTGCGCAGCGACAGGTTCACCTGCCCCACCCGATACGGTTTCAGCACCTCGGCCGGCACACCCGGCCGCAGGCGCATCCGCAGAGCCACCTGCCGTTCGCCCTGTGTGGTATCGGCCTGGTATTCGATGTATTCCGGACGGAAATAGTAGAACCCCCGGTTGCGCAGCACGTCGGAAATCCGTTTACGCTCACCGGTAAGGGTATCCAGATCGTAACGCATCCCCTTGCGGATCAGCGACGAAGCCCGCAGGCTATCGACCAGCCGGCCGATCGTCCCCTCCAGCCGCAGATAGGCGATGCTGTCCAGATGGTACGGCAGGGGAATGTGCACCCAGTATCCCACCCGTCCGGCTTTCGGATTGCGTTTGCGCGGATAGAATTCGTACCGTGTCTCTGCCCCGAAATATCCGTGGTTACCGAGCAGCTCCTCGACCACCTTCAGCCGCAGTTCGGGCTGTACGCGGGAGATGAGCACGGGCTCCTTGGAGAGCTTGCCGTATAGCCAGTATTTGAAACCTTTCTCTTTCGGCGTATAGAGGTGGTTGTAGGCCCAGAGGCCCAGCGGGAAGGGAGTGCGCAGCCACGGGGTGTAGAGCGTGTTGTTCGGGGCCACGGAGAGGGGTTCCTTCACGGCGGAGACCACGTCTCCCGGCACCGCCCCGTCCCGGCCGGTCGAATCGACCGCCTCGGTGATCTTCATCTTCTTCACGCCCGTATAGAGCACCTCCCCCTCGCCCAACCGGCGGGTGGTGGAACAGGCGGCCAGCAGAGCCGCGCAAAGAAGCGGGAACAGGTATCGCAGGGTTCTATTCATGGTCGTTCGGATTACTGCCGGAGGCAGAGGGTTTCGTGCCGGGCGCTGTCTCCGCCGGGGAGACCGGCACCTGCGGCCCCGGGGGCACCTCGCCGAGGGGGGCGGCACTCTTCTGCCCCTTGTCCTCCTTCCGCTTCCGGGGCCGGGTGATGCGGAACAGGTCGCCCAGTTTCAGCATCTTCTTGCGCACCACGAAACCGAAACCGGTCTGGGTGATCTCACCCTCCAGAATACTCTCGAAGCCCGTGTGGCGGAACACCTTGAGGAACATGTTGTCGCGCTTGGTGAGCATGTACTCCAGGGAAATGTCGTCGATCAGGTTGTCGGCGGTTCCCTCGCCCGGGTCGGCGTCGGAGCTGATCTTGCCGCCGATCACCGTCCGCACGCGGTTGTTGAAGAGGCTCTTGCTGAGCTTGTAGGAGTAATCCGTACGCTGCGACTCCCCTTCGGCCGTCACCTGGTTGTAAGTGTCGATGCCGAAACTGAGGTCCACTCCCTTGAGGTTGTTGCGGGCCCACTGGTTGAGCTCCTTTTCGATGAAAGAGTTGAGCGGATTGGCGCTGTCGGCCTTGGCCGTGGTCCCCGGACCGTTGTAGGTGTTGTAGACCAGCAGGCTCATCGCCTGCGTGGAGCGCTGCTCGCCCGTGAGCGAAGTCAGCTGGTTCTGGATGGTCAAGTCGTCCGGGGCCGAAAGGTCGAACGTGATGGCCATGTCCTTCAGCGTATTGCGGATATTGATGCTGATATTGAAATTCACCGGACGGCTCGTCCCGTCTTCCGAAGTGACGGTCGTACGGACGGTCTCCACGGCGGTGATATTGAACGAAGGATCGGCCATCTCGCCCGTCCACTCCACGAAACTGCCCTGCGTGATGTCGAACACCTTCTCGGAGATGACGGGGGGATTGTAGCGCACCGTTCCTCCCGAGAGAACGTATTTCCCGGAGAAGCGGCTGTCTCCCAACGGATTGACCGTATAGGTAAGATTGCCGCCTCCCTTGAGGTTGATCCGGTTGTTTCCGTCGTCGGAGAGGTAGACTGACATCTGTACGTCCTGAGCGATCCCGACGTTCATCAGCAGGTTCATCCCCCCGACCCTGATCCGGTTCATGGAGTCGGCCCGCAGGACGGCCGTCGTATCGGCGAAGTTGACGAACTCCACCACCTCCTGATTCTGGGTCTTCACCTCCAGCGGCGAAGCCTGCATGACATAGGTGACCTGCGTACCGCCCAGCAGATTCAGGCCGCCCTGTATGTCGAGCGCGTCGAGCGGTCCCCGGACGGTAGTGTGCAGGTCTATGTCGGCCCTGCCGAAGAGCATCGCCCCCCGTTTCCGGGCCACATCGAGCACCTGGAAATCGGAAGCCGCCACCCGCAGGTCGGTAGTCATCCGGGCCGGATCGCGGGCATCCACGCTGCCGTCGAGCCGCATGCGGCTCTTGTTGGGGGCGATAAGGGCGAAATCCTCGAACACGATCCGGTTGCGGTCGATCGTCACGGGAGTGTCCGAAATCCCGAAAGCGGCACCGATCATGGGCACCTCGACCTTCGTGCCGTCGAAACGGAGCGAACCGTCCAACAGCGGAAGCCCCTCCCCTCCCTCCACCTTCAGGCTGCCTTTCAGTTTGCCCGAAAGACGGGCCATGTCGGCAGGCAGGAAAGCGTTGGCGGCCGCCAGCGGCAGGCCGGGAATGTCGATTTTCGCGGAGAGCCCCTCCGGATATTGCTCCGAAGCCTCGGTAACGTAACGGCCCGACGCGGAGAGGGCCTCGGTACCGTCCACCGAAAGTTTCGCCCCGAACTGCTGCCCTCCCGGCAGGGTCTTGTATCCGGCTTCGAGCGCGAGATTCCCGACACGGCTCCCGTCGTAACCCAGTTCGGTCACTCCGATTTTTCCCCGGGCCGCCACGGTGTTGTGCACCAGTCCGAGCAGCATGTCCGCGTCGAGCGTTCCCGAAACGGGCGGCGAACCGGGGAACATGCCCAGCGCCGTCTGGAGATTCAGCTTCGCCAGGTCGAGGCGGATGCCCCCCGGCACGAAACCGGGTCCGGCGGAGAGCAGGTAGAAATGCTGCCCCGTATCGGTCCGGCTGGTCAGCCGCAGATCGCCCTCCATCGCCCCTCCGAACCGGTACGACACGAAATTGCCGTCGTTGACCGCCCAGGGTTCGTAGCCCAGCACCAGCGTATCGGGCCGGACGCTGAGACGGACCGTACTGTCGGCGTAGGCCGCCCGCACACCGATATCGAAGCCCGTCTCTCCGATCCTGCTCCGCTGGAGGGCATGCAGATAGGCATTGTTGCGGAGCAGGTAGCCGTCCAGAGCGATGCGTGCGGCCCGCTTGTCCCGGTCGGTCAGGGCGGAAAAAAGGGCGTCGTAGTCGAGACGGTCGCCTACCCGGTCGAAACCGAAACTGAGCGTATCGAGCACCACGGAGGCCGTCGTCCAGCCGTTCGCCACCAGATCGAGCCCGAGCGGCGTGGCCGGGGAAGCGGACGACGCCACCGACAGGGTGCGGAATCCCATACTCATCGTACGGAGATAATTGTTCAGAATGTTGTCGGTCCCGGCCGAAAGGGTGAAGTTGTAAACGGGCAGCACTTTGTTGAGCGTATCCATCGCCAGGCTCCCCTCCGCCAACTGGGCCGAAACGAGGGCGGCCGCACGGCCGAAAGCCGCAGCCAGCGTGTCCGCCGGCACGGGCGAATAAAACTCCATGCGCAGGTCGCCCGAGGTGAATTCGGCCGACACCTCGTCGGGCCGGGCGGCGACGGAGACGGCCGTCGGGCGGATGGGATTGTCTCCCTGCCGGTCGCGGATCACGATGTCGCCGAGCGCCACCCGGGCCTCGTAGCCTTCCCGTTCGGAGGCCGAAGCCGAGACATCCAGCACGAGCGATCCGCCAATAGGTTCGTCCACGAAACCGAGCCGTTGCAGGTCGAGACGACCGAGCTCCCCGCGCAGGACCGCCTGCTGGCGCTCGCGGGTCAGCGTCCCGTCCACGTCGAACGAAAAGGCGAGAGCCGGCCCCGTACTGCCGAGGCGCCCGGTCAGCGTCCCGCGCTCCAGCCGCGCCTCCACCGACAGCGGCGCATAGTCGTAGCCGCGGAAATCGAGCCGCCCGATCCGCAGGTCGGCCCGCATCCGCATCAGGGAGTCAAACGGGTCAAACCGCTCGCCGGAAGCCTCGACCGTCATCGAAAGCCGGCCGAGCGAATCGGCGGGCAGAAAACGGGAAAGGGGGAAGTCGTCGGCCTCCATCCGGGCATCGTACCGCTCGGCGAGGGGAGCGAAGGTTCCCTCCACCGACAGGGAGCCGGAATGCGGGACAAAAGGCTCCGGCACGGGCAGGGAATCCACAGCGAGCGGAGCCGGACGAACAGGCAGGGTATCGGGTGCGATCGCAAGAACGGGAACGGAGAGGTGCGAAGAGTCGGAAGCCGCGGCGAACGGTACGGCCACAGAACGGGAGAGCGTATAGGCGGTCCCTGTACGGACCTCTCTTCCTGCGGATTCATCCACGTAAAGCGTGAGCCGGGGTGCGTAGCTTCCGGCATCGGCCAGCACATCGCCCCGCAGACGCATCGGAGGCAGGGCGATCCGTTTCCGCAACGCGGTATCGGGCAACAGGGGCAACAGGGAAGCGAGGTCGGGAAAATCCCCCGACAGACGCAGACGGCCGGACAGGCGGCCGGGTTCCAAAGCCGACCGCAGGTCGCCCGACACGGCGACCGAAAGCACCCCGGGAAGCGCCGCGGCCAGCCGGCCGATCTCCAGATCGTTCAGGCGTCCGGCCACCTCTCCCTCCAGCGAAAGGGTCCTGCCCTCCAGCACCCGCCGCAGGGAACTGTCGGCCGGAAGGAAAGGCATCAGATCGGCCGTCGCAAGACGTGCACCGAACGAGAGGGCAACCGGCGCAGCCGGGTCCATCTCCGCCACGGAAGCCCCCGCCTCCGCATCGGCCGAAAGTTCCGATCCGGGCAGGCGCAGGCGCAGACCGGAGAGACGGTAGCCGAGGCTGTCCATCGAAATGCCTCCCGTCAGCGCCTCCACCCGCAGTCCGCTCCTCTCGCGGAACGAAAGGGCGGCGATGCGGGCACGCACTTCGCTCCCGCGATTATAGAGCGTATCGACCGAGAGGTCGAGGCCGGTGACCCGTACATGGTCGGGATCGAAACCCGGAGCGGGCTCCCCTGCGGTCACGCCGTAGGAAACCGCATTGCCCGTCAGCGCCAGACGTTCCACCCGGACGCTCCACGGCAGGGAGACTGCGGTATCGGCCGGAAGGGTATCGGGCCGGACGGCCGGAGGCACGTTTTTCACCGCCAGCGTATCGGTCAGGTAGGCGTAATCGGCCCCTTCGATCCCGACCTTCTTGACAGCAACCGACTGTCGCCCCAGATCCACTCCGCACCAGCGCACCGAAGCATCGGGCACCCGGACCACGATGAGGGCGGCCCCGTAGGCGTCGTTCATGGAGAAATCCACATTACGCAGGCGAATACGGGCCACATCGACCACCCAGCCGGGCATCGGCGAGGCGGCGGCCGTATCGGGAAGCGATACGCCCGTAAGCATTTCGATCCGGGCCGAATCGAGCGTCACGAAAGGGATTTCGACCCGCTCTCTCTTCAGGTCGGCACCGTCGACGCGCAGGGCGAGACGACCCAATCCGACCTTCATACCGAAACCGGTGACGGAGTCGGCATAATGAACGAAAGCGTCTTCCAGCGAAAGCTGGCGTACGATCACCCGGCTGCGGATCAGCGGCAGCAACGCCACATCGAGGCGCAGGGCCCCGGCCCGCAACAGGGTATCTTCGGGAGGCTGCACGGCACACACGCCCTCCAGCGAGAGTTTCAGGGGGAAGGAGAGGCGCAGGGCGGAGACGGAGAGCGCCATGCCCGTCTTTTCGGAGGCGATTCCGACGCCTTTCCTGCGAACGATATCCTGTACGAAAGGCACGTAGAGCAGCCCGGGGAGCAGAATCAGCACCCCGAGCAGGACCAGCAATGTCCTCAGCACGTATTTCAGTATTTTCCTTCCCATCTGTCTTTCCTTCCCGACACGGATAACTTCTTCGCCCTAAAGAGAAACGATCCCCGCTCCCGCAATCGGCATACCAAACACACCCCGGAACCGCAAAGGGCGGAAATGCCTCCTTCCGGAGGAGCGGAGGACACTTCCGGTACCCTGTCGGGACCTTCTTTCATTCCCTTCCGCGCAACAGGCGTCCGTTGCGCAGCGCCTCGTCCCGGTCGCGGCAGGGCGTGATGACGAATCCGTACCCGTACTCCTTCTCCAACAGGCGGTAGGGCACTTCGGGCCGGGCATTCAGGCTCCAGCTGTCCGTTCCTCCCACCCCGGCCTGCGCCATATCCACGTTGACCGTGAGCGAACCGTCGAGCGGCATCACCTCGTGTCCGTGCCGGGCCTCGTCCAGCGTCCGCTGCGAACAGTTCCACACCGACACGCTCAGCGGACGCCGCCCCACGAACTCCACGCCCCGGCGGCCTCCGCAGAGGGCCAGCCAGCGCACGTCGCAGCGGTTCCCGTTCTCCTGCGGGTAAACGTAACCGAACATCATATCTTCCACCCCGCCGCCGTACACGCCGACGAAGGCCGATTCCTTACGGTCCGAATAGTTGTCCCACGGTCCCCGTCCGTAGTAGGAGACCGTCTCCAGCGAGGCGGGCACTTCGGTCTGCATGCCGATCCGCAGCATCTCGGGAACGCCGTCGGCCACCTTCAGCACATAATCCACCGCCAGCCGTCCGTCGGGCGTCATCGTATAGGTAAGCGTCAGGCCGACGCTGTCGGGAATGCTCTTCTCCACGGTCACCACGACCCCCCGGCCGGTCTTCACCACGCTCACGCCGTCTGTCCGCATCCGGCCGGGAGCTTCTTTCCAGAAGCCGAGCCGTTTTTCCGTACGCCAGCCGCGCCAGTCGTTGTCGATGGCGGCCCGCCAGAAATTGGGCTGCAGCGGGGCGCAGATCAGCGGCTTTCCGGCCGAACGGTATCCGGTCAGATACCCCGTCGCCCGGTCGATTTCGGCCTCCGCACCCCGGGCGGAGAGCACGATCCGGTCTTCGCCGTCGGATACCTCCACCTTTCCTTTCGGGGTTTCCGCGGAGGGCGCCTCGTACTGCGGCAGGGCGATCTGTTCCGAAGCCACGTCGAAACCGGCTTCGGCATAGGGCGCCGCCTCCTTCAGCCGGGCCTGCAGATTCAGCCAATACTCCGCACCCGGTTCGGGCCGGAAGTCCTTCAGCGGAACGACCGCCTCGCTCCGCAATCCGGGCGCCGTGACGGGTACATCGAACGTACCGCCCTGCAATTCGCCCCGGTCGGTCACCAGCTGCCACGTGAATTCATACCGGTCGGTAGAGGTGAAGAAATTCCGGTTCAGCACCGCGATTTTCCCTGCGGCGGGATCGACCGCGGTGAACTCCACGGGCTGAAAGACATATTTGCACTCCCACGCAGCCGGCTTCGGCGTACGGTCGGGACTGAGGATGCCGTTGATGCAGAAATTACCGTCGTTATGGTCGGTCTCCCGTTCGAAATCGCCTCCGTAAGCCCAATAGGTCCGGCCGGAAGCGTCCTTTTTCACGAGTCCCTGGTCGATCCAGTCCCAGATATGGCCGCCGAGCAGTTTCCCGTGTCTGCGCACCAGCCTCCAATAGTCGCCCAAGCCACCCGTGGAGTTGCCCATCGAATGGGCGTACTCGCACATGAGCACAGGACGGTCCACCAGCGGATCGAGAGCCAGCCCCTCCAGCTCCGCCAGCGTGGGGTACATCCTGCTCACCAGGTCGACATAGGCCGGATCGGTGGGATTGGCCAGAGCCGTACGCCTTTCCGTCCGGGTTCCGGGACCTTCCATCCCTGAGGTCAGTTCGTCGGCGGAACTGCGGCGCAGCGGCACGTAGAGCGGATGGGTGGGATCGCCCTGCGCCCCTTCGTAATGCACGATGCGGGTCGGATCGAAATCCTTCGTCCACCCAGCCATGGCGGCATGGTTGGGACCGCAGCCCGACTCGTTGCCCATCGACCAGCAGATGACCGACGGATGGTTGCGGTCGCGCATCACCATCCGGGTCACCCGCTCCAGGAAGGGAGCGGCCCACGCAGGGTCGTTGGACAGGCGGCCGCCCACCCCGTGGGTTTCTATATTGCATTCGTCGATCACATAGAGGCCGTACCGGTCGCAGAGTTCATAGAAATAAGGGTCGGCAGGATAGTGGCTGGTACGCACGGAATTGAAGTTGAACCGCTTCATCATCCTCACGTCCTGCTCCATGTCCTCGCGGGAGACGGTCTTTCCGGTATATTGGTTATGATCGTGGCGGTTGACGCCCATCAGTTTCACGGGCACGCCGTTGACCAGCAGCTCCCCGCCCCCGATCCGCACGTCGCGGAACCCGACCCTGCAGCTCCGGGCTTCGGCCAACCGGCCGGCATCGTCGTAGAGGGATAACACCAGCGTATAGAGCACGGGGGTTTCGGCACTCCACTTGGCGGGATTCTCCACCAAGGTCTCCATCATCGGATAATAGACGTTGTCCCGCTGGGGATAGGTCTCGCCGAGCAGCTCCTCCGCGGGAAGAGACATCTCCGTCACGACGGACTTCCCGTCGGGCGCATAGAGCCGGGCGGCCACTCTCCAACCCTTCGCATCCGCACCCTCCGCAAGCGTCACCACGGGACGGACCTGAAGCCGGGCGTCCCGCATCCGGCCGTCGAGCAGCGTTCGCACACCGAAATCGCCGATCGCCACACGGGGAACGGCCGCCAGATAGACCTCGCGGTGGATACCCGCCATGCGCCAGTGGTCGGCATCTTCGAGATAGCTGCCGTCCGTCCACTTGAAGACCTGGACGGCCAGCGTATTGGTTCCTTCGCGCAGGTACTCCGTAATGTCGAATTCGGCGGGCAGGCAGCTGTCCTCGGAATACCCCGCCTTCACACCGTTCACCCAGACGTAAAATCCGGAATAGACGCCTCCGAAGTGGAGAATCACCCGGTCGTCCTTCCAGGCGGCAGGCACCGTGAACGTCCGCACGTAGCTGCCCACGGGATTGTCGCGCAGAATCAGGGGCGGAGCCACGGGAAACGGGTAAGGAATATTGGTATAGATCGGATAACCGAAACCCTGCATCTCCCAGCACGAGGGAACGGGAATCGAATCCCATCCGGAGAGGTCGGCGTCCGGTTCCCAGAAACCGGACGGACGCTCCTTCACATCCTGCGAGAAACGGAATTTCCAGACGCCGTTCAGCATCCGGATGCGGGAGGCGCCGCGGTCGCCGCGCAGGGCGTCCTCCTCCGTGGCATAAGAGTAGGAAACAGCCCGCGCAGGAAAGCGATTCACGGAGGAGACCGTCTGGGTCTCCCACGGTTCGGGGCCGAAACTCCCGGGAGCCCCCGCGGCAGGCAGAGCGGTAACGAGAACTCCGAACACCAGCAGGGATAACAGGTGGTTGTTTTTCATAGGGTCAGTATCTTTTCAAGGCATATCGCCGTCGGCAAGACAAATATAGGCAATCCCGCCGGATTTTCCAGCGCACTCCGCCGCCGAAAACGGAATTTTCCCGGCAGGCCGCCCTTTCCGGGGAAAAGCGCCGCCGGGAAAACGCCCCGGAATACCGCTCCCGGCCGGGGAGAAGGCATCGGAGATCAGAAACGCGCCTGCAGCCCGATTCCCAGCACCTCCTTGAACTGGAAACGGGGCCCGGCGACACCGTCCTTCTGCGGAATCTTGATATCGTCGTCGTAGATCGAATTGAGGGTCAGGTTGGCCGAGAACCACTTGTTGATCTTCATCTGCAACTGCACGTCCCAACGCACGTCCACGTTCTCGGGCTTGCGCAGATAGTCCGAAAACAGATCCAGACGCGAATAGACCGTCATATTGGGAAGGAACTCGTAGGACGCCTCCAACCGGAGGTTGCCGCCGAATTCGGAGAGCAGCCGCCTGCCCGGATCGACCCCGAAAGCCCCCGTGTCGGAAAGGCGCGTGTCGGTGACGAATGTTCCCCGCCAGGTGGCCGGCGCGAGCGTGGCGGTGAACCACCTTTTCGGGGTCCAGGTCAGACCGGCCCCGACGCTCAGATAACCGGGCGCCATGAACTGCGACATGAAGACGGGTTCGTCGCCCGAGTAGTCGTATCCGTTGGCGAACTGGGTGTTGAACGTAAGCAGTCCGCTCAGATACAGGTTCTTCGCCACCCGGTAACCGTATGTGGAGGAGAGGTAGATCTTGTCGTTGGTCTTGCGGGTGCCGTTGGACGAGGTGTTGTTCAGCCCGTAGGCCAGCTCCAGCCGGTTCTGCCACAGGTGGCGGTCCCGCTTGTAGTCGGCGCTGTAATTGAACATCAGGTCGAAGGCCATCGAGCCGTCGCCGCCCGCCGCCCAGTTGCTCAGGCTCACCTGCGAGAGATTGATTCCGGCCACACCCTCCAGAGTCCAGTAGGTGGTGTCGGCCTTTTCCTGCGCCGTCACGCCTGCAGCGAGCAACAGCGCGGCAAACATCGTCATTCGTTTTTTCATTCTGCTAATCGGTTAAGTTGGTCGTATGGTCCGGACGGATAACAGTCAGCCCCCGGACACGGCACAATCCATGCCACGATACCGAACACGGAGAGGGCCGCCTCCGGAAACATCCCTTTTCAAGACAGGAAGATACGAAAACGATCCGAAAAAACAAAACGTCCCGGCAGAAGAGAGCGCACCGGGCGCGAAGACGCTAACTTTTCCGGTACTCGTTGGGCGACATGCCCACGTGCCGCTTGAAATATTTCCCGAAAAAGGAGACATTCGGGAAGTTGAGCGAATAGGATATCTCCTGGATGGTCAGGTCGGTGGACTTGAGCTGGGCCTTGGCGTCCATCACCACGATGCGGGCGATGATCTCCGTCGCGTTCTTGCGGGTCACCTTCTTGACCGTGGCGCTCAGGTGCTGCGGAGTGATCCGCAGTTTCTCCGCATAGAAGGTGATATTGCGCTCGGAGACATAATGTTTCATGGCCAGCTGCACGAATTTCTTGCACAGCTCCTCGCCGCGCGTGAGCGTCTTGCCGCTCCCCTCGTACTCCCGGTACATCTCGCTTATCCCCAGCACGAAAGAGTTGAGCACGCATTTCAGCAGCTCGGGATTCCGGGTATGCTGGAGCAGGAAACTCTTACGCAGCAGCCTGTAATAGTCCGTATAGAGGTCGGCGACCGGCTCCGACAGGGAGAGCACGGGCTCCTCGATGACCATGGGAAAGAAATCGCTGACCGACCGGATCAGACTGACGTTCACCATGAATTCGGAAGAGAAACCGACGAAATAGACCCTGAGCCGTCCTTCCGAACCGTGGAACTGGATCACGCTGCCCGGCGAGAGGGTGATAAAAGCATTTTTTCCGATCCGGTAACGGTTGAGATTGATCGTCGCATCCATCGTCCCCTCGACACAGAAAGCGAAGATACCCGCCTTCAGCCGGCAGGGATAACGGTAAAGCCCGAGCACGGACTCGGGAAAATCCTCTCCCACGAGCCCCGTCACGAAGTTTTCGGGAATATCCAGATCGGGCAGTCTTCTCTCCATCCGTCAATATTTGAATCGGGATACAAATCTAACAAAACTTTATCCGTTTTCTCAAAGTTTCTTAAAAAAAGAATAGCTATTCCGGGATACGGGACTTGTCCGCCGCGAAGAGAAAACCAACCTTTGCGGATTCAATACATTCATGTAAAAAATCTGTTTTTATGAAAAGGACAAAATGGCCGCACCTGTTGTGGACGATTGCCGTCGCGGGAGTGCTCCTCTCCTGCAACGACGGCAACGGCGGCCCTTCGGAAGAAGCGGTCCAGCCTACACTGGCGGAATCGCTGAGCACGGTCTATTCGAACAAGACCTACCCGACCGATTCGCTCGTACTCTACTACACCTCTTCATCGGTTCCCTTGCTGGGGCAGGATGTGAAATTCGAAACGGAAGACCTGAAGACAGGCACACTCACCCTCTACAACGTCGTCCCCGGGGAAGCGGAGACGGTGCTCTCCGGACTGACCCTGAAAGAGGCGACGGATGCTCCGGACAAACTGACCTTTTCCTATAAAACGGTCACGACGGAGACCGGCGTACGTCTCACCCTGGCCAGCAAATCGAACGTCCGGCCGGGGCGGCTCGAACTGATCTTCAGCAGCGTCACCTTTCCTGCCAACCGGTTCAGCAAAAACACGGAAGGCAAGGGCTGGTGGGCTCTCAGACCCTACGATGACCAGACCTCCGCAGGGAGCATCTACCTGGACTGGCGGCTGACTCCGGGCACTTACACCTTCACCGACGAAGAGACCGGAGAGACGGAGACCGTGGAAGTGACACCGGAAAATGCCGGAGACCCCATCTCACTGGCCCTGGGCCCGATCCTGGGAGGCATGATGAAGGGAATCGTCCAGCAGCTCATCCCCAACATACTGGGGCACATCAACTTCAGCACGAACGGAAATATTCAGGCACGGTACAACGCCAACGGCCTCTCCGGAGATGCCGACTGGCAGGTCTCGCCCGCCAACAACCTCTGTTTCTTCTACACGAAAGACGACCGTCTGTATGTCATTCCGAACATCGAGATGATCGTACGGCAGATCAAGGCGAACCAGGCAGCCTCCCGTTCCTCGATCGGCACGGACGACATACAGGCCATCCTGACCCGTCTCAGCGTGTGGATCACACAGGGCGCCCCCTTCAGGATCAAAGACAACGCAGACGGTTCGACGACCGTGTACCTCGAAACGGAACAACTCGAACCGCTGCTGGTGCTGCTCCCGATGCTCACTTCGCTGCTGCCCGAGGACATGCAGTCGCTTGCGCCGATGCTCGGCAAGCTCACCCGCCTGGGCGCCGTGACGGAACATTTCGAACTGGGCCTGACGCTCGTCCCCTCCCAGCAACCGGCCGAATGACCCGACAAAACGAACATTCAAACAACACGATACCATGAAGATACACAACATGCTCCTGACCGTTGCGGCCCTCTTCGCATGCCAGTGGGGAATGGCCCAGAAAGTCACGGGTTACATATACGACGAAAGCAACAAGAACGCCCCGATGGCCGGAGTCAGCGTCTACTATACGGAGAAAGGGGTCCAGAAAGGCGCCGCATCCGACCCGCAGGGATATTACGAGATCGAGGTGCCGGAAGGCGGCATCATACTCACCTTCAGTTTCCTGGGATATGAAACCCAAAACGTCCCGCTGGTGGTGGGCCGCAAGGAGACCCTTTCGCGGGACGTCTATATGAAACCCGCCTCGAACGCGCTGGACGCCGTGGTGGTCAGCGCCGGACGGTTCGACCAGAAACTGAGCGACATCACCGTGTCGATGGACGTGCGCAAGGCGCAGGACGTGCTCAAACAGAATCCATCCGACCTGCGGGCCACGCTGAACAACATGCCCGGCGTGGACGTGGTGGACAAACAACCCTCTATCCGCGGCGGCAGCGGCTGGACGTACGGCGTGGGCAGCCGCTGCCTGATCCTGGTGGACGGCATGTCGATCCTCTCGCCGGGCGGCGGGGAGATCAACTGGAACTCGATCCCGATGGAGAACATCGAACAGGTAGAGGTCATCAAGGGAGCCTCCTCCGTACTGTACGGTTCATCGGCCCTCAACGGCCTGATCAACGTCCGCACGTCCCGGCCGGGTCAGGACCCCGTGACCCGCATCAACGCCTACATGGGCGTCTACGGCAATCCCGACAACGAGGACTACATCTGGTGGGACCGCACCTTCTGGAAAGAGGGCAAATACGAAGTCAACCCGCTGATGCGCCGCACGGTGCTCTACGGCATCCGCAATCCGATCTACAACGGCCTCGACCTCTCCCACTCCCGCCGGATCGGCGCCTGGGACGTGTCGGGCAGCCTGAACCTCTTCTCCGACGAAGGGTACAAGGAAGGCGGCTACAACAAACGGGTGCGCGTAGGCGGCAACGTGACCCATCACGACCCGGCGGTGGACGGGCTCCACTACGGCATGAACCTGAGTTTCATGTCGGACGAGGCGGCCGACGTGTTCCTGTGGCGTTCGCCGCAGGAGGCCTACCGCCAGTCTCCCGTCTCCAACATGTCGCGCCAGAGCAACCAGTTCTACCTCGATCCCTTCATCACCTACTACAACCGGTCCAACAACACCTCGCACAAGATCAAGGGACGGCTCTACTTCGACTCGAACAACATCAACACCCGCACCACCGACAAGTCGATCTTCGACATCCTGCACAACATGGGATTCAATTACGACCAGTCCATTCCCGAACTGACGAACCATTGGGAGGAGATCGTCGCCTCGATGGTTCCGACCATAGCGGGCGGCAATGCGGACGAGATCATCGGCATGATCGGCCGCACGGGCAAACACTTCTTCCCCGACGCCACGTCGGCCGATTACATGGACCTGATCTCCTGGCTGATGGGCAACGCCCCCTCGCTGCTCTCCTCGGGAAACATACAGGACAACATCCTGACCTGGGTGCTGAATCCCGACAAAGGGGGCCGGCAGCGGCTGGTCCATCCCGACCGCACCTCGTCCTACTACCTCGACTACCAGTTCAACAAGACATTCGACCGCGGCGCCCAGATCACGGCGGGAGCCACCTACGAACACACCTACATCACCGCCGAGACCACGGGCCGGCACTGGAGCGACAACGCGGCCCTCTATTTCCAGTACGACGACAAATTCTTCGACCGGCTGAACCTCTCGCTCGGGGCGCGGTTCGAATACTACCGGGTGGACAACAACCTGCGCGAGGCGGAAACGAAAGTTTTCGGCACGGACATTCCCGTCAAGCCCGTCCTGCGGGCCGGACTGAACTACCAGTTGGGCAAGGCGAGCTTCCTGCGGGCCTCTTTCGGACAGGGTTACCGGTACCCTTCGATCACCGAAAAGTTCATCCGCCAGGACATCGGCGGCATCGGCGCCTTCCCGAACCCCAATCTGAAAGCGGAAAGCGGATACAACGTGGAGGTGGGTTTCAAACAGGGCTACAAGATCGGGCCGTTCCAGGGATACCTGGACGTGGCCGGCTTCTACACGCAATATAAGGATATGATCGAGTTCAACATCGGTCTGTTCAACAGCCGGGCGCCCTACGATTACATCGACCATCTGGGACAGGTGCTGGACATGCTCCTCGCCGGACAGATGCCGAGCATCGGCGCCCAGTTCTCCAACGTGAGCCGGGCGCGTATCTACGGCGTGGACTTCTCCGTCAACGGCGTCTGCAACATCAACCCCCACACGAACCTCACCTACAACCTGGGCTACGTCTACACCGAGCCCGAGGACATGGATTACAAGGAGCGCAACGCCATCGAGGCGGGCTACACCGATCCGCTGCAGATGAAACAAAAGTCCAACACGTCCAAATACCTGAAATACCGCCAGAAGCACTCGGCCAAAGCGGTGCTCGACCTGCAGTGGAAACGGCTCACGCTGGGCACCAACCTCGGCTGGAAGAGCAAGACGCTGGCCGTGGACTATTTCATGACGGACGAACGGCCCAAGGCCAGACCCGAAATCATGGACTACGTCCGCAACCTGATGTTCGGCGACCTGGCCGGCTACTGGCGCGACCACAACAAGGGCCACTTCACGATGGACGTAAGGGCCGGAGTCAGGGTCACGAGCAACGTACGGTTCCAGCTGAGCGTCAACAACCTGACCAACAAGGAATACAGTCTCCGCCCGATGGACGTGTCCGCCCCTCGCACCTTCGTCCTGCAGGTCGGAGCCACATTTTGAGCGGCGCCGCGTTACACTTGTTTCAAAAAATTCATAACTTTACATAGCGTTCAATCTTTATATTTATAAAACAAAAAACTCTATCATCATGAAAAAACATGGATTAACCTTTCTGATGGTCATCCTGCTGTGCGGAACCGTCATGTTTTCATCCTGCATCGGATCGTTCAAACTGACCAACAAACTGCATTCCTGGAACCAAGGCGTGGGCAGCAAATTCGCCAACGAACTGGTGTTCTTTTGTTTCTGGGTTCTTCCGGTCTATGAAATTTCCATCCTGGCCGATGTGCTGGTTCTCAACAGTGTCGAATTCTGGTCGGGAAGCAATCCTGTCGCCGACAACGGAAAAACGAAACAGGTGAAAGGGGCGCACGGCGATTATCTGGTACAGCGCAAAAAAGACGGGTACAAAATCTCCGACCGCCGCGGCAAAACGAACGTAGACCTTCGCTTCGACGAAGAGACCCAGACCTGGATGGCATGTTCGAAAGGCAAGTCCGTTCGCTTCATGACCTTCATCGGCAATAACAAAGTACGCATGTACCTGCCCGAAGGCAAGACGATGGATGTCGAGCTTTCCGAAGAAGGTGTTATGGCATACCGCGACGCCATCGGCTACGATTTCTCCATGTTCGCCGCACGGTAGCCCGCGACAGCAAGCTGCCGAACAGAAAAGCCACCTTTTCAAGGTGGCTTTTCTGTATCATACACCGGCCATCCGTCCGATCAAACGCAGGTACATTCCGCTTCTCCCGGACAGGCGCATTCCATTTCCAACCGAAGACTCGGCACTTTCCCTCCGTAAAATGCCGAAACCCGGCCGTTTAGCCGGGTTTCGGAGAAAACGGATACCATACCGGTCACTCGCCCCAGAGCTTCGCCAGGTTGAGAATCGTCTGCACCGCCTTGTGCATGGTGTCGAGCGAACAGTACTCGTACTTGCCGTGGAAGTTCATGCCGCCCGTGAAAAGATTGGGACAGGGAAGCCCCATGTAGGAGAGGCGTGCGCCGTCCGTACCGCCCCGGATCGGGCGGATGACCGGAACCACGCCGGCCATCTCCATGGCCTGCTCCGCCTTGGCGATCACCTCGGGATAGGGTTCGACCATCTCGCGCATGTTGTAGTACTGATCCCGGACTTCGAGCGAAACGACGCCTTCTCCATACCGTTCGGCCAGCAGAGCCACCGCGTCGGCCAGGTATTTCTTCTTCGCCTCGAAACACTCCCGCGAATGATCGCGCACGATATACTCCATCCGGGCCTGTTCGACCGTACCCGAAAGGGAGGTCAGGTGGTAGAAACCTTCGTACCCTTCGGTGTGCTCCGGCCGCTGGACGGCAGGCAGCAGCGCGTGCAGGTCGCAGGCCACCTGCAGGGCATTGATCATCTTGTCTTTCGCATACCCGGGGTGGATGTTGCGCCCCTGGATCGTTATCTTCACTCCGGCGGCATTGAAGTTCTCGTACTCCAGCTCGCCCTCGAACCCGCCGTCCACCGTGTAGGCAAACCGGGCGCCGAAACGCTCCACGTCGAAGAAATCCACTCCCCGGCCGATCTCCTCGTCGGGCGTGAAACCGATCCGGATTTTGCCGTGTTTCCACTCGGGATGGGTCATGAGATACTCGGCCGCAGTCATGATCTCCGCCACACCGGCCTTGTCGTCGGCACCGAGCAGCGTGGTACCGTCGGTGGTGATCAGCGTATGTCCCTTGAAAAAGGCGAGTTCCGGAAATTCGGCCACGCGCATCACGAGTTCCCCGTTCAGGACGATATCGCCCCCGTCGTAACGCCCGATCACCTGCGGACGGATCTCCGACCCCTTCATGTCGGGGCTCGTATCCACATGGGAGATAAAACCGATGACGGGTTTGTCCTCATATCCCGGCGAAGCGGGAATCGATCCCATGACATAGCCGTTGGGGTCGATCTCGACCTCCGTCAGCCCCAGCCCGATCATCTCCTCCATCAGGTGATTCAGCAAGGCGAGCTGTTTGGCGGTCGAAGGAAACGTTTCGCTTCCGGGATCGCTCTGCGTATCGAAAGCGACGTATTTCAGAAATCGTTCTTTCAGTTCCATATCCTTATTCTTTTACGGGACGCATCGAGTCCCAGATGAAATAGACGATAATAGCCGCGTACATCACCACGGAAAGCCACTCCGCACCGCTCCCGCCATTCCACGAGGAGGCGAACCAGTCGGCCCCGAAATACTTGAGCAGGGCGCTCACCACCCCCATCAAGGCTCCGCCGGCGATGAAACCCGAAGCAATCAGCGTGCCCCGTTCGCGGCGCGATTTGTTCTTCGCTTCGTCTCCGCTGCGGGTCGAGACGAACCAGCTGATAAGACCGCCCACGAGCAGCGGCGTATTGAGTTCGAGCGGGATGAACATTCCCAGTGCGAAGGCCAGTGCGGGCACGCCGATCATGGTGAGGATCAGAGCCAGCGCCGCACCCGCGAAGTAGAGCATCCACGGCGTGGCACCCCCCTCCATCAAGGGCTTGATGACCGCCGCCATCGCATTGGCCTGCGGAGCCACGAGCGCCCCTTCGCCCACGAAACCGTAGGTCTTGTTGAGAATGATCATCACTCCGGCCACCGTGGCGGCGGCCACGGCCGTACCGAGGAACTTCCACCCCTCCTGCCGTGCGGGCGTCGTGCCCAGCCAGTAACCGATCTTCAGGTCGGTGATAAAACCTCCGGCCATGGAGAGCGCCGTGCAAACCACGCCGCCGATAATCATGGCCGCCGTCATGCCGCCCGTACCGCTCAGCCCGGCACTCACCAACACCAGCGAACTGAGGATAAGCGTCATCAGTGTCATGCCCGACACGGGGTTCGTACCCACGATCGCAATGGCATTGGCCGCCACCGTCGTAAACAGGAACGAAATGACCAGCACGATCAGCAGGGCGATCACCGTGAAGAACCAGTTGTGCAGCACGCCGAACTGGAAAAAGACGAACGTGGTGAAGAGCACGGCGATCAGTCCCGTGAGGATCAGTTTCATCGGCAGATCGCGCTGCGTGCGGGACTCACCTTCCCCGGTCCCCTTCTTTCCGCGCAGCTCCGTCACGGCCAGCCCGAGTGCCTGCCGGATGATCTTCGAGGAACGGATGATGCCGATCACCCCGGCCATGGCGATGCCGCCGATACCGATATGGCGGGCATAGTTGCGGAATATCTCCTCCGGCGACATCTGTCCGAGCACGGCAGTCACACCTTCGCCTACGGGGACGGTCATGCCGGCCCCGAAGTGGCTCAGGAAGGGAACCAGCACGAACCAGACGGTGAACGAACCGGCGCAGATGATGGCCGCATACTTCAGTCCCACGATATAGCCGAGGCCGAGCACGGCAGCGCCGGTATTGACCTTGAAGACGAGTTTCGTCTTGTCGGCCAGCGCCACACCCCAGTCGGCGATACGGGTCGAAATCTCCTCCGTCCACCAGCCGAACGTGCTGATGATAAAGTCGTACAGACCGCCGATCAGCCCGCTCACGGCCAACAGTTTGGCCTGGTTGCCCTTCTTCTCGCCCGAGACGAGCACCTCGGTCGTGGCGGTGGCCTCCGGGAACGGATACTTGCCGTGCATGTCCTTGACGAAATACTTCCGGAACGGGATCAGCAGCAGGATACCCAGCAGGCCGCCCAGCAGCGAGGAGAGGAAAATCTGATAGAAACGGGCCTCCAGACCGAGGATGTAGAGGGCGGGCAGGGTGAAGATGGCACCCGCCACGATCACGCCCGAACTGGCGCCGATCGACTGGATGATGACATTCTGCCCCAGCATGTTCTTCTTGCCGAGCAGATTGCCCATGCCGACGGCGATGATGGCGATCGGGATGGCGGCCTCGAACACCTGCCCCACCCTCAATCCGAGGTAGGCGGCGGCGGCCGAGAAGATCACGGCCATGACGATACCGAAAATCACCGAATAGGGCGTCACTTCGCGGGGACGGCTTCCCTCGCGCATCACGGGTTCGTAGGTCTCGCCCGGAGCCAGTTCGCGGTAGGCGTTGTCCGGCAGCGAGGCGGGTTTGTTCTGGGTCTCTTCCATGTATGGTTCGTGCATTGGGTTAATAAACTCTCAAAAGTAATTTTTTTACCGCGTAAATACAAGGGTCCGGCGGGATAGGGACGAAAAATCCGCAAGTACGGCACACTCCTTGCCCCTGGGCAAGAAAACCATCCGGCACAGCAAAATCATGACCGTCAGGGAACAATACTGGAAATATTCGCTCTTCGTGCTGATCCTCGGGCTCGGCGCGACGATCTTCGTCGAACTGACCCCGTTTCTGGGCGGCATACTGGGTGCGGTGACGATCTACGTGCTGCTGCGCGGCCAAATGAACCGGCTGACAGAACGCAAACACTGGAAACGTCCCTGGGCGGCCATGCTGCTGCTGGCCGAAGCCGTGCTCTGTTTTCTGATCCCGATCTCGCTGATCGTATGGATGTTCGTCGGGAAGATACAGGACGCCACCCTCGATCCGCAATCCGTCATCGAACCCGCGGAGCACATCGCCGCCCTGATCCGCGACAAGACGGGCTACGACCTGCTCGACCGCAGCAACCTCGACAGCCTGATCGCCCTGCTGCCGAAAGTGGGCCAGTGGCTGATGGAGAGCATCGGCAGTTTCGTCGTCAACGTGCTGGTACTGCTCTTCGTCCTCTACTTCATGCTGATCGGAGGCCGGAACATGGAGACCTATCTCCGGGAAATCCTCCCCTTCAACCATGCCGACACCGACCGGGTTCTGCGGGAAATCCACATGATCGTCCGCTCCAACGCCATCGGCATCCCCCTGCTGGCCGTCCTGCAGGGGGCGGTGGCCTATCTCGGATACCTGATCTTCGGAGTGCCCAGCCCGCTGTTCTGGGGCGTACTGACCTGCTTCTCCACGATCATTCCCCTGCTCGGGACCGCCCTCATCTGGTTCCCGCTGGCCGTTTATCTGGCGATGACCGGAAACTGGGGCTATGCCATCGGGCTGGCCGTCTATGCCCTGATCGTCATCTCGCAGACGGACAACCTGGGACGGTTCATCATGCAGAAGAAGATGGCCGACACCCACCCGCTGGTCACGATTTTCGGAGTGGTGATCGGCCTCTCCCTGTTCGGTTTCATGGGTGTCGTCTTCGGACCGCTCCTGCTGGCGATCTTCATCCTCTGCGTCCGCATCTTCAAGAAAAAATACCTCGAAAAAAGCCCGGAAACATCTCACGTGAAAAAGCCGCGGAACGGATAGCCGCGCCGCCGGAAAATCCGTTCCGCACACCGGCCTCCAACCGGCCGGAATATTACATTCCATTGTACGTTTCGTGCGGCGGCCGGAAGCGACCGCCGCGCTGCACTCCTGTCCGAATCCAGCCCTGAACGCGTTCTCGACGACATTCCGGCCTCAGGACGGAACGGCTTTCCAGACCGGAAACCGGAGAAGGGCCACCGGAGGCGGAAACGGCGGGCGAAGTGTCACAAATCGACAGTATATTGTTATGAACCGGCCAATCCCGGAGGAGAGACATTCGCTATATTTGTATAGCGATAAAATACGCTTTTACCGAAAACTCTAACCTAAAACCCAAACTTCATGAAAAAAGCCTTTACTCCAAGCGGAAGGCTCGGTGCGGGAGCGTGGCTCCTCGCGGCATTGCTGTTCATGCTGAGCCGGCCGGTATCGGCCCAGGACCGGGAAATATCCGGCAGTGTCACCGATTCGAAAGGGACTCCCGTACTGGCAGCCACGGTGGTCGTCAAGGGTACCACGACCGGAACCACCACCACGGCGAAAGGAACGTTCCGGCTGAAAGTCCCGGCCGGGGCACAGGCCCTCGTGATCTCATATATAGGTATGCGCACGCAGGAGGTCCCGATCGAAAAGAACAAAAAGGTCTATAACGTCCGGCTGGAAGACGAAGCCACCGGCATCGAGGAACTGGTGGTGGTCGGCTACGGCACAATGGCCAAAAAGGACCTGACCGGAGCCGTCTCCTCCGTAAGCGGCAAGACGCTGAACGAAATTCCGATGACCAACACGGCATCGGCCCTGACCGGACGGCTGGCCGGCGTGCAGATCACCACGACGGACGGTTCGCCCGACGCCGACGTGAAAATCCGCATCCGGGGCGGCGGTTCGATCACGCAGGACAACAGTCCGCTCTACATCGTGGACGGATTTCCCGTGGACCGCATCAGCGACATTCCGGCCACGGACATCCAGTCGATCGACGTGCTGAAGGACGCCTCCTCGACGGCCATCTACGGGGCCCGCGGTGCCAACGGCGTCATCATCGTCACCACGAAGAACGCGAAGGCGGGACGGACCACCGTCACCTACAACGGCTACGGACAGTTCAAGTATGTCCCCAAGATGATGGACATGATGGACTCCTACGAGTTCGTACGCATGCAGTACGAACTGGCTGCCATCAAAGGGGCATCCGATCTGGAAAGTTTCACCAACCACTACGGCGACCCGACGGATTTCGACATCTACCGCGAAATCCCGGCCCAGAACACGCAGGAACGGATGTACGGCCGCACCGCCTGGGGACAGTCGCACAACGTCAGCATCAACGGAGGTTCGGAGAAGACCAAATTCAACCTAAGCCTCACGCACCTGAGCGAAGACGGCGTACTGCTCGAATCGGACTACCAGCGCACGAATGTCAACTTCAAACTGAACCACCAGCTTTACAAGGGTCTGCGCGCGGACGTGTCGGCCTTCTTCACCCACGCGGTCGTGCACGGGGCGGGAACCTCGTCGAACACCTCGACCGAGATCAGGAATGCGGTGAACTACCGTCCCGTGATCGGCAAGGGCAGTCTGTCGGACGGCATCACGGCCGATGAAATGGCCGCCATCGAAGACATCGAAGCCCGGAGCAGCCTTTACGATCCGGTCGAACTGATCGGGCAGGACTACCGCGAGGAGAAACGCACCGACCTCAACGTGAACGGAGCCATTTCGTGGGACATCGTGAAGAACCTGACCCTGCGTTCGGAATTCGGCATCATCATGCGCAACACCAACACCCGGCGCTATTACGGGCCGCTGACCTGGAAGGCCATCAATGCCGGAGGACAGCCGCTGGCCGAAATGTCCCACAAGGAAGCCCCCCGCTGGAGAACCTCCCACACGCTGACCTACAAACTCACCTCCAGCAAGGACCATTCGCTGACCGTCATGGGTGGATTCGAGGCGATGTCCGAAGAGACCACCACGATGAGCATCACGGCCCGCAACCTGCCGCAGGACATGGACAAGTACGACGTATTCGCCCGCATGTCCTACGGATCGCAGGAGTATCCCGTCACCTCGGAATCGTGCCCCACCCGGCTGGCCTCCTTCTTCGGCCGGGCCAATTACAGTTTCCGCGACAAATATCTCGTCTCGGCCACGGTCCGGGCCGACGGCTCCACCAAATTCGCTCCAGGCAACCGCTGGGGCGTATTCCCTTCGGGAGCGGTGGCATGGCGCATCTCGCAAGAAGGGTTCATGAAAAACGTCTCCTGGCTCGACGACCTGAAACTGAGGTTCAGCATCGGTGCCGCCGGAAACAACCGGATCGACAACGACCTGTGGCGCCGCACCTTCATCGGCACCTTCGACAACCGCACGATGTACGCCGGCCTGAACAACATTCCGAACCTCTACTTCACCAACCCGTCGGGGACGCTGCCCGACCCCAAACTGAAATGGGAGACGACCATCACCCGCAACCTCGGTCTGGACTTCGCCATCCTGGGCAACCGGCTGACCGGTTCGGCCGAGTTGTACTGGAACACGACCAAGGACCTGCTGCTGAAAGCCGTGCTGCCCGAGCACACGGGCTACAACGACCAGCAGAGAAACGTGGGACAGACGTCGAACCGGGGTTTCGAACTCTCGCTCAACGGCGTGATCGTCGACAAGAAGGACTTCTCGCTGACGGCCACCTTCAATATCGCATTCAACCGTAACCGGGTGGACAAGCTCAACGAGGGGACCGACCGGAGTTTCTACCAGAGCAACTGGCAGGAAGTACGCGAAAAGGACGACTACCTGGTACAGGTCGGACAGCCGATCGGACTGATGTACGGATACGTCACGGACGGCTTCTACACCATCGACGACTACATGGACGGAGAGGGCAACTGGGAGCTGAAACCCGGCGTCGCCAACAGCCAGGGCGTCACCGGCTCGCTCGGAGGCAAGAGCGGATGCCCGCTGGTCGGCTCGCTGAAACTGAAGAAACTGACCGGCATCAGCGACCCCAACGACAAGAACGCCTGCATGGTGACCACGCTCGACCGGACCGTGATCGGGAACGCCAATCCCAAGCACTCGGGAGGTCTGAACATCGCGGCCGCCTACAAAGGAATCGACTTCTCGGTCTTCTTCAACTGGGTCTACGGCAACGACATCTACAACGCCCAGAAGATCATCAACTCGAACGTCTGGAAATATGCCTACTACAACCTTTCGGACGACTTCAACACCTCGCACCGTTTCCGCATCTTCGACGATGCAGGCAACGACCTGCGGACCGACAAGGAGGCCCTGCGCGAACTGAACAAGAACGCGACGACGTGGAGTCCGCTCAACGGCGCCCACGTACTGCACTCGTGGGCCGTGGAGGACGGTTCGTTCCTGCGCCTGAGCAACATCACGCTGGGCTACACGCTGCCCCAGAAGTGGACCAGGAAGATCGGCATGTCCAAATGCCGCTTCTACGTGACGGCCAACAACCTCTGGATATGGACCAATTACAGCGGATTCGACCCCGAAGTCGACACGCGCCGCAGCACTCCGCTGACCCCGGGCGTCGACTATTCGGCCTATCCGAAGACCCGTTCGTTCACCTTCGGCGCCAACATCACGTTCTAACCCGACCTAAAACGCAGCAACCATGAAAAAACATCTGATATATCTGGCCGCCCTGGTCATGGGATTCTCGGCCGTCTCCTGCGAAGACTTCCTCACCGTACAGTCCCGGTCGAGCGTACCGGAAGACGATCTGTTCGCCACGGAAGGAGACGCCTACCGCACCATTCTGGGCATCTACGCCGTGCTCAGCCACAACAACATCTACACCAAGCAGGTAAGCACTTACTTCCCCTACAACAACGACTGCGAATTCGCCATCACCTCGCAGGCAGAAGAGGACAACCGGCGGGGCCTGTGGGACTACACGGCCACCTCGGGCAATTCGGAACTGCAGGCGTACCAGTATATGTACATCGCCATCAACCGGGCCAACGAGTGTATCTCGGGCATCGAAAAAAGCGACCTGTTCAAAAACTCCTCGCCCGACGTACCGAGCAACATCCGGCACATGTACGGCGAAGCGAAGGCGATCCGGGCCCTGATGTACCTGGAACTGACCCGCAACTGGGGCGACGTTCCCTTCAAGGACCGGGAGACCCGGGCGGACGACGATTTCTATATCGGGGCCACCAACCGCGATACCATCATGACCCGCATGATCCGGGACCTGATCGAAGTGGAACCGGCCATGTTCTATGCCAGCGAAATCACGCAGGGGATCGAACGGGTCAACCGGGGCGCCGTACAGGGTCTGATCGCCCGCATGGCCCTCACCCGGGGCGGATGGTCGCTGAGGCCCAACCTGAACAACCCGGCCGACCTGGGCTACATGTACCGGCCGGACGACTACCTGAAATACTACCAGATCGCCAACGACTATGCCCGCAAGCTGATCGAATCGGGCAAACACGGGCTCAACAGCACCTTCAAGCAGGTGTTCCTGAACGAATGCCAGAAGATATGTCCTTCCAACGACGACATGCTGTTCGAAATACCGATGGCCCTCAACTACACCAGCGCGATCGGCCACAACATCGGAGTTCAGATCGCCACCAACACCCAGAGCCCCTACGGATACAGCAACGTATGGTACTATGCCAACCTGCCCTACATGCACTCATTCAATGCGAACGACACCCGCCGCGATGTGACCTGCACACCCTACGAATGGTACTGGAACGATGAGACGGCCCGCCTCGAACAGCGCATGGTGGCCACGAACCGGGTCACGTTCGGGAAATGGAGCAAGCTCGAGATGAAGACCCCGCAGGGCGTGGGCGCCCAATACAACACGGGGATCAACTGGCCGATCATCCGGTATGCCGACGTCCTGCTGATGCTGGCCGAGACGGAGAATGAACTCCACGGCGCCCCGACCGATTCAGCCCGCATGGCGCTGAAAGAGGTGCGCAAACGCGCCTTCCCCGAAGCGAACCACCAGACCATGGTGGAGGAATACGTGGATAACCTGACCGGACACGACGACTTTTTCGAGGCTCTCGCATCGGAACGTTCCTGGGAGTTCGGCGGCGAAGGCATCCGCAAGTACGACCTGATCCGCTGGAACCTGCTCCGCACGAACATCATCAAAATGAAGGAGAAGATGGTACAGATCGGCATTGACAGCCGGGCCGGCACGGGCACCTACGGGAACTACCCCGCCTACCTGTTCTACAAGAAACTGAGCGACGGGACGCTGGACATCCAGGGCCGCGACTCCAACATTTCGCCCGAAGGGAAGGCTCCCGCCGGCTACCAGTCCCACGGGTGGTGCAGGACGCTGGTCAAAAGCGACACGGACCACACGATCAACGAGAACTACGACCGCTACTACCGTCCCTACGTGCTGGAAAAAGACCCGATGGTCTACCTCTATCCGTTCCACCGGGACGTGATCGCCGAGAGCAAGGGCAAGCTAAAAAACTACTACGGAAAATATTAATTTTCAAACGCAAGGATTATGAAAATTCGTCATATCGCATATTCATGGATGGTGTCCGCCCTGCTGGCCGGCTGTTTCATGGCAGGCTGTCAGCAGCTCGACGCCGACTCCGAAATGGGAAATCCCCGGCTCTTCAAACCGGGCAATCTCAGGGCCTATGCCAACTATAACGGGCTGATCGTACGCTGGGACAGAAGTCCCGGCGCCACAGGCTACCAAGTGGACATCGCCCGCAACGAAGCGTTCGAACCGGTCGTGGCCAGCCAGAGTGTCATCCCTGACTCGCTGGTGGCCCGTTTCGAAAACCTCGAGGAGGAGACCCGTTATTTCGTACGGATGCGCGGACTCTCGGACAAAGGGGAGGAATTCGGCTCCCAGTGGGTCTACTTCAACGGCATCGACGCCACGACGGGGCTGATGCCCTCCATCTTCAAGGCCGTGCGGCTGAAGGACATGACCTACACGAGCGTCACGCTGCGCTGGAAGGAGGCCCTCGAAGCCGACCAGCTGGTCGTCTCCTCGGAATACACGGAAGATATCACACGGCCCGTCACGCCCGAAATCATGGCCTCGCTGACCACCACGGTCGAGGGACTGGAAGAGGGCCGGGAGTACCGGGCCAGTTTCCTGAACGCGGGCAACGTGGTGAGCTACGTCCGCTTCACGATTCCCGCCCGGCCGGCCGGAGCCATCGAGATCGACAACACGGGAGACCTGAAGAGTACGATCGAGAACGCGCCGGAGGGAGCCACCGTGATCCTCAAGGGCGGCCAGTTGTACGACTACTCGAACGCGGAAATCCTGCTGACCAAGTCCGTCACGGTGCAGGCCGCGCCCGGTGCAGACAATCCGGTGATCGCCATTAAACAGTTCGTCCTGGGAGGCCGCGACGCAACCGACGTCAACATCCCCTCCATCACCTTCTCGGACGTGGACCTCACGGGAGCGAAAGTATCGGGCGGCAGCCTCCAGCCGTCTCTGGAACCGAACGACCATATTTTCATGTTCGACAACATGAAGAACGCTCCCCGGCAGATCGCCATCGGCAAATTCACCGTCAAAAACTGCTCCGTACACACCGTGCGTAAAGCCGTCATGTTCGTCAATTCGTGGAGTTTCCACCTGGAATCGAAAATCCGGTTCGACGAAATCGTCTTCGACAACGATATCGTCTACGATCTGGGGCGGCGTGTGGACAATATCCAGGCATTCCTCCACCTGAATACCAGCACGAACAATACGGACGTCCACTGCGCCAAATACACGTTCAGCAACTCCACCTTCTATCACGTCTCCACAGGTCTGATCGAACAGCGCATGGGTAAATTCAACGGGCCGACGCCGACCCCGCCGCAGGTACAGGTGACCAACTGTACGCTCGACAAGTTCGCCGTGGATGTTCCGGGAGCGTGGTACGGCAACAACTCCTCGGCACGGTACCTCTTCCACTTCACCGGCTGGAACAAGGCGACCGTCCGGATCGACAAGAGCCTCCTCGGAGAGGTGAAGTTCGACCCGAAAGACTCCTACCTGCTCAAATACAACGCACTCGACGGAGCCACCCTCTCCTCGTGGAGCAACAGCTACCTGTCGAGCGGAGCGCTCGCCAAAGACCTCTCCACGACGATCACCAACCTCAACATGTCACCGGACGAACTCTTCCCGGGACGGGCCGACGCCGATTACAGGCTCAACCCGGCCGCCGTGGTGGGAACGGCCGGAGACCCGCGGTGGACGCTCGAAGAGTAACGGAACGGACCGCTCCGGGAGGCAGGTTCTCCCCTGCCTCCCGGGCATCCGTAAAAAACGACGACCGATGATGAAACTTTTCTTCTATATGACAGTATGCCTGCTTTCGGCAGCCGTACCCGGGGCACAGGCCCGGGGAGTGCTGGTCGCCTCCCCGGACGGGAAGGCCGGCAACGAAGGCACGGAAAAATCCCCCCTGTCGGTGTACGAAGCGGTGAAAAGGGCCGTGCCCGGCACCGTGATCCGGCTGCGGGGAGGCCGGTACATGCTCGACCGCTCCGTACGGATGGAGCAGTCGGGTACGGCCGGAAAGCCGATCCGCATCGAAGCCTGGCCGGGAGAGCACCCTGTCTGGGACGGGACCGGAGCTCCCGACGACTCGCTCCGCCACTCGCCCTGCGCCCGGCTCTCGGGCGACTGGTGGCAGATCAGCGATCTGGAGATGTGCAACGCCTCGGGAGGGGGGATCTTCATCACGGGTTCCCACATCCGGTTCGAACGGTGCTCGGCCCACCACAACGGGAGCACCGGGTTCAACGTGGGTTTCGACCACGGTACCCTGGACAACGAGGAGGGTGAAAAGGGAGCCTACATCGTCTTCATCGACTGCGACGCCTACATGAACTACGACTGGTGGACGAGCTACCGGGGACGGTTCAGTCCGGGCACCCACGCCGACGGCTTCGGCTGCAAACTGCGGTCGGGTAAAGGGATCAAGTTCCACGGCTGCCGGGCCTGGAGCAATTCGGACGACAACTGGGACCTGTTCGAATGCGGGGCCGGAGTCGAGATCGTGAACTGCTGGAACTGGCGGGCCGGCGTCTGGACGGACTTCGTGGAGATGCACCGCCGCCGGACGGGCCGGGAACTGACCGAACAGACTTTCGCCGGAGACGGAAACGGCTTCAAGATGGGCGGCAACCACGTCTGGACGGGCCAGCCCGAAAAGTGCGACAACAAATCCCGGGGCCTGCACGTGCTGCGCGGCAGCATCTCCTTCGGCAACCGCATGAAGGGAATCGACCAGAACAACCACCAGGACGGCATCGTCGTCGAGAATTGCCTGTGTTTCGACAACGGCGACAATATCCGTTTCTGGAAAGAACCCAACGCAGGAAAGACCAACGTGTTCCGCAACAACGTAGCCTTCGGCAAGGGAGGATTCCGGCCGAAAACGGAGATCGAACTCGTCTCGGAAGGCAACAGCTGGGACCTCGGCATAGAACCCTCCCGGGAGGATTTCGTCTCGCTGGACGAACGGGATGCGTCGGCCCCGCGCGGAAAGGACGGTTCGCTGCCCTCCCGGTTCGGACGGCTCCGGCCGGAGAGCCGGCTGATCGACCGGGGCGTACGGACCTTCCCGATACGGTCGGCGGCGGACGCGACGGACCTGCCGGCTATCCCGTACAAAGGCAAAGCCCCCGATCTGGGTGCCTACGAACTGAAATAGAGTGACGGATATGAACCCTGTTTTTTCACGCATTCCGCTCCGGCTGTCCGCCCTCCTGCTGACGCTGACTCTGGCGGCCTGCGCGGGAACTTCGCCCCGAAACGAAGCGATATATGCGGCTCCCGACGGAAAGGCGTCCAACACGGGCCGGGCGGAGAGTCCGCTGGACATTCACACCGCCGTGGAACGGGCGGAACCGGGTCGGACGATCCTGATGAAAGGAGGCATCTACCGGCTCGACCGACCGGTGGAGCTGAAACGGTCGGGCACCGACTCGCTGCCGATCCGGCTGTGGGCCTGTCCGGGCGAACGCCCCGTATTCGACTGTCTCGACCAGCCGTACAACACCTCGCGCGACGGAATGATCGTCTCGGGCGACCACTGGCACGTTCTCGGGCTCGAGATACGGAACGCCTATCACACCGGATTTTTCATCGGCGAGGGGTCCCACAACCTTTTCGAACGCTGCACGGCCCACCACAACGGAGGTACGGGCTTCCGCATGGGCTTCTCCCACAACGAACCCTACAACGAGGACGGGGAGAAGGCGGCCTACAACACCTTCCTCAACTGTGACGCGTACAACAATTTCGACTGGTACGCCCGCCGGGACGGGAAACTCACGGCCGGTACCAATACGGACGGATTCGCCTGCCAGTGCAACACGGGCAAGGGCAACCGGTTCGTCGGCTGCCGGGCCTGGAGCAACTCGGACGACGGCTGGGACCTGTTCGAATGCGGCTACGGCATCGTGCTGGAGAACTGCTGGGTATGGAATACGGGAATTCTGGAGGACCACAGGGCCATGTACGCGGAGAAAACCGGCGAGGAGCTGACCGAAGACAAATGGGACGGAAACGGAAACGGCTTCAAGATGGGCGGCGGATGCGGCTACATCGGCGGTCGGGAGTGTACGCAAATCTCACGCGGCACCCATGTGCTGCGGGGATGCATCGCATTCCGCAACGCTTCCGCAGGATTCGACCAGAACGACCACGTCTTCGGTTCCCGGATCGAACACTGCATCGGCTTCGACAACGGAATCAACTTCAACTACTACAAGGCCAACAGGGACAGCACGTCGTTCGTTTTCTACAACAACGTCTCCTGGGGAGGAAGCCGGCCCGACCGGTTCGACCGCATCACCTACGTTCACGCGGGCAACTCGTGGGACCTGCCGGGCCCGGCAGCCGGGACGGCCTCGCAGTTCGTCCGCACGGACACCGAAGCGGCACTCGCTCCCAGGGGGAGGAACGGCTCGCTTCCCGACGGATTCTGCCGTCCGAAACCGGACAGCTATTTCACCGACCGGGGTGCAATCACCGGCCCCGTCCGGATCGAACGGGACGGCATCGAAATGGATGAAAGGCCCTTCTCGGGACACCGTCCCGATCCGGGCGTCTACGAATTAAAATAACTTAAAACCAATACGACCTTATGAAACCGAATGTATCGAACCTGCTCAAACATCTGGCTTTCGGCTCGCTGATGTCGCTGGCGCTGTGCGCCTGCTCCGACGATCCGGAGAACGAAGGCGGCGGTCCCGGCACCGCAGGAGACGAGAACGCGCTCTACGTGGCACCCAACGGAAAAGACGTCTACCCCGGCACCCTCGAAAAACCCATGTCCATCCACGCCGCGGCGAGCAAAGTACGCCCCGGCCAGACGATCTACGTCCGGGGCGGCACCTACACGCTCCTGGCTCCCGTGGAACTGACCCGCTTCGCCTCGGTCACCTCTCCCGTAAGGCTCTGGGCCTACGAAGGCGAAAAGCCCGTGTTCGACTGTTCGCAGCAACCCTCCAACGTCAGCCGCAACGGATTCATCATCAGCGGGGAATACTGGCACATCAAGGGACTCGAAGTCACGAACGCCTACTACTCCGGCTTCAGCGTCGGAGAGGGTTCCCACAACACCTTCGAACAGTGCGTGGCCCATCACAACGGAGGAACCGGCTTCCACATCGGATTCGACCACAACCAGATCTTCAACGAAAACGGCGAGAAGGCCGCCTACAACACCTTCCTCAACTGCGATTCGTACAACAATTTCGACTGGTACGCCACCAACGAGCAGGGACTGCCCGCGGCGGGTACCAACACCGACGGTTTCGAAGTCAAGTCCAATGCCGGAAAGGGCAACCGCTTCATCGGCTGCCGGGCCTGGAGCAATTCGGACGACAACTGGGACTTCTTCGAATGCGGGTACGGCATCGAACTGATCGACTGCTGGTGCTGGAACGCCGGCGTCATGGACGACCATAAGCAGACCTACAAAGAGAAGACCGGCGGCGAGCTGACCGAAGAGGTCTGGGACGGCAACGGGAACGGATTCAAGATCGGCGGCGGATGCGGCTACATCGGCGGACGCGACTGCCAGCTGATTTCGCGCGGGACCCACGTGGTGCGCGGCTGTATCGCCTTCAACAACAACGTGAAGGGATTCGACCAGAACGACCACGAATACGGAGCCTACGTCGAGAACTGCCTCGGTTTCGGCAACCAGATCAACTTCAAGTTCTACGCCGCCAACCGGGAGGAGACGAAATTCGTCTTCCACAACAACATCTCCTTCGGCGGCGAAAAGGCGGACGGCTTCGACAACATCACCTACGAGCATGCCGGCAACCTGTGGGACCAGCCCGGACTGACGGACCAACCGGAGGATGAATTCGTGTCGCTCGACCCGAAGGATGCCGCGGCCGAACGCGGTGCCGACGGTTCGCTTCCCGCCCGTTTCGGACGGCTGAAAGCCGGAAGCGTATTCGTCGACAAGGGTGTACCCACGGCCTCGATCAACCTCGCGCGTGAGGGAATCGTCCTTGACCCGATCGCCTATCAGGGTCAGAACCCCGATCTGGGCGCCTTCGAACTGCAATAACCCCCCTCTGCCGGGAACGGTCTTTGGGCCGTTCCCGGCCCCAATCCGGCCGGGGAACAGGCCGACAAAAAAATGCCATGAAAAAGACCGCTTTCACCGTGCTCGGATCGGCGATCGTCCTTGCGGCCGCCGCCCAGCCCTATCCCCGGGAGGAACGCTTCACCCTCAACAACCGCAAGCAGATGACCGACGCCAGCGTATCGCTGTTCAACGTCCACTCGGAATACGACTTTCCCTACCGGGTTCCGACCCGGGAGGACATCGGCGAAAAACTCGTCCGCATCCTGCGTTTCCTCGAAAAATCGACGGCAAAGGGGATCGTCGATGCGCAGACCGGAAAGCCCGTGACCGACATGACCCGCATCCCGCAACGTTTCGCCTTCGAGCACACCGACTTCAGACCCTATACCTACGAATGGGGCGTCACCTATTCCGGCATGCTCCGGGCGGCCGAAGTCACCGGAGAAGCCGGCTTCCGCCGCTACGTCACCGAGCGCATGAGGCTCCTGTCGGACGTGCTCCCCACGGTGGCACGGCGGCTCGAAGCCGATCCCGGCTACAACTCCCCCCTCAGCCGGGTGGCCGCTCCGCACAACCTCGACCAGTGCGGTTCGCTCACAGCCGCCATGCTCCGCACCGCCCGGCTCGGCGAAAGCGGGATCGCGCTGACACCCTTCATCGAGAACTCCGTCCGGTTCATCACCTCCCGGCAGCACCGTCTCGACGACGGCACCCTGGCCCGCAAGGAGCCCTACGAAAGTACGCTCTGGCTCGATGACCTCTACATGAGCGTTCCGGCGCTGGCCGAAATGTACAAAACGTCCGGAGACGAAAAATACCTGGACGACGCCGTCCGGCAGATATTCGGTTTCTCCGAACGGATGTTCGTACCGGAGACGGGACTGTACATGCACTCGTGGGTCGACAAGATGGAGTACCATCCCCGCCTCTACTGGGGACGGGCCAACGGATGGGCCACCCTCTCCCTGTGCGACCTGCTGGACGTGATGCCGGCGGACCACCCGCAGCGGGAGAAGGTCCTCGGACTGTTCCGGGCGCACTGCATCGGCCTGCTGGCCCGCCAGTCGGGCGGCGGCATGTGGTACCAGCTGCTCGACCGGCCGGACTCCTACCCGGAATCGTCCGGCACGGCCATCTTCGTCTACGGGCTGGCGCACGGCATCAACAAGGGGTGGCTCGACGCGAAGGCCTTCGGCCCGGCTGCCCTGCTCGGCTGGAACGCCCTTTCGGAACAGATCAACAACATGGGACAGATCGAAAACGTCTGCGTGGGCACGGGCGTCAGCTACGAACCGGCCTACTACTACAACCGGCTCGTGCACCCCTACACGGCTCACGGCTACGGTCCCGTCCTTCTGGCCGGAAGCGAAATGATCCGCCTGCTGGACACCTTCCCCACTTCGCAACAAACCGCCATCTATTTCTTTGACAAAAAATAATTCCCATGCACCTCCACATCCGCCTCCACCTCCTGTTGCTGCTCTGCGGAACGGCCGCGGTCGCTGCTCCGAGGGAGAAATCCTTCACGCTGTCTTCCCCCGACGGAAAAATATCGGCCGCGATCCTCTGCGGCGACAACCTCCGTTACTGCGTCACGGCCGACGGGGACACCATCCTCCGGCCCGAACAGCTGTCGCTCGCACTGGACGACGGCACGGTCTGGGGCCGAATGCCCCGCGTCACGAAGGCCATACGATCCTCCTCGGACAAGATCATCCCCAGTCCCTTCTACAAGCGGGCGGAGGTCCGGGACCGGTTCAACCAGCTCTCCCTATCCTTCGCCGGAGGATACGCCCTCGATCTGAGGGCCTACGACGACGGAGTGGCATACCGCTGGAGAAAACTTTCCGGGAAACCCGCCCGCGTGACCGACGAAAAGGCCTCCTTCCGGTTTCCGGACGACACCGAAGCCTTCGTCCCCTACGTCCGCAACCGATCCGGGAAGCCCATGACCTTCACCCAGCAGTTCGCTAACTCCTTCGAGAACGTCTACACGCACGACAGGATATCCAAGCTCGATCCCGCGCGGCTGATCTTCCTGCCTATTGTCGCCGAGCTCCCCTCCGGACACCGGATATGTATCACGGAGGCTGACCTGGAGAGCTATCCCGGCATGTACCTCAACAATCCGGACGGGGGGAACACGCTCCGGGGCGTCTTCGCACCCTATCCCAAGACCACGGAGATCGGGGGACACAACGGCCTCCAGCACATGGTCACCGCAGCCGAAGACTACATCGCCCGCACCGATGGCGCGCGCACCTTCCCCTGGAGGGCGGTCATCGTCGCCCGGCACGACGCCGAGCTCCTCGACAGCGACATGACATACAAGCTCGCCTCACCCTCACGCATAGACGACACCTCCTGGATCAGGCCCGGCAAAGTAGCCTGGGAGTGGTGGAACGACTGGGGCGTCTACGGCGTCGATTTCAAGAGCGGCATCAACACCGAAACCTACAAACACTACATCGACTTCGCGGCCGAACACGGCATCGAATACGTCATCCTCGACGAGGGATGGTCCGTCCACGGGAAATGCGACCTGCTACAGGTCGTGCCCGAGATCGACCTTCCCCGAATCGTCGAATACGGCCGCTCCAAAAACGTGGGAATCATCCTCTGGGCCGGATACGCCGCCCTCGACAAGGACGTCGAGGGGCTCTGCGAGCACTATGCCCGCATGGGAATCAAAGGATTCAAGGTCGACTTCATGAACCGGGACGACCAGCCGCTGGTCGACTTCGTCTACCGGATCGCCGAAGCCGCAGCGCGGCACAGGCTCCTGCTCGACCTGCACGGAATGTACAAACCCACCGGACTGAACCGGACCTATCCGAACATCGTCAACTTCGAGGGGGTACACGGACTGGAAACCGTCAAATGGACCCCTATCGACGTGGCGGACCAGGTCGTCTACGACGTGACCGTCCCCTTCATCCGTATGGTCGCAGGGCCCATGGACTACACCCAGGGGGCCATGCTCAACGGCACCCGGGAGACCTTCCGCGTGCGGAACAGCCTCCCCATGAGCCCCGGCACACGATGCCGCCAGCTGGCCGAGTACGTCATCTTCGAATCCCCCCTGAACATGATGTGCGACAGCCCGAACAACTACCGGAAGGAACCCGAGTGTACACGATTCATCGCCTCGGTCCCCACCGTATGGTCCCAGACCCTACCCCTCGACGGAAAGATCGGCCAGTTCGCCGCCATCGCCCGCCGAAAAGGCGACTCCTGGTGGATCGGAGCGCTCACCGACTGGAACCCGAGGACGGTCGACATCGACCTGTCTCCCCTGAACCTGGCCCCGGGACAGTACCGGATCACGATATTCCGGGACGGACCGAATGCAGACCGGTACCCTAACGACTTCTCCGTCGATTCACTTCCCCTACCCAAAAACAACATTTTAAATCTGCAACTCGCCCCGGGCGGAGGGGCTGCGATCCGGATCGACCCGTTGACAAAATAGCCCCCTCGGAAACACAATTCACCCCGGCCACCATATGCGTGGCCGGGGTGAATGCGTTAAAGTCCTTGGCAGAAAAGGCCTCTTACCGACCGAAACACAGGTCATCCCGACCGGGACCCGCGAAGTCCGACCCGGAACTGTCAGTTTCCGGACCGGGCCGCGTCCGCCCGTGCGGCTTCCAGTTTCCGGCCGATCTCCTCCACCCGCCTTTCGTTCAGGGGATAGAACAGCAGAAACAGCACGGAAAGCAAAGCTCCTGCGGCCGGCAGGATGCTGAGCATCATCCGGATACCCGTCAGAGCCCCTTCGGCCTGCACCTGATTGGCTTCGAACCCGAACCATGCCAGCAGCCACCCGGTCAGTGCCCCGCCCAGCGTCCAGCCGAATTTCTGGGACATCGACGAGGAGGAGAAGATCAGCCCCGTGGCCCGACGTCCCGTACGCACCTCGGAATAATCGGCCGTATCGGCATACATGCTCCACAACAGGGGCATTACGCTCCCGGCACAGACGCTGATGAGCACTTGCAGCACGAGGATCGGCACGATGTCGTCGCTCCCCATGAAATAGAACGCCACGCTGAGCACTCCGGCCAGCAACATGGCTCCCAAATAGGTGCGTTTTTTCCCGATACGGTTGGCAACGGGCGCCATGAGCAGAATGCCCGCGATATTGGCAATCTGCCCCAGCACCAGATAAAGCGTCACGAGCGTCACCGAACCGCCGATCCATCCCAGGTCGAGCTGCGAGGGGGCATCCACGAAATACTTGAAGTAATAGACGGCCGCTCCGTCTCATATCGAATTGAAAATCAATACAAAAATACCCGAACCGAGCAGAATCCACCACGGCGAGTTTCGGAACAGGTCGCGGATGTCGTCCCTCAGTGCATTCTTCTGTTCGCCCACGGGCCGAACCCGTTCCCGTGTCCAGAGAAACGTGCACAGCAGAAACAGCATGGCGACCAGGGCCAGCACGACGACCCCTGCGCTCCAACCCAGCTGCTGATCGGGAACGGAACCCTCTGCCGTCGCCACTTCGCGCAGCGAACCGAACGCCCGGACGAGCGGTTCGATCAGGACGAGCGACAGGATACCCCCGCCGAAGGCGAAAACCATCCGGAAAGAGGAGAGCGTGGTACGCACCTTCGTATCGGGAGAGATGACCCCGAGCAGCGAGGCATAAGGTACGTTGACCAGCGAATAGACCATCATCATCAGGCTGTATGTGACGTAGGCGTAGACTAGTTTGCCGGTCGGGCCGAAATCGGGCGTGGTAAAGGTCAGCACCCCCAGCACACCGAACGGAACGAGGAACCAAAGGAGATAGGGGCGGAACTTGCCCCAGCGGGTCTGCGTACGGTCGGCCATCACTCCGACGACGAAATCGATCAGCGCATCCCAGATGCGGGTGACGAGGAACATGGTCCCCACCGCCGCTGCGGGAAGGCCGAAAATATCGGTATAGAAAAAGAGCAGATACATGCTGAACAGCTTCCAGAAGATGTTCGAGGCGGCATCGCCCAAACCGTATCCGCACTTTTCACGAAAACTTACGTGCAGGTCATTCATTTCAGACAAGGGTTAATGGTTTGTCGTCCCGGAGAGGTTTCGCTCCGGCTGTAACGGTCCGCTCCGGGACAGGGTACGGCAACCGGCCGCACTCCCCCGGAGCGGATCGGGGAACGATTTACAAAATGTTGAATCCGTATTTGCGGCCCTCGCCGCAGACGATCTTTCCGGAAAGCGGTCCCACCTGTACGGTGAACGTACCCTTTTCGAGCACCCACTTTCCGTCGCGGCCCACGAAAGCCAGCCGTGAGGCGGGGATTTCGAAACGCACCTCACGGCTTTCGCCCGGTTCCAACTCCACACGGGTAAAGTCGCGCAGACGCCTTGCATCGGGAATCACGCCGGCCACGTCGTCGTTGATGAAGAGCAGCACGCTCTCCTTGCCCTTTCTCCCGCCCGTATTGGTCACGGTCACCCCGATCCCGATCCGGTCGTCCGGACCGAACTCCGGGGTCTCCAGTTTCAGGTCGGAATACTCGAATGTGGTGTAGCTCAACCCATAACCGAACGGCCACTGCACGGACACCTGGGCATCGTAATCATAGACGCCCTCCATCTGGCCGACGCTCTCGGAGTGTTTGTGGTCATACGTAGTGAGGGCTGCACTGTACCGCGGATAGGTGTAGGGCAGCTTGCCGCCGGGATTCACCTCGCCGTACAGGACGGCGGCGACGGCATTCCCTCCCTCGTTGCCGGGCAGATAGCTCTGCAGGACGGCGCTCATGCCGGGTTCTATCTCCGAGATCAGACGGGGACGGCCTTCGCCCAGCACCAGCACGACCGGTTTTCCGGTAGCGACCATGGCACGGGCCAGCTCCCGCTGTCCGGCCGAGAGAGCCAGATCGTCCAGGTTGCCGGGCGTCTCGCAGTAGGAGTTCTCGCCCAGACAGAGCACGATACAGTCGACGTCGGCCGTAGCAGCCACCGCCTCCTCGATCCGGGGCGGCAGTTCCTCGTCGTACCGGCCGGACATGTCGTACTCGACACCGGCCGCGTATGTCACCCGCGCGCCGCCGCGCGCCTGCATCGCCTTGAGAATGGTCACGCCCCCGGGAAGGAATTCGTCCGCCTTCTCGCCCTGCCAGGAGTAGCTCCACCCGCCGCAGAGCGGACGCATCGAATCGGCATTGGGCCCCGTGACCAGAACCCGGGCATCCTTGTTCAACGGAAGGATTCCGTCCCGGTTTTTGAGCAGGGTCATGCACTCGCAGGCCGCCTCCCGGATCGCGTCGTGAATGGCACTTCCGTCGTATTCGGGATACTCCTCCAGCAGCGTATCCGGCTTTTCGAACAGGCCCAGCCGCAACTTCATGCGCAGTACGCGGGCAACGGCATCGTCGATCCGCTCCATCGGCACGCGCCCCTCCTCGGCCAGTTCCAAAAGCAACGTGCAGTACTCCGTCTCGTAAGGGACCATCATCATGTCGATACCGGCATTGATCGCCATTTCGATCGCCTCCTTGCGGTCGTGCGCGATCTTCTCCCGCTGCCAGAGATTGTTGACGTCGTTCCAGTCGGTCACCACCACTCCGTCCCAGGAGAGCCCCTCCTTGAGCCACTCCGTCAGCAGTTCGTAGTGGGCATGCAGGGGTATACCGTTCACGCTGGCCGAATTGACCATCACGGAGAGCGCCCCGGCCCGGATGGCCGCCACGTAGGGCGCGAAATGCTTCTCCCTCAGCTCCAACGGGCTGATCGAGGCCGGCGTACGATCCTTGCCCGAATCGGGCACGCTGTATCCCATGTAATGCTTCAGGCAGGCAGCCACGTGCCGGGAGTCGATATGGTTCGGATCGTCGCCCTGGAATCCGAGCACCAGTTCGCGTCCCAGCTCGGAAGCGAGGAAACAGTCTTCGCCCAGTGTCTCCCACATACGTGACCAGCGGGGTTCACGTCCCAGGTCGAGCACCGGGGCGAACGTCCAGGGGATGTTGCTGGCCCGCACCTCGTAGGCCGCATGTTCGGCTCCGCGACGTACCAGCCGGCGGTCGAAAGTGGCCGCCATGGCCACGGCCTGCGGAAAGAGGGACGATTCGGCCGTATAGGTCTCCCCGTGCATGGCGTCGATCCCGTAAACGGTGGGAATACCGATCGCCTCCATCGAAAGTTCCTGAATCCGGGTGACGATTTCATTCCATTTCCGGACCGGAACGGCCGTCACCGACGGGGTGTTCAGGATCGACCCGACCTTGTAGTCGCAGATCACCTTGCGGAGCATCTCCTCGTCGAATTCGAAAGGAAGGTAACTCGAATACATATCGGGCCCCTTTCCCAGCAAGTCTATACTCAACTGCGTCATCTGGCCGACCTTTTCGGCCAGCGTCATCCGGTCCAGCCATTCGTGCACACGGGCTTCGATCTCTGCATCGGGAACGATAGCCGGAGAGGGAGGGACACAACCGGCCCCTTGGTTCGTCTTAGTTTCAATCATCTTGTAATCAGTTTATTCAGGGTTTATCCGGACTCACGGCAACAAATCGCCCGGAGAGTGTATAAAGATAAGCATTTCCCGGAGAAAATCCAACCGATCCCGCCCCTACAGGAACAGAAAAAAACGCGCAGAATATCTTTCCTTCAGCCTTCTTTCACTCGCCACCGTACGGAGTCCGGCCGGCAGCACCGGAATACAGACTACATTTTACGGCCGATATAAAAGACATAGCCGTAACAGTAGCCGTACTCACGGTAGAGCGCAATCTCCTCGCGCTGCCTCACCACGAATTCCCGGGCGGCAGGAAGCGCAGCATACTCCTTTTCGAATGAATCGAGCGCCGCGGCCATCGGTTCATAATAATGCTCCGTCCAACATTCGTCCGGCAACACGAAATGAGCCTCGGCACGGAATCCGGCCTGCTCCATCTGAGCGATCTTGGCGGCAACGGTATCCGTTTCGGCATAATTGCGCCGCCAATACGCCTCTATTTCCGCAGGCCGGCGGGAGGAGAGCCAGGAGACCTCGGTCAGAGCGACACAACCGCCCGGCTTCAGAAAACGCCTCCAATACTCCAGCCCCCGGCGATAACCGATATTATAGACCGAGCCCTCGGCCCAGATCAGGTCGAACTCCCCGGCGGAAAAAGGCAAATCGTCCATCGACGCCCGCACGGCCTCCACCCTGGAACCGAATCCCGCACGGTCCATCCGTCGCCGAAGTCCGTCGAGCATCTCGGGCAACAGATCGACGGCAGCGATCCGTCCGAAAGTTTCCCGGGCAAGCACCAGCGTCTGGGCCCCCGTTCCACAGCCGATGTCCGCAATACGGGCACCGGCAGGAAGTTCTCCCGTCAGCATCAACGCCCGGCGGGTAGCCTCGTCGGAACCGGGTCCCTGCCGGTCGAGCCGCCGAAAAAAATCGGCGATCAAAGAAAAATCGAAATCTTCTATCCGTTTCGAAGCCTGATCCATATCCGTCATATATATAAAAGTGAACGACACCGACCGTTTCCGGCCTTCCGCCTGCAAAGATAAATTTTTACCGCCGCACCGAATTCCTTCCCAGGTAAAAAATCCGACCAGGATGTCAAACCAATCGATCCAAACTATCAGAGGAACATTCCCATGTTTCCGGCCGTTTCCCGTTCCGGACAGTCCGGAAACCACCGCCCTCCTTCCTGCGCAAAATCGGGTCCGTTGCCGGTCGAAAAGAAAATTTTATGTAAATTTACCCGGATTTCTCGTTCCGCCCCGGCAATCCAGCCGGAAAACGAAGTCGATAAAAATGCACCGGCTATGGAAGAGTTGAATGACACGATATCGCAGATGCTTCAAAAGACCGGCCTTTCCGGAATCTATACCGAATGGGGGACCAAGGCCGTCATCCTTCTGGGAATCCTGCTCGTGACGTACGCGGCGACCAAAATATTCCGCCATCTGGTCATTCCCGCCCTGCAGACCATCAGCAGCCAGACAAAGGCCACCTGGGACGACCATCTTTTCAACGACCGGGTGCTGCACGGCGTGTGCCGTCTGCTGCCACCCGTCGTGTGGTACATGCTGCTGCCGCTGGCCTTTCCGGACATGCCGGAACTGCTGGACATTCTGAGGAAGATCTGCATGATCTATCTGGTCGTCGTCTCGCTCCTGTTCATCAGCCTGCTGCTGAACACGCTGTACGAAATATCGAGCCACCACGAAACCTGGAGGGACCGGCCGCTCAAGGGAATCTACCAGATGATCAAACTAGTGGCCGTCTGCATCGGGGCCATCCTCATCCTCAGCACGCTCATCGGGAAGGACGCCACGAGCATTCTGGCCGGACTGGGAGCTTCGGCCGCCGTGCTGATGCTGATCTTCCGCGACAGCATTCTGGGACTGGTGGCCGGCGTGCAGCTCTCGGCCAACGACATGCTGCGCCCCGGCGACTGGATCACCATGAGCAAGTACGGCGCAGACGGCTACGTGACTGAAGTGACGCTGACGACCGTCAAGGTCCAGAACTTCGACAAGACCATCACGACGATCCCACCCTATGCGCTGGTCAGCGATTCGTTCCAGAACTGGCGGGGCATGTGGGAGAGCGGCGGGCGGCGGATCAGGCGCTCCTTCCTGATTGACGCCAACACGGTGCATTTCTGCTCCGGGGAGGAGCTGCGCCGTTTCCGCCAGAAGGGACTGATACCCGAAGAGGAGGAAGAGGCGCCGGAACGGGAGAGGGTCAACCTGGAAGTCTTCCGGAACCATCTCCTGCGGTACATCCAGCATCATCCCGGCATCCACCCCGACCTGTTGCAGATGGTCCGTATGCTCCAGCCGACGGCCGAGGGCATTCCCGTCGAAATCTACTGTTTCACCCGGACGACCGAATGGATTCCGTTCGAAGCGCTGCAGGGAGAAATCTCCGACCACGTCATCGCCGTGCTCCCAGAATTCGGCCTGCGGATTTTCCAGCGACCCTCGGGAGAGGATTTACAACGGACGAAACAGGCCTGAACCCGTCACAGCCGGCAGAAGGGGAATTCGAGGAAGACACACTCCGGCATCGTCTTCGCCAGATAGGTGCGTATCACCTCGCGGGTGTCGTCCGTAATCTCCGGCGAAGTCTCCGGACAGAGATCATAGGCTACGAAGCCGACCTTCACGCCCCGGACCCGGCACATCTCCAGACTCAACAGGGTGTGGTTGATACTTCCCAGTTTGGGATTGGTCACCAGAATGACGGGAAGCCGCCTCTCCGCGATGTAATCCAGCGTGGTATAAAGACCCTCCAGCGGCACCATCAGCCCCCCGGCCCCTTCGATCAGCACCGTGTCGTAGCGTTCCAGAAGACGCTGCGTGCTCTTCTCCACGAGCGAGAGGTCGAGTTTCCTCCCGTCGATCCGTACCGCCAGGTCGGGCGAGGCGGGATAAGTGAAGCGGAGCGGGGCGGTCGTGAAATCGAGGTCCTCCGGCAGAAGGCCCGTCCCCATGATTTTCCGGTGCAGCCCGATGTCCTCGGAAGCCCCGGTGCAGCCGGTCTGAATGAATTTCTGGGTGATCACCCGACAGCCCCGGGCCCTCCAGTCGCGGGCCAGCATCCCGGTCACATAGCTTTTTCCGGCATCCGTGTCGATCCCGGTAACGAAGTAAACGCGTTCGAGCGGTGTCATATTCCGAACAATTTTCGCGTAAAAATACTAACTTTGTACGGATTTCGTCCCGCTCGCGGGTAAAATATCACGACGATGAACGACAGGCTGGAACAACGGATCAAGGAGGGCTACCGCATAGAGTACGGGGAAGCCGTGGAACTGGAACGGCAGACGCCTCACGAGGCCCTCTGGGCGATGGCAGGGCGTCTGCGCACGCATTTTCTCGGCGACGGGTTCGACACCTGCTCCATCATCAACGCCCGTTCGGGAAGATGCAGCGAAAACTGCAAGTGGTGTTCCCAGTCCCGGTTCCACCGCACGCAGGTGGATGTCTATCCGCTGATCGGAGCCGGGGAGGCCCTCGAACTGGCGGCCCACAATGCGGCCAAGGGCGTACGGAGGTTTTCGCTGGTCACGAGCGGCCGCACCCTCTCGGACACCGATCTCGAAAAGGCCTGCGGCATCTACGAAGAGCTCGGCCGGAAAGTGAAGATCGGTCTGTGCGCCTCGATGGGGTTGCTCACCTCCGCCCAGCTACGCCGGCTGAAGGAGGCCGGCGTGGAACGCTACCACTGCAACCTGGAGAGTGCACCCTCCTATTTTCCGGAACTCTGCACGACCCACACCACGGAAGAAAAGATACAAACCCTGCGCCGGGCCCGGGAAGCGGGTCTGGAGCTCTGCTCGGGCGGCATCATCGGCATGGGGGAGAGCATGGCCCAGCGGATCGAACTGGCCGTGACGCTCCGGGACCTGGAGATACGCTCGATCCCGCTCAACATTCTCAACCCGATCCCGGGCACACCGCTGGAAAACATGCCCCGCCTGACAGACGACGAAGTGCTGACCACTGCGGCGCTTTTCCGGATCGTCAACCCGCAGGCCCACATCCGGCTGGCCGGGGGACGTCCGCTGATCGCCCATCTCTTCCCCCGCCTGCTCCACTGCGGAGTGAGCGCCTCCATCGTAGGGGACATGCTCACCACCACCGGCTCGGACATAGACACGGACAAGGAAGTGTTAAAAAAAGAGGGTTTCCGCATCGGATAAGCCGATTTTTGAATAACCGAACCGTTTTTCAGATGACAACCATTATCTTTGCTCCATGACGCGAATCTGCATGAGACATATACCGCTGCTGGCCTGCCTGCTGCTGTGGACGGTCTCCGCAACCGGACAGCAGGCGGAACGATCCGTACTGAAATTCGAGGAAGACACCTGGAATTTCGGGAAAATCGAAGAGCTCGGCGGCCCGGTCAGCCACACCTTCTCCTTCACCAACACGGGCGGCAAACCGGTGGTTCTCGAGGAGGTCTCCGTCTCCTGCGGATGCACCACTCCCGAATATTCGAAGGCCCCCGTCCTGCCGGGACGCACGGGCACGATCCGCATCACCTACGACCCGGCGAACCGGCCCGGCCCTTTCAACAAAGAGATATACATCATCAGCGGCAACCGCACCAGCCGCAACGTAATCCGCGTGCGGGGCGAAGTGATCCCCCGTCCCCGCACCCTCGAGGACGACTATCCCATCGCGCTCACCTCCGGCCTACGGATCGACGGCATGTCACTCAATTTCAGCTACGTGGGACAGGGAACGGCACGTTCGATGGTCATCCGCTATGCGAATACCTCCGAACGCACGGTCTCACTGTCGGCCGCCGCCGATCCCGTCTGCCCCTGGTTGAAAATCCCGGGCCCTGCGACCGTTCCCCCGGGAGGGAAAGGCGAACTTACCCTCACTTGCGACCTCACCGGGGAAAAGCTGTGGGGCAGAGCTTCCGCCAGGGTCTACCTGACCGTCGGCGGCAAACGCTTCGCCACACCGCTTTCGGTCACCGCCATCGGCACGGACGATTTCCGTTCCCTAAGCCGCGAAGGAAAGGAGCAGGGGCCCCGCGCCCACCTCGATTCCCAGTTCTACAACTTTTCAGACGTGCGGCAGGGAAGCAGGGTCAGCCGCGAATTCACCCTCTCCAACAGCGGAGAAGCCCCTCTGATCGTCCGGGCCATACAGCCGCAGCCGGGTGTAAGCTGCTCTCTGCGGGAGGGTACCGAGCTCGCCCCGCATACGAAAACCACTTTCCGCATCACGCTCGATCTGTCGGGTTTCGAAAAGGGACGGCTGTTCCGCAGCATCTCCCTCGTCACGAACGACCCCACCCGCCCCCTGCGGGAAATCCGGCTCACGGCCAATCTGCAATAACATTCCGAAAAAGACAAACAAGAAACCGTACCGAAATATGTTCAAGATCTTAGAGAAAACCGAACTCGCCGCCAACATCTGGCAGATGCGCATCGAAGCTCCGCGCGTGGCCCACTCCGCCCGGCCCGGCCAGTTCGTCATCGTCCGCGTGGACGAACAGGGGGAGCGCGTGCCGCTCACTATCTCCGACTACGATCCCGCCGCGGGCTGGGTGGCCATCGTCGTCCAGACCATCGGCGTATCCACCAAAAAACTCTGCGCCCTCGGCGCCGGCGATTCGATCGCCGATTTCGCCGGACCGCTGGGACGTCCCTCTGAATTCGTGTCGGAACCGCCCGAGAGCCTCCGCACGAAGAGAATTCTCTTCGTGGCCGGCGGCGTGGGCACGGCGCCGGTCTATCCGCAGGTGAAGTGGCTACACGAACACGGCGTACAGGCGGACGTGATCGTCGGCGCCAAGAGCCGGGAGATGCTCATCATGACCGACCGGATGCGCGCCGTGGCCGGCAACCTCTACATCGCCACGGACGACGGCAGCGAAGGATACAAGGGGCTGGTCACCGGCCTGATCGGAGAACTGATCGAGAAGCAGGGCAAGCAGTACGACCTGGTGGTAGCCATCGGCCCGATGATCATGATGAAATTCGTGGCGGCGACGACCCGAAAATACGGCATCAAAACGATCGTGAGCCTCAACACGCTCATGGTGGACGGCACGGGTATGTGCGGGGCCTGCCGGGTGAGCGTGGGCGGACGGACCGTCTTCACCTGCGTGGACGGCCCCGAATTCGACGGTCACCAGGTGGACTTCGACGAGGCCATGCGCCGCCAGGGTATGTACCGCAGTCTCGAACAACGGGCCGAAAAGATCGCGCAGGAACGCGCGGAAGGCCACGTATGCAAAATCGGGCTGGACAAATAACATTTTTTACGAGCTATGAAACGGTTGGTATTGATTACGGGTATTCTGTTGGCAATGACCGGATGTCGCCTATTTACATCCGAAATAGACGGTACAACCGTTCGTGTGGATGAAGCTACCCAGTTCTGCACCGATAAAAAGAGCGGCAAGCCGATCACGGGAACCGTAATATATACCCGAGATAACCCCCGGCATAAAATCGACCGGAAAGCCCCCGAACGCTACAAACAAGCCGCATTCGAAGTCCGAAATGGAAAAAAGACCGGAACCGGCTACGAATATTACCCCAACGGGAATATCCGGACCGAATACCCTTATGCAGACGGCCTTGTTTCCGGGACAGTCATAAGCTACTACCCCGGTGGAGAGGTCCGTTGCGTAACCTCTTACCAGAAAAACAAAAAGCACGGGACAGAGCAGGAGTTCCGCCAAGACGGGACCCAGTCTCGCGAGGCACGATACGAAAGCGGGGCTTTGGTGGCAGAATACGAATTCGACCGGGACGGGAATAAAATAGTTTCCGCCGCGGAACGGCTGGAACTGACGGGATTCGACACCGGATTCTATGAATATATCGACCTGAATTCCACCCAAGTGTTATACCAGCCCATGGTTATCATGAAGTTGAAAAACATCTCCGATGCACCGTTGTCCGAACGGATAAAGATAGAGGGGGTATTTATCTCGAACGACGAGGAACTTTCCAGCGTCTCCGATTATTTCACAGGAATTTTTGGGACGCCACTGCAACCCGGACTCGCCAAACAGTGCACTCTCAGAAGCCGTGTAGGTTATCCAGATCCGAGGGCCATTACCGGCGCGAAAGTATCCTGCAGAATATACATCAACGGACAGTTATTCAAAACGACAACCATACAAAACAAATATTTACACTCAAACCGAATTCAATAAACATGGCAAACAAGATACCGCGGGTTCCCGTGCGCGAACAGGACCCGAAAGTCCGGGCCGCCAACTTCGATGAGGTGTGCTACGGTTACAACGCGGAGGAGGCGCGTCTGGAGGCCTCCCGCTGTCTGAACTGCAAGAAGCCGCGCTGCGTGGAGAGCTGCCCGGTTTCGATCCAGATTCCGCAGTTCATCGCCCGTGTGGCGGAAGGCGATTTCGAAGGCGCCGCCCGCATCATCGCCGAGGACAGTTCGCTGCCTTCGGTCTGCGGACGCGTCTGCCCGCAGGAGACCCAATGCGAAGGCTCCTGTATCCTGGGCATCAAGGGCGAGCCGGTAGCCATCGGCAAACTGGAGCGTTTCGTGGGAGACTGGAGCATCGAAAACGGGAAACGGTTCGCTGAGGCGGCCGCACCGAACGGCCGCAAGGTGGCCGTGGTGGGCAGCGGTCCCAGCGGACTGGCCTGTGCCGCCGACCTGGCCAAAATGGGCTACGAGGTGACGATCTTCGAGGCGCTGCACAAGGTCGGCGGCGTACTGGAGTACGGCATTCCCGAATTCCGCCTCCCGAAACAGAAGATCGTGGCCGAAGAGGTGGAGAATGTCCGGCGTCTGGGCGTACGGATCGAGACCGACGCCATCATTGGGCGGACGGTTACCGTGGACCAGCTTCTGGACGAAGAGGGATACGGCGCCGTATTCATCGGTTCGGGAGCCGGACTGCCCCGATTCATGGGCATTCCCGGCGAGAACCTGAACGGCGTGGTTTCGGCCAACGAATTCCTCACCCGGGCCAACCTGATGAAAGCCTACGACGACCGGTACGACACTCCGATCTATGTGGGACAGAGGGTCGTGGTCGTAGGCGGAGGCAACGTGGCCATGGATGCCGTGCGCACGGCCAAGCGGCTCGGAGCCGAGGCGTTCATCGTCTACCGCCGTTCGGAGGCGGAACTGCCCGCCCGGACGGAAGAGGTTCACCATGCCAAAGAGGAGGGGATCGACTTCCGTATGCTGACCAATCCCGTCGAGGTGCTCGGCGACGAAAAGGGCTGGGTACGCGGTATCCGCTGCATCCGCATGGAACTGGGCGAACCCGACGCATCGGGCCGCCGCTCGCCGGTGGAGATTCCCGGCTCGGAATTTGAAATAGCCTGCGACGTGGTCATCATGGCGCTGGGCACCTCGCCCAACCCGCTGATCGCTTCCACCACCCGGGGCCTCGAGACCAACCGCAAAGGCTGTATCGTGGCGGACGAAAACGGACAAACCTCACGCGAAGGCATCTTCGCCGGCGGCGACACGGTGACCGGAGCGGCCACCGTGATCCTCGCCATGGGAGCGGGACGCAAGGCCGCCAGGGCGATCGACGCCTACTTGCGCAGCAAAACGAAATAACGACCGCAGCGTCCCCGCTGCCGAAAAAAAACACAGAACGTCATGACACTCAACGAACAACACAGCCGGAAAGACCATATCCTGCACATCGCCCGGGGCATGATGGCCGCAGCCCGCACGGCTCCCAAGGCCAAAGGCGTGGACAATCTGGAAATCGTGACCGTCACGGGAGACGACCTGCCCCGGCTGGCTCAGAAAATGCGGGCGATGAGCGAGGAGAACGGATTCAAGTTCTTCCTGCGCGACGCGAACAATGTGGAGCAATCGGACGCCGTCGTCGTCATCGGCACGCGGCTGGGAGTCTTCAACCTCAACTGCGGCATGTGCGGATTCCCCACCTGCGCCGACAAATCGCAGTTCGAGAGCGTTCCCTGCGCGTTCAACACCAACGACCTGGGCATTGCGCTCGGGTCGGCGGCCGCCTATGCGGCCGACCACAGGATCGACAGCCGGATCATGTATTCGGCCGGAACCGCCGCCCGCGCCATGGGGCTGGTGGCGGCCGACTGCAAGGCCGTCCTCGCCATCCTGCTCAGTTGCAGCGGAAAGAGCCCCTATTTCGACCGGACGGCCGACAAGGACCCCCAACCCGGAAAGTAACCTTTCCCTCCCTGCTTCCGGCAAAAAAATCCATCCGGAATTTGGATGCGAAGCGAACAATTCCTACTTTCGCAGCCGGAACAGACCAAGAACGTTTTGTAATCCTCATCGGAGGGCAGCATAGCATGCCGGATAAGATGACTGGGTAAAACCAATCAGCTTGTCCGGTTTTTTTATGATCAGACAGAAACGGTTATGGAAAGAGACGCTATCGACCTGGGAACAGTGAAGATTTCCGTACTATTCCGGAAAATGTTCATCCCCACCCTGCTGGGCATGCTCAGCATGTCGGCGGTAACGGCCATCGACGGAATTTTCGTGGGGCACGGCGTGGGAAGCGACGGAATCGCCGCAATCAACATCTGTATCCCCCTGCTGATGATCTTCACGGGCATCGGACTCATGGCCGGTGTGGGCTGTTCGGTGGTGGCCTCCATCCACCTGTCGAGAAGGAAACTCAAGGCCGCCCGGCTGAACGTCACGCAATCGCTGCTGTTCGTCACCCTGGCCGCCCTGATTCCCTCGGTGGCGATCCTGCTCTTTCCCCGGCGGACGGCCCTGCTGCTCGGTTCATCGGACCATCTGCTGCCGATGGTGACGGACTATCTGATGTGGTTCGTCCCCGCCCTCACGTTCCAGATGTGGATCGCTGTCTCGCTCTTCGTCATCCGCCTCGACGGCGCCCCGAAACTGGCCATGTGGTGCAGCGTCGTCTCGGCCGCCGTCAACGTCGTACTGGACTGGCTCTTCATCTTCCCGCTGGGCTGGGGCGTGATGGGCGCGGCTCTCGCCTCGACGATCGCCATCGTCACGGGAGGGACCATCGCCATCTCCTACCTGCTCCTCTTCGCCCGCAGCCTGCGTCTGCATCCGCTGAAGGCGAGCCGAAAAAGCATGAGGCTCTCGCTGCGCAACATCGGCTACCAGTGCCGCATCGGCTCCTCCGCCCTGTTGGGCGAGGCGACCATGGCCGTACTCATGTTCACGGGCAACCAGGTATTCATGCACTATCTGGGCGACGAAGGAGTGGGCGCATTCGGCATTGCCTGCTACTACGCCCCTTTCGTCTTCATGATCGGCAATGCCGTGGCCCAGTCGGCCCAGCCTATCATCAGCTACAACTTCGGGACGGGCGACATGGCCCGGGTCGCCTCGGCCGGCCGGCTGTCCCTTCTGACGGCCGTCGTCTGCGGGATCGCCGTCATGTCGGCGTTCACGCTCTGTCCCCGTTTCCTGGTAGGGCTCTTCCTGCCGCCGGACGACACGGCGGCCCGCATCGCCATCGGGGGATTTCCCACCTTCTCGCTGGGTTTCGTCTTCTTCATCGCCAACCTTGCCGCCATCGGCTACTACCAGAGCCTCAAACGGATCGGTCCCGCCACCGCTTTCGCCCTGCTGCGAGGTGTCGCCCTGCTTGTACCGAACTTCGTTCTGATACCGAAAATACTGGGAGAGACAGGCATCTGGCTCGCCATGCCGGTCTCGGAAGCGGGAACGTTCCTCGTGATCGCGGGGTTCTACCTGGCCGCCCGCAGCAAGGTTAACGGCCTGGTCCGTCCGAACAACGGGTAGCGCAGGTACGACAGTCCCCCTCCTCACACTGGCCCGGAAGCGGATCGCCGCAGGCGCCCTTCAATTCGCGCTCTTCGGCCCGCATCTGCTGTGCGGCACACTTTATGCCCCGTTCCTGCATATGGGGATTCTCGCCGATCTCCGACTGGATATGGTGTCCCTTGAAGATCAGCGTCAACGACAGGGCCAGCACGAAAAGGGCCACGGCCGCCACCGCGATCAGGAGGACCAGCCCCGTGTGGGAAAGTTCCATAACACTACCTTAAATTAACCGAACAAGTGATGCAATATCCGTACAAAATTATAATTTTGCATGAACATATCCTAACAAACCCCCGCCAATGAAGATCGTAATCGCCGGAGCGGGCGAAGTGGGCAGCCATCTGGCCACGATGCTCAGCGGAAATTCACACGACATCGTCGTGATCGACGACGAGCAGAAACTGCTCGACGAGATCTCGGGCATGGCCGACGTGGTGACCATCGAAGGCGACTGCACCACGTTCGCCACCCTCAAGAAAGCCTCCGTACGCAAGGCCGACCTCTTCATCGCCGTCAACCACGAGGAGAACATCAACATCATATCGGCCATGCTGGCCAAACAGCTCGGAGCCCGTAAATCCATCGCCCGGATCGACAACAACGAGTACCTCGAACCCAACAACAAGGAGATATTCATCAACATGGGCATCGACTACCTGTTCTACCCGGAAAAGGTGGCCGCCCGGGAAGTCATCAACCTGCTGGGCAACACGGCCACCACGGAGTACGTGGACTTCTCCGGGGGCAAACTGGTGCTGGTGGTCTTCAAGCTCGACTCCTCCTCCCCGCTGGTGGACAAGACCCTGATCCAGGTGACCAGCGACCGGGAGAACCTTCCCTACCGCACGGTCGCCATCTCGCGGGCCGGGGAGACGATCATCCCCCGCGGGGACGACGTTTTCCAGGAGCACGACACGATCTACGTCATCACCAACCAGGAATCGGTACACGCCGTGATGGAATTTTCCGGCAAATCGAACGTGGAGATCAACAATCTGATGATTTTGGGCGGCAGCCGGATCGGCGTGCGCATCGCCACCGAACTGCAGGACCAAGTGAACGTCAAACTGGTGGACTACAACGCCGAAAAGGCCTACAAACTGGCCGAGACGCTGGAAAAAACACTGATAATCAACGAAGACGGACGCAACACCGACTCCATGCTCGAGGAGGGGCTCACCAACATGGACGCCTTCGTGGCCGTCACGGGCCGCTCGGAGACCAATATTCTGGCTGCCCTGCTGGCCAAGCGCATGGGGGTGAAGAAGGTGATCGCCGAGGTGGAGAACCTCAACTACATCAGCCTGGCCGAGAGCATGGGAATCGACACGATCATCAACAAAAAGCTCATCACGGCCAGCAACATTTTCCGCTTCACGATGAGTACGGACGTACAGGCGATCAAATGCCTCACGGGCAGCGACGCCGAGGTGCTGGAATTCATCGTCAAGCCCAACTCCCCGGCCACCAAAGCGAAAATCCGTGAACTCGACTTCCCGCGCGACGCCATGATTGGCGGCATCGTGCGCGGCGACAAGATTTTCATCGCCGTCGGCGACATGGAGATCAACGCCTACGACAGGGTAGTGGTATTCGCACTGCCGGATGCCATTTCACGTATCGGCAAATATTTCAACTGAACCCCATGTCCTTCACGACCCATATCGTCAACCTGTTTTTCCGCCACCGCCGGAGCGAAATCGACTTTTTCCGCGAACACCCGGTCCAGGTGCAGGAACTCCAGCTGAAATACCTGCTCGGACAGGGTGCCCGGACGGTCTTCGGAAAAGCCTGCGGCATGGACGGCATCCACACGGTTGAGCAGTTCCAGAACCGGGTGGAGGTATCCGACTACGAGCATTTCAGCCGGTTCATCAACCGCACCCGGCTGGGCGAGCAGGGCGTGATCTGGCCTACACCGATCCGCTGGTTCGCCAAATCGTCCGGCACGACCGACTACAAGAGCAAATACATTCCCGTGAGCGAGCAGGGGTTGCGGGACGCACACCTGCAAGGGCCGCGCGACGTCATCGCCCTGTTCTCGTCGCTCTATCCCGACAGCCGGGTCTTCGGCGGCAAGACGCTCACACTGGGCGGCAGCCACCGCATCGAACGCGAAGGGGAAACGGCCCAAACGGGTGACCTGTCGGCCATCCTGATCGAAAACACGCCCCGTTGGGCCGATTGGCGGCGGGTCCCCTCGGCACGGACCGCCCTGATCCCCGATTTCGAGGAGAAGGTACGCAGGATATGCGAAGAGACTGCAGGAGAGAATATCTCGTCGTTCGCCGGCGTCCCTTCCTGGAACCTGGTGATGATGAACAAAATCCTGGAATACACGGGCAAGACGAACCTGCTGGAAGTGTGGCCGAACCTGGAACTGTTCATCCACGGGGGCATGAACTTCAAGCCTTACCGCGAACAGTACCGACGGTTGATTCCCTCGCCCCGCATGAAATACATGGAGACCTACAACGCCTCCGAAGGATTTTTCGCCATCGGGGACGATCCCTCGCGGGATGACATGCTGCTGATGCTGGATTACCGTATTTTCTATGAATTCCTGCCCCTCGCCTCGCTGGACGATCCGTCGAAAGCCGTTCCGCTGGCCGGGGTAAGACCCGGGGTCAACTACGCCATGATCATCTCCACGAGCAACGGACTGTGGCGCTATCAGATCGGAGACACGGTGGAATTCACTTCCACGTCGCCCTACCGTATCCGTATCACGGGCCGCACGAAGCACTACATCAACGTATTCGGCGAGGAGATCGTCGTAGACAATGCCGAGAGCGCCATACGGGCGGCCTGCGATGCCACAGGAGCCGAAATCGCCGAATTCACGGTGGCCCCGATCTTCATGGAGGGCCGCAGCAAGGGATCGCACGAATGGGTGGTGGAGTTCCGCCGCCGGCCGGACGACCCGGCGGAGTTTGCCCGCAGGCTGGACGAGGCCCTTCAGCGGGTCAACTCCGACTACGAGGCCAAGCGGTTCAAGGACACGACCCTGATGCCGCTCACGCTGACAGAAGTGGGTCCCGGCACATTCCTGCGCTGGATGCAGGGCCGGGGCAAGATGGGGGGCCAGAACAAAGTGCCCCGCCTGTTCAACGAACGCACGTTCGTGGAGCAACTGAAAGAGGCCGACACCGGCCGGAAATAGAGACACATGAACCCAAACCCGACGAAGAACATGGACAGTGCGCCAAAACTCAAGTATATGTATATAGCAATCGCAGGAAATATCGGAAGCGGAAAGACCTCCCTGACGGAGATACTGGCCCGCCGGTGCCGTATGGCCACCTATTTCGAAGAGAGCGACAACCCCTACATCGGCGACTTCTACGAAGACATGAACCGCTGGGCATTCAACCTCCAGATCTACTTTCTGGGCAGCCGGATCAGACAGGCACGGGAAATCCTCGCCTGCAACAGCGATCTGATCCAGGACCGCACGATCTACGAGGACGCCAATATCTTCGCGGACAACCTGCACCAGATGGGACTGATCTCCTCGCGCGATTTCGACACCTACATGAAGATCTACGACCTGGCCACCAACCTGATTCCGCAGCCCGACCTGCTGATCTACCTCCGGGCGAGCGTCCCCACGCTCATCAGCCAGATCCAGAAACGGGGACGGGCCTACGAAATGTCGATCGACGAAAGCTATCTGGAACGCCTCAACAAAAAATACAACCACTGGATCGACAACATCTACGAAGGCGAGGTGATGACAGTGGACATCGACCACGAGGATTTCGTGATGAATCCCGCCGTGATCGACCGTGTCGTAGCCCGCATCGAAGAACTGCGGGCGTTGCGGGGAAAACAACCGAACGAATAACGCATGCTGCCCCCTTCTTTCATCGAATCGCTCGCCGGCACGGGACTGGATGCCGCCGGACGGGACGCGCTCTGCCGGACACTGGAGGCAGGCGAAACGCCGGTATCCGTCCGGTTCAACCCCTACAAACTCGCCGAACGGCCGGAAGGCGAGGGTGTCCCGTGGAACCGGTACGGTTTCTACCTGGCTGAACGGCCCCGGTTCACGCTCGATCCGCTGTTCCACGCCGGGGTCTATTACGTACAGGAGGCGAGTTCCATGTTTCTGGAACACATCTACCGGTCGTTGTTCGGCGAAGGAGAGCGGCTCCGCATCCTCGACCTGTGCGCCGCTCCGGGCGGCAAGAGCACGCTGCTCGCCACCGCGGCCGGGCTCGAAAGCGTCGTGGTGGCCAACGAGGTGATCCGTGCGCGGGCGCTCACGCTGGCCGACAACATCCGCAAATGGGGTTTGGGCAACGTGGCCGTCACCAGCAACGACCCGTCGCATTTCGGCGCACTGGAACATTGGTTCGACCTGATCGCGGTGGACGCTCCCTGTTCGGGCGAAGGCATGTTCCGCAAAAATCCGGAAGCCACGGCCCAATGGAGTCCCCAGGCGGTGGAGCTATGCGCCGGACGCCAGCGCCGGATACTGAGCGAAGTGTGGAGCGCCTTGCGTCCGGGCGGTATCCTGATATACAGCACCTGCACCTTCAACCGCAGGGAAAACGAAGAGAACGTCGCGTGGCTCGTCGAAAATTACGACTGCGAGGGAGTGCGGATCGAAACCGATCCGGCCTGGGGCATCGTCCGCGGAGAAGTTCCCGCCGGAGAGGGGGTGCCGGTACCCGTATTCCGCTTTTTCCCCCATGCCGTGCGGGGCGAGGGATTTTTCTGCGCCGTGATCCGGAAGGCTGAAGGACGCGTCCGCACCCGCCTGTCCAAACCGCGCCGCACGGTCTTCACCGAAGCGACCCGTCAGGAACAGGCCTCCCTGCGCCCGTGGTTCGGGCAGCCCGAATTCATGCATTTCGTCCGGATCGGCGACCAGATGTACGGCTATTACGAGGAAGCCTACCCCGCCGTGCGGGAGGTGGCCGAACGGTTATCCGTCCTCTACTCGGGTGTCCATGCCGGGCAGCTCTATCACGGGAAACTGAAACCGGAACACCCGCTGGCCCTGTTCCACGACCTGGCCCGGGAAGCTGTTCCTCAGGCGGAACTGGGGGAGACGGCCGCGCTCGGCTACCTGCGCAGAGGAGACATTCCCGCCGACGGGCTGGCCGAAGGGATGAACCTCGTCTGTTTCGAAGGGGTTCCGCTGGGATGGATCAAACGGATCGGCAACCGGACGAACAATCTCTATCCGAAAGAACTCCGTATCCAGAACCTGTAATGTCAGAAAGGGTATCCCACCCCGAAATTGAGTGCCGTATTCCGGAAGCGGAAATCGTGTATCCACCGCTGGCCGGACGGTTGGTTCGGATCGTGCAACTTGATACCCCAGTCCACCCGGACGACGAAGAAGTTGAAATCGAAACGGGCTCCCAGCCCCGTATTGAAACCGAGCTGTGACCAGAATCGGTCGAAACGGAACACCCCGTCGGGATCGGCATCCCCCCCCTTGAGGAACCAGATATTTCCCGCATCGAAAAACAGGGCTCCGTTCAGAACGCCCCATACGGGGAAACGGTACTCCAGATTGGCCTCCAGTTTGAGGTTTCCCAGCTGGCTGGGATAACTGCGGTCTTCGGGCAGGGGAGCGTTTCCCGGACCGAGCGTACGGGCGAGCCAGCCGCGCATGCTGTTGCTGCCCCCGCAATAGAAAAGCCGGTCGAAGGGAAGGGCCGTGGAGTTGCCGTAAGAGTGGCCGACACCCGCATAGAGACGGTAAACCAGGCTGTTGCGCGGATCGAGCACGATCTTGTTGCTCAGGTTGGCGTCCACGCGGAAATACTGGGAATAACGGATTCCGAACAGCTTATAGTAGTCTTCGCCCTCCGCAGGGGAAGAGAAGAGGTGGGTCAGCGCCCCGATCAGGTTGCCGGTCGTCTCCCAGTTGATACGCAGGGCCAGCGAATTGCGGTCCACATCCACCCGGCTCATCTGACTGTTGTAGACATAGGAACCCGATATACCTGCGATCAGCTGCGACGTATAGCTGTTCCGCAGGTAGGGATTCCGCTGCTGACTGAGGAAATCCTCGTCGATATAGCTCATCTTCACCAGATTAACATCCACAGGACGCAACGTATAGCTGCTGTGGCGCCCGTTTCCCCAACTGTATCCCCATGTCACGCCCGAAAGGGTACGATGATAATAGGGCCGGCGCTGCGAATTGACCGAAAGTTCGAACTTGGTGCGCGGGTTGCTCAGCCGGTTGAAACGGTCGATCCGGAACGGAGCGATGAAACGGGGAAACAAAATCGAAGTGGCCCCCCCCACCTCGAAGGAGCTCTTCCGCCCCTTCATCCGGATAAATTCGTATCCGCCCATGACGCTCACGTCGAACAGCTCCACACCCCGGAACAGATTGCGGTTCTGGTAGCCGACCGTAGCCGTCAGGCCGTAGAAGTTGGAGGTCGTACTGGCTTCGAGTTCGATCTTGTAACTCTGCCGCAGGGCCGGCGTGCAGAGGATCGTGCAGTCGAGATATCCCTCCTCGGTGGTGAGCGCCGCCTCTCCGTCGCCACCCGTATCGCCGATGAAAGTCACCAGGTTGCGGGCCGCAGTATCCCGTACCTCGGTGAAAAGGATGTTCGCGCTCCGGTAATACCCCAACCGCATGATATTGTCGTAAGCGCGTTTCACCTCGTCCGAATTGTAGAGATAGTTGGGATAGAGGTTGATCGTGCGGCGCAGGATTTCTTTGCGCACACGCGGTTTCTGGTGATAGACGATCTTCAGACCGCGGTATTCGAGCGTATCGAGGTCATGGCGGTAGACGCTGTCGGTAGCCGCGATCGTCGGATCGTAATCGGCATTGACATAGATGTTTCGCAGCCGGTAAATCCGGTTGTTCTCCATCTGGGGATTGCCCCGCTCATCATACCCCGACAGATACTGCCGCACTTCCATCGTCAGGTCGATCCGATGGTCTCCCACCGTGGAATCGGCCACGTAACCGATGTTATTGATCGAAAAATTGTAATATCCCCGCCGCTTCAGATACTCCGTAATGCGAAGCCGTTCCCGGTCCAGCACGTTGATGTCGAACACGTCCCCCGTATGCAACAGGGTGGAGGCGCTGTCTTCCAGGATCACCGAACGTAGGAACTCGTCGCGGAACCGGTGGCGAATATTCCCGATATAATAAGGCCGCCCCTGTTCGGCCCGATAGACGACCCGGGCCTTGCGGCGCGCTGTGTCGATCTCGTACCAGGCCCGGGCATCGAAAAATCCCCGGCTGTTCATATAGGTCCGGATATTTTCGGCCGAGCGGCGGGTCAGGGTCGTGTCGAGCAGCACGGGAGCCTGACCGATCCGCCGCCACATGCGGGCCAGCACGGTGTTTCGGCCCGGTTTGGCGATATTGTAGACCCAGAGGTAAAGGTTCGTCCCCAAAAACCGCTTGTTCGGAGTCTGCCGGACATACTGTTCCATCTCCTCCACCTTGATCCGCTCCTGTTTCGGGGTATTCCTGTCCGCCTCCACGACATTCTCGCGCAACAGATAGCTGCCCTGCGGGACGTAACGCGTCACGCTGCACGAGCATGCCAACAGCATGACCCCTGCCGCCACCGAACCCAGCAGGACGCACCTTCTCATCACACTCCCGCTACTGGTTGAAGAACCCCTGTTTTTCGACCATTTCGAAATACCGGCGGGAAAATTCGAGATTGTCGGCCGCCGTGTAACGCTTTTCGGTAAAGATACGCGCCAGATTGGGCAGTCCGTTGACCTCCAGCAGACCCGCCGTCTCTTCGGAAGCCTCCCGCTCGCGCCAGAGCTCGTCGATCCGCTCCGGAGTGTACTCCCCGTACGTCTCCCGGTGCACGACCGCCTCCAGCGGAAGCCGGTCGGTCAACGGCGGCATTCCGTCGGGATATCCCATCACGAGCGTGGTGACGGGAATCACCCCTTTCGGCAGTTTCAGGATTTCGGCGATACGGTCGGCCGTATAGGTCGTAGTACCCAGATAACAGATACCCAGTCCGTGCGCCTCGGCCTCGAGCGCCACGTTCTGCGAGGCGAGGACCGTGTCGATCACGGCATTGGTGAACCAGACGAAATTGTCGTACCGCGGTTCGGCGCCGCGCTGCCGGCACCACGTGCTGAAACGGTGGATATCGGCACAGAAAGTGATGATCACCGGAGCCTGCATCACGCAAGGCTGGTTGAAATGACAGGGGGAAAGCTCCTTTTTCAACGCTTCGGAAGTGGTCACCACCATGCTGTACAACTGCATGTTACCCGTCGTGGAAGCCCGTGTTCCGGCTTCGAGCACCTCCCGAAGCACCTCCTCGGGAACGGGACGGGAACTGTATTTACGGATCGAACGGTGATCCCGTATCTGTGGAATCATAAGACTGTTTTTTTAAGGATCGGAACAAATGTAGTAAATTTTTCGGGCACGGGTGAAACTTTCCGGAAGTTTCCTATATTTGCGAAGACGAAAAACATCCCGCCCATGGCGCTGTCATTCTGGAAATACGAAGGAGCCGGCAACGATTTCGTCGTGCTGGACGGACGCAGCGGATCATTCGACCCGCAGCGTGAAACGGTACGTGCCCTGTGCGACCGTCACTTCGGAGTCGGGGCGGACGGACTGATGATCCTCGAAAACGATCCGCAGGCTCAATTCCGCATGCGCTATTTCAATGCCGACGGCGGCGAATCGACCATGTGTGGCAACGGGGGCCGCTGCATCGCCCTGTTTGCCGAGCATCTGGGCATCGGAGGCAGCACGAAGCACTTCATCGGGGCGGACGGTCCGCACACGGCCGAAATCGTCTCCCTGGACGAACGGGAAGGCGGAACCGTCACGCTGCACATGGCCAACGTGGAGGAGGTGATGCACGAAGACCAATATTTCTTCCTCAATACCGGTTCCCCCCACTACGTGGAGTTCGTAAAAGACGCGGATGCCGTGGACGTCGCCGGTCTCGGGCGGGAAATCCGCAGCAGCGAATCGTTCGCCGCGATCGGCGGAACGAACGTCAATTTCGTGGAGATCACAGGTGACGGAAAACTGAAGGTCCGCACCTACGAACGGGGCGTGGAAGAAGAGACCCTCGCCTGCGGTACGGGAGCGACGGCATCGGCCATCGCCGCCTACATCTACCGCCAGTCGCACCGCACGCGGTTCGAAATCGAGACGCGGGGCGGCCGGCTCGAAGTCTCGTTCTCGACTCCGGACGGCCTCCGCTTCGGGGACATCCGGCTGACCGGGCCGGCAAAAAAAATCTTTTCCGGCATCATCGAGCCCGAATTTTTAACGGTAAAATAGCGGGCGTTTCGAAATTTTTCCTAATATTGCAATCACAGACAACCTATTATTCAACTCTTTAAAAGACCAACTGATTTTCACCGACCATGAAATCAACCAAAGATTTCCGGGGCAGCAGGGAGGCTTTCGATTCGGGAGACACGATACGCAAAGCGGTCAAACTGGCGCCCATCAAAAAGAGCGGCAAGGAGCGTCACACGCTCTACGGAGAACTGGACGAGGAGGACGATCCCGACCTGACGAGCTACAAGAAGCGGGAATCCGCACTCGATTATTTCGACGACGGCGAAGAGGAAGACGACGAACCCGAGGACGACGAGGCTTGGGACGAAGAGGAACCGGAAGAAGAATTACGCTGACCTTGTCCCTCTTCAAAAGAACCGAAGTCGTACATCATATTACAACTAAAGCAAAAGCCCGAAACGTTTCCGTTTCGGGCTTTTGCTTTATATTTCACTTCTAATTATCGAAATAATCAATCAGGGAATAAACATTGTAGTTCAGATTCTTCATATACTTCGCCAGATACGGATACATCTGATAGTAATTGTCATATACACCTTTATTGGCAGGTTTCCCGTCATTGTCCGTACCATCGTCATCCTGATATTTGAACCAATGCCATCCCACACAGTTTTTCGCTTCCAGCAAGCCGAGGGTAAAATGCTGATAAGCATAAGCTTTGTCTTTGACCGTAGGCACAGCAAGCCCGGCTCCCGAAGTGTTCGGCAAATCCGAATCCATCGCCTTCGTATAAAACTCGGTAACCATAAAGGGAGCATTGGCCCAGGTCGCCCATTTGGAAACATACGTGTCCAGTTCCGGGCTCCAACGTGAATAGTAGTTAATCGACACGATATCACAATAACGTCCGGCCGCCTCTACCACCCCCTGAAGATACTTCGGCGTCCCATGCAACCTCGTCCCCAGGTACATCATACCGGGATCGATTTTTTTGATCGCCTCTTTCACTCCTTTGTAATACACCTCAGCCACCCGGCCGGCAAACTCGCTGTTCAACGCATCGGTCACGGAGGAAGCGCCCTTCTCTTCCATAAACTGTTTCGCTGCCAAATAAGCCTTGTCTGTCTTGTCGGAAATAGAGAGAAACCGGCTGAGAATTTTACTACCTCCGGAACTGAAATCAATTTCATTGTCGGAAAAAAATCCCAACACGTTTCTGTCATTCAGATAAACGGCCAGATTGGTTCGGATATAAGTCTCACAAAACGATTCCCATCCTCCGTAATACACCAGTCCCACGGCATTGGCAGACGAACCGCCCGGATATTCGTAGTTCATGGCCCGACGGAAATTAGTCAGGAACCCGAACGATGGAGCCAGCGTCATAGGTCTGTCCGGATTGCTCCGATTGTACTCCTGAATCATCTGATATGTGTCGGTACAAAATGCTCCGGTCCCGTGGAATCCGATCGAGGCCAACTCAGACTGGGTAATCTGCATCCAACGGCTGTCGCTGCCGAATCGGGAATTCCACGACGATTTGTTACGGTCAGAACTCCCTTTACGCAGGGAAGTCACGCTCCGCTCGTAATGCAAATATCCTTCCGGATCGACTATCCACCAGCGACCGTCGATCTTTTTCACATAAAACCGACCCGTGACTTCCTGACGGGGTTTGTCGATACAACTTCCGTAACGATTCGTACGCGATTTATAGGTAGCGGCCGTCGTATCCGCCATGAAATCCACCAAATAGGGAAGGATACGGGTTTTTGCCTGCGTCCAGTTCGTTACAGGTACGCTACCCGAATATCCCACCATGATTGGCTTGTAAGGTTTACCCAACAGAGAAGGAGAATAATTCTCCTGTGGCAATGGTGCAGGAAGTATGTCAACTTCCTCGACAGGAGGCTCAACAGGCGGTTCGGGCGGCATTCTTCCGTTGTTAGGATCATCCTTTTCACAGGCGCAAACTCCTACAAGTGCCACGATCATCAAAATCATCTTCCACTCAAATCTCCTTTTCATAAACTCGGAACAAATTTAAGGTTAACATTTAGGTTAAATCAGATAATTGCAGCCAGTTTCCGGTCGATGCAAGTTGACAAAAATCAGAGTTTCACCATAACACTCTCATCCATTTTTGTACGAGAATCGTACAAACACCTTTTCATCAGAAACAAATTCAGAGAAGGGCATACATCACAGCATTCCAAGCCCACATATATAAATATTTTAATATATCGCAAACATTCTGCGCTCTGCGGTTCCGACTATCTGCACACATAGCACGAAACCCCGGCACCCAGCCGAATGAAAACACACAAATAATTAATAGTCAATATTATACAAACAAACAGACAAACACGAAATGGTTGCGTGAACTATCCTTATCTATTTCTGAATGATTTTAATATTCCATTAAAACACAACCGCATTACTTTGTTAACAACAAAAAAGCACTACGCAAGCCAAATTTATTAAATATTTAAATAATGAAAAAACCAACACGTCTGCTGGCCTGTTTCATATTATTATCGACCACGATTTATGCGCAGGCACTCTCTCCGCAACAAAAAAAGCTAAGCAAGACCATTGACCGCACACTGAAATTTTCAGCCCAACAGGCATTGAAAATGTATGAGGCTGTCAAAGACAAAGAAAATGCTTTCCCGACCTCCTCAAAAAACGGCAAACTGGTTACATCCGGTTCCCGGGGATGGACAAGCGGATTTTTTCCCGGCGAATTGTGGTATCTGTACGAATACACGAACAACAGTACAATCCGTCATGCGGCAGAGACGATGACTGCCCGACTGGCCAGGGAACAATTCAACACAAACAGTCATGATGTAGGATTCATCATGAATTGCAGTTTCGGAAACGGTTACCGTCTGACAGGACGCGAAGAATATCGCACGGCATTGATCAACGCCTCCAGATCGCTTTCCACACGATTCAATCCCATTACGGGCTGTACCCGTTCGTGGAACAGGGATCGCTGGCAGTTCCCCGTCATCATCGACAACATGATGAATCTGGAACTGCTGACGGTCGGTTCGTCGCTATCTGGAGACAATACCTGTTATCACATGGCCAAGTCACACGCAGACAAAACCATGACAAACCATTACCGTCCGGACGGCAGTTCGTTCCACATCGTCAGCTACGACACCCTCTCGGGCAATGTCGAAAAGAGAGAGACGTATCAAGGTATCAGCGACGAATCGGCCTGGTCCCGCGGACAGGCATGGGGTCTGTACGGATTCACTATGATGTACCGACAAACCGGCAAAAAGGAATATCTCGATCATGCCATAAAAATCGGACGGTTTATCATGAATCATCCCAACCTGCCAAAAGACAAAGTACCGTATTGGGATTTCAATGCACCTGCCGGTCCGAAAACGCTCAGGGATGCTTCTGCCGCCGCAGTTATGGCGTCCGCTTACGTGGAGCTATGCACTTATGCCGAAGGGAAACTCTCCGAACAGTTCCGTACAATCGGCGAACAGATCATCGCTTCGCTGGCATCTCCGGCCTATCTGGCCAAGGCCGGGGAACAATCCGATTTTTTGATTAAACACTGTACCGGATTTTTCGCCAAGAAAAACGAACTGGATGCTCCGCTATCTTACGCGGACTATTACTTCGTGGAAGCCATGATTCGCTATAAGAAACTGCTGGCCGGAGAACCGGTAGTGGAAATCCTGACAGCTTTCTCGGAAAACCCAGATCGTGCCGTATGGCTAAGTGCACTCGACCGGATCGCACGTCCCCTGCTCGTCAACATGAGCCGAGGAACACTCAAAATCAACATGCCGGTCGAGTCGATGGCCGCAGACATGACCAAACGCAAGGAAGTCACCCATCTGGAAGCGCTCGGACGTCTCATTACAGGAATCTCTCCCTGGCTGGAACTCGGACCCGACAATACACCGGAAGGCCGGTTGCGGGCCAGGTATATCGACCTGGCTGTCCGGGCAATCGCACAGGGAGTCGACCCATCTTCCCCCGATTATCTGAATTTCAATAACGGCCGACAACCGCTGGTCGATGCAGCATTCCTCGTCCACGGCCTGTTGCGGGCCAAGACCCAACTTTGGGATCGACTGGACGAAACGACCCGTCAACGGCTTATCGCGGAACTGAAATCGTCCCGGATCATCAAACCTTCGGAAACCAATTGGCTCTTCTTTTCGGCCATGGTGGAAACAGGCCTGAAAGAGTTTGCAGGAGAATGGGAGTATTCCCGAGTCAAATATGCGTTCGACAGGTTCAAAACATGGTATCAGGGTGACGGCTGGTACGGTGACGGCCCGGAAATGCATCTGGACTATTACAACAGTTTCGTCATCCACCCCATGATGTTCGAAATACTCTCTTATCTGAAAAAGAACGGGCTCGACGGTGCTGACTTCTACGAAACAGAAGCTCAACGTTATACCCGTTACGCTGAACAACAGGAACGGATGATCTCTCCCGAAGGAACTTATCCTGTCATCGGACGTTCACTGGCCTACCGTTTCGGAGCTTTCCACGCTTTATCCGATGTAGCCTACCGCCACATGTTTCCCAAAAAACTGAATCCCGCACAGGTCCGCTGCGGCCTCACGGAAGTCATCCGGCGCCAAATAAACGCACCGGGCACTTTCAACGACTTCGGATGGCTCCGTGTCGGCTTGGTCGGATACCAGCCTCATATCGGGGAAGGATATATTTCTACAGGAAGCCTTTACCTCTGCGCCGCCGGACTGGTAGCTCTCGGACTCCCCGAAACCGATCCGTTCTGGAGCGCTCCTTACGCCCACTGGACGGCAAAAAAAACATGGCTCGGCATAGATCTGGAAACCGACCACGCTCTCAAACAAAAAAAATAACCAAACAACTCTAACCTTAAATGCCAAACTTATGAAAAGATCTGCACTATTTAAAACAGCACTATTTACAGTGCTGTTGATTATAGGTGTGACGAACAGCACTCGGGCACAAAACAAAAAGTTGTCGGGTACAGTGACCGAACTGAAGGCGGACGGGACATCATCCCCTCTGGTAGGAGTCAACGTCATTCTCAAAGGTACCACCACAGGAACCGTCACCGACGCAAAAGGCAAATTCAGCATCGAAGCTCCGTCCACAGGCACACTGGTCTTCTCATCCATCGGCTATACGACCGTCGAAATAAAAGTCGGAAACCGGACCACACTGAGTATTCAGATGAAAGAGGATGCCCAGATGCTCGAAGACCTCGTAGTCGTAGGTTACGGAGTGCAACGCCGGAGCGACGTAACCGGGGCGGTCACCTCGATCAAACCCGAAGAGATGAAGATCTATCCTACCAATAACGTCTCCGAGATGCTCCGGGGAAAAGCCGCAGGAGTTTTTGTCAGCGGCACCTCGGGAAGACCGGGAGACACCCCGAGCATCACAATCCGAGGCGAACGTTCACTCGGCAGCGGTGGTAACGCACCTCTTTACATCATCGACGGAGCGCCTGCGACCGCTACTGAATTCGCCGCCATCAACGGCGCGGACATTGCATCACTCGAAATTCTGAAAGATGCTGCAGCACAAGCCGTCTACGGATCACGAGCCGCCAACGGAGTCATTCTGGTCACCACTATCCGGGGACAAAAAGGAAAACCGACAGTCAAATTCCGCAGCATGTGGAGCTGGCAGGACCTTTGGCGCAATTTCGATTTTTACAGTCCTGAAGAATATTACAATCTGAGAGCGGAAGCCCAGGCCCACGACAAGGAAAACGGACTACCCACCCGGGTCGATCCCAGCACACTCACCCCAACGGATGTACTGACGGACAACATGATGGAAAGGGCCTATGCCGCAGGTCGTTCGACCGACTGGGAAAAACTCATGTTCCAAACCGCTCTTTCGCAGAAATACGACCTGAGCATCAGCGGAGGAACCGATAAAATGAGAATCGCCGCCAGCATGGGATATGTAGACCAGGACGGCATGGTGGTAACCGGGTCCGGATACCAGCGTGCAAATGTCAGGGTAAACGTCGATTACGATGTTTACAAATGGCTGAGTGTAGGATTCAACTCGTCATTCATCAAATCGAAAAAAGAGAAAGAGAGCGGTAATTTTACTGACCACATTACCCGCTCCCCATATGCAATGCCCTTCGATGAATACGGCAACATTCAGGAATATATCAACGACAGCGGAGACAAAAACCCCTTCTATCTGGCCGAACGCATTAAAAATGACGTACATGCCGACATCACACGTCTGAACGGATTCATTGACATCAAACCATTCAAAGGATTTTCCTATCGTTTCAACGCAGCCTATTACAACCGCTACCAGGAAGAGGGCTCTTACAAGAAAGCCGATTATACGGGAGGCGGAGCCGCCGGTTCAATCTCGCATTCAAAATCTTTCAACTATGTGGTCGAAAACATTTTCAACTATAAAGTTCCTTTCAAAAACAAAAACCATTCGATGAACGTAACGGCCCTGCAAAGTTGGGAACGCACTTATACTACCGGTCTCGGATACGCCTCCAACAATGTGCCGGTGGACTCTTTCTGGTGGGACATGATCGCCGACGGAGAGGTGACGAGTAAAACCCGCAGCGTAAGCGAGCATATCCTGCTCGGATTCATGGGCCGTATCCAATACGGCTTCAAAGACCGCTACCTGCTGAACGTGATCGTACGGCGCGACGGTTCCAGCCGGTTCGGTCCGCGCAATCGCTGGGGAACTTTCCCCTCGGTAGCAGGTGCATGGAGGATCTCCGAAGAGCCATTCATGAAAAAAGCCAACTTCATCAGTAATCTGAAACTGCGCGTCAGCTACGGTATCGTCGGAAATCAGGACGGCATAGGGAACTACGAAACGCTCGGAACAACAACCGATTACAAAATGGAATTCGGGGATAACTTCATCATGGGTTACCTGCCCGGAAACAGCCTGCCCAATCCTGCACTGAAATGGGAATCGACTGCATCCACCAATTTCGGACTGGATTTCGGGTTCTTCGACAACCGATTGACCGGAACCGTGGAATATTACCTGACCCGGACCAAAAATCTTTTGGTTTCCAGACAGATCAACTCCGTATTGGGTTATACCGGCATGATGGATAATCTCGGAAAAACCAGCACCAACGGAGTAGACATTACATTGAACGGAGACATTATCCGCAACAACAAAATGAACTGGAGCATCGGTACCAATTTCACATTGTACCGGAATAAAATTCTGAAAATAGACGGGAAAACGGATGAAAACGGGAATCCTGTCAATGACATCACCAACGGCTGGTTCATAGGACAACCCAAAAACATTTATTACGTCTACCAATCGGACGGTATCTTTCAGGAATCCGACTTCAATATCATCAACGGCAAATGGGTGCTCAAACCCACTATCGACAGCGACGGTGACGGAATTCCCGACAAAACCATCGAAAGGACGGATCTGGTAGAGCCGGGCAAAATCAAAATCGTTGACCGGAACGGCGACGGCAAAATCACGGCCGATGACCGGTACATCGTGCCGCGCGACCCCAAATTCATCATGTCCCTGTTCACCAACTTCAATTTCAAAGGATTCGACCTTTACATGGAGTGGTACGGCGTATATGGCAGAAAGATCAAAAACGCTTATCTGTATGATCCGAACAGCGGCGGCTCGCTACAAGGCAAGCAAAACGGCATCAAAGTAAACTATTGGACACCGGAGAACCCTTCGGGTAACTTCCCAAGGCCCAGCTACAACTCGAATACCACTTATCAGACCAACTCGGACCTTGTTGTGCAGGACGCATCATATATCCGGCTACGGACCCTTTCCGTCGGATATACCGTCCCGTCCCGGCTGACCCAGAAAATCAAAATACAGAATCTGCGGGTGTATTGTACGTTCAGCAATCTGTTCACTTCCACAAAATTCCTCTCCTACAGTCCTGAAAACACGGCAGCAGCCTATCCGGAACCGAGACAGTATGCATTCGGAATCGACCTTTCTTTCTAAATTACACTTAAACAAGTGATCACCATGAAAAAATTACTATATCTGTCATTTATCGTGCTGGGCGGGCTCAGTTCGGCCTGCACGTCCATGCTGGACGTGGAATCGAAGACATCCATCACCTCCAACTACCTTTACTCCACTCCGGACGGTTTAAGCCGTGCAGTCGTAGGCCTCTATGTAAAAGATCGTTCGTTCGCGACTACGGACGCTGTGGAATATTGCATCCAGATGCTCGACTACTCAACCGACATCATGGTTTTCCGGGGAGGTACGGCTGCGGCTTTCGCCCGTTTGGACAATCTCACTCCGGCAAGCGGCAACATCCAGACGATCTGGAACCAGCATTACCAGATCATCGGCAAAGCCAACGAAATCATCACAGCTGCAGAAGGAATGGACATGAACAATCCGGAAGTAAAACAGGCATGGGCAGAAGCGAAAGCATTCCGGGGCCGGGCCTATTTCGAACTTTGGAAAAGGTTCGAACGTCTTTACCTGAATCTGGAGCCCACGACGATCGACAATGCGGATAACCGGGAGTACAAGCCCGCCACACAGGAAAAGCTCTTCGAAGTGATAAAGAAAGACCTGGACGATGCTATCGAAGTGCTCCCGTGGGTTCCTGACGGCACGGACATAAGCCTCAACTACGGACGCTGGACGAAAGCCGCGATAAAACATGTACGGGCCCAGGTCGCCATGTGGGAAGAGGATTGGAACACAGCCATCGAACAATGCGAAGACGTCTTCGAATGCCCGGACTACGGAATGATGGATCGTGCCATCGACGTATTCACGGGAGCGGATCTGCGCTGCAAAGAGGTTCTGTATGCCTATCAGATGTCGGGAAATCTCGGCGGAGGCAACACTACCAGCAGCGGGGTTGTAAACGGCCACAAAGTATCCTTGATCACCACACCGAACTACAAGAAAATATCCGGTCTGCAAAACTGCCTCGAATACGGGGGATACGGTTGGGGACGGGTCTATCCGAACACCTATCTCTTCAGCCTGTACAAAGACAAAACGAGCGGAGAAATCAAAGATAAACGCTACACGGAACTTTTCCGCCATAAATATTACTACAACATCCCCGATCTCGTACCTGCCGGCAAAGAACTGGGAGACGAAGTGGAAGTCCCGAACAAATATACGCCCTATCTCGAATCCCTTCATCCCTCGTCGCTGAAATTTTTCGACAAATGGACCAATACCGAGAATCCCGACCGGATGTCCAGTCTGAAAGACCTGATCCTGTATCGGCTGGCCGAAACCTATCTGATGTGTTCCGAAGCCTATTTCAGAAAAGAGGGCGGAAACAGCAGCAAAGCGATCGAATATTACAACAAGACATACTATCGCAACGGGAACACCGGCAACGATTATTTCAACGGCCCGCTGACCGAACAGGACCTGCTGGACGAATATGCACGCGAACTCCATTTCGAAGGCGTACGCTGGCCCCTGCTCAAACGATGGGGAATCCTTTACGACCAAGTCAAGGCCCATGCCGGTGACACCCGGGCCGACGATCCCAAATTGGACAAAGACTACGCCCAGGCCCGCACCAATTTCAGACCCGAACGCGACACCCGGTGGCCGATTCCCCAGGACGAACTCAGCCTGATGCCCGGTTACGGTCAAAATGACGGATGGTTCTGACGGGAAGCCGAAAAGACCGCATAAATTTCAAGATTATTGTTATATTCGATAATCCGGGGGATACGGAAAAGATCCGTCTCTTCTGTATCCCCTGATTTAAATACAAGCCATGAAAAAACTGCTACTCGTCCTTTGCATCTCCGGCGCAGCCATTCTGGGAAAAAATCCGTGCTGCGGACAGGTCAAAATCGCAGGTGTCCTGCCCATCACTTCGGACGATCAGCTGAAACTCGAAATCACTCTGATCTCAGGAAAAGACGAGACAGCCAGCATACACGGAAAAATCGCTTCCTATGAAGACCATTCGATCGCATGGCAGGGCGAGGTCGTAAATGAAAGAATCTCCCGAGGCCAGACCGAAATAACAAAAACGATCCGAAACATACGGGCCCAATTGTGGAGTCCCGCCTCGCCCCATTTATACGATCTGGAATTGAGTTGCGGAGGAGATACGTTACACACCCGTATCGGATTCCGAAAATTTGAAATGAAGGACGGACGTTTCTACCTCAACGGGAAGCCGATCTTTCTACGCGGCAACGCGATCAATCCCCCCCGACGGGGAATCCCGCCCGCATTGGAAACAAGCAGGGAATTCGCCCGGGATTACATTCGTTTCCTGCGCGGAATGAATGTCAACATTATCCGGATACCCGACAATCAAAACTGGATGGACGTCTGCGACGAAGAGGGAATGATGGTTTTTGCCGGTCGATACGGACGCCCCAGAAATGCAACTTCGAACCAACCGCCTCAAGATCTGATGCAGGCTGTCGAACTGTACAAAAAAAAGGAACTCGGTCCTTTCACGCCCCATCCGTCAACCGTCATTTACGTACTGGCCAATGAAATGCCGTTCTCCAACGAGCGGGGAAAAGCATGGCAACAGTTTCTGTCCGCAGCCCACAAAGAACTCATCAAATGGGATGACACCCGTCCTTATATCGGCAATGCCGGATATGGCTTGGGCCGTTCCGCAGACATATACGACGTACACCGGTATTGGGGATGGTATTACAACACGTTCCTTACATACCTCAATTTGCGGGACATGAACGCATGGCAGAATGAAGGGAAAGTCCAGGCGATCACCTTCACCGAATGCGTCGGCAATTACACAGGAATAGACGGACGCTACAATCTCTGTTCCCGCACCAAACAACCCGGGTCCCAGAAATGTTGGACCGGACATTTGCCGAATGAACGGCAAGGGGAAGCGGCACTGGAATACCAGGCATTCATGCTGAAAAACGCCACCGAGATGTTCCGTCGTTTTCGTACGCACAATCCGCGTCTGGCCGGGATCATGCCGTTCACGATTCTGTTCCACAACTGGGACGGCATCCGGAATTTCGCCCAGATGCGACCCAAACCAGCCGCCTATCAATACGGAATCAGTTATCAACCGGTGTTGCTGAGTTGGGAATCATGGCAAATGAATGTTCGGGCAGGAAATGTCTTTTCTTCCGTCCTGCATGTAGTAAACGACGATGATCAAGGACGGGACCTGACGGATGCACGAGTCGTCTGGGCCCTGGAAGACATCAACCGGATACCGATCGTCTCCGACACCGTTCCATTACCGAAGATACCGTATTACGGCACATGGAGCACTCCGCTCCGCATTGCCGTTCCGACCGACACTCCCACAGGAGAGTATACGCTCAAGGGTACCATCCTGCAATCAGGAAAGATCGTTTCGGTAAACAATTGTGATATTTTCATCGCGGGCGAAACCTGGAGCGAACCCGTACAGCCGACACGTCCCTTAAAAATTTTCGACCCGCAAGGCGACTTCAAGACCTTCCTGCAGGAAAACGATATCCCGTTCAGTGAAACCACCTCCTTCGATCAACTCAGCAAACACGACGTGATGGTACTCTCCGAAATGTGTTGGAGCAAACTCCCTCCAGAAAGCACAACAAAGCTTCTTCGGTTCGCCGAAAGAGGCGGAAGAGTCGTCTGTCTGCGCCAATCTTACGGAAAAACCGACCTTGCATGGCTTCCCGTGAAGGTGATTCCTACCGTACTCAGTGCCAACGACTCCTCCTATCCCCCTCCGGTGTACACCTATCGGGACGGCATGAACATCAATCCGGAACGGACGGACCATCCCATCTTCAAAGGAATCCCCCGCCAGAGACTGATGTTATGGTCGGACTACACGGATTTCGACGAGAGCAAACCCGGGTTTCCGGCGGTTTACCCCGTCACGCATGGATTCCTGCTCAAAGAAGCGGATCTCACCCAGGTAGAAGTGATAGCCAATTACGGAAGAAATTTGGCCGGAACGGCACTCTGTGAAATCGAAACAGGCAAAGGGTCCGTCATCTTATGCGGATTCGACCTGACCTCACGCCGGGGCATAGATCCCGTTGCCGAAAAGCTACTGTCCAACCTGATCGGTTATGCAACGGGAGAACAAAAACCAGAACCCTATCGATTCGTAAACCACGAAATCGTCTGGGGAGACTTCTCCTCGGAACGAGGCATCGTCACAGGAGCAAACAATGGATTAACAATCAACCCATTGCCAATCATCCCTATTGACCAGCAGGAACGGCTGAAAATCGTAGTAGACGATCTGGGATTCCAATATGCCGGTTCTTACGGACGTTGGAATACGAAACCGGGCGTACAATACATACCGCACGGACGCCGGCCGTTCGCACCGTTCGACTACACCCCGGGAGGCAGCGACAAGGTCGAAAATTCGGACCGAGCCGAAGGCAGGGGATACTTCGCGGTCGAAATCCCCTCGTCCTGTTCACGCATGCTTACGACATTGGAAAATCCCACGGACGGACCAATAAAAATATTCCTGGGTATCAACGAACACCCCGAAACGGAATATACGCTACCCCCACACAGCGTACAAACGGTGGAAAGACCGCTCTCATTCCCGGAACGCAAACTGAAAGTGACATTGCGAGGGGACCGTCGTACCGTATTACTCAAAACTCAATTCAAATAGACCGGAATATGAAACTACTCCCACCCTTCGTCATTTCGATCTTGTTATCCGTTTCGGTGACGGCACAGACCAACGTTTTTCTCAAAGCCGAGGTAAAAGCCTCATCCGGTCACCCCAAATACTCTCCTCAAAACGCTGTGGACGGAGAGATTTCCCGGCGTTCGACCTGGATGTCCGAGCGAGGCTCGAGGCCTCCTCATACTTTAGATGTAATTCTGTCCCGTTATTACGACATCGACTCAGTCGTCATCTACACGGGTATTCCCGACAAAGAGAAAAACGACAACGAACGGATTCAGTCCCCCGGTTTCTGGAGTGTAAAAAATTTCATACTTCAATACTGGGACGATGCTAACTGGACTGACATTTCCGAAACTCTCACCACCGAAAACCGACAGGAAAGAATATCATTCCGATTTTCGACCCCGATCACATCATTTCGGTTCCGGCTCCGTTCCACGGACGGCGAAGCTATCCGAATCGTAGAATTGGAAGGATACGGAAGGATCAACCGGTCGCTCCCCGCCCCGACAAAGACTCAACAAGAGTGCACCTCCTCCGCATTTGACCATCGGCCGTCCAACATCATGGTCCGAATCGGAAAAGAAACGACTGGCCGTACGATGAAATATGTTGGATACAACCAAGGATACTTCGTACCGGGAAGCAACGTCGCAGCCTGGCTGGAATATTCCGGAGTGAATGCAGTCAGACTTTGGGCCGATTTACGAACTTATGTGCATCCGGAATGGGTGGACAACAAAAGCATAGTGAAAGATCCCGATGAATTCGACCGTCTTAAAAGAATTTTCCGCGACAATCCCCTTAACGGAAATCTCGTTCGCTGGGATTCAATCGACGCCACCGCATCCCGTCTGATTCCCTCTACCAATACCATGGTTCTGAAATATGCTTTACAGGAACTCAACAAGCAGGGAATAGACATTGTCCTGCAATCCGGCTACCGGGTCAAAGCTGCGGATTGGAGCGAAAAATGGCTGCAATGGCAGCGCTATTATGCCCTTGCCTTCTATCTGGCCAGAGAAGGCAACGTCCACATGTTCGCCATGCAGAACGAACCGAATCACCGTCATGCGGGTCCGGTCCCTCTGGATGTCTGGATCGACATGATGCGAATCGCCTCCGACGCTATTCGCTGTGCCATTGCCGATGTAAACCGCATTTATGAAAAGCACCTCACCCCCCGGTTTGTCGGTCCGGTCACGGCCGGAACCAATACCAATTGGTGGGCGAAAATCGCTGCTTCGGAACGGATCGATTACCGGGGGAACAAATGTGATTACGATCTGATCGACATCTTTTCGACCCACTCATACAACCTTCCGGCTGCCGGATATGAAGGCAAGGTGCAGAGTATCGACAAAATTCTACGGGATAACCACCCCCTGCACGATACCAAACCGATCGTATTTACCGAAATCGGTCGCTGGATGAACGCTTATTTGATTGATAAGGAGGAAACGATGGACTCGCCATCTCTGTTCACCGAATGGGCGGGTATCTATACCCGCAACATGCAGGGCGGTGGCTACGGCATGTGGGCTTTTAAGTTCGCCAACACGGCCAGTTCAACCTATCCCCGAGGGATCAAATCGGGCCACCACTATATTTGGAAAGGCAAGCGTTTCGCCGAAGATTCCTACGAAAACCTGGCTCTCGGCAAGCCGGCACGAGCCAGCGGAACCGACACAGGATACAGTACGACACGGTTAACCGACGGAAGCAAAGCGGACGATTCTGCGTGGGCATCCTCCTCGGAAGAGGAGAAATGGGTGGAAATCGACCTCGGCCGCTTAACTCCATTGGGGGGAATAGCCATCTATACGGGTTCGGCAGGAGGAGTGTTCACCGCTCCGGACCGTATCCGAAGCCTGAAAATACAGATTTCCGACAGAAACGGCTGGAAAGACATTCCCGGTACGGAAGAAACGGCATGCCGCTATGCCCAGCTTTACTATACTTTTCCGGAAGGTACGGCCGGCTCCAGAATCAGGATCATTATCCGTGACAAAGGGAAATCCGTCATTCGGGAGATCAAACTTTTTCCTCCACACACCCTATCCGATGCACCGGAAAGTTACGATATCAGCGGAGTTCAGCGGACAGCCCAAGTAGTGAGACTTTTCGCCAAGGGATTCAAAAACCAACGTCCGCTGTTGCATTGTGACATCTCCGTCCAGGACCCTGATCTGGATATTTGCTCCTCGGCAGACTCCCTCTCGGGCAACATCTATATATGGCTCGTACAGAGGAATCCAGTCAATTACAATCTCGTTCTGAACCTGAAAGATCTCGGAATCGGTGCCGGGACACCAGTCGTTTACGAGCAGGTCAGCGCCGACCGTTACGGAGAAGCCGAAATACTGAAAACAACGGAAGGAGGATTACTCACGCTGACACTTCCGGCCCAAAGCGTAGGATTACTTACACTTCCGATGAAAGCTACGTTCCCAACGACCTTGTTCGCAGACAAGTGTATTTCAGTCCGCGGGGGAAAACTGGCGACAATCCCGCAAAGGTCGGATTCACTGGGCATATCGCTCGATTCCCGATCGGAAGAGAATAGCCGGGTAACCTACCTGAATTTCCCATGCACCGAAAAGTTGAAAACAGCCAACCGAATCGTCCTTGGCCTGCACGGATACTGTCCGAAAGGGACAAAGCCGTTCCGGTTCCATATATACTGCATGCAGGACGGACAATGGGAAGAAAAAAGTTTGTCCTGGGCAAATGCACCCGGACTCGATCCACATCAGGCGCGAGCGACAGAAGTTGGATCGAAGTTATTCGTCGCCGGGGAGATGACCATGACTTCCTATCCGTCCTATCACTATCTTGATGTGACGGATGTAATAAAAAAACATGCAGATAAAGGTGCCACATTCATGCTCATCCGTGAAGTACGGGAACCGGGAGACGACTATGACAAAGGACGGATCGCAACGATTTCACCGCGAGATACCGACACACCCCCTCTCCTCGAACTCTGGTAACAAAACCGCTACTCCCTGAAACAACCGATCATCGAACTGAAAAAAGAAAAATATGACAAAATCATTATTCACCGTAGCCATCGCCGGCCTCGCCTTATTTTGGGGATGCCGAAACAACCAGCAAAAAGAAGAGCGGGCGACCACATACTGCAATCCGCTCGACCTGGATTACGGATGGGGTAAATTCAAGCAAACGATTTCCCGAACATCGGCCGATCCCGTAATCGTACTCTTCAAAAACAAATATTATCTGTTCGCCACACATGACATAGGCGGATACAGGGTATCCGACGATTTGACCCGGTGGGAAAACGTATACTTCAACGAAGAAGTTCACTCCGAAGCTCTCAACTACGGCAGTTACGTAGCTCCTGCCGTAGCCGCAGACGAAAAATACCTCTATTTCATCAAACTGAATCGGGACAGGAAACAAAAAACTACTAAAATCCTCCGGTCGGCCAATCCGGAAACCGGCATTTGGGAAGTATGCGGAGAGATTCCACGCGTCTCCGACCCCAGTTTGTTCATCGACCGGGGCCGTTATTTCGTTTTTCACGGGCTCGGGACAAACCAGTCCATCAAATGCTTCGAACTCGATCCCTCGACAATGACCATGATCCCGGGTTCGGAACGGCTGTTACTGGATTATATTACGGACATCAACCAGTGTGACGGAGGCTATCACTTCGGCCGCAGGGAAATTTACGATGAAATCGATGCCGGAGACTGGAAGGGCCGCTTCAAATGGCTGCCATGTCCTGAAGGTTCCTGGATTGTCCGCAACGGCAACCGTTACTACCTGCAGTTCGCCACCCCCGGTACGATTTCGATCTGGTATTGCGATGCAGTCATGGAGAGTGACCGTCCCGACGGAAATTTCGAAGTGATGCCTTATAATCCCGTCTCCATGAAAGCCGGAGGTTTTATCGGTAGTGCAGGCCATAGCTGCGTCTTCAAGGACAAATATGGCAACTGGTGGGAGATTACGACCATGTGGGTAGGAAACCGCGACCCCTTCGAACGAAGATTAGGCCTTTTCCCCGTCACATTCGACAAAAAGGGACGAATGCGGGTGCACACTGTGTTCGGAGACTACCCGATGCATCTTCCCCAACGCAAATTCGATCCCGACAAAGAGGGGTATATGGCCGGATGGTGGAACCTCTCTTTCGGAAAACGATGCACGGCATCTTCTTCATCGGAAGGTTATCCGGTGGAAAATGCCTCGGACGAGAACATCAGGACCTGGTGGGCAGCCGCCAGCGGAGGAAAAGGAGAGTGGCTCTGCATGGATTTGAATGGGAAAAAGCAAATACATGCCCTTCAACTCAACTTTGCGGAACACGAAATCGACACCACGGACTTTTCCGATGATTATTCGTCCTATCTGATCTCCGTTTCGGACGACGGGAAACAGTGGAAAACACTCGTTGACAAAAGCAAAAATCGCCGTACAAATCCCCATGAATACATCGTGCTGGACGAACCCGTAGAGGCATCCCATATCCGTATCGAAAACATTCATACTCCCATGTCCGGCAAGTTCGCAATCCGCGATCTAAGAGTATTCGGCAAAGGAAACGGCACTGCACCTCAACAAGTCGGCAAACCGTCGGTGGTACGCGACCGTGAGGACGAACGTTTTGCCGGAGTCAAATGGAATCGGGTGGAACATGCGGACGGATATATGGTCCGATTCGGATATGCCCCCGACTTTCTGAATCTCACCGTCCAAGTGAAAGGCAACCAGACAGACTCCCTGCAATTACATGTTCTGACCCGGGGAGTAGGCTATTATTATCGGGTAGACGCTTACAACGAGAACGGCTGCACCGAAGGAATTGCAACCACGGAAGCAGACCTTAAACAGAAACAATAAACAACTTAAAACCACAGCCTTTATGAAAAAGTTCCTTGTTTTTCCCTGGATTCTCACGATGGTTTTCACGGGCTCCGGATGTTCGGACGACAATCCGACTCCCGCTTATGAAGCGTTCAACATTCCTGCTTCACTGGAACTGCCTGCCACGATTCCTGTCCTCGGCAACGAAAAGGACAGTCAGATCATCATTCCCGTCACGACCAACCAGCCGACACTGGATATCACGGTAGACGAAAAAAGCCAGAGTTGGTGCCTCGTTTCCATACAGCAGAACAACATCGTGATTACGGCAGGAGGTAAAAACCTATCCTCCTCCACCCGGACGGCATCCATCACGGTAACTGCCGGACTTCGCAACAACACACAGACACAAACGATCGAAATCGTCCAGGAAGCTGGTGAAGGTGGTGGCGGAACAGATCAAGGAGTCGTCTTCTGGCAGGACGACAAGGCCAATCCAACCGAGATAAAAATCGTATCGGGCACATGCAGCGACAAAGGAATCATGTGGGCCGATCGGGACCATACAGCGCCTATCGGCACCACCCACGAAACGGACGGAGCGGTCAACCAGGCAGCCGCGGAGGCAATCCCCGACTATCAGACACTCTATACGGCATTCAATTACTGCAAGGAAATGGGAGAGGGCTGGTATCTTCCCTCGAAACAGGAGATGATACAGATATTCGAGGCTTATAACGGGACATCGGTCAGCGAAGCTACCATAGCCAATCCCATCGACATTTCGCAAGAAGAAAAAGATGCCCGGGCCGCATTCGATGCGAAACTGATGGCCATAGAAGGTGGCCGGGCCATGAACGAGGCCGACCAAACTGCAGCAGGAGACAGTTACTGGACCAGTACGGAAGCGACGGGAGTCAACGTTTTCTGGGTACGTATGGGCAAGTATGCCATTGACGGAGGGGCAAAGTACAGTACCGCAAGAAAAGTCCGCTGCGTAAAAAAGATATCGCTTACCGAATAGCTGCCCCACTTCCGGGAACAAAAAGGGGGCCCCAAGTCCCCTTTTATCATAACTCGAACGACATTCCACAATATTTTCCTATCTTTACCACTATATTTTCCCCTAAAACCACCATAAAATGAAACGAAGAGAATTTCTCAAACGAAGTGCCCTGATGGGACTCGGGATAATCACCGCCCCCACCATTGTACCCTCGAGTGTCTTTGGAAAAAACGCTCCCTCCAACCGGATCAACATAGGGGCGATCGGCTGCGGTCGCATCTCCCGCACACATGACATGCCGGGCGTATGGAAATATGACAACGTACGGATCGTTGCCGTTTCCGATGTAGACAGGCGGCGACTGGACGACGCTAAAAAACTGGTAGAAAATTATTACACGAAAAAATCAGGTAAGCCCTATTCGGGCGTGAATACCTATGAAGATTACCGGCAGCTGCTTGCCGACAGCGACATCGACGCCGTACTGATAAGCACCCCGGATCATTGGCACGCCAAACAGGCCATTGATGCCGTTTATGCAGGGAAAGACGTCTATCTGCAAAAACCGGCCTCCCTCACCATCGAAGAGGGCCGAAAGATGAGCAATGCCGTCAATGCTACCGGCAGGATTCTTCAAATCGGAAGCCAGCAGCGTTCCATGGAGCAATTCCGCCGGGCCTGCGAACTGGTGCGTAATGGACGCATCGGGAAACTGCTTTCGATCGAAGTCCGTCTGCCGGGCGATCCTGCAGGCGGAGATCCGACCCCGATGCCCGTACCGACAGGATTGAATTACGACATGTGGCTCGGCCAAACGCCTTCGGTTCCCTACACCGTAGACCGGGTACATCCTCAACAGGGATACGGACGTCCCGGCTGGCTGCGCTGTGAACAGTTCGGCGCCGGTATGATAACGGGATGGGGGGCCCATCACTTCGACATCGCCCACTGGGCCATGGGAAAAGAGTATTCGGGACCAATTGAAATTACGGCTACCGCCCAATTTCCCTCTTCAGGACTGTGGGACGTACACGGGGATTTCCAATCGGAGATGCTCTACGACAACGGAGTCGTGGTAAAAGGAATGGTTGACGGTCCCGGGAAACCCAACGGCGTACTATTTTCCGGCACGGAAGGTTGGATTTTCGTATCCCGCGGACGTTACCGGGCCTCGGCAAGCGATCCCGTATCGGACGCATCGAGTGGAGGGCCACTCGCCGCATCAGACCCTCGCATACTCGGTTCCGTAATCGGCGAGCATGAAGTGCATCTATATAAATCGGACGACCAGCACGGGAACTGGCTGGAATGTATCCGGACACGGTCATTGAATATCGCCCCGGCAGAAGTGGCCCACCGCGCATGCACTGCCTGCCTGTTGCAACACATCGCAATGAAGTTGGGGCGCAAACTACACTGGGACCCGCGTACGGAAAGATTCCGTAACGATGATGAGGCAAACTCCATGCTTTCCCGTCCGCAACGGGCTCCCTACAATTTCTAAATCACCGACACCATGAAAACTCTGTTGAAAATAGCCGTCTTTTCCCTATCCGTGTTATGTACTGCCGAAACTGTCCGGGCCGACAGGAAAGTTTCGAAAAAAATCCGTGTACAAGTCGAAGCCGACGGCAGGGACTACCACAACAGTATCGTATCAATACCCTGGAACGGGTCCAATCCCGTGACCGTTTTCGAAACAACGAACGGCAAACAGTTGCGCTGTATCAGCCAAGGGGAATCCACACCCGAAGGCTCCAAAATTTATTGGAAGGTCGACGGTACACTCAAGAACGGTGAAGTCAGGGAATACTCGATTGAACCCTCCACACAGCCAGTCCGCGTAACCGGGGAAATGAGCATCAGCGAAGACAAGAATGGCAACCTGATCCTGCAACGGGGGAATCAAGATATACTCCAATACAACACACAGATCAAGAAACTGCCCAAATATGTGGATCCGGCTTTCCGTCGTGCAGGATACATCCATCCGGCATGGTCTCCTGCGGGAAACATTCTGACCAATATAAATCCGGCCGACCACATGCACCACTACGGCATTTGGAATCCATGGACCTCCATTTCATACGATAATGACAAGTACGATTTATGGAATCTCGGGTTGAAACAGGGAACCGTGCGTTTTGATACGGTCATTCGTACATCAGCCGGCGATCTGTTTGCCGAAATACAGGTCAAACACACTCACGTCATTTTCCGGCCCGGAGAGAAACAAACTGTCGACACCCAAGAATGGACGATGGAATTCACGCCGAAAGAGGAGATCGTCATCATGCAAGAACGACTCAGTATGAAAGCATGGAACACAGGAGACAAAATGTTTATGTGGGATTTCGTTTCCGACCTGGAACCGGCCACTGCACTGCCTGTCATACTGAAAGCCTACCGTTACGCCGGTTTCGGATTCAGGGCCACGGCCGAATGGACCCGAGACAACTGTGAAATGCTGACCTCGGAAGGTAAAACCAGGCATGAAATCGACGGCACGAACGGCCGATGGATATATGTATCAGGCCAATGCGCGAATGGAAAATCAGGTATTCTCATCATGAGTCATCCGGCCAACCGCATGCATCCGGAACCGCTACGCATCTGGAACGAAAAAGCAAACGGAGGACGGGGCGACGCCTTTGTCAACTTTTCTCCCTCGAAAAACGAAGATTGGGTACTGGAACCGGAACACACCTACCGTTTGCATTACCGAATCGTAACTTACGACGGAGATATGACACCCGAACGTGCAGAATCCCTCTGGCAGGAGTTCGCCAATACACCGAAAGTGACTGTAAAATAACCAGTAAATTCACAAACATGAATCTACGGTATACAGCGACTTTAGCAGTCGCTTTGGCGGCTTGTATCTGGCTGCATGGCAGTCCACGGCCAATGAGTGCTGAAAAAAACGGTTCCCGGATAGACATAAAAGCGGGAAAGAGATTTGTCACAAGCTATCACTTTTCTCCCGATGAAAAATATCCGTATTTTTTCCCGGTCAACAGTCCTTTGTCCGGATCGGGCGTCACGTCCATGCGTAACGGAACGTATCCACACCACAGTTCACTCTTTTTCGGTTGCGACAAGGTGAACGGAGGAAATTACTGGCAGGAGAATTTGGAACGCGGACGCATCGTTTCGCTCGGACCGGCCCTCATACACGCCTCGGGGGAGGCAATCGTCATTCGGGATGAATGCATGTGGAAACGCCCGGATGCAGAGGCACCGATCCGCGATTTGAGAACCATAACAGTCTGTGCACCTTCAGACAGTCTGTACCAGATCGACTTCGACATCACGCTGGAATTCCTGACGGATGTAATCATTCTCAAAACCAACCACTCGCTGTTCAGCGCCCGGATCGATCCCGACCTGAGCGTCCGGGAAGGTGGTATCATGGTCAATGCAGAAGGAGCTCTCGGAGAAAAAGAGACTTTCGGCAGGCCCTCTCCCTGGCTCGATTGCCATGCGACACGTAAAAGTGGCACAGAAGGGATTGCCCTGCTTCAACATCCATCGAATCCGGGATTTCCGTCCCCGTGGTTCACCCGCGATTATGGATTCATTTCACCTACGCCAATGTACTGGCCGACCGACGGGAAATCCACCCGATTCCGGCAAAACGAGAGAATCCGCCTACGTTACAGAGTACTGATCCATACCGGAAACGAAAAGGAAGCCAACATAGCCGAGGCTTTTGAACGATATAAACACGAATAATTCCGACCATGACAAAAAAAGCAATTCTTCCGATCAGCCTGTTGGCCCTACTTGTTTCATGCAAACAAACAGACAAGTCACAAGACCGCTTTACGGGAGCTCCGGGTGAAGTCAGACTCCTGGTACTCGACCCTGGGCATTTTCATGCTGCACTCGTGCAAAAAACCTCTTATCCCCAGATCGACACGAATGTATATGTCTATGCCCCCTACGGAAATGATGTACAGGAATATCTGGACAAAATAAACCAATACAACACCCGTAAAGAGGCGCCTACTTCCTGGAAAGAAACCGTTTACTACGGGGACGATTTTCTGAAACGGATGCTCTCAGAAAAAAAGGGCAACGTCATGATCGTCGCAGGTAATAACCGTAAAAAGACCGAGTATATCCGGGCCGCGCTCAATGCGGGTATCCATGTATTGGCAGACAAACCGATGGCGATCACCCCGGAAGGATTCGATCTGCTGAAGGAGTGTTTTAAAACGGCACACGAACAGGGTATCATGCTTTACGATATAATGACGGAACGATACGAGATTACAACCGTATTACAACGGGAATACTCTCGCATTCCGGAACTGTTCGGTTCGTTGGTAAGCGGCACTCCCGATCATCCCGCCATAGTGAAGGAGAGCGTTCACCACTTTTCCAAACAGGTTTCAGGCCGCCACCTGAGACGTCCCGCATGGTTCTTCGACGTGGAACAGGAAGGAGAAGGAATTGTGGACGTAACCACCCATCTGGTCGACCTGATCCAGTGGGAGTGCTTTCCCGACCAGGCAATCGACTACACCCGAGAGATCGAAATACTCGATGCCAACCGATGGAGTACCCCCATTACATCCCCGCAATTTGAACTGGTAACCGGACAAGAGACTTTCCCCGATTATCTCCGGAAAGATGTTCGGGATGGGATATTGCACGTATATTCGAACGGAAATATCCTTTACCGGATACGCGGTATCGTTGCCAAAGTCTCCGTCATCTGGAACTTCGAGGCACCCGAAGGGGGAGGGGATACACATTACTCGGTCATGCGGGGCGAAAAAGCAAATCTCGTCATCCGGCAGGGAGCCGAACAGAACTATCGTCCTACATTATACATAGAGCCCGCGACGGACAACATTCCGGACTCTTTCAAAGCAGAAGTGTTATCTGCCACCTCCCGTTTGGCAGCCACCTATCCGGGCATTTCGGCAGTTGCAGAACCGAACGGCAGTTGGAGAATCGCCATTCCCGACAGATATAATGTAGGACACGAGGCCCATTTCAGCCAGGTGACAGAAAAATATCTGGATTTTTTGAAAACAGGAGTAATGCCGGAATGGGAAGTACCCGGCATGCTCGCCAAATATTACGTCACCACGCAAGCCTTCCGGATAGCCCACAATAAAACAACAACAAAATGAAGATAAAATCAATTACGCTCATTCTGGCAGTTCTGTTTGCAGGAGGCTGTTCAAAAGAAAAAAGCCTCACACTGTCCGATTCCGTCCTCATGGACAAAATCCGCGGGGGATGGGCCGGCCAAATCATCGGCTGTACCTACGGTGGCCCAACAGAATTCAAATTCAAAGGCATCACAATCCCCCCAGAATACGACATTCCCTGGTACGACGACTATATCCGCACAACATTTGAAAAACGGGCTGGTCTGTACGACGACATTTATATGGACATCTGCCACATGGAAACAATCGACCAACATGGACTCGAAGCCCCTGTGGACACATTTGCCAGGGCATTTGCCCATGCCGATTACAAACTTTGGCACGCAAACCAGATCGCCCGTTACCAAATACTCCGCGGAACGATGCCTCCGGCGTCAGGACACTGGATCAACAATCCCCATGCCGATGACATCGATTTCCAGATACAGGCCGATTTCATCGGCCTGATGTGTCCGGGCATGCCGGAAACCGCTGCACGATACAGCTGGAAATTAGGTCATATCATGAACTATGGAGACGGAGTTTACGGAGGGGCTTTCGTCGCGGCCCTCTATTCCCTGGCTTTCGTGTACGACGATATGGAACGGATCGTCACTGAGGCGCTGGAGGCAATACCGGCTGCCAGCCGGTATCATCGATGTATCTCCAATACGATCACCCTATGGAAAAAATATCCGGATAATTGGCTTAAAACATGGGAAGAACTGGAAACCTTGCACGGAAACGAAGATATCGGCTGCGGTTACGGTGTCGACCATCCTTACAATATAGACGCCGCACTGAATTCGGCATACGTAGTAATGGGACTGTTGTACGGGGAAGGCGATTTTTTCAAAACGATGGATATTTCCACCCGTTGCGGGCAGGACTCCGACTGCAATCCGGCTACTGCATGCGGAATTCTCGGCACCATGCTCGGTTATGACAAAATAGGAGAACAATGGACCCGAGGCATGGCCCAGGTCGAAAACGACAAATTTCCTTTCACGGAATCGACCCTCCTTCAGATATACGAAATGAGTTTCAGACATGCCGGAGAAATGATCCGCAAAAACGGAGGCCGGATCAAGGGCAGTTCAGCGGAAATAATTCTCCAGACCCCCACCCCTCTTCCCCTGGAGCAGAGTTTCAGCGGTCTCTATCCGGTAGAACGGATTCATGTAGGGAAAGAGTTCGGGCAGGAAGGAATAACCATGAAGTTCCATGGCACAGGATTCATATTCCACGGCACGATGAAACGAGGCAAAACCGGAAAAGAGGAGTATACGGCACTGTTCGACATCTACCTGAACGGCAAAAAAATGGAATCGTTTGATATGCCATGCGATTTTATCCAGCGCCGCTACGACATTTTCCATAAGTACGGACTTCCGGAAGACGATTACACCGTAGAAATCCGATGGAAGAACTATGAAAAGCCCTACTCTTTGCTGCTGAAGGATTTCATCTACTATTCGGACACTCCCCGGACAACGGCAACGAAGGAGGCAGATTCTTCCGGCCGAACCCGGAAGGTTCAGCACCCATAGTCAGTTCCAACTCTCCTCCGGCAACGATCTCCGCATGACGAATCCACGCCCGGTTTATCGGATGACCGTTAAGCCGGGCGGAACGGATATAAATATGATCGGGAGCGGCATGCCTGACTATGATTCGGAAGGTTTTTCCCTCCGGCAGACATAGTTCGGCATGCTCTATCCGGGGAGAAGTAAGCAAATAGTAATCCTGCCCGGCATTCGGATACAATCCCAACGCATGAAAGGCATACCAGCTGCTCATGGCACCCGAATCGTCGTTACCGGGCAAGCCGGCCCGGCCCGGTCGATAATAACGGTCACCGATCTCCCTGACACGACAGGCCGTCAGATCATAACGCCCGGCCCATATATAAAGACAAGGCGTAAGGAACGACGGTTCGTTCCCGACATTATAAAATCCCTTCTCTCCGGCAAACCCTTTTTCGAAAAAGAAATCGAGACGCCGGACGAACTCCTCCCGTCCTCCGCACAGAGCGATAAGCCGCTCCACATCGTGAGGTGCATACAGAGAATACTGCCACGAAGTCCCCTCATAAAAAACACCCCGCCAGCTTCCCACCGTAAGCGCCGAGAACTTTTCCCGCCATATTCCGTTCTCCTGTTTCGGCCAGACAAATCCCCTGAATCCCGAATCTTCGGCATCCGGATTCCAAAGAGCCGTCCAACGACGGGAACGGTCCAGATAACGGACGACAGCGGCCGTATCGCCCAATCCTTTGGCCAACTGCCACAGAGCAAAATCACAATAGGCATATTCCATCTGACGGGTTCCGCTTCTTTCGAAACGATCGCTGACATATCCCAATGTATCAAACTGCACAACTCCTCCGCGGCCATAACGTCGCGGTGCATCGGGCTCCATCTCCGCATTGCGCCTCATCTGCCTCCACGCCGCCCTGTAATCAATCCCTCCTATTTTTTTCACATAAGCATCGGCGATCACCACATCACAATTACTTCCCCCCTGTGTCAGTCCCGTCCAATTGCCGCTTCGGGCATCGGGCATGAATCCCTCACGCTCTCCGATTGAGACCAGTGCATTCACCATATCGGCCAGTTTCTCAGGAGCGATCAGTCCGAGAAGAGGAAGCGCCGTACGAAACGTATCCCAAATCGCATAAAAATCATCGTAACAAACCGTATTCCCCCAGCCGGGCATCTCTCCGGTTCGGTCTACCGGCATCAGCAATGCCCGATAAAGACCATTATAAATCATAGTGCGTACACCCGGATCGGAACACTTTACATCCAATCTTCCGAGATAGGTATTCCACATTTCCCGGGCCTTTGCCCTGGCCCGGTCGAACGAAAGATCTCCCGCTTCGGCTTCGTAATTCTCCCGAGCCTTCTGTCCGCTTACAAAAGAAATACCCATCTTTAAAGTTACCGTCCGATCAGCCCCGAGCGGGAAAGTCATGTAAGCGGCTTTCCGGGTATGGTCATGCGGATTGATGGATCGTTCGATACAATTTCCCCTTGAAAGACGGCCTTCCCGAAATGTTCCCCACCCGGAAGCTTCCAGGTCAAACCGGGCATAGAAATAGACTGTATAGGGAGCACCTTCATTCCATCCTCCTTCTGACCGGCAATAGCCGGTCATCTCCCGGGGGGAGAGTATCTCAACCCCGCTTTCAAGCAGATGCTGCGGCGTAGAACCTTTGTCCAGCAACGAGGATACATCGAATAAAACATTAAGAGAATCACCGCGGCCTGCCGTATAGCGGTGATATGCCACATGAGGAGTAAGCGTCAGCTCACAACGGATTTCGGACCCCGCAAGCGTGGCAGCATAATAACCGGGAGCGGCAATCTCATCCCTCACAGGTTCGGAGCAATCCCGCCGGTTCACATCTCCGATCATGGGCATTACCCGAAAATGCCCATATTTCGCAGCTCCTCCGGTGCCGCTGACATGGGTTTGGCTGAATCCGCAGACCGATTGTCCCGTTCCGTAACCCGAATTAGAATTCAACCAACGCGAAGGCATCCAACTGTCCGGCCCCGGCTTCACCATTGAAAAAGGCATAGCCGCACCAACGAATGTATTCCCTCTGTTGTCCGCCCCATGAAAAGGATCAACCGCGTCCTCCGCAACATTTTGAGCACAAAGGGAGAAAGCATTAACAATTTCAAAAACAAACAGAAAAAAACAAGCAGTTCTCATACCATCAAAAACATATGCGGATTTTGCAAGGTATAATCCCCCTAAAGTTTATCATACGATTCCCGTACACTTTTACATAAAATTTGTCCAAAAAAATCAAATAAAAAACAACACTCTATGTAAATTCTGTTATTTTGCATATAAATACAAATCCAAGCCTAAAACAGATGCACCTTCCGCTACAATTATTTTTGTTGTTATTATCGTTTTTCCTGATACATAGTACAACAGCCCGGAATACTTTCCGTTTTTCTCATCTCGGAATTGAAAACGGATTGGCCCAATCTTGTGTCACATCATTCTACCAGGACGAATTCAACATGATCTGGATCGCCACCCAGGACGGACTGAACCGATACAACGGCCAGGAATTCGAGGTTTTCAGGCCCATTCCGGGCGACAGTACCAGTCTATACAGCAACAACATACGCACCGTATGCGGCAACCGGGACGGGAAATTGTTTGTTTTGTGCAAATACGCTCTCTGCGAAATGGACCTCCGAACCGAAAAATTCCGGACACTCCGCAAACACGACGTTCAAGCCATCAGCTACAATCGGGGACAACTATGGGTATGTACTTCCAATATGGTATGGAAATACGACGGACACACTCTCGAAGAATATTACAGGATCAATCCCCATAGCAAAATCCGCTGCATTTACGAAAACTCGGCCGGGTATCTGATGATCGGGACTGCGAATAACGGAATTCTCTTCATCGACCGGAACCGCAAGGAAACCTCGCTGCTCGAAGGCAAACATATTGTAAACATTTACGAGGATTCCAAACGCAATTTATGGATATGCACCCAATCCGACGGTATTTACCGAATCGACAAAAGCGGGGAGACAATCAATTATCGTCACAATCCGAATGACCCCAATTCACTCTCGGACAATTACACAAGAACTGTCTGCGAAGACAATTCCGGAAATTACTGGATCGGAACATTCAAGGGGATCAACATTCTGTACCCGGAAAACCGCTCCATGCTCCACGCGGATCATTCGAATGACGACCCTCATTCCCTACCCCACTCTTCGATATGGAGTATTATGAAAGATCATCAGGGGACGATCTGGATCGGATCATATTTCGGAGGAATCAGCCTCTACAATCCGGACTACGACTTCTACCGATTCCATAAAACAATATTTTCCAATCCTTCCCTGTCGATCATCAGTTGCCTGACAGACGACGGAAACGGAAACTTTTGGATCGGCTCCGAAAGCGCCGGACTTCTCCAATATAACAAAAACGACGGTTCGGTGAAAAAATATCCGGACAAAATGTTCTCCAGCCATAGTATCAAATCGCTTTGGCTGGACAAAAAGGAAAACACCCTATGGATAGGCACGCTACTCGGCGGACTCAACCGGATGAATCTGGCTACACACCGAATCTCCGTTTACCGCCATAAAAAAAACACACCGTGGACCATCCCGGACGATAACATCCGGAAAATCGCACCTGCCGGCGAACACGAATTACTGCTGACAACCCAGAAAGGAGTGGTTGTCTTCAACAAACGCACAGGCACCTGCCGCAGATTAGTCGACACACCGGAAGCAAACAACCGATACATCACAGACATGCTGATCGACCGGGACAGCAACTGCTGGCAGGCTCTCTCCGGCAAAGTCATCAGGTACAACCTGAAAACACACAAACAGGAAATATACTTTTCAGGAGAAGACACCCCTTTGGGACAAAGTCACGTCCTGGTCCTGTCCCAGGACCGGCACGGTCGCATCTGGCTGGGTTCTTCCGGTGCGGGACTACTCGTATACCGTCCCCAGACCAACACATTCGAAAGTTATACAACCCGCAACAGTACACTCATAAACGACTATATCTTGGATATCGACGAATCTCCTGCAGGCTATCTGTTACTGGCCACCAACGGAGGATTCACACGTTTCGACCCAGAAAACGGTGTATTCAGCAATTACACGAAAGACAATGGGTTTCCCGTTTCGGACATATCTCCTTATGGCCTGTACGTTTCGAGCAACAAGGAAATTTATGTCTGCGGATTCAAATCCTTGATTTCATTCGAAGAAAAAGAACTGGCAGAACTTCAAACTCTTTCCGACATCTATTTCACTGCACTCAAAGTCAACAATAAAAAAATTGTCACAAACGGGCCGGACGGCATACTTTCCCAGTCACTATTCTACCAACAGGGAATCGACCTTCGTCCGGGCCAGACCACCTTTTCCATCGAGTACGCAATCACCAATTATATTCCTTACATCCGCAACGAAACAGAGTATCGTCTAACGGGTTTCGATACGGAATGGATTCGAGGAACCCCCGGGCAGCCGATCGTTTACACCAACCTGGCCCCCGGCACCTACTCGCTCACCGTCCGCAGCATCGACCCGGACAAGGGGAGCATACTCTCCTCCCGCAGTCTGACCGTAAAAGTTCATCCCCCGTTCCATAAAACGACCTGGGCTTATCTGCTCCTGACATTGTTCCTGCTTTCGATCATAGTGCTGCTATTGAGGTTTTACACAGGTAAACTCAAACTACGCACCTCTCTCGAGATGGAAAAACGGGAACGGAATCAGATACAGGAACTCAACCAGTCGAAACTCCGTTTTTTCACTTACGTATCCCACGAACTCAGGACACCCGTCACTTTGATCCAAAGCCACTTGGAAACCGTCCTGCAAAAAAGCAACATTCCTCCATCTATCTACAACCGTCTCACAGGCATACAGTACAATATAGGAAAGATCAACCGGCTCATCAACGAATTGTTGGATTTCAAAAAACAAGAGCAGGATTTCATTCCTATGAGTTTTACCTGTCAAAATATCGTGGAACTGCTCGGACGGATACATGCCTCATTCAGGGAATACGCGATCGCACAGCAGATCGACTTCATATGGGAAGCCCCCGACGAACCGATCGAAATATGGTACGATACAGAACAACTCGAAAAGGTCTTTTACAACCTTCTCTCCAACGCATTCAAATATACCCCGCCCCAGGGAAAAATCTGTCTGGCGATACATGCAGAGAAAACTCATATCGTAATACGGGTCTCTGATACGGGTTCGGGGATTCCACCCATGTATCAACAGACGATCTTCGATCCGTTTTTTCAAGTCCCGAACGACAACAAGGCTTCCATAGGCACCGGCCTCGGACTCACCGTAGCCAAAGGAATCGTAAAAGCCCATTACGGAGACATATCCATACAAAGCGAACCCGGACACGGCACGACATTCTCGGTTTCGCTGCCTGTTGGAGAAGAGCACATCCCCCCCGAGCTGAAAAAGTCCGTCCCGGCCGGAAACATTCCGTATCCCGACACACCGGACAACCTTCCGGACAAAAAATTCATGGAAGAAATAGCCAGTTCCCGCAAAGCGCTCGGCGGGAAACGTACCCGGATTCTGATCGTGGAAGACAACGACGACCTGCGGCAGCATCTGACCTCTCTGTTCGAACCTATCTACGAAGTCATTCAAGCCCAGGATGGAATGGAAGGCTGGCAGCTTCTGAGGGAGGAGTTGCCCGACATCATACTCAGTGACCTGATGATGCCTAACATCGACGGATACGAACTATGCACGAAAGTCAAAAACAATCTGACCACCTGTCATATTCCCTTCGTCATCCTGACCGCCAGAATCACGGAAGAATCGACTCTGGAAGGATTCCGCCATGGTGCAGACGATTACATCGCCAAACCTTTCAATTCACGTATCCTGATCACAAAATGCAATAACTTGGTCAACTCCCGTATTCTGATGCAGAACAAATTCGCTCAGTCCACCTCTCTGCGCCCCCAACTGATCGCTACCAACTCACTCGACCAGCAACTGATCGAAAAGGCTGCCGAAGTCGTACGAAAAAACCTTACCAATCCGGACTTCGACATTATTCTTTTCGCTCGGGAAATGGCTCTCGGCCGTACTAAACTTTTCACAAAACTGAAAGGAGTGACAGGACAGACTCCGAATCAGTTTATTACCAACATCCGTTTGAAAACCTCTATCACCCTATTGGAAACGGAGCCGGGACTTTCGGTAGGGGAAATTTCCTACATGGTGGGATTCAACTCACCGAGCTATTTCATCAAATCGTTCCACGCGCTGTACGGGACCACCCCCACAGCCTACCGCAATAACCTGAAAAACAAACAGAAGCCCAATTAATCGTCCCAATATCACATCCCCCCGCCAGAACGATATCTGACGGGGGGATTTTCACTCTTATGAACCGGACTGACAATCTTTCAATCCGTCTGTACCCTACCGAAAATATTCCGAAGTCAGCAACCGTTCGGGAGCCTCTACCCCCGGTCCTGCCATATAAACGGAGAGATGTTTCCGTTTTACATCCTGCCTGTACCCGACCTCGATCCTATGTATCCCGGCTGACAGTTCAACATCACCGTAAGCCTCCTGAAAATGAGGCGTAGAGGTCTTCGTCACCAATTTCCCGTCTATTTTGAGCCAACATCCGTCGTCGGAACGGGTATGAAATCGATACTTCCCGTCCGCGGGCACCTCGATCCGGGCATCGAAACGGACACTGAAGCGAGTTTCTCTGTCCGGAATCCCCCTCAGGTCGATTTCGTACGTTTTCCCCGTAACGACAGGCTTCATCCCGGCAAAATCGGGAACGAATATACTGCACGTATCCACATAATACGCATAATTCACCAACGGCCGCCCATCCGTCACAAAACGATAATGAGCCCGCGCCGGACGACTGGGATACCCGTCACGGAACGCCACAGCCTGCAACAATGTATTTTTACTTATTTTCAACGGGTTCACATAAAGAGCAGATCGGGAAGTCGGCAATGAACCGTCAAGCGTATACCTTATTTCAGCCTCCGGCCAATCGGCACTTATCCCCACCGTAATTCCCTCTTCATACAAGTCTTCGTTCACACTGAGCCTCGGCATGGGAGAATACGTAAAGGTTTTATCCCTTTCCGTAAACGCCGTCGTCAACGGCTTGCCTACACAAACCTCGGGAGGCGTTACACCCAGCAACCAGGCCACAGTCGGAGCAACATCGAAAATGAAGTAATAAGGTATAGTCTTTCCCTTGGCCACTCCCTTGCCATACAGGATCACAGGTATTTCCGTAGCCTCGGGCGATTCACCGCTATGCGTTCCGAGAAAGCCTCCGTGATCGGCTACGACCATCATGACCGTTCGATCCCACATTCCGGCTTTTTCAATCCGATCCGCAAACTCCCCGATCAATGCATCGTATTTTTCGATACAACGATAATAGTCATCCGTATCATGTCCTTTAACGTGCCCTATGTGATCGGTCTCCAATATGTTAATAAACAGGAAATCGGGTTTGTCTTCGAAAAATGCCTCCATTCCTGAACGGAAACTTTCCACACCCGTAGCTTTTTTTTCACAAACATCCATCACACTGGTCACGAACATCCTCATTACGCTGCGCCATTCGTAGAATGAATATATCTTACTGTCGGGCCTTTGTTCACGAATCCATTCGAACACACTGGGAAAGACATCTTCCTTTCCGGTTATAACGGGGCGTATCCGCCGGTTGTTTCGCTGCCAGGGATTGCCGGTTACTCCGTGCTGAAGCGGAACCGCCCCTGTCAGCATACTGGTCCAGTTCTGTGTACTGGCAGGAGAGAGCACGCACCGTCCGTTGAAACAGGATGCTCCTCCGGCAATTAATTTATTCATATTGGGAGTCACCGCTTTCTGAATACCCCGTGGACTCATCGCATCGAGTCCGATCAAAATCACATGATCCGGCCGGGGACTTTTCACTTCTGTCCCGGCATATGCTGCTCCCGTTACAGCCAGCAACACTCCTAAAACAAGCCACTTTTTCATTCGCCGTCGTATTTTCAGATTAAATACATCCCAGGTTTTCCGGATTGACAAAACCGTCACCTGACTTTCATTCAAATTTACCCACATCTTGCCCGCCCCCATATCAAATTCATTCGTATCCTTGTCATGATCGTCCGTAACAGTTCCGCCAACGGACAAAAATGAACGTAAAACAGCTAAAACGGACTGAGATATAACAAATCCGTATGATTATACTATTATTCTGCATACGGAGCGATTAAATTTGTACTTAACCGTAAACCCAGTACGAAACCGATGAGACACTCACTTCTGCTTTTCCTCTCCTTCATGTCCGGACACCTGTGTTTCTTCTCTTCTCCGGGCCGGGCTTCAACCCCGACCGACGACCGAACCTATTGGGTTCAGACACTGGTTCGGGTCGCCGACCCTGTACTGCGTAATCTGAGCGAGCATACATTGCGCAAAAACATTCCGATCGGCCGTTCTTCTTCGGCCCGGGCCAGTTCCCGGGAATTTATCACCCACATGGAATCGGTCGGCCGTACTTTTGCAGGAATCGCCCCCTGGCTGGAACTGGGACCGGACGACACTCCCGAGGGAAAACTGAGGGCTCTATATATAGAAATGGGATGCAGGGCTCTTTCCAATTCGGTCGATCCCTCTTCTCCGGACTATTTCAACAGTACCGCCACTCGGCAAATTTTGGTGAACAGCGCCTTTCTGATTCAGGGATTGCTTCAAGCTCCCACTCAACTTTGGGGAAATCTCGATTCCCTGACACGGAAGCGGCTGATTGCACAATGGAAATCCACCCGTACCATGAAACCGGGCAATAACAACTGGCTGCTTTTCTGTGCCATGGTAGAATGCGGGCTGAAGGAGTTCGCAGGCGAATGGAATTTCAATGTCGTCAAACACGCCATTGCCTCGCATCAACGCTGGTACATGGGTGACGGCATCTACGGCGACGGAGACACCTTTCACCTGGACTATTACAACAGTTATGTCATCCAACCCATGATGCTTCAAGTACTCGAGGTGATGCAACGCCACGACACGGAATTAAGCGATTTTTACGCCACAGAATTACCCCGTTTCCGCCGCTATACCGAAATTCAGGAACGCATGATTGCCCCCGACGGCAGTTATCCCTTGCTCGGCCGCTCGATCACTTACCGGCTCGGAGCCTTTCACGTGCTGGCCCAGAGTGTTCTGCGGAAAATACTCCCCGCCTCTCTCTCGGAAGGACAGGTACGAGCGGCACTTACGGCCGCCATGAAACGACAGATGGAACAGCCGGGGACCTTCGATTCCGGAGGATGGCTCACCATTGGCATATGCGGAGAACAACCGGAATTGGGGGACTCCTACCTTTCCACCCCCTGTGTCTATCTCTGCTCTTTGGTATTCGTCCCGCTGGGACTGCCTGCCGACGACTCTTTCTGGAAAGCCCCGGCAGAACCATGGAGCTCCGTAAAAGCATTCTCCGGCAGCAGAAACATCCCTATCGACTCTTTTCTGAAAGAAAAATCTTCCGGGAAATAACCATACCACACATCCAAACCTCCGATCATGAAATTCAAAATCACCTTGATCTTACAAGCTCTCCTGTTATCCCTTATCCCAGGGCCAACCATTTCCCGGACAACCGGTCAGGAAGATCGCGCTTACTGGATCGCCACCCTTACCCGAATCGCCGATCCCGTACTGGAAAACATGAGCCGAGGTAAACTGAAAAAACGGATGCCGGTAGAAACGGTATCGGGAAAAGTCGCTCCCCCCAATACCCGCACCACCCATCTGGAAGCTCTCGGACGTACGCTCGCAGGCATCGCACCCTGGCTGGAACTGGGTCCCGACGATACGCCGGAAGGGAAACTGCGTGCCCGATACATAAAACTGGCCTGTAAATCCATCGAAAATGGAGTGAATCCTTCCTCCCCCGATTTTCTCAATTTCACCGTAACCCGCCAACCGCTCGTCGATGCCGCATTCCTGTGCCACGGACTGATCCGCGCACCGAAACAACTGTGGGGCAATCTCAGTGAACAAACCCGCAGGAATTTCCTGGCAGCCATGAATAATATACGGAAGATCAAACCTGTAGAGAGCAACTGGCTGCTTTTTTCGGCCATGGTGGAAGCCACCCTATTGGATTTGACGGGAGAATGGAACCCCGCACCGGTAGAATATGCACTTTCCCGCTTCGAAGAGTGGTACAAAGGTGACGCATGGTACGGAGACGGAAAAGACCTACACTTCGACTATTACGGCAGTTACGTGATCCATCCCATGTTGTTGGATATTCTCCGCATCATGCAAAAACACGGTAAAGGAGCAGCCGAATTCGCTGCTCTGGAAGCCAAGAGGTTCACACGTTATGCGGCCCAACAGGAGCGCATGATCTCTCCGGACGGTGCCTATCCCGTGATAGGACGTTCGATCACTTATCGTTTCGGAGCGTTCCAGGTCCTTTCGCAGGCAGCCCTGCTCGGACTTCTCCCATCCTATATCACTCCATCCCAAACTCGTTGCGCCTTGACCGCAGTTATCCGACGGCATATGGAAACAGAGGGCAATTTTGACAATGACGGCTGGCTTACACTGGGATTTTGCGGACATCAGCCCCAGTTAGCCGAACGTTACATCTCCACAGGCAGCCTTTATCTCTGCACCGCTGTTTTTCCCGCACTGGGCCTCTCCCCTGCCACAGAATTCTGGAGTGCCCCGGCAGCCGACTGGAGCGGGAAACGGGCATGGGATGGGTATCGAAACGTACGTTTGGACAAAGCCATCAAATACTAATCCATAAAACCGCTGTAAACATGATCGAAAAATTTCTTCTGACCTGTGCGATATCGGTCACCGTCCTGTCCGTATCTGCACAAAATTCCTTTTCCGGGAAAACCGACAAAGACAATGTCTCCGCAGTATGCAATGCCGTAGCCGCATGGCAGATTGCCAACCATGCCAATTCCCGCCACCATCAGCTGGACTGGACCAACGGCGCCCTATACCGGGGAATGGTCGAATGGGGGAAAACTTCCGGGAACAAAAATTGCATCGACTTCGTAATGAAAATCGGCAAAAATCATAACTGGGCCATGTGGAGACGGCCATACCATGCCGACGACATCTGCGTAGGCCAGGCTTTCATTGAACTGTACCGCATGACCGGCAACAAGTCCATGCTCCAACCCGTCATGGAACGTGCCTACTATGTGGCGACCCATCCGTCGAAAGCACCTCTTCTGAAGACCGATCCGATCGGTAAAGACGAACGCTGGTCCTGGTGCGACGCATTGTTCATGGCTCCGCCCGTATATGCCGCTCTTTACGATATCACAGGAGACAAAACGTACGCAGAATATATGGATAGTGAATATCGTATATGCGTCGATTCGCTGTATGACCGGGAGGAGAAACTTTTTTACCGCGACTGCAAACGCATTCCGCTGCGAGAGGCCAACGGGTCCAAACAACTCTGGGGCCGGGGTAACGGATGGGTGTTCGGAGGAATTCCCCTGATTCTGGAAAATCTGCCCCAAAATCATCCGACCCGATTCTACTACATTGAACTATTCAAGGAAATGGCTCCGAGCATTCTCCGCACACAAGACAAAAACGGGGCCTGGCATTCGAGCCTGCTCGATCCCGACTCCTATCCTCTGCCGGAAAACAGTTGTTCCGCCTTTTTCTGTTACGGACTGGCCTGGGGTATCCGCAACGGATATCTGACAGATCCTGCTTACCGCACAGCATTGAAAAAAGGATGGGCGTCACTCGTTGCCGGCGTCCATAGCGATGGCAAACTGGGATACATCCAACCCGTCGGTGCCGCACCCAAAGCCGTAGGAGCAAATGCAACCGATGTATACGGCGTAGGAGCGTTCCTGCTGGCCGGCAGTGAACTCTACCGGATGGATAACGCAAAATAAAAACCCGATTCTATTTCTGAAAACAGGGGAACCGGAATTTCCCCAGTTCCCCTGTTTCTTATTTTCCGAAAATTTCTTATCACTCCTTGTATTGCAGGGGACGAAGCTCGACATTCCGGAACTCGATTCCGCCGCCTTCGCTTTGCAGGCCCACCGCTCCGCGCGTGGAGGAGAGCCCCGTCAGTTTGTTCTGCAACTCGCCGTTGATGTAAACCAGCATGTTGTCGCCCTCACAGAGAATCTCGGCACGGTTCCATTCGCCCGCAGGTCTTTCGTTGGCCGGGCCCGTACGGGAAATGACATGGCTTTTGGGTGCGGTGTTGGCCTTGCGTTCGTTGCTGGTCGTACCGCCCGAATTGATCAGATCGCCCGCACGGCCCGCCATAAGCTGGCACTCGTAACAGGCAGGCCATATCTTGTCCTCGGTCAGATGGACGAAAATACCGCTGTTGGTCGGCTCCCCCACCCAACGCCACTCCACCGTGAGACGGTAATCGGAAAATTCCTCCGGCGTACGGATGTAACCGAACTTACCGGAAAGGCGGATGATCTTTTTGTCCCGTGAAAACTCCCCGGCCGCATCGCCTTCCTTCATCACGGATTTCCATGCGGAAAGGGGCCGGTCGGAGAGCCGGATGACTTTCGGATTCCGGGCGGCCGCTCCTCCCGCCAGCAGACATGCCAGCAGGACGGCCGAAAACAGTTGTCTCTTCATATACAGGGCAGTTTACAGGTTTCGGGAAACAAATATAGGGAAAATTGTACCAACTCACGAAAAATTGCGTTATCTTTGCGACCGTATCATTAAAAATGTGGAAAGATTTGGCCGATTGCAACCACGAAAAAAAATGCTAAAGCAGCGTTTCTTTTTTATTTGCGCCAACAAATCCTTCCCATTTTTAAATCGTTAGTGTCTAACTAAAAGTTTAAAAAATGGGATTTCTATTTACGTCCGAGTCGGTGTCCGAGGGGCACCCGGACAAAGTTTCGGATCAGATTTCCGATGCCATTCTGGACGAGTTCCTGCGTAAGGACGAGCACTCGAAAGTGGCCTGCGAAACGCTCTGCACCACAGGGCTGGTCGTAGTGGCGGGCGAGGTCCGCTCGGAAGCCTACGTCGACGTACAGCACGTGGCCCGGCGGGTGATCGAGCGGATCGGCTACACCAAGAGCGACTACATGTTCGACGCCAACTCGTGCGGCATCCTGTCGGCCATTCACGAACAGTCGTCCGACATCAACCAGGGCGTGGTGCGCGAAAGCGAGGACGAACAGGGGGCCGGCGACCAGGGTATCATGTTCGGTTACGCCTGCAACGAGACCCGCGAGTACATGCCCGCCACGCTGATCCTCTCCCACGTGATTCTGAAGGAGCTGGCCGTGATCCGGCGCGAAGGCGAAGTAATGACCTACCTGCGTCCCGACTCCAAGAGCCAGGTGACCGTCCAGTACGACGACAACGGCCGGCCGCAGCGCGTCCACACGATCGTGGTATCCACCCAGCACGACGAATTCATCCGCCCCGACGGTTCGATCTCCGACAAGGAGGCCGAACGGCAAATGGGGGAGAAAATCCGCGAGGACGTGCGCACCATCCTGATCCCGCGTGTCAAAAAACGCCTGGAGCGAGCCCACGACAAGCTGGCCGACCTGATCGGCGACGACTACATCCTGCACGTGAATCCCACGGGCAAGTTCGTGATCGGCGGCCCCCACGGCGACACGGGACTCACGGGCCGCAAGATCATCGTGGACAGCTACGGCGGACGCGGAGCCCACGGCGGCGGAGCCTTCTCGGGCAAAGACTCCTCGAAGGTGGACCGTTCGGCCGCCTACGCGGCCCGGCACATCGCCAAAAACATGGTGGCCGCCGGCATCGCCGAGCAGGTGCTCGTGCAGCTCTCCTACGCCATCGGCATCGCCCAGCCGCTGAGCGTCTACGTGGACACCTACGGCTCGAAGCGCCCCGAAGCCTTGAAAGGGATGAGCGACGGACAGATCGCGGAGAAGATCGCCGGCCTGTTCGATCTCCGGCCCGCGGCCATCGTGCGGGAGTTCGGGCTCCGGAACCCGATTTTCGAGGCGACCGCCTCGTACGGCCATTTCGGCAACCGTCCCTACACGGAAAAGGTCACCCTGCTGCGCGACGGCAGGGAAGTCGAACGCGAAGTCGAATTTTTCGGATGGGAAAAACTCGACGCCGTAGACAAACTGAAAAAAGCGTTCGGACTGGCATAAACCGTTGTCGGCAAAGCCGTTCGCGCAGACCGTACCCGCGGTTCGAAAAGGAAGGCCGGCAGGGACGGATACGAAAAAGACCGGGCTTCGCGTTCTGAAAGGCGAAGCCCGGTCTTTCGTAAGAAAGGTTCTTTTTCATGCGCTCTTCCGGTGACGGCGAAAACTGCCATTCTGACAGCCCGGGCGCAGTTTTTCCGCCATCCGGACACGAAACGGGCTTCGGGCCCTCCGCACAATATTCCCGGCAGAGGTTCCGTTTAAGTAACTGAACGCGACCGGAAGAGTATTTCCGGACCGTTTTTGAAACTTTGAAAATTATTTATGCCGTAATTCTACCTTTTTGTATGTTTTTTGAAACGATTAGAAACAGAATTAATTGATTGAATTTATGAAAAGGATTCCATTGTTATTAGGCATCGTGGGTGCTTCGGTCCTCGCAGGAGGAATTACGGCCTACACGGTAACGCGACTTACGGCTCAAGATACCCCGACCCGAGTGATCGAATTCGCCTCCCAGAAGGCTGGTTCGCACTTCACGGCCTACGAGAAAGAGAACTATCCCGACCTGACCTACGCTGCCGAAAACGCGGTGAAGGCCGTGGTCAACATAGAAAAGATCGAAGAGGTCGAAGCCTCACGTTTCGGCGGAGGCCGGATGGACCCGTTCTTCGAGTTTTTCGGCATCCCGCAGGGATACCAGCAGCAGGAGGCTCCGCAGGAGCGCCGTTCAGGCGGTTCGGGCGTCATCATCTCTCCCGACGGTTATATCGTAACCAACAACCACGTGATCGAGAACGCTTCGAAACTGAAAGTCAAGTTGAACGACAACCGTACGTTCGAAGCCAAGCTGATCGGCACCGATCCCACGACGGACGTCGCCCTCATCAAGATCGAGGCCGAAGACCTGCCGACTCTCGCATTCGGCAATTCGGACGACCTGCGGCTGGGCGAATGGGTACTGGCCATCGGCAGCCCGTTCGACCTGCAGTCGACCGTAACGGCCGGTATCGTGAGCGCCAAGGCCCGTAACCTGGACGTAATTCCGAACCAGTTCCGGATCGAATCGTTCATCCAGACCGACGCGGCGGTGAACCCCGGCAACAGCGGCGGCGCCCTCGTGGATACTAAAGGCGAGTTGATGGGTATCAACACCGTCATCAAGTCCCCGACCGGAAGCTACACCGGATATTCGTTCGCCGTTCCCTCGTCGATCGTAAAGAAGGTCGTGGTCGACCTGAAAGAGTTCGGCGTCGTGCAGCGGGCCCTGCTGGGCGTCCAGTTCCAGGAGATCAACGAAGCCTTCGTGGAGCATCTCGGAGACAAGTACGGGATCAAGGAGATCGGCGGCGTGTATGTGGCCGAGGTCGATCCGGCGGGAGCCGCTGCGGCAGCCGGTATCAAGAAGGGCGATGTGATCACGGAGATCGACGGACTGAAAATCACCGGTTCCGCACCGTTGCTGGAGGCCGTCGCCAAGCACCGTCCCAACGATAAGGTAAAAATTACGGTAAAAAGAGACGGCAACGTGAAACAATTCGACGTGGTTCTGCGTAATAAGGCAGGAAAGGCAGAACTGCTCGCGAAGGATTACGTGGATTCGTTCGAGGCGCTGGGCGGTAAATTCGCCGAAATAGACAACAAGACCAAGAAAGAGTTGAGAATCAGCGGAGGCGTACGGGTCGTGTCTATCGACGAGAACGGAATACTGAGCAAGGCGAGAATCCGCAAGGGCTACGTGATCACCCACATCAACGACCGCCCCGTCAACTCGATCAGCGATCTGTCCCGTATCTCGGAAAAGATCACTTCCATCGACGGAGTGTATCCCGACGGACGATCGGCCAGCTATGCCCTGATCCAGTAAAAGGGCACGGCGCGGCCACAGAAACATCGAATAAAAAAGCCCCGGTGTAAAAACCGGGGCTTACAATACAAAAACGAGGAACAGAGAGAAAAATGAGACAACTGAAGATTACCAAATCCATCACCAATCGGGAGAGTGCATCGCTGGACAAGTACCTGCAGGAGATTGGTAAAGAGGATTTGATCACCGTGGAAGAAGAGGTGGAACTGGCGCAACGCATCAAGAAAGGCGACCAGGAGGCGCTCGAGAAGCTGACCAAAGCCAATCTGCGGTTTGTAGTTTCCGTGGCCAAACAGTATCAGAACCAGGGGCTCAGCCTGCCCGACCTGATCAACGAGGGGAACCTCGGGCTGATCAAGGCGGCCGAAAAGTTCGACGAGACCCGCGGTTTCAAGTTCATCTCCTACGCTGTGTGGTGGATTCGGCAGTCGATCCTCCAGGCACTGGCCGAACAGTCGCGTATCGTGCGACTGCCGCTGAACCAGGTAGGATCGCTCAACAAGATCAACAAGGCATTCGCCCGTTTCGAACAGGAGAACGAACGCACTCCCTCGCCGGAAGAGTTGGCTTCGGCCCTCGACCTACCCAAGGAGAAAGTGACCGACACGCTGCGCGTGTCCGGCCGCCACGTCTCGGTGGACGCCCCCTTCGCCGACGGTGAGGACAACAGCCTGCTGGACGTGCTGGTAAACACCGATTCGCCCAACGCAGACCGGGGGCTTATCAACGAATCGCTGGGAACCGAGGTGGAGCGCGCATTGGCCACGCTGACCGAACGGGAGAAGGACATCATCAAATACTTTTTCGGAATCGGCTGCTCGGAGATGACGCTGGAAGAGATCGGCGAGAAGTTCGGCCTGACGCGCGAACGGGTCCGCCAGATCAAGGAGAAGGCGATCCGGCGGTTGCGCCACAGTTCCCGCAGCAAACTGCTGAAATCCTATCTCGGATAAAAAACACCTATTCAAACGTAAAAAAGGCCGCCTTCGGGGCGGCCTTTTTTACGTCCGGGCAGATACGGATCACCTCAGACTTTTGAGAAACTCGTCGATCTCTCCCGTACAGTACTTTGCGATATAGGCATACTGAGCATGTCCTTTCCCCTTCAGAATATGCAGTTCGACCCGGCAGCCGATCTCGTTCATCCGCTGCTTGAACGCATAGGCGTAGTCCACATGAATCAAGGCGTCCTGATCTCCGTGATAGATCAGCATGGGCGGGGCCGGAGCCTCGATCTTCGACGGGTTCTCCATACCGCCCCACAGATTGACCACCGCCTTGACCGGCAGCACCTTCTGGCCGGAAAGATAGGCCAGGTGAAGCACCGTCATCGAGCCGGCCGACCCGCCGCACACGGCCACGAAGCCGGTATCGAGACCGTACTTTTCCGCATTCTTTCTGATCCATTCCAACACGAGGGTCGCATCGTCCGAGGCATTGCGCACGGCCCGCTGAACCAGGGGATGGAACTCGCCCGAGGCGGGCAGTCCGTTCTTCATCTCCGAGGAGCAGGACACGCCCGGCTCCTTTTCGTATTTCATGGTCAGGTAGTAGTTCATCGAAACCACGGCATATCCCCGCTCGGCCATATTCTTGCAGATACTGTTGTACCCGGTCTTGTCGCTCTTGTCCCCGCCGGCGAAACCGCCGCCGTGCACGAAAAGAAAGACCGGATAGCCGCCTTCGGGCGCCGCCGCCGTGGGAATATAGAGGTCGAGCAGCCGGTCCGAAGAGCGGTCGTCGGATCTGATCCCTCCGGGAACACCGCCGTAACGTATGTCCTTGTAGAGCGTCAGCTTATCCGACCCCGTATCGAACGTTTTGGGCTCCGACCCGATGCCGGTCGCCTCGTCCTGTTCGCAGGCACCACACGAAAGGGCGGCGGCGAACAACAACAGGCCCAATGCAAAAAGTTTCTTCATCGTTTCCATACATTTAATTGACCGTCAATAAAGAGGCACTGTCCGGATCGGCATAGATGGTGGCGTCCCGGTGCCGGCGCAGAATCGAAGCGGGGCACTTCTCGGAAACAGCCCCTTCGACCGTCTCTTTCAGGGCGTTCGCCTTCGTCTTGGCCGGCACGATGCAGAACAGCTTCTTCGCCTCCACGAGTGCAGGAATCGTGAGCGTCATGGCGTGGGTGGGCACTTCTTCGAGCGTTCCGAAACAGCCGTCGTGCACCTGTTGCAGGCGGCAGGTACGATCCAGATCGACCGTTTTCACCAGTTTGTCGTCGTTGAAATCGGCTACGTGCGGATCGTTGAAGGCGATATGCCCGTTTTCACCGATCCCCATGAAGACGATGTCCACCGGATTTTCCCGCAACAGCTTTTCGTACTCGGCACACGCCTCCGAAGCCGTGCCCCGACAATTTTTCAGATAATGCACCGAGCGGAAAGGCGCTTTCGAAAAGATGTGCCGGTACAGGAAGTTGCCGAATCCCTGCGGAGCGTCGTCCGGCAGACCGATGTATTCATCCATGTGAAAGGCATTGATCCGCCCCCATTCCACGTCCTCGCCGAGCAGGGAACTCAGGAACTCGTTCTGGGAAGGGGCCGCCGCAAACACGATGTTCAGCGTCTCCTTCGTCTTCAGCGCCTCCCGGATATAGGCCGCGGCTTCGGCGGCGGCCCCGCTGCCCATCTCGTCGCGCGATCCGTATACTTTCACATGCAGATTGTCCTTTGTCAGTTGTTTTACTTGTATCATGACTGTTTTCTGTAAATTATGTTTCCTCCTATCATGGTTAATTTCACGTCCGTCTTTTCGTCGAATATCACGATGTCCGCATCCTTTCCCGGAACGAGACTTCCCTTGCGGCCCTCCACGCCGAGAATCGAAGCCGGCGTGGATGTCATCATCCGGACGGTCTCGTGCATCGGTATCCCGCAGGCATCCCGCATCACCCGGATCAGACGGTCGGCCGTCGCGACGCTTCCCGCGAAGGCTTTGCGGTCGAGCAGTTTCGCCACACCGTCCTCCACGATCACCTCCTGCCCTTCGGCGAGACTTCCCAAGATGCTCGGCCCGTCGCCCATACCGGCGGCACGCATCGAATCGGTCACCAGGGCCACGCGCGAAGCTCCTTTGACATCGTAAACCAGCTTCAGAAGGCTGGGCGGCACATGGCACCCGTCGGCAATCAGTTCGAGCGTCATTTCGCCGATGATAAAACCGCTCTCGATCACACCCGGGTAGCGGAACCCGTCCCTGCGGGTGATCGTCGACATGCAGGAGTAAAAATGGGTCAGATGACGGAATCCGTTATCGAATGCCTCGGCCACTTCATCGTACGTGGCGCTGGTGTGGGCAATGGCGGGTTTGATCCCGCGCCGCACCAGTTCGCGCCCGAAAGCCATCGCTCCCGGCAGTTCCGGGGCCAGGCTCCAGCGTGCGATATGGTCGGTCGCATCCAGAATGGCCATATACTCCTCCGGCTGCGGATTGCGCAGGTATTTCGGGTCCTGCGCCCCGCGCTGTTCGTACGAAAAATAGGGGCCTTCCAGATGCAGTCCGCAGAAGGCCGCACCGGCCGTATTGGCTTTCAGCGCCTCATCGTAAACGGCGAATGTCTTCATCAGCCCCTCCACGGTGCTGGCGATCGTCGTAGGACAGATCAGCGTCGTCCCGTGCATGGCATGCATACGGGCGGCACCGGTGAAAGCCTCCACCGTGGCGTCCATGAAGTCGTGGCCGCCGGCCCCGTGGCTGTGCATCTCGATGAAACCGGGAGCGACATAACACCCTCCGGCATCCACCACCTCGGCGTCCTGCACCTCGATATCGCCGGCACGGACGTCTCGGATAACACCGTCCTCCACCACGACGCATCCCGTGCCGAGATCGCGCCACGGAGTGAGGATGCGCCCGTTGGTTATTTTCACTCTTTTCATACGGTCGTCATGCTTTCGGTTTGCGCCAGTCGGTGATCTTGTGCCCGACGAAAGCGTAGAATATCAGATACAGGAAACAGGGGATCAGCACCACGTAGGCCATCTTCACGCCGATGCTGTCGGCCAATGCCCCGTAGATCATCGGGGTGAAGGCGTTTCCGCAAAGGCCCATCACCAGCAGGGAGGAACCGAGGTTCGTGAAACGTCCCAACCCCCGGATGGCCAGCGGCCAGATGCCCGCATAGATCAGGGCGTTGGCCATGCCCATCGGCACGATGAACCAGATGGAAAGGTCGGTGCGGTGCCCCAGAATGTCGACCTGTCCCGAAGCGATCAGCACGGCCACGGAGAGCACGAGACCCAGCACGGTACAGATCTGGAACGCCCGTTTCTGGGAGATGACTCTCGGGATCAGGACGATACCGAGGAAATAGCCGATCAGCGTGCAGGTCATCACATACGAAGGAAAGACCTTCGCTTCGAGCAGATCGAGCCCCATACTTTGTGCATAACCGATAATGGTGTCGATCGAAATGACCTGCGCACCCACATGGAAGAAGATGGCGAGCGCTCCCAGGATCAGATAGGGAAACTGGAAAACCGAACTTTTCCCGTGGCTGTCGTCCGTCTCCGCCGAAGCGTTGTCCTTATCGGTGTCGATCTCAGGCAGCACCGAGAAACGTACCAGCAGGCCGAATACGAACAGGATGACCGCCAGACAGGAATAGGGCAGAATCACCCGGCGAATCAGCTCGTCGAGAACGGCGCCCCGCTCGGCATCGCTGAAAAACCCTTCGTTCAACAGACGGAACGTCTCGCTGTCCGAATTCTGAAGCACGAGCGCTGCGAAGATCAGCGGCGCCATGATACCCGCGCATTTGTTACACAAGCCCATCATGCTGATACGCTTGGCCGCGCTGTTGATGGGCCCGATGATCGTCACATAGGGATTGGCCGCCGTCTGCAGGATCGCCAGTCCGGTCCCGATAGCGAATAACCCCGTCAGGAATATACCGTACGTCCGGGTCAGGGCGGCCGGCACGAAGATCAGCGCACCCAGCGCCATGATCCACAGTCCGATCATGATCCCCCGTTTATACCCCACCCGGTTGAGCAGGAAGGACGAGGGCACCGACATGACCAGATAGGCGATGTAGAAGGCGAACGTTACCAGGTAGGCTTGGAAATAGGTCAGTTCGCAGGCGATCTTGAAATAAGGAATCAGAATCGCATTGACCCACGACACGAGCCCGAAGATGAAGAACAGGCTGCCGAGGATGACCATCGACACGATATAGCGTTTCTTGTCCGATCCGCCCGGAGCAACCGTATTTGAATTTGACATAGTTCGTTTTTTTAATATGCACACGGGGAGAGGAGGGTTTTCCCCTCCCGCATGCGTCCGATAAAATATGCCTGTTTTCTACTCTCTTACAGGGTCATCTCCCAACCCTTCTCGTACTCGGCCGTCCAAAGTTTATTGGCCTGCTTGTCCCCGAGGATGTGGCCGTTGAGCGGGTCGATCCTCAGCGTACGCTGTACGCGCTGGGCGATGTTGCCGAGCTGTACCATCAGGGTACTCTTATGTCCCGACACGATGTCGGCATTCAGCGGCGTACCCTTGCGGATGGCGTCGAACAGATTCTGGATATGGAAGGCGTCGAGCGACTCCGACGGGTTGAGCAGGTTGCGCGGGTCGATCGCTATGTTGCTCTTCACCTCCTTGACCACGTTGTTCTTCAGGTCGTACACGGTGTAGGCGTTGGCCCCGGTAATCAGCAGACTGCCTTTCTCCCCGTAGAACATGGCACCCACGGAAGCCCCTTCGACCGTACGTCCGTTGCAGCTGCGGCCCTCCCAGGTGATGGCCTTGCCGTCGGCGAATTCGAGGTTGATCACCTGCGTGTCGGGACATTCCCAGTCATCCTTGTAAAAGTATCGCCCTCCGGCCGAATTCACCATCGAAGGATACTCCTCCTCCATACCCCAGCGCAGGATATCGACCATGTGTGTGCCGTTATTGAGCGCCTCGCCCGTACCCCAGCGCCAGAACCAGTGCCAGTTGTAGTGCACGTAGTTGTCCTTGAAGGCCGAACGCTTGGCCGGTCCCTGCCACAGGTCCCAGTCCAGCCACTCCGGAACGGGCACCTCTTTGCCGATCCCGATCGGCTTGCGGTTGTTGGTGTACCAGGCCTTGCCGAAGCAGACCCGGCCGATGGTTCCCTTGCGTATCTCCTCGATACCGGCGATCACGTTCGGCCACGAACGGCGCTGGTTGCCCATCTGGATCAACCGTCGGTATTTAGCGGCGGCCTGGATCAGAATTTCGCCTTGATGCGGGGCGTAGCTGCACGGCTTTTCGAGATAGACATCCTTGCCGGCCTTCATCGCCATCAGGGCGGCAGGCGCGTGCCAGTGGTCGGGCGTGGCGATGATCACCACGTCCATATCCTTATCCTCGAGCATCTTGCGGACATCCTTCTCGCGCTTCACCTTGTTGTTCTGTATCTTTTCGACGGCGGCCGCACACTTGGCCAGCGAGCGGGAGTCGACATCGCAGATGTTGGTCACCTCGCATCCGGGAATCTTGGCGAAGTTTTTCGCCAGAGCCGAGCCGCGCGAATGAACGCCGACCGCACCCACCCGGATACGTTCGTTGGCACCGGCCACCTTTGCATAGCTTTTCGCACTCAGTCCGAGTCCGCCCAACGAGAGCATGGCGGTACCGGTCAACGCCTGTTTCAGGAAATCACGTCTTGTAGTCATGGTTTTCGTTTTTTTCAGTTGTTATTTAATGTAGCTTTTCTCTACGGTTCTATCCATTTCGACCGTCGCACGGGCGGCCTTCTCCTTGAAATAATCGTCGTACTTTTTATCGAGCAGCGAGGTGCGGATCGCCTTGAGGGCATAATCGTATCCCCGTTTCTGCCAGGCAGGTTCATGTCCCAGCGCGAAATGGGCCCTCAGCTCCGCATCGGTCATGGAGAGCGTGTCCTCCGCCATCCGTTTGCGGAGCTCCTCCTGCGCACCGGCAAAAAAGACATTCCAGAACGTGCCGGCCCCGTACTCCTGCGGACCGAACCACATCACCTCCCCTTTCGGAGTCGAACGGCGGAAACCGTTCTCCTTTTCCCGCAAACGCTCGATATCCGCAGCCGCGGCAGCTTCCGGCATCCCTCTCCCGGCCATTTCGGCAAGTTGTACCTTGACCAGCACCACTTCGCCGAGTGCCTTGCGGTAGGCAGCCTGCCGGGCCGCCTTCTCCTTCATGCCGGCGAATTCCCAGCGGCAACGGGCCAGTTCGCGCTCCAGTTCGTGACGGTAGACGGGCAGCCCGTTCACCCGGCCGATCACCTCGCCCGCAGGCTTCCGTGCCGGCTCGAACCGTTCGATCCGGTTCCCTACCAGGGTATCCAGAGCGTTCGAACGGAGAAATCCGCGGTGGAAACGACGGAAGCGCCCCAGATCGACCGGCTCGTTGCGATACTCCCCCTTCGCGGGGATTCCCAGAAAGAGGTTGTCCTTCACCTCACCTTTCGATTTCGGATTGACCGTTCCCTCGTGGGGATACTCGAAAGTCAGGGCCGGACTGTCGTTCCAGACCACATTGCCCGAACAGGAGTAGAAACCGTGCAGGTTCTTCCTGTTCACGCGCAGGAAATAAGGACGCACCGAAGGCCCCGCATAGAAAAGGTTGCGGAATACCCGCGCCTCCTTGAACGAATAGTTGAAATAGACCAGAAACCCGTGGTCGTCCTCGCTCACGTTGTCGTAGACGAGAATGCCGTCGTCCCTCCGGTCTGTACAGAACCAGGCCATCCCCTGCGAATTGTCGTGGCTGTAACTGTACCGCCACACCGTTTTCGGACTGTTGATATCCGGATCGTACAGCGAACCGTCGTGGTCCGGGGAGCGGTTCAGGAAACCCTCGTTATACTGGAACACCGTTCCGCGCACGTTGCGCGAAAAGATCGTGTTTCCTCCATGTTCCATGAAAGCCGTCAGGAAGCAGACATTGTGCTCCACCACGCCGCCCTCGGTCATGCGGATGATCATCGCGTTTTTCGAAATATCGTGGATCACGTTGTTGCGGATCACCACATCGGTGAACTTACGGTTCTCCCATGTTTCGTCACCGGGATAGTTGGCATTCTCGAAGGCTTCATTATTCAGGACGATCCCCTGATTCTCGATCGCATAGAGATGACAGCCCTCCACCGACAGATCGTCGAAACGGGTAGGTACGTTCTTGTCGTGGGTCACGATAAATTCCACTCCGGCCGTCCGCTTCGCCTTGCGGCCCTGCCCGACGATCCCCTTGATATGATGGATCACCAGATTTTTCAGATGGATGCCGCGAAGCACTCCACCGTTGGCGCCCTTCACCTCCACACCGCGGCGGTCACCGGGCTCTTCGGCCCAGTTGGTCAGTTCGAGATCGGAAATCACCCAATGGGACTGGTTACGGAGCGAAACGACCCCCGCGCCGGTAAATCCCTGGCCTGCGATCAAGGGCAGGGCCCCTTCGCCGTATGCCGAAAGAACGACCGGACGGCCCTCGGCCCCCGACCCCTGCGGCATCAATGCCTCCGTAGCCAACCATACACCCCCGCGCCGAAAAAGGATGGAATCCCCGGGCCCGAAGGTCGCCGCATTCACCTTTCCGATCGTACGCCAAGGCTTCGAAGGCGAGGTTCCCGCATTCCGGTCGTTGCCGGTACGCGAATCGACATAATAATTCACCGCCTGCGAAGCGCTCCACACGAGACACAACGCCGCTGCACACAAAACACGTTTCATATCCGGTTTCTTCAATCTACAACGACAGGGGCGGGCACTTCCCGCCCCTGTCTCCCAAAATTAATTATTTTACTGTACCGTAATGGTCACCTTTTCGGCCATCATGCCGTTGAGATAATCGAGCACCTTCAACTTAAATTCATCGGCGCCCTCTTCCGTCCGTACATACCGTACGAAACCCTTTTCCATCTCCTGCAGGGTGAATTTCTGATTTTTCTGAACAGGCACCCCGTAAAGCGTGAGAACGCCTTTGGCGGGCAGGTCGGAAAGCTGCAGGATGACATTCCTGGCGGAGAAATCGAACTGGCCGGGATCGGCGGGAGGATCGATCATCAGCGTCTCGGTACCGAACACCGTGGACGTTCCCGTCGTCACCAGAGGGTTGTTATACCGTACCGTCAGCGGCGATTCGGCCGGTCCGGTCAACAGGATATAACTGGTAAATTTATAGTAATCCTTGTCTTTCAGACGTATCTCGACACCTTTCGAACCGGCTTTCGCACTGCCGTCGGACAAGACATAATCTACATACGTACTATCCAATTCGTAGTATTTCAGCACGGAGGCCGTAATGTCGGCAGCAATCTCCACATCGGCAGAAGGACCTACGACGAAAGCAGCCTCACCCGCCAGAGTTTTCGGCAGATTCCGGTGGGCGGTCGAAGCGGTTCCCAACAAATCCCTCACGACATTATTCCAGGTCGCCGAACTCTCTGTCCACTGATTCCAAACGAGAGGATTAGCCTCGGAAACAGACACCTTACATTCTGTACCCTCAGTATAGTTCCCCAACTGTGTGACATTCATCACCAATTGGGCGGAAACCAAATCTTCGACTATAGCCAGATCGGGAAGCGGAAACCGCATCAACCCATACGCGTAAGAACTACTCCGATAAATCAACCGGACACCGTACGCATGATTATTGAAGTTGGTATCTTTCTGTGAACCGTAAGTATAGATACACGTATCATCCGACACATCGATTTTCGCAGTCTGCACTCCTTCCGGCTCGTAACCTTCCGGAACGGAATCGGTCGCGGGAAGCTCCACCTTGTAAAGGGGCATCTTGCCCACCACCTGTCCGATCATATTGTTCTTGAACAGGTAGTCCTGCTGGGTGACGGTAATGCTCTCCATGCGGGAGACGGCATTGACATACACCCGGTAGGTCTGCGCACTCTCGCTGCGGCCGATAAAGATGGAGTCGCCGCGCAGCGATATCTGTCTGTAATTGGCTCCGGGCTCCATATTGGTCGACCGGTAGTCTCCGGGAAATATCAGATAGAGCAGCAGGTCGCGCAGCACGGGAGCCGGTACGGCATCGACCGACTCACAGCCCGCCTGGCTGAGAAATTCCGCGAAAGCATCGTTGTTGGGGATGATGCAGGTACGTCCTCCCGCTTCGATCTCGCTTTCGAGCCCCGCCAGGCGCACCGCACGACAGAAGTCGGTGCAGGCGGGATCGACCCCGCTTTCGAAATATTCCAGAATCGTCTGATCCGCATAGGCGTAAGCGTCCGTATCTATATCATAATACGTCATCAATTTGTCGCAACTGCCGAACCCCAGGACACAGGCGACAAGCAATATGGCTTTGAATCTTCTCATTTTTCCTCGTTTTTTTCGTTGCGAATGACCGTTACTTGTAGTATTCATTCTGTTCGATATACTTGCTGCGACGGATCTCGTTGATATGGATCGGCCAAACGATGGCCCGCTCGTCGATGGTGAACCCGCCCGTATCGAACACATAGGTGGCATCTACGGCCGGTTCCATAGCCCCAAGCGCATTGTTCACATCGCCCCAGCGCACCAGATCGAACCAGCGGTGCCCCTCGAAAGCGAGCTCTTTTCTTCTCTCCGACTTCAACAGCTCGACGAACTCTTCTTTACTCCAATCCTTATAGCCCTCACCATCCTTGTCGTAAAACATCTCAGCGTCGGGGCCCGCAGCGCGCACCATAATGGCATTGATGTCGGCCATGATCTCGTCGGCCTGGGTCTGGGACAGGACATCGTCCTCCACCAGTCCGAGCCGCGCTTCGGCACGAAGCAGCAGCATATCGCCCAGACGCATCAGGATGATATTCCGGGCATCCCCTCTCGTGTAATTCATCACCAGTTTCTTGCACCGGGACTTCCCGTTGCTTCCTTTCTTGGCGACCGAGGCATAGTACCTCAGATCCGCCGTATTCTCCTTGAGGAAATTGACGAAATCCTCCCGGACCATGAATGTCGCCGTCGTAGCCGTCCAGAAAGAATCGAAGGCATTGTTGGTGTCGCCGTCCGACGTGCTGAAGGAGAGTTCGAAGATAGACTCCGTCGACCCGGAACTCTGCTCGGCGTTGAACATCTTGCTGAACCCGGTCTTCGCTATTTCATTCCGGAAATTATCCGTATCAGCCGCCTCGAGCGAGGCATCGTACAGTTTTTCGAGCGAATAACCGCCTTTGTCGATCACGTCGTTCAACTCCTTCAGCGCCAGGGCATACTCTTTCTGCCACATATACACCTGCGCCTTCAGCGCCTGGGAGGCCGGCCGGGTAAACCGGGTAACGGACTTCTGGTATTTCGAGCTGGCAGGATCGGTCAGATAGACATAGGCCGAATCGAGGTCCTTGTGAATCTGGACGAACACGTCATCGACCGGGCTGCGCGGCATGTCGAAATCGTCATTGGCGGAAAAGACGGGGACGGTCACCAGCGGCGCATCGCCCCAGATACGGACGATCCAGAAATAAGCCATCGCCCGCAGACAGTAGGACTGCCCCAGCAGATCGTTCACATTCGCGGCATCGAGCGTTCCTTCCGACACCATTCGCGGAATGTAGTAGATATTCAGGTTGGCCTGCTTCACTACCTGATAGAAATTCGTCCAGCTGGCCTGCGATAAATTTATCTCCAAGTTGCTGCGCACGATCTTGTCGGCAGTCACGGCCGACGTACTGTTCGTATAATAGACATCGGCCCGCGCATCGCCGTAATAGACGAATCCGGATTGGAGCGCAGAACAAAGCCGTTGATATCCTCCGTTGAGAATCGCTTCGATATGACTCTGCTCCGTAGGCATACTGGTACCGCCCCATTCGGACGCCGGCTCGATGTCCAAAATGCTGCACGAGCAGAAGAGCGCGGAAAAACCGGCAATGATATACGTTATCTTTTTCATTTCTTTTTCTATTAACAGGATTAGAACGTAGCCTCGATACCGAAATTGAAAGACCGGGCCTTAGGATAGGCTCCATTGTCGACACCCAAAACAAAGGGTGAAGTGGAGGTATTGACCTCGGGGTCATATCCCGAATAGTTGCTCCACGTCAACAAGTTCGTTGCCGTAAAACTGACTTTGAGCGTCTTGATGTATTTTTTGGGTTTGAGCACGTAGGAAAGCGTCAGGTCTTTCAGACGCAGGTAGGAACCGTCCTCCACCCACATGGACGATACACGGTAGTTCTCCATCGGGTCGGAATAACGCACCATCGGCACGTCGGTCACGTCGCCCTCCTTCTTCCAGGCTCCCAGCACGCGGCGGCTGGTATTTCGGGTATACTTCATGGCATCACGGTCGCGGTGGAACTCGTTCAACACATCGTTTCCGTAGCTCCACTGAAACAGGATATTGAGCGCGAAGCCCTTCCAGGAGAAGGTATTGCCGAAACCGCCGATGAACTTGGGGTTCGGGTCGCCGATCACCATCCGGTCGTCGTCGTCGATGATTCCGTTGCCGTCCGCATCGTACCAGTGTACGTCACCACCCCGGAAAGCATTACCTTCGGCAGAACCTTTCCGGTAAGGAATCGCCTCGCCGGTCTGTTCGTCATACTTGTAAACGTTGTCCGCCGTATAGGCATACACACCCAACGCCTTATGCCCGTAGAACAGACCGACCGGAGCACCCTGCAGGGCAATGGCTGTTTCGAGTTCGAGAGGCTCGTTACCCGGCAGACGCCCCACCTTGCTTCGGTTGAACGAAATGTTGAACGACGAATTCCAGCGGAGTTTGTTCTTGCCGCCCTTCAGGTTGACCGTCTCCAGCAGGAACTCCAGACCCTTGTTGTCCAGGTCTCCGTAGTTCATCGCAATGGTCGAGAAACCCGTATAATAGGAAACGGGGAAGTTGAAGAGCAGATCTTTCGATTTCTTGATATAGGCGTCGGCCGTGATGTTCATCCGTCCGGCGAAGAAGGAGAGGTCGAGACCCACATTGTACTGCGTGGTCTTTTCCCATTTCAGATTGGGATTGGGCACGGCAGAATAGAGCACGGCGGGACTGCCGTCGTATTGGCTCGTAGCGGCCTTGAACGACCCGAGCGCGGCATAGTTCCCGATCGAGTTGTTACCCGTCGTACCCCAGGTCAGACGCAACTTGGCATCGTAGAGCACATCGTTCTTCTTGGCCCACCGCATGAACTTCTCGTCCGAGAAACGCCAGCCAAGCTGGGCGGCGGGGAAGTTGCCAAACCGGTTGTCCTTACCGAACCGCGACGAACCGTCCCGGCGCAGGGTGAAGGAGGCGATATAACGGTCTTTCAGCGTATAATTCACCCGGCCGTAGAAAGAGAGTTCGGCATACTCGGACTCGGTCACCGAAGGAGGATTGGTCATCTTCCCGGCGTTCTGGATATTGTGAATCTCCGAGTCGATATAATCCTCTCCGTTGAGCGTCGTCCTCTTACTGGAGTATTTCGAAATCGACATACCCACCATCACCGAAAGACGGTGGTCTCCCTTCTTGTAATTATAGGTCAGATAGTCCTCCGTAGAGAGCTTCGTCGTCTGCTGGTCCCTGTAACGTCCCTTATCCATGGGATTCGTACTGGTCTGATCGAAGCGTTTCGGGAAATAGGACTCCTGCAGGGTGTTGTCCTTGTCCATCGAACCGGAAATGCGGAGCACCAGTCCTTTGGCAAGCGTCAAATCGAAATTCTGGCTGATGATCGTCCACTCCCGACTGAAATTGTAGGGAATGTACTTGGCCATGGCGATCGGGTTACGGGTCTCCTTCTTTCCGAGGTAATCGACCAGTTCGCCCGTTTCGAAATCGTAGGGAGAATAACAGGGGTTCGTCTTCACGATCGTGCTTATCACACTGGTGAGCGAATTTCCGCTCAGAACCCGGTTGTAATCCTGATTGGCATACGACACGCTGGTGTAACCCTTCAGCCACTTGTTCATCTTATAGGTGAAGTTGGCCCGGCCGTTGTACTGGCGGTATTTGGTCTCGATCACCGTCGGCTTCTGGTCCTTGTAGCTGAGGGAGAGGCTGTACGAAAAATTATTGCTGCTTCCCCTCAGACTGATATTTTCCCGGTGCTGATAGACCGTGCGGAACATCAGGTCCTGCCAGTCGGTACTGCGCAGATACATCGGATTGTTGGGATTCACGATCCAGTCGTTGGTCGGACGGTCGTTCCCGTTATTGAGCCGGGACTGAACGTACACTTCCCGGAACTCCCGTGCATTCAGCACATCGAGGTTGCGCGAGTTGGTCACGATCGACGACGTGTGGCTGACATTGACCACAGGCTCCGATATCCCGAGTTTCTGCCCGCCCTTGGTCGTGATGATGATGACGCCGTTGGCGGCCTTCGATCCGTAGATAGCGGCGGAAGCGGCGTCCTTGAGCACCTCGATCGACTCGATATCGCTGATATCAAGGCCGGCCATCGGGCTGAACGAAGCGTCGCCGTCCAGAGAGGAAACGTTCCCCGACTCAATCTGCACACCGTCTATAATATACAGAGGCTCGTTATTCCCGTTGATCGAGGAGAGGCCGCGGATCGAAATATTGGCACCCGCACCGGGCTCGCCCGAGGTCGTGATGATCTGCATTCCGGGAATCTTTCCCTGCAGGGCCGTGTTGATATTGCCGCCCGCATTCTTCTCGATATCCTTAGCGGTCAGCGACGTGATGGCACCGGTCACGTCGCGCTTGCGCTGCGAACCGTATCCGGTGACCACGATGGCGTCCAGGTCGCTGTACTCCTCCTCCAGCACCACGTCGTAAACGGATTTGGAGGCGGTCAGGGCGACCGAGACCTTTTTCATTCCCAGAAACGAAACTTCCAGGTTTTTGTCATAGGATGCGACGGAAAGGGTGAACTTTCCGTCATGGGTAGTGGAGGTTCCCCGCTTCGACTCGCGGGCAATCACGGTGGCGCCGATGACCGGCGACCCGTCGGAAGCATTGGTAACCCTACCGGTCACCTTCCGGTTCTGTGCGGAAAGATCGGCGACACACAGCAGAATCCCAAGAACAAGCAAGGGCCATTTGTTTTTCATACGGAACAAGTTAAAGTTTAGGCATCAGAAAATCATGTATCTAAAGCGTCGCCCGAAAGCGCCGCAGGTTCTTCATGCGGAGAGACATTCCTCCATGCTCAAAAGTACATAACCAACCCATACGCATTGCCTCACTTTGCGAATCAATACCCTCACAACACGTCTTTTAACACCCCAAAAGGAAGACCAGCGGATTTATACGATACTTTTCCGCAATTCCCGTCCCTTCTCAAACGCGCGAACACACCGACATGAAAACACAAAACACAGATTATCAACCATAAACATATCATATTACATTTTCAAACCACTGTACCCCCACTCTCCGGAGGAACGTTTACGACATCGGTAACGATCCGATATTTGCATTCTGAAGAATAAGAATTTCATTGCGCAAAGCCTCCACCCCCGATGCACTTAAACGCTTTATGAAGACAATTATTCGCATTATGGGGGATTTACAGAAATAAGCCTGAGTACTTTTGGAAAAACTATTTTCCATCTTTCTAATCAGCCTTAAATCATGAAGAACAAATTGATTTCGGTGTTCCTCGCGGCGATGTTCGTCTGCGCAGGAGCGATGGCCCAGGTAAAGAAGATCGGCATCATCGGTCTCGACACTTCGCACAGTCCCGCCTTCACGAAACTGATCAACAGCAAAACGGAGGAACTGCCCGGCTTCGGTGCCTATCAGGTAGTGGCGGCCTACCCCTATGGTTCGAAAACGATCAAAGCGAGCTACGAACGTATTCCCCGCTTCACGAAAGACGTACAGAAATACGGGGTCAAGATCGTGGATTCGATCGACGAACTGATCGCCATGTCGGACTATATCCTGCTGGAGAGCAACGACGGTACGATCCATCTGGAACAGGCCGCCAAAGTATTCAAGGCCGGCAAACCCGTCTTCATCGACAAACCCATCGGCGCCTCGCTCCAGGATGCCATCGCCATCTTCGAACTCGCCCGGCACTACCATGCGAAATGTTTCTCCTCCTCCTCGCTGCGCTACACGCCCGAAACACAGGCACTGGCCGCAGGGTCGGCTGGCAAGATTCTTGGAGCGGACAGCTTCGGTCCCTCGAAACCCGAACCCAGCCATCCCGACTTCTCGTGGTACGGCATCCATGCCATCGAGGCCCTGTTCACGGTAATGGGTCCGGGCTGCGTGGAGGTGACCCGTACGTCGGCCCCGGAGACCGACATCGTCGTCGGACGCTGGGAGGACGGACGTCTCGGAACGTTCCGGGGCAACGTGACCGGCAAACCCGCCTACGGAGGATTCGCCTTCACCGCCAGCGGTGCGCATCCCCTCGGCTCGAAAGTTCCCTACGACGCCCTCGTGAAACAGATCATCAAATTCTTCGACACGGGCGTCGCTCCGGTGAGCGAAAAGGAGACGCTGGCCATTTTCACCTTCATGGAGGCGTCGAATGTCAGCAAGGCCAAAGGCGGAGTACCCGTTTCGACGGAAGAGGTGTTCAAGACCAACTACAAGAAGGCCATGAAGGCCGCCGAAAAATACAAATAGGCTCACAACGACATGATAAAGGTTCTGGTGCTCACCGACTTCTCGAGCGGTTACAGCCGCAACCTGCTGCGGGGTATCGTCCGATACGCCCAGGAGGTGGGAGGCTGGACGTTCCACCGGATACCTTTATACTACCGCGTCATGCACGGAGAGAAGGGCATCATGGAGTGGGCCCGCAAATGGAACGCCGACGCCATCATCGCCCAACTCTCCGACATCGACATCAGTTCGCTGCAGGACACGCTGCACATTCCGATCATCGTGCAGAACTACCGGGAACGGATGCCCGGCATCTGCAACCTGACGGGCGACTACGTGGGAACGGGCCGCCTCGCCGCGGAGTTTTTCATCCGGAAGGGATACACCCATTTCGCCTACTACGGCACTCACGACACGATCTGGTCGCGGGAGAGGGGTATGGGCTTCGAAGAGCGTCTGAAAGAGAACGGCTTCGAGCTGCTCACCTTCTTCGAACCCTCCTACTCGCGCACACAGTGGATCTACAATCCGGAAGTTCTGGGCGCCTGGCTCAAGTCGCTGCCCAAACCGGTGGCCGTATTCACCTGCGACGACTACTTTGCCCTGCAAATCTCCGAAACCTGCCGGATGTACGACCTGCCGGTTCCCGGCGACGTGGCGATCCTCGGCGTGGACAACGACGAACTGCTCTGCAACATCTCCAATCCGCCCCTCTCCTCGATCGTGATCGACGCCGAAAACGGAGGGTACGTGGCGGCGAAAGTCCTGCACGACCTGATCAACAAAAAGGTGAAGACCCCGTTCGACATCATGGTCAGTCCCGTGCAGGTACTCACCCGCCAGTCGACCCAGGCTTACGTGATCGAGGACAAGTACATCATGAAAACAGTGGAGTACATCGAGGCTCATTACGCCAGTCATATCACGGTATCGGACCTGCTGGAACTCGTTCCGCTGTCGAGACGGGTCTTCGAAAAACGGTTCCGGGCGAACACGGGTATGTCGATCTACCAGTTTCTGCAAAAGACCCGGATCGAACGGTTCGCCGGAGAGCTGATCACCACCAACAGGTCGGTGGAGAGTATCGCCGCTTCGTGCGGTTTCGATGACTACAAGAATGTCTCGCGGGTATTCATACGTTACAAGGGAATCACACCGTCCCAATACCGCAAAAAGTATTTCCACGCGCTGGACGACACCAACAGCGGAACCCTCTGATTCTCTCACCGGGAGCTGTCCCCGCACGGTTCCGGCCCCCCCATCGCAAAACTCGGTCCGGCCGGAACCCGCCGGTCCCGCAAAACGAAAATCCATGCAACGATTCCTGTTTCTCACCCTGTCTGCTTTTCTCGCCTCCGCTCTGCATGCTGCGCCCGTGCTGGTCGCAGGCGACGACCGCGCCTTTCTCCGGCGGCTGTCCTCCTCGTTCGAGATAAAAAGCGTCGCCGATGCCGGAGACATCGACATCCGTACGAGCCGCGTACTGATCCTCTCGGGAGACGAACCGCTTCCGGCCGACTTCCGGATACCGATCGACCGGTTCCTCCGGGCGGGCGGCAACCTGATAACGGTAGGCGCCGACGCCCTGCGTTACGAACCCCGGTTCGAAACGACCCGGCCGCTCTTCGCATTCGACACTCTGCCGGCCGTCGTCCGGCCCGAACGGAGCAAGCCGGGAGGTTCGGTCGACGCTCCGGTCGTGACGCTCATCGAACACGAAGGAGAACGGGGTATCCGGTTCGAAACGACCGGGAGAGGCATGCGCGACGCCATGTTCGAAATTCCGCTCCGGGGCATGTCGCCGGGAGAGAACACACTCGTATTCGAGGCCCGGGGCAGCCATTACATGGACCTTCTGCCGATCGAAATCACCGACCGGAAAGGGAAGATATGGTACACGTTCGTTCCCCTCGACACATTGTGGCAGCGATATGCCGTTTCTCTGGCCGACTTCCTGCCCGGCGGCTGGAGCGACCCCGATACGCCCTATCCGTTGCTCGCCCCCTCGCAGGCCGCCGTGCTGCGCATGGGGATGAATACCATGGCCGTCTGGAGGGAAAAGGCCATGAGTTTCGACGTCGCCGCCCTGCGGACGGCACGCAGTACGGGAGAGTACACGCCCTCCTCCCGGCTGAAACAGCTCCGTCTCCCCTTCGAACAGATCGGAATCACGGCACCGACCTGGATCGTCGATCCGTTCTTCGGGGGAGAGTACGTCCGGGATGCCGCCATCCGGAGCACGGGCCGCTATTTTTCCGGACGAATATCCACGACGACCTCCGCCACCCTCGTTCCGCCCCTGTATTACGAACACCCGGGGAGTGCGACGGGATCGGACCACAAGAAATCGGTGCGCGACAAACAGACACGCATGATGCGGACCGTGACTTTCCTGACCGACGGGAAAGGACGCAGTGCGGGCGAATTCGTTCAATACGGACGGGGGCGCTACGCCGGCGGTTCGATAACCCTCGTCGGGCTCGGAAGCGGCCGTCCGGAGGCGGCGGAAATCGTCGCGCCGGTTCTGCGCAAAATCACGGAGACACCCCGGATCGCGGGCTTCTCCATCAACACGACCGAATTCGAACAGGAGGGCCGGGTACGTCCCGTCCTCCTGACGGAAATCGTCAATCCGCTGGGACGGGAAACCGAAGCGACCCTTTCGGCCGACCTCGGAGGCATCCTGCGCAGCGAAACGAAGGTGAAACTGACACCCTACGGCTGCCGGCAGTACCGTATCGAACTGCCCGAGGTGCCGGAAAATTTTCCGATGAAGCGTTTCGAATGGAAGATCGTCTGCTCCACACCGCAGGGCCGCGACACGGTGGGCGACACGGCCGACACGGAACGCGCCCTGATCACGGCTCTCCGCCACATGGTCCGCACCCAGCGGCTCTACCCCGACGGGCGTATCAGCAACCACTTTTTCGGCGATGCCTACGGCGTGCGGGCCATGTTCGCCTACTCCGACCTGCTGAACCGGGACCCCGGCCGCATGAAATGCAATGCCGATTTGTGGGAAACCGTCTCTCCGGAGGAAATACGCCGCTGCGGCGAACGCTTTTTCGACATGCTGGCCGACCGTCAGCTTCCTTCCGGTGCCTGGCCCATGGGATACGGAGAACACGCCCGGATATACAACGTAGCCGACTGCGGACAGATGGCCATTTCGATCGGACAATCGCTCCGCTACGTGAACGACGCCGCATTACGCGGGAAATGGCTTTCATCCCTGACGAAATTCGGCCACTGGGCGGAGACCTACTACATCGACAGCGCCCGTTCGGAGCGGCTCCGTCACGAAAACCCCGGAGAGTTCGCCAAAGGGGAGGCACGCCCCGGTTTCTACGGACTGGGACCCGCAGGGAGGAAAGAGCGTCTGACCGGTCCGTCCTGGGTGCTTTCGGATATTCTCGGCGCCCAGATCACGCTCGCCAGGAGTGCCGGAGGCAGCGAACGGAAAGAGTTCCGCCGCATAGCCGACCGCAACGCCGAATTCTATGCCCGGGGACGCTTCTCGGCCGTCAGCTACTTCCAGGCCGAAGCACTGTGCTGGATATACCTCGACACGCAGGACCGGGAACTGAAAGGAATCTGCCGCGAGACGCTCCACGACACATTCCTCTCCGGGCTCTACCGCGGCCGGGAACTGGATATGTACGACATGGGAGGCCGGGCCACGCTGAAGGCGCTTCCGCTGCTCTACTGTGCGGAACTGTTCGGCAGCGACGCCGCAATGCGGGCCGTACTGCTGAAATACGTCTGGAGCTTCGCATCGCCCACATACGTCCATTCGATGGAGAACCTTTCGAAAAACATGCCCCGTCCCGTACACGGAGAGGCGATCGGAGCCGCCAAATATGCCGCCCTAAGCGCTCTCTGGGCCGTGGAGCTGCTCGAACCGGGCAGCACGCTGATGGAGGATTTCAGCGAATCCGCGGCACCCGGGCAGAAATAGCGGGCTCTTTTTGCGACAGGAACATTTTCAGCCGGCCGCCACACCCACGGCATTCAAAATCGAACCTTTCAGGGCATTGACCAGCGATCCCTTGACGTAGGTCCGACGCACGGCGATCGCTATCTTCCGCGAGGCGGCACCTTTGGCCAACGTCTTGAGCTGGCAGCGGCGCTCGGCGGGAATGAACTGCGTCGCCATCTCGGGAATGATCGTCATCGCCGATGTGTTGTCGACGATCCGCATCAGTGTATCGAGCGAACCGCACTCGAACAGACAAGAGGTGCGTACGCTCCGGCGGGCCTGACACAACTCCACGATCTGGTCGCGCAGGCAGTGTCCTTCCGCAAGCAGCAGCAGTTCCTTCTGGTCGATGTCCTCGATGCGGATATTGCTGCGCTCGAACAGGCGGTTCGAGGGCGAAACGTAGGCATAGAAACGGTCGTCGAACAACTCCTGTTCGACGATCCCGTCCGGGCAGGTTCCCCCGGCCAGAAGGGCCGCATCGAGCATGTCTCGGTTCAGGGCCGCAACGATGTCGGAGGTCACCATCTCCCGGATTTCGAGCTCCACCTTCGGATACCGTTTCACGAAACCCGGAATGAACCGGTGAAGCAGGTAAGGCGCTACGGTCGGAATCACCCCCAGCCGCATGGTTCCTGCCACCTCCCCCTTGAGTTCGCTCACCGACTCCTTGATATAGTTATAGGCCTTGAGCGTCTCGCGTGCATTGCGGATCACCACGAGTCCCGCCTCGGTAGGGATCACGGGCTTCTTGGAACGGTCGAGCAGGATCACGCCCAACTCCTCCTCCAGGTTCTTGATCTGCATGCTCAGCGAGGGCTGCGTGACGAAACAACGTTCGGACGCCACCGAAAAACTGCCGCAATTGGCCACGGCCAACAGGTATTCGAGCTGGACGATAGTCATGGTAGGAATCTTATAACGGAGTACAAAGATTATAAATTCCGTTTATAATCCCAAGACCCCGAGGCGCTATTTTATCGCATTTCAACGCAAAAGCGGGAGTCACTCCTCGCTGATGGCCACGAGTTGTTCGCGGTAAGCCGCCAGAATGCGCGACTTGGAGATAAAGCCCAGGTATTTCCCGTTCTTGTCCACCACGGGCAGCATCCACGCCTTGCTCTCCTCGAACCGGTCCAGCACGGCCAGCACCTGCTCATTGGGCAGAATGGTGTCGGGCGGCGGAATCATGTAGTGCGTCACGGGCAGACCGTATTTGTCACTGTTGAACATGTCGGCCCGCAGGTCGTCCAGCTGGACCACCCCTTTCAGCGTCCCGTCGTCCGAAACCACAGGGAAAATGTTGCGCCGCACACTGGAGATCAGTTTCACCAGGTCGCCCAGCGTGGTCCGTTCGCCGATCGGATAGAAATCCGTCTCCATCAGCTTCTGCAGATTGAGGAAGACCATCACCGAACGGTCCTTGTTGTGGGTGAGCAGCTCTCCCTGCTGGTGCAGCTTCTTGGTATAGATCGAATAAGGATCGAAATAGTAGCCGATAGCGAAGGAGATCGACGAGGCCAGCATCAGCGGCACGAAGATACCGTAACCGTTCGACAGTTCGGCGATCAGGAAGATCGAAGTGAGCGGGGCATTCATCACACCCGACATGACGCCCGCCATGCCCACCAGCGTGAAGGAGACGAGCGGCAGGTCCATGCCCAGCATCGAATTGCAGATATATGCCATCGCCCCGCCGGCGAACGCTCCCACGAACAGCGAGGGGGCGAAGGTTCCGCCCACGCCTCCCGCGGCATTGGTGGCCGCCATGGCGATCACCTTGAAAAAGAGGATTGCCAGCAGGTAGAGGATCACCACCCACGGCACATCGCGGAACCGGTAGAAAAGAGAGTTATTGAACAGGGTCTCCGTATTCCCGTGCATCAGGTCGGTGAACGCCTCGTATCCTTCGCCGTAGAGCGGAGGAAAGACGAAAATCAGCACGCCCAGGATCACGCCGCCCACCAGCCACTTCCTGTACGGAGAGGAGATACGCCCGAAAAAGGCGCCTACCCGGGCGTTGACCGCCTTGAAATAGTAGGAAAGCAATCCGCACACCACCCCCAGCGCCACATACATGGGCAGGTTCTTCAAGGCGAAGGTATGGTTGACGTCCACGGCCAGGATCGGGTCGAACCCGTTCAGGAAAAAGACCAGCGACGTGGCCGTCACGGCCGAGATGATAAGCGGGATGATCGACCCGGCGGTAATGTCCAGCATCAGAATCTCCAGCACGAAGACCACGCCCGAAATCGGTGCCTTGAAGATGGCCGAAAGCGCCCCGGCAGCCCCGCAGCCCAGGAGGAGCGTGGTATTGCGGTAGTTCATCCGCATGAACGAGGCCACGTTGGAGCCGATGGCGGCCCCCGTCAGCACGATCGGCGCCTCGGGCCCCACGGAACCTCCGAAACCGATGGTCGTGGCTCCGCCGATGATCGAGGTGTAACAGTTGTGCGGTCTGATGCGCGACCCCTTTTTCGACATGGCGTAGAGCACCCGTGTCACCCCCTCCGAGATATTGTCCTTGACGACGTACTTGACGAAAAGAGAAGCCAGAATGATACCGATCACGGGATAGATCAGGAAAAGGAAACTGGCGCTCTCCACCGGAAACCAGCTCACCAGCCCCTGTTTGATCCAGTAGAGCAGCATCTCGAAAACGTAGGTACCGAAACCCGCCAGCAAACCGACGACCGCCCCCAGCAACAGCATCAGCTGCCGGTTGGAGAGGCGTTTGGTCAACACCAGCAGATAGCGGTATAACGTCTCGAGGAACTTCATGGCCGGGAATGACGGGGAAGCCCCTCTCAGAAGGGTTTGATTCCCATGATCTCACGCACGTCGGCCAACGTCCTCGAAGCACTCTCGCGGGCCCGGCGGCCGCCGTCGCCCACCACCTCGTGGAGATATTTGTCGTCGGCCTTGATCGCGTCGATCTTCTCGCGGATCGGAGCCACCACCTTGATGATGTCTTCGGCCAGCTGCTTTTTCAGGTCGCCGTAGCGGATTTCGCACGCATTGTACTTGTCCGTGAAATACTGCACCGTATCGGGCGAAGATACCGCTTTCAGAATGGTGAACAGGTTGGCGATAGGCTCGCTCATCGGCGTGTTCGGCTCCGTGGGCCCCGCATCGGTCACGGCCCGCATCACCTTCTTACGGATCACTTCGTCCGAATCCACCAGGAAGAGGCCGTTGCCCTCGCTCTTGCCCATCTTTCCCGAACCGTCCAGCCCGGGAATCTTCACCAGCTCCTGCCCGAAGTTGTAGGGCATGCTCTCGGGGAAGTATTCCACACCGTACATCTGGTTGAAACGTCGGGCGAAGCGGCGCGTCATCTCCAGATGCTGCTCCTGGTCCTTGCCCACCGGCACCCGTGTGGCACGGTGGATCAGAATATCGGCCGCCATCAGCACGGGATAGTTGAGCAGGCCGGCATTGATATTGTCCGGATGCTTGCGGATTTTCTCCTTGAACGAAGCGGTCCGTTCCAGTTCACCCACATAGGCGTGCATGCTCAGCAGCAGCGACAGTTCCGCGATCTGGGGCACGTCGCTCTGCACGTAGATCGTGGCCACCTCGGGATCGAGGCCGGCGGCCAGATACTCCGTCAGCACGTTTTTCACGTTCCCGTGCAACATTTTCGGGTCGGGATGCGTCGTAAGAGAGTGGTAGTCGGCAATGAAGAAGAAGCAGCGCGCATCGTGCTGCATCTTGACGAAATTCCGCAGGGAACCGAAATAGTTCCCCAGATGAAGTTGTCCGGTAGAACGTATGCCGCTTAATACAATGTCCATAGAGGTATCGCTAATATGATTTTTACTCGCAAAAGTAAGCAATAATTAATAAAATAGGTTACATTTGCACCATATTAATTTCAGACTGTTATCGGATGAACATTTACTGGAGACTCCTGGGGTTTGCGAAACCCATCGAAAAATACGCGATCCCCTACTTCTTTTACACGCTTTTCCATGCGGTTTTCAACACGCTGAATTTCGCCATGGTCATTCCGATCGTCAACACGCTTTTCGACAAGACCCGGGTACTGGAACACGTGACGGAATTCCCGCATTTCGCCCTGAACATGGAGTTCTTCAACGACCTGGTCAACTATATCCTCTACAACTATTTCGGGGAAAACTACGACGTACTGGACGTGCTCTTCCTGCTGGCCGTGTTCATCTCCCTGTCGGCCTTCCTGAGCAACCTGTTCCGCTATCTGGGACAGTGGAACATCGAAAACATGAAGATCAACACGCTTCAGAAGTTGCGCGACAGCGTGTACGACAATGTGATCGGCCTCAACGTCGGGTACTTCAGCAACGAACGCAAGGGCGATATCATGGCCAAGATCACCTCGGACGTGGGCGTCGTGCAGTTCTGCATCACCAACACCCTGCAGGTGGCTTTCCGCGAACCGTTCCTCATCATCTTCTACATCTTCCTGATGATGAAGATTTCGCTGACCCTCACGCTCTTCTCCGTCATCTACCTGCCGATCGTGGCGCTCATCATCGGCACGATCGTCAAGAAGCTGCGCCGTTCGGCCAAAGAGGCGCAGGAGAACTTCGGCGTGATGACCTCCGTGCTGGACGAGTCGCTCTCGGGCATCAAGGTCATCAAGGGATACAACGCAGAAGGCTATTTCAAGTCGAAATTCCACTTCATCGACGCCACTTTTTCACGTATTTCCCGCACCATGGCACGACGCCAGCAGATGGCCTCCCCGATGAGCGAATTCCTGGGGATCATGGCTGCGGGCGGTCTGCTGGTCTTCGGCGGATACCTCGTGCTGCAGGAGTCGCTGAGCGTGGGCGGATTCATCGCCTACCTGGGCGCCTTCACCCAGCTCACCCGTCCCATTCGCTCCTTCATGGACGCATTCAGCAACATCAACCAGGGTATCGCCGCCGGTGAACGCGTTCTGAGCCTGCTCGACACCAAGAACCAGATCGAAGAGCGTCCCGACGCGGTCAAACTCACCGAATTCAACGACGAAATCGAATTCCGCGACGTCCATTTCGCCTACGACAACAGGGAGGTGATCTGCGGAGTCAGCTTCAAGGTGAAAAAAGGCGAGACCGTGGCTCTGGTCGGTCCCTCGGGCGGAGGGAAATCGACCCTGTCGGACCTGATTCCCCGCTTCTACGACGTGACTTCGGGCGAAATTCTGATCGACGGGCGCAACATCAAGGAATACACCAAGGAGAGCCTCCACGACCAGATGAGCATCGTCTCCCAGGAGACCGTCCTCTTCAACGACACCATCGCCAACAATATCCGGCTGGGCAAACAGGACGCCACGCAGGCCGAGATCGAAAACGCAGCCAAGATCGCCAACGCCCATGCGTTCATCATGGAGACCGAACAGGGTTACCAGACCAATATCGGCGACCGTGGCATGAAACTTTCGGGAGGACAGCGGCAGCGGTTGAGCATCGCACGTGCCGTGCTCAAGAACCCTTCGATCCTGATTCTGGACGAGGCGACTTCGGCGCTGGACACCGAGAGCGAGAAACTCGTGCAGGAAGCACTAAACTCCCTGCTGGAAGGCCGCACGTCGATCGTGATCGCCCACCGGCTGAGCACGATCTACAACGCGGACAAGATCATCGTGATCGAACAGGGACGGATCACCGAAGCGGGCACCCATCACGAGCTGATGGAAGCGAAAGGGACCTATTGCAAACTGATCGAAATGCAGCAAATGGCATAATCGTCCATCTATACGGAAAGGTTTATGAATACAGGAAAGCCATTATTCACCGTCATCACCGTCGTGTACAACTGCGCCGATTCCATCGAGCAGACCATCCGGAGCGTCCTTTCCCAGACCTGCTCCAGCATGGAGTACATCATCGTGGACGGCGGTTCGACGGACGGCACACTGGAGATCATCGACCGCTATAAAGATTCCGTTTCGAAATTCGTCAGCAAACCCGACCGGGGCATATACGACGCCATGAACCGGGGCATCGCCATGGCCGAAGGACTGTGGATCAATTTCATGAACAGCGGCGACACCTTCACGGACCCGTCCGTGCTGACGCAGGTCAAGGAGTTCATCGAAGCGGGGGATTACGACATCATCTACGGCGACATCTACGAACTTTTCCCCGACGGCACCCAGCATCGCAAGGAGGCCGAACACCGTCCGGCCAGCAAACACCGCATGTTTTTCTGCCACCAGGCCTCCTTCGTGAAGACCGAAATCCTGCGGGAAATCGGATTCGACATCCGCTACCGCATGTCCGCCGACCTGAAGTTCTTCAAACAGTGCTACAACAAGAAATACCGGTTCGGACACATGCCTATCCTGGTGGCCATTTTCGACAAGAAAGGCATCTCCTCCCGCAAGCGGGACCTCGGACTGATGGAGAACATCCGGGTGGTCAACGAACTGGACCGCTCCTGGGCCCGTACCAAAAGCCTGATCCGGCTCTGGTTCACCATCACCTATATCCGGAAAATCCGGCGGCACACCCGCCGGGACACCTCCTATTGAACACACGCTCCGCTATCCGGACGGACTTCCCCTACCCCAGACTGAGATAGAGGTTACGGGTCTTTTCGACCATTTTTTCCGTGGAAAAAAGAGCCAGGCGCCGCGTTCCCGCCGCCGACAGTTCCCTCCGCCGCCCCGTATCGTCCAGCAACGACCGCACGACCTCCCTCATGCTCCCCGGCCGGCCCGGTTCGAAATAGAGGGCCGCATCGCCGGCAATCTCGGGGAAACAGCTGGCCCGCGTCAGCACGACCGGGCATCCGGCCCGGTAAGCCTCCAGAATGGGCAGCCCGAACCCTTCGTACAACGAGGGATAGACAAAACAGACGGCATGCCGGTAAAGCCGTCCGAGCATGGCATCGCTCACCGTCATCCGGATCACGCGGTCGGCGATCCCGAACGAACGGATAAGCGTCCGCTCCTCCCCGGTAAACTCCCGCCCCCCTGTACACACCAGACGCAGATCGTACTCCGCAAGCAACGGCGCCACTTCGGAGACGAATCCGTCGAAATTCTTGTACCGGCTGCGGTCACCCACGAAAAGAATGTAGTTTTCGGGAAGCTCCGCAACCCGCTCCCGGGCCGACAGCCCCTCTCCGTCACCGTCGAACATCAGCCCATGGTGAATCACCGTGATCTTCTCCTCGGGCACCTTCATCCGCTCCACCAGGTCCCGCTTCGTATTCTCCGAAATGGCGATCAGACGGTCGGCCCGCCGGATCATGCGGCGCTGCCATTCGATCGTCCGGTCCCCCGGAAAATAGTTCGGGAAAAGTTGGTGGATCAGGTCGTGCACCGTGAGCACCACCGTACGGCCCCCGGCGTCCGGAATCAGATAGGGATTGTAATAGGTGGGGTGCAGGATGTCGTACCGGGAAAAACGAATCCGGACCTTCGACCACAGCTTGTTCGCATCGCGGAAATGTCCGCCGATCAACACATCGCCCCATCCGTTCTGCAACGGGAAACGCTCTCCCTTCAGATAGACGTTCCGCGTATAGAGCAGGGAGAGCGAAGTCTCGACCCGTCCGTCCGGCACATGCCGGTACAAGTGGGCGAAATAACGGCTGATTCCGCCGACCCGCTGAGACGAAAACGTCTGATAATCATAAAGCACCCTCATTCTTTCCGCCATTTTTCCCTGCAACGGGACTTCCTGCCGGACCGGACTTTTCCTTCCGCGCCGGCAACAGGAAACGTCCTCCTCCCGGACGACATTCCCGCACGGCAGGCATCCGTATATCCGGCTATTTCAGGCTTCCGATCCGTTCCCGGATCGCTTTGATCTTGGCCTCCGCATCGGCCTTTTTGGCCCGTTCGTTCTCCACCACCTTCTGCGGAGCGCTCTGCACGAAGCGTTCGTTCCCCAGTTTTTTCATCACCGAAGCGAGGAACCCTTCCAGATAAGCGAGTTCGTCGTTCATCTTCTTCAACTCGGAGGCCACGTCGATCTTACCCTCCATCGGCACGAAATACTCCGTGGTCTTGACCAGGAAAGCGGCGGCCAGCGGGTCTTTCTCCCGGACGGTCTCCACGGCCGACAGATTGGCCATCTTCATCAGCACCGGTTCGTACTCGCGGGGATAGTTGACATCCTCCACCACTTTCAGCACGAGAGCCTCCCGGTTGGGAATATTCCGCTGCTTGCGCACATTACGGACACCCGTGATCGCCTCGCGCACAAGGTCGAACCGGGCGAGCATCTCCCCGCGCACTCCGTTCCCCACGGGCATCGGACTAATCATGATGCTCTCCCCATCCTTTCTCGGCGCGATGTCCTGCCAGATCTCCTCCGTGATGAAAGGCATGAAGGGGTGCAGCAGCTTGAGCAGTTTCTCGAACAGTCCGCGGGTCGCATCCAGCGTAACCCGGTCGATCGGCTCCCCGTAGGCCGGTTTCACCATCTCCAGGTACCATCCCGAGAAATCGTCCCAGAAAAGTTTGTAGAACTTCATCAGCGCCTCCGAAATCCGGTAGGCGGCGAAATCCCCGTCCGTCTCGGCGATCGCACGGTCGAGCACGGCCTCGAACCACTCCACGGCCAGCCGGTTGTTCTCCGACTGCGGCAGTCTGTCGTCCACAGCCCATGTGTGGACCAGGCGGTAGGCATTCCATATCTTGTTGCCGAAGTTGCGTCCCTGTTCACAAAGCGCCTCGTCGAACATCAGATCGTTGCCGGCCGACGAACAGAGCAGCATGGCCATGCGTACCCCGTCGGCACCGTACCGGGCAATCAGGTCGAGCGGATCGGGCGAGTTGCCGAGCTGCTTGCTCATCTTGCGGCCCAGTTTGTCGCGCACGATTCCCGTGAAATATACATGTCCGAAAGGCTTCTCCCCCCGGTATTCGTAGCCGGCCATGATCATCCGGGCCACCCAGAAGAAGATGATGTCGGGCGCCGTCACCAGATCGACGGTCGGATAGTAGTAGTTGATCTCCGGATTGTCCGGCCGGTTGATTCCATCGAAAACGGAGATCGGCCAGAGCCACGAACTGAACCACGTATCAAGCACATCCTCGTCCTGCCGCAGGTCGGCGAGCTCCAGCGCGTCGTTTCCGCTCTTACGGCGGGCAAGTTCCAACGCCTCCCCGGGCGTCTCGGCCACCACGTACCCGCCGCCCGGCAGGTAATAAGCGGGAATCCGGTGCCCCCACCACAACTGACGCGAAATGCACCAGTCCTTGATGTTCTCCATCCAGTAGCGGTAGGTGTTTTTATACTTCGCGGGGACAAATTCGATGACGTCTTCCATCACGGCACGGATGGCCGGGGCAGCCAGTTCATCCATCTTCAGGAACCACTGCATGGAGAGCTTCGGTTCGATGGGCACGCCCGTACGTTCGGAACAGCCCACCTTGTTGGTGTAAGCCTCCACCTTCTCCAGCAGACCGGCCGCATCGAGGTCCTTCTCGATCTGCCGGCGCACTTCGAAGCGGTCCATTCCCACGTACAGCCCCACCTTGCCGTTGACCGTACCGTCGTCGTTGAAGATGTCGATCGCCTCCAGGTTGTATTTTTCGCCCAGCATATAGTCGTTCACGTCGTGGGCCGGGGTCACCTTGAGAGCGCCCGTTCCGAACTCGATATCCACGTACTCGTCGCGGATGACGGGAATCACGCGCCCCACCAGCGGCACGATCACGCGCTTACCCTCCAGCGAAGCGTAACGCGGGTCGTTCGGATTGACGCACAGGGCCGTATCGCCGAGAATCGTCTCGGGACGGGTCGTCGCCACGATCACGGAACCCTCCTCGCCCTCGATCCGGTAACGCAGGTAGTAGAGCTTGCCGTTCGACTCCTTGTAGATCACCTCCTCGTCCGAAAGGGCAGTCTGCGCGGCCGGGTCCCAGTTCACCATCCGCACCCCGCGGTAGATCTTCCCCTTATTGTAAAGATCGACGAACACCTTCAGCACGCTGCGGCTGCGCGGCTCGTCCATCGTGAAGCTCGTCCGCTCCCAGTCGCACGAGGCGCCCAACTTGCGGAGCTGCCGGAGAATGATCCCCCCGTGCTTCTCTTTCCACTCCCAGGCATATTCGAGAAACTTCTCGCGCGTCAGCGACGACTTCTCGATCCCCTCGGCCTTCAGTTTGGCCACCACCTTCGCTTCGGTCGCGATCGAGGCGTGATCGGTGCCCGGCACCCAGCAGGCATTTTTGCCCTGCATACGGGCACGACGCACCAGCACGTCCTGGATGGTGTTATTGAGCATGTGCCCCATGTGCAACATGCCGGTAACGTTGGGGGGCGGGATCACGACGGTATAAGCCTCGCGGTCGTCCGGTTCGGAGTGAAAAAATCGGTTCTTCAGCCAGTAGTCGTACCACTTGCCCTCGATCTGCCCCGGGGCGTATTTGTCGCCAATCTCCATAGTCGTTCAATATTTGCATTCAATTTGCAAAGATAGTGCTTTGCCCGGATAAACATAACGGGCAGAGACAATTTTTCACCCTCCGGAAACGTTTACAGATAACGCCGCAAACGCCGGGCCCGGTCATTCCGCCGTCCGCCGGAGTCCGGAGCGGGAGACAATGTTAATAACGTGATTATCGAATTTGGAGGCAAGGCGGTCGATTCCGCCAAAAATGCACTATCTTTGCCCCTCACAGGAGACAGAATATGAGTAAAAAACATAAAAACGAAATCGAGGAGTTTGCCGGCATATCAGATATGCTCGAGGGCAAACATCAGGTCATTCCGATCGTCTCGACCGAAGACGACGAGATTGCGACCGACGTGGTGATTCCCGACCAACTCCCCATCCTCACCCTGCGCAGCTCGGTACTCTTTCCGGGTTCCATCACCCCCATCACGGTGGGACGCGAAAAATCCATGCGGCTGATCCGGGAGGTGGAGAACGGTGCGGGTATCCTCGGCGCCGCCCTCCAGAAGGAGGCAGACATCGAACAGCCGGGCCCGGACGACATCTACAAGATCGGCACCGCCGCCCGCATCCTGAAAATACTGGAAATGCCCAACGGCAACCTGACCGTCATCCTGCACGGGCTGGAGAAGATCGAGATCACCGAATTCCTATCTTCCGACCCCTATTTCACGGCCAAGGTCAATCCCCTGAAGGATTCGGCGCCCGAACGCGGCAACGTGGAGTTCGACGCGCTGGTCGATTCGATCCGGGACGTGGCGCTGAACATCATCAACATTTCGCCCAACATGCCCAAAGAGGCCTCGTTCGCCATCAAGAACATCGACAGCAAGCGGGGCATCATCAACTTCATCTGTTCGAACATCGACCTGGCCGACGCCGACCGCCAGCGGTTGCTGGAGGCGCCCGGGCTGCTGGCCCGTGCCCGCCGTCTGCTGGAAATCCTGATCCGCGAGCAGCAGCTCGTGGAGCTCAAGAGCGAAATCCAGAGCAAGGTGAAGCAGAACCTGGACCAGCAGCAGCGGGAATATTTCCTGCAGCAGCAGATCCGCACCATACAGGACGAACTGGGAGGCGACCCCGTAGACAACGACATCGCCGAACTGCGCCGCCGTGCCAAAAAGAAGAAATGGAGCAAAGAGGTGGCCGAGACTTTCGATAAGGAGGTGAGCAAGCTGGAGCGCCTCAACCCGGCCGTGGCGGAGTATTCCGTGCAGATGACCTATCTGCAGCTGATGCTCGACCTGCCGTGGAACGAGACGACCAAGGACAACCTCGACCTGCAACGCGCCCGCAAACGGCTCGACGCAGACCATTTCGGGTTGGAAGAGGTGAAAGAGCGCATCCTGGAACACCTGGCCATCATCAAGCTTAAAGGCGACCTCAAGTCGCCGATCATCTGCCTGTACGGCCCTCCGGGCGTGGGAAAGACCTCGCTGGGCAAGTCGGTGGCCGAATCGCTCAAGCGCAAATTCGGGCGCATTTCGCTGGGCGGCCTGCACGACGAGGCCGAAATCCGCGGACACCGCCGCACCTACATCGGAGCCATGCCGGGACGGATCATCCAGACCATCAAACGCTGCGGCTCGTCGAATCCCGTCATCATCCTCGACGAGGTGGACAAGGTAGGCATCGGCAACCACGGCGACCCGTCGTCGGCCCTGCTCGAGGTGCTCGATCCGGAACAGAACACCACGTTCCACGACAACTACCTCGACATGGAGTACGATCTGTCGAAAGTGCTCTTCATCGCCACGGCCAACAACATTGCCAACATCAATCCGGCCCTCCGCGACCGGATGGAGATGATAAACATCCCGGGATACATCCTCGAGGACAAGATCGAGATCGCCCGCAAGCACCTGCTTCCCAAACAACTCGAAGCGCACGGCGTTCCGGCCAGGGAGCTGAAGATCGCCCCGGCCGTGATCGAAAAGATCATTTCCGAATACACACGCGAATCGGGTGTGCGGACGCTGGACAAACTGCTGGCCAAGATCGCCCGGCACCGCGCCAAGAACATCGGGTTCGGCGAAGAGTACGACCCGCAGATTTCGGCGGCCGACGTGGAGAAAATCCTGGGGCTGCCCAAGTTCCAGAACGACATGTACGAAGTGGGCGGCATCACGGGTGTGGTGACCGGACTGGCATGGACGGAAGTGGGCGGAGACATTCTCTACATCGAGTCGATCCTCACTCCGGGCAAAGGAGCCCTCAACCTGACGGGCAATCTGGGCGACGTGATGAAGGAGTCGGCGACCATCGCCCTCGAATGGGTCAAGGGACACTACGAGGAACTGGGCATCGACCGCGAGAAGTTCGAGAAGTTCGACATCAACGTACACGTCCCCGAGGGAGCCATTCCGAAAGACGGTCCGAGCGCCGGTATCACGATGGTCACCTCGCTGGTTTCGACCTACACGGGCCGGAAAGTCAAAGACCGGATCGCCATGACCGGCGAAACCACCCTGCGCGGACGCGTGATGCCCGTGGGAGGCATCAAGGAGAAGATACTGGCAGCCAAACGGGCCGGCATCGAGGAAATCATCCTCAGCGAGGACAACCGTAAAGACATCTCCGAGATCAAACCCGAGTATATCAAGGGCCTCACGTTCCACTACGTACGCACCAACAGCGACGTGCTGGAACTGGCGCTCCAGAAATAACGGCACACAAACATCCCCAAAAAAGCCGCAGCTCGGTTCGAAGAGCTGCGGCTTTTTTATCGTAACACCCGATCCGGCAGGAATCGGTTTCGACCGGGTTCCGTCAATGTTGCAGGCGGAACTGAAGCGGCAGGGTAAACCTTACCCGTACGGGAGTCGTCCGCTGCATGCCGGGCTTCCATTTGGGAGAGGTCTGCAATACGCGCACGGCTTCCTCTGCAAGGGATCGGTCGGGGCTCTGCAACACCTCGATATGGGCCAGCGTACCGTCTTTCTCCACGACGAACGTCAGCAGGACCGTACCTTCGATTCCGTTCTCCGCCGCCACGGTCGGATAATACAGCCGCTCCGACACCCAGCTGCGGAATCGGTTCAGGTCACCGCCCATGAATTCGGGCATGTACTCGGCCACCAGGAAAACCTCATCCTCTTCTACCGTCGCCTCCTGGCCTACGGCCACCTCCGGCACATAGATGTCGTCCGGCGAAAATTCGTCAATCACGTATTCGATCTCGATCTTCTGATTGTCCGGCACGATGCGCAGATACTCTGGCGACACCTGGATAATGTGTTTGACCGGAGCGGGCGTTTTCTCATGGTAGGTGATTTCGGTCAACTCCTCTTCCGGCGCCGGCGCAGCGTCGCCGAAACGGGTCGGTACGGAACTCTCCTGCGAACTATACCCGAAAGCGGCGATCATCGTGCCCAGCGAGAAGATCAGCCCGATCTCGAGAAACAGTTTCCGCTTGTTCTGCAGATTGGCTTTGGGCGATTTCTTGGTTTCCATAATAAGAGATATTTAGTGGAAGTTAAACGAATCCGTCCGGGAAGGAAACCCTTTACGCAAATTTAAATAAAATATCGAAAAAACCATAATTTTTCAAATAAATATTCATCCACCCCGACATGACGCCGCATTTTTTCAAATACTCCAAAAGAAAAGCCTCCGGTTTCCCGGAGACTCTCTTACCACTTAATCCTTAACAGAAGATTTTTTTATTTCCCTTAACTCAGCGAAGGAGCAGGAGCTTCCTTGGCGGGTTCCTCTTTCTTGGGTTCATCCTTTTTGGGAGCCTCTTTGGCAGGTTCTGCCGGAGCCTGAGGAGCCTGTGCGATCAGAATACCCGATTCGGGACACTTTTTCGGATCGGTTTTGGCCGGTTCGTCCTTTTCCTTCTTCGGTTCTGCCGGAGTCTCCTTGGCTGGTTCCTGTGCGATCAGGATGGATGCCTTTGCGGGCTCGGCTTTCTTCACCGTATCGGCCGGGGCCTCCTTGGCCGGCTCCTGGGCGATCAGAACGGCGTCCTTCTTGGGTTCGGCCTTCTTGGTCGTATCGGCAGGTTCGGCTTCGGGCTCCTGGGCCACCGAGAAAAGAATCTGTTTCGGTTCCTCTTTCTTGGGCTCCTCTTTCGGGGTATCCTTTGCGGGCTCGGCGGGCTGTTCCTTCGGCGACTCGGGAGTCTGCGGAGCCGGGGTCTGTGCTGCTACGAGCGTTGCACTACCCAGAAACATCAGGAACATGGCTACGGAAACAACTGACTTTTTCATCTCTTTGAATTTTTAATGTGAATACTTTAGTTTCTTATTCGGTTTTTCTGAACTTCCTTTGCCCTTTTTCAGTTCAACCGGCGTACCAAAGCACAGACTAAAAATTCAAAACACTATAAATCAATACAATAATAAAATGCCAGAAATTTCACCGCAAAGAAAAATGTGGAATAAAGCAGGGAAAAGTGTGGAATAAATCCACAGGACACACCCCATCCACACCCGGTCACTCGATGCCGTAGGCCTTGAGTTTGTTGTAAAGCGTCTTGCGGTCGATACCCAGCAGACGGGCGGCCTTCGACTTGTTGTCGCCACTGAGCCGCAGGGCCTGGCGGATCTGTTCGATCTCCGTAGCACGGTCACGCAACACGGACGGCACGGGAATCGCACCCGGAACAGATGCCGGGGCAGCGGAAGGCACCGGTACAGGAACAGGACGTGTCACTTCGGCCGGCAATTCCCGGCAGGTAATATAATCGGACGAAGCCAGAAGGGTGGCACAGCGCACCGCATTTTTCAACTGCCGCAGATTTCCGGGCCAGTCGTATGCCATCATCCGCTCTACGGCTCCGGCATCGAACCCGACTACGCTGCGTTCCAGTTCCCGGTTGGCCTGGTCGAGAAAAAAATCGGCATACAGCATGATGTCCTCCCGTTGTTCGCGCAGATCGGGCATCCGGAGCGTGAACTCGTTGATCCGGTGAAAAAGGTCTTCACGGAAATTTTTCTCCGCAATAGCCGCCTCCAGGTTCTCGTTGGTCGCCGATACCAGACGGATGTCCACCTCGACCTCCTCCGTACCGCCCACGGGACGAATCCTCCGCTCCTGCAGCGCCCGGAGCAACTGTACCTGCACCTCGTAGCTCAGGTTGCCGATCTCGTCCAGAAAAAGGGTCCCCCCGTTCGCCGCCTCGAAAGCGCCCCGCTTGTCGGTCTGCGCCCCCGTAAACGAACCTTTCACGTGACCGAAAAACTCCGAAGCGGCCAGATCGCGGGGAATGGCTCCGCAGTCGATCGCCACGAACGGCTTTCCCCGCCGCTTGCTCCCCTCGTGGATCATGCGGGCGATATGCTCCTTCCCGGTCCCGCTCGCACCGTTGACCAGCACCGACATATTGGTCGGGGCCACCAGACGCACATAATCGTACAACCTGCGGGCCGCCTCGCTGCGTCCCTCCACGAACCCCGTGTAAGCCTCCGTTCCCGGGACGTTTTTCCCGGCAGTAGCCTTTCCGTCCGCCGTCTCGTTCCGGGGCGCGGAAAGCGCCTCCTCGATCTTGGCGAGCAACTCCTCCGGATTCACCGGCTTGGCGACATAATCCCTTGCCCCGAGCTTCATGCTGCGCACGGCGGTCTGAATATCGGCATAGCTGGTCATCACGATCGCCGGAAGCGACGGCCGGTTGTCCGCGATCCACTGCAACAGGAAAATGCCGTCGCGGTCGGGCAGACGCATATCGGTCAGCACCAGCGAAAAGTCGGAAGCTTCCAAACGCTGCTGTGCCGCATCGACACGGGAAACCGTCTCCGCCTCGAACCCCTTTCGGGTGAGCCACGTCTTGAGCATCAGCGCAAAAGTGATGTCGTCTTCCACGATCAGCAGTCTTCTCATTCTCTCTCGTTTTGAAGCAAAGTTAACTCTTTTTCCGCTTTTTCCGTCACTTCGCCGATACGTTCCACTGCTTCCGCCGCTTTACGCCGCACATCGTCCGTCAAGCCTTCGCGGTTCATCTCCAGCGATTTCAGGATCACCGTCAGAACGGAATTACCCAACATCGTAAAGACAGGCAACATCTTATGGGCCAACGCTCGGATCGCCGGCATGTCGCCGGCCTCAAGCGCCTCCGCCAGCGCCTGCCGGTTCTCCCCGGACTGTACGACGAAACTGCGCAGGATTTCGGCCGCCGCCACCGGATCGTCTCCTGCAAAAGCGGTCAATGCTCCGAAATCGGGCCCGTCGCCAGGTCCCTCTTCCGGCTTTCCCGCCGCCGGGACCGGCCGGCCCTCTCCGCGTCCCGTCACCCGGGCCACGCATGCCGCCAGCTCGTCCAGCAGGAAAGGTTTGTGCAGGATATCGGCGAAACCCTCTTCGCACATCCGTTCCCGCGACTGGTCCGAACGCGCGGAAACGGCCACCACGGGAATCCCGGCATCGGCCTCCCGCACCCGGGCCAGCAAACCGAACCCGTCCATGGCAGGCATCTGCAAATCGGTAAATATCAAATCATAATGCCGTCTGCGAAGCATCTCGGCAGCATACTCGGGACTTCCGCAGCGGTCGGCATCGAGCCCCAGGCGGGCACACATCGCCTGCATCAGTTCCAGCTGCAAAGGGTCGTCGTCCACGAGCAGGCAGCTGAGGCCCGTAAAGGCCGGGGCATCGGACGCCGCCGTACGTCCGGGCACTATACCGCTCTCTTCGATGCCGGAGTCCGAAGCCGCCCCCGGTTCCAACGGGATATGGACAGTGAAGGTACTTCCCCGCCCCTGCCGGCTCTGAAGCGAGAGGCGGCCGCCCAACAGTTCGATCAGTTTGCGGGTAATGGAGAGCCCGAGCCCGAAACCCTCTATCCCCTGGGCCGAAGGAAGCCGGACAAACTCCTGGAATATCTTTTCCCGCTCCGCCTCTCCGATGCCGCGTCCGGTATCCCGCACCGAAAAACGAAGCGTACTCTCCGGTTCCATCGCCACGGAGAGCACGACTTCGCCCCGGTCCGTAAATTTGAACGCGTTCGAAAGCAGGTTGTCCGCGATCTGGCGGATGCGGAACGGATCGCCTGCGAACTCCCGGTCGAGCCCGTCTCCCGGTTCGTAACGGAACGCCACGCCCCGGCTCTCCGATACGGGACCGTAGCCTGCGGCGATCGTCTCGAACAGACGGCCGGGGTTGAACGAAACCCGGGTTACATCCATCTTATTGCAGTCCAGGCGATGGAAGTCGAGCAACTGATTCACCAGCCGCAGCAGGTGTTCCGACGAATCCTTCATATTCTGGAGGTAGAGCCGCTGCCGCTTATCCTCCACCAGCCGGGAGAGCAGGTCGATATACCCGATCACCGAACCCAGCGGAGCCTTGATATCGTGCGTAATGGTCAGCATCAGCCGTTCCCTCAGGGCCAGCAGCTCCTCCGCATAGCGGTTGGCTGCCTCCAGCTCCCGCCGGTAACGGTTCCCCCTGCCGATGTCCCGCCAGATCAGCAGCAGGAAAAAAAGCATGAGCACCACGGCCCCGATGGCGATACCCCCCACCACCCGGGAGGCATGGCGTTCGGTCTCGTGCTGAAGGTCCAACCGGCGCAGCTCCTGCTGACTGATCTCCTCCTCGACATCGAGGATCAGACGGTTGATCTTCTGATTGACGATCTGGCTGCTGTATCGCATCCGTTGTCCGTCCTCCCACGCCTGATCGTAGATCTGCTGCCGCTGCTGGTCGACGTCTCCCTGCAGGTTCCGCAACACTCCCGCGATCGTATCGGCCGGATTGAAGGGCAGCGTATCGGCCACGATCCGCGTGGAATAGGTAATCACCACGTTCGAATCCGGCTCCTCCGGCGAGAACAGGTCGGCCAGCCGGCGCAGGAAGCCCCGTTTACGGACGTGCGTGGTTACCGTGCGCGACGTGTCGCTGGTGATGATCACCTCGCTCCGTTTGACCGTATCCGGGACGAGCGGCCGGTTTTCGGAGAGGATGCGCTCGATATTCTCATTGTACAGGGAACCGGATGCGGCCTTGCGCACGTTGCTACGCAGGCTGAACGTACTGCGGGCTTTCGTCCGCAACAGCAGGGAAATGCTGTCGATCCGCATGATCTGCATCGAATCGGCCGATTCGGCGGCAATCACCCGCAGCGAATCTATATCCTTCTGCACGAGCCCGAGTTCGCGGACATACCGGTTTTCATAGGAAAGATAACCCGCCAGCATCAGTTGCCCGTAACTCTCGGTCTGGTAGAGGTGGTAAAGCGTCCGGGTAATCAGACTGCGTTTCGCCTGGAGGCGGGCCTGGGTCTCGTCCACCCGGGCGATCTTCTCCATCTCGCCGTAGATGTACCGGACCGCGACGACGGCCACCGCCGCCGTCAGCAGGTATCCCAGCAGGATTTTCGTCTTAACGTATTTGGACTGTTTCACGATTTTCTCCTCCGGTACAAAGATAATGCGAATCCGGGAACCTTCCTCCCCGAAACGAAAAAACGCGGAAGCATCCTCTCAAGACGCCCCCGCGCATATCTGCTTACTCCCTGTTACCGAAGAGTTCCCGAAGATAGGTATCCAGGTAGAGCAACTCATGATCTCCCTGCACCACGTGGTTCAGCAACATCTCCTCCTCGTCGGCATCGGCTTTCGTCAAAGCGCTATTGTCAATCTCCTCCATAGGCTTGTCATTTTTAACTAAAAACGACCGCCCGTCCGTTTTATTGCCCGGATCAGCTCAAAATTAGCTGCTTTTCCTGAATCATTTTCCGCAGATTGATCAACGCGTACCGCATACGCCCCAGCGCCGTGTTGATACTTACGTCGGTCTGCTCGGCGATCTCCTTGAAACTCAGGCCGCTGTAATAGCGCATCATCACCACTTCGCGCTGTTCGTCGGGCAGGTAGTCGATCAGTTTGCGCACGTCGCTTTCGATCTGCGCGGAAACCATGTGGTCTTCCACCGTGGTATCGGAAAATTTCCGGCTGTTCAGAATGTCATACCCCGCATCCGATTCGGTCACCTGATTCTGCTGTTTGTTCTGGCGGAAATGGTCGATGACCTGATTGTGCGCGATACGCAACACCCACGAAAGGAACTTGCCCGTCTCGACGTAACGCCCTTCGCTCAGTACACGGATCACCTTGATGAAGGTTTCCTGAAAAATATCGTCGGCGACATCCCGGTCTTTGACCATCATGTAGATATAGTCGGAAACCCTTTTGCGGTGCCGTTCTATCAAAACGGATATAGCGCTTTCATTGCCCGAAAGATAGGTATTAAGCAGTTCCTGGTCGCTTAATGCTTTGAGATTCATACTCTACTCCTCTTGTTTTAGTTTGAAGTAGATCTGGTCGATAGGCAATCCGTTTTTAATTGGGATAAAATCCCGGTTAAGTTAATCAATAATTTTCGGCAAGGTAGCTTTTTTATTTCAAAAAACCAAAATCCGCCTCCCGAATCGGTTCGGGCGCCCCTTGCGGCACCCGATTAAAATCAAATACTGTGCCAAAAAATCGCGCGGCAGCGAAAAACAACGTTTTTTCTGTCCCGTACCGTTCTTTCACCTCCCTGCCGGAATCCGAAAAAGGGGCCGAACCTTGCGGTGCAGCCCCTTCTCTCTGTCTTCAGGCGTCACCTATTCCTGTTCGTCCAGCAGATTGGAGACCAGAATCCGTCCGCAGTATTCGCAGACGATGATCTTTTTACCCTGACGGATTTCGAACTGACGCTGGGGCGGAATCCGGTTGAAGCAACCGCCGCAGGCATCCCGTTTCACCGTCACCACGGCCAACCCGTTGCGGACATTGCTGCGGATGCGCTTGTAGGCGGCCAACAGCCGGGCGTCGATCTTCTCCTGCGCCTTGGCACTCTGAGCGTTGAGCGTCTCCACCTCGCCGGCGGTCTCCTTGTCGATGCCTTCGAGTTCCTGTTTCTTGTTCTCCAGGTCGATCTTACGGTCGGCCAGCACGGTCTCGGCGTCCTCCGCCATTTTTTTCTTCACCTTGATCTCGGCCGAATACTCTTTCAGCCGTTTCTCGCACAACTCGATTTCGAGCTTCTGATACTCGATCTCCTTGGAAAGCGAATCGAACTCGCGGTTGTTCCGCACGTTGTCCTGCTGTCCCTCATATTTGGCAATCAAAACCTTAGCCTGCTCGATCTCATCCTTGCGCTGCTTGGTCTGGGCATTGAGCCCTTCGATCTCGGAGGTAATGTTCTCGATCCGGGTCTGCAGGCCGGCCACCTCGTCCTCCAGATCCTGCACCTCCAGGGGCAGCTCCCCTTTCAGCTTGTTGATCTCGTCGATCTTGGAATCGATCTTCTGGAGGTCGTACAGGGCGACGATCTTCTCCTCCATGGAGTAGTCGTTCTCGGCCGTTTTCTTGTTTGCTGTTGCCATATACTTGTCTTTCTTAAACGAAATAATTTATCGGATTCTGCGATTTCACACTCTTGCGGAGTGCAAAAGTAGGCATTTTTTTCGTAATTATATCATATAAAAGGTCGATTGCGCAATATTCGCTCTCGAAATGGCCCACATCGGCCACGATCAGACGACCGTCCGCATCCAGAAAATCGTTGTATTTGAAATCCGCGGCCACATACAGGTCCGCCCCCACCTCCTTGGCCGCCGGGATCAGCGAAGCCCCCGCTCCGGTGCAGAGCGCCACCCGACGCACCGTCTCACGGCACAGTTCGCTGTGGCGGATCACTTTCAGATTCAGCCGCTCCTTCATCACGGCGAGAAAGTCGGCCGCGGGCATCTCCCGGGCCAGTTCCCCCACCACGCCGAACCCGATCCGCGGATCGTCCGTCCGGCTGCGGCTCAACAACCGCAGCCCCTCCACACCGAGCATTCCGGCCAGCCGGTAACTCATTCCGCCGGGCACGCTGTCCAGATTGGTATGGCAGGCATAGAGCGCCACCCCCTCGCGGACGGCCCGGGCCACCACCCGTTCGATGTAGGTGCTTCCGGTCAGCCGCCTGAGCGGATGGAACACCACCGGATGATGCGACACGATGAGCCCGATTCCGCGGTCGACGGCCTCTTCCAGTACCGGTTCGGTAATATCCACGCAGAGCAGGGCACTCTCCGCCTCGGCCTGCGGATCACCTACGATCAGCCCCGAATTGTCATAGCTCTCCTGCGCCGAAAGCGGCGCGAACGCCTCGATGACGTCCGTTATTTCCCGAATTTTCATAGTTACGGAACCGTTAAAAAAGAGTCTGTTCGATAATCTGAGGCTGTTCCCGCTGCGGCTGGGCCGGAACGGGCTCCTCCGCCTCGGGCAGAGCCGGCGCCTCCACCGTGACCTGCATGGCCAGCGCGAACGATTCGTCCGGAAGCAGAGGCTGTTCAAACGGCACCGGCACCGCAGCTCCCGCCTCTGCGACAGGTTCGGGCCCGGTCACCGCAGCCACCGCACTTCCGTCCCGTTGCGGGTCGGCGATCTCCGCCGCAAAAGTCTCGTCTTCGGATGCGGCAGCCGGCATAACGACGGATTCCGCCTCCGGTTCTTCCGCCGACAGGGAATCCTCCTCCGCAACCGCCTCCGGCCCCTGCACGGCATCCGCGACGGACGGCACCACCACGGCCGCCGAACCGTCCTCCTTGAGTTCTTCGCGTATCTCCATGAGCAGGGCCCGGATCGACATCAGCCGGTCCACGATCTCCCGGTCGCGCTGCGCCCCGTCCTTGTTCTGCCGGATGCGCATCTGGGCCCCGGCCAGCGTCATGCCCCGCTCCTTGACCAGATGGTAGATGAGCGCCAGATTGTCCACGTCCTCGGGCGTGAACAGGCGGTTTCCCTTCTTGTTCTTGCGGGGCTTCAGGATGTCGAACTTCTGCTCCCAGAAACGGATCAGCGAAGGCCTGACGTCGAACATCTCCGACACCTCTCCCATCGAGTAATAGACTTTTCCTTTCTTATGCTGGATTTCGCGCATGACGAACACAAAGGGGTGATAAACGGCGGCAAGGTACAAAAAAACGGACGCTTTCACAAATAAAATTATTCTTCGTACCTTTGACCCGCAATTTTAAAACCAATCGCAACACGCCATGGAAAAGATCATCCGGGGAGAGGTCGTCGGGGGAAACAAGATAGGGCGCCGGCTCGGGTTTCCGACCGCCAATATCCGGGTCGACGAATCGCTGGAGGCCGCCAACGGGGTCTACCGGGCCCGGGTGGAGGCCGCAGGGCGCACATGGGACGCCGTGGTCAACCTGGGCCGCAAGCCCTCGGTGGCAGGCAGCGGGGCACGGGTGCTGGAGGCCAACCTGATAGGGTTCGAAGGCGACCTGTACGGACAGACCATCGCAGTGGAACTGCTCGAATTCATCCGCCCCGAACGGAGGTTCGACTCCTTCGAGGCGCTCCGCAGCCAGATCGCCCTCGACCGCGAAACCGTCATGAAGAAACTTTAAACCGCATACCGACTATGTTCATAGACGAAACCCTGCCCTACAAAGTGGCAGACATCGAATTGGCCGAGTGGGGCCGCAAGGAGATCGAGATCGCTGAAAAAGAGATGCCCGGCCTGATGGCCGTGCGCCGAAAATATGCCGCCGAAAAACCGCTGGCGGGAGCCCGTATCATGGGGTCGCTCCACATGACCATCCAGACCGCCGTGCTGATCGAGACACTCGTCGAACTGGGCGCCGAAGTGCGCTGGTGCAGCTGCAACATCTTCTCCACGCAGGACCACGCCGCCGCAGCCATCGCCCGGGCGGGCGTACCCGTTTTCGCCTGGAAGGGCGAATCGCTGGAAGAATACTGGTGGTGCACCGCCCAGGCACTCAGTTTCCCGGGCGGCAAAGGCCCCAACCTCGTAGTGGACGACGGCGGCGACGCCACACTCCTGATTCATAAGGGATATGCCGCCGAGAACGATGCCGCGACGCTGGACGTCGCACCCGGCAGCCACGAGGAGGCCGTCATTCTGGACACGCTCCGCACTCTGCTGTCGGAAGACCCCGGCAAATGGCACCGCACGGTGGCCGGATGGAAAGGGGTATCGGAGGAGACCACCACGGGCGTACACCGTCTCTACCAGATGCAGGAGCGGGGAGAACTGCTCGTACCGGCCATCAACGTGAACGATTCGGTCACCAAAAGCAAGTTCGACAATCTGTACGGTTGTCGCGAATCGCTGGCCGATGGCATCAAGCGGGCGACCGACGTGATGATCGCCGGGAAAGTGGTGGTCGTGTGCGGCTACGGCGACGTGGGCAAAGGATGCTCCCGCAGCATGCGTTCCTACGGAGCCCGAGTGATCGTCACCGAAATCGACCCGATCTGCGCCCTCCAGGCCGCCATGGAGGGATTCGAAGTGAAGACCGTCGAGGAGGCGCTCGGCGAAGGCAACATCTACGTCACCACCACCGGCAACTGCGACGTCATCACACTGGAACACATGCAGGGCATGCTCGACCAGGCGATCGTCTGCAATATCGGCCATTTCGACAACGAAATCCAGATGGACCGTCTCGAAACCTGTCCGGGGGTCGTGAAGACCAACATCAAACCGCAGGTGGACAAATACACCTTCCCCGACGGCCACTCCATCTTCGTACTGGCCGAAGGACGGCTCGTCAACCTGGGCTGCGCCACGGGCCACCCTTCGTTCGTGATGAGCAACTCCTTCACCAACCAGACGCTGGCACAGATGGAGCTGTGGAACAACCGCGACCGGCTGCCCGTCGATGTCACCCGGCTGCCCAAACACCTCGACGAGGAGGTCGCCCGTCTGCACCTGGCCAATATCGGCGTCAAACTCACGAAACTGACACAAAAACAGGCCGATTACATCGGCGTCAAACCCGAAGGCCCCTACAAGGCGGAACACTACCGGTACTGATCCTGCTTCCGCATCGGAAAAGAAGGTCCGACAAGGCCCGCAAAACACAGTTCACCCCCGCCGGAACGGATTTCGGCGGGGGTGAACCGTAAAAAAACGGTTCCTGCCGGACCGTCCGTACGCGCCCCTTCTACCGGCACCAGACCGAGAAGCCGCCATCCATTGCCCGCACTCCTTTCACCCGGGACGGTCCACCGTCCACAAAAAGCGATCCGTCTGCCCGCACACTCCCGTCCGAAACTCTTCCGCAAAATTCTCCATACAGAAAAATCGGCCGGAACCAGGAAAAACCATCCGTTTTTCTTGAAAATATCTATTTTACATTTGCATATTAAAAATATATTCAGTTTATTTGTCACACAAATAATATTAATAATATTAAAAACCGGCACCGAATATTATCCAACTACCCGAACACATGAAAGCAAACCACACACTCCGCGGCCTGATCGCCGCACCGTTCACTCCATTCGACGCCCAGGGCGAAGTAAATTGTCCGTCGATCGACAAATATGCTGAATTCCTGATCTCACAGGGCATCTCCGGTGTATTCATCTGCGGAACCACGGGCGAATCGGCCTCTCTGACTACCGACGAGCGCAAACGGATCGCCGAAAGATGGGTCGCCGCAGCGGCCGGGCGGCTCAAAGTGATCGTCCACGTCGGCGGGAACTGCATCCCCCAGTCGCGCGAACTGGCCGCCCATGCCCAACGGATCGGGGCTTATGCCACGGCGGCCATGTCCCCGTTCTTCTTCAAACCGGCCTCGGCCCGCGAACTGGTCGATTTCTTCGTGCCGGTGGCAGCGGCCGCACCCGCCCTTCCCTTCTTCTACTACCACATGCCCTCCATGACCGGCGTTTCGATCGACGTAGAGGAATTCCTCCGACTGGGCGGCGAGACCATTCCCAACCTGGCCGGAGTGAAATACACCCACAACAACCTGATGGAGATGCAGGCACTGCTGAATCTGGAGGAAGGCCGGTTCGAAGTCCTGCACGGTTTCGACGAAATCCTGCTGGCGGGACTGGCCCTCGGAGCGAAAGCCGGCGTGGGAAGTACCTATAATTATATCGCCCCCGTCTACCTGCGCATCATGGAGTGCGTGGAGAAAGGCGATCTGGAAGAGGCCCGGCGCCTGCAGATGATCTCGGTCGAGGTGGTGAAAATCATCATCCGCCACGGCGGAGGAGTCCGCGGAGGCAAGGCCATCATGAACCTGCTCGGCATCGAGTGCGGCACCTGCCGCCGTCCCCTCGCCCCCTGGGGGGAAAACGAACTGGAAACACTCCGCAAAGAACTGGAGAACATCGACTTTTTCTCTCTCCAGAAATAATATCCGAATAACAACCTAAACCCCAAACCAATGAACAAACGCTACGCATCACACAGAAGGCACGGAGGATTTCCGCTGGCGACACTTCTGATCGCCCTGCTCATGCTGTGCCACGGACCCTCATTCGCTCAGACGAAGGTATCCGGAAAGATCACCGACGAGAACAAGGCTCCGATGGCCGGGGTCACGATCCTCGTCCAGGGAAAATCCACGGGAACCATCTCCGGAGGAAAAGGCGAGTTCACCATCGCCGTCCAGAAAGGAGACACGCTGGTCTTCTCGTTCATCGGCTACAAAACGCAGAAAGTCGCCGTCCGCCCCGGCCAGACGACGGTCAACATGCAGATGCAGGCCGACGCCATGACCGTGGAGGACGTGGTGGTGGTCGGTTACGGCACCCAGAAACGGGCCCACTTCGCGGGCGCCGCCTCGTCGCTCAATCCCGAAAGCTACAAACTGGATGAAATCCCCGCCGACGGTCTCGACAAGCTGTTGCAGGGACGTATGGCCGGTATGATGGTACAGGATGTCGAAGGACAGGTCGGTCTCGACGCAGAAATCCATATCCGCGGCAACTCCTCGTTCAGCGCCAGCAGCAGCCCGCTCCTGGTAATCGACGGACTGCCCATCGAGGGAGGAAGCCTCAGCGACGTGAACGTAAACGACATCGAGAATATCGAGGTGCTGAAAGATGCCGCCTCGACCGCCATCTACGGTTCGCGCGGAGCACCCGGTGTCATCATGATCACGACGAAAAAGGGATCGAAATCCAAAACCCAGTTCAATGTCAAATACCAGACCGGCGTCACCAATGTTCTGAAATACTACGACACCTACACGCTGGAGGAGTACGCGGACCTGTACTACCGGAAGAACGTACTCTACCCCTGGGAAACCGGTTACCTGAGCGAGGGGATGGAGATTCCCAACGGGATCAACGAGGACGGCTCGTTCAACAAAGCCCCCAACGGAAAAACATTCATTCCGTTCGACAAATGGTTCACGACCGAACTCAACCCCGCGACCGGAACGGTCTATGACAAAAACGGAGCCGGTTACGCCCAAATGGCCCGGCTGAACCAGCTGACAGGAGCCGCCGACCCGCAGCGTTCGGTTACCCAGACCGGTTATTCCCACAAGGTGACGCTGAGCGCCCAGGGCGGAAGCGACAAGATCAACTACTACCTCTCGGCCGCATACGCCAACGAATCGGGCGTCATGATCAAAAACGACAACCAGTCCATTTCCGTATCGGCCAATATCCAGGCTCAGGTGCACCCGAAAGTAAAAGTAGACCTGAAACTGAATCCGCGTTACAAGAAGACGAACGTCAGCTCGGCCGCCCAGCTCGGAGGCGCCCTGCGCTGGCTGGCTCATCCGCTCACCCACGACGCGAGAACGCTGAAGATGATGACGCCCGGCAAACAGGGGGTTCCCGCCGACGTAAAATTGGGCGACTACATCAAAAGCCGCGACTTCAGGAACATCGTCCTGCTCAACGACGACATGACCGACTTCGTCTATGACAGCAAAGGCAAGACGATTCCCATCTCCACCTATTCGGGCACGGGCGACATCACCTCCTACGCGCTGGCCATGGATTCGGAAGACCTGCGCAAAGAGTACGCCCTCAACGGAAACCTCGGGGTAACGTGGAATATCATCAAGGGGCTGACATTCCGCACCACGCTGGGCGCCAATGTCCGCTCCAACAAAACCGACAAGTGGAAAGGTTCCTATTCGAACAGCAAAGGCAAGCAGACCTCCGGCGACGGATCGGCCACATACAGCCAGGCCATCCGGTCGAACATCGTCAACGAGAACTACCTCACCTACAAGCTGAAACTGGGCAACCACCATCTGGACGCCATGGCAGGTCTGTCGGTAGAGTCGGGCATGTACGAAACCCTGCAGGCGATGGGTGACGACTTCCCGATAGACGACATCCGCACCCTCAATTACGCAGGGCTGATCGTGGCAAAATCCACGACCAGCAACCGCGAGGAAGAGACTCTCGTCTCCACGTTCTTCCGGCTGAACTACAATTTCAAGGACAAGTATATCCTCTCGGGCGTATTCCGGGCCGACGGCAGTTCGATGTTCGGCTCCGGCAAACGATGGGGTAGCTTCCCCTCGGTTTCGGCCGCATGGCGTCTGAAAGAGGAACCTTTCCTGCGGAACGTATCGTGGCTCTCCGACCTGAAACTCCGGGCATCGTACGGCGTCTCCGGGAACAATGCCATCACCAAATATTCCTATATCACGAAAGTCAACAAGGTCCTCTACCCGATGGACGGCGACGTACTTGACGGATACGCCCCGGCCGCTACGCTGGGCAACTCCGAAATCGGATGGGAACAGACCAACTCGGGCAACATCGGAATTTCGGCAGGCTTCCTCCGCAACCGCATCCAGTTGAACGTAGACGTTTACCGTTCGAAAACGCAGGCCCTGCTGCTTCAGGTCCCCACCCCTTACATATCGGGCTATGCAAACGAATGGGCCAACATCGGCAAAATGCGGAACCAGGGCGTGGAGATCGAACTGAATACGGTCAACATCGAACGTAAGAATTTCGTCTGGACGATGACCGCCAACTTCTCCGCCTCCAGCACCCACCTGCTGGATTACGGAGGCCAACAGAGGGAAACGTTCACCGGCTACAAGGATGCGATCTACCAGCTGCAGATCGGCCGGCCGCTGGGCGAATATTACGGATACAAAATGACGAACGAAATCTGGCGGTCACCCTCCGAACTGCAGGCGGCCAAAGATGCAGGACTGGCCCTGCCGAACAACGTTCTGGGCGATTCGAAGGTTCAGGACCTCAACGGCGACGGCAAGATCACCGAAGACGACCGCGTAGGGCTCGGACAATCGACACCCAAATGCGAATGGGGCTGGTCCAACACGTTCCGTTTCTACGGAGTGGACATCAGTTTCATGTTCCAGGGGTCCCACGGAGCGAAAGTCTGGAATATGACCAACCTCTACGGAGGAAACTTCCTGAAAAACATGCAGGAAAACGCCTATGTCGACGAGTTCCACGGAGAGAAACCGTTCTACAACAACGCTCTCATCGGCTCGACGGACTACCTGATCGAAAACGCCTCCTACGTAGCCCTGCGTAACCTTTCGATCGGATACAGCATTCCCAAAACCAAGATCCGCGTTTACGTATCGGGACGCAACCTGCTCTACTTCATGAGCAAGGACTACAACGGCATCAACCCCGAATTCAGGGCGTCGGCCAACAAAGATTCCCGATTCGCCCTCGAACAACGTATGACGGTCGTACCGCTGATGCGTTCGTTCTCGGCCGGTATCGACATCAAATTCTAACAGGCTAACCGATCATAAGACTTTAGACAATGAAAAATATCTTAAAAATAGGATTGCTGGGAATCTGTCTCTCGGCACTCGCCTGCGACGATTTTCTGACCAAAATCCCGTACAACACACAAAGTATCGAAAACAGCTACGACTCTCCGTCAGACATAGCGGGAAACGTCATCGGCTGCTACAACCAACTGATCACCATACACCGTTCGAAAGAGCTGCTCATCAACGAGAACAGGAGCGATAACGCCACCTATCCCAACACGGAAAACATTTCGTCCAATTACGACGCCATCACGCCCTCCCTGCTGCTCATCAGTTCGAACAACGACAACATCCTCCCCATCTGGAGAGGGTGCTATTACCTGATCAACCGAACCAATCTGGTGCTCGAACACCTGAATGTGGTGATCGAAGAAAACGAAAGGAAGCAATACGAAGCCGAAATGAAATTCCTCCGCGGATGGGCCTACTTCATGCTGGCCAGGTATTTCGGCGGCGTACCTTTGCTCACGACCTCCGTAAGTTCGGGTGAGGATGCAAAGGGAATCGGACGCGCGTCGCTGGACGATACGTTCGCAAGGATCGAAGCCGACTTGCGCGACTCCTACCAACTGTTCGAATCGCTGGGCAACAGCTACAAGCCCGCCTACGGACGTGCCCACCAGTGGGCGGCCAAGGCACTGCTCGGCAAGGTATATATGACATGGCACAAAAACGACCTGGCCAAGCCGTTGCTCGAAGACGTTCATCTGCACAGCGGGTTCAAACTCACCGGCAATTACGAAGACGTCTTCGTCGCCACCCTCGAAACGACTAAGGGCAAGGAGGAGATTCTCTTCCCGATCCGCTTTACGGGTGGAGGTCTGGGGATCGGAAACAACTTCTCCACATTGTGCGGTCACGAGGAGGTCAGCGGTACGAAAGGGAGCAATCTGGTTTTCTGGTCCAACAGCCTGCGCGACGCCTTCACCGAAACGAGCGACGTGACGCTCGACCGCCGTTATCCGGTCACCTGCGGAGAGATTTCGTCATCGACCACCGTAGGACAGGACTATCCCAAACGCTATCCTCCCAAAATGGTCGGACTGAGACTGAAAGCAGACGGCAGCGGCAAATACGAAACCGACCAGTTGGACAAGGAGAACGACGGCTATCTGGACTGGCCCGAACTGCGCTTTGCTGATGTCGTCCTGCTGTTAGCCGAAATCAAAGCCGATCCCAACAGCCTCTATTATAACGAAGGCGAAGCTCTGGGCCTGATCAACGACGTACGCAGGCGGGCCGGGGCTCCGGAACTGGACACCGACGATATAACCGCCATGTTCGGAGGCGACATGAAGGAAGCCGTGCTGAACGAACGCCGGCTGGAACTGGCATTTGAAAACGAACGGCTATTCGACATGATACGCCAGGGAGACCAATACGCCACGGATATTCTTCTGGAGTTCTACAAAACGGAACCCGCTTACGACCCGTTGATATACCCCAATGTATACACCATGCTCTCCCAGGTGATTTACGGAGATAAAATCGATGCATGGCGACTGTTGCTGCCGATTCCCAACGACGAAATCCTGCGCAACGGTTCCATCAAACAGAATCCCGGGTACTAAAACAGAACGACGGAAAGGGAATTTCCAGTCTGGCAAATTCCGGATCGTCGGCAAATCAAAAGAGAGAGTTCCGTATCATGCGGAATTCTCTCTCTTTATTTATCTGGTTGAAAATTCGCTGAAAATGTATGTATTTCCACTGAAAAAATTGCAAAACGACAAATTAACACTAATTTTGTCAGACAAATCAACCCGTTTAACGCATACCGATATGTATCGTTTGGAACTCGACAGCAAACCGGTCACACTGGTCGACCAGATCGAAGACAAATTACTCAACTACTTCAAGGCGAACGACCTGGGGGTCGGCAGCGTCATTCCCAACGAAATCGAACTCGCTGGAGCGCTGGGCGTGGGCCGCAGCGCCCTGCGGGAAGCGCTGAGCCGTCTGAAGATGATGGGACTGATCGAAACGCGTACGCGGCGGGGCATGATTCTCAAGGAACCCACCCTGCTGGGCGCCATGAAACGGGTGATCGACCCACGCATCCTGAGCGAAAACACACTGTTCGACCTGCTCGATTTCCGGGTGGCCCTGGAGGTAGGGATCAGCAGCGACATCTTCTATTACATCACCTCCGAGGAGATCGACGAACTGGACAAGATCGTACGGATGGGGGAGGTGTTCAGCAACAATGAATATCCGCTCATCAGCGAATACATGTTCCACTCGAAACTCTACGAGATCACCCGCAACAGGACCATCGCCGAATTCCAGGAGATCATCCATCCCGTGCTGACCTTCATCAAGGACAAATTCAAGGTGGCTTTCGAGCCGATCAACATCGAACTGGAGCGGCAAGGCAAGCTGGTCAGCCATTCCGACCTGCTGGAGCTCATCAAGGCAGGCGACGAACAGGGTTACAAACAGGCGATCGAACAGCACTTCATGGTCTACAAAACATTTCTGCGCAACCGGAAATAACCTGCGGAAAGAAATATTTCGCTATCTTTAACGGCGAGAACCCGCCCGCCGATGAAAACGCCGCCTGCGATCCTGCGTCCCCTTTGCTGCCTTCTCCTCTCCGCCTCGCTGGCCGGATGCGGGGGAAGGACGTCCGAACCGGAAGAGACGGCGAGCGGTGTGTCTCCCGGCGAACCGGAGAAAAAGATCACGCTTCTCTTCGCCGGAGACCTGATGCAGCACATGCCACAGGTGACGGCTGCCCGGCAGGACAGCACGTTCGACTACACCGACTGTTTCCGCCACATCGCACCTTTCTTCCGGCAGGCCGACCTGGTGGTGCTCAATCTGGAAACCACGCTCACGCCCCACTCCGATTACAGCGGCTATCCCCGTTTCGCCTCCCCTCCGTCGCTGGCCCACGCGATCCGCAGGGCCGGAGCAGACATCGTGACCACAGCCAACAACCACATCTGCGACCGGGGCGGAAAAGGCATCCGTTCCACCCTCGAAACACTCGACGAAGCGGGCTTGCTTTACACAGGCGTCTTCGCCGACAGCACGGACTTCCGCAGACGCCACCCCCTGTACGTCTCGGCGAACGGCATCGGGATCGCCCTGCTCAACTACACTTACGGCACCAACGGACTTCCCGTACCGCACGGCATCATCCTCAACGGCATCGACACGACACGTATCGCCGAAGACCTGCGCCGTATCGACCGCACGAAAGCCGACCACGTCGTCGCTTTCTTCCACTGGGGGGAGGAGTACTCCCGCCGGCCGAACCGGCAGCAGAGGGAACTGGCCGTATGGTGCCATGCCCGGGGTGCCGACCTGGTGATCGGGAGCCATCCGCATGTCTTGCAGCCGATCGAGACACTGCTGCGGGCGGACAGCACGCCCGGCGGGGTGACGGCCTATTCGCTGGGCAATTTCGTCTCCAACCAGCGGAAACGGTACACCGACGGAGGCATCGTCCTGCGGATCGAAATCACACACCGGGACTCACTGCCGCCCGCCTACCGCACGGACTACCTGCTCACCTGGGTACATACCCCGTGGGAAGCGGGCCGGAGAAGATACCGCATCCTCCCCTCCTACGTGGCCGACACCCTGCTCCGCCACGATCCGGCTGCCGAAACCGCCTACCGTAAATTCGTGTCGGACAGCCGGACATTGCTGGACGGCCGCCCATTTGTCGGAGAGATCGCCTCGCCGTGAAGAAGGGGAATCCGCCCTATTTCACGGAAGGTTTCAAGGGAATTTCCCTGCGTTTGAGGGCATCCTGTCCGCCGGTCAGCCATCGGAGATCGAACGTAACGAAATTCATCTGCCGGTTGCGCTTGTCGTCCCCTTCCAACGCTCCTCCTTCGTACAGACAGTGGATCATCCCGTCAGGCGTGACGGCCAGATCGGAATACCCCGCGATACCGGGATCGATCACCTTCGAGACGGGCCAGGTCACCCCTTCGTCGTAACTCATCCGCACGGTCAGATTGGCCCGGCGACGTCCCGGAGCCGAACGGGGCGTAATGCGGCGCGGAGCCACCCACGGATCATAACGGCTGTCCGGATTGCAGAACAGAATCCGGTTGCGGGACTGGAAAGGCCGCATCGTATAACGGCACATGCTGCCGTAACAGATCGGTTCGAAAAAAGCGTCCTCGAAACGCGGCCTTTCCCACCGGGATGCCCCGTCCGGACTGCAGGTCACCACCCGGCGGTAATTGACCGACTCGTTGCGCGAATTGAACATCACCCGGCCGTCGGCCAGCTCCAGGCAGGAGGTTTCGTTCGGAATCACGATCGTATCGTTGTCCGGTACGGCCACCTCGCCCGGCAGCCAGGTCCGACCGTGATCGTCGCTGTATATCGACACGACGATCGAGGGCCGATGCCCGATCTTCGAGCGCCCGAACTCTTTCCGTCCGCCCGTAGACAACCAGCACGGCACCACCAGACGGCCGCTGCGCAATTGTATGCCGTGCCCCGGACCGGGCGCCGCCACGAGCCAGTCGTAGGCGCTGCGGAACCCCTCCAGCGTCGCCGTAATATCCACGGGAGCGGACCACGTCAGTCCGTTGTCCGACGTGCTCGTGCAGTAAATCCGCTCGTAGTCGATCTGATAAACCAAATGCACCTGCCCGGTACGGTAGTCGGCGATGGGCGTGGCATTGTCGCACGACGCTCCGTCGGGCCGGTGGACGATCACCCGCATCGAATCCCAGGTACGTCCCGCATCGGTACTGCGACGCAGGGCGATGTCGATCGGATCGTGGTCGAACCCCTTCCCTTTGCGCGCCGAACAGAACGCGAGCAATACGCCGTCCGGGGAGGTCACGAGCGAAGGAATCCGGAAGTTGAAATACCCCACCTGTCCCGCCGCGAAAAGCGACTGCACCCGAAAAGTCCCCTCCGGCTGCCTCTGTGCCACCCCTGCCGCACACAGGCAGGTCAATAAGAAAAGTGCGATCGTCCGTCTCATCTCTGTTTCATTTTCATACCGCACGGGCCATCCCGCACGGTAGCATTAATAATCACATTTATCATACAAATATACGGATTCCGGCACGAAAAACCAATACCGGCAAGCCATAATCCGAACCGACACCTGCCACTCTTTCGTCCGCGCCGATACAACCCTGATGAAAGGCAGTTTTCCGAAACCCGCAAAGTCCCCCGTATCCGGCCGGCCGGAGAAACAAAACGGGGGTATCCGCATTCCGGACACCCCCGTCGGGTGGAACGCTTCCGTATCTCTATTTGTCTGCCATATCGGGCATCGGCTTGCGGTATTCGCCTGCCTCCAGCTTCGAACGGATGGCGCTGAAACAGTCGAGCGTGTACTCCACGTCCTCGAGCGTATGGGCCGCCGTAGGGATGATACGCAGGATCATCTCTCCTTTCGGAATCACGGGATAGACCACGATCGAACAGAACAGGTTATGGTTCTCGCGCAGATCGACCACGAGGTTCGTAGCCTCCGGAATATCGCCCTTCAGGTAGACCGGCGTAACGGGAGAGAGCGTGCCGCCGATGTCGAATCCCCGGTCACGGAATCCCTTCTGCAACGCACGGGTGATCTCCCACAGCTTCTCCTGATACTCGGGATGCTTCTTTATCAGCTCCAGCCGCTTGAAAGCACCCATCACCATCGGCATCGGAAGCGACTTGGCATAGGTCTGCGAACGCATGTTGTAGCGCAGATAGTCGATGATATACTTATGCGAAGAGACGAATGCACCGATACCGGCCATCGATTTGGCGAACGTATTGAAGAGCACGTCCACGCCGTCCGTCACGCCGAAGTGCGAAGCCGTACCGCGTCCGCCCTCGCCCATCGTACCGAAGCCGTGGGCATCGTCCACCAGCAGACGGAAATCGAACTCCTTCTTCAACGCCACGATTTCGTCCAGCTTGCCCAGGTCGCCCTTCATGCCGAAAACGCCCTCGGTAATCACCAGAATACCCCCTTTGGTCTCGGCAGCCACCTTGACCGCATGGCCCAGCTGCTTGCGCAGGCTCTCCATGTCGTTGTGGGCGAAGACGAACCGTTTTCCCCGGTGCAGGCGAAGCCCGTCGATGATGCAGGCGTGCGCCTCCGCATCGTACACGACCACATCGGCCGGCGTGAGCAGGCAGTCGATGATCGAGATCATGCCCTGATAACCGTAATTGAGCAGGAAGGCATCCTCCTTGCCCACGAACTCGGCCAGCTGGCGCTCCAGTTCCTCGTGATACTTGGTCTGCCCGCTCATCATGCGGGCCCCCATCGGAGCAGCCATGCCGAACTTCGCGGCACCCTCGGCGTCCGCCTTGCGCACCTCGGGATGGTTGGCCAGACCGAGGTAGTTGTTCAGACTCCAGTTGAGCACCTCGCGTCCGCGGAACATCATGCGGGGGCCGATCTCGCCCTCCAGCTTGGGGAACGAAAAATACCCGTGGCTCTTCTTCTGATACATACCAATCGGGCCGCCGGCATTCTTCTCTATTCTTTCAAAAATATCCACAACAGTAAGTTTTTATGTATGATTAGTTCTTTCGATATTCCCTGCGGGAAAAAGCCACACAAATCTACGAACATTTTTCTTCCCGTCTAAATAATTCGGACTATTTCTTACCGGAAAGAGGCTCTGGGCCACGCAAATAAGTATTAATACCTACGCCCGGAACGACAGGGAGAGGGAACGCACGCGGCTTTGCGGCCGCGGGCCCCGCCCGATTCGGCGCCACCGCCCTTCACACAGCGGCGGACGGGCCCGGACCCGGAGATAAAAAAAGCAATAATATTTTTTTCTATACGTTAAAAATACATAACTTTGCACGGATTATCCCCTTACGTGTGCAAGCAAACGCAGTGAAATGACAAACGGAAAATTCTTGAAGACGCTCCTGGTATCCGCATCGGCAGCGGTACTGTTGGGTTGCAGCGGGTACAACAAACTGATCAAGAGCGGCGACCACGAGCTGATGTACAAAAAGGCGCTGGAGTATTACGACGCCCAGAAATACCAGCGCACCCTGCAGTTGCTGGAAGAGGTTTCGCCGTTTTACAGCAGCACCACACGCGAGGACACCGTTCTTTACTACACGGGCGCCGCACATTACAAGATGGGGGACTTCGAATCGAGCGGGGCGATCTTCGACGATTTCCGCCGCCGTTTCGGCCGCAGCCCGTTCATCGAGGACGTGGAGTATATGTATGCCAAAGGGTTCTACTTCTCCTCCCCCTCGCCCGAACGGGACCAGACGACCACCCAGCAGGCGCTGATCGCCATCAACGAATACCTCGACCGCTATCCCAACAGCGTGAAGAAGGAGACCCTGCTCAAAAACATCGAGGAGCTGAAACTCAAACTGTACGACAAATCGTTCATCAACGCCCGTTCCTACTACACGATAGGCCGCTATAAATCCGCCGTCGTGGCCCTCAAGAACGCGCTGAACCGGTATCCCGAAACACCCCACCGCGAGGAGTTGCTCTACCTGACCGCCAAGTCGAGCTACCTGCTGGCGAAGAACTCCCTGCCGCATCTCCAGCGCGACCGGTACCTCGACATGATGGACGCCTACTACAACTTCGCATCGGAATTTCCCGACAGCCGGTACAAAAAGGAACTGGACCGGATGCAGGCCGAGGCGAAAGACTATCTGGCCCGGCACGACCCGGAGGCGGCCGATCCGAACACAAAGAACAATAAAGACAACACACAGGATAATGGAGACAAAAAAGAGTAACATTCCCAACAACACCGTCACCCGCAAGCTGACCGATCTGGATGCCCCCACGGGCAACATATACGAGTCGGTCGTGATCATCGCCCGCCGGGCCAACCAGATCGCCTCCGACCTGAAACAGGAGCTCACGCGCAAACTGGCCGATTTTTCGAGCACCAACGATTCGCTGGAGGAGACTTTCGAAAACCGCGAGCAGATCGAGATTTCGCGTTACTACGAGCGGATGCCCAAGCCGGCCATCATCGCAACGGAGGAGTTTCTGGAGGGGAAGGTCTATTTCCGCGAAAACAAACCCGAAGAACAGCCCGCCCAGGAGTAACGCCATAGGGAAATGCTCCGCGGGAAACACATACTGCTGGGAGTGACCGGCAGCATAGCGGCCTATAAAGCCGCCATACTGATCCGGACGCTGGTACGGGAAGGCGCCGAGGTCCGCGTGGTGATGACCCCGCTGGCCAAGGAGTTCATCACGCCCCTGACGCTGGCCACCCTTTCGCGCCATCCGATCCTGGTCGATTTCTTCGATCCGGAGGACGGTCGCTGGAACAGCCATGTTTCGCTGGGCGAGTGGGCGGATGCCTACGTCATCGCTCCCGCCACAGCCAACACGCTGGCCAAAATGGCCTGCGGGATCGCCGACAACCTGCTGCTGACCACCTATCTGTCGGCCCGGTGTCCGGTGTTCGTCTCCCCCGCGATGGATCTGGACATGTATGCCCATCCCGCGACCCGGGCGAATCTGGACAAACTGCGCGGCATGAAGGTCACGGTCATCGAGCCGGGCGAAGGCGAACTGGCCAGCGGACTGGTCGGAAAGGGTCGTATGGCCGAACCGGAAGAGATCGCAGAGGCGGTCGGCACCTGGTTCCGGAATCAAAAAAAAAAGAACCTGCACGGTAGGCGGCTGATGGTCACCGCCGGTCCCACGAGGGAGGCGATCGACCCGGTACGCTACATCTCGAACCACTCTTCCGGGAAAATGGGATATGCGCTGGCCGAAGAACTGGCCGCACGCGGAGCCGAAGTGTACCTCGTGACGGGACCGACGAACCTTCCGGTCGGAAAGGGCATTCACCGCATCGACACGGTATCGGCGCAGGAAATGTATGAAAAAGCGTGCGAGATTTTCCCGCAGACGGACGGTGCGGTCATGTGTGCAGCGGTAGCCGACTATACCCCCGCCGAAGTGAGCGACCGGAAAATCAAGAAAGAGGACGGAAGCTGGTCGCTGGAACTCCGCCCCACCCACGATATTGCGGCCGAGCTGGGCCGGATCAAGGAGAACCGGCTGTTGGTCGGCTTCGCTCTGGAGACCGATCACGAACGGCTGAACGCACGGTCGAAACTCGAACGCAAACGGTTCGACTTCATCGTATTGAATTCGCTCCGGGACGCCGGAGCGGGTTTCGGCGTAGATACCAATAAAATCACGATTCTGGAACGGGACGGCTCCTGCACCGATTATCCGCTGAAAAGCAAGCGCGAAGCGGCCGGAGACATCGCGGACAAGATCGAAAAGTATCTGTCGTAAATCCGGCCCCGCCCGCAAGGCGGAAATAAGGAGGCACGAAGTAACGGCATACCTTAAATAATATAACATGCGGCCGTCCCGACCGGAAGGCCGTAAGGGAACGAGAGAGAGAAAACGACGCCATGTTACGAAGGTTATCGGTTGAAAATTACGCACTGATCGACAAACTGGACCTGGAACTCACCGAAGGGCTGAACATCGTCACGGGAGAGACCGGAGCCGGAAAGTCGATCCTGTTGGGGGCCCTTTCCCTGCTGCTGGGCAGCCGGGGAGAAGGGAGTATACTCGGCGAAGGAGACCGTAATTGCGTAGTGGAAGGAGTTTTCGAAATCGAAGGATACGGACTGGAAGAGTTTTTCGGGGAGAACGACCTCGAATACGATCCGCAGACCGTGATTCGGAGGATCGTCACCCCGGCAGGCAAGAGCCGGGCCTACGTGAACGACCTGCCCGTACAGCTCGCCATGCTCCGGGAATTGGGCGGACGCCTGATCGACATACACTCCCAGCACCAGAGTCTGATGCTGGGCAGCGACGATTTCCGCACCCGGATCGTAGACGGAGTGGCAGGCCATGAAAACCTGACGGAACGATACAAAAAAGAATATGGAGCACTGAAGGACGCAGAGAAGGAGTTGGCCCGTCTGCAGGAGGAGGCCGCAGGAAGCCGCCGGGACGAGGAGTATCTCCGGTTCCAGACGGAACAGCTCGCCGCCGCCGCTCTCCGGGAGGGTGAACAGGCCGAACTGGAAGCGCAGTTGGCCGAACTCTCCCATGCGGGACAGATACAGGAAGCGCTGGTCCGCTCGGCCGAGACGCTCGGCGAGGAAGAGACCGGTGTCCTGTCCCGCCTCAAGGCGATCGAGCAGGAGTTCCGGCGCATCGCGCAGGTCTACGCGCCCGCTCCCCGGATCGGGGAACGCATCCACTCGTCACTGTTGGAACTGCGCGACCTGGAGAGCGAGCTGAGCAGTGAAGCGGACCGGATCGAAGCCGATCCGGAGCGTCTGGCCCGAGTCGAAAGCCGCCTGAACCTGATCTACGACCTGCAACAGAAACACCGAGTGAACAGCGTCGAGGAACTGATCGGACTGTACAACGAATACGCCGCCCGGCTGGCGAAGATCACCGGAAGCGACGAGGAGATCGCCGGTACGGAACGCCGCATCGCCGCCCTCCGGGAAAACGCCCGCAAAACCGCCGGACAGATCAGCGCGGGACGCCGGAAAGCGGGGGCCGCCATCGAGGAGCACCTGCGGAAAACGCTCTCCGAACTGGGAATGCCCTCCGTCTCCTTCACTGTGGAGATCACCCCTGACGGAGAACTCACCCCGTCGGGCACCGATACGATACGGTTCCTCTTTTCGGCCAACCGGAACATGGCCCCGCAACCCGTCGAGAAGGTGGCTTCGGGAGGCGAAATTTCACGGGTCATGCTGGGGATCAAATCGTTCGTAGCCAGCCGGTCCAAGTTGCCCACCATCATTTTCGACGAGATCGACACCGGCGTGTCGGGCCGTATCGCCGACGCGATGGGCCGCATCATCGCCGCTTTGGGCGAACACATGCAGGTGGTCAACATCACCCACCTGCCGCAGGTGGCCTCCAAAGGCGAGGCCCACTTCTTCGTCTACAAGGAGGAGTTCGCAGGAGGTATCCGCACCCGCATCCGGCGCCTGGGGGCCGACGAACGAATTACCGAAATCGCCAAGATGCTGAGCGGAAGCACCGTGACGGATGCAGCCCTGGCACAGGCCCGACTATTGCTAAAAGTATAATTCCGGCTTCGATGACGTTATTTATCCTATTTTGTCGTCGTAGCCTTACGGCGGCAAAACGGGGCCCCGTACCCCTGCGTGAAGAGATATTTTAAAAAATTTTGTTTTTGCGGTCGTAATTTATATTTTTGCATTTATGCGCCTTTTTTAACAAAAGATATAAATTCGCACATCGACACAATATGACCAAACGATAAGACTATGAGCGAGAAATTGTATGTATTCGACACCACCCTTCGCGACGGCGAACAGGTTCCGGGCTGTCAGTTGAACACGGTCGAAAAGATCGAAGTGGCCCGTATGTTGGAAAACCTGGGGGTGGACATCATCGAGGCGGGATTCCCGATCTCCAGCCCCGGCGATTTCCATTCCGTACAGGAAATATCGAAGGCCGTTTCCCTACCTACGATTTGCGCTCTGACCCGTGCCGTCAAAAAGGACATCGACGTGGCGGCCGACGCCCTCTCCTATGCCAGGCACAAACGGATTCACACGGGAATCGGCGTGTCGCATTTCCACATCTACGACAAACTGAAATCGAACCCGGAAGAGATTCTCCGGCGGGCGGTCGAAGCCGTGAAATACGCGAAAAAATATGTGGAGGACGTGGAGTTCTACGCCGAAGACGCCGGACGGGCCGACAACGAGTACCTGGCCCGCGTGATCGAAGCGGTCATCAAGGCCGGGGCGACGGTGGTGAACATTCCCGACACGACGGGCTACTGCCTTCCGCAGTTCTACGGCGAGAAAATCAAATATCTGGTGGACCATGTGGCGGGTATCGAGAAGGCGATCATCTCCACCCACTGCCACAACGACCTGGGCATGGCCACGGCCAACACCCTCGCCGGCATCCTGAACGGGGCCCGTCAGGCCGAGGTGACGCTGAACGGCATCGGCGAGCGGGCCGGCAACACCTCGCTCGAAGAGGTGGTGATGACCCTGCGCTGCCACAAGGACATCGACGTCGACACAGGGATCAATTCGAAGCTCATCACCAAAGCCAGCCACCTGGTGTCGAGCCTGATGAACATGCCCGTCCAGCCCAACAAGGCGATCGTGGGGCGCAACGCATTCGCCCACTCGTCGGGCATCCACCAGGACGGAGTGCTCAAGAACCGGGAGAATTACGAAATCATCGACCCGAAAGAGGTGGGGGTAGACGAATCGGTGATCGCCCTCACGGCCCGCAGCGGCCGGGCGGCGCTGAACCACCGGCTCGAACTGCTCGGATACCGGCTGGAACAGGCCGAGCTGGACAGCGTGTACGAGAAATTCCTCAAACTGGCCGACACGAAGAAGGATATCCGCGACGACGACCTGCTCTATCTCGTAGGCGACATCGCAGCCGTCAAGGAGAACCACATCAAACTGAAATACCTCCAGGTCATCACCGGCACGCTCGTTCCGACCGCCACGGTCGTGGTGAAGTTCGGCGAGCGGGAGATCATGGCCACCAGCACGGGCAACGGTCCGGTGGATGCGGCCGTCACCGCCGTCAAAAGCATGATAAACGAGGAGGTTTTCATCTCCGAATTCCTCCTGCAGGCGATGACCCGGGGCTGCAACGACGTGGGCCGCGTGCATCTCCAGATCCGCCGGGGCGAACACATGGTACACGGCTTCGCGGCCCACACCGATATCGTGCGGGCCGCCGTGGAAGCCTTCATCGACGGACTGCGCAAACTGAACGTAACGGACAAAAAAGAATAACGACACACTAACACGAACAAGATGGGAAAGACACTTTTCGACAAAGTCTGGGACGCACACGTCGTCCGCCAGTTGGACGGCGGCCGCAGCGTACTCTATATCGACCGCCACTATATCCACGAGGTCACCTCGCCCGTCGCCTTCCTCGGCCTGCGCAACCGGGGCATCAAGGTGGCCCGTCCGGCACAGACCACGGCCACGGCCGACCACAACGTGCCCACCGTCAACCGCCACCTGCCGATCGAGGACCCGCTTTCGCGCGGCCAGCTGGAAGCGTTCGAAAAGAACTGCGCAGAGAACGGCATCGAACACTTCGGGCTGCACCATCCCAAGCAGGGCGTCGTGCACATCGTGGGACCGGAACTGGGTTTCACCCAGCCGGGCATGACCATCGTCTGCGGCGACAGCCACACCTCGACCCACGGAGCGTTCGGAGCCGTGGCGTTCGGCATCGGCACCTCGGAGGTGGAGATGGTCTTCGCCTCACAGTGTATCCTGCAGCCCAAACCCAAGACCATGCGCATCACGGTGAACGGCCAATTGGGCAGGGGCGTCACTTCGAAAGACGTGATCCTTTATATCATTTCGAAAATATCGGCCTCGGGCGGCACGGGCCACTTCATCGAATTCGCCGGCGAGGCAATCCGCTCGATGAGCATGGAAGCCCGCATGACGGTCTGCAACATGAGCATCGAATGCGGGGCCCGGGGCGGCATGATCGCCCCCGACCAGACCACGTTCGACTACGTGCGCGGACGGGAGAATGCACCCAAAGGGGCCGATTTCGACCGGGCCGTGGAGCGATGGAAGGAACTCTACTCCGATCCGGACGCGCGGTTCGATACCGAATACACGTTCGACGCCGCCGACATCGAACCGATGATCACCTACGGCACCAATCCTGGCATGGGCGTGGGAATCACGGGACGCATCCCCACGGCCGAAGGGCTTTCGGGCAGCGACCGGGTGTCGTTCGACAAGGCGCTGGAATACATGGACTTCAAACCGGGCGACGCCATGCTGGGCAAACGGGTAGACTACGTCTTCGTGGGAAGCTGCACCAACGGGCGGATCGAGGATTTCCGCCTGTTCGCCGAGGCGGTCAAGGGCCGCAGGAAGGCCGACAACGTGACGGCATGGATCGTGCCGGGATCGCGGGCCGTGGAGGCCCAGTGCAAGGCGGAAGGACTGGACAAGGTGCTGAAAGAGGCGGGCTTCGAGCTGAGGGAACCGGGCTGTTCGGCCTGTCTGGCCATGAACGCCGACAAGATTCCGGCCGGCATGTACAGCGTATCGACCTCCAACCGCAACTTCGAAGGCCGCCAGGGCCCCGGAGCGCGCACCCTGCTGGCCGGACCGCTGGTGGCCGCAGCGGCAGCCGTAAGCGGCGTGATCGCCGATCCCCGCGAATTGTTCAACCTGTAAAACGAAGAGACCATGTCCATTCCCAAATTCAAAAAACTGGTTACGGGAGCCGTTCCCGTCAACATCGAAAATATCGACACCGACCAGATCATTCCGGCCCGCTTTCTGAAAGCCGTGGAGCGCAAGGGATTCGGAGACAACCTGTTCCGCGACTGGCGCTATGACAAGAGCGACCGGAAGATCGGTTCGTTTCCGCTGAACGACCCGAAATACTCGGGCGAAATACTGGTCGGGGCGAAGAACTTCGGCTGCGGTTCCTCGCGCGAACACGCCGCCTGGGCCATTTTCGACTACGGTTTCCGCGTGGTGGTGTCGAGCTTCTTCGCCGACATCTTCCGCAACAACGCGCTCAACAACGGTCTGCTGCTCGTCCAGGTAAGCGAGGAGTTCCTGCAAAAGGTATTCGCCGCCATCGAGACCGATCCGAAAGCACGGTTCACGGTCGATCTGGAGAGCCAGACCTTCACGCTCCCTTCGGGCGAAAGCACCCGGTTCGAGATCGACGCCTATAAAAAAGAGTGCCTGCTCAACGGATACGACGACGTGGATTACCTGCGGAGCATCCGCCCCGAAATAGAGGCTTTCGAACAGCGCCGCCAAGCCTGACCGCCGATGATCGAGATCATGGATACCACCCTGCGCGACGGGGAACAGACCTCGGGTGTATCGCTTTCGGCCCGGGAAAAGCTCGGTATCGCCCGGCTGCTGCTGGAAGGGGTATGCGTGAACCGGATCGAGGTGGCATCGGCCCGGGTGTCGGAAGGAGAGTTCGCCGCCGTACGGCTCATTACCGAATGGGCCGCCCAGCGGGGGCGTCTCGACCAGATCGAAGTGCTGGGATTCGTGGACGACGGAGTATCGATCCGCTGGCTCTCCGAGGCGGGTTGCCGGGTGATGAACCTGCTGTGCAAAGGGTCGCTCAAACACTGCACGGGGCAGTTGGGAAAGACGCCCGAAGAGCATCTGGCCGACATCAGACGGTCGATCGCCCGGGCGGCCAAAGCGGGGATTGCCGTCAACATCTACCTCGAAGACTGGTCGAACGGCATGCTCCATTCGCCGGACTATGTGACCGCGATGCTCGACGGACTGAAGGATGAACCTGTGAAGCGGTTCATGCTGCCTGACACGCTGGGTATCCTCAATCCCTACAACACGGAACAGTGCTGCCGCCGGATGACGGAGCGGTATCCGGAGCTACATTTCGACTTCCATCCCCACAACGACTACGACCTGGCCGTGGCGAATGCGGCCGCGGCCGTAAGGGCGGGTATCCGGGGCATCCACACCACGGTGAACGGCCTGGGCGAACGGGCGGGAAACGCCCCGCTGTCGAGCGTCGTGGCCGTCCTGCACGACCAGTGCGGAGAGCGCACCACGGTGGTCGAACAGGAGATCAACCACCTGAGCCGCATGGTGGAGACCTACACGGGCATCCACATCCCGGCCAACAAACCGGTGGTGGGCGAGAACGTTTTCACCCAGTGCGCGGGCATCCATGCCGACGGAGACAACAAGAACAACCTCTATTTCAACGACCTGCTGCCCGAAAGGTTCGGCCGCGTACGCGAATACGCGCTGGGCAAGACTTCGGGGAAGGCCAATATCCGCAAGAACCTGGAGGCGCTCGGCATCGAACTGGACGAACAGTCGATGCGCAAGGTGACCGAACGGATCATCGAATTGGGCGATAAAAAAGAGATGGTCACCCCGGAGGACCTGCCCTACATCATCGCGGACGTGCTCAAGCAGGAGCTGCACGAAAACAAGGTGACGATCCTGAACTACCGGCTGTCGCTGGCCCACGGCCTGAAACCGGTGGCCACGCTCAAGATACGGATCAACGACCAGGAGTACGAGGAGACTTCGGTGGGCGACGGACAATACGACGCCTTCGTGAAGGCGCTCCGCAAGATTTACAAAACGACGCTCAAACGCGATTTCCCGATGCTGAAAAACTATTCGGTGAGCATCCCGCCCGGCGGACGGACAGACGCTTTCGTACAGACGATCATCACCTGGGAGTATCGCGGCGAAACCTTCAAAACCCGCGGGCTGGATGCCGACCAGACCGAAGCAGCCATCAAGGCGACCCTGAAAATGCTCAACAGGATCGAAAACCGGGCAACGGCATGACATTCCATCGACAAACCAAACGGAACAGAGAGATATGAATCTGAAAATCGCGCTTCTGCCGGGAGACGGCATCGGCCCCGAGATCGTGGGCGAAGCGGTGAAGGCGCTCGACGCCGTAGCCGCCCAATACGGTCATACGTTCACCTATGAAAAGGCGCTGGTAGGCGCCTGTGCCATCGACGTCACAGGCGATCCCTACCCCGCCGAGACGCACGAAGTATGCGAGGCGGCGGACGCCGTGCTCTTCGGTGCCATCGGCGACCCCAAGTACGACAACAACCCGGCGGCGAAAGTACGCCCCGAACAGGGACTGCTCCGGATGCGCAAATCGCTGGGACTTTACGCCAATCTGCGTCCGCTGGCGGTATTCGACTCGCTGGCCCACCGCTCGCCGCTCAAGACGGAGATCGTGAAGGGTGCCGATTTCCTCTGCGTGCGCGAACTGACGGGAGGCATGTACTTCGGCCGTCCGCAGGGACGCAGCGAGGATGGAAACACAGCCTACGACACTTGTGTCTACACGCGTGCAGAGGTGGAACGCATCCTGCATCTGGCCTTCAGGCTGGCACAGGGACGGCGCAGACACCTGACTGTAGTGGACAAAGCCAACGTGATCGCCACGTCGCGCCTGTGGCGTCAGATCGCCAAGGAGATGGCACCGCAGTATCCGGACGTCGAACTAGAATTCATGTTCGTGGACAATGCGGCCATGCAGATCATCCAGCGCCCTACCTACTTCGACGTCATCGTGACGGAAAACCTCTTCGGCGACATCCTGACCGACGAAGCCAGTGTCATCAGCGGCTCGCTGGGCATGCTGCCCTCGGCCAGCGTGGGATCGAAAGTGGCCCTGTTCGAGCCGATCCACGGCTCCTATCCGCAGGCCGCCGGCAAGAACATCGCCAACCCGATGGCCACGATCCTGTCGGCCGCCATGCTGCTGGAACACGTGGGACTGAAGACCGAAGGTACCGCCATCCGGAGTGCCGTGAACCGCGCCATCGAAGCGGGCGTCGTGACCGAAGACCTCGCGGCAAAGGGCGAAAAAGCCTTCTCCACGACCGAAGTGGGCGATTTCATCGCCAAAAACATCGCCTGAGTTCGGAACGGGACCGTACTGCGGTTCCGGACAAACACACTACAGGGAGGTATAGGCTGTCGGCCTATACCTCCCTGTCATTCGCACCATCCCGGAACACGCCCGCACGGTCCGTTCCACCGGCGAAAGAATCAGCCGACCCGTTTCCGCTTACCGGACATCCGCCCGATGTCGAACCGCAGGACATTCGTCCGATGAAAGGAACGTTCGGCGTACTTCATTCCGGTCGCCAGATCGTCCGGTGAATACTTCTCCAACAACAACTCCAGTGCACGCCACCGCTCCTCCCCGGGAAGATTCATACGGACACGTCCTTCGAGGACAATGCTCTCATAGGCTGTCGTAAACTGGTCCGGAATCACCCGGGTACGTCCCACCACACAGAAAGAGGCCCGGTCGTCCGCAGCAAGCAAATTCAGCTTCCGCCCCTCCGGTGCACAGTGAAAATAGAGAGCCACGGCACCGTCCCAGACATAACTGACCGGAATTCCGTAAGCGCCACCACCCTCGGCGGCCATCGAAAGCACTCCGTACTCTCCCTCCCGCAGCAAAGCGAGGGCTTCAGGCTCCCCCAACAGGCGGTCCCTCCGCCGCACGGTATCGTTATCGTACATCATAAAGCTATTGATAAGGATCAGTCAGAGTGATCTCCACCGGTCTCCGGATCGAACGCCGGGGAACGTCGATGCAGGGCATTCCCCTGTCATTCACCGAAATCTTCGTCCGGCGGCCGTCGATCCGGGCCACGGCACGGGACGAAAGGCCCGGCAATTCGATCCGGTAACTGCGCTCGGCCGGCTGTCCCTCGTATTCGCCTTCGGCAGCCCCGACAGTAACGGTCAGTCCTCCGTCCGAAAGCCTGTACCGCAACGGAGTGAGGGCGTAACGGCCGCGCGTGTAGTCGAGCGAGAGTCCGTCGTCCTCGTACAGTTCGTAACCGTTGTCCGCACCGGGCCCGCCAGGATAGCACCGCACGATCAGCGTGTCGATCCGGGCCGTCGCCATACGGGGTGTATAGGGCTGCATGGGCAATGGATAGCCACCTTTCACATACACCGGAAACTCGTTCAGGGGAGCGGACACCGTATGTTTCGTTCCTCCCTCGAAACGCCGCCCGGTAAACAGATCGTACCAACTGTCCCCGACGGGAAACCAGACCGTCTGTTCGGCCACCCGGTCGGGGCCCTTGCCGGGCGAGGCGATCGGCGCCGTCAGCACCAGATCGCCCAGCAGGTACTCCTGCGGATTGCGGTAAGCCTCCTCCACGCGGGGATAGTCGATATAAAGCGCCCGGGTCAACGGCACCATCTCCCGATGCACCTGCCAGAGACTGCTGTATATATAGGGCATCATTTCGGAACGGAAATGATAGGCCCGCCGCATCGACTCGGTCGCCTGCCTGCCCCACACCTCGTTCCACGGACGACGGTCGGGAGCGGAAGAACTGGAATGTACACGCAGCGAAGAACTCACGGCCCCGAACTGCGTCCAGCGGGCATACATTTCGGGATCGTCCCCGTTATAATGGCCACCCAGGTCGTGTGCCCAGAAAAAACATCCGGCATTGCCGCTGGTTGCGGTCATCTCCACCTGGAAAGCGATCATCTCCCAACTGGCATAGGTGTCGCCCGAAAACTGGATCGGATACCGCTGAGTGCCCCAACCGCCCCAGCGGCTGTACAAGGCTCCGCGCAGCCCGTCTTTCAGCGAATGACGGTAATACAGGTGATTGAGCCAAGGCAGATGGCGCATCCGGGTGCCCCTCACCCACGGCTGAATATAGTTCTGCTGCCAGTCGAGCCACCAGAAGGCCGCCCCGATTTTCTCGTTGGGTTCCAATGCGTACCGAAAGAAATTTTCCATGTATTTCCGGTCTCCGGCATCGAACAGCAGACTCCTGCCTTCGGCCGGGTCCTCTCCCATGGCCCGCATGAAACCGTCGTATCCCTCTTCGTGGGGCCGGATACCGTCGGCCGGATGGTCGTTCAGCGGCACATAAATATGTTCCTTACGGAACTCTGCCAGCAATCCCGCCGGATCGGGAAACTGCTTTCTGTTCCACGTATATCCTGTCCACGAAAGACGTCCTCCGTGTCCGCTGCCGACTTTGGCATCCATCGTATGCCAGTCCATGTCGAAAACCAGCACATCGAGCGGAAAGTCGTGCTCTCGGTATTCCCGGACGATCCGGCGGTAGTCGTCGGCACTGTAATTGTAGAACCGGCAGTACCACGCCCCGTGCATATACTTCCGGTTCATCGGCGCCCGGCCGCTGATCGCGCCCAGCGAACGCAGGGCGGAACGGTAGTCCGTACCGTATATGAAAACATAGTAGTCCTGCACATGTGCCTTGCTCGGTTCCGCGATCCAACCGTCCACCAGGCGTTCCTTGCCGGTATCGTCGATCATATAATAACCGTCCCGGGAGAGCAATCCCTCGTCCAGTTCCGTCCGGCCGTCAATGTTGTCGAGCGTGGCGATCGCCCCGCGCAGATTGTTTTTCGAAGGGAAAGCGGACTGGCGCACCGTCCACCGGGACGGCTTCTCTCCCCCGTTGTCGAACTCTATCCGGAAATTCATCGCCCCGAAAGGGAAGCCGTCGGCCGTATAGGTAATCGTCATCCGTCCCGTTTCGATCCGGTAACGGTTACCGTCCAGCTTCTCCACGCTGAACGTATCCAGCAGATGGCTCCGGTCGTAGGCGAACATCGTGGGATCGTCGAAAAACTTACCGTCCACGGCATATTCGAGCCGGACCAGACCGTCGGTGATCAACGTAATCCGGTTATTGCCGAACACGAGCGGGTTCGAATGATTTCCGGCCGCGAGGGGACCGAAGACAAAGCAGCACATAAGCAACAGGAATCCTTTTTTCATCAGAAGTCGAAGATTTATTCACTTTCAAAGAGAGTCAGTATAGCAAATGTAATAAAAAAAGAAACCCGTGCCCGGAACATTTCCGAAAAACACACAAAAAAACAGTCGAAAAAAACCGAACAAACAGACAGTTCCTTTCCGTTTCCTGATAAAAAGCCGGGTGCTTCCCCCTAAAAAAACCGATAGGGCCAGAAGCTAATTCATCATTTTTCCTTCATCCGCTGAAGAAAAAGATCGCCGGAACGAAAAGTCGACATCAAGTAAACTCCCCCATGCAGAAAGAATGTTCCGCCAACCGACACACCAGGCAACGAAAAAAAGACATTTTCCCAGTCCGAATAAACACCTGTTTTTTAACCTAATACAAAATTAGGTACAAAAAAACGCAAAAAAAGATCTCCGAATATTTGGAAGTTTAAAACAAAAGTCTCTATATTTGCACCCGCTTTCGCAAAGGAAACAATGCAAAGCAAACGAGTTCTGAAAAATATTTTTTCGTTTTTTTTGAAAAAGTTTTGCAGATTCAAAAAACGTGACTATCTTTGCAACCCGTTTCGATAAGAGACAGGAGTTCAGCAAAAGAACAACGAACGAAATAGGTTCTTTGAGGTATTTGAGCAGCTAAAGTTTATATAGATTTTCAAAAATCAATACCTTTGAAATAAAGCCAAGATTTATAACAAAACATTTTTACAATGGAGAGTTTGATCCTGGCTCAGGATAAACGCTAGCGGCAGGCCTAACACATGCAAGTCGAGGGGCAGCGGATAGAGTAGCTTGCTACTCTTGCCGGCGACCGGCGCACGGGTGCGTA